>NZ_JAHDTF010000013.1 GCF_018531465.1 Sphaerisporangium fuscum
GCGTCCGCGAGGCCGCCGAGGCCGGGGAGGCGATCTTCGGCAACACCGACACCTGGCTGCTGTGGAACCTCACCGGCGGCACCGACGGCGGCGTCCACGTCACCGACCCCACCAACGCCAGCCGCACCATGCTCATGAACCTGGAGACCCTCGACTGGGACGACGAACTGCTGTCGTTCTTCGGCATCCCCCGGGCCATGCTGCCGCAGATCCGCCCCTCCTCCAACCCCGCCTCCTACGGGGTGACCCGCGCCGACGGCCCGCTCGGCGGAGAGGTCGCCCTGACCGGTGACCTCGGCGACCAGCAGGCCGCCACCGTCGGCCAGGTCTGCTTCTCCCCCGGCGAGGCCAAGAACACCTACGGCACCGGCAACTTCCTGCTGCTCAACACCGGCACCGAACTGGTCCGCTCCAAGCACGGCCTGCTCACCACCGTGGGCTACCAGTTCGGCGACGACAAGCCGGTCTACGCCCTGGAGGGCTCCATCGCGGTCACCGGATCGGCCGTCCAGTGGCTGCGCGACCAGCTCGGCATCATCTCCGGCGCCTCCCAGAGCGAGTCACTCGCCCGCCAGGTCGAGGACAACGGCGGCGTCTACTTCGTCCCGGCCTTCTCCGGCCTGTTCGCCCCCTACTGGCGCTCCGACGCGCGCGGCGCCATCGTCGGGCTGTCCCGCTACAACACCAACGCCCACCTGGCGCGGGCCACCCTGGAATCGATCTGCTACCAGACCCGCGACGTCGTCGAGGCGATGCAGAACGACTCCGGCGTGGTGCTGGACGTGCTGCGCGTGGACGGCGGCGTGACCGCCAACGACCTGTGCATGCAGATCCAGGCCGACATCCTCGGCGTCCCGGTCTCCAAGCCCGTCGTCGCCGAGACCACCGCCCTCGGCGCCGCCTACGCCGCCGGCCTGGCGGTCGGCTTCTGGAAGTCCACCGACGAGCTCAAGCGCAACTGGAACGAGGACAAGCGGTGGCAGCCGCAGTGGTCCCAGGAGCAGCGCGAGACCGGCTACGCCGGCTGGAAGAAGGCGGTCACCCGCACCCTCGACTGGGTCGAGGTCGACTGATCAACCCACGACCGGGGCCGCGCCGCTCGGCGGCGCGGCCCCGGCCTCCGATGTTGTTCGAATGAGGAGCCCGGAACTGTGAATGCTGTACCGATGGGGCCGTCGTACCGCGCGGCGAGCCTGCGAAGGATGGCCGACGGTGAGTTCGACGTGCTGGTCGTCGGCGGCGGAGTGGTGGGCGCCGGAGCGGCGCTCGACGCGGTGTCGCGCGGCCTGTCGGTCGCGCTGGTGGAGGCCCGCGACTGGGCGGCCGGTACCTCCAGCCGGTCCAGCAAGCTGATCCACGGCGGCCTGCGTTACCTCGAACAGCTCGACTTCAAGCTGGTCAGGGAGGCGCTGAAGGAACGCGCCCTGCTGCTGACCCGGCTCGCGCCCCACCTGGTGCGCCCCGTGCCGTTCCTGTTCCCGCTCAAGCACCGGGTGTGGGAGCGGTTCTACGTGGGCGCCGGTGTGACGCTGTACGACGTGCTCGACGGCAAGCGGGTGCTGCCGCGCCACCGCCAGCTGAGCCGCCGCCGCGCGCTCGCCGTCGCCCCGGGCCTGCGCCCGGAGGCGCTGGTCGGCGCCGTGCAGTACTTCGACGCGCGGGTCGACGACGCGCGCTTCACCATGACGCTGGCCCGCACCGCCGCGCAGTACGGCGCCGCCGTCGCGACCGGGGCCCGGGTGACGGCGCTGGTCCGCGACGGGGAGCGCGTGACCGGGGCCAAGGTGCTCGATCTGGAGAGCGGCGAGGAGATCGTCGTCCGTGCCCGCCAGGTGATCAACGCGACCGGCGTGTGGACCGAGGAGACCCGGCGGATGACGGGCGCCGAGGGCGGCCTGACCGTCCGGGCGTCCAAGGGCGTGCACATCACGGTGCCGCGTGACCGGATCACCCTCAACACCGGCCTCATCCTCCGCACCGAGAAGAGCGTGCTCTTCGTCATCCCGTGGGGCCGGCACTGGATCATCGGCACCACCGACACCGACTGGTCGCTCAGCAAGGCCCACCCGGTGGCCACCCAGGCCGACATCGACTACCTGCTCGACCACGTCAACGAGGTGCTGAGCACGCCGATCGGCCGCGACGACATCGAAGGGGTGTACGCGGGGCTGCGTCCCCTGCTGGCCGGGGACGCCTCCGACACCGCCAAGCTGTCGCGCGAGCACACCGTCGCACGGCCGGCGCCGGGCCTGGTGGTGGTGGCGGGCGGCAAGTACACCACCTACCGGGTGATGGCCAAGGACGCGGTGGACGTGGCGGCGCGGGAGCTCTCCGGGGGCGTTCCCGCGTCGGTCACCGACCGCCTGCCCCTTCTCGGCGCGGAGGGGTACGAGGCGCTGTGGAACCGCCGTGCCCACCTGGCCGCCCGGGCCGGCCTGGACGTCGCCCGCGTGGAGCGCCTGCTGCGCCGCTACGGCTCGGCCGTGGAGGACCTGCTGCAGATGATCGAGGCGGACTCCTCCCTCGGCCTTCCGCTGGCGGGGGCCGGCGACTACCTGCGGGCGGAGGTGGTGTACGCGGCCTCGCACGAGGGGGCGCGGCGCCTTGAGGACGTCCTGGCCCGCCGCACGAGGATCGCGATCGAGGAACGCGACCGGGGCCTCGCGGCGGCGCCCGAGGTGGCAGCGCTCATGGCGCCGGTCCTCGGCTGGGACGAGCGGGACGTGCTGCGTGAGACCGAGGAGTACGCCGGCCTGGTCCAGGCCGAACTGGCGGCCGAGCACCAGCCCGACGACCTGTCCGCCGACGCCACCCGCGCCGGGCTGGCCACCCGTGACACCGGCACCGCCCACGCGGAGGCCTGCTGACCCGCGGCGGTCCATGACCCCGTACGTCGTCCCGCCGTGGGCGCCGGCACGAGCGTCCACCTCTCGCCGGGGGCGCCGGACGCCGGCGCCTGGACGACGGGCGCGTCGTCGTCCAGGGAGCCGCCGCGCACGCCGGCCACGTCGCCGCTGTCGCGGTTGGTGATGGTGTAGGCGCCGTCGCCGGTGGGCGTGAAGCGCCACTGCTGGCGCTCCGCGCGCGTGTCGGGACGCGCGTGGAGCGGGGCGCCCGCCGCGCGTGACGACGCGGTGAGGGCCCTGCCGCCGGTGACGAGTTCGAGGTAGCCGGTGCCGTGCCCCTCCAGCTTCCACCGCTGGCCGGCGGCTCCGGTGCCGGTCGCCTGGACGAGCCCGTCGCCCGACACCGTGAGGACCTTGCCGCTGCCGGCGTTGACCAGCGTGTAGGCGGTGCCCGTGGTGGCGTCCCGGCCGGGGGTCACCGTCAGGTCGTCGAACCGCGCGTTGAGCCACCCGGCTCCCGGCGTTCGCGTGCCGCCGTCGCCGACGCCCACCGCCAGCCCGGCCGGTCCCGCCGTGTAGGCGGTGTCGCGGGCGGTCCCGGCCGTCCGGCCGTCGATCGCGGCCGTGATGGCGTCGTCCTGGAAGGTGAGCGCCAGGCGGTGCCAGCTTCGCGTGCCGAGGGCGGCGACCCGCCCGGAGGCGAGGGTCGTGAGGCCGCCGGTGGTGTCGCCGCGCACGATCGACCACTCGCCGGTGCCGGTCACCCGCAGGTAGTAGGCGTCGATGTGGCCGACCTCCCAGTAGTCGCGCCCGCCGTACCTCCCGAGCAGCTCCGCCGAACCGGCCCCCTCCAGCATCACGTCGGCGCCGATCGTGTAGTTGGCCCAGATGGCGTCGCCGATCAGGCTGTACGGCGTCGCGTCGTTGTCGTGCCACACGATCGGCTTCACCGGCGACATCTGCCGTACGCACCGGCCGGCCCGCCCGGCGCCGCAGGGCGTGACCTCGAACGCGCCGTGCTGCGGGGCGAGGTAGGCGGGGATGGAGCCGGGCCGTGAGCCGTCGAAGTCGTCGGAGTAGGGCAGGCCGAAGGAAGCGGGCGGCCCGGAGACGGCGTCTCCCCTGCCCTGGCCGGTGGTCGTCGTCAGCGTGTAGACGCGGCCCGGCTTCAACGTCACCGAGAAGCTCCCGCCGTGGGGCGTCACGTCGGCCACGTGGGCGAGGTCCCCCGCGGGGTCGGTGGACGCCAGGTCGGTGGACCAGAGGTGCACCGTGCCGGTGGACAGCCCGCCCGTGACGGTGAACGTCGCGGTCTGATCGGCCCTGGCTCGGGTGGTCTCGATCACCGTGCTGTAGTCGCGCCCGTCCGGCGACTTCAGCGTGACGTAGCTGCCGTTGACGCGATCGCCGCCGAGCAGGCCGCTCGCGCCGTCGAGGTAGGTCCAGCCCGGCCGGGTGAACTGGGTGGTCTGGGCGGTCACCCACACCTGCTTGCCCACGGCGAAGCGCCCGGACCACGGCTGGTCGTCGACGATCAGCGCGGTCGTCGGGAACGGCAGGCCGGGCGGCGTCGCCGCGACCAGGGGCCAGTTGATGAAGGAGGTCATCCGCCCGTCGACGTACCCGAGGTTGACCGCCCGCGCCATCGCCGCCGCGCCGGCGTCGTGGTCCTGTGAGCCGTTCTCGCTGGCCCAGATCGGCTTGCCGGCGGTCCTGGCGGCCTCGGGCGTGTGACAGGTGTGGGCGTTGCCCCCGTCGCCGCCCTCGCAGGGATAGTGGGCGCCGACGACGTCCACCGCGGCGGCGAACGCGGGGTCGGCGGCGAGGGCGCCGGCCACGTCCCACCCGGAGTCGGCGGCGACGACCTTGGTGGCGTGGCCGCCTGCCCGCAGGGCCGCGTGCAGCTTCTTGTACCAGGAGGCGTCGAAGCCGTTCTCGTTCCACCCGCCGATGTAGTCGACGCGCAGGTGGTGCCGTTCGGCGCAGCCGAGCCACTTCATGAGGTAGCCGATCATGTCGTCGCTCCAGAAACGGCCGCGCCCGATCCAGCCGGGCGCGCCCCAGGACAGCGCCGCCAGCTTGATCGCGGGGTTGCGGCGCTTGGCCTCCTCCATGAGCCACCACTCGTAGCCGCGGTCGCAGTCGAGGTCGCCCGCGGTGTGCATGTGGCTGGGCTCGGCGCCGTCGGTGGAGTTCATGTCCCCGCCGATCTCCACCTTCAGCAGCTGGAGCGCGGCGCCGTAGCCCGGTTCGAACAGGTAGTCGAGGATCCGGCCGCGCTGCGGTTCGGGGTAGTCGAGCAGCAGCCGGGAGTTGCCGCCGCCTCCGCTGACGGCGCCGATGCCGTCGAAGGTCCGGCCGCTCCCGGCGCCGTCGACGGTGACGGTCGTGGTCGTGGGCGCGGCGCCGGGGACGGGGACGGCGGACAGGGAGAACAGGAGCGCGAGCAGGACCGGCAGCGGGCCGGAGCGGTTGTCGGACATCACTCACCTACAGGTCAGGGCGGCGAGGTGGTCCGGCCGCCCTGACCCGTTCGTCCCCCTCGGGGGCCATGGTGACGCGCTCAGGCCTTGTACGACTTGGCGATCTTGGCGAGCAGGTGCTCGAGCGTGTCGTAGGAGGGGGTGTCGACCACGTCGATGAGGTTCGCCGGGACGGGCACCTTGTGGGCGGCGGCGACCTTGGCGAACCGGGAGGGGTCGCCGGAGCGGAACCCGTGCTCGGCGGCGAGGCGCTGCAGGTCCGGGTCGGTCGACAGCAGGCGGCCGACGCGGTCGCCGCCGGGGGTGAACGGCACCAGCGTGTGCCTGGACAGCACGGTCGGCGACGGGTACATCAGCACCATGCCCGGCTTGACGCGTCCCCGCGCGGCGGCCTCCACGAACTGGGCCTCGTAGATCCAGACCAGCGGCGTGGGGCCCATGCCGACCGAGAGGTACTCCTCGAACGGCCCCTCGCTGGTGTTGTCGGTGTAGCCCTGACCGAGGAACAGCCGGGACAGCGCCGGCAGCACGTTCCGCTCGGCGTCGCCGCCCTGCACGATGCTGTGGCCGTTGGCCACGTAGCTCGCCACCGCCAGGTACATGGCCGCGGAGTTCGAGGTGCGCGGGTCGGTGGTGGAGACCAGGACGTTCTTGCGGACGGGATAGGCGGAGTGGCCCTCGAGCTGGTCCCACCGCACGCCGCGCGCGACCAGCTCGAGGTAGCGGGCGAAGTCGAAGCCCTGGACGGCCCTGCCCTTCTTCCCGGCGCCCATCTCCTTGACCACCCCCGCTCTGGCCAGCAGCTTCGCGATCGGCTTGAAGGTCGCGACCGCCATGGGCGAGGAGAACGGCGTGTACTTCGCGCTGACCTTCTTCTCCCGCTGGATGCGGTCGGCCGCGGGGGCGCTGGAGGGGAACGCGAAGTCGTACCGGCCGAGATCGACGGAGGTGGCGATCTGCCGCGAGCCCGCCGGGTCGACCTCGACCTTCAGGCCGTTGGCGGCGAACACCTTGACCACCTCGGGGTCCTCGAAGAACGCCTGCTTCTCCGAGCCGATCACCCCGCGCACGGTGACCAGTGAGGACGGCGTCCGCGCCGCGGCCGCGGGTGAGGCCGCCGTACCGGACGAGGACCGCGAGGTGGCGGCCGGGGCCGCCGGGGCGGACGGGATCCCGCCCGCCGCCGTGGGCGAGGCCGGGTCGTCCCCACCGGTGGTGATGACGACCACCGCGCCGACGACCACGACGGCCGCCGCCAGAACCGCGGAAACGACCTTCTTGTTCCGGTCCAGCAGTTCCTTAACATTCGATGATCGGAAGATTTCCGAATAGTGACGCCCGCCTGAATTCAAAGTGTCGCGAGTCGTCGACGGCCGGGCATCGGACGTGGCGTCGGCGATTTCCGGAGCGGACCCCTGGGGCTCCACCTCAATATTCGTCCCAGCCGCCTCCGGACCCAATTCGCGCCGGACCATGCGTTCGACGAAGATGGGAACGAAGTCCCTGATGGGGAAGCCGTCGAAGCGACTGTGGACGTCCCCCACCACGGTGTGCACCCGGTCGGCGGAATAGGCGTCGGTGAAGGTCTCGACCAGGCGATCGGTCACCTGACGCATCGCCTGTTCTTCGCGCACGGTATCGAGACTCAATGCGTATCTCCTCGGCGTGACAGCAGCCATATCGACGGCGGGACACCAAGATCCATCCGCGCCGCGCCAACCCTACCGGTTTACGGTCGCGCCGATAAAACGAATAGGTATTCCGAATGCCGCCGCGCACACCATTCAGCGCCGCATTAGGGCCCTTGCACACCTTTTGCGAGCTATAGGGCGATATACCGGGCTCAGGGCTGCGGAGTCAGGGAGATGCCCTCGGCGTCGTCGATCTCGAAGTACGACGGGTATTCGGTGTGGCCGGCCAGGCGCAGCGTGCGGGCGAGCCAGCGGCGCTGGGCGTGACGGGTGACGCCCACGGCGTTGTTGTAGAAGCGGCGGGAGTAGATCACCTTCGTCACCGCGGTGTCGAGCTCCTCCACCAGCTCCTTGCCTCCCGGGGCCTCGGCCAGGCGCTCGCGGAAGCGTTCCTGGTCCATCACGGCCCGCAGGGTGCGCGACAGGTCGCTCTCGGCGTGCTCACGCTCATCGAGCCCGGCCGTACGCGCCTCGTGCGCGGCCGCGGCGAGCACGAGGCTGGTGGCCGGGTCGAGGATGCGGGAGGAGGCGAGGTCCATGGCGACGGCGGCGCGGCGGACGAGCGCGGCGTCGAGGGCCTCCCGGGCGAGTTCGAGGCGGATGTGCAGCCGGTCGAGCCGCCCGGCCCGCCAGGAGATGTAGACGGCGGTGAGCACGACGACCACGCCGACCACCAGGATGATCGTGACAGTGCTCACGAACTCTCGCTTTCGTCACAGAGGCGGCGCCCGGTGACCGGCCCGCCCTCGCGAACGCTCACCGGGCCCCGCCGTCGTACCGGTGCTCGCGGCCGCTCACAGGGCCTCGGCCTCGTAGGCCGGCTCGGCCTGCCGGGACCGGCCGTTGTGCTCCTCCTCCACACCGCCGGCCGCGGTGGCGGTCACCGTCTCGTACACCCGGACGACGTCGCGGGCCACGGTCGACCAGTCGTACTTGCGGACGGCTACCCGGGCCTCGTCGGAGAGCTTGGCGCGGCGCTCGGGATCGTCGAGGAGGGCCACGGCCTCACGGGCCAGGGAGGCGGGGTCTCCGGTGGTGAACAGCGCCCCCGCCTGGCCCTCGCCGAGGACGCGGCGGAAGGCCGGGATGTCGCTGGCCAGCACGGCGGCGCCCGCCGACATCGCCTCGGTCAGCACGATGCCGAAACTCTCACCGTGGGTGTTGGGAGCGCAGTAGACGTCGACGGAGTGGTAGGCGCGGACCTTGTCCTCCTCGCTCACCATGCCGAGGATGCCGACGCGGTCGCGCAGCGCGGCCGGGACCTTGGCGAGCACGTCGCCGGCGTCGCCCGGGCCCGCGATGAGCAGCCGCAGGCCCGGACGCTCGGGAGCGATGATCGAGAACGCCTCCAGCAGCACCGAGAGGCCCTTGCGCGGCTCGTCCATGCGGCCGAGGAAGCCGATCACGCCGCCGTCGGGCCCCCAGCCGGGCAGCGGCTCGGCCTCGGCGTACCGGCTGACGGTGACGCCGTTCGGGATGAGGACGGCGTCGCCGCCGAGGTGCTCCACCAGGGTCTTGCGGGCGGCGTCGGACACGGCGATACGGCCGGTGATCTTCTCCAGGGCGGTGTGGAGCACGGGCGCCGAGACCGAGACGGCGCGCGAGCGCTGGTAGGAGGCGTGGAAGGTGGCGACGATCGGGCCGCGCGCCGCCCACACGGCCAGCAGTCCGACCGAGGGCACCGCCGGCTCGTGCACGTGGAGCACGTCGAAGCGGCCCTCGCGCAGCCACTTGCGCACCCGGCCGGCCGACAGGAAGCCGAAGGCCAGGCGGGCCACCGAACCGTTGTAGGGGACGGGCATCGCGCGCCCGGCCGAGGTCACGTAGAAGGGCAGGGGCGCGTCGTCGGACGCGGGGGCCATCACCGAGACGTGGTGGCCGTCGGCGATCAGCGCTTCGGCGAGGTCGCGCACGTGCGCCATGACGCCGCCGGGGACGTCCCAGGTGTAGGGGCAGACCATGCCCACCCTCATGGCGTGCTCACCGGGGTTCCAGGTCGTCGAGCCAGAGTCGCTGCAGCATGTGCCAGTCCTCGGGGTGTCGGGAGATGCCTTCCTGGAAGACGCGCGCCATGCTCTGGGTCATGATGGCGACCTTCTCCTGGCGGGTGCCCTCGGCGGGGACGGGGATCTCCTCGTGGATGTGCACCCCCCAGCCGTCGCCCTCGAACCACAGGCTGGCGGGATGCAGGGCGGCGCCGGTCTGCAGGGCGAGGAGCGCGGGGCCGGCCACCATGCGGGTCCTGCCGTTGAAGAAGTCGACCTCGATCCCCTTCTCGGTCAGGTCGCGCTCGGCCGGCAGGCACACCGCCCGGCCGGCCCGGAGCCGCTGCGCGAGGGTGCCGAAGGCGTGGGCGGTGCCGCCTCCTCTGGCGGTGAGCGGCAGCACCTCCATGCCGAGGCTCTGACGGAAGGCGACGAACCGTTCGTACAGCGACTCGGGCTTCAGCCGCTCCATCACCGTGGTGAACGGATACCCCTTGTGGATCAGCCAGGCGCCGGCGAGGTCCCAGTTGCCCATGTGGGGCAGGGCGAACACGACGCCCCTGCCGCCGTCGAGGGTGGCGAAGGCCCGCTCCGCCCCGATGTCGCGCACGCCGGCGAGGACGCGTTCCCTGCCGATCACGGGCAGGCGCAGCGCCTCCAGCCAGTAGCGGAAGTAGGAGCGCAGCCCGGCCTTGCTGAGGTCGCGGATCGACGGATCCGAGACGTCCTTGCCCGTCACGCGGGCGAGGTTGGATTCCAGGCGCCGCACGAGCTTGCCGTGGCGCCGCCACATCAGGTCGGCGATGAGGCGGAAGGCCCACGCGGCCACCGGCTCGGGCAGCTTGGGCACCAGCACCCAGCCGAGGTGGAACGCCCAGACGACGAGCCGATCGGCCACGCGAGGTTCACCCCCTAGGAGTCGGTGAGAAGATCTTCCGTCGATGCGTCGGGTCGTACGTTCATGTTGGCACTGTCTGGCGGTAAACGTGCAGAATCCGCTGCCCGGCGGTGAACGCGCTGGCCGCGGCGAGCAGCCACAGCCCCACGGCCAGCACGTACGGCACGCCGAGCCCCGACAGGCCCGCGGCGACCAGGACGACCAGCAGGCGCTCGCCGCGCTCGGCCAGGCCCACGTCGCAGGTGAGGCCGAGCCCCTCGGCGCGCGCCTTGGCGTACGACACCACCGCCCCCGCGACCAGGCAGAACAGCGCGACGGCGGCCAGCACCCGCTCACCGGTGGACATGAACCACAGGATCAGCCCCGAGAAGATCGCGGCGTCGCCGACGCGGTCGAGGGTGGAGTCGAGGAAGGCGCCCCAGGTGCTGCCGTTGCCGAGCATGCGGGCCAGGACGCCGTCGAGCAGGTCGGCGAGCACGAAGACCGTGATGACGATCGTGCCGAGGAACAGCCGGCCGCTGGGGTAGAAGCCGAGCGCCCCCACGGCGACGCCGAGCGTGCCGACGGCGGTGATGACGTTCGGGCTGATGCCGCGGCGGGCCAGCGCCCGGCCGAGCGGGGTCAGCACACGGGTGACGGCGGGGCGCAGGCTCTTCAACATCGCGGTCCGATCGTAGGCCACCCGGGGACCCGGGTTCGAACGGAGCCTCCCAGGTGAGCCGCCTGCCGCTGAATGGCACGCCGGAGCACGGGGAAGGGAAAAGGTGACAACACGAGAGGGAAACCGGCGGGCGAACACCTGGACAAGTCCAGATGTCGATTCGTGAGCACTTTTGCCTGTCCCCTCTTGTGATCCGCGCCACAGAGGTAAAGGGTGGTGTGCACCGCGCTCTCTCGGGGCGGCGGGCGCGGCGGCGGACGATGTGGCCGCGCGCGGCCGCATCTCACGGCGAAACGCGGGAGGCGACGTGCCGGAGAAGACCACGGGCCACACATCGGGAGCCGCGGGCAGAGCACCCTCGGCCGACCGGCCGGATGCGGTGCGCAATGTCGTGCTGGTCGGCCATTCCGGATCCGGGAAGACGACGCTCGTCGAGGCCCTGCTGGCCACGACGGGCACCATCCAGCGCATGGGCCGGGTGGAGGACGGCTCCACGGTCAGCGACTTCGACGAGGTGGAGGTGCGCCAGCAGCGCTCGGTCAACCTCGCCGTCGCGCCGGTGACGCACAACGACATCAAGATCAACCTGCTCGACACCCCGGGGTACGCCGACTTCGTGGGCGACCTGCGGGCGGGTCTGCGGGCGGCCGACGCCGCCCTGTTCGTGGTGTCCGCGGCCGAGGGCGTCGACGGGCTGACGCGCATGATCTGGGAGGAGTGCGCCGCCGTCGGCATGCCCCGGGCGGTCGTCATCACCAAGATCGACCATCAGCGCGCCGACTTCGACGACGTCGTCGCCACCTGCCAGGACACCTTCGGCGACGGCGTCGCCCCGCTCTACCTGCCCGTCGTCACCAACGGGCACGTCAACGGGCTCATCGGCCTGCTGACGCAGAAGTTCTTCAACTACGCCACCGGCTCCCGCACCGAGAACGAACCGGGGCCGAGCTACCAGGACCAGATCGACGCCTACCGCGGCACGCTGATCGAAGGGATCATCCAGGAGAGCGAGGACGAGTCCCTCATGGACCGTTACCTCTCCGGCGAGGAGATCGACACCAAGGTGTTGATCGAGGACCTCGAGAAGGCCGTGGCCCGGGGCGGCTTCTACCCGGTCCTCGCCACCTGCGCGGCGCCCGGCGCCGGCCCCGCCGTCGGCATGCTGGAGCTCCTGGAGGTGATCACCCAGGGCTTCCCGTCCCCGGTGGAGCACCCGCTGCCGGAGATCACCACGATCGACGGCAAGCCCGTGGACGGCCTCACGTGCGCCCCCGACGGGCCGCTGGTCGCCGAGGTCGTCAAGACCACCAGCGACCCCTACGTCGGCCGCATCAGCCTGGTGCGGGTCTTCTCGGGGACGCTGCGCCCCGACATGGTCGTCCACGTGTCCGGCCACGGCATGGCCGAGCGCGGGCACGAGGACCACGACGTGGACGAGCGCATCGGCGCCCTGTCCTCTCCGCTCGGCAAGACGCAGCGCACCGCCACCAAGTGCATCGCCGGAGACATCTGCGCGGTCGCCAAGCTGGGCCGGGCCGAGACGGGTGACACCCTCTCCGACAAGGACCACCCCCTGCTGGTGACGTCGTGGACGATGCCCGACCCGCTGCTGCCCGTGGCGATCCGCGCGAAGTCCAAGGCCGACGAGGACAAGCTGTCGCAGGCCCTCGCCCGCCTGGTCGCCGAGGATCCGACGCTGCGCCTGGAGAACAACGCCGAGACCCGGCAGCTCGTGCTGTGGTGCATGGGCGAGGCCCACGCCGACGTCCTGCTCGACCACCTGGCCAAGCGCCACGGCGTGGAGGTCGAGCGGATCGACCTGCGGGTGCCGCTGCGCGAGACCTTCAGCGGCAAGGCCCAGGGCATGGGCCGCAACGTGAAGCAGACCGGCGGGCACGGGCAGTACGCCATCTGCCACGTCGAGGTGGAGCCGCTGGAGTCGGGCGGCGGGTTCGAGTTCGTCGACAAGATCGTCGGCGGGGTGGTGCCGAGGCAGTTCATCCCCTCGGTCGAGAAGGGCGTGCGCGCCCAGATGGAGCGCGGCGTCCTCGCCGGCTACCCCGTCGTCGACATCCGCGTCACGCTGTACGACGGCAAGGCGCACTCGGTCGACTCCTCCGACATGGCCTTCCAGATCGCCGGGCAGCTGGCGCTCAAGGAGGCCGCGGCGAAGGTGCCCGCCCTGCTGCTGGAGCCCGTGGACGAGGTCTCGGTCCTGGTGGAGGACGAGCACGTGGGCGCGGTGATGTCCGACCTGTCCTCCCGCCGGGGCCGCGTCATCGGCACCGAGGCCGTCGGCACCGGCCGCACCCTGGTGAGGGCCGAGGTGCCCGAGCTCGAGATCACCCGTTACGCCATCGACCTGAGGTCGATGTCCCACGGCACCGGCACCTTCCAGCGAAGCTTCCTGCGCTACGAGCCCCTGCCGTCCCACCTGGCGGAGAAGATGAGATCCGCCTCCGACTAGCGGCCCGCCCCCTTCCCGGCGCCGGTCCCCGCACGTCAGCTGCTCGTGACCGGCGCCGGGTCGGCGGGGACCCGTTACGGCGAAGCCGGCGCCACCGTACGGCGGGGACCTCGGGGGCCGCCGGCGGAAGGCTGTCCCGGTGCAGGACGGCGGACGCCGCGGAGCTTCGGGTAAGACACTTGTCACCATCCGGCGTGGCGGGCCCGTGGCATGCCGGCCGGACGCGGAAGCCGCCCGGGTACGGAGACGCAGGTCCCCGAGGTTCTCCGCCCTTCCCTGGAGGGCCGCCCGGGCGTCCGCGGCTTCGCCGCATCGTTCACTGCGGCTCCATGGGTCATGGCGGTATCACGATCTGATTTCTTTCATCCGGCCTTACCAGTTCTTTGCCGATGCCAGACTGGTGTCCCATGCGAAACGGACATCGGCCTCTGCTCGCCGCCACCACCATCGCGGCGGTCACCACCGGCGTCGCCTATCTGTTCGGCCCGGGTGGCGTGCGGGCCGAGAAGGCGGACAGCGAGACCAAGCCCGCGACGCCGGCCGCCACGAGCCGCCGTACCCCCGCCCCCAAGGCGACGAGCCACCGCACCACGGCGGCCTCCGCGTCGGCCTCGCCGGTGTGCGCGGTGAACCCCAAGTACCCCAAGCGCCAGCTCCGGGGCGTGTGGATCGCCACCGTGCACAACGTCGACTGGCCCTCCGAGACCGGCCTGGACCCCGCGCGGCAGCAGGCGGAATACGTGCGCATCCTCGACAACGCGGTCAAGCGGCACCTCAACGCCGTCTTCGTGCAGGTCCGCCCGGCCTCCGACGCGATCTACCGCTCGCCGTACGAGCCGTGGTCGCAGTGGCTGACCGGCACCGCCGGGAAGGACCCCGGCTGGGAGCCGCTCCCCTTCCTGATCGCCGAGGCGCACAAGCGGGGCCTGGAGTTCCACGCGTGGTTCAATCCCTATCGCGCCGCCGACAAGGACGACGTGAACGCGCTGCCCGAGAACCACCCGGCCCGTCAGCACCCCGGGTGGACGGTGAAGTACCAGGGGAAGCTGTACTACAACCCCGGCCTGCCCGAGGTCCGCGCCTACACCGTCAAGGTCATCGACGACGTCGTGCAGCGGTACGACATCGACGGCGTGCACTTCGACGACTACTTCTACCCCTATCCGGGCAACGGCGCGAAGTTCTCCGACAAGGCCGCCTTCGCCAAGTACGGAAAGGGCATGTCGCTGGCCGCCTGGCGCCGGGACAACGTGAACAAGCTCGTCGCCGAGGTGGGCGAGGCCGTCCACGCCACCAAGCCGTACGTCAAGTTCGGCATCAGCCCGTTCGGGATCTGGCGCAACAAGTCCGACGACCCGTCCGGCTCCGACACCAAGGGCCTGTCGGCCTACGACGCGATCTACGCCGACGCCCGTGCCTGGATCAAGGCCCGTTCGGTCGACTACGTCATGCCGCAGCTCTACTGGCCGCGCGGGTTCTCCGCCGCCGACTACGCCAAGCTCGTGCCCTGGTGGGCGAACGAGGTCAAGGGCACCGGGGTGCACCTGTACATCGGCCAGGCGCTGTACCGGGTCGGCACCAAGGACGACGCGGCGTGGACCAAGGCGGGCGAGCTGCCGTCCCACCTGACCCTCGGCCGCAAGTATCCCGAGGTCGGGGGGGACGTCTACTTCAGCGCGGCCGACCTCGGCAGGAACCCGCTCCACGTGCTCGACGCGATCGTCAAGGACCACTATCCGCGTCCGGCGCTGACGCCGCTGATGAAGGAGCGCGGCGGCGCCGCCCCCGCCGCCCCGCAGGCCGTGCGCCGCACCGGGGGCACGCTGCAGTGGAAGGCCTCCCCCGGCGCCCGCTCCTACGCGGTGTACCGGGTGGCGGAGGCCAAGCCCGGCGACTGCGCGACCGCGGACGCCCGCAACCTCCTCGCCGTCGTCCCCGCGAGCGGCGCCGCCGACGAGTCGTACGCCGCCCGCACGGACGGCACCTACCTGGTCACCGCCCTCGACCGCCTCGGCAACGAGAGCGCCGCCACCGTCGCGACCCTCACCTAGAGGCGAGCCGGTCGGCGGCGTGGGCGGCGGCCGCCGCGGCGAAGGCCCGCACGATCGGGTGCGGGCGCGCCCCGTCGCCGGCCAGTTCGGGCTGGAACAGGGTGCACAGGAAGAACGGGTGCTCCGCCAGCTCCGCGATGCGCGCCTGGCCATCGTCGTCGAACCCGGTGAACGACATGCCGTGCTCGCGCAGCAGGCCCAGGTAGGACTGGTTGAGGCCGTAGGAGCAGTGGTAGCGCTCCATCCTGCGGTCGGCCCCGAGCACCTTCTCGGCCAGCGACCCGGCGGTGACGCGGACCGGCGCCTCGTGGCCGACCAGCGAGCAGGCCAGCGGCATGATCAGCATGCCGTCGGCGTCGTCGTCCAGGGCGGCGTTCTCGGCGTGGAGGGCGCCCCGCATGCCGCACACGTCGCGGGCGTACTCCAGCAGGGCGTGCTGGAAGCCCGCGCAGGTGCCGAGGAACGGGACCCGGCCCTCCCGCGCCGCCCGTACCGCGGCGAGGGCGCCCGCCTCGCTGGCGTACGGGCTGCCGGGCACCAGCCAGACGCCGTCGAACCCGTCCAGCGCCCCGTCCTGCCCGGCGTCCTCGGTGGGGATCCAGTACACGTCCAGCTCCAGCAGGTCGCGCTCGCGCAGCGCGTCCAGCAGGACGGGGATGCGCCCGTGGGCGCGCACGTGCGGGGAACGGTCGCCGACCAGGGCGAGGCGGGCGGCGAAGGCCGAGGCGGTGGAAGGCATGACGAGGCTCCTGACAGCGGGAAGGGGATCGACCGGCATGACCATCCTTGGCCGCCGAGGGCCTTGAGCGCCAACGATGATTCCCGGTCGGCCGATAAGCGATCCTGATGGAATGCGGACCCCCGGTGCCGCCGGTGTGCGACGATGTCGGCTGTACTCCCCGCGGAGCGCTCCGGGCGTCCCGTCCGGAGTCGGCGCACCGCTTTAGATCTTGCTAGGGTGCGCGCGGGCCCACGTCTCGGGGACGTTCACGGCCGGCCACCGGCGACCTCGAATTCCCGGACGGGTTCGACGTGATTTCCTGGACCGCGTGGCCGCCCTTCCCGTACGGTGCCAAGGATTTGCCGGGAGAAGGTTGTGGGAGGTCGTCGGTGAGGCGGGCGCTCGGCGCGTTGGTGATCCTGTTGGGCCTGGTGACGGCCCCTGCCGCCGCATGGGCGGACACGCCGCTGAGGCGGGAGGCGAACGCCGCCGGGCAGGTCGCCCTGATCGGTGTGCCCGGCCTGCACTGGGACGACGTGAGCGCGGCCGGCACGCCCAACCTGTGGCGGCTGGCCGGCCAGAGCGCGATCGGCTCGCTCTCGGTGCGCACCGTCGGCCGTACGACCTGCCCCTACGACGGATGGCTGACCGTCTCCGCCGGGGTGCGCACCGCCGTCGGCTCCAAGTGCGGCCCGCCGCCCGCCGTCGAGCAGCGGCCGGACGGCAAGGGGCTCATCCCCGACTTCGACTGGCTGTGGACGGTGCGGGACGCGACGTACGCGGGCACGCTCGGCACCGCCGTCCACTCCGCCGGCCAGTGCACGATGGCCGTCGGCCCCGGCGCGGCGCTCGCGCTGGCCGACCGCACCGGCACCGTCGACCGGTACGTCCCCTCCCCCGACAAGGTCGCCGACTGGTCGGCCTGCCGGGTGGTCGCGGTCGACGTCGACGACCTCATCCGTCCCTACATCGAGGGCGAACGGCTGTCCGAGGCGCCCGACAAGCTCTCCCCCGAGCAGCGCAGGGCCGCGGTGAAGGCGGCCGACGCCAAGGTCGGCGCCGTCACCGCCGCGCTGGCGCCCGGCACCGCGATCGCGCTCGCCGGCCTGTCCGACCACGGCGCCGACCCGCGCCTGCGGGTCGCGATGTGGCGGGCCCCGGGCACGGCGGGCCGCTTCCTCGGCGCCATGTCCACCCACCGCGACGACATGGTGATCCTGCCCGACGTCACCGCCACGCTGCTCCAGCAGGCCGGCGTGGCCGTCCCGGCGACGGTCATCGGCGTGACGTGGGACGCGAGCCGCCCGACCGCCCTGGCCGACGGCGTGACGGCCCTGCGGCACGCCGACGTCGCCGGGCAGACGATCCGCGGCCTGGGCGGGGTGTTCTTCACCAGCGTCGCCGTGCTCCAGGTGCTGTTCTACGTGATCGCGTTCCTGCTGCTGCGCCGGCGTCGCGCCCTCGGCGGGGTACGCCTGGCCGCGCTCGCCCTGGGCTCGCTGCCCGTCTCCACCTACCTGGTCAACCTCACCCCCTGGGACCGCTCGCCCGTGCCCGTGCTCACGCTGCTCGGAGGGGTCGTGGCCGGCGCGGCGGCGCTGACCGCGCTGGCCTTCGCCGTCCCGGCCCTGTGGGCGCGCCTGCGGGGCCGCGCGGAGGGCGGCACCGTCCTCGGCCCGCCCACGGTGATCGCCGGCGTGACGGCGGCCGTCCTGGTCGCCGACCTGCTGACCGGCACGCGACTGCAGTTCAACAGCCTCATGGGCTACACCGGCGTGGTCGGCGCCCGCTACAGCGGGCTCGGCAACATCCCCTTCGCGCTCCTCGCCACCTCGGTGCTGCTGCTCACCACCGCGGTCGCCGACGGCCTGGTCCGGGCCGGTCACCGCAAGGTGGCGGTCGCCCTGGTGGCGGGCCTCGGCGGCTTCGCGATGCTGCTGGACGGCTGGCCGGGGGTGGGCAGCGACTTCGGCGGCGTGATCGCGTTCGTGCCCGGCATCGCGGTCACGGCCCTGCTGGTGGCGGGCAAGCGCGTGTCGATCGTGAAGCTGGGGGCCTTCTGCGTGGCGGGCGGCGTGCTGGTCATGGGCATCGCCTACCTCGACTACCTGCGCCCGACGGCCTCCCAGAGCCACCTCGGGCGGTTCGTCGGCCAGGTGGTCGACGGCACCTTCTGGCCGGTGATCAACCGCAAGCTCGGGGCGATGCTGAGCACGCTGCTGTCGCCGAACCTCATGCCGATCGTGATCGCGGCGTTCGCGTTCCTGGTCTTCGCCCTGCTGCGCCCGGGAACGGCGAGCGCGGGCGTGCTGCCCGTGGCGTTCGAGCGGGCGCCGATGCTGCGCGCGGGCCTCATCGGCGCCCTGGTCAGCGGCGTGGTCGGCATGCTGGTGAACGACTCGGGGGCCGCGGTGCTGTCGATGGCCCTGGCCCTGGCCGTGCCGCTGGTGCTGTCGGCGGGCATCCGCGCCCTCACGCCCGGCTCCCCTGAGGGAACGGCTCCCGTGCTCCGTCCCCTCGCGACGGAGGCGTGAAGGCGCGGCCGCCCTGCCGGGCCTGAGCCCGGCGGCTCAGACGAGCCAGGCGGCGGTGTCCGGCGGGAGGTCGTGCCCGTCGACGGAGCCGCTGGTGAGGAGGATCTCCTCGTGCGCCGGCAGCCGTACCGGCTCCTCGCCGAGGTTGACGACGCAGGTCAGGCCGGAGTCGCGGGTGAACGCCAGCACCCGCGGCCCGAGGTCGAGCCAGGTGAGGGCACCGTCGCCGAGCCGCTCGCGGCGCAGACGCAGAGCGGTGCGGTAGAGGTTGAGCATCGAGCCGAGGTCGCCGGACTGGGCCTCGACGGTGAGCTTGCGCCAGTCCTCCGGCTGGGGCAGCCACGTCGGCTGCCCGCCGAAGCCGAACGGCGGATCCTCTCCCGACCACGGCATCGGCACCCGGCAGCCGTCCCGGCCGGGGACGGTGTGGCCCGAGCGGTGCCACATCGGGTCCTGGCGCAGCTCGTCCGGGATGTCCTCCACCTCGGGCAGGCCGAGCTCCTCGCCCTGGTAGATGTAGACGCCGCCCGGCAGTGCCATCGCCAGCAGCGCGGCGGCGCGGGCCCGGCGGTAGCCGAGTTCCAGGTCCGACGGCACGCCGTCCCTGCGGTCACCGTGGTCCCAGGAGGTGTCCTCCCTGCCGTACCTGGTGACGACGCGGGCGACGTCGTGGTTGGACAGCACCCACGTGGGCGGGGCGCCGAGCGGCGCGTGGGTCGCGAGCGTCTGCTCGATCGAGTGGCGCAGCGCCGCCGGGTCCCACGGGCAGGCCAGGAAGTCGAAGTTGAAGGCGGTGTGCAGCTCGTCGGGGCGCAGGTAGCGGGCGAAGCGCTCCTGGTCGGGGAACCACACCTCGCCGATGAACATCCGGTCGTCGTACTCCTCCGACAGCCGGCGCCAGCTCCGGTAGATGTCGTGCACCTCGGGCCGGTCGGTGTACCCGTCGGGGTCGCCGCCGTCGAAGTCCTTCACCAGCACGGCGGCCGAGTCGATGCGGATGCCGTCGACGCCCCGGTCGAACCAGAAGCGCAGCACTTCGTGGAAGTACTCGTGCACCTCGGGGTTGGTCCAGTTGAAGTCGGGCTGTTCGGGGGCGAACAGGTGCAGATACCACTGCCCGTCGGGGACCTGCGTCCACGCCGGGCCGCCGAAGATGGACTTCCAGTCGCCCGGCTCGTCGCGGAACCAGAACCGCTGCCGCTCGGGGGAGCCCGGCCCGGCGGCGAGTGCCTGCCGGAACCATTCGCTCTGGTCGGAGGTGTGGTTCGGCACCACGTCGATGATGACCCGGATGCCGAGCTCGTGGGCCTCCTCGATGAACCTCTCCGCCTCGTGGAGGCTGCCGAAGGCCGGGTCGATGCCGCGGTAGTCGGCCACGTCGTACCCGCCGTCCGCCATGGGCGACGGATACCAGGGATTGAGCCAGATGGCGTCGATCCCGAGGTCCGCCAGGTAGGGCAGGCGCGCACGGAGTCCGGCCAGATCTCCGGTGCCGTCGCCGTTGCCGTCGGCGAAGCTCCGCAGGTAGACCTGGTAGATCGCGGCTCCCCGCCACCACGTTTCGGGCATCCTGGACACTACTCCTTGCCGTCGATAGAGGTTGTCAGCCCTTGAGGCTGCCGGCGGTGAGGCCCGCCATGATGTGCCGCTGGAACAGGAAGAAGACGACGATCGTCGGAATGCTGGCGATCACCAGCGAGGCGATCAGCACGTTCTGCGGCATCTGCCGCGAGAGCGAGGCGATGCCGATGCTGATCGACATCTTGTCGCTGTCCGGCAGTACGAGCAGCGGCCAGACGAAGTCCCGCCAGACGTTGACCACGGTGAGGATGGAGACCACGCCGAGGATCGGACGGGAGACCGGCACCACCACCGACCACAGGATGCGGCCGGGGCCGGCGCCGTCGATCTCGGCCGCCTCCAGGAGTTCCCTGGGGATGGAGTCGAAGAAGCGCTTGAGCAGGAAGATGTTGAACCCGTTGGCCGCGGCGGGCAGCCAGATCGCCCAGGGCGTGTTCAGCAGGTCCCAGCCGAGCAGCGGCAGTTCCTTCACGGTCAGGTACGCCGGAAGCATGATCACCATCGGCGGGATCATCAGTGTGGCGAGCATCAGCGCCAGCACGACCTTGCCGAGGGCCGGCCGCAGCTTCGACAGCGCGTAGGCGGCGGCCACGTCGAAGGTGAGCGTGAACAGCCACGCTCCCCCGGCGTACAGGGCCGTGTTGCCCAGGAGCCGCTGGAGGTCCATCAGCTCCCACGCCTCGGCGAAGGCCTCGAAGCCGAAGTGCGAGGGGAGAAAGGTCGGCGGGATCTGGACGAGTTCCTCGGTGCTCTTCATCGCCCCGGTGACCATCCAGTACAGCGGGAAGACGAACACCGCGGTGAAGAGGGCGACCACCACGACCAGCACGGTCCAGTAGATGGCCCGTCCGTGCCGGGTGTTGAGCTGGTGGGGCGAGACGACGGTGCGGAACTCGCTGGAGATCGGCTTGCGGGGGCGGCGCCTCCCGCGCGCGCCGCTCCGGGCCCCGGACGTCTCGGCGGAGCGCTTCGGGGCGACGGTGAGGTTGGACATCTGCGGCCCTCTACTTGGTGTTGTCGCGCGAGACGCGCAGGTAGACGGCGGAGAAGATCATCAGAACGATCATGAGCATCACGCCGAGGGCGTTGCCGCCGTTGATGTTGCCGAAATTGAACGCGTACTGGTACATGAGGTAGACCACGCTGACCGTCGAGTTCTCCGGCCCGCCCCCGGTGAGCAGGAACGGCTCGATGAAGACCTGCATGGTGGCGACGATCTGCAGCAGCAGCATCACCAGCAGGATCAGCCTGGTCTGCGGGATCGTGATGTGCCGGATCCGCTTGAGGATCCCCGCCCCGTCCAGCTCCGCCGCCTCGTACAGCTCGCTCGGGATCGTCTGCAGCGCGGCCAGGTAGATCAGCGTGCCGCTGCCCATGTTCATCCAGGTGGACACGATCACCAGCGAGAACAGCGCCGTGCTGGAGGAGTTCAGCCAGTCCAGCGTCGGCAGGTGCAGAAAGCCGAGGACCTGGTTGAACAGGCCCGCGTCCGGGTCGTAGAACCACTGGAACAGCAGGACGCCGACGGCCGGGGGCAGCATGACCGGCAGGTAGACCACGAACCTGAGGTACGCCCGCGCGTGCCGCAGCTCGTTCAGCACGATCGCGGTGACGAACGGCACGCCGTACCCGAAGATCAGCGCGAGCACCGTGAACATCACCGTGTTCCGCCAGGCGGGGCCGAACGCCGGGTCCTGGACGACCGTGACGAAGTTCTCCAGCCCCACCCACACCGGCGCGTCGACGAAATTGGTCCGCTGGAAGCTGAGGATGATCTCCCGGATCATCGGATACCAGGAGAAGAAGGCGAAGCAGATCAGCGCTCCGCACAGGAACCCGTAGGCGGTGATGTTGCGCCTGATGCCGCGCCCCCGCCGGCTCGGGGACCGGACCGGCCTTCGCGCGCTCATTGTGGTCATCGGTGTCGTCTTCCGATCTCAAGGTGAAACGGCCGGGGCGCCTGCCACGCCCCGGCCGGGGGATGCTCAGCCCTTCTTGGCCAGCAGGGCGTTGACCTTCGCCTCGGCGTCGGAGAGCAGCTGGTCGATGTTGGCGTCCTGCCTGGTCAGGACCGCCGACATCGGGGTGTCGAGGACCGCGTAGATCTCCTGTGCGTACGGCCCGGGCTCGGCCTTCGGCGGGATGCCCTTGGAGCCGTCCACCCACTGCTGGAACTGCGAGGTGTCGATGTTGGCGTTGGCCTTGCGCAGCTCGGTGACGGCCTGCGCGGAGGGGCTGTCCGGCTTGAACAGGTCGGGGTACGGCTGGCCGACGGTCATGTTGGCCGCCTTGTTCCGCGCGTAGTCGAACTGGCCCTTACCGGGGGTGAGGAACTTGTAGTCGATCCACTTCAGGCCGGCCTTGATCTGCTCCGGGGTGGCCTTCGGGTTGATCATGTAGCCGGCGCCGCCGTTGAACAGGGCCTTGGCCTCGGGCAGGGCGGCGACGGCGTAGTTCTCGAACTTGGCCTGGAAGTCGTTGCGCAGGCTGATCAGCACGTCGGGGGCGCCGAGCATCATGCCCATCTTGCCGCCGGCCATGTCCTTCATCAGCTGGGCCCATTCGGTGTGGAGCCGGGAGCCGGTGCTGTTGTCGACCCAGCGCATGTCGTGCAGGTTCTGCAGCACGGCCTTGCCCTCGGGGCTGTTGAAGGCGGCCTTCTTGCCGTCGGGGGTGAGCACCGAGCCGCCCCGGCCGTACAGGGACGCCGTGAAGTGCCACCCGCCGACGTTGTTGGCGCTGTACTCGCCGAAGCCGACGTACCCGGCGCCGAGCGCGGAGATCTTCTTGGCGGCCTCGCGCACCTCGGCCCAGGTCTTGGGCGGGTTGTTCGGGTCGAGCCCGGCCTTGGTGAAGACGTCCTTGTTGTAGACCAGGCCCATGCCGTAGCCGTCGGTCGGCAGGCCGTAGACCTTGCCGTCCTTCTTGAAGATGTCGACGGCGCTGTTGTAGTCGCCGTAGGTCTTGATCGTGTCGAGGTAGGGCGTGATGTCGGCCGCCTGGCCGCTGGCGATGAGGCGCTCGACGTTGGGGAAGTTGACGTAGAACACCGTCTCCAGCTGGCCGCCCGCGAGCTTGGCCTCGAAGGTGCGCGGGTCGTAGCAGGGGAAGGCGTCGGTCGCCTTGCTGATCGTGATGTTCGGGTTGAGCTTCTGGAACGCCGCCAGGTCCTCTTCGAAGGTGGCGCGCTCCACCTTGTTGGTCCTGGGCGGCTCGCAGTTCACCGTGATCGAGACCGGCCCGTCACCGGCGGGAGCGGCCGTGCCCTGCGAGCCCTTGGCATCGGGGGTCTTATCAGCGTCCGCGCCGCAGCCGGCGGCGGCGAGCGCGAGTCCTGCGCTGAGCAGGATCATCATCTTCCGGGATTTCATTTGCTCCTCCTGGCCAGGTTTCGCGGCCGTTTCGCCGAGCGACGCGCAAGGAACATATAAACCAGGACAGAGCACAGCAAGAGATCGACGAGGATGATGCAAAAAAGTGACAGAGGATCGTCGGCAGGGTGACGCGTGCCGTACGAGGGCGCGGCGAGCACCGTGAGCGCGCGGGCGGAAGAAAGAGGCGGTGCTTCCGAGTGACGAGGGAAGCGCGCCGGCTCAACAGGCGCCCAGCCGTGAGCTCAGCGGCGGCTCCCGGGGACCGGAAGCCGCCCGGGAGCGGGCCGCCCGGGAGCGGCCGCTCCGGAAAGCACTGATCAGCCGCCCACCGGGGACCGCTCGGCAAGGTCCTCGCCGGGAACCTGCTCGCCCGAGAGCCCGCGCGCGCGGACCGGGCCCGTCGAGCCGCGGACGACGAGCTCGGGCTCGAACAGCAGCTCCTCCGCCGTGACCGCCGCGCCGTCGATCTGGTTGACCAGTAAAGTCACGGCGGTGCGGCCGATGGCCTCCAGCGGCTGGCGCACGGTGGTCAGCGGCGGGTGGGTGCAGTTCATGAACGCCGAGTCGTCGAAGCCGACCACCGAGACGTCCTCGGGCACCGCCAGGCCCAGCCGCCGCACCGCCCGGATCGCCCCCAGGGCCAGCACGTCGCTGGCGCAGATGATGGCGGTCACCCCCTTCTTGACGAGCCTGGTCGTCACCGCCTGCCCCCCCTCGAGCGCGAACAGGCTGCGCTCGACCGCCCAGGGCTCGACCGTCAGCCCGGCCCGGGCCGCCTCGGCCCGGAAGGCCTCCAGCTTGCGGTTGGACGGCACGTGGTCGGCGGGGCCGAGGACCATGCCGACGCGCTCGTGGCCGAGCGACAGCAGGTGGCCGAAGGCCTGCTCCACCGCGACCTCGTCGTCGGTGGACACCCGCGGGAAGTTCAGCCCCTCGGTCGCGGCGTTCACCAGGACCACGGGCAGCCGCAGTTCGAGCAGCCGGTGGTAGTGGTCGTGCGGCGCGTCGTCCTCGGCGTAGTGGCCGCCGGCGAACACCACGCCGGAGACCTGCTGCTCCAGCAGCATCTCGATGTAGTCGGACTCCGAGAGCCCGCCGGCGGTGCGGGTGCACAGGACGGGGGTGAAGCCGCGCTGGGCCAGGGCGCCGCCGACGACCTCGGCCAGCGCGGGGAAGATCGGGTTGGCCAGCTCGGGCAGCACCAGCCCGACCAGGCGTGCCCGCTCGCCGCGCAGCTGTGTGGGGCGCTCGTATCCGAGGACGTCGAGGGCGGTCAGCACCGCGGCCCGGGTGGCCTCGGAAACCCCGGGCTTGCCGTTCAGCACGCGGCTGACGGTGGCTTCGCTCACGCCGACCTTCTTGGCGACCTCGGCGAGCCGCCGTGTGGTGGAACGGCCGGTGGCCGCCAGGTTCTCTGTCACGTTGCAAGCATATTGTCAAAGTCCCGCAAGTGTTTGCAGAGCCGGACGGCGACCGTGTCGAGGACGCCTCACGTCCCGCCCGGACAACCGGCGTGACAGAGTCGTTATCTTTCATAGAGTCATCGAAACATTGCAGACATCTGGTCGTCATCTTAAGGTGTGGGCACCTCGAGCTCCCTCTCCTCCCCCCACAGATGGGACCGCGATGAGACCAACGCAGATGGCGTTACGGCTGCTCTCCGTGACGCTCGCGACCATGCTGGCCGTCACGGGACTGACGGCCGCACCCGCCTCCGCCTCCGGCCCCGCCCCCGCCCCGGGCGGAACGACGGGCACCGCCAAGCGCGCCACGGCCGCCGCCGTCGGCACCGTCAACCTCGCGGCCGGCAGACCGGTCACCGCCGGCAGCACCAACAACGGCTACCCGGCCTCCAACGCCACCGACGGCAACCAGGCCAGCTACTGGGAGAGCGCCAACAACTCCTTCCCCCAGTGGATCCAGGTCGACCTCGGCTCCACCGCCACCGGCGTCGGCCGGGTCGTGCTGAAACTGCCCACCGGCTGGGAGCGGCGCACACAGACCCTGTCCATCCAGGGAAGCACCGACGGATCCACCTTCTCGACGCTCTCCGGCTCCGCCGGGCGGGTGTTCGACCCGGGCGTGGCCAACACCGTCACCGTCGACTTCACCGCCACGAGCACCCGCTACGTCCGGGTGAACATCACGGCCAACACCGGGTGGCCCGCCGGCCAGGTCTCCGAACTGGAGGTGTACGGCGACGACCCCGGTTCGGGACCTGATCCCGGGACCAACCTCGCCCTCGGCAAGGAGGTCGCCGAATCCGGCCACGTGTACACCTTCGCCGCCGCCAACGCCGTCGACGGCGACCTCAACACCTACTGGGAGGCCAACTCCGGGGCGTTCCCCAACACCCTGACGGTGAAGCTGGGCGCGAACGTCGCCACCTCCCAGGTCACGCTCAAGCTGAACCCCTCCGGCGCCTGGGGCACCCGCACCCAGAACATCGAGATCCAGGGCCGCGAGCAGAGCTCCTCGTCGTACACCACCCTGAAGCCGGCCGCCGACTACACCTTCGACCCGGCCACCGGCAACAGCGTGAACATCCCCGTCTTCGCCTCGGTCGCCGACATGCGGCTGAAGTTCAACTCCAACACCGGCGCGCCCGGCGGCCAGGTGGCCGAGTTCCAGGTGTTCGGCACCGCCGCCCCGAACCCCGACCTCGTCGTCACCGCCGCGTCCTGGACGCCCGCCTCCCCCGTCGAGACCGACGCGATCACCCTGTCGGCGACGGTGAAGAACCAGGGCAACGCCGGCTCCGCCGCCAGCAAGGTCGGCCTGTACCTGGGTGACACCAAGGTCGGCACCGCCGACGTCGGCGCGCTGGCGGCCGGGGCGTCGGCCACCGTGTCGGCGAACATCGGGCCGCGCGCCGCCGGCACCTACCAGGTCACCGCCAAGGCCGACGAGGCCGGCACCGTCGTCGAGCGGAACGAGTCCAACAACTCCTTCACCGCCCCCGGCTCCCTGACCGTCCGGCCGGTGGACAGCTCCGACCTCGTCCCCGTGCCCGCCTGGAGCCCCGGCAACCCGGCCGGCGGCGCGAACGTCACCTTCACCGTCGCGCTCAGGAACCAGGGCAACGTGGCCTCCGCGAGCGGCGCCCACGCCATCACCCTGACGGTGCTGAACGACAGCGGCGGCACCGTCAAGACACTGACCGGCACCTACAACGGCGCCATCGCCGCCGGCGCCACCACCTCCCCCGTCAGCCTCGGCACCTGGACCGCCGCCAACGGCCGATACACCGTGCGGGCCGTGGTCGCCGACGACGGCAACGAACTGCCCGTCAAGCGGGCCAACAACACCCTCGACCAGTCACTGTTCGTCGGCCGCGGCGCCAACATGCCGTACGACCACTACGAGGCCGAGGACGCCGTCACCGGCGGCGGCGCGGCGGTCGTCGGCCCCAGCCGCGACATCGGCACCCTGGCCGGCGAGGCCTCGGGCCGCAGGGCGGTCACGCTGAACGGTACCGGCGCCTACGTGGAGTTCACCACCAAGGCCGCCACCAACACCCTGGTCACCCGCTTCTCGATCCCCGACGCGCCGGGCGGCGGCGGCATCACCTCCACGGTGAACGTCTACGTCAACGGCCAGTTCCACAAGACGCTCAACCTGACCTCCAAGTACATGTGGCTGTACGGCGCGGAGGCGAGCCCCAACAACTCGCCCGGAAACGGCTCCCCGCGGCACATCTACGACGAGGCCAACCTCATGCTCAACCAGAGCTACCCGGCCGGCACGAAGATCAGGCTGCAGAAGGACGCCGCCAACTCCAGCACCTACGCGATCGACTTCGTCGACACCGAGCAGGTGGCCCCGGTCGCCAACCCCGACCCCGCCAAGTACGTCGTACCGGCCGGCTTCGGCCAGCAGGACGTCGCGGCGGCCCTCGACAAGGCCCGGATGGAGGCCGGGTGGACCGGCGTCTACCTGCCCGCGGGTGACTACCAGGTCTCCTCGAAGTTCAACGTCTACGGCAAGGCCGTCAAGGTCGTCGGCGCCGGTCCCTGGTACACCAGGTTCTACGCCCCGTCCGGCCAGGAGAACACCGACATCGGCTTCGAGGTGAACTCCAGCGCCAACGGCTCGTCCTTCTCCGGGTTCGCGGTCTTCGGCAACTACACCCAGCGCAACGACGGCCCCGGCAAGGTGTTCAACCTGACCGGCGTCCGCAACATCACCATCGACGACCTCTGGATCGAGCACCAGATGTGCATGGTGTGGGCGACGAACGTCAGCAACGTGACGGTGACCGACAGCCGCATCCGCGACCTGTTCGCCGACGGCATCAACTTCACCAACAACAGCAGGAACAACACCGTGCGCAACGTCGAGGCGCGCTCGACCGGGGACGACTCGTTCGCCCTGTTCAACGCGGTCGACATCGCCCAGGGCGACGTGACCGGGAACGTCTTCGAGAACCTCTCGGTCATGACCCCCTGGCGGGCCGCCGGCATCGCGGTCTACGGCGGGTACGACAACGTGTTCCGCAACATCTACATCGCCGACACGCTCACCTACTCGGGGGTGACGATCAGCTCGCTCGACTTCGGCTACCCCTTCCGGGGCTTCGGCACCACGCCGACGAGGTTCGAGAACATCTCGATCGTCAGGTCCGGCGGCCACTTCTGGGGCCAGCAGACCTTCCCGGGCATGTGGCTCTTCTCGGCCTCCAAGGAGTTCCGCGGCATCCGGATCAGCGACGTGGACATCGTCGACCCGACCTACTCCGGGATCATGTTCCAGACGAAGTACAGCAGCAACCAGCCGGAGAACCCGATCACGGACACCGTTCTCACCAACGTCACCATCTCGGGCGCCCGCAGGAGCGGTGACGCCTTCGACGCCAAGTCCGGCTTCGGGATCTGGGTGAACGAGATGCCCGAACAGGGCCAGGGACCGGCCGTCGGCTCGGCGACCTTCACCAACCTGACCCTGACCAACAACTACCAGGACATCAAGAACACCACCACGACCTTCACCATCAACCGCAACTAGGACGTCGTGCCCGGCGGGTGGAGGACGCCCCTCGCCGGGCACGGCCGCTCGCACCCCGGTGGCGTGGGCACCCCACGCCACCGGGGTGCTGACGTCAGGAGGCGGGCCAGGCGTCCGCGAGGAGCTCGCGGGTGTCCTGCAGCAGCTGCGGCAGCACCTTGGTGTGGCCCACCACCGGCATGAAGTTGGTGTCGCCTCCCCAGCGGGGCACGATGTGCTGGTGCAGGTGCGCGGCGATGCCCGCCCCGGCGACGTGGCCGAGGTTCATGCCGACGTTGAACCCCTGCGCGCCGCTCGCCTTGCGCAGCGACACGATCGCGCGCTTGGTGAAGTCGGCCAGCTCCACCGTCTCGGCCTCGTCCAGGTCGGTGTAGTCGGCGACGTGACGGTACGGGCAGACCATCAGGTGGCCGGAGTTGTACGGGTACAGGTTGAGCACGGCGAAGACCGAGGAGCCCCGGGCCACGATCAGCCCGTCCTGATCGCTCATCTTGGGGATCTCGCAGAACGGGCACCCGTCACCCGGGCCCGACCCCGTCGGCTTGTTCTCCCCCTTGATGTACGCCATGCGATGCGGGGTCCATAGACGCTGGAAGTTGTCTGGCTCTCCGGCACCGGGCTGCTCAATCGACTCCTGCATGCCTTGCAGCATAGGACGGGCCGCGTGCTTCCCGCCCCCCGGGCACCGCCCCAGACGGGGGAAGGCCGGTCCCCGCGCCTCACGGGAACCGGCCTCCACGCACGGGCCGGGGCGCCGCCCCTCAGACCTGGACGCGCCGCTCGACGGCGTCGACGATCTCGGCGATGGCCTCGTCGACCGGGACGCCGTTCTTCTGCTCGCCGCTGCGGTAGCGGAACGACACCGCGCCGGCCGCGATGTCGTCGTCGCCCGCCAGCAGCATGAACGGCACCTTGGACTTCTGCGCGTTACGGATCTTCTTCTGCATGCGGTCGGAGGAGGCGTCGACCTCCACCCGGATGCCTCGCTCACGCAGCCTCTTGGCGACGTCGGCGAGGTAGGGCACGTGGGTCTCGCCGATCGGGATGCCGACCACCTGCACGGGCGCGAGCCACGGAGGGAACGCGCCGGCGTAGTGCTCGACCAGGACGCCGAAGAACCGCTCGATCGACCCGAACAGCGCCCGGTGGATCATGACGGGCCGCTGCCTGGCGCCGTCGGAGGCCTGGTATTCGAGCTCGAAGCGCTGCGGCAGGTTGAAGTCGAGCTGGATGGTGGACATCTGCCAGGAGCGGCCGATGGCGTCGCGCGCCTGCACCGAGATCTTCGGGCCGTAGAACGCCGCGCCGCCGGGGTCGAGCACCAGCTCGAGGTTCTCGGACTCGGCGACCTCGCGCAGCGTCTGGGTGGCCTCCTCCCAGTCCTCGTCGGTGCCGACGAACTTCACCGGGTCCTTGGTGGACAGCTCCAGGTAGAAGTCGTTGAGGCCGTAGTCGCGCAGCAGGTCGAGCACGAAGCGCAGCAGCGAGGTCAGCTCGTCGCGCATCTGCTCGCGGGTGCAGTAGATGTGCGCGTCGTCCTGGGTGAGGCCGCGGACGCGGGTCAGGCCGTGGACCACGCCGGACTTCTCGTAGCGGTACACCGTGCCGAACTCGAACAGCCGCAGCGGCAGCTCGCGGTAGGACCGCCCGCGCGCCCTGAAGATCAGGTTGTGCATCGGGCAGTTCATGGGCTTGAGGTAGTAGCGGGCGCCCTCGAGCTCCATGGGCGGGAACATGCCGTCGGCGTACCAGTCGAGGTGGCCGGAGATCTTGTAGAGGTTCTCCTTGGTGATGTGCGGGGTGTTGACGAAGGAGTACCCCGCCTCCTCGTGCCGCTTGCGGGAGTAGTCCTCCATCAGCTTGCGGATCACGCCGCCCTTGGGGTGGAAGACCGGCAGGCCCGAGCCGAGCTCGTCGGGGAAGGAGAACAGGTCGAGCTCGGCGCCCAGCTTGCGGTGGTCGCGCTTCTCGGCCTCCTCCAGCATGTGGAGGTACTCGTCCTGCTTCTCGCGGGACTCCCAGGCGGTGCCGTAGATGCGCTGGAGCTGGGGGTTCTTCTCGCTGCCCCGCCAGTAGGCGCCGCCGGAGCGCATCAGCTTGAACGCGGGGATCACGCGGGTCGAGGGCAGGTGGGGACCCCGGCAGAGGTCCTTCCAGCACAGCTCGCCCGACTTGGGGTCGAGGTTGTCGTAGATGGTGAGCTGGCCACCGCCCACCTCGACGCTCTCCTCGTCGGCGGCGCCGCCCTTGAGCCCGATGAGCTCCAGCTTGTACGGCTCGGCGGCGAGCTCCTCGCGGGCGTCGTCGTCGGAGACCGGGCGCCGCTGGAACAGCTGCCCCTGCTTGACGATCTCGCGCATGCGCTTCTCGACGCGCTTGAGGTCGTCGGGGGTGAAGGGATCCTTGACGTCGAAGTCGTAGTAGAAGCCGTTCTCGACCGGCGGGCCGATGCCGAGCCTGGCCTCGGGGAAGATCTCCTGGACGGCCTGCGCCATCACGTGGGCGGTGGAGTGGCGCAGGATGGCCCGGCCCTCCTCGCTGTCGATCGCGACCGGCTCGACGACGTCGCCGTCGGCGACCGCGGCCGCGAGGTCGCGCAGCTCGCCGTTGATCCTGGCGGCGATCACCGTGCGGCCGTCCGCCTCGAGCGCCTCACCCGCCGTCGTGCCGCCCGCCACCACACGCTCGGCTCCGGCGAGGGTGATGCGTATTTCGAGGGCGGCAGACACGATTGCTCCAAGGATCTGGTGGATTCGGTTTCTTCGCTGTCCTGCCCGATGCTACCGGGAACCGTCGGCGAATATCGCCGTCACCCGGAGCGGGACGCCGGGGCCGGGATCGGTGACGGTGGTGGTGCCGCGATCGTGCCGCACGGCGATCCGGCGCCCGCCGACCGGTATGCCGGAGACCTCCAGCCGGTCGATGCCGGGCGGCAGCGCGGGTTCCACGGTCACCTCGCCGGAGGGGGCGTCGGGACGGACGCCGAGCAGCCCCTCGACGACCTGGCCGACCAGGGTGAAGGCGACCTCCGGATAGTCGCCGTTGCGGCCTCCGGCGACGTGCGGCAGGTCGCGCGCGGCGAAGATCTCGCGCATCCACTTCCAGGCGGTCGCGGGGCGGCCGTTCCGGAAGAAGAGGTCGGGGAGGTAGGTGAGCGCCTCGATGTTCGGGGGCCTGCCGGGGCCGGAGGCCTGCGCGTCGACGTAGTCCAGGTACGCCTCGTTGCGGGGGCCGGCGGGCATGATGCCCTTGAGCGGCATGAAGAAGCTGTTCTCCTGTCCCCACCCGGTGACCGGGTCGCCGCCGGTGGTGTACCCCCGGATCTGCCCGGCGCCGTACCCGCCCCAGAAGCGGGCGAAGTGGTCGCGCAGCCGCCGGGCCGCCCGGTTGTACGGTTCGCCGTCCTCGCCGCGGGCCCGCGCGAGCGCGGCCATGGCCAGGTAGGCGCGGTACTGGGCCGCGATGCCGTCCCCGGCTTCGGCCAGGGGTTCGCCGTCCAGCTCGTTGTAGGTGGCGGTGCCCTGGAAGATGCCCCCGCCGGTCCCCCGGGCCACGGGGCCGCCCCCGCCGTGGAGCTCGACGAACTCGCCGGTGGCGTGGCGGTAGAACGCCCACAGGACGGGGTCCTCGACGTAGGAGCGGTCGCCCGTCCACCGGTAGGCGGCCTCGGCGGCCTCGACCAGCTCGAAGACGGCCGGGACCTCCCTGACGAAGTCGTCCGGCCCCCGGTAGTCGAGGGACAGGTACGACCCGTCGAAGTTGAACGCCCAGACGGGGTGGTAGCCGTGGTCCTTCGTCGCCGAGGCGGCGAAGCACTTGAGCATCGTCAGGTTGGCCTCGTCGAGGCCGAGCAGGTGGGCGGCGGGGAGCTGGTGGACGAAGTCGCGGGAGTAGAAGCCGCTGCGGTGGGCGTACCCGGCCCAGTAGGACGGCAGGTAGACCCCTTCTCCCGTGCCCTCCGGGCGGGTCTCGTCGGCGTCGACCGGGCCCCGGGTCCCGCCCGGGTGGGCCCAGCGCAGCGCCCGCCGCGTGGCCCACTCGAACATCTCGACGACCTCGGGGCATGACGAACTGATCTCCATGGACGTTCCAATCGGTAGGCGTGGCGCCCGCCGGGCCGCGGGACCGGTCAGGCGCGCGCGGGGGGCACGCTCTGCCGCAGGACCGGCTCGGCCGGGATCAGCAGGCCGGCCTCGGGGGCGGCGCCGTCCTCGACGATCTGCAGGAGGCGGCTGACCAGGGCGTCGGCGATGCGCCGCAGCGGGAGCCGCACCGTCGTGAGCGGCGGCTGGAGCAGGGTGGTGTAGGGCATGTCGTTGAACCCGGTGACGGCGAGGTCCTCGCCGATGGTCAGGCCCTCCGCCTGGGCCGCGGCGTAGACGCCGGGGGCCAGCCAGTCGTCGACCATGACCAGCGCCGTGGGGCGCGGCCGGCGGCTCAGCAGGCCCTGGGCCACGGCCATCACCTGTTCCGGGTCGTCGACGACGGCTTCCCGGCCGGTCAGGCGGTGGCGCCGCACTCCGGCGCGGAAGCCCTCCATGCGGTGCGTCAGCCACGGGATGTCGGCGGACATGCCGAGGAACGCCAGCCGCCGGTGCCCGCGCGCGGCGAGCAGGCCGACCAGGTCGATCATCGCCTGGACCGAGTCGACGTCCACCCAGGCCTGCGGCACTCCCGGTGCCGTGCGGCCGAACACCACGAAGGGGAAGCGCTCCCGGGCGAGGTAGTCGACCCGGGGGTCGTCGCGGAGCACGTCGGACAGCAGGAAGGCGTCGGCGATGCGGGCGGCGATGACCTCCTCCAGCGCCTGCGCCTGTCCCTGGCCGGCGCGGGGCCGTACCAGCAGGATGCGGTAGCCGGCCTCGCCGGACGCCGTGACCAGGGCCTCCAGGAAGCCGCTCATCAGGGCGTTGGGGTTGGCCGGGTCGGTCTCCGGGGTGGTGTAGGCGATGACCCGCCGGGTGCCGGAGCGCAGGCTGCGGGCCGACTGGTCGGGGCGGTAGCCCATCTCCTCGATGAGCGCCGTCACCCGCTCCAGGGTCTCGGCCCGCAGCCGGTGCGGGGCGTTGAGCGCGTTGGAGACCGTCTGGCGGGACACACCGGCCGCGCGGGCGACGTCCTCGATGCTGACCCCGCGGGGCCGGTGCGCCGCCACCGGTCAGCCCTCCCCGGTGCGGCGGCGCAGCCGCAGCAGCCCGCCCGTCGGGACCGTGACCACCTGGGCCCCGGCCGGCAGGTGGAGCCCGGTCGTGGACAGCAGGGTGCCGCGGCAGTCGTGCACGGTCGCCTCGGCGTGCCGTTCCGTCTCGCCGAGCAGGACGACCCGGGAGTCGGGGGCGGCGTTGGCGACCAGCAGTTCCGTCCAGCCCTCGGCTGGGACGTCGACCGGCAGCGACGCGTAGCGGGCGATGACCATGGTCTGCTCATCGTAGGCCCGCACGAGCGGGTATCCGTGCTCGGGCTGTTCGGGCCGCAGGGTGCCCAGTTGCAGCGTCTCCAGGTGGTCCCGGAAGATCCCCAGCCAGAACCTGATCACCGCCAGCCGCCCCGGCGTCTGCGCGGACAGGTCGACCGAGATCTGCGGCACCGAGAACAGCGCGTTGATCAGGTGCACGGCGACCTGCTCGTCCGGCTCGGAGGGATGCCACATGATCATGTCGGCGTGCACGGCGCGCGGTCCCGAGATCAGGCGCAGGTCGATCGTGCGCTGCCGGTTCTCCTGCGGGCTCAGCGGGCAGTCCGTGGCGCGGATCATGTTCCCGTACGGCCACAGGCCGGGGCTGGTGTACGGCTGCCGGTACTCCACCAGGAGACCCGGCCGGGTACGGCGCAGCCGCAGGTCCAGCTCGTGGAGCAGCCGCCGGACGCCCTCGTCCACCTCCTGGCAGTCGGCGCCGGGACCCGGGGCGGGGTCGCCGCCGGGGGTGGCGAACTGGTCCACGAAGTCGATCTTCAGGCCGTCCGTCCCCCATGTCTCCACCGCCTGGGACAGCCGGTCGAGGAGGAACGCGCGGACCTCGGGGTGGCGCGGGTCGAGCACCGCGGCGTCCATGTGGTCGAGGTAGCGCAGGAACCTGCCCTCGAACCGCTCGAACGCCGCGTTGTCCTTACCGATGAACGGGATCGCGTACCACAGCAGGTAGGCCATGCCGAGGTCGCGCACCCGCGCCACGTGTGCCGCCATGTCGGGGAACGCCGCCGGGTTCGGCTCCCAGTCGCCGCAGAAGGCGTACCCCCGTGACCGGTCGGCCGTCTGCCAGCCGTCGTCCACGATGATCGTGTCGCAGCCCAGCTCCTTCGCCAGCCGCGCCTGCGTCTCGACCGGCTCCTCGCCGACCTCCTGGTGCATGCCGTACCACGTCGAGTACACCGGCAGCCGCGCCTGGCGCGGAGTGGCGGGCGGCCGTGCCGTCTCCTCCCACCACGCGGCGACGTCGCCCAGCGCCGCGGCGAAGTGCCGGTCGGACAGGTCGATGCGGAGGCGCGGCGCCCGGCCCCGGACGGTGAGGGCGAACTCGCCGGTCTCCTCGATCACGCCTCCGGTGATGGACACCTGGTCGTGGACCTCGGCCAGGGCCACCGTGCACACGTTGACGCCGCCGGACCCGACCAGGGACGCCACCGGCGAGCCGCTGGTCAGCCGGGAGGTGGCCGGCAGGTTCCAGATGGGCGGCACCCAGACGGTGCCGCTGTGCGGCGTCCAGAACGCGGCGGTCGCGACGCACGGCAGGCGCCACTGCGCCGCGGTGGCGCCGGGCGCGTCGATCACCCAGGCCCGGTCTCCCACCTGGGTGACCGTGACGTCCGAGCCGCCGTCGACCGCCACCTCGACGCCCCCGACGCGCACCGTGACCGTCTCGGCCAGCGCGTGCGGCTGCCAGATCTGCATGTCTATCCCTTCGTGGCACCGGCCAGCAGGCCGGAGATGAACTGCTTCTGCAGGACGAGAAACAGGACGATCATGGGGAGCGACGAGATCGCCGTCCCGACCATGACCTGGCCGAAGTCGGTCCGGGCCGTCGCCTGCAGCGAGGCCAGGGCGACCGGCAGGGTGTACATCTCGGGCGTGCGCAGGGCGATCAGCGGCCACAGGAAGTCGTTCCAGGCGCCGAGGAAGAGGAAGACCGCCAGCGCCGCGAGGACCGGTCGCATGACCGGCACCACGACCCGCCACAGCACCCGCAGCTCGCCGGCGCCGTCCACGCGGGCGGCGTCGAGCAGCTCGTCCGGCACCGCGAGCAGCGACTGCCGCATCAGGAACACGCCGAACGGCACCGACAGGCCGGGGAGGATGAGCGCGGGGAAGCTGTCGATCAGCCCGATGTCGTTCATCAGCTCGAACACCGGGATGATCGTGACGCCGCCGGGGATGACCAGCGTCGACAGGAGCAGGACGAAGAACGCGTCGCGTCCCCGGAAGGTGAACTTCGCGAAGGCGTACCCGGCCAGGAGCGAGATCACCAGGGCGCCCGCCGTCTGGACCACCGCGACGAACAGCGTGTTGCCCAGCACGTGGAGCAGCCCGATCGACTCCTCCAGCTTCCCGATGTTCTCCAGGAGCCGGTCGCCGGGGTAGAACTTCGGCGTCGCGGAGAAGATGTCGGAGTTGGCGTGGGTGGCCGCCATGGCCATCCAGTAGAACGGCCCGACGCACACCCCGAACACCGCGGCCAGCGCGAACGTCAGCGGCCAGCCTCTGATCAGCCGTCTCATTTCCTTCCTCCGCTCAGCTTGATCTGCAGGAGGCCGAATCCGGCGACCATCAGCGTGAGCGCGTAAGCGATCGCGGCGGCGTAGCCGAAGTCGAAGTAGCGGAAGCCGTTCTGGTACAGGTAGAGGGAGATCGTCAGTGTGGTGTTCTCCGGTCCCCCGCCGGTCAGCACGAACGGCTCGTCGAAGAGCTGCAGCGTGCCGATGGTCGACAGCACCACCGTCAGCAGCAGGATCGGGCGCAGCTGCGGGATCGTGATCGACCGGAACCGGCGCAGCGCCCCGGCCCCGTCCACCATGGCGGCCTCGTAGAGGTCCTTGGAGATGCTCTGCAGGCCGGCGAGATAGATCACCGCGTTGTAGCCGGTGTAGTGCCAGGTGAGGGCGATGACGATGGAGATGCGCGCCCAGAAGGGGCTGCCGAGCCAGTCGACGCGCGGCGCGCCGAGGAAGCCGAGCAGCCAGTTGAGCAGGCCGGAGTCCCTGCTCAGGATCACCGAGAACATCACGCCGTAGGCGACCAGCCCGGTCAGGGACGGCAGGAAGACGCCGAGCCGCCACACCGCGCGCAGCCGCACGTAGGCCGAGTTGAGCCCGAGGGCGAGCAGGAGCGCGAGGAAGAGCATGATCGGAACCTGGACCACGAGGATCAGGGCGGTGTTCCACAGCGAGGTCCAGAACAGCGGGTCGTCGGCCAGCCGGACGTAGTTGCGCAGGCCGACGAAGCTGCGGGCGGCGCCCGCGCCGGTGGTGAGGCTGATGTACGCCGCGGCGAGGATCGGATACGCCTTGAAGGCCAGGAATCCGAGCAGCGCGGGCGCGATCAGGATGTAGGGGACGTTCCTCTTGGTGAGGATGGGACGCCGCGTGCCGGGGGCGTGCCCGAGCGCGGTCTCCTCGGTCAGCGTGGCCGTCATCCCGCCGCGAGCTTCCTGTTGGTCTGCTGGGCGAGGAGGCGGGCCGCCTGGGACAGCGCGCCCGCCGGGTCGGCGCCCTTGGTGAGGACCTGGGTCTGCGCGTCACTGGCGATCTTGAGGGCGCGGGCGTAGTCGCTGGAGTAGTAGGTGGCGTCGGCGCCCTCGCCGAGGGAGTCGGTGAAGGTCTTCAGGGCGGGCTGGCCACCGTAGTAGGGGTTCGGGGCGGAGTACATCGGGTCGGCGTACGCGGCGGTCAGCGCCGGGAAGACGCCGCCCTGCCTGAACACCTTGTTGACCACCTCGGGGCGGGTCAGCGCGTACTCCACGAACTTGAACGCCTCGGCCTTGTGCGGGCTGCTCCCCGAGACGCTGAGGTAGGTGGAGTTGACGATCGCCGCCCGCTTCCCGCCCACGGCGAAGGCGGGCGGCGACATGACCCGCCACAGGCCCTTCTGCTCGGGACGCATCTCCGGGATGTAGCTCACCGCCCAGGCCGGCCAGGGCAGCACCGCCAGCCTGCCGGCGCCGATGAGCTTCTTCGAGGTGCCCTCGCCGGAGGTGTCCGCGACGATCCCGGCGTCGTTCATCTTCTTGATCAGGCCCATGGCCTGGACGGCCGGCGCCGAGCCGAGCGTGACCTCGCCCTCCCGGTCGAAGTAGAAGGCGCCCTGCTGCTGCAGGAGCATCTGGTAGAAGTCCATGTCGGGGCTGCCCGCCGCCGGCTTGTTCAGGCCGATGAGGAAGGCGCCGGTCTTGGCCTTCAGCGTCTTCCCGGCCTCGATCAGGTCGTCCCAGGTCTTGATGCCCGCCACGTCGATCCCGGCCTTCTGGAACAGGTCGGAGCGGTAGAAGAGCCCGGCCGGGTTGACCTCCCAGGGCATGGCGTACACGCCGCCGTCCTTGCCGAGCACGGTGGGCCACAGGCCCTTGGCGAAGGCGTCCTTGTACTTCTCCGCGCCGAGCGTGCGCAGGTCGGCCAGGCCGCCGGGGAACTTCTCGGTGTAGCTCGGCAGGTAGTCGACGCCGATGTGCAGCACGTCGCCCAGGCCCTTGCCGCCCGCGGCCATGCCGATGGTGATCTTCTCCCAGATCGCCGGGTTGCCGATGGCCTGGACGTCGACCTTGATGCCGGGGTTGTCCTTCTCGAAGTCCTTGGCGACGGCGGCCAGGCCGTCGGAGGCGGGCTTCCAGGTCCAGACGGTGATCTTGACCGGTCCGCCCGCGTCCGGGGCGGAGCCGCCGCAGGCGGCCAGGGGCAGGCAGAGCGCGCCGGCGGACGCCAGGGCGAGGAGGCCACGACGACTGATCATGAGACTTTCCCTTCAGGGACATGTGCGCCACTCAGCGCGCGGGCGAGCCGGGTGGCCGTTTCTCGGGGGGTGGTGGCGTGCGGCGACAGGCGGATCCATCCGCCGCGTAGCGTGGTGACGAGCCCGGCCGCGGTCAGGGCCGCGTGCGCCTCGGCCGGGTCCGCGCCGGGCAGGCGGAACGAGGCGATCCCGCCCCGCTCCGCCGGGCCGAGCTCCGGGAGCAGCACGTGGGCGCCGGCCGCCCGGACGACCCGCAGCATCTCGTCCAGCGTTTCGGTGACCCGCCGCCCCACGGCGTCGGGCCCCGCGGCCAGCAGCAGGTCGATCCCCGCGCCGAGGGCGGCCACCGCGGGATGGTCGGGGTTGGTCATGGTGTGCGCCACGGCGCCGGGCAGCGGCCCGGACTCGATGTCGAAGGCGTCGCGAAGGCCGGACCAGCCGCCGAGCCCGGCGGCGAGGCGGTCTAGAGCGTGGTCGCGGACCAGCAGCAGGGCCGCGCCCCAGCCGGCGCGCAGCCACTTCTGACCGCCGCACGCCAGCACGTCGGCCGCCTCCACCTCGATCGGCACCGCGCCGAGGCCCTGGATCGCGTCCACGATCAGCAGCCGGTCCGGTCCGAGGACCTCCTTCAGGGCGCCGAGCGGGGCCCGGTACCCGGTGAGCGCGTCGACGGCGCTGACCGTGAGCGCCCTCACCTCGGGGGTGAGATGGGCGGCGAGGACGTCCGGGGTGATCGGCGCCGCGTCGATCCAGCGCACACGCGGCCCGCCGCGGTCCTGGAAGCGCAGCCAGGGGTGGGTGTTGGCCGGGAACTCGCCACGCGGGACGAGCACGGTCCCGTCGCCGGGCAGCGCCGCCGCCACGGCGAACAGGCCGTGGCTGGTCGAGGAGACGAACGCCACCTCGTGTCCGGCCGCCTTCAGCAGGGTCGCGGCCGAGGCGGCGGCCTGGGAGGTGGACCGCTCGAAGCGGGCCAGGGCGGCGCCCCGGCTCAGGTCGGCGGCCTCGGTGAGGGTGGCGGCGACGTCGCGCGAGATCGGTCCGACCCGGGCGAAGTCGAGGTACCCCGCCGGCTCCTGGAAGCGGCCCAGATAGTCCTCCCAACCAATATGAACGTTCAAATCCTGCAAGCCGCCCACGTGGGATTCCTCCAGCAAACCGGGGAGTAGACGCCGAGATTTCGGCGATTTCCGTTTGAACGTTCATATTGAGCCTCGCGGCGCCGGCGCGCAAGAGGGTGCCGGGCGGAAAGTTCGGGCCGGCGCCTCTCCGCCAGTGGACGGCGGCCGCGCCTACACCCGGGAGTCGCGGCGGACCGGCTGGAGGCCGAGGGCGGTGAGCTCGGCCCTCGTCCCCCGGAAGACGTTGCGGTCGATCGAGCCGTGGGCGTACTGATGGATGGCCCAGGAACGCCACGGCGGCGGCACCACCGGGCGCCCCTTGGGGTGGCTCGGCGCGGCGATCCACAGGGGATAGTCCTCGAGGCCCCGGCAGTAGCCCTTCCTGGCGAACGACAGGAAGGTGTAGATCAGCGGCCGGATCCCGGTGCACAGCGTGACGACGTGGCACCAGCGCCGCGCGAAGGCCGCCACCTCGTGGGGCGGCAGGTGCCCGGAGCGTTCGAGGTCGAGGGCGATCAGGTCGCCCCGCCGCAGACCGCCGGCCGCGTCGATCACGTCCAGGAAGTGGCGGACCTGGTCCTCCGGATCGGCCTTGGGATGGCCGAAGTGGTAGGCGCCGCAGACCAGCCAGTTCTCCCGCATCGCCGCCCAGTTGCGGGCGAAGTACTTGTCGGTGAACGCCGTCCCCTCGGTCGCCTTGGCGAACCCGAAGTCGACGCCGTCGTCGGCGTGCCCCGCCCAGTTCACGTGGCCCTGCCAGTTGGACACATCTATGCCGTGCAGCATGAGGGTTTCCCGCACTCCCGGTGACTCGCCCCCGGGATCCTAGTAAGCCACCACCCCCGTCCCCCCGCAGGACATCACCTGGAGTGATTACGGATTGCGTCAAGCAATCACCATGCCGCCGGGGAACGGCCGGGCGGGAACGCGGGAGCCCGGCGCCGATAGGGTTGCCGCATGGAGGTCGAGGGTGTGAGAAGGCTGCTGGCCGAGGCAGGGGTGGACGCCCGGCGGTACCACCTCGCGCTGGCGTTGCTGTGCGACGGCGCCTGGTGGACGCTGGCCGATCTCGTCCGCGGGGCCGCGACCTCCCGTCGCGGGATCGAGGCGCTGCTGCGCGAGGTGGGACCACAGCGCTCCGGCGACCGTTTCCGCCTCACTCCCGAGCAGGTGCGGGCCTACCGCCCGCTTTTGGAGGAGTCCGGGCACCCGGGGGAGCCCGCTCTGGCCGACCCCGTGGCGCATCTGCTGCCCCGGTACGCCGACGTGCTGGAGCGCATGGAGAAGCTGATCGCCGAGGGGCCGCGGGGACGGCAGGCGCTCGACCACGTCGCGGCGACCCCCGAGACGGTGGTGCGCAGGGCGCTCCTGCTCGGCGGCCGGTTCTGGCTGCCGGGGGCCCGGCTGCTGTGCGTGGGCGACCACGACCTCACCTCGCTCGCGGTGGCGATGGCCTTTCCGGGCGTCCAGGTCACGGTGGTCGACATCGACGACCGCATCCTGGCCTACATCGACGCCCAGGCCGACGGCCTCGGGCTCGACGTGCGCACCCGCTGGGCCGACCTGCGCCTCGGGCTGCCCGCGTCGGCCCGCGATCAGGCCGACCTGGCGATCACCGACCCTCCGTACACCCCCGAGGGCGTCGGGCTGTTCGTGGCCCGGGCCGTCGAGGGGCTGCGCGATCCTGATCGGGGCCGCATCCTGCTGGCGTACGGCGCGGGCGAGCGGACCCCCATGCTGGCGCTCAAGGTGCAGAACTCCCTGCACGACCTGAACCTCGCCCTTGAGGCGATGTATCCGGACTTCAACCGTTATTTCGGGGCGGAGGCGATCGGCTCGGCGGCCGACCTGTACGTCCTGCGACCGACCACCAAGACCCGCCCGGCCGTCGCCGCCAGGGTGGAGCGCTTCAGCACCGCGATCTACACCCACGGCCCGCAGTCGGTCGAGGCCCTCCAGGGCCTCCCCGGACCCGCCGCGCTCGGCGAGGGCGGCTTCGAGCCCGAGGTGCTCGTGGGCGACTGGCCGAAGGACGCCTTCCCCAAGCTGCCGAGGACCCGGCTGTCCACCTGGCTCGCCAAGCCGTACGCCGCCTCCCCCTCGCGGGTCGCGCTGGCCGTACCCGCCGGGCTGGAGGCCGCCCTCCCCCGCCTGCTGCTCGCCACCCGGGCCCGGCACGTGCGGGTCCTGCTCTCCGGCGCCGCCCCCGACCTTCCGGCGCTGCGCGCGGCGCTCCCCGGCGTCTACGAGCTCACGCGGACCGGGCACGTCCTCGACGCCGTACGACTGCCGACGCCCGCCGGTGACGACGGACGCCTGTTGCGCGGCATCCTGGACAACGCGCACGGCAAGCTCGCCAACACATGGCGGGAAGGCCTGATCAGGGCGAGAGGGCATCTCACCAAGAAGCAGGCGCGGGCCGTCGTCGCCGAGGTCGCCCCCTGGGCCGGCGACGTCACGGTCCTGGAGCTCCCCGAGCACCGCCTGCGCGCCCTCCCGGCCGCCGTCGCCGCCTCGCTGCGCCTCCCGCCCGCCGAAGCGGGCGAGACGACCGGACACGGCTGACCACCGGGGCGGACTACCCCCTCCGGCCGCCATGAGAGATGGTTGGAAAAGGGGGAAACCGGCAGGAGGTGCCGTGATGCAAGTCAAGCAGTGGACTGTGGAGATCTATATAACCGAGGACGACAACGACGACAACACCGTCGCGCGCGCGATCGTCCAGACTCCTGGCGGAAGGAGGCACGAGAGCGTCGGCCACGCCAGGCGCAACCCCATCGACCGTCCCGTTCCGGAGATCGGTGACGAACTGGCCGTCGGCCGGGCGCTGGCCGATCTGGCCGACAAGCTGACCGGTGACGCGGCCGCGGACGTCGCCCAGTTCGCCGGGCAGAGCAGAAGAGGCTGACACGGCCGGGCCCGCCACCGGGGCGAATGTCCCGCCCATTCGGGACCTAGGACCTCTGCACCGGCCCTCGGGCCTGGCATCAGATGGAGGTGAGAGTCAGACCCATCCAGGAGGTTCTCATGTCGATGCCGACGCGACGCGAGTCGAGAGGCCTGGCGCTCCCCGACCTGCTCGACTGGCTGGAGGCCCCTTTCATGGGAGCCAGAGCCGGGGAGCGGATGGTCCGCTTCGAGGACACCGTCAGGGACGGCCATTACATCGTGCGTGCCGAACTGCCGGGCATCGACCCGGAGAGCGACGTTGAGGTCGTCGTGTCGAACGGCGTGCTGACCATCCGCGGCGAACGGAAGGAGGAGCGGACCGAACGCCACCGCAGCGAGTTCGTCTACGGGGAGTTCAGCCGCTCCCTGCCGCTGCCGCCCAACGCCGACGAGAAGAACGTCAAGGCGGTCTACCGCGACGGCATCCTCGAGGTGGACATCCCGCTGGCGGAGGAGAGGCCGGAGGCGCAGCGCGTGCCGATCGAGAAGCAGGGGTAGGCAGGGCGCGGGCCCGCGTTTCTCGTCCCGCTCCCGGCCAGGGACTTTCGTCCCTGGCCGGGAGCGTGCGCCGGCGGATAGCGTCTGAGCATGATCCGCGTTTTCCTGCTGGACGACCACGAGGTGGTGCGGCGTGGCGTGGCCGCGCTCCTGTCCTCCGAGGACGACATGGAGATCGTCGGGGAGGCCGGCACCGCCGAGCAGGCGATGGTCCGCATCCCGGCGCTGAAGCCGGACGTCGCCGTGCTGGACGTGCGGCTGCCCGACGGCGACGGCGTCGAGGTGTGCCGGGAGGTCCGTTCCAGGACGCCCGGCCTGTCCTGCCTGATGCTCACCTCGTTCGCCGACGACGACGCCCTGTTCGACGCCGTGATGGCGGGAGCCGCCGGGTACGTGCTCAAGCAGATCCACGGTTCCGACCTGGTGGGGGCGGTACGGACGGTGGCGGCGGGCCAGTCGCTGCTGGACCCGGAGACGACCGCGGCGATGCTGCGCCGCCTGCGCGACCAGGCGTCCAGGAAGGATCCGCTGGCGGCGCTCACCGGCCAGGAGCGCCACATCCTGGAGCTGATCGGCGAGGGCCTGACCAACCGGCAGATCGGCGAGCGCCTGTTCCTCGCCGAGAAGACGGTCAAGAACTACGTCTCCAACCTCCTGGCGAAGCTCGACATGCAGCGCCGCACCCAGGCGGCCGCCCTCGCCGCCCAACTCAAGACCGACCGCCACACCTGAGCGCCCGGCTCGGGGCCGGCGGTGGCTTGAGGAGGAGGGAGGGTGAGGAACGAGCCCGTACGACGACGAAAGCCGCCGCCTCAAAGAGGCCCCGAGCCCGCCGAGCGGAGCGAGGCAGTCAAACACAGCGCAGCGGCACGCGCCAGGTGACGCGGGTGCCTCCGCCCTCGGCGGCCTCGACCGTGAAGGTGCCGCCGAGGCGGGCGGCGCGGTCGGCGAGGTTGCGCAGGCCGCTGCGGCGGCCGCCGCTCGGAGGCGGGCCGACGCCGTCGTCCTGGGTGACGAGCGTGAGCGTGCCGCTCCGCGCCTCCACCGTGACGTCGACCCTCCCGGCCCGCGCGTGCCGCACGACGTTGGAGAGGGTCTCCCGCAGCACGGCGAGCAGGTGCTCGCCCAGCTCGGGCGGCACCGTGACGTCGAGGTGGCCCTCCATCCGCAGGCCAGGCATGAAGCCGAGGTGCCCGCGCGCGTCCTCGACGAGCTCGGCGATCCGGTTGCGGAGGGCCGGCACGGCGTCGTCCGGCGGGGCCTGGAGGGCGAAGATCGTCGAGCGGATCTGCCGGATCGTCCCGTCGAGCTCGTCGATGGCGTGCTGGAGCCGGGAATGGGCCTCGGGGCGGTCGGCCACCAGGCGGACGCTGCTCATCAGGGTCATGGCCACCGCGAACAACCGCTGGATGACCACGTCGTGGAGGTCCTTGGCGATGCGGTCGCGGTCCTCCAGCAGGCCGATGCGCTCGGCGTCCTCGCGGGCCTCGGCGAGTTCCAGCGCGATGGAGGCCTGGCCGGCGAACGAGTGGAGCATGCGCACGTGCGACTGGCTGAACGGGATGCGGCCGGAACGCTTGCCCAGCGACAGCACCCCGCGTACGGCGCCGGCGGCGCCCAGGGGCACCGCGACGGCGGGCCCGATCTGCAGGTGGCCGGAGATGACCGCGGGGATCTCCGTCTCGGGCAGGTCGGTCACCACGACCGGCTCGCCCCTGGTGAAGGCGCGCCCGGACAGCGAGTCGGCCACCACGACCTCCACCGCCGGGACCTCCTCGGCCGGCACCCCGTCGGCCATGCTGACGCGCAGCTTCTCGCCCCCGGCGGCCGGCAGCAGGACCACGGCCACGTCGGCGCCGGACATCTCGCGGGCCCGGCGGGCCATCAGGGTCAGCACCTCGTGCGAGCCCGCCCCCGACAGCAGGGTGGTGGTCACCTCCGACGAGGCCTGCAGCCATACCTCGCGCCTGCGGGTCTCCTCGTACATGCGGGCGTTCTCGATGGCGACGCCGGCCGCGGTGGCGAGGGCGACGACGATGGCCTCGTCCTCCTCCTCGAAGTCGCCGCCGCCGCGTTTCTCGGTCAGGTAGAGGTTGCCGAAGACCTCCCCCCGCACCCGGATGGGCACGCCGAGGAACGACCCCATGGGCGGGTGCCCGGGCGGGAAGCCGTACGACTCGGGGTGGTCGGCGATGTGGTGCAGGCGCAGGGGACGCGGCTCCTTGATGAGCAGGCCGAGAAGGCCGAGGCCGTGCGGCCAGTGCTCGATCCTCGCGATCTCCTCCTCCGACAGCCCGACGGGGACGAACTGGACGAGCGTGCTGCCCTCGCCGATGCGGCCGAGGGCGCCGTAGGTGGCGTCGACGAGGGTGGTGGCGGTCTCCACGATCCGGCGCAGGACGGTCTCCAGGTCCAGGTCGCTGCCCACCGCGACGACCGCGTCGAGCAGGGCGTGGACGCGGTCGCGGGTCGCAAGGACGGCCTCGAGCCGGACCTGCAGCTCCGACAGCAGCTCGTCGAGCCGCATCTGCGGCACGAGCGAGCGCGGTGGGACGTCCGCCATACAGGCAGTCTCCCCTGACCAGGAGCTTTGCAAATCGGCTCCGCTTCGCTTCTGGACCATTTGCCCGAGGATCGGCCTCCGCTTGACCTTCGTCGGCACCCGATGGTGCCCGGCGGTCAGGTCACCGGCTCCAGGCGCGCGCGGCGCGGCCGGACGATCGCGACCGGGCAGCGGGCGTGGCGCAGGACGCCGTTGCCCACCGACCCGAGCAGCGGCCTGCCGTGGACGCCCTGGGGGCCCGAGCCGACGACGACGAGGTCGGCGTGCCGCGAGGCGTCGCACAGCGCGGTGACGGGGTGCCCGCGCACGGCCGAGGCCTCCATCGGCACGTCGGGGTAGCGTTCCCGCCAGGGTTCCAGCCGCCGCCACACCTCGCGCGACTCCTCCGCGAGCGCCTCCTGGGCCGCGCCCGCGTACGCCGTGGCGTCCGGCGCGAAGGGCGGGGCGGCCGAGGCGTACAGCACGTGGGCCCGCGCCCGGCGCAGCGCGGCCTGCTGGAGGGCGTAGTCGAGGGCGGCCTCCGACACTTCCGAGCCGTCGAACCCCACGACGACCTCGCCGAAGGCGGTCTCCGGGGGACGCTTGACGACGATGACCGCGCCCTCGGCGCGCCCGGCGACCGAGCACCCCACCGAACCGATCACCGAGCCGACGAGGCCGCCGAGGCCCTTGCTGCCGAGGACCAGCTCGTCGGCGCTCTCGGACTCGGTGGTGAGCCGCTCGGCGACCGCGCCCGTGATCAGTGCGGAGGTCACCTCGACCCCCGGCACCTGCCGCCGCACCCAGTCGGTGGCGGTGGCGAGCGCCCCCTCCCAGTAGGACGACAGCGAGTTGCGGTTGCGCGGCGTCGGTTTGAACGGGAACTCGTACGACCAGGGCTCGCGCACGTGCACGATCCGCAGGCGTGCGCCCCACCGCGCCGCCTCGTCGGCGGCCCACTTCACCGCCGCCGCCGCGGAGGGGGAGCCGTCGACCCCGACGACGATCTGTCCTGTCATGGCGCACCTGCCAAGCTCTAGAGGAACATCGGGGGCACGGGCACGAGGTCGTCGGTCTCGTACCCGAGCTCGTCGTCGACCTCGATGACGCCGTCGACGGTCTGCACCGACTCGACGACCTGCGCGATCTGGGAGCGCCGGGGGACCGTGCCGCGCAGCGACACCAGCCCGTGCTCGACCAGGATGGCGAGGGTGGCGGGGTCGACGGCGGCCCGCCAGACGGCGTCCAGCACGTCGGCGCGCACGTCGGAGGGACGGCGGACGAAGATCTTGAGCAGGTCCGACTGGTGGACCGTGCCGATGATCTTGCCGCTGAGGTCGTCGATCACGGGAAGCTGCCTGACGCGGTGATCGTGCATGACCCGGGCGGCGTCCCTGACGGGTGTCCTCTCGGTCACCGTGATCGCGGGCGTGGTCATGACCTGGCCGGCGGTGGTCCCGGTGGCCCTGACGCGCTCCCTGCGGTGCCGCAGGCCCCCGAACACTCCCCCGGCCCCCGGGGCCTCGATCTCCTTCAGCAGCAGGTCGTGCGCCGAGACCACCCCGACCGGCCTGCGCTCGGAGTCGACGACGGCCACCGCTTCCACCTTGAACCGCCGCATGGTCTCCACGACGTCGGCGAACGAGGTGTTCTGCGCCACCGCGATGGCCACCCTGCCCATGACCTCCCCGACATTCATGATCATGGCTGCCTCCCTGGACTTCCCGCTGTGGTTCGAGCATCCCGCTCGCGACGCGGATGCCGTCAGCGGCGAAAGTCCCAGGTGGCGGGGACCTTTGACTCGCCTCTCCCGCGCCCGGCGGGCAGGGGCTCAGTGGCGGGCCGGGCGGACCAGCCCCGTCTCGTAGGCGTGGACCGCGGCCTGCGTGCGGTCGCGCAGGCCCAGCTTGACCAGGATGCGGCTCACGTGGGTCTTGACCGTCTGCTCGGCCACCACCAGCCGCTCGGCGATCTCGGCGTTCGACAGGCCCTGCGCGATCAGCGACAGCACCTCGGTCTCGCGTTCGGTCAGGTCGCCGACCCGGTCCTTCAGAGGGGCCCTGAGGGTGCCGGTCACGCGGGAGAACTCGGCGATGAGGCGCTTGGTGATGTTCGGGGCGAGCAGGGCCTCACCGGCCGCAACCACCCGGACGGCGTGCGCGAGCTCGGCGGCGGAGGCGTCCTTCAGCAGGAACCCGGACGCGCCGGCGCGCAGCGCCTCGTAGACGTACTCGTCGAGGTCGAAGGTCGTCAGGACGAGCACCTTCGCGGCGGCGCCGCCGGGTTCGGTGATGCGGCGGGTGGCCTCGATGCCGCCGAGCTCCGGCATCCGGATGTCCATCAGGACGACGTCGGGGGCGAGCTCGGCGACCTTGGCGACGGCGTCGAGCCCGTTCACGGCCTGCCCGACGACCTCGATGCCGGGCTCGGCGTTCAGCAGCACCGTGAAGCCCTGGCGGACCAGCATCTGGTCGTCGGCGATCAGCACGCGGATCGTCGTCACGCGACCTCCTCGGCACGGTCGGGGGGCGGCTGCGGGGCGGACCCGGTCTCCTGGACGGGCCCGGCGGGCGCGGGCAGGACGGCGGTCACCTCGTAGCCGCCGTCCGGGGTGCCTCCCGTAGCCAGGTCGCCGCCCAACATGGTCGTACGCTCCCGCATGCCGAGCAACCCGTGCCCCGCCCCCTTGGACGGCGGGACGGGACCGGCCGGCGCGGTGTTGACGACCCGGACGGTGAGAGCCTCCGGCCCGTAGGCGACGCTCACGCGCACGGCCGCGCCGGGGGCGTGCCGCATCACGTTGCTGAGCGCCTCCTGGACGATGCGGAAGGCCGACAGCTCGACTCCGGGGGACAGCGGGCGCGCCTGGCCGGTGGTCTCTACGGTGACCGTGACCCCGGCGGCGCGCACGTTGGCGACCAGTTCCCCCAGCCGGTCGAGCGTCGGCTGCGGGGCGTGCCGGACCCCGTCGGCCAGGGCGTCCTCCGAGCGCAGCACGCCGAGGACGCGCCGCAGCTCGGTCAGCGCCTCGACGGCGTTCTGGCGGATGCCCGCCAGGTTCTCCTTCAGCTCTTCGGACGGGTCGTCGACCAGGTGCGGGGCCACCTGCGCCTGGATCGAGATCACCGACATGTGGTGGGCGACCACGTCGTGCAGCTCGCGGGCGATGCGGTTGCGCGTCTCCAGCACCGTGCGCCGGGCCCGCTCCTCCGCGGTGATCTCCTCCTGCTCGACGAGCCGGGTACGGGCGACGCGCCGCCCGCGCAGCGCGGCGCCGACCACGGTCGCCGTCACCGCCACCGGGATGAGGAGGACGGCGTTGGCGGAGTGTCTCTGGTCGATGAACACCACGCAGTACAGGGCCGCCAGGACGCTGATCGTCAGCGCCTCGGCGGCGGCCCGCGGGCGCACGCGCAGCGCCAGCAGGAACAGCACCGCGCCCTGGAGCAGGATCCCGGCGGTCGTCCAGGGGAACGGCACCGGACCCGGCAGGTCGAAGCCGGGCGGCGGCGGGGGGACGCGCTCCACCAGCCACGGGGAATCCGGACCGGCGTCGATGACGATCTCCGACAGCTGCGCGCCGACGATCGTGAAGAGGGTCGAGGCCCACCAGGCCAGTACCGGGCGGGACATCGCGACGACGAGCGCCGCCGCATGCATCGTCGCCAGCAGGCCGTACGCCGGGCTCCGGGGGTGGGTGAGCTGCACCATGACCAGCGCGTACAGCACGACCAGCACGTGCGGCAGCCGGGCCGTCCACCGCGGCCCGCCCATGCGCGGGAGCGGGTCGGCCGCCAGCGTCCACAGGTCCGTGCGCAGGATGGACAGGGTCCCCCGCCGCCTGTCCCCCTCGCCCCGTCCGGTCACCGCACTCACCCTAACCCGGCCGTCCGCCCGCCACCCCGGCGAGCCGCCGCTCCCGAACCTAGCGGCCGGGCGGCGCGACGGCTTCCCGCGGGGGAGCCACCCTGCCGGGTGGCTCTGGAGTACTACGGGTATGGGGGCGCCCCCGGACGACCGGCGGCGGGCGGGGCGATCGTCAGGCCCAGGGGCGGAAGACCGCTCGCACGCAGCCGTCCTTCTTGTTCTTGAACATGTCGTAGCCCCTCGGCCCGTCGTCCAGCGACATGGTGTGCGTGGCCAGATGCGCCGCCCTGAGCTCGCCCTTGTCCATCAGGTCGAGGAGCTTCGGGATGTAGCGGTGGCCGTGCTGCTGGGCCCCCCGGACGGTCAGGCCCTTGTTCATCATGGCGCCGAGCGGGAACTTGTCGACCAGGCCGGTGAAGACGCCGAGGATGAAGACCGACCCTCCCTTGCGGCAGGCGTAGATCGCCTCGCGGACGGCGATGGGCCGGTCCTGTTCGAGGCCCATCCGCTGCTTGGCCTTGTCGTACACCTTCTGCGGGCCGGGACTGTCGGCCTCCAGGCCGACGGCCTCGATGCAGACGTCCGGTCCCCTTCCGCCGGTGCGCTCCTTGAGCTCGGCGACGACGTCGGTCCGGGTGTAGTCGATGGTCTCGGCGCCGACGTGACGCTCGGTCATCGCCATGCGCTCGGGATAGCGGTCGATCGCGATGACCCGGGCGGCGCCGAGCAGCGTCGACGCCCTGGCGGCCATCTGGCCGACCGCGCCGCACCCCCACACCGCGACGACGTCTCCGGGCCGCACCCCGCCGAGGTCCGCGCCCATCCAGCCGGTGGGCGCCGAGTCGGAGGCGAACAGGGCGTTCATGTCGTCGACGCCGTGCGGCACGGCGAAGGCGCCGTAGTCGACGTACGGGACGCGGATGTACTCGGCGTGGCTGCCCCGGTAGCCGCCCATGGCGTGCGAGTAGCCGAAGATGCCGGCGGTGTCGCCGCCCCAGAGCATGTCGGTGATGCCCGGGGTGGTGTTGCTGTTCTCGCACAGCGACCACATGTCGTGCTCGCAGTGCCAGCAGCGGCCGCAGCCGATGATCGAGCACACGACCACCCGGTCGCCCACCTGGTGGCGGCGGACCTCCGAGCCGACCTCGACGATCTCTCCGACGAACTCGTGGCCGATCACGTCGCCCGCGCGCATCGCCGGGACGTACCCGCCGAGCAGGTGCAGGTCGGAACCGCAGGTGGTGCTCAGGGACACCTTCACGATCGCGTCCTGGGCGTTGATGATCTGAGGGTCGGGGACCCTCTCCACCGCCAGCTCGTTGACGCCTTCCCAGCACAGTGCCTTCACAGCCGCCCCTCTCCGCCCGCGCGCTGCGCGGTGAGATCCACGATCCGTCCGGTGGGGGTGGGTGGCAGCGGCTGCTCCTCGGAGCGCAGCACCTCCCCGGTCTCGATCAGGCACTTGGACTCCCGCAGGGCCCTGCGGACGGCCTGGCGCGGGTCCTGCCCGCCGAGGCGCGCGAGGACCTCGCCGACGCCGCTCGGCACGGACGCGAGCGGCCTCGCCCCGAGCTCGGTGCCGCGGTCTCCCGGGGCCTCGCGGACCTGTACCTCGATCGTGTCGCCCAGCCGCGCCAGCGGCTCGGGCAGGCGCCCGTCCGGCACGACCTCCTCCGGCCGGCGGTTGACGGTGACCATGAGCCACCGGCTCGCCTCGCGCTGGGCTCTCGCCCGGGTGCGGCGCGACGAGAGCCACCGTCTCAGGCCCAGGCCGATGCCTCCCAGCGCGATCCCGCACAGAACAGCACGTTTCATTGCCCTCTCCCCCTTGATGGACAACTGCTCGGATCGCTACCCATCACCGCCCAGCGCTACCTCAACCGGACAGCACTTGAGGAGGAGTTGACGGGGTCTCACCGCGCCGATGGAGCGGGCGGCGAGCGAAATGACCGGCCGTTCGGAGATCGCCGAGGTCCGCCTCGTTCCGCTCGACCACGGGGCGAGGGCGTTCGTCCTCCTGCTTATAGGTGAGGAGAAAGGTACGACATACCGCCATAGGGCGCTTACGCAAGGTCACAAAAGGATCGTCCCGCTTGTCGCGCCACGTCACGGGGCGCCGGCAAAACAGCCGCTCCGGTCATTGTCTTATCGCGGAGCCGGGTAACGGGGTGGATTGGGCGGCGGGCGGGTGGAGGAATGACCGCCGGCGAGCGGGGGCGCCCGGCCGGGGCACGCGTTTGCCCTGGCCTCCGAAAAGGCGCGGCAATCGGCGTCTCCGTTGGTCATTAGATTGCGACGGGCGGTAACGGACCCGGCGAAGACTGAAGATCAGGACCACCGACGATCAGTGATGCCTCTTGATCGGTCGCGAAGATAGTCACCGGCCGGACCGCGGCCAGGAGGACACGGCGATTTAACATTGGGCCCGCGGGCCCGCGTGATAGGCGAAGCCGCCGCATCGGCGGGGCGCAAGCCGTTGTGGAGGGGGATCACGGCGTCGCGGGCCGGTTATGACGGAAACATCGAAGCCACTGCGGCTCGACGCCGCCCCGTGATTTTCCGGGAAGCCTGCGGCATCGGGCCTGGCGGCGGACTGACGCACCGGCATCGCGAGGAATAGCGCCCATCGCGACAAATTCGCTGAAGTCAGCACTGAGCCGACCGATGGCGACGCAGCGGCGGCCGGTGCCGGTTCGGCCGGGAACCCGCAGGTCAGCGTCGACCCGCGGATCGGCGGCCCGCGATGGACGCCGCGCGGGCGGCCGTCGCCAGGAGAGCACGACCGCCTCCCGTGGGACGTGATCCCCGCGGCGGACGCCGTGCCCGTCCGGTACTAATCGGAGTGCGAGTGGTTAATCAATCAGTGGGCCGCTTCGTACTGGGCGACGATGTGGGAGGCGATGCGGCCGCGCTCGCTGACGTTCAGCCCGTGCGCCTTGGCCCACGCACGGATCTCGGAGCTTTTGTCGCGGGCGGGACGCTGGGCGGCGCCGCGCTTGCGGCCCCGGGCGGGCGCGCTCTCGGCACGGCGGGCGCTGGAGACGAAAGGCGAAAGAGCCTCGCGGAGATTCCTGGCGTTTTTGTCGTTCAGATCGATCTCGTAGCTGGTGCCGTCAATCGCGAAGAACACCGTCTCTTTTGCCTCGCCACCTTCCAGGTCGTCGATGAGAAGGGTCTGGATCTGTGTCGCCATCTCCCACTCCTTTCACGGGGCTTAGTTTGGCACCTCAAGAATATACCCGGTTTCGGTGGCTTCCCACGCGGGGAACAGTGCGATGCATTGACCGTCTCTTGACGTAAGTTAGCCGTTTCCGGCGAACCCGGCGTTTAGCGGGTCGCCTGGCCATGCCCAGTGCCCCCGGCGGCTGGGACGAAACCGGTGTTCTGTCTCACATACCGGTCCCGTCCGGCATACTGCCGACTCCCGTTATTTCGCTAGGTGCCGGGCTTCTTCGCTTAGAACCCGGCGCGGCGCGGCGAAACGGACCGTACGCGGGTGGACCGCCTCCGGCGGCCCGCTCAGTGCCCCCACTAGATTGTTGGCATGGTCAAGACCGTTGGGCTGGTGCTGCACCCGAAACGCGACTCGAAAGAGGCCATCGACACGATCGTCGAGTGGGCCCGCGCCCGTGACGTGACGGTGCTCGGGCTGCGCGACGAGGTGGGGCGCATCGACTGCAGCGCGGTGGCGGTCGACCCCGCCGATCTGGTCGACCGCGCCGACCTGCTGGTGAGCCTCGGCGGCGACGGCACGATGCTGCGCACCATGCGCCTCGGAGCCGCCCGCTCGACGCCCGTGCTGGGAGTGAACCTCGGCAAGCTGGGGTTCCTCGCCGAGATCGACGTCAGCGAGCTTCCCCCGGCCCTGTCCGCCATCGACAACCACCACTTCACCGTCGAGCCGCGCATGGCGGTGAAGGCCAAGCTGCCGGACGGCGAGACGGTCACCGCCTTCAACGACATCGCCCTGGCGCGCATCCCGGGCGACCGGCTCTCGGCCGTGTCGATCTCGGTCGAGGGCCACCCCTTCGTCCGCTACGCCTCCGACGCGGTGATCGTGGCCACCTCCACCGGCTCGACCGCCTACAACTTCTCGGCCGGGGGCCCGATCGTCTCGCCGCTGGTCGAGGGGTTCATCGTCGTCCCAGCGGCGGCGCATTCGTCGTTCAACCGGGCTCTGGTGCTCTCGGCCGACGAGCAGGTGTCGCTGGAGCTGCTCCCGACGAGCGGGCAGCTGGCGATCGAGGTCGACGGCTCGGTGGCCGGGCGTCTCTCGCCGGGCGACCACATCGCGGTGAGCGCGGTGCGGGCCGCCGGCCGGGTGGTGCGGCTCGGCGGCACGACGTTCTACGAGCGGGCCCGGCGCAAGCTGCGCGTCAGCGGCAGCGCCGAGGTCGACTGAGGTCCCGCCCGCCGGTCAGCGCAGCAGGGCGCGGCGCAGCGCCGCGAGCCGGTCGGCGTTCGCGCGCCGGCTGACCTGGGCGTCCGGTACGACGACGTCGAAGCCGTGGAAGGCCCCCGGGTACAGGTGGAACTCGGTGGAGACGCCGGACCGGACGAGCCTGCGGGCGTAGTCGGCGCACTCGTCGCGGAAGACCTCCAGCTCGCCGACCTCCAGGTAGGCGGGCGGGAGGCCGGACAGGTCGGCCGCCCGGGCGGGCGCGGCGTACGGCGGGACGCCGTCGGTGCCCGCCGCCTCCCCGAGCAGGGCCTTCCAGGCGAAGAGGTTGGCCGCGCGGTTCCAGGTGACGGCGTCGGTGAACTCCCTGCTGGAGGGGGTGTCGTTGCGGTCGTCGAGCATGGGGCAGACCAGCAGCTGGAAGGCGACGTCCGGGGCTCCCCGGTCGCGGGCCAGCAGGGCTATGGCGGCGGCCAGCCCTCCCCCGGCGCTCGCGCCGCCCACCGCCATGCGGCCCGGGTCGATCCCGAACTCGCCGGCGTTCTTGGCGGTCCACACCAGGCCGGCGTAGCAGTCCTCCACGGGCGCGGGGTGCGGGTGCTCGGGCGCCAGCCGGTAGTCCACCGAGACCGCGACGCACCCCAGCTCCTCGACGTAGCCGCCCAGCCGCGCGTCGTCCATCTCGACGGTGCCGACCACCATGCCTCCGGGGTGCATCCAGTACAGGCAGGGCAGCGGGCCGCTCCGCCCGGCCGGCCGGTGGACGCGGAGCCTGACGTCGGGGGCGCCGTCCGGGCCGGGGACGAGGTGGTCCTCGACCACCACTCCGGGACGGTGGACGGGCGGCATGGCGGCGAAGCCGGCCGCCATCCGGCGGCGCAGGCCGGGCAGGTCGTCCGGTGACAGGCGGGCGAAGTCGACGGGCGGCAGGAAGGCCTTCTCCAGTCCGGCGGCCAGTTCCGGGTCGAGGTCACGGTGGAAGGGCAACGGTCGTTCACCTCTCGGACGATGTCGCGGCGGGCACGCCGGGGGGTGGCACATGGAGATCATGCGCCGGTCGCACCCGCCCGGCCACCGCGACATCGCGGTGATGACCTGTTATTTCCCTCTCGATCGCCCTCGCCGGAGAAGCCTCGCGGCATCGGCCCCGGAGTGCCGGTCGGACCAGGTGAGCCATCCGGCTCCCGCCACGGTGACCGCGCCGACCGCCACGAGCAGTCCGGGACGGCGCCTCGCCTCGGCCGACACCCGGCCGGCGACGCCCTTGAGCATCCCGGGGGCCCCTTCACGCGCCGAGACCGCGGAATGGGCGGCGGCTCCGCGCAACCGCTCGGCGACCTCGGCCGCCTTCTCCTTGGCGGCCGCCTTGGTCTCCACCATCTTCTGCTGGGCGCGGGCCTTCACGTCGACCTTCTGCGCCAGCGCCTCGACCGTGCGGCCCAGCTCCTCACGGGTGCGGACGATCTCGTCGCGCAGAAGCTCCTCCTCCGACGGCCTGTGCCTGCGCGAAGGCGGGGCCTCGGCGCCGCCGTGGGCGGCGGAGACCTGCGGCGGGTGCCCGGCCGCGGCGCGGGCGGGGGTCTCCGACAACCCGGCGAGCGGGTCGCCCCTCCCGTGGCTGACGACGGGCTTGACGTACGGCTTCGGCGGCGCGTGGACCTGGGGGACGTTCAGCGAGGGACCGGCGGACTCCGGTGTGGCCGTGCCGGGCTCCTGCCGGCGCAGGCCCACCTCTCCGGCGGTGGGATGGTACGGGGCGCCAACGGGATCGGTTTCGCTCATCGGTGCGCACTCTCCTTGAGAACGTCGACGTCTGCCTTGAGGTTGCGGATGGCCTCCTGGGGAAGCGGCGGGGTGGCCCTCGCCACCTGGCCCTTGCCGACCAGGGCGAGCACGGCGGCGACGATCAGGAGCGCCACGCCCACGATCACGGCCGAGATCCACGCCGGGACGGCGTAGGCGATCAGCATGATCAGTGCGGCGACCAGCGCACCGCCGCCGTAGAGGGCGACCACCCCGGCGCCGCCGAACAGCCCGGCCCCGAGACCGGCTCGCTTCCCCTTGCGGGTGAGCTCGATCGTGGCGAGCCGGATCTCGTCGCGGACGAGCCGGGAGACGTCCTCCGACAGATGCTTGACCAGTTCGGCGGTCGAGAGGGAGGCGTAGGGGTTGGTCCGGGGTTCCTTGAGGTCGGTCATGGCGTTTCCCCTTTCTTTCACCGGCGCCGGGAGCGGGCGGGACGGGTCAGGTGCGGCGGAGCAGGGCGATCACGGCCTGTTCCACGGCGCCGTGCGTGGCCATCTGCCCGAATTCGGCGTCGGCGCCGAGCAGGGTGAGGGACTTCTCGATCGTGCGCCCCCTGTCGTACGCCTCCACCACGCGCGGGTCGACGTAGGAGGCGCGGGCGACGGCCGGGGTGTTGCCCAGGTACTCCGAGACCTCTTTCATGACACGGCTGACGGCTCGTTTCCGGCCGGTGCGGTGGCGGGCGCGGGCCGAGACCGCGAGCCCCACGGCGGCCAGCACCGTCGCGTGCCAGGTGCGGAAGTCCTTGGCCGAGACCTCGAATTCGAGGGTCTCGCGCAGGTAGCCGTTGATGTCGGCGCTGCGGACGTCCACCCAGTGGTCGCCTTCCTGGTAGCGGAGCAGATCCCCCTCCTCGCCGGAGCGGTGCAGGGCGGTGATCACCTTGCAGACGTCCGAGTCGACCATCTCCACCTCCCGCATCTTGCCGCCCTTGGCGGGGTAGACGCACCTCACCTGGCCCTTCTCGCAGACCACGTGCTCCATGCGCAGGGTGGCGAGCCCGAACGAGTCGTACTCCTCGCCGCCGACGCGGAAGAAGCCGATGTCGAGCATGCGCGCGGCGGCGGCGAGCACCCGCTCACGCTTCAGGGTGCGCCCGGAGAGGTCCTTGCCGACGCGCTCACGGAAGACGGGGAGGCGCCGTGCCATCTCGCACACGCGGTCGAACTTCGCGCGGTCCTGCTCCTCTCTCCAGACGTCGTGGTAGCGGTACTGTCTCCGCCCCGCGGAGTCGGTGCCGACCGCCTGGATGTGACCGTCGGCGGTGCGGCAGATCCACACGTCCCGCCAGGCGGGAGGTATACGCAGGGCCGTGATGCGGCGGAGGACCCGGGAGTTCCTCACCGGACGGCCGTCCGGCCAGTGGTAGCTGAAGCCGCGTCCCCGGCGCCGGCGTCGGATGCCCGGTTCGGCGGGGTTGCTCTCTCGCAGTTCCACCGTCACGCCGATCCCATACCCATGCTGAGAACGGCAAACAGACCATTAAACGGACTTTTAGTGCGATAGCCGACTTCACGCCACGGGTGTGGCGGGCGCCCCGCCACACCCGGAGGGCGCACTCCGACTACCTCCCGGGTCCGGGCATGTGTCCCGGCATGTGTCCGGGCATCTGTCCGCCGTGCATCGGGCCGGGCATGCTGCGGTTGCCCACGGCCATGGCGCCGAGGCCGAGCAGCAGGATCACGATCCCGGTGATGACGTTGTTCCAGATCGAACCGGTGGTGTGGGACCGTATGACCCACGGCGAGATGATGGTCCACACGCCGAGGATCGGCGCGATCCAGGTCAGCCCGTACGTGCGGCCGTACGCCGAGGCGAATCCCAGCGCCAGGGCCGCCAGTGCCAGACCTGTGACCAGGTTGCTCACCGAGAGGCGCGACAGGCCGTTGAACCCCACCACCCAGGGCGATATCGCGAGGTAGAGCCCTGCGAGAAGCGTCAGCCCATCGATCACCTGCGCGACCATGCTGGAGCCCGCCCGCTCGTACTTGGCGCGCATCTCGACGATGTCGGGATGCGCCTCCAGGCCGGTCGGTCTAGTCATGACCTCACCGCCTTCCGACTTCCTTCGCGGAACCGATGTCCATTTCGGCCATACCCCTAAGGCGAGCCAGGTCACGGTGAACAGAGCAAAGTTTCTCCCTATTAGGGAGGCTAAGCCACTAAATGTCGGATTTCTATGGTCCGTGGTTCAGTCGGTCTCGGCGCGGCCGAGCCGCCAGTAGCCCATGAAAGCCACCGCCGAACGGTCGACGCCGAGCTCACCGACCAGGTGGCGGCGCAGCCGCTTGACGACGCCCGCCTCCCCGGCGAGCCACGCGTAGAACCCGTCACGGGCACGGGCGGCGGACGCCTGCGGCACTTCCCAGAGGATGGCGGTGTCGACGTCGACGTCCTCGACGGCGGCCGGGACGGCTCCCGGCGCAAGGTCGCGGACGGCCTCGTGGACGGCGGCGGTCAGCAGGTCCCCATGAGCGGGCGTCCCCGTGCCGCTCCCCCGGCGCGGCAGCCAGGTCACCCGCACACCCGGCGCGACGCGGACGGGCCGCACGTCGCCGGGGTCGGGGACCTCCAGGAGGACCTGGGCGCGCACGCCGTCCGGCAGGGACTCGGCGATGGCGCACACTGCGGGCGCCGCGCACTCGTCCCCCGCGATCAGCAGGCGGCTCGCACCGGCGGGCGGGGCCCACTCGCGGCCGCCGGCGTCGCCCCGGTGCCGGACGTCGGGGCCGACGACCACGAGCGGGTCGCCCGGCCGGGCCGACAGCGCCCACCGCGAGGCCGGCCCCTCGACGCCGTGGAGGACGAAGTCGACGTCCAGTTCCCGGCGGTCCTGCCGGACGGCGCGGACGGTGTAGGTGCGGATCGGATTGCGCCGGTGCGCCGGGAGCTCGCGCCACCGCCGGTACCAGTCGTCCCCCTCGGGGAAGAAGGAGTGGCCGCCGGGGAGCGGAAGCACCAGCTTGATCCGCTGGTCCAGGCCGTTGTCGGCGAAAAGATGCAGGTCGGGACCGGTGAACGTCACCCTGGCGAAGCTCGGGCCGAGGCTCGCCACCCGGGCCACCCGCACGTGGAAGGCCCGGTACGCCGGCACCGGCTCCCCGTCGGCGTCCTGGGTGCCGGGGCGGCCGGGCGGGACCTGCTGGCTGACGACGCTCATCGGCTGCCTCCACGAGATCGGTACGGAAGCAACTTAGCTTTGCCTAACCTAATTTTTCAACCTGGAGACAGCGGAGACCCCAGGCCCCGGTCGCGCGCCGGTCAGAGGTCCTTGAGCATTGCGCGGATCGCGGCGACCGTCTCGGCCGGGCGCTCGGCGTCGACGCACAGCTCGTTCATCACGTCCCAGTACTGCTGGATCTCGGCGGGCTTGTCGGGGTACAGCGCGCCGCCGAGCTGCTCCAGGTAGACGACGTCGGGAAGCTGCGCGGGCGGCAGCCGCAGGATCGACACCGGCCCGCCCACCGCGGCGTGGCCCCCCGCGCCGAACGGCATCATCTGGATGGTGACGTTCGGCAGCTCGCTCATGCGGATGAGATGGTCGAGCTGGGCGCGCATGGTGGCCGCGCCCCCGAAGGGCCGCCGCAGCACCGCCTCGTCGATCACGGCCCACAGCTTCACCGCGCCCGGCCCGGTGAGGATGCGCTGCCGCAGCATCCGCAGGCGGACGCGGCGTTCCAGCTCGGCGGGGGTCACGCCGCGCCCGACGCCCAGCACCGCCCGCGCGTAGTCCTCGGTCTGCAACAGGCCCGGCACGAACCCCACCTGCCAGGTGCGGATGACGCTCGCGGCCTGCTCCAGCCCGATGTAGGGCTCGAACCACGGGGGCATGACGTCGCTGTAGGCCTGCCACCAGCCGGGTACACCCGCCTGCTCGGCCATGGAGAGAAGCATCTCGCGCTCGGCGTTGTCGGTGACGCCGTACAGGGTCAGAAGGTCGGCGACGTCCCTGAGCTTGAAGCCGGTGCGCCCCAGCTCCAGACGGCAGATCTTGGTGTCGGACGCCCGGATGGCGTAGCCGGCCTTGGCGCGGCTGATGTTCTTGTCCTCGCGCAACCGGCGCAGCCGCGCGCCGACGAGCATCCGGAAGACCGTGGGACCCGCCTGCCTCCGATCCAGAACGTGGTCGCCTTCCAGATCATCTGTGGTCGAAGTGCCGCTCATGCTCCCTCTCCGCAGCGGGGACCGTCACCGCCTGCCGGTGCCCTCAAGCCTCTCACTTCACCGGGCCCCGGAGTACCGGTATCGGTTGTGTTGGTGATCACTGTCGTGCCTCGGGAAAAATTATCCGCCCCCGCTGTCGAGTCGGCCGCCGTCCGTTCGACGCACGGGTGAGACGAGATCGAGGGCCGGGCGGGAGCCCTGCCCGGCAAGGAGGAACGACGATGCGGTTCATGCTGATGATGAAGGGCGACCCCGACTCTGCGGCGGCCGGCGCTCCGCCGCAGGAGCTGCTCGAGGCCATCGCGCGGCACGGCGAGGAGATGGCCAAGGCAGGCGTGGTCCTCGACAGCGGCGGCCTGGCCCCGCTCGTGACGGGGGCGCAGATCAAGGTGGCCAAGGGGAGGGTCAGCGTGATCGACGGGCCCTTCGCCGAGGCCAAGGAGCTGGTCGCCGGGTACGCGATGGTGCGGGTGGGCTCCAAGGAGGAGGCCGTGGAGCTGGCCAGGCGGTTCATGGAGATCCACAGGGAGCACTGGGCGGGCTGGGAAGGCGAGGCGGAGGTCCGCCAGGTGTTCGGCCCGGAGGACGGCGGCCCCGCTCCCGCCTGAGGAGCCCGCGGGCCCGGAAGGCCCGCCGGCGGCCGTACCGCACGCCGGGGCCGCGTCGGGCGGCCCCGGGTGGTGCGGGGTCACGCCTCCCGGACGAGGTGGATCATCGTGCTGGCGTAGTCGCCCGGCCCCATGCCGAGGGGTATCCCGTGGGTGAGCAGGACGGCCCCGTGGTACTCCCGCCCGCTCGCGATGTCCCGGTAGCGCCCCAGCGGGTCGAGGCCGCGCAGCGCGAGCGGGGGCTCGGCCTGCGCGAAGCGGCGTGCCGTACGGAAGGCCAGCACGGCCGTCTGCTCGCCGAGCACGTACTGCACACCGGTGAGGGAGCCGTGCGCGAGGCGGTACTGCAGACCGTGCTGGACGATCGGGCGGATCCGCTTGTAGTCGGCGACCAGCTCGGCCGCCCGCGCGAGCTCGCCGTCGGTCCACTTGTCGAGCGAGCCGCCGACACCCAGCACGCCCGCCATGGCGACGTGGAAGCGGAAGTCGAGCGGCAGCTCGCGCCCGGTGATGGGGTTCGGGCTGTCGGTGACCCAGGCGGCCATCACCCGGGTCGGGTAGAGCTGGGAGAAGCCGTGCTGGATCTCGACGCGGTCGAGGGCGTCGGTGTTGTCGGAGGTCCACACCTGGTCGGTGCGCGAGAGGATGCCGAGGTCGACCCGGCCGCCACCGCTGCTGCACGACTCGAACCGCGCGTGCGGGTGAGCCTCGCGCAGCCGGTCGAGGATCGCGTACAGGGCGCGCACGTGGCCGATCCACAGCCGGTCGTGGTCGTCCGATCCCGGCTGCCCCGCCTCGGTGAACGGCCGGTTCATGTCCCACTTGACGAAGTCGATCGCGTTCTTGGCGAGCAGTTCGTCCAGGGTGCGGTGCAGGTGCTCGGCGACCTCGGGGCGGGCCAGGTTGAGCACGAGCTGGTTGCGGTGCTCGGTACGCCGGCGGTGCGGCTGGTGGATCACCCAGTCGGGGTGGGCCCGGTAGAGCTCACTGTCGGGGTTGACCATCTCGGGCTCCACCCACAGGCCGAACCGCATGCCGAGCTCGTGCACGCGGGCGATGAGCGGCGCCAGGCCCTCGGGGAACCGCGCCGGATTGGGGTACCAGTCGCCGAGGCCCGCCGCGTCGTGGGTCCGGGCGCCGAACCAGCCGTCGTCCATGACGAACAGCTCGACGCCCATCGCCGCCGCCCGCTCGGCCAGCGCGATCTGCCCGTCGAGCGACAGGTCGAAGCCCGTGGCCTCCCAGGAGTTGTACAGGACGGGCCTGAGCTCCCCGGGGTGCGGGAGGACGTGCCGGAGCTGGTAGTCGTGCCAGGCGCGGCTGGCCGCGCCGAACCCGCCTTGGGAGTACATCCCTGCACACACCGGGGTGACCAGCTCGTCCTCCAGGGTGAGGACGACCGGGTCGTGCCCGAACCCGGCGGACAGGGTGACGCGCCCGGTGGGCAGCCGCTGGGCGGTGAGCCTCCAGCTGCCGCTCCAGGCGAGCGCGCAGGAGTACACCGCGCCGTGCTCCTCGGTGGCGGTGCCGTCGTCGATCATGGCCCAGGGGTTGGCGTGGTGGCTGGTCACCCCGCGCCTGCTGGTCAGCACGGTCTCGCCGTACGGCAGCTCCACCCGGGTGAGCTGGGTCTCGGCCCCCCAGCGGCCGTGGACGTGGCCGAGCCGGTAGTCCGCCAGCGGCGGGACGACCCAGGTCGCCGAGTCGGCCCGCGCCAGCGTCACCGGCTCGCCCGCGTTGCGCAGGACCAGGTGGCGTTCGATCACGTCGCCCCGGAGCCGGTAGTGCGACTCGACGGTGAGGGGGTAGTGCCGGTCGGCGAAGGTGAGGACCAGGGTGTCCTCGGTGTGGCTCTCACCGGTGAAGGCGAGCTCCAGGTCGCGGGTGCCGTCGGGGAAGCGCACCTGCAAACCGGCCGCGCCGTAGCGAAGGCCGCCGGCGGCGGCGAGGTCGGCCATGCCTTCGGAGGTGTTCTCGACCGGCCAGAACCCGGGCCGGGGCAGGTCGAGGAGGGAGGCCGCCTGCTCGGCGGTCAGGCGCGGCCCCCAGTGCAGGACCAGGGGGCGGTCCTCCTCGTCGAGCCACAGGACGTACGAGCCGGTGGGGCCGGACAGGACCCACAGCCGCAGCTCGGGCTGGTGGACGATCATGTTGTCCTTTCGTCGGTGCCGGTCCGGGACGGACCTGGACGTGCCGCCGGCGGGCGGCCACCGGCGTCCTCGGCCCGCGTAAGCCGATCAATGGACAGTCTCGCGGAACACCGCGCCCGTGACGAGAGCCGGCGGCGGCAGAGATCCGATCTCTCGTGACCGTCGACGGCGGTCTCTGACCGGTGATCGGCTGACCGACAGCCGTCGCACAGGAGGAAAACGGTTGCCGGATGCCCATCCGAACGCTGACGGCGGTTCCCCTCCCGGTCAGACCGCCCTGTGGGGTCGACGGCACGCGGCGCCCGGGCGGCGAGGCGGGAAAGCGGAGGAAACGCGCGGCCGCCCGGTCCGGCTCGCACCAGTGAACGTTTCACGCCGCCGGACGGCCGGGCGCCGCGCCCCGTACCCGAACGGCCAGATGAGAAGGCTCCCCTCGCGAACCCGCCGCGCCGAGGACGGACGGCCCGTTGACGGAGCCGGTCGCGTGGGGTTGGCTCCGCACCACCACCGCAGCGGAGGAATCCCCTGTGACGCGAACCTTTTGTTAGCGCTAACAGCACTCGTCCGGGCCGCCTCGGCGCCAGGCGCCCCCGGCACACCCGGTCGTCCCGGAAGCCCCGTTCCTCCAGGAGCCGCCCGGTGACGCCGAGGCGTACACGATGACGAAGGAGACACACATGCGCTCACCGTGGCGAACGCGCGCCGGCACCTCGCGCCGGCGGCTCGCGGTCTTCCTGCTCCCCCTCCTGCTGGCCGCGGCGACCGGGCTGGTGAACGCGACCGGCGCGCAGGCGGCCGTCGCCTGCCGCGTCGCCTATACCGTCGCCTCGCAGTGGAGCAACGGCTTCACCGGCGACGTCACCATCAGCAACCTGGGCGACGCCGTGAACGGCTGGCGGCTGAGCTGGGCGTTCGGGGCCGGCCAGCAGATCAGCCAGGCCTGGAACGGCACGTACTCGCAAAGCGGCGCGGCGGTCACGGTCTCCGACGCCGGGTACAACGCCGCGATCCCGGCCGGGGGCAGCGCGTCCTTCGGGTTCAACGCCTCCTGGAGCGGCTCCAACCCGGCGCCGGCCGCCTTCTCGCTCAACGGGGTGCCCTGCACGGGCACTCCCGGCTCCCCCACCCCCACACCCACACCCACACCGACTCCGCCGCCCTCCGGGGACGCCTGGAATCCGCCGGCCAACCTCGTCACCCCGCTCAACCAGGTGTGGCAGCACGTGGAGTCGACCTATCCCAACCTGTACGGGTTCAGGAACTACATCTGGGACCAGATCATGGCGGGGAAGGGCAACATCAACTACTGCGTCCGCTGGGACTCCGGCGCGAGAGTGTCCGCCGCGCTCCGCGACCGTGTCCAGGCCAACCTGGCCCGGCAGTTCAACAAGTGGATCGACCAGCTCCAGGGGTGGAACGGCTGGCCGTACCCCGACGTCAACGTGAAGGTCGTCGGCTGGGCCGTACGCGACCGCGGCCTGCTGGAGTGGACGGACAACTCGGTCGACGTCTACGTGGGCGACATCAACGAGAACGCCCCGCAGTGCGCGCCGCCGTGCGGCCGGTTCTTCCACCAGGACGGCGACTACTCCGGCTGCCCAGGAGGCGCGGCCCACCATTACGACCTGTCGCTGTGGCTCACGGCCGGCATGACCGGAGGCGCCGGCGGCGACTGGGGGGAGCGGATCGGCAGCGAGTACTACGTGGGCGCGCTCGACAGCGAGAACATCCACATCCTCCTGCATGAGATAGGCCACGGCTTCGGCATCGACGACTTCTACGACTGGACGCCGACGGGGGTGTGCTGCTTCATCATGAACGCGGGCAGCGCCACCCAGATCACCGAGTTCGACAAGTGGATGCTGCGCGACTGGTGGCGCCACCTGAAGAACCGTTACGGCTACTGATCCCCCGCGCTCCGGGGCCCCACCGGCCCCGGAGCGCACCGGATGACGGCGATGAAGGTGTTCCCTGGCCGATCTCCAGCGAACGTCAGGGAAGGGCGCCCTGAAAATTTCAGGGTCCGGACCCGGCCGACCGGTCGTCGCCCGGGCTCGACCGCGAGGTCAGGGAGCGGATGCGGAGCGACCGGGCCGGCGGGGCGGACGACCGTCGTTGACGCGGCTCTTCCCGTCCGGTTTGCTCCGCGCACAGCCACCATTCCCGGCACCACCGACGTCCGGCGGAGGATGTTAACGGTAACAACCCACCTGGGCCCGCGCTGCCTCCTCCCCGGCCCGGTCGGCATGACGCCCATTCACATGGGCCATCGAGATGACCAGGAGGACACGTGCGCCTACCGTGGCGAACATCCGCGCCCCGTCCGCCCGCCGCCGGCACGGCCGCCGTACCGCGACCGGCCCGCAGGCGGCTGACGGCGATGCTCGCGGCCCCGCTCCTGCTGCTGGCAGGCATCGGCATGCTGAACGCGCCGGGCGCGCAGGCGGCCGTCGCCTGCCGCGTCGGCTACACCATCACCTCGCAGTGGAACACCGGCTTCACCGCCGCCGTCACCATCGACAACCTGGGCGACGCCGTCAACGGCTGGCGGCTGGCCTGGTCCTTCGGCGCCGGCCAGCAGATCACCCAGGCCTGGAACGGCTCCGCCTCCCAGACCGGCGCGTCGGCCACGGTCTCCGACGCCGGCTACAACGCCGCCATTCCTCCCGGAGGCAGCGTGTCCTTCGGCTTCAACGGCTCCTGGACCGGCTCCAACCCGGCGCCCACCGCCTTCTCCCTCAACGGCGTGCCCTGCACCGGCACGCCGGGGTCCCCCACGCCCACGCCCACTCCCACGCCGACCCCGACGGGAGGGACCGGGACGCTGCCCTCCAGCTTCCGCTGGCACTCCAGCGGCACGCTGATCTCCCCCAGGTCCGACGCCACCCACAACATCGCCGGGATCAAGGACCCCTCGGTGGTCTACTACAACGGCAAGTGGCACGTGTTCGCCAGCACGGCGAACTCCTCCGGGTACAACCTCGTCTACACGAGCTTCACCGACTGGTCGCAGGCCTCCTCCGCCCCCCAGTACTACCTGGACCAGAGCGGCATCGGCACCGGCTACCGGGCGGCCCCGGAGGTCTTCTACTTCGCCCCGCAGAACAAGTGGTACCTGGTGTACCAGACCGGCAACGCGTCGTACTCCACCACCAGCGACATCAGCGACCCCAGGTCCTGGAGCGCGCCCAGGAACTTCTACTCCGGCATGCCGGACATCATCCGGCAGAACATCGGCAACGGCTACTGGGTCGACATGTGGGTCATCTGCGACAACATCAACTGCTACCTGTTCTCCTCCGACGACAACGGCCACCTCTACCGCTCGCAGACCACCGTGGCCGACTTCCCCAACGGCTTCTCCCAGCCGGTGATCGCGCTGCAGGACTCCAACAAGAACAACGTGTTCGAGGCCAGCAACGTCTACAAGGTCAAGGGACAGAACCAGTACCTGTTGATCGTCGAGGCCATCGGCAGCGACGGCCGGCGCTACTTCCGGTCCTGGACCTCCCCCGGCATCGGCGGATCATGGACACCGCTGGCGGCGAGCGAGAGCAACCCCTTCGCCCGGGCGAGCAACGTCACCTTCGACGGCACCCCGTGGACCAAGGACATCAGCCACGGCGAGATGATCCGTGACGGCGACGACCAGACCCTCACCATCAGCCCCTGCAACATCCGCTACCTCTACCAGGGCCTGAACCCCGGCGCGGGCGGCGACTACAACTCCCTGCCCTGGCGCCTGGGCCTGCTCACCCAGACCAACTCCACCTGCTGACAGCACTCCGGGCTCCTGCCGCAGGAGTCCGGAACACAGGCCCTCCCCACGACACCCGGTTCGGGGGCGGACGAGGTTCAGGGTCGGGGGTGCCTGACGGCGGGTTCAGGTGCGGGCGAGGGCTCGGGTGGAGGTTTCGAGGATGTCGCCGAGGGCCGTACGGGCGCGGGTGAGGTCGGTTATGCGGGAGTCCAGGTCGGCCAGCTGGGCTCTGATGTGGTCGAGTACGCAGGCCTGGAGCTCGATGCCCTCGCCGGCGAAGCAGGGCATGAGGTCCCGGATCACCTTGGTGGGGAGCCCGGCGGCGAGCAGGGTGCGGATGCGCGCGACGGTGGCGGGGCTCTCCGGACCGTAGAGGCGGTGGCCGCCCTCGCTGCGTCGGGAGGTGAGCAGCCCCTGGGCCTCGTAGTAACGGAGGAGACGGATGGCCACGCCCGTCTCACGGGACAGCTCCCCGATCTTCACGTGACCCACCCCACAGGGAAGCGACTTGAAACTCACACCGATGTCACATCCTAACGTTCAGCACATGACCACGACATCGATGGCACAAGCGCCCGTTTCCCTCTACGGATTCCTCACCCCCAAGCCCGGGCACGCCGATGAGCTCAGGAAGCTTCTGACGGACCTCGTCGAGCCGTCCCGGGGACACGAGGGCAGCCTTCAGTACCACCTCCACGAGCAGGAGGACGGCCGGTTCTTCCTCTACGAGATCTGGCGGTCGCAGGAGGACCTCGACCGGCACAACGCGACCCCGCTGCTGCGTGCGTTCATGGCCGAACTGCCCCACCACATGGAAGGAACTCCCGAGGCCTACTTCGGCGTGATGAGGAGCCCCTATCCGGCCATCACGGCCTGACCGGCCCGCGACCGGCCCGGCGGTGCCGGCCGCCGGGCCGGGCCGGCCTGTCATGGCTCGCCCGGCGGCCCGTGCTGCTCGGCGCCCTTGCCGTCGTCGGTCACCCCGTCCGGCGGCGGCGCCCCGGTCACGGCATCGACGGCGTGCGCGAGCGGGCCGCGCCGCTGGGCGGCAGGGTGAGGCCGCCTTCTCGCCGTCCGGTGCGGGCCGTCAGGCGACCGAGGCGGGGAACCGCTCCCAGACCCGGTGGGTGGCCATCGACTGCCGCACGTCGGTGAAGACCTCCGTGGCCGAGTCGCCGATGAGCACGCCCGGCGTACCTGTGACCCCGGCGTGCGCGAGCACGGTCGCACCGGCGCCCCAGGCCCCGATCGTCTTGGCGTGCCGCCAGCACTCGTCGATCAGGAGCGTCACGCGCGGGTCCACCACGGCGGAGTCGCCGGCGCCCGCCTTGGCGTCGCGCGCGGGCAGGGCGTCGGGCGCCGGTGCAGGCGCGGCGGCCAGCAGCAGCGCGTCGAACTCGATCGACCGGGCAGTGGCGAAGGTCCGCTGCACCGGCATGTCGCCCAGCATGCCACCGTGCGGGGCGATCAGCAGCGGCACCATGCCGGCGGTGAACACGGCCCTGCGCAGCTCGCGTACGCCGTCGAGGTCGGCGTCGTCGTCCACGACGATGCCGACGACCCGGCCGTCGGCCGGCCACTCCTTGCCGACCTGTGAGAGCGCGGGACTGGGCGCCGGGTCGGCGAGCGGCAGAGCCGGCGCGGGCGCGGGAAGGCCCAGGCCGGTGGCGACCTCCCGGCAGAGGACCGGGTCGATGTTCGCCAGGCACTGGAGCTGACGCTCCTTGATCGCCTGCTCGTAGCACTTGCCCAGCTCGAAGGTGTAGGCGCGGATGATGTGTTCCTTCTCCACCGGCGACATGCTCAGCCAGAACAGGCGGGCCTGGCTGTAGTGGTCGTCGAAGGACACGGGGTTGGCGCGGACCTTGCCGGCCCGGGCGACCTCGACCGGTACGTCGACGAACGCGTTCTCGTCGTCGCCGGCGACGAACGGGTTGCCGCCGTCGAGGGAGTTCGGCCGGTACGGCGCGACCCCGGCGTGGACGGCGTGCTGGTGGAAGCCGTCCCGGAACATGTCGTTCACCGGGCAGTGCGGACGGTTGATCGGGATCTGCGCGAAGTTCGGGCCACCCAGCCGCGTGATCTGGGTGTCGAGGTAGGAGAACAGGCGCGCCTGCAGCAGCGGGTCGTTGGTGACGTCGATGCCCGGCGGCAGGTGCCCTGGGTGGAAGGCGACCTGTTCGACCTCGGCGAAGAAGTTCGTGGGCGTCCGGTTGAGCGTCATCTTCCCGATCGGCCGCACCGGCGCGAGCTCCTCGGGCACGATCTTGGTCGGGTCGAGCAGGTCGATGCCCTCGAAGGTCTCGTCCGGGGTGTCCGGGAACACCTGGATGCCGAGTTCCCATTCGGGGAAGGCGCCGGCCTCGATCGCGTCGTAAAGATCACGGCGGTGGAAGTCGGGGTCCATGCCGCCGAGCATCTGCGCCTCCTCCCAGGTGAGGGAGTGCACGCCGAGCTTGGGCTTCCAGTGGAACTTGGCCAGCACCGTCTCCCCGGCGTCGTTGACCAGGCGGAAGGTGTGAATGCCGAAGCCCTCCATGGTCCGGTAGGAGCGCGGGATCGCGCGGTCGGACATGTTCCACATGGTGTGGTGCTGTGCCTCGGTGTGCAGGGAGACGAAGTCCCAGAACGTGTCGTGCGCGCTCTGCGCCTGCGGGATCTCCCGGTCCGGATGCGGCTTGCCCGCGTGGATGACGTCGGGGAACTTGATGCCGTCCTGGATGAAGAAGACCGGGATGTTGTTGCCGACGAGGTCGAAGTTGCCCTCGTCGGTGTAGAACTTCGTCGCGAAGCCGCGGGTGTCGCGTACCGTGTCGGCCGATCCGCGTGAGCCGAGGACGGTGGAGAACCTCACGAAGACGTCGGTCTTCTTCCCCTTCTTCAGGAAGCCTGCCTTGGTCACGGCCCCGGCGGTGCCGTAGGCCTCGAAGACGCCGTGGGCGCCGGCGCCCCGGGCGTGCACGACGCGCTCGGGGATGCGTTCATGGTCGAAGTGTGTGATCTTCTCGCGCAGGTGGTGGTCCTGCAGCAGGCTCGGACCGCGCTCGCCCGCCTTCAGCGAGTGGTCGGTGTCGCGCAGCCGCGTCCCCTGCGCGGTGGTGAGGTAGGCGCCCTGCTGCCCCTTGGCAGTGGCGGGCGCGCCGGTCTCCGCTCCGGTCGGCGTGACGGTCGCGGGAGCGCCCTGCTCCTTCTTCGGGGGCAGCGGGTCCTGCGGCGTCACCGGCTCCTCGACGGTCGCCGGGGCACTGCCCGGCGAACCGGGGACGTCCGGTGTGAGGAAGTCGGCCACCTTCTCGGCGGCGCTCTCCACGGCGCCCTTGACTGCCTTGGCGGGCTTGCTGGCATCCATACGGCGAACTCCTCCAGAATGTGGGTACGACCAGGTCCGGCGCGCGTACCCACAGGTAGGAGGGCGAAACATCCGGCCGCGCCTCTGGCGCGGCCGACGGGTGACGGGAGACGACGCGGGCAGGCGGGAGCTCGCGGAGAGCGCCGCCGTCAGAGGCGGGTCGCGGCCCGGACGAGCCCGGCGAGGGCCCGGGACCGGCTGTGCGGCGGCCAGGCGATCACCGTCGTCACCGTCGGCGCGTCCAGCACCGGCACGGCGGCGAGGTCGGGGCTCAGATGGGCCCGGCACGACTCCGGCAGGATCGCCGAAGCCCGGCCGAGCGCGATCATCTGAAGCAACTGCGTATTGTCGCGAACCTGCGGGCCGGGGCCCTGCGGGTACGTGCCGTCGCGGCCGGGCCAGCGCGGCATCGGCAGGCCGGGCAGCGCGGTGACGTCGGCCATCCGCAGATGGGCCCTACCGGTGAGCGGGTGCCCGGCCGGCAGGACCACGACCTGCCCCTCCGCGCACAGCTCCTCGGTGTCGAAGCCGACCGTCGAGTCGAACGGCCGGTGCAGCAGTGCCACGTCGGCCCGCCCGTCGCGCAGCAGCCGCTCCTGCTCACCGATCCCGCACAGGAGCACGTCGACGGCGACCGCCCCGGGTTCGGCGGCGTAGGAGTCGAGGAGCTTGGACAGCAGTTCCTTGGAGGCTCCCGCCTTGGTGACGAGGACCAGGCCGGGGTGGCCGGTCGCGGCGAGGGCGGCGCGGCGGGTACGGCGGTCGGCGGCGGCGACCGCGTCGAGGGCCGCCCGGCCCTCACGCAGAAGCACCGACCCGGCCTCGGTCAGCGTGACGGTGCGGCTGGTGCGTTCCAGCAGCGCCACCCCGAGCCGCCGTTCGAGCTGCCGGATCGCCCGTGACAGCGGCGGCTGCGCCATCCCGAGCCGCTGTGCGGCCCGCCCGAAGTGCAGCTCCTCGGCGACGGCGACGAAGTACCGCAGCTCCCGCGTCTCCATGCCGCAACGGTACCCGGGGGACGGTCGGTGCCGGGCCGCCGAAAGCCGGGTGCGGGACGGTGCGCGCCCTGGATCGATACCCGGGAGGTATCACTGCCCACCCAAACGGTGTTGGAGGCCGGGCCGGGGGCGCGGACAGGATGGAACACATGACCGAACAGACGATCGCGCTGGTCACCGGCGCGAACAAGGGGATCGGATACGAGATCGCGGCCGGTCTGGGGGCCCTCGGCTGGAGCGTCGGCGTCGGCGCCCGGGACGAGGAGCGCCGGGAAGCCGCGGTGGAGAAGCTGCGGGCGGCCGGCGTCGACGCGTTCGGCGTGCCGCTCGACGTGACCGACGACGCGAGCGTCGCCGCCGCCGCCGGGCTGGTCCAGGAGCGCGCCGGCCGCCTCGACGTGCTCGTCAACAACGCGGGCGTGACCGGGGGCCTGCCGCAGGAGCCCACCAAGGTCGACCCGGCGGCCGTGCGGGCGGCCGTGGAGACCAACGTGCTCGGCGTCATCCGCGTCACCAACGCGATGCTGCCGCTGCTGCGCCGCTCCGCGTCACCCCGGATCGTGAACATGTCCAGCACCGTCGGCTCCCTCACCCGGCAGAGCGATCCCGCCTCGGAGTTCACCGTCGGCCCGCTGTCCGCCGCGTACGCGCCGTCGAAGACGTTCCTCAACGCCGTCACGATCCAGTACGCCAGGGAACTGCGGGACACCAACATCCTGATCAACGCCGCCTGCCCGGGCTACTGCGCGACCGACCTCAACGGGTACCGCGGCGTCCGTACTCCGGAACAGGGCGCGGCGATCGCGATCCGGCTCGCGACCCTGCCCGACGACGGCCCGACCGGCGGGTTCTTCGAGGACGCGGGGGTGGTGCCCTGGTGACGGACGGACGGCGTGCCTGCCCGGCTCCGGCGCGCACGCCGCGCGGTGGCGCCCTGGTGACGGACGTACGGCGCGCCTGCCCGGCTCCGGCGCGCACGCCGCGCGGTGGCGCCCTGGTGACGGACGTACGGCGCGCCTGCCCGGCTCCGGCGCGCACGCCGCGCGGTGGTGCCCTGGTGACGGACGTACGGCGCGTTTGCCCGGCTTCGGCGCGCACGCCGCGCCGAAGGCGGCCGTCGCCTCCGGGGGGTGCCCACTCGCCGGCCGCGCTCGAGGGCCGCTACTCAGGGTCTTCCGGAACGCGCTGAGGTGGGGGGCCCGCTACTGGGCCGGGGTCACGATCTGGATCAGGTTCCCGCAGGTGTCGTCGAAGACCGCCATGGTCACCGGCCCTGCCGCCAGCGGCTCCTGCGTGAACGTCACCCCCAGCGCGCGCAGCCGCTCGTACTCCGCCTGCACGTCCGCTACCTGGAAGGACGCGGCCGGGATGCCGTCGGCGACCAGCCCCTGCTTGTACGGCTTGACCACCGGGTGCCCGTCCGGCTCAAGCAGCAGCTCCGTGCCCTCGGGGTCCTCGGGTGAGACGACCGTCAGCCACCGGGGTCCACCCAGCGGGATGTCGTGCTTCTTGGCGAAGCCCAGCACCTCGGTGTAGAAGTCGAGGGCCTTCTGCTGGTCGTCCACGAACACGCTGGTGACGTAGATCTTCACGGTGCCTGTCCTTTCCTGTTGACCGGCCACCGTTCGAAGATGGCGGCCAGAGGAGTGGTGTCGAGGTGGTGGAACTTGTACCGCCCCTGCTTGCGCGTCGTGATCAGCCCGGCCTCCTCCAGCACGGCCAGATGCTGGGATACGGCCTGCCGGGTCAGGCTCAGCTGATGGCGACTCGTCAGGCGGACACAGATCTCGAACAGGGTCTGCCCGTCACGCTCGGTCAGCTCGTCGAGAATGGCCCGCCGGGTGGGGTCGGCGAGTGCCTTGAAGACATCGCCCATGCGGCGACACTAGGCAAGTATCCACTTGCCTGTCAACGCGGACCCGCCGCCGCCCCACGTCGCGGGCTCACCCCACCGCCGCACCGATCCCTCGAGGCCGTCCGCCTCGTGCGGCGACGGCCCTAAATGAGTTGATACGGGTCGGACGCGTGCGCCATTTCCGGGAGCGTTGCGGTTCTGCGCGGCGGGGTTGGTCGGACGGCTGCAGATCGGCATGACCGGCCTGGGAACCGTGCTGCTGGTCGCCTCGCTCAGGGGCCGGTACGGGCTGGCGGGCGAGGTGGCCGCCGCGGGGTCGGCTGGATATGCGCTGGTGTCACCGCTGGTCGCCCAGCTCGCCGACCGGTTCGGCCAGGGCCGGGTGCTGCCGCCGCTGATGTTGTTGTACGGGGTGTCAACCGTCGGCCTCATCGCCTGCGCGCACCTGCGCGCGCCGGGCTGGGCGCTGATGGGCCGCAGCGGGCTGGCCGGCGCCGCTACCCCGCAGCTCGGCTCGATGGTGCGGGCTCGGTGGAGCGCGCTACTGGGTGGCTCGCCGTTGCTGCAGGCCGCCTTCTCGCTGGAATCAGTGGCGGACGAGGTGCTCTTCGTGGCCGGGCCGGTGCTGGTCACCTTGCTGGCCACCGAGATCTCCCGGCGTCGGGGCTGGAGGTGGCGGCGGCCACGTGCGTGGCCGGCTCGCTGCTATTGGCCGTGCAGCGTGCCACCGAACCTCCGGCGGGCGCGGCCGGTGCGACGGGCGGCGCGACGGCCGCTGCGGGCGCGACAGCCGTAGGGCGCGGGGTCCGCGGGCCCCTGCTGCCCGCGCGAGGCCTGGTCACGCTGGCACCGGTTGGGCTTGTTCTTCGGCGCGATGCTCGCCGCGATCGACCTGGCCACTGTGGCCTTCGCCCAGGAGCATGGACACAAGCCGCTGGCCGGCCTCATCCTCGGCGGCTACGCCCTGGGCAGCGCGGCCAGCGGCCTGTGGTACGGATCTCGGACCTGGCACGCCTCGCTGCGGCGCCGTTTCACGCTGACCCTGGGCGCGGCCGCGGCGGGAACGGCCACGTTCTGGGCGATGCCCGGGCTGACCGTCCTCGCCGAGGTGATGCTCTGCTCCGGGCTGGCCGTCTCACCGATGCTGATCAGCGCGTTCAGCCTCATCGAGCGGCAGGCGCCACCGAATCGGCAGACCGAGGCCATGGCCTGGCTCACCTCGGCGATCTCGGTCGGCACCGCCGTAGGCTCGGCCGCCGTCGGCCAGATCATCGACACGACCGGCGCCCGCGGGGGATACGCGTCCGCCGCCGCCTTCGCCGCCGCGGCCATGCTCGCCTGCCTGCTCGGGCTCGGCAAGCTCACCGTCCCCCCAGCCCGCCCCGGCCGTGAGGTAAGAGCGGTCACGATTATCGCAGGTCGGGAGCATTCGGGTGATGTGTGAATGGAACGATGCTATTACCCCCAAGGAAAGACTTGCTGTGCCATCGTTGCTACAGCCGGTAGCAACGAGCGGAAGGGGAACACTCCAATGCCCTTCGATGACATCGACAGGATGCGCAAGAACCAACGGGATTACGAGCATCAGCAGAGGGTTCGGAGGATGGGCGAAAAGTCCGACAAGGGGCGCACGCCACCACAGTGGGAGGATATGGGTCCTTTTGGAGTCATAGTCTCAATCGTGGGCATCATAGTTCTCTTGGTCATCATGGCGAGCCACCGGTAAGCGCTGGCCACCAGAGGCCCTTGCAGGAGCCCGTATCGGGCCAACAGAAGAGGGTGGAGCGGGTTCTCTGCTATAGCCCCGGACTCGCGGTTCGTGCGCACCAAACGCCGCGGCGACGAGGGATGCTCACCCAGATCCAGCTATGAGCGGGAGGGTCAAGCGTGGGCTCCCGAAGATCGAGCAGCGGACGGCGTACCCTCTCGGCATGGCTGAACACGGAAAGAGGCAGGTCAGGCAGGAAATGCTCGACGACTGGGCAGGGTCGATCCGCGCATCTCTAGCGCGCATCGAACGGAAGAGCGTCGAAACAGAGCAGATGTCCGCCCCGGAGGTGCTGCGGGAGATCGACCGGCCGGCGCCGTGACAGCGAGGAGCGTCATGGGACGGCGGACAGGCTGCGTTTCCCATGGGGCGCCCCCAGATTGGATAGGGCGCCAGCGCCGAAACCGGCCTGACGCCCTTCGTCGCGGGTGCGGGAGTCGAACCCACCTGCGTCGGCTTTCCCGGTGGTCATGGAGATTGTATCGGCCAATCGTGCCGATGGGCTGGATACGGTTCCGATTCCGGGAAATCCACGAGCGCATCGTGCCGGCGGGGACCCCGAGCCGTTCCGCGGCCTGCGATGGGGTGGCGACCTCCGAAGAGTGGATGTCGGGATCGACTGGGTGTGTCTTCGGGGGTCATGGACACCTCCAAAGAAAACAGAAAGCCCTCCGGATTTCCTCCAAAGGGCACACCTACGGCTGCGGGTATCGCTGCATGCTTGCGGGATCTTGTCCGGTCGGCGCGCGGAACAGCGGCTTTCGCCACTCGCGCGCCGACTTTTCAGCTTCGGATGAACCCGTTCACGACCATCGGCAGTGAGGCGTCCAGCCCCGCCATGTTGAGCACGCCGGCATCGGCCGGCTCTCCGATGGAGTTCCCCACGGCGGTCATCGCGGCCACGACGACACGGGCATCACCGTTGTAGCTGTGCCGGTAGGCGGTGAGTGCCTGCGATGGGTGGGCGCGGCCGGCCCAGGTCTCGTTGTCGGTGAAGACGACGAACCCGTCCACGTCGAGGCGTTCCTGAGCTGCCCACAGGAACGGCAGGGACAGGTTCGTGCCGCCGCCGGACGGGCGCCAGGAGGCGATCTCGCGCAGGTTGGTGCGCGGGGTCACCTTGGAGGCGTGCACGGAGGTGTCGACGTCGATGACGTGGACGTTGCCCTTCTCGATGCGGGCGAGCATGACGGCCATGGCGCAGCCGACCTCGTACGGCGTGCCGAGCGGCGACCCTCCGGACATGACCTGGCCGCCGCCGTAGTGGCTACCGCTCATCGATCCTGAGGAGTCGACAGCGACCAGGAGCCGCTTCCCGGACGGTTCGATAGTGCCGAAGGCGAGCTCGTAGGTCTCCTCCAGGGCGTCGAGGATCGCCGGGACCGGCTTCCAGGTCTGGACGTCGGCCCGCGGGTTGGGCCGGCTGCGTCCCGAGGCGTAGACGCGCATGGCGAGCCACGCGTCCATGGGGTGGATGCGGGCCTTCAGGAGTGCGTTGCCGTCGGTGAGGCGTGCGACAGTGCGGCGGGTGGCGTCGCTCATGGGGTTGATCGTGCCCAGGCGGGTCATGCGGGCGAGGTTGCGGAGCAGGGCCGTCAAGCCGATGGTGTCGACGAGGACGTCCCACACCGCGGCCTCGCGGAGCATGGCGTCGGGGAGGAACTCCCACGGCACCCGGGCCTCGGTCACGACGCGGACCGCCTGGTCGACGGAGGTGACCGCCTTCGCAGTCAGAAACCGGTCCACGGAGGGCAGCTCGTCGCGCGCCTCGTCGTCGGTGACGTTGCCGGCGATCCACCCGAACAGCGTCTTGCGCTGCTCGTTGTCGGCTGCCGGGTGGGCGATCCGGAGCACGTCGCGCAGACTGAACGCCTCACCGCTCGGCGTCTTGCGCTGGGCGGCCTTGCACGCCCGGAACGCGACGTCGTCCGGGCTGCCCTCCAGGAACCACGACCCGAGAGCGGTCCGCAGGCCACGGCCCACGACGGGGGCGGTGCCGCGGCCGGTCGCCTTGCCGCCGAGGTTCTTGTAGTAGCCGAAGAAGCTCGCGAGATGGTCGGTGGTGCGGGCGACCTTCGCGAGCGCGACCTTCGCGGCCTGACGGGTGTCGGCGTCTCCCTTGGCGTACGCCGCGGCGAGAGCGAACAGCGCGGGCCGGTTCTTGGGCGCCCGCGGCGGACGCGCGGTCGAGATGTCGGTGAGCAGAGCGACGACGCGCGGGCCGTCCTCGGCGATCGCCTGGAACAGCACGTCGGCGTTGTCGGCGGTGAGCTTGTCCTCGCCGACGTAGTAGGTGCCGCCCGTGGTGCCGAGGATCAGGAAGTCCTCAAGGCGGGTCCACAGGTCCTTGGCGTACACGTAGCCGCCGGCCGCGTTGCGGACCTGATCGGCCCGGCCGGGGATGCGCTGGGTCTGAGGGGTCGCGATCGTGGATACGAACGCGAGAGGATCACGAGCCATACCGGCCTCCAGGTTCGACCCGCCTTGCGGCGGATGTAAGGGGGTGAGGAGAGCGGATATGGGATCGTCCACCGGCTTTTCACGGTGCTCTGCCACTGAGCTACACGAGGTCGTTGGTCCCCGTGACAAGGATTCGAACCTTGCGACCCCCGGCACCCGAAGCGATAACCGGCGAAACTTCGACCCGCTCTCCCCCGCTGTTCGTCAGCCCTGCCGACGGCACGGATATGGGAGTTCCGACCGGCGTTCAGATGTCCTAGGCCGCTGGACGACGGACCCTCGGAAGGTCCCGGCAGGATTCGAACCCGCGTCACCCGCTTGGAAGGCATAACAGACCGAGATTCGACCCGCGCCACCGGCAGGACCGACGAACGATCAGGTCTGGAACCGGAACGGATATGGGCGCGCCCACCGGCCGTTTGGTGCTCTGCCAACTGAGCTACACAGGCGAACCTGTGGCGGGACTCGAACCCGCGACCGCCCCATTAGAAGTGGATAACCGACGAGCTTCGACCCGTGCCGGCACCAGACCTGACCAGTTCACCGGGCCGGGAGCCGACACGGATGTGGGGACGGCCACCGGCGGCATCGCATTTGAAGAGATAACCGATGTCCTTCGACCCGTGTCCGCTCCAAGCCCGATGAACTGTATGCAACGCTACCGTGCCTGGCGTCGCGGAGACAGCGATTATCGGCGGACGCGGAAATGGTGACACAATCCGCGCCGGCCTTTCATGTCACGCTGCTTTCCGCGCCCGATAGGCCCGCTGTGCCGCCGCCTGAGCGCACGAACGCGAGCAGTACGCCGCGTCCCGCCGAGGGCGGAACGCCCCGGATCCGGTAGACGCCGGGCTCGACGGCCGGGTCATGGGCGCTGTCGGCGGTGGCCGTGCCGGCCAGGCCGGTCATCGCCGCCTCACGCCCGCTGAGGATCACGGTCAGTAACGTCACCTTAAAGCCGTGGAAACCATGCGTGTCTAACGTGACAGGTCCGCTTCGGCTTCGGCTTCGGCTTCGGCGCAGGAGGAATCCACTTTTGGCACGCCCCACAAACCCATCCGACATCGGTGGCCTGCCACCCACCGACGTCACCCCGGCCAACCTGGCGAAGCGGGGAGGAGACTTCCACGACGAGCAGGAAGCCCTCGCCGACGCCATGGCACAGGCGATGACCGCCCTGGCCGCGCTCGGCCCGTTCTGGGGCGATGACGAGTCCGGCCGGTTGTTCTACGCCGGCGCCGAGGGTCAGAAAGGCTTCCGTGCGGCCACCGAGGAGATCGTGGAACACGGCCTGACCATCCAGGTGGGCTACCGGAGCATCGGCGACAAGCTCGCGGTCGCCGGCGTGAACGTCGCGGCGGCCGACTGGGCCACCATCAGCGGGATGGTGCGGAAGGTCTACGACGGGGACCTCACCGTTCCCACCACCAAGGCCAAGGTCACGTGAGCCCGGCGATTCCGTTCGGGGCCTTCAAGAGACTCGCCAACACTCGTCCCGTCGCCACCACGGCCACCCTCGGAGTCGCGGCGCACGCCACGTTCGTCACGGCGATGCTCGCCGTCGAATGGCCTGAGGGCGACCCCGGCGATTCGCGCAAGGCCGCGGAGATCTTCGACGGCCTCGCCAAGAAGATCGACGAGGGTCTCGTCGCGGCGGACGACGTCGCCCGGCGGGTGTGGCTCGACAACTCCGGGGCAGGCATCGAGGCGTTCAAGGCGATGTGGCGGGGAGCCGGCGCCGGTTCACCCGCGCCGTACGCCGGCGCCACCCCGCCCGCCCGGCCGCAGGGCTTTTCGGCCTATCCCACAGAGGTCGCGGCCTACTGCCGGCGGGTCGCCGGAGCCTGCCGCGCCTACGCCGACTGCGTCGAGACGGTCCGGTACGTACTGATCGTGATGGCGGTCCAGCTCTGGGCCAACATGCTGATGACCTCCATGTACGGGTGGATCACCGGCGGGATGAGCAAGTTCGTCCAAGACCGCATCATGAAGAAGTACTTCCAGGATCTGGCCCGGATACAGCTCAAGATCTTCCGTATGAGCGTTCACACGATCGTCCAGAACGCTTTCTACTACACGCTCGACAGCGTCGCCTACGCCGGGATCCAGCAGGGGATGCAGTGGGGCATCTACCAGGCCAGTGGGGTGCAGAAGGACATCAACGGCACCGACGTCCTCTCGATGAAGACGAACGCCGTCCAGTTCTGGCAGGCGTTCGCGGCGAACATGGCGTTCGAAGGCATGTACGACCTCAGCAAGGTACTCCGCTACGCCCCGAGGAACACCCGCTGGGGCGACTTCCTCAGCCGGATGTCCGGCTCGGTGGCCTACAGCATCGTGAACAACCTGGAGATCAACCCGACGGGCAACCCTGTTCCCACCGATTGGGAGACGTGGCTCACCAAGTTCCTGATCCACGGGGTCCGCTCGGCGAAGCCGTCGTCGCCGTCGTAGCGCGGTGTCCTGTCCGACGGGTGCCGGGCCTCTGCCGGCCGCTCCGGGAACGGCCTCTGACCTGCTGGTGGGCGATACTGGGATCGAACCGGTGACCTCTTCGGCGTGAAGCAATGATCATGGTTTTTGGATCATGCCGAACGACGGTGTGACCGGGAGCGGCTGCCATTGATCAGCGCGAGGGCATGGCCGACGGCGGCTTCGGCAGTGTCGCCCGGCGCTGCAACTCCTCGACCACCCCGATCAACTCGCGCACTTCGTCCACGACCCCCTCGTCGACCGGGTCGGTCCGTACATCGGCCGGGTCCCAGGCCATCTCCTCCAGCCATTCGACGTACTGCGTGTGGTGCTCCCGCAGGACCGCGAGCAGAGAGTCGCCGCTGCGTGTGACCTCGTTGTGCGGCTCGACGTCCTTCCAGACCCCGAAGATGGTCGTCCGTCCGGCCCGAAGCTCGGCCAGGCTGTAACAGTGCACACTGCCGCCGTGACTGAGGTCGTGGCCGACACCGAGGAAGAGGGGGACCAGGTCCGGGTCACGGGCGAAGACCTTGCGCTCGATGTCCTCCAGGGCGCCGGGCCGCGCAGCGGGGCCGCCACGATCGAGGGGTACGGCCAGCTGCCAGGGCAGACGGGTGCAGGTCACCATGAGATCCAACGACACGGGGTCCGCCGCGGCGAGGACGAAGAACTCCTCTGGGAAGTCGGCGCCATAGCACTCCCGTATTACCTCGCGGGGGCCGAGCCCCTGCGAGTAGAGAGCCCTCGCCAGGTCGGCCATGGAGGTGTAGTCGTCGGGTGACGACTGGGCACGTAGCCGCTGAAGGTCATCCTCGGTCATGCCTGCCTCCGACCATCGTGTGCTCGATCTCGTGAAGCCGGCGCCCTCAGCGGCCGCTTTCCGCTGACGTGGGGAAGCCGTGACAGGTCTTCGGCGGCACTCTCAAAGCGTCCACGAACTCCTGCGTACTCCCGCCCGCTGGGAGGACCTCGATCTGGTGTTCTGCACCCGCTACGGCACTCCCCTGCTCGCCGGCGACGTCCGGCGATCGTTCCGGGCCGGTGGTTCCCCGGGCCGAGGAGGGCGATTGGTCACGCAGTTAGACACGCAGAAGATCAAAAGGCCGCTTCCCCGAATGGGAAGCGGCCTTTGAGCTGGTGGGCGATACTGGGATCGAACCAGTGACCTCTTCGGTGTGAACGAAGCGCTCTCCCGCTGAGCTAATCGCCCCTGCTCGTCGGGGCCTCTCCGCTTGGAGCGGCCTTGCCGACGGGGAAAACCATACCTCACTTCGGGGGGTGCTGGCGAAGTGACGGGGGTTTGCGATCAAGGAGGGCCCGGGAGGCCGCCCGGAGCATGATCAGAGTGGCCTCCGGGGGCCCGGTCGCAGAACTCGATCACGAAAGGTTGGCGGGAGTCCGGCGGCGTGGCGCTCTGTTGTCATAGCATCGTCATGCCCCATACTCATCCGAATCGCACCACTTATGATCTTTAACCCGAGACACCCGTAGATGCCCCGTAGGACGACCGGAACGACCGCAAAACCCTTGCAAACACGCACCTGTAAGCGATGTTTGACCAGGTAGAGGCACAAATGTCGCGCTGTGATATGCGTTACAGAAGGGCTCAGGAGCGGAATCTCTCCTGCAGGTCTCTTCGTTGCGCTGACATAGCTCCGCGCGAAGTCCTTCAGAGCACCGCAACCCAAGCCCCGCGCAGGGGACCCACCGACGAAAGGTTTGGCTGACGATGAATGCCACCGTCTCTGCCGAGCTGGGCCTTCGACTTGTGGTCCCCGACCGTACGACCGTCCCCCTGCTCGCCGGCCTCAGCTACACGGCCGATGACCCGTACGCCATACGCATGGCCTTCCACGTGGGGAACGACGAACCGGTCGAGTGGATCTTCGCCCGCGAACTGCTGACCGTCGGCATCGTGAGGCGGGTGGGAGACGGCGACGTGCAGGTGTGGCCCGCGCGGGCCGACGGCGAGCGCACGCTCAACATCAGCCTGACCTCGCCGTTCGGCCAGGCCCTGTTCGAGGTGCCGCTGCCGCCGCTCACCGAGTTCCTGCACCGCACCTACGAGCTCGTGGCGGCCGGCCGCGAGACCGACTTCATGGACCTCGACGAAGAGCTGTCGAACATGCTCTGGAGTTCCTGAGCCGCCAGGCTCTCATTTCAGCAGCCCGCGCATCCTGTCGATCTCGATCCGCTGGCCGGACGCCATGTCCTGCGCGAACTTCAGCATGGTCTGGTCCGTGCCGCCCGCCAGCTCCTCCCCCGCCATCTTCACCGCGCCCTCGTGATGTCTGATCATCAGGCGCAGCAGGAGCTCGTCGAACGCCGCGCCGCGCGAGGCGCGCAGCCGGTTCATCTCCTCGAGGCTCGCCATGCCGTACCCGTCCGCCCCGGTGTGCCCGGTGTGCTCTCCCGGGACCTCGCGGCCGAGCGCCCGCAGCCAGCGCGACATCACCCCGATCTCCGGCGTCTGCCCCACGGCGATTCGCTCGCATATGCGCCGCACACCCGGATTGTCGGTACGGCTCGGGGCGAGGTCCGCCATCTCCAGTGCCTGACGGTGATGGGGGATCATCCGCTCGGTGAACAGCACGTCGGCCGCGGAGGCGTGTGACTCCTGCCGGGCGACCCGCTCGCCGGGTGCCGCCGTACGTCCCGCGTCGCCGGGGGCTCCGGGGACGATCACGGGCGCACCCGTGCCCGCCACCAGGCCCGGCTTCTCCTGCGCTCCGGACGAGGTGCATCCGGCCAGCATGGAAGCCACTGCAACCGTTACGAAAACCCCGTACACACGCCGTCCGTTCGACATAGCTTCCATACTGGGGCAGATTCCCAAATACGGCCGGACAACGGGGGGCATTGTGGGTAGGTGGCGGATCGGCGCGCTGGCGTCCGTGACGGGCGCGGTCCTGCTTCTGGGAGGCTGCGCGGGCGATCCGGGGGGCTCCGCCTCCCCACCGGCCACCACGAAGGCTCCAGGGGCCGCTCAGACCCCGCCGGGGCTGGCCGGTGTCCAGCACAGCGCCAACGCCAGGCTGGTGGCGAACGTCCCGCTGTCGGCGCCGTTCGACGGCGAGGAGTCCTGGGGCACCGACCTCGCCTTCCAGGGGAACTACGCCTACGTGGGCAACTACGACGGCTTCACGGTCCACGACATCAGCGACCCGGCCAAGCCCAAGGTCGTCACGCGGGTGGTCTGCCCCGGCGGCCAGAACGACATCTCGGTGACCGGGAACCTGCTGTTCCTGTCGGTGGACGACCCTCGCGACGGCGACAAGTGCGACAGCGGCAAGGGCGACCCGTTCGGGGGCTGGGAGGGCATCCGGATCTTCGACATCTCGGACAAGACCCACCCCCGCTACGTCAAGTCGCTGGCCACCGCGTGCGGCTCCCACACCCACACCCTGGTCCCGGGCAAGGACCCCTCCAAGCTGTACCTGTACGTCTCGTCGTTCGGCCCCGACCCCAACTCCGCGACCTGCAAGCCGCCGCACGACTCCATCGCCGTCATCGAGGTCCCGGTGGACGACCCTGGGCAGGCGAAGATCGTCAACCAGCCGGTGCTGTTCAACGACGGCGACGACGACTCGCGGCCCGGCGCGACCAGCGGGTGCCACGACATCACGGTCTACCCGGAGAAGGACCTCGCCGCCGGGGCCTGCCTGGGCAACGGCATCCTGATGGACATCTCCGACAGGGCGCGCCCCAAGGTGCTCCAGGAGATCACCGACACCGAGAACTTCTCCGTCTGGCACTCGGCGACCTTCAGCAACGACGGCAGCCGGGTGATCTTCTCCGACGAGCTGGGCGGCGGCGTGGCGCCGACGTGCGACGCCAAGACCGGGCCGACCAGGGGCGCCGACGCGATCTACGACATCACCGCCGACCGCAAGCTCCAGCGGCGCGGCTACTTCAAGATCCCGCGCTACCAGACCGAGACGGAGAACTGCGTGGCCCACAACGGCGCGCTGATCCCCGTCCCCGGCAAGACCATCCTGGTGCAGGCGTGGTACCAGGGCGGGATCTCGGTGGCCGACTTCACCGACCCCGACCACCCGAAGGAGATCGCCTACGTCGAGCGCGGCCCGCTCACCACGACGGGCGAGCCGAAGCTGGGCGGATCGTGGTCGGCGTACTACTACAACGGCTACATCTACTCAAGCGACATCACCAAGGGCCTGGACGTCATCGCGATCGACGATCCGCTCACCGACCCGGCGAAGTCGGTGAAGCTCGCCGAACTCAACGCCCAGACCCAGGTGTCGTACCCCGAGTGATCACGGGTCGATGTCGGCCGCGCTCCGCTCGGCGAAGACGCGCATGGCCTTGGCGGTGATCGGGCCGGGCGCGACCGGCAGGACCGTGTCGTCGACCACGCGGATCGGCTGGACGTCCCGGGTGGTGGAGGTGAGGAACGCCTCCTCGGCCTCGTACAGCGCGGAGATCGGCACGTCGGTCTCCGTGCCGCCGCACCATTCGAGCACCAGCGCCCGGGTCACGCCGGCCAGGCAGCCGGAGGCGAGCGTCGGGGTGATCAGCTGCCCGTCGCGGACGATGAAGATGTTGCTGCCGGTGCCCTCGCAGAGGTTGCCGGCGAGGTTCTCGAAGATGGCCTCCTGGCCGCCGCGCTCCTTGGCGTAGGCGAGGGCCTTGGCGTTGTCGCCGTAGGAGGTGCTCTTGACCCCGGAGAGGGCCCCGCGCTCGTTGCGCGGCCACGGGACGACGGTGACGGCGGCGGTCTCCGGGAACGGCGCCTGCGCGCCCACGATCACGATGGCGTTGGTGCCCTGGTTGCCCCGGTCGGAGCCGAGCGGGCCGTTGCCGCTGGTGTAGGTCACGCGGATGCGGCCGAGGGGCCACGGCGGCGCGGCGGCCAGGCACGCCCGCACGCCGTCGGCGATGGCGTCGACATCGGGCTCGGGGAGGCCGAGGCGCTCGGCGGAGAGCTTGAGCCTGTCCAGGTGCCGGGTGAGGGCGAAGGACTCGCCGTTCATGCACTTGATCGTCTCGAACACGCCGTCGCCGACCATCAGGCCGTGGTCGAACACCGAGACGCTGGCCTGTGTGGGATCGATCAGCTCGCCGTTGACCCAGACCGGAACGTTCATCTATCAAAACTCCTTTTCTAACGTTTTACCCATGTTTGCAGGCATGTCCTGGCATACCGGTTTCCGCCGGGAATCGGGAAGGCTCGTTCACGCCCTCCCGGAGGCGAGCGCGATGAGCCGGGACGCCTTCAACTCGGTCTCGCGCCACTCGCCCTCCGGGTCGGATCCCCAGGTGATCCCGGCTCCGCTGCCGAAGCGGATGAGGTCGCGCTCGATCCAGAACGTGCGGATGCCGACGGCCAGCGCGGCCTCGCGCGCGTCGGCGTCCACCCAGCCCACGGCCCCACAGTACGGCCCCCGGGGCTCAGGTTCGAGTTCATTGACGATTCGCAGGGCGGAGGACTTGGGGGCGCCGGTGACCGAGCCCGGCGGGAAGCTGGCGGCGAACAGCTCCGGCCAGCCGCACCCCTCGGCGAGCCGGGCGCGCACGGTCGACTCCATGTGCACGAGGTTCCCGTACGCCTCCACGGCGCACAGGGCGGGCACGGTGACCGAGCCGACCTCGGCCACCCGGCCCAGGTCGTTGCGCACGAGATCGACGATCATGATGTTCTCGGCGTGGTCCTTCTCCAGCAGCCTGTCCGGGGTGACCGCCGTGCCCTTGATCGGCTTGGACTCCACGACGTTCCCCGACCGTGACAGGTACAGCTCCGGCGAGGCGGACACGACGGTCATGCCGGGCACCTGGACGGTCGCCGAGTGCTTCCCGGGGTTGCCGCGCGCCAGCCGCCCGGCCAGCACCAGCGGGTCGGCCTCGCCCCGCAGCTCGGCGGTGAGGACCCGGCACAGGTTCACCTGGTAGACCTCGCCCTGGCCGATGTACTCGCGCACCCGCCGGACCCCGTCCTCGTACCCCTGCCGGTCGAGCGAGCTCGTCCAGTCGAGGGACGCCGGCCACGGGCCCGCCGCGGGCGGGAGCGGCGCCGGGCGCACCTCGTCGAAGCGGGCGCAGGTGACCTTGCCCTCGTAGGTGACCACGACGGCCCACCACCCTGTGCCGTCCAGGGCCCCGAGGTCGGTGGTCACATCGCGGAGGCCGGTGGCCAGGCGGCCACCGATGTGGGCGAAATACACCCTTTTATTGTCCCGTGCCGGAGGCGTCAATCGATCCCCCACTGGTGTGGGCATCCTCGGGCCGGCCGTCCGGGGCGTGCCACTCCCGCGCGGCCCGGCGGAGCAGGCGCAGCAGGGTCGCGGCGGCGGCCAGCGGCGCCGTACGGGGCAGGGCCGCGTACACCTGGCGGCGCGGGGCGTACGCGCCGAGCGGGCGCAGCGCGAGGTCGCCCCGCACGGCCCGGGCCGCCATCGACGGCAGCAGCGTCACGCCGAGCCCCGCCGCGACGTACCCCAGCTTGCCGGTCCATTCCCCGATGCGGATGCCGATTCTCGGCGTGAAACCGGCGCGGGCGCACGACTGGGCGAGCATCGTGGGATGCCCGGGCGGGGCGCCTTCGATCCAGTTCTCGTCCCGCAGGTCGCGCAGGTCGATCACCTGGCGGTGCGCCAGCCGGTGGCCGGGCGGCAGCGCGACGAGCAGCTCGTCGGTCAGCAGCGGGACCAGCTCGGCCTCGGCACCGGGGACCAGGCCGGAGGGGTAGTCGCTGACCACGGCGATGTCGATGGAACCCTCGTGGAGACGCTCCAGCAGCCGGTTGCTGAAGCCCTCGACCAGGGCGACCTCGACCCCGGGGCAGGCCTGCCGGAACTCGCGCAGCGTCTCCGGCAGCAGCACGGCGTTGGCGGTGGCGAAGGCGCCCACGCGCAGCCGTCCGCCGGACCCGTCGTGGACGGCCGCCAGTTCGAGCGCGGCGTGGTCGAGCCGCTCCAGCACGTCCCTGGCGTGGCGGTGCAGAACGGTCCCCGCGGGCGTGAGCCGTACGCCCCGCGCCAGCCGCTCGAACAGTGGCCCCTTCGCCTCACGTTCCAGAGCGGCGATGCGGCGGGAGACGGCGGACTGGGTGTAGCTCAACTCGTCCGCCGCCGCGGTGAACGACCCGGTGCGGGCCACCACGTCGAGCAGCCGCAGGTCGTCGGTCTCGAACACATTCCTCCTTCGCATGCCTCACATGCAATCTACTCGCTTGTGGCATACGTCGGCACTGGATACCGTCGGGACGGTGATCGCTTTTCTCGGACTCGGGCGCATGGGCGCCCCCATGGCCCGCCGCCTCGTGGCGGCCGGGCACAAGGTGACCGTGTGGAACCGGACGCCCCGGACGGTGCCGGGCGCGGACACGGCGGAGACCGCGGCGCGGGCCGTCGCGGACGCCGACGTCGTCATCACCATGCTCCGCGACCCGGGGGCCGTGGAGAAGGTCCTGACGGCGGCCCGTCCGCGGCCGGGGTCGCTGGTGGTCGAGATGTCCACGATCGGCCCCGAGGCCGTCTCGCGGCTGCGCGAGCTGCTGCCCGAGGAGGTCGCGCTGGTGGACGCCCCGGTGCTCGGCAGCGTCCAGCCGGCCGCCGAAGGCACCCTGCTGGTGCTGGCGGGAGGGGCGCCCGCCGACCTGGACCGCTGCCGGGACGTGCTGGGCGTCTTCGGCACCGTGCGGGACGCGGGGCCGCTGGGGGCGGGCGCGGCGATGAAGCTCGCGGTGATGAGCGTGATCGTCCCCGCGCAGGTGATGATCGCCGAGGCCCTCGCGTACGGCGAGACCAAAGGGGTCGGACGGGCGGCGCTGCTCGACGTGCTGTCCGGGACGCCGCTCGGCCCGCTGGCCGACCGGGTACGGCCCGCCGTCCTCGACGGGCCGCCCGAGACCCGGTACGCCCTCGGCCTGGCCGCCAAGGACCTGGCCCTGGCCGCCCACGAGGTCCAGACGATCGCGGCGGCCGCCCGTGACCGCCTGACGGCGGCGGCCGAGGCGGGCCTGGCCGGCAGCGACCTCACCGCCATCTTCACGGCCCTTGACCGCTGAGCCGGCGAGGCGGACCATGAAGCACCCCCAGATTGCGAGGTGTGCTCATGTTACGCAGGGTCTTCGCAATGGCGGCACTCGCCACGCTGGCTCTGACCGGCACCGCCACCGCCCGGACGGCCCCCGGATCCGAGGTCGGGGCCACCGGGCAGCCGCCGGGCTCGGCGAACCCGGTGCGCGGTCTCGTCGACGCCCACAGCCACCTCATGGCCAACGAGGCGTTCGGCGGCAGCCTGATCTGCGGCGAGCCGTTCGATCCCGACGGCATCGACCACGCCCTCGTCGACTGCCCCGACCACCGCCCGCACGGCGAACTGGCCTGGTTCGAGAACTTCACCCGCCACGGCACCCCCGTGGGCACCCACGACCCGGTCGGCTGGCCCACGTTCAAGGACTGGCCGGCCCACGACTCGCTCACCCACCAGCAGGCCTACTACACGTGGCTGGAGCGGGCCTGGCGGGGCGGGCTGCGGATCATGGTCAACGACCTGGTCGCCAACCGGCAGCTCTGCGAGATCTACCCGCTGAAGCGCAACCCCTGCGACGAGATGGCCACCCTCAGGCTGGAGGCGCGGCGCACCTTCGAGCTGCAGGACTACGTCGACGCCCAGAACGGCGGCCCGGGCCAGGGCTGGTTCCGGGTGGTGAAGTCCGCCGCCGAGGCCAGGCAGGTGATCGCCGCGGGCAAGCTGGCCGTGGTCCTGGGCGTGGAGACCTCCGAGCCGTTCGGCTGCCGCCAGACCCTGGGCATCCCCCACTGCACCAGGGCGCAGATCGACACGGGCCTGGACGAGATGTACCGGCTGGGCGTCCGCAGCATGTTCGTCTGCCACAAGTACGACAACGCGCTGTGCGGCGTCAGATTCGACCCCGGCACCACCGGCGTGATCGTCAACATCGGCAACTTCCTGGCGAGCGGCCGCTTCTGGAACGCCAGGACCTGCACCGGCCCCGAGCACGACAACACGATCGACCCGGCCGGGGTGCTGCCACCCGAGATCGCCAAGTGGCTGCCGTTCGGCGTCGGCCTGCCGGCCTACCCGCCCGCCCCGCACTGCAACACCAGGGGCCTCACCTCACTGGGCGCGTACATGGTCCAGGGCATGATGCGGCGCGGCATGATCGTCGAGATCGACCACATGAGCGCCAAGGCCGCCGGCCAGACGCTCGACCTGCTGGAGAAGGCCGGCTACCCGGGAGTCATCTCCTCCCACAGCTGGATCGACCCCGGGTACCTCCGCCGCGTCTACCGGCTCGGCGGCATGGTCACCGCGTACGGCTCCCCCGCCGACTCCTTCACCGCCGGCTGGCGGGCAACCGAGCCGCTCCGCCAGGAGTCCGGCCGCCCCGGGTACGGCTACGGCCTGGACGCCAACGGCATGGGCCCGCTCCCCGCCCCTCGCCCGGGCAGCGCGGTCACCTACCCGTTCACCTCGCTCGACGGCGCCGTCACCCTCGACCGTCTGCGCACCGGCGAACGGGTCTGGGACGTCAACACCGACGGGGTGGCCCACTACGGGCTGGTCCCCGACTGGATCGAGGACATGCGCAGGTACGCCGGGAACGAGTTCGCCCAGGACATGCTGGCCGGCGCCGAGGCCTACCTGAAGACGTGGGAAGGCGCCGAGGCCCACGGATCCTGACCTCCGCTCGGCCGCGGCGGGACGGCGTCGCTAGAGGAGCCCCCGCTCCATCGCCACGACGACCGCCGCGGCCCTGCTGTCGACGCCGAGCTTGGCGAAGACGTGCTTGAGATGCGTCTTCACCGTCGTCTCGCTGATCATCAGGGCCCTGGCGACCTCTTTGTTCGCCGCGCCCCGCGCGACCAGGCGCAGGACCTCCAGCTCGCGCGGGCTCGGGTCCTGCTGCGGGGGCTTCCCGATGAGGGCGGCGGCGATCGACGGGGCCAGCACCGCTCCCCCGGCGGCGGCCGTGCGCACCGCCCGGTGCAGCTCCTCCCTCGGGGCGTCCTTCAGCAGGTAACCCGCCACCCCCGCGGCCATGGCCCGCGTCACGTCCGCGTCGGTGTCGTACGTGGTCAGCACGATCACCTTGATCTCCGGATGAGCCGTGTGGAGCCGCTGGATCGCGCCGACCCCGTCGAGGCCCGGCATGCGCAGGTCCATGAGCACCACGTGCGGCCGCGCCCGCGCGGCCACGGCCAGCGCCTCCAGCCCGTCGCCCGCCTCCGCGACCACCTCGATGTCGGCGACGTGGTCGAACATGCCGCGCAGCCCGTCGCGGACGACCGGATGGTCGTCGACGATCATCAGTCTGAGGGGATGCGCAGGCACAGCGCCGTCCCTTCTCCCGGCGCGGACTCGACCGTCAGCGTGCCGCCGACGGCGGCGGCACGCTCGTTCATGGCGGCCAGCCCGTAACCCCTGCCGCGCACGGCCGGGTCGAAGCCGGTCCCGTCGTCGAACACATCGAGCGTCACCTCGTCGTCCATGTACGTCAGCGTGATCGCCACCCTGCCCGCCCGCGCGTGCTTGGCCACGTTCGCCAGCCCCTCCTGCGCCGCCCGCAACAGCGTCGTCCCCACCTCGCCGGGCAGCGGCCGGGGCGTACCCTCGACCGACACGGTCGCCGTCGTCCCCGCCGTCCGCGACCACCGCTCCGCCACCTGGGCGAGCGCCGCGTCGAGCCCCGCGTCGGCGAGCGGGCGCGGCCGCAGCGCGTCCACGGAGCGCCGAGCCTCCTGCAGGTTGTCGCGCGCCAGCTCCTTGGCCAGCGCGACGCGCTTGCGCACGGCCACCAGATCGGGCATCGCCTGCTCCGCCGCCTCCAGCTGGGTGATGATCCCGCTCAGCCCCTGGGCGATGGTGTCGTGGATCTCCCTGGCCAGCCTCGCCCGTTCCTCCAGCACCCCGACCGTCCTGTTCTGGGCGCTCTGCCGGGACACGTAGTTCACGAACAGCCCGACCGCCACCACCAGGCCGGAGCTCCCGGCGAGCTTCCACAGGGCGTCGGGATCATCCAGGTAGCCCCTCGCGGCGAACGTGCACAGGACCGTCGCCACCGCCCCGACGTACGACCACACGCCGGCCAGCATCAGGTACGGCTGGGGCATCAGCCCGAAGATCACCACATCGAAGGAGCGGTCCGTCATCACCAGCGCGACGTAGAGGCCGCAGATCACCGCCAGATGGAACGCCATCGGGTCGAGCCGGCCGAGCAGGCGCGGCCGCCGTACGACGAAGAACCCGTGCCAGGCGGCCGTCAGCGCGAGGATCACCAGCGTCAGCGGGCCGGGGCCCGCCTTCTCGCCGAGCGAGAGGATCAGGCCGAGCGCCAGGCAGGCGTGGAAAAGCAGATGGAAGGCGCGCAGCCAGCGCGCCTCCCAGACGTTCACCTCGTCACTCCCATCGGAACAGGGCGGCGGCGGCAGCCGTACCGGCCACGATTATCCCGGCGAGGATCACGATCGGGAAGACCCCGACGGCGCCGGACCAGCCGTTCCCCAGGGCGTCCACACCGGGGGTCAGCGGCAGGAAGTCGCCGATGCGGCGCAGCGACTCGGGCAGGGCCCTCCTGGGCACGGCGGCACCGGCCAGGAAGATCATGGGGAACATGACCAGCATGCCGATCAGGCTCGCGCCCCTGGCGTTACGGACGACGGCGGCGATCACGAAGCCGAGCGAACAGGTCATCACCGAGCAGAGCAGGAAAGCCGCGGCCAGCAACGGGACGTTCCTGGGCGGATCCACGCCGAACCCCGCGATAGACACCCCCACCAGCACCACCGAGCCCGCCAGGCCCAGCAGGACCTGCGCCACCAGCTGCGCGCCGAGCAGCATGACCGGGGAGATGGGGGTGATCGCCAGCCGCTTGAGCACCTTGCGCTCGCGGTAGGACGCCACGACACCCGGCAGCGCGCCCATCCCTCCGATGGCCACGATCATCGCGATGTACCCGGGGACCGCGCCGGCCTCGCCGTGCTTGAGCACCAGCAGCATGAGCGGGAAGGCCGTCATGAAGAACATCGAGGCGGGGTCGCGGACCAGCAGCCTGAGCTCGGTGGCCGTCAGAGCGGTGAACGCCTTCATCGGTTCGTCCCCTCAAGCGCGAAGTAGGCCTCTTCCAGGGAGGCGGTTCCGGTCTGGGCGATGATCTCGGCGGGGGTGCCCATGGCCCTGACACGGCCGCGGGCGAAGACGGCCACGCGGTCGCAGAGCGCCTCGGTCTCCTCGAAGTAGTGACTGACCAGCACGACGGTGGTTCCCGCCGCCTTCAGGTCGCCGACCTGCCGCCAGGTCTCCCGGCGCGCGATCGGATCCAGGCCCGTGGTCAGCTCGTCCAGTACGACCACCTCGGGGTCGCCGACCAGGGCCAGCGCGAGCATCAGCCGCTGCCGCTGCCCGCCGGACAGGTCGCCGAACGCCTTCCCGGCCAGAGGCCGCAGGCCCCAGCGGTCCATCACCTGCCGCCAGTCGGCCGGAGCCCGGTAGAAGGAGCCGAACAGGCGCAGCGCCTCGGCGACCTTGATCCGTTCAGGCAGCGAACTGTCCTGCAGCTGCGCCCCGATCCGCTGGGCGAGGACCCGCCGCCCGCGTAACGGGTCCTCGCCGAGCACTCTTACAGTGCCTTCGTCGGGCCGCCTGAGCCCGATCAGGCACTCCACGGTCGTGGTCTTGCCCGCGCCGTTGTGGCCGACGATCCCGAACGTCTCCCCGGACCGGACCGTGAACGTCACACCGTCCACGGCGTGCGTGCCGCCGTACGTCTTGCGGAGGTCTCTCACCTCGATGGCTTCCATGCATCGAGCCTCCCGCCGGGGCGGGCGGCGCGGCATCGCCCATCACGTCACCCGGCATCCTCCATTCGAGGGATGCCGGAGCGTTGGTGGCGCCGTGTGGCTCAGACCTCCGGCAGGGAGGGATCGGGCTTCCAGGGGTTCGGTGCGGTGATGGACCAGCGTTCATGGTCGCGCCAGGCCCCGTCGATGTAGAGGTAGGCGCGCGACAGCCCTTCGTAACGGAAGCCCAGGCGCTGGGCCAGGGCCAGGGAGGCCTTGTTCTCCGGCTGGATGTTGGCCTCCAGCCGGTGGAGCCGCAGCTCGGTGAAGGCGTGCCGCAGGGCGAGGGTGAGCCCGTCGGTCATGTAACCCTGCCCTGCCAAGGGGGCGAAGGCCGCGTAGCCGAGGGACGCGCCCTGGTAGCGGCCCCGGATGATCGAGTTGATGTTGACCATGCCGGCGGCCGCGCCGGTCTCCCGGACACGGATCAGGAAGCCCAGGTTGGTGCCGTCGTCGAAGCGGCGCATCCAGAGCTGGAACTCCTCCGCGGTCACGGGCAACTGCATCCATGGCTGGTGCAGCTCGGAGCTGGCCCGCACGAGCGAGCAGAACTCGTCCTGGTCGGCGAGGGTGAGCGGGCGCAGTTCGACCCGTGATGGCATTTCGGACATGGACCAACGTTAGGGCCTGTCGTCAGCGGTGGATCACCCGAATGATCCACCTGGGCCGATCCTGATGTGGGCCGCAGGCCGCCACGCACGGCATGGGCCTCGCAGGGGGCGCTTCGCGCGTACCCGCTCGGACTCTGCCCGGCGGGGGCACGCCCCCGCACCCCCTTCCGCCCCGCCGCTCTCGTTCCGTACGCCAAGCGCCCGGCCTCGGGGTGCCGGGCGCTTTGATCGTGACCAGTCAATAGCCCTCAAGGGGTGACCAACGGTCACCCTCAGGGCTCGACATACCGTTTTTGTTCAGATTCCGTCCTTGACGCCCCTGATGAAGGTCGTCCACTCGTCGCGGGTGAAAGCCAGGACGGGACCGCCGGGGTTCTTGCTGTCACGAACCGCCACGAGGCCAGGGAGAACGCCGGCCACTTCAACACAGTTCCCGCCGGTGTTGCCGCTATGTGAACTCTTCACCCATACGGCCTGAGAGAGGTCGATTTTCAGGTCTCTTGCTTCCGTCGCCATTGGTCTCTCACTTCCTTGATCATTTTCAGTGATTCACCAGGCCGGTATGCCTCTGCCCGTATCCTGTCATATTGCCCCCATGCAGCGGCCACGAGATCGTACGCGGTCGACACCTCGCCAGTCCCTGCGGACTCGATGGAAACAACCGTTGGCGCGTCCGGGAGTTCGGCGATGGTAAAGCTCGACAGGAAACCGTCTGTGCAGGGGGTGTCGAAGGGGACCAACTGGACTCGTATACCAGGGCGGTCGGCAAGCTCGGCCAGATAGTCGAGCTGCTCGACCATAACCGCCGGACCTCCGACGGGGCGCTGCAGTACGGATTCGTCGATCAGGACCCACAATTCGGGCGGATTGTCGCGTTCGAGAATCAGCTTGCGCCGCATGCGAGCCCTGACCCGTTCCTCGATCTCCTCTGCCGAGACTGGACGACCACCCTTGAAGACCGCGCGAGCGTACCCCTCCGTCTGAAGCAGGCCGGGAATCAGCAGAGGATCCCAGCTCCGCAGAGTGCGGGCGCGCGGCTCTATCTCGTCGGCCCATTTGATGAACCAGCCGGGACCACTGGCCGGAGAAGTGATATTCCGACACAGGCGGGCAAATAGATCGCTCGTCCCGAATACCTCATCACATCGCCTGGCAAGGTCCGGTTTAGGGGTACGATCGCCGATCTCGATGTGCGCGACGAGCGATGATGAGCACCCAAGGTGCTTGCTGAGCGTGACCTGGGTCAGGCTTGCCTCTTTGCGGACGCGGGCCAGCTCTCTACCGAAGCGCTGAACCGGCGTCAGACGTGGGTCGAGATCATTCGCCATGCACGCCTCCGTGATCGTCCCGATTCTGCCACTGACATATGCCGACGGTTTCCTGACAGAAGACCCCGGCACACCGGGGCTTTTTGTGGCCCTATTGTGCGGCCGTATCGCCTGCACATCAACCGCTTTCACGGGCAGGCTGTGAGTGAAATCGCAGAGCAAGGCGACAATATGCCGCCAATTGGACGTAAAGGATGGAGGCGTAGGGCGGTCATGACAATTTCTGTTCGGCCTGTGGGCGGCGCCGGGACGGCACGGGCGTCGGCCGACGGGGCGGCTGCGCGCCTGATCGAGGTGGCGCGGTGAGGACGATGGAGTTCCTCGGATCCGTCGATCTGCTCGGCAGGCTCAGTTCCGTCGCGATCGCGCGGTCGTACGTACGCTCGGTGCTGCTGGCCGCCGGACGACGGGATCTCGACGACGTCGAGCTGCTGGCCGGCGAAGTCGTCGCCAATGCCGTCAGGCACTCGGACTCGGGCCGCAAGCCGGACGGGGTGGTCAAGCTGCGGGTCCACGACGACGGCCGGACCGTGCGCATCGACGTGATCGACCAGGGCTCCGCCACCGCCATCCCCCGGATCCCGGCCCAGGTCGACCCGCTCAGCGAAGGTGGCCGCGGCCTGTGGCTCGTACGGGAACTGTCCTCGGCCTGGGGCTGGGATCAGGACGGAACCACCCGAACCGTTTGGTTCCAGATGACTCCGTGACAAGCAATACGGTGACAACGAGACGACCGGCGTCCTGTGGCGAATGGAGTTGATAAAACGTCGTTAAGGGCGTTACAGCCTGCTCCCCAAATACGCCTGAGTGCCAGCCTTGGTCGCGAATCGGTGGGATCTGAATGGGCGAGGGTCGCCCTGGAACAAAGCGCGCCGAAGGCACCTTTTCCGGTGGAAGGTCAGGCTACTTGCCCTGACCCGGCGCGATCTGTCCGACCGGCAGGAATCCGACGTCATGGCGTCCACGGTGAGGGCGGGAATCCGCCAGCCTCCGGCCGGCCGCGCCTGTTGGGTGGGATGCGCGTTCACTGCCATCCACCACGGGACGGGATCGATGTCCGTACTTTCCACTTCGGCCGATGAAGCCGCCACGTCGGACCCGCCGACACCCGCCAACTGGCCGGCGGTGCTGGCGGTGATGATGGGGATCTTCTCGATCGTCACCACCGAGATCCTGCCGATCGGGCTGCTGACGTCCATCGGGGCCGACTTCACCGTCTCCGACGGAACCGCCGGGCTGATGATGACCATGCCCGGCTACCTGGCGGCGGTCTCCGCGCCGCTGGTCACCGTCCCGACGGCCCGAATCGACCGGCGGCTGATGCTCTGCGCGTTGACGTTCCTGCTGGCGTCGGCGAACTTCATCGCCGCCGCCGCGCCCGCCTACTGGGCGATGCTCGTCTCCCGCGTTCTCGTCGGGGTCGTCATCGGTGGCTTCTGGTCGATCGGCGCGGGACTGGCCGGCCGTCTGGTGCCGGCACGGTCGGCGCGGCGGGCGACGGCGGTCATCTTCTCGGCCGTTCCGCTGGGGTCGGTGCTCGGCGTGCCACTGGGGACGCTGATCGGAGACCTGGCGGGGTGGCGGATCAGCTTCGTGGTGCTGGGTGTGCTGTCGGTCGCGGTGCTGGCCGCGCTCGCCGTACTGCTGCCGCCGCTGCCCGCCGAGCAGGTCACACGACTCAAGGTGCTGGGCGGTGTGATCCGTGGCGCAGGCACCCGGTTCGCGCTGGTGACGACCGTCCTTGTCGTGCTCGCGCATTTCGGCACCTACACCTACGTCATGCCCTTCCTCGAGCGGGTCACGCACGTGGCCCCCGGACTGATCACGCTGTTCTTGTTGACGTACGGCGTCGCGGGCATCGCCGGGAACTTCCTGGCGGGCACCATCGTCGCTCGCCGTCCGCGCGCCGCCTTCGGCGTGGCCGGGAGCCTGATCGCCGTGGCCACGCTGGCGCTCCCGTTCCTCGGCCGGTGGGACCTGGGCGCCGTGGTGCTGCTGATCGTCTGGGGTGTCGGCTACGGAGCCGTGCCGGTGTGTTCGCAGACCTGGTTCGTCAAGGCGGCGCCGCACGCGCCGGAGGCGGCCTCGGTGCTGTTCACGGCGTCGTTCCAGGCGACCCTGTCGACCGGCGCCCTGGTCGGCGGACTCATCGTCGACCACACTTCCCTACCGGCGGTCATGACGCTCGGCGGCGCCACCGCCCTGGTGATGGTGGCGGTCGTGGCTCGTTCCGCGCGCGCCGACTCCCGGCCGGCAGAAAGCTGACGGTTTCTGCCCCCGCGACGACGATCAAGACGCCGGCAGCGGCGTGATGCGGATGAAGCATGCCCAGCCTGTAGGTTCAACCGGGTCGACGCCTGGGCCCACGCCGTTCAGGCGGCATGGGCCTCGAACCACAGTGACCCGAGATCGTGTCCAGGGGTGAGACGCACATCGGCATCGAGCGCCGCGGCCAGGCGTCGCAGCAATGTGACCGTAGGAGCCGTTCCCCCTTCTTCGATGCACTCGATCTCCTCGATGGTCATGCCTGCCCGCTCGGCGAGGTCCCCGACGGTCAGATTCAACGCGGTGCGCCGATCGTAAAGGGCTTTGCCGAACGCCAGCGCTTCACGGATCGCGATGCGCTCAGGATCATCGATCTGCACTTCAGGACGCACCCAGCGGGTGTGGTAGCCGGTCATCACACCTGCCTCTCGAAGCTCTCCGTCACCGGCCCATGATGGTCGCGTTCACAGATTTTCTGCATCCGCACGGCTCGATCGATCTGACGTTGATCGTGCTGCTTGGTCTTGTGGAAAACCGTTAGAAACACGATGGTCCCATTCGAAGTACACCAGTACGTTACCCGTGCCGCAACATCGCGAAGCCGAACGCGCAGTTCCCACACCGATCCTTCAAGATGGTCCGACCAGGGACCCCCGAGCCGCGTGCCCTTCTCGGCCAGCAGCGCGGCCACCTCATCGACCCGTTTGTAGTCAGTGTCGCTGAGGGCAACGAGCCACTCCCTTACTTCCCGCTCCAGCTCGAACCCATAGAGCTCACGCACGCGTGACCTCCCGCTATCGCGCCACTGCGCCGTTCCCATGGAGGCATGAACAGCAGCCCATTTTACCCTCTGCTTAAGAGTCGTCACACAGGGCCATCAACGCTGTGGTCGCACGGGCTGGTTGCGGGTCGGGGAGGCGGCTGCGCGGCGAGGGGCGCCCTGGATGAGGCGCGCCGAAGGCACCGTTTCGAGGGGCTCAGCGAGGAGTGTCCCAGGTGAGGGGGAGGCCGAAGGTGGTGTGGAGGCCGGTGCGGCCGGCGTCGGTCAGGTGGACGACGCGGCGGGCCCGGCCGCGGCGCAGCCATTCCAGGTCGAACAGGCGCCCGGTGATGGCGGCGCCCAGGGCACCGGCGAGGTGGTGGCGTTTCTCCCCCCAGTCGACGCAGTACCGGATCGCGGGGCGCCGGCGGGAGAACTCCTCGACGTCGACCCCGAAGGCCGCCAGCCTGCCCAGGCCGGCCGGGGTGATCCGATAGCCGCCGTCGACGTGGGCGAGGACGTCGCCGTCCACGAGCGCGGCGAGCAACGCGACCCCGAGCTGCCCCGCGAGGTGGTCGTAGCACAGCCGTGCGCGCAGCAGTGCCTGTGCCCGGACGCCGTCGCGCAGCGAGCGGACCGGCAGCGGTCGCGCGATCATGGCCAGCTCCTCCAGCACCCGCGCCACGTCCGTGCTGGCCAGACGGTAGTAGCGGTGCCGGCCGTCGTGTTCGACGGTGAGGAGCTTCGCCTCGAGCAGCCTGGTCAGGTGGCCGCTGATGGTGGAAACGCTCACCCCGGCCTCGGCGGCCAGCGCGCTGGCCGGCAGCACCCCGCCGTCGGCGAGCGCCCGCAGCACCTTGGTCCGCGAAGGATCACCGATGGCCGCCGCGACGTGCGCGATGTCGGCCTCTGTCGCGACGTTCCGCATGCGCGCCAGTGTAGGACGACGACACTTCGGTGCTCACCGTAGTGATCCGGGGCGAGACTGACGGCATGACGGTCACCCTTTCCCCATCGACCAGGGCGGGCCGGTTGCCTCTGGCGGCGATCTGTCTCGGTTATTTCCTGGTCATCCTGGACGTCACCGTGGTCACCGTAGCGATCCCGGTGATCGGCACCGAGCTGCGCGCCGGGATGACGGCGCTGCAGTGGGTCGTGGACGGCTACACCCTGGCGTTCGCGGGGCTGCTGCTGTTCTGCGGCGGGCTCGGGGACCGGCTCGGCGGCAAGCGGGTGTTCCTGGCCGGTCTGGCGGTGTTCACGCTCGCCTCCGCCGGCTGCGGGCTGGCGCCGGCCGCCGGCGCGCTCATCGGCGCCCGGCTGGTCCAGGGCGTCGGCGCCGCGCTGATGGTGCCGGCCTCGCTCGCCCTGCTCCGCAACGCCTATCCGGACCGGGAGTCGCGGGCGCACGCGTTCGGCGTGTGGGGCATGGTCGCGGGGTTCGCCGCCGCCGCCGGTCCGGTGCTCGGCGGGGTGCTGGTGTCCGCGGTCGGCTGGCGGTCGGTGTTCTTCGTCAACGTCCCGTTCGGCCTGCTCGGTCTCCTGCTGACCGCGAGGTACGTCCCGGCGCCCTCCCCTGCCCGCGACCGGAGTGGGCTGGACATACCGGCCCAGGTCGCCGGCGCGCTGTGCCTGGGCGGGCTGACCTCGGCGTTGATCGAGGCGGGGACGCGTGGCTGGGGCTCGCCGGTGGTGCTGGGCGGCCTCGCCCTGTCCGTGCTCGCGCTTCCCGCCTTCCTGCTGCTGGAACGACGGGCGCGGGCGCCGATGCTGCCCCTGGGGCTGTTCGGCGACCGGCGCTTCTCCGCGTCGGCGGTCGTCGGCGTGCTGCTCAACTTCGGTTTCTACGGGCTGCTGTTCGTCGTGCCGCTGTACTTCCAGCGGGTGCAGCATCTCAGCGCGCTGATGACCGGGCTGGCCATGCTGCCCATGGCGATGATGCCGATGATCTCCTCGCCGCTGAGCGGCCGGGTCGCCGCGCGCACCCGGCCGTACCTGCCGATGGCGTGGGGGCTGGTCATCGGCGGGGCCGGGCTGCTCGGCTGGCTGGTGGCCGGCCCGGGCACCGGCTACCGGGCGCTGGTGGTCCCGATGGTGCTCACCGGGTTCGGGACCGGTTTCACGATGCCGGCGGCCACCGCGGCGATCATGGAGGCGGCGCCGGCCGAGCTCGGCGGGGCGGCGTCCGCCGTGCTCAACGCCGCCCGCCAAACCGGGAGCGCGCTCGGCGTGGCCATGGTGGGCACGCTGGTCGCGGGCGCCGGTGTCGTGGGCGGCCTGCACGTCGCCGTCATCGTCGGCGGCCTCGGCTTCCTGGCCGCCGCCGCGCTCAGCGTGACGGCCGTCCGGTCCTGAGCGGTACGGCCGGGGCCGCCGGACGGCGCGGCCCCGGCTCGGGGATCAAGCCGGAACGCTCAGGCGAGCGGGCCCGTCACGGTCTCGGCGGCCGACAGCAGGGTGCCGTCGGCGACGAGGCGGACGGCGGACTCGATCTCCGGGGACAGGTGGCGGTCGGGGCCGGGGCCGGGGACGTCCTGGCGCAGGGCCGCGACCACGGCTCCGGTCGCGGGAGACGGCTGGAGCGGGCGGCGCAGGTCGATCGCGCGGGCCGCCGTCAGGATCTCGATCGCGAGCACGCGGGTGAACCCGTCGAGGGCGCGGCGCAGCTTGCGGGCCGCCGACCACCCCATGGAGACGTGGTCCTCCTGCATGGCCGAGCTCGGGATGGAGTCGACGCTGGCCGGTACGGCGAGGCGCTTGAGCTCCGACACGATCGCCGCCTGAGTGTACTGGGCGATCATGTGGCCGGAGTCGACGCCCGGGTCGTCGGCGAGGAAGGCGGGCAGGCCGTGGCTGCGGGCGACGTCCAGCATGCGGTCGGTGCGGCGTTCGGCCATGGAGGCGACGTCGGCCACGGCGATGGCGAGGAAGTCCAGCACGTAACCGACCGGCGCGCCGTGGAAGTTGCCGTTGGACTCGACCCGGCCGTCGTCCAGCACCACCGGGTTGTCCACGGCGGAGGCCAGCTCGCGTCCGGCCACGGTCGCGGCGTGGGCGGCGGTGTCGCGGGCCGCCCCGGCGACCTGGGGGGCGCAGCGCAGGGAGTAGGCGTCCTGGACGCGGGTGCAGGAGTCGTCGCGGTGGGAGGCCATGATGCCCGAGTCCGCCAGCAGGACCCGCAGGTTCGCGGCGGAGGCGGCCTGGCCGGGGTGCGGGCGCAGGGCCTGCAGCTCGGGGGCGAACACGCGGTCGGTGCCGAGCAGGGCCTCCACGCTCATGGCGGCGCTGACGTCGGCGGTCTTGAGCAGCAGCGCCAGGTCCTCCAGGGCGAGCACGAGCATGCCGAGCATGCCGTCGGTGCCGTTGATCAGCGCGAGGCCCTCCTTGGCGGCCAGCTCCACCGGCTCCAGCCCGGCCTGCTTCAGCGCGTCACGGGCGGGCAGCAGGTCGCCGGCCCGGTCGCGTACCTGCCCCTCCCCCATCAGCGTGAGGGCGACGTGCGACAGCGGCGCCAGGTCGCCGGAGCAGCCGAGGCTTCCGTACTCGCGGACGACCGGGGTGATGCCGTGGGTGAGCAGGCCGGCGAGGAGCCGCGCGGTGGCGGGCCGCACGCCGGTGTGCCCGGTGGCCAGGGTGTGCAGGCGCAGGAGCATCATCGCCCGGACCACCTCGGTCTCCACCTCGGGGCCGGAGCCGGCGGCGTGCGACCGGACGAGGGAACGCTGCAGCTGGGCGCGCAGGGAGGGGGCGATGTGGCGGGTGGCGAGCGCCCCGAAGCCGGTGGAGACGCCGTAGGCGGGGGTGGGGCTCTCGGCGAGCTCGTCGACGCGGGCGCGGGACCTGGCCACGGCCGTGAGGGCCTCGTCGGTGAGGCGGACGGCCGCGCCGTGGCGGGCCACCCTGACGACGTCGGCGAAGCTCAGCGGCTCCGGGCCGACGTCCACGACGTCGTTGTCGCGCATGGTGTCACTCTCTCAGCTAGGTAACTGGCGTATTGGATGTTAGCTCCTTACAGGAGAACATCTCGGCCAGCCCCTTCCTGCCCAGATCGGTCAATTCGAGCACGCGCCTGGTTCCCCCGCGCCGGTACCAGTCGCGCTCCAGGAGCGCCTCGGTGATCGCCGCGCCGAGGGCCCCCGCGAGGTGGGGCCGGCGTTCGGTCCAGTCGAGGCAGGCCGGGGCGAACCTGCGCCGGGACGCCCGGGCGGCGGCAACGTCGACCCCCAGCTCCCTCAGCGCCGCGTCCCCCGAGGGGGTCGGCTCGTAGGCGTCGCCCCCGACGAGGTACCCGGCCTCGATCATCGAGTCCAGCAGGCCCACTCCCGCCTGCCCGGCCAGGTGGTCGTAGCAGGTCCGGGCCTCTCTCAGCAGCCGCGCCTGTCTCGACTGCCGCAGGGATCGCACGGGCGGGCTCGGGCTGACGCGGGCCAGGGCCTCCAGGAGCTCGGCGACCTCGGGACCGGCCAGCCGGTAGTAGCGGTGCCGCCCCTGGGCGACCACGGTGACGAGCCCGCCGGACAGCAGCTTCGCCAGGTGGGCGCTGGCGGTGGCGGCGCTCACCCCCGACAGCCGGGCCAGTTCCCCCGCCGCGAGCGCCCGTCCGTCCATGAGCGCCGTCAGCACGGCCGCACGCGACGGATCGGCGAGCAGGGACGCCACCGAGGCGATGTCCGCGTCATAGGCGACATACTCCGCAACCATTCTTCGACGGTAGCCGAAATATGTTTCGACCAGGATCGAAGTGTCCGCGGCTCACGCCGGCGGCCCCGCTACGTACATCCGATCCGCAGAGGAGCACCCCACCCATGAACCCCAGCAGCGCGAACGACGCCAACCCCGCCGAGCTCGTCACCCAGGCCGTGGACCGCTGCCTCCAGATCGCCGGGACCTGGCTCGCCTGGGACGGACGGCCCATCGTGACCGACGGCGCGAACCTGTGGACGCCGGCCAAGGCCGTCCGCCGGATCCAGGACCACCTGGTCGACCATCTCGCCGAGGTGGAGGCCCTGCTGGCGGGCGCGCCGACCGCTCCCGACGCCTGGCACGGGCGGACCGTCACCCTGGACGCCGACTGGGCGCGCTTCACCGAGCTCGACCTGGCCGAGGCCCGTTCCCGCTGGACACGGCTGGGGCAGGCGTACCTGCACCGGTACGCGACCGCGGGCGAGGAGGCGTGGGACGAGCCGCGCGATCCGAACTGGACGCTGCGGCAGATCGCCGAGCACGTCGCGGGCATCACCTGGTACGCCGAGCAGGTCGGCGAGCTCCGGTTTGGGGACTGGGCCGGGATTCGCTAGAGTTCTCTGCGTGAGGCCGGGTCGAACCGGCCGACCACGCGGACGTGGCTCAGCTGGTAGAGCATCACCTTGCCAAGGTGAGGGTCGCGGGTTCGAATCCCGTCGTCCGCTCGGAGAGGCCTTGCGAGGACGAGGTCTCGCCCGGTGGAGTGGCCGAGAGGCGAGGCAGCGGCCTGCAAAGCCGCGTACACGGGTTCAAATCCCGTCTCCACCTCTTTTTCGCGGGCGATTAGCTCAGTGGGAGAGCGCTACCTTGACACGGTAGAGGTCACTGGTTCAATCCCAGTATCGCCCACCACCGAATCCCCGGGCCTGGCACAGGCCCGGGGATTTCGCTTTTCCGGCGATTCGGGCTCGGCGAGGATCACCAGGTCGTCGCCGTCGGCGCCTGCTGGAGCTGGGGCATCGCATCGTCCATCTGACCGGCGCGACGCGCACCTTCGACGCCCGGGCGCGCGTCGAGGGCCGGCGGGCCGCGCTGGAGCTCGCGCCAGGCTGTCGTGAGCCGACTTTCCGTTATTTCCTATTGCTTTTGTGGGCTATCTCGCTCAGGATCTGAGGCACGGGCCTCCTCCCGAGGAGGAGTGGGCCCGGTCGTGACCTTCGTCCCAGGCGGGGGCCCGGGGGTGTCCCCGCCGCCGAGGACGGCCCGCCGAGGGCCGTGGAAAGGCGACTCCCCATGAGCGAGCCGGAACCGACGACCGGCGGCGGAACCCGCATCCTGAACGAGGACTGGGCGGCCACGATCCTCGGGCTCGTCCTGCTGATCCTGATCATCACCGGCGTGATCCCGACCGGGCTGGTGCCCTGATGAGCTCCCCCGAAGGCACCGCCACGGGTACCGTCACCGGCGGCGACGCCGCCGCCGTCCGCTCCGGGAGCACGCCCGGCTGGGCATGGGCCGTGCTGGGGGTCGTCGTGGTGCTGGCGCTCGGCGCGGCCACCCGATTCCTGGACGAGAACGTCCCCACCTGGTTCACCGGGTCGAGGCTCGCCGCGGCGATCGAGTACCCGGTGTACGCCGTGGCGCTCGGCCTCGCCGGCAACGCGGTCCTCACGGTAACCGGGCTGAGGGACCGGCTCGCCGCGGGGTTCCGCACCGAGTTCTTCATCAAGACCGGCCTGGTCCTGCTCGGCGCGTCCATCAACCTCAAGGTCATCGTCACCGCCGCCGGACCGGCGATCGTCCAGGCCGTCGTCCTGATCACCACGGTGTTCCTGTTCACCTGGTGGCTCGGCGGCAGGTTCGGCCTGGACGACAAGCTGCGGGCCCTGCTGTCCTCGGCCGTGTCGATCTGCGGCGTCAGCGCCGCCATCGCCGCCGCCGGAGCCGTCCAGGCCAAGCGCGAGCAACTGGCCTACAGCGCCAGCCTGGTGATCGCCTTCGCCCTGCCGTCCATCTTCGTGCTGCCCGCGCTCGCGTCGGCGTTCGGGCTGAGCCCCGAGGTCGCCGGAGCCTGGATCGGCGGCAACATCGACACCACGGCCGCGGTGACCGCCGCGGGGACCATAGTCGGCGAAAACGCCCTGGCGGTGGCGACCATCGTCAAGGTCACCCAGAACGCCCTGATCGGGGTCGTCGTGGTCCTGCTCACGGCCTGGTTCGCCTTCCGGGTGGAGCGCCGCGCCGACGCGCCCCGTCCCGGGCTCGCCGAGCTGTGGCGGCGCTTCCCGAAGTTCGTGCTCGGGTTCGTGGCGGCGTCGGTGATCGCCACCTGGTACCTCACCACCGTGAGCGCCGCCGAGGGCAAGCCGGTGATCGGCGTGGCCAACGACCTGCGGGTGTGGTTCCTGATCCTGGCGTTCGCCAGCATCGGCCTGGAGTTCCGCGTGGCCGCGCTGAGGGAGGCCGGGTGGCGGCCGGTGGCGGTGTTCGCCTCCGCCACCGTGGTCAACGTGGTGGTCGCGCTCGGCCTGGCCTCCCTGCTGTTCCGCGGTTTCACCGTCACCTGAGGGCTTCTCCCCCGCGTGCGGGGACGTCCCTACGCCCAGGGCACCTGCGGGGAGCGGTAGAAGCCGATGCCCATGACGTCCCAGCGGGGGCCCTGGGCCGCGAGGCGGCGGCGGAAGGCGTCCCAGCCGTGGGTGGACCAGGGCGACCAGCCCAGCTCGGCGATCGCCGGCAGGCGGGGGAACGCCATGTACTCGATGTCGTCCTCGGTGACGATCGTCTCGGTCCACAGGGGCGCCTCGACGCCGAGCACCGCCGAGGAGGGGACGCCGCGCAGGTAGGAGCCGGGGTTCCAGTCGTAGGCGGTCCTCACCTCGACGTACCCCGCCCAGTCCTGCCCGAGGGTCGTACTGGAGGTGTACTTCATGTCGAGGTAGGCCCGGTTCGCCGGGGACAGGACGACCTTGGCGCCCCGCGAGACGGCGGTGCTCACCTGCGAGTCGGAGGTGGTGGTCCCCCAGTACTGGGCGACGCGCCCCGGTGAGTGGTCCACCGCCGCCGCCCCGATCTGGTGCCATCCCATGACGGTCTTCCCGGCGCCGGCCACCATGGGCTGCACGCGGTTGACGAACGCGGCGTACTGCGCCGGCGAGGTGGCGTGGGCCTCGTCGCCGCCGATGTGGAGGTACGGCCCGGGGGTGATCGCCGCGAGCTCGGTCAGCACGTCCTTCACGAACGTGTAGGTGCTCTCCTTGGAGGTGCACAGCGAGCTGAACCCGACGTCGGTGCCGGTGTAGAGCGGCGGCGCCACCCCGTCGCAGTTCAGCTCGGCGTAGGAGGCGAGCGCCGCGTTGGTGTGCCCCGGCATGTCGATCTCGGGGACGATCGTGACGTACCGCTGCGCGGCGTACGCCACGAGGTCCTGGTACTCGGCCTTGGTGTAGTAGCCGCCCGATCCGCCGCCGACCTGGGTGCTGCCGCCGTAGGCCGCCAGGCGCGGCCGGGCGTCCAGGGCGATGCGCCAGCCCTGGTCGTCCGACAGGTGAAGGTGCAGATAGTTGATCTTGTAGAGGGCGATGCGGTCGATGTAACGCTTGACGGTGCCGGCCGGGTGGAAGTGCCGGGCGACGTCCAGCATCGCGCCGCGGTAGCCGAAGCGCGGGTGGTCGACGATGCGCCCGCCGGGCACCGTCCACGGGCCGGGACCCACGGTGGCGCTCTCGATCCGCGGCGGGAGGAGCTGGCGCAGCGTCTGCACCCCGTTGAACAGCCCGGCGCCGGTGCGCGCCCTGATCACCACCGCGCTCGCGGTGACGTCCAGCTGGTACCCCTGGTCGCCGACGGAGGGGTCGGCGCCGGTCAGCAGCAGCGAGACGCCGGAGGCGGGGGTGCCGGACGGCGCGGGCGCGACCGGCAGGGCGTACCCGGTGGAACGGCGCAGGATGCCGGCCAGGTAGGCGCCCACGCCGGCGGCGGGGGCGGACCCGGGCTCGGTGAGGACGCGGGCGTCCGGGCCGAGCGTGTACGTCGTGCCGCTGTCCGGCCGCACGGACGCGGGGGCGGGGACGACGTCGCTCATCGAGGCGGCCGTGGCCGGCGCCGCGGTCGAGACGGTCACCAGGCCGGCGCCCGCGGCGAGCAGCACGACCGAGGCGAGGCGCGTCGCCGTCGAACGGAGGCGGGACGGGTGGGGACGGGCCGATCCGGAGGGGGCGGGGAGGCTCATGGGGGGGCTCCGGCGCGAGATCGGGGGCGGTTCGGTTAGTAAGCCTTACTTACAGAGCGCCTCTCGTCAATGACACCGGGCGGGGTGGGCCGGGGCTAGCTCGGGATGAAGAAGCGGTGGACGATGTCGCGGGCGTAGGCGATGTTGGACTCCAGCAGCTCGAAGGCCGGGAGGCTGCCCACCTGGTAGGTCCGGTTCCGGCCCTGGAGGGCCTCGACGCGGTCGTAGATCCCGGCGGCGAGGTCCTCGCCGCCGAAGTGCGGCATGTAGGCCCACGGCTCCACCCGCAGCACCTCCCGCAGCACGCCGCCGACCTGGGCCAGGTCGCCGCGCAGCACCTCCACCAGGGCCGCCGGGCCGAGCCCGCCACCGTAGCAGTAGCAGGTGTAGACGTCCTGGCCGGCGTAGCGGCTGTGGTAGGCCACACACCGGCCGCCCGCCGCCTCCTCCGCCGTCGAGGGCAGGATGTAGAAGCCCTCAGGGGGCAGGTCCGACGCCCGGCACAGCACCGTGCGGTAGTCGATCGTGCGCACGCGCGAGGCCAGGTCGCGTTCGTCCTCGGTGGCGTCGAGCAGGGGCAGCACCCGGTCGAGGGCGACGGTCAGCACCAGGTCGTCGGCCACGATCTCCTCCGGGCCCGCGTCCCGGGCCGGGCCACTCGCACCCTCGGCCGCGCCGGGCGCGCCGCCGGCGGCGGTGTCCTGCTCCTCGCCGGAGCCGCCCTCTCGGCGGGTCTCCCCGGGGCGGACGCGCACGGTGACCCCCTCGGGGCCGCGTTCGATCGAGTCGACGCGCACGCCGGTCCGGACATCGGTCAGCCGTTCGGCGACCCGTCGCCACAGCAGGCCCAGGCCGCCCTTCACGGTGAACAGGACCGGGTGCCCGCGCACCCACCGGCCGCCCTCGCTGACCCCGGCCATCTCCGCGTACTTCAGGAAGTACAGCGCCGGCAGATCCCCGGTCAGGAAGCCGTACCCGCAGCTGCTGTACCCCGGCCCCAGCGTCCCGGCCATGGAGGTGAGCCCGTGCTCGCGCAGCCACTCACCGGCGGGCCGGGCCAGCACGGCGGCGCTGTGCGCCAGGCCCGGCCGCCCGAGGTCGGGGAACTCCTCCCGCCGCACGGAGAGGTAACGCTCCATCGACCCGCGCTGGAAGAAGGCCGGGTCCGACGGCACGATTCGCCCGCCGTGGAGGTCGTGCACGTGGATCGGCGTGATCGGCTCGCTCTCCAGGCCCAGCTCGTCGAGCAGGGCGGCCACCTCGACGTACCGCATGGTGCAGATGTGCGCGCCCAGATCGTACACGTGCCCGTCGACCTCGGCCGACGCCGCCTTGCCCGCGATGTCGCCGGCGCTCTCCAGCACCACGGCCCGGTGTCCGAGCCGTTCGAGCTCGTGGGCGACGGTCAGCCCGGCGGCGCCGGCGCCCACCACGCACACCGTACGGCCGCCCGCGGGACGTGCTTGTTGGTCCATGGCGGTAGAGATGCCCGGGAACGATGATCGTTTCCCCGCCGCGGGCGGTGCGGTACCGCTCTTGACCTGCCCGTTCACCCCGGAGTGAGGCTAGGCGTCCGCGATCGGCAGCAGGACCTGGAAGCGGGTGTCCCCCGGCTCCGACGTCACCCGGATGTCGCCGTGGTGCTTGTTCACCACGATCCGGTAGGAGATGTCGAGGCCGAGGCCCGTGCCCTCGCCCACCGGCTTGGTGGTGAAGAACGGCTCGAAGATCCGCGGCCGGATGTCCGCCGGAATGCCGGGCCCGGTGTCGCCCACCTCGACGTACACCCGCTCGGCGTCGTGCCCGGTGCGCAGCGTCAGCGTGCCGCCAGCGCCCTTCATGGCGCCCAGCGCGTTGTCGATGAGGTTCGTCCAGACCTGGTTGAGCTCCGCCGCGTACGCCGGGATCCGCGGGACGGAGCGGTCGTACTCCTTGACCGTCCGCACCCCTTCGGGAATCTTGGCCTGCATCATCGTCAGCGTGGCGTCGAGCAGTTCGTGCACGTCGACGGTCTGGTAGGGCGCCCGGTCGAGCTGGGAGTACTGCTTGGCGGCGGAGACCAGCGTGGAGACGCGGGTGACGGCGTCGTCGATCTCGCACATCAGCTGCTCGGTCTCTATCGTGTAGGTCAGCCAGCGCACGGCGGCCTCGAGGTTCTCCCCGCCCACCGAGCCGGTGATCTGCTCCAGCCAGTCGACGTCGATGCCCCCGGCGACCAGCGTGGGGGCGATCTCCCAGCTGCCGTTCACGTCGTGGTCGTCGAGCCAGTCGGCGAGCTCGTCCTCGGCGTCGGCGGCGGCCAGCGCCGACAGCGGCGCCGCCTGCGCGGCCCGCTTGACGGCCTCCTCCTGCAGCTCGACCAGGTCGTGCAGCCGGCTGCCGTCGAGACGTCCGTCGGCGATCAGGGCGAGCTTGTGGCGCATCGCGGCGACCCGCTCGCGCAGCACCGACGTCGCCCGTACGGCCGCGGCCGCCGGGTTGTTGAGCTCGTGGGTGAGCCCCGCCGACAGCGAGCCGAGGGCGAGCAGCCGCTCGCGCTCGCCGACGATCGTCTGCGTGTTGCGCATGCCGAGGAACATGCCCTCCAGCAGGTGCGTCGCCATGGGGAACCACTCGCGCAGCGCCGTGGCCAGCACCCCCGAAGGGATGACGACCATCTCGACGTCACCGATCGCCCGGAGGGTGGCGGTGTACACCTGCTCGATGTCGCTGAGGTAGGCCTGCATGGCGCCGGCGTACACACCGCGCTGCTCGGTGCGGTTCATCTCGACCTCATCGCCCTGCAGGCGGCGCGTGAGCGAGATGGTGCCGTGGACGAGGACGTAGAAGCAGGTCGCGGGCTCGCCCTCATGGCAGATGGTCGCGCCCGCGGGCCAGCGCTCGACGCGGCCCTCCTCGACGAACCGCGCGATCTGGGCGTCGTCGAGGGACTCGAACAGGAACAGCGTCCGCAGCAGCTCGGCGGTGGGGTGCTCCTCGCCGACCTCACCGCACCCGGCCGTCACCGCGTCGCTCACTGTGCCTCCAGGTATCGGTGGATCAGGGACACCGCCATCGCGCCCTCGCCCACGGCCGAGGCGACCCGCTTGACCGAGTCGGCCCGGACGTCGCCCGCGGCGAAGACGCCCGGGATGCTGGTCTCCAAGTGGTAGGGGTCGCGCGGCAGCGTCCACCCGGGCGGGCGGCTCCCGTCGGTGACCAGGTCGGGCCCGGTGACGACGAACCCGCGATCGTCGCGGACGACCGCCTTGGCGAGCCAGTCGGTGCGGGGCTCGGCGCCGATGAAGATGAACAGCCACGAGGTGTCCACCGTGCGGACCCGGCCGGAACGCGGATCGCACAGCGTCAGCCGCTCGAGATGGTCGCCGCCCTCACCCGCGACCACCTGCGTGTGCGGGTGGACCTCGATGTTGGCGTGGCTCTCGATCTGGTGGATCAGGTAATGCGACATCGACTGCCGCAGGTCGGCGGCCCGGATCAGGATGTGGACCTTGCGGGCGTACTTGGCGAAGTGGACGGCCGCCTGCCCGGCGGAGTTGGCGCCGCCGACGATGTAGACCTCCTCGCCGGCGCAGCTCGGGGCCTCGGTGGAGGCCGAGCCGTAGAACACGCCGCGGCCGGTCAGCTCCGCCAGGCCCGGCGCCTCCAGCATGCGGTACGACACGCCGGTGGCGAGCACCACGGTGTGCGCGGCGACCTGGCTGCCGTCGGCGAAGTGCACCAGCCGGGCGGCGCCGGCCGCCTCCAGGCCGACGACCTCCCGGGTTGTGAGGATCTCGGCCCCGAACTTGTGCGCCTGCCTGCGGGCCCGGTCGGTGAGCTGGGCGCCCGACACCCCGTCGGGGAAGCCGAGGTAGTTCTCGATGCGGGTGCTCTGCCCGGCCTGGCCGCCGGTCGCCCGCTGCTCGACGAGCACGGTGTCGAGCCCCTCGGACGCGCCGTACACCGCCGCGCCGAGTCCCGCCGGACCGGCGCCGATGACGACGAGGTCGTAGAACTCCGCCGCCGGGGTCGTGGTGAGGCCGACGTGCGCGGCGATCTCGGCCTCGGCGGGCTTGACCAGGGACTTCCCCTCAGGGGTGACCACGAGCGGCACGTCGTCGGGCGTCACTCCGGCGGCGGCCAGCAGCCGGCGGCCCTCGGCCTCGTCGGCCGGCATCCAGCGGTACGGCACGAGGTTGCGCGCCAGGAAGTCGCGGACGGCGAACGACGGCGCCGACCAGCGGTGCCCGACCACGCGGACCTCGTTGACGGCCTCGTCGGGCGCGGCCAGCCAGGCGTCCAGCATCGCGTCGACCACCGGGTAGAGCTTTTCCTCCGGAGGGTTCCACGGCTTGAGCAGGTAGTGGTCGAGGTCGACGATGTTGATCGCGTCGATGGCCGCGTCGGTGTCGGCGTACGCGGTCAGCAGGACACGGCGGGCACGCGGGAAGATGTCCATCGCGGCCTCGAGGAACTGGATGCCGTTCATCTGCGGCATGCGGTAGTCCGCGAGCATGACGGCCACCTGGTCGCCGCGCAGCTTGATCTCGCGCAGCGCCTCGAGCGCGGCCTCGCCGGAGTCGGCGCGCACCACGCGGTAGCGGTCGCCGTAACGGCGCCGCACGTCCCGCGCCACCGAGCGGGAAACGGCAGGATCGTCGTCGACGGTCAGAATCGCCGGATTCGCCATGGCATCAATGAAAGCATGTCCTCGGTAAAGCTCATCCGCCCGCGCGCTGGCCACGGGCCTGGTCCCGCCACCCGCGACACCGGGCGCCGGGACGCCCAGTCGGCGGCAAGCGGGTTCCAAGAGGCGGTCGGCATGATCGGCTCCATGACAGGATCGACGCGACCGGCGGCGCGGGGCTGGGCGATGGGGAGGGGCCGCACGCCGGGCCCCGTGGGCATGTACATCCTCTTCGTCTGCTGGGCGGTGCTGGGGCTCGTGCCCGTTCTCTTCTCCACCCACGACCTGAAGCTCGCGCTGGGCGAGGCCGGGGCGCCCGGCACCCTCACCGTCGTCTCGTGCGAGGCCCTCGGGAAGGGGCGGTACGACTGCAAGGGCAGGTTCGTGCCGGACGACGACTCCCTGCGCACGGCGGTCCTCCAGGCGTCGCCCGACTCCCACGTGGGACAGACCTACCGGGGGCGGCTGGACGTGGAGACCGATCGTGTGGTGCGTACGGGCTTCGCCGGGGTCCTGGCGCAGTTCGCCCTCATCGGGCTCGCTCCCCTGGTGTGGGCGGGACTGCCGTATTCGGTGCTGTTCGCCCTCGGCGTCCGGCGCGGCCGGAAGACGGCGGCGATCATCGGCGTCGTGGTCTCGGTCGCGTCCCTCCTCGTGGTGATCGCCGGTGTGATCGCTGCCTCCGCCTGACCGCCGCCCGCCCTTCTGTCGGAGGTGGTGGGTAGAGTCACGGCGATGGGCACGCATACGATCACCGCGCACTGGGACGAGGCGATCCCCGACGACGCCGACGAGGTCGCGCTCGTCCACGGGGGCGCCTTCCGCACCTACCACTGCGACTGCGGCACGCCGCTCCCCAACCGGGCCGCGGCCGAGCTGCACGCCATGGAGACCGGCCAGTGCTCGGTCTGCCTGGGCTCGGCCGACGAGGAGCTGGTCCCCGGGTTCGTCAGGCGCTGCGCCGCGTGCGCGGCGACGGGGCGGCGCGACGTCCAGCTGGTGTGGGAGCTGGCCCACAGCGAGGCCGAGCAGATCATCACCCCCGACGTCGTCCGCGAGGTGATCGCCGACGTGACCGGCCCGTTCCGGCTGTCGGAGGTCGCGGACGCCACACGGCTGGCCCTGGGCCTCCCCCTCGGCCGTCTCCCCGTCGGGCCCCGCGTGCGCGACGTGCTGCGTCAGCTGGAGGCCTCGGGCGAGCTGGTTATGCTCTCCGCCCCCGACGAGCTCCTCCGCGGCCCCTCGGTGGTCCTGTACCGCGACCCGCAGTGGCAGAAGGTCACCGAGCCGTCCGCGTGACCCGGGTCGCCCGACGTACGGCGGCGCCGATTCCACCGCACTCCGTCCCGCCGACCCGTGCGAGCGGACGTCGGGAGGTCAGAATGCGGCGATGGTGGTGGGGGCGCGTTCGGCGCGGCTGAGGGCGCGCAGGACGGCGGTGGGGCCGTGGCGGCGTACGGCCAGGCGGCTCAGCAGGTCGACCACCGTGCCGACGGCGCCCTCCGGGAGCTCCGGGGTCGGGATGCCGGCGCTGACCGCCAGGTCGTCGGAGTGGACGGCCAGCTCCATCATCCGGGTGACCAGGAAGTCGTCGATCGCCAGGGACCACGGCCCCCACAGCGAGATGCGCACCGGCCGGTCCGGCGTCGAGGCGAAGAGGCCCGGCAGCCCGTCGACGACGGCGTCGACCCGCCCCGCCAGCGCCGCCGCCCCCTCGGCCCCCACCCGCTCGCCGCCGCGCCGGATGCGGACGTTGATCTCGTCGTCCACGCCGCCGTCGATCCACTCCACCCGGCCGTAGTGGTCGAGCAGGGAGACGACGGGCTCCGCCGGCACCGGCTCGGCGAGGGCCTGCGGGACGGCCAGGATCTGGTAGGCCAGGTGACCGGCGAGACCCGCCACGCCGAACTCCGGCAGCGCGCTCGGGCCGCCCCACGCGGCGGCCACCTCGGGCCGGCGCAGCAGTGCGGCGACCGAGCGGGCGGTGGCCACGAAGTCGTCTCTGATGCCGGTCATTCGCGCACTCCTCCGCTCGTTCGCCCGCTCCGATACAGAGCTCCAGAGCCGGCGGCTGATCCACTGATGCCGGTCCGAGGGCGTCGAGCCGTCCATGCGTGCCGGACCGGACGCCCCGAGCCGTCCCCTATGGTGTCAGGTCGCCGCCCGCTCCGGCACCGCCCGTGCCATGGCGTCGGTGACCGCCGTGCGGGCGGCGACGGCGTCGTCGGCCGACAGGGCGAGACGGGCGTTGGCTTCGCACCGTGCCATCGAGCACCGGCCCAGCGCCTCCCGTACTCCCGGGACGCTCGCCGCGGCCATCGACAGGCTGGTGACGCCGAGGCCCACCAGGACGGTGGCGAGGAGAGGGTCGGCGGCGGCCTCGCCGCACACGCCCACCGGCTTGGACGCCTCCCGCCCGGCCTCGGCGCACATGGCGACCAGCCGCAGCAGCGCGGGCTGCCACGGGTCGAGCAGGTCGGCCAGGTCCCCGTGCTGGCGGTCGGCGGCGAAGGTGTACTGGCCGAGGTCGTTGGTGCCGACACTGAGGAAGTCGACCTCCTCCAGCAGCCGCCGGGCCTGCAGCGCGGCGGACGGCACCTCGACCATCACCCCGACGCGGCGCAGCCCCCGCCCCCGCGCGCGCTCGGCGAAACCGGCCGCCTCCCCCACCGTGCCGACCATGGGGGCCATCACCCACGGCTCGGCGCCGCACGCGCGCGCCGCCGCGGCGATCGCGTCCAGCTGGGTGTCCAGCACCTCCGGCCGGACCCTGCCGGTGCGCAGGCCCCGGAGGCCGAGAGCCGGGTTGGACTCCTCGGGGAGACCCAGGAACGGCAGAGGCTTGTCCGACCCGGCGTCCAGGGTACGGATCACCACCCGCCCGTCCGGGACCGCCCGGAGGACCGCGGTGTAGGCGGCCACCTGTTCCTCGGCGGACGGCGGGTCGTGCCGGTCGAGGAACAGGAACTCCGTGCGGAACAGGCCGACGCCCTCCGCCGCGCCCGGCCGGACGTCGAGCGCCGAGCCGATGTTGAGCAGCAGCGGGACCGGGTGCCCGTCGGCCGTCCGCCCGGCGCCCCGGCTGGTGAAGGCGCGTTCCCTGGCCGCCTCGGCCTCCCGGCGTACCGCGGCGACGGCGTCCTCACCGATGCCCGCCTCGACCTCCCCGGTGACGCCGTCGACCTGGATCAACGTGCCGTCGGGGATGCCGGTGGCGTCCCGGCAGGCGACCACGGCCGGCAGGCCGAGGCCGCGGGCGAGGATCGCGGTGTGGCTCGTCGGGCCGCCCTTCTCGGTGACGATGGCGAGGACGGTGTCCGTGTCGAGGCTCGCGGTGTCGGCCGGCGCGAGGTCGTCGGCGACCAGGACGTACGGGTGGCCCGGGTCGGGCACCCCCGGCATGGGCAGGCCGAGCACGAGGGCGACGGCGCGGTTGCGGATGTCGTCCAGGTCGCCCGCCCGGTCGGCGAAGTATCCGCCGGCCGCCAGCAGCGCCTCCCGGTGGTGGGCGCACGCCGCGTCGATCGCGTGCGCGGCGGCGAGGCCGGAGTGTACGGCCTGCTCGACCGACTCGCGGAGGGTGACGTCCGCCGCCATGAAGCTCTGGGCTTCGAGAATGTCGCGGGCTTCGCCTTCGCGGGCGGTGGCGGCCTGCCGTTCGAGGTGCCCGGCGACGGCGGCCAGGGCTCGCGTGGCGGCGCCGATCTCCTCGGCGGCGTCGGTGACCGGGGCGGGCGGGGGCAGCACCGGCGGCCTCGCCATTCGGAACGCCGGCCCGGCCGCGCGTCCGGGACTCACCCCGATGCCGCGCAGGATCTCAGCCATCCCGTCCTTCTTCCACCGGCACCCGCGACCGCCCCGGCCGGACGTGAGGCACGCGCGTCCGTCCCGGCCCGGTGTGAGGCGCGGGGTCACGCATCGGTCGTCTCCTCGGCGTCCAGGTCGCGGGACAGCAGCTCGGCGAGCGCGGAGAGGGCCTCCTCGGCGCCGTCCCCCTCGGCTTGGAGCGTCACCGCCGCGCCGTGTCCGACCCCGAGGGAGAGGACGGCGAGCATGCTGGTGGCGGGTACGGCGGGCCGGTCCCCGACCTTGATCCGCACGGCCGCGCCGTGACGCGCGGCCTCCTGGACGAACAGCTTCGCGGGCCGCGCGTGCAACCCACTCCGGGAGCCGACGGTGACGGTTCTCTCAGGCATGGCGGGGGGTTCCTTACCGATTCGAGGGAGCATGTGAATTGCAGGGGTTCGCCGGCGCGCCCCGGGCCCGCCGCCGTACGACGGCGCCGGATTCACCGGCCCACGTCCCGCCGCCACGGCGCCGGAGGAACCGACACCCAGCGGACGGAGGACGAGAGCGCCAGGTGGACGAACTCGACATCCAGCGGAGGGAGGGCGGGAGCGCCGGGTGGGCGAGCGTGGCAGCAGGGGTGGCCTGCCGTGGCCGGCCGGGAAGTGCGCCGGGTGGGGCGAGGGCGGGGTTGTCAGGGTTCGACGGTGACCTTTATGGCGGTTCCTCGGGCGACGGTGTCGATGCCGGTCAGGACCTCGGTGAGGGGGATCCGGTGGGTGATGAGGTCGGCGACCGGGACCGCGCCGGTGGCGATCAGGTCGAGGGCCCTGGCGTTGTGCCGGGGGCTCGAGCCGTTCGCGCCGACGATGGTCAGCTCCCGGTAGTGCACGAGGTTGGAGTCGAGCGCGATGATCGGGTCGTCCTTGGGCAGGCCGCCGAAGAAGCTGATCCTTCCCTGGCGCGCCGCCATCTGGAGCGCCTGCTGCTGGGCGGCTCCGGACGCGGCGGCCGTGATGACGACGTCGGCGCCCCGGCCGCCGGTGAGCTTGAGCACCTCGTCCACGACGTCGGTGTCCCGGCCGCTGATCACCGCGTCCGGCTTCACCCGTTCGGCGGCCATGGCGAGCCGTTCGGGGTTGAGGTCGGCGAGGACGACCCTGCCCGCGCCGAGCGACCGGGCGAGCCGCACGTGGAGGCACCCGATGGGGCCGGCGCCGAGGATCACCACGTCGTCCCCGTCGCCGACGCGCGCCAGTTCCTGGCCGTTGAGCACGCAGGCGAGCGGTTCGGCGACCGACGCCTCGGCGAAGCCGACCCCGTCGGGGATGCGGTTGAGGCCGTCGACGGCGAGCACCTTGGCGGGCACGATGGTGTACTGGGCGAACCCGCCCTCGTAGTGGTAGCCCATCGACTCCTGGTCGGGGCAGACGGTCCACCTGCCGCGCAGGCAGTCGTCGCAGCGGCCGCACGGGATCGCGGCGATCACCTGGACCCGGTCGCCCGCCGCCCAGCCCGTCACCCCCTCGCCGACCTCGGCGATCTCCCCGGCGATCTCGTGACCCATCACGCGCGGCGGCCGGATGTGGTGGTGGCCGTGCTTGAAGATCTTGACGTCGGTGCCGCAGGTGGAGCAGTTGCGGACGCGGATCTTCACCTCGCCGGGTCCCGGGGAGGGTTCGGGGGCGTCCTCCACGCGGATGTCACCGGGGGCGTGGAAGCGGGCGACCTTCACTGTGGTGTTTCCTCTCCGTGGGCTTGGGGGTTGAGCAGCCGGAGGACCGTCTCCGGGTCGGTCGTCTCGCGCAGCGTCCTCGCGCGGTCGGCGTCGAGCAGGATCTGCGCCAGCTCCGACAGCAGCCGTACGTGCCCGTCGCCCCGGGCGGCGATGCCGACGCACAGGACGACCCGCTCGCCGTCCCAGTCGACCCCGCCGGGGAAGCGCAGCACGCTGACGGCGTCGTGGTGGACGGCGTCCTTGCCGGCGAGGGTGCCGTGGGGGATGGCGACGCCCTCGCCGACGTAGGTCGAGACGGACCTCTCGCGTTCGATCATGGTGTCGATGTACGGCTCGTCGATGGCGCCGACGGCCAGCAGGGCTTCGCCGCACTGGCGGATGGCGTCGTCGCGGGACGCCGCCTCGGCGGTGAGCCGGATGGCCCTGGGGTCGAGCGGCAGCGGCGCCGTCTCAGGCATGGACGGTCCCGCCGTTCTTGATGGTGGTGATGAGCTTGGTCACGGCCGGGTCGCCGATGAACACCTGGAAGGGGACGAGCACCCTGCCGGGGGCGGTGGCCCGGGCGCGGTCGGCGAGCCCGGCGTGGCACACGATGACGTCGGCGTCGGCCGGGATCGAGTTGACCGGGGTGTGCTTCACCTCGACCTGAAGTCCCGACAGGGCCTTGCGCAGCTGTGTGGCCAGCATGACGCTGCTGCCCATGCCCGCGTCACAGGCGACGACGATCTTGTGGACGTCCTTGCTCTCGATGCTCGGCATCGCGTTCACACCTCTCTGGTGACGGGCTGGATTTCCTTCTCGTCCCCGGCGGGCGTCTCGGCGCCCTCGCCGGCCTGGACGGCGGGCGGCCCGGCCTCGGCGTCCTGTCCGGGGCCGGCGGTGGGGACGGCGCCGGCGGTGGGGACGGCGCCGGCGGTGGGGACGGCGCCGGCGGTGGGGACGGCGCCGGCGTCCGAGGTCTCGGGCTCGTCGCCGTTGGCGCGGCCGAAGCCGAGCAGCGCCGAGGCCACCGCGAACGACACCGCCGTGGCCACCACCACTCCGGCGATGACGCCGAACCAGCCGCCCTTGGGGGTGACCGCGAGGTAGGCGAAGATGCTGCCCGGGGACGGGGTGGCCACCAGTCCCGCGCCGGTGAGCCAGAAGGTGGTGATCCCCGCGGCCCCGCCGGCCATCGTCGCGAGGATGAGGCGCGGCCTCATCAGCACGTACGGGAAGTAGATCTCGTGGATGCCGCCGAGGAAGTGGATGATGATCGCCGCGGGGGTGCTGGGGCGCAGCAGCCGGGGGCCGAACAGCAGGTAGGCCAGGAGCAGGCCGAGGCCCGGCCCCGGGTTGGACTCCATCATGAACAGGATCGACTTGCCGTGCTTGAGCGCCTCCGCCGCGCCGAGCGGGCCGAGGACGCCGTGGTTGATCGCGTTGTTGAGGAACAGCACCTTGGCGGGCTCGATGAACACCGAGGCGAGCGGCAGCAGGCCGTGGTCGAGCAGCCAGGCGACGGCGTTCCCGGCCACGTCGGTGATCACCCGGACGATGGGCCCGATGCCCCAGACGCCGACGACGGCCATCGCCGCGCCGACGATGCCGGCGCTGAAGTTGTCGACCAGCATCTCGAACCCGGCCTTGGTGTGCCGCTCGGTGAAGCGGTCGACCTGCTTGAGCACGAAGGCCGCGAGCGGGCCGACGGCCATGGCGCCGAGGAACATGGGGCTCGTCGCTCCGACGACGACTCCCATGGTGGCGACGGCGCCGACCACCGCGCCGCGCTGGCCGTGGACCATGCGCCCGCCGGTGTATCCGATGAGGATGGGCAGCAGGACGGTGACGATGGGGCCGACGAGGGCGCCGAGGGTCTTGTTGGGCAGCCATCCGGTGGGGATGAACAGCGCGGTGATCAGACCCCAGGCGATGAAGGCGCCGATGTTGGGCATGATCATGCCGGCCAGGTGGCCGCCGAAGCGTTGGATACTCGCCTTGAGGCCGGTCCCATGGACCGTGGGGGTGTAGGCGTCGGCCATGTGGTGCTCCTTCCGGGGCTGCCGGCGTGGCGCCGGCGTGGGGGTGTGAACGAGCCGCTGTCAGCCCCCGGACGTCAACGGCTTGGTCGGATCGGGCGTGCGGACGCGGACGGCGCCGCGCCTGATGTCGGCGGGTGAGGGCATGCGGCTGCCGGGCAGCGCCACGGCGGCGGACGCCCAGGCGAGGGCCTCGACCAGCGCCTCCTCGCCTCGCGCCCCGGCCGCCAGGAATCCGGCGAGCATGGCGTCGCCCGCGCCGACCGCGCTGCGCGGCTCGGGTACGGGGCACTCGCCGTACCAGGCGTGATCGTCCTCGACCAGGAGCGCGCCGTCGGGGCCGAGGCTCGCGAGCACGGATCTCGCGCCCATGGCCCGCAGCTTGCCCACGGCGTCGAGCGCGTCGCCGACGGTGGAGACGGACGTGCCCGTGGCCTCGGCGAGCTCCTCCCGGTTGGGCTTGACCAGGGCGGGAGCCGCGGCCACCGCGGACACCAGGGCGGGCCCGCTGGTGTCGACGGCGACGTTGATGCCCGCGTGGGCGAAGCGCAGGCACAGGCGGGCGTACATGTCGACGGGGACGCCGGGCGGGAGGCTCCCGGAGACGACGACCCAGTCGGCCGACTCGGCGGCGCCGAGCACCGCGTCGGCGACGGCGTCCAGCTCGGCGGGCGTCAGGGCCGTCCCCGGCTCGTTGATCTTGGTGATGGTGCCGTCCGGCTCGGCCAGGGCGACGTTGGACCGCGTGGGCCCGGCCACCGGCACTGTGATCATCTGGATGCCCTCGGCCGACAGAAGCTCGAGCAGGTGGCCGCCGTCGGCGCCGCCGTAGGGGACGACCGCGCACGAGCGCACCCGGTTGGCCAGGAGCGCGCGGGACACGTTGACACCCTTGCCACCCGGGTCGAGGTGGGCGTTCGCGGCGCGGATGACCGCGCCCCGCGAGAGTTCGGCGATCTCGATGGTGCGGTCGAGGCTCGGGTTGAGGGTCAGGGTGAGGATCATGCCCGTACCACCTCCGGTCCCGCCGCCGCCATCTCGGCGGCGGACGCGGGGTCGAGCCCCGTGTCGGTGATCACGACGTCGATCTCCTGCAGGGACGCGAACCGGGCGAGGTAGGTGTCGCCGAACTTGGTGTGGTCGGCCAGCAGCACGCTGCGCTTCGCCGCCTTGATCATCGCCCGCTTGATCGCGGCCTCGGCTGGGTCGGGGGTCGTGAGCCCCTTCTCCACCGAGCAGCCGTTGGCGGCCATGAAGGCGACGTCGACGTTCAGCATCGACAGCGGGCGCAGCGCCCAGTCGTCGACGGTGGCGAGGGTACGTCCCCGCAGCCGGCCGCCCAGCATGATCACGCTCAGGTTGGGCCGGGCCGCGAGCGCCGTGGCCAGCGGCGGGGAGTTGACGATGACCGTGAGCTCGCGGTCGGCGGGCAGGATCCGGACGAGCCGGCCGGTGGTGGACCCGGCGTCGATGATGACGGCGCCGTCCTCCGGCAGCTCGGCCAGCGCGGCCTTGGCGATGCGTTCCTTCTCCGCCGTCATGACCTCGTCGCGCGTGGCGAGGGCGGGTTCGAAGCCCAGGCGCTCCACCGGGATCGCGCCCCCGTGCACGCGGCGCAGCACGCCGGCACGCTCCAGAGCGGTCAGGTCGCGGCGGATCGTCTCGGTGGTGACCGAGAACTCCTCGGCCAGGGTCACCACGTCCACGCGGCCGACGGCCCGCGCCCGGCGGAGGATCTCCTGCTGCCGCTCCTCGGCGTACATCGTGTTGATTCACCGCCGTTTCGTGTTGGTTTCGCCTTTGTTTATACCCGACCATGTGGGGTGGTCAAGAGTGTTCGGGGCATTGACCACAGGCGAAGGCGGAGGTCCCCACACGGCCGGCGAAGAACGGGCATGCCGAAGAGGCCCCCGCCACGCTCCGGCGAGGGCCCAGGGGGCGGGAGGTCAGACGCCGAAAAGCGTCAGGATCACCCAGGCCGAGCAGGCCCCGGCCACCGCTCCGGCCGCGACCTGGGCCGCGGTGTGGTGGGCCAGCCGTACCCGCGCCCAGCACACCAGGACCACCACGACCGCCCCGCAGGCGAGCGTCGGCGCCGCCGGGAGCACGCGGGCCAGCACGAGCACCGTGCCCGCGGACACGGCGGCATGGAAGGAGATCTTCCACTTCAGGGTCACCGGCACGGTGACCGTCAGCCCGGCGAGCATCGCGGCGACCGTGGCCACCAGGAACCGCGGGGCCCCGAGCCCCGCCAGCAGCAGGAGCGCCGCGAACACCGCCACGACGGCCACCAGCAGCGGCACCGTCCTTCGCGATCGGTCCACGATGTGCCGGGAGTCGAGGCGCCCGGAGCGGACGCCGAGGGCGATGACCCCCGCCGGGATCCCCCCGCACAGGGCCGAGGCCACGAGCCCCCACCAGAAACCCGGCCATCCGTCGGAGACCAGGCCCACCACCGGCGGCAGCCCGATGACCAGCACCTGCGGCGCGAAGATCTCGGTGAGCCAGCGGGCGGCCCGATCGGGCACGCCGGTGGCCCCGACGGCCCCTTCCCCGGCACTCGCCACCCGCTGGTCGTCCATGAAACCCTCCCGCGCACGATCCTGGAGATCGCAGACTCCCACATCCGGGAGCACGCCCGCGCCCCGCGACGCGAGCGACGGGCCGGGACGATGGCGAAATCCTCCGCCTGCCGATAGGTTCAGGGAAATAAGCGTCATAGGAGGCGTATGCGCGCGATGGAGTCCCTGGTCGTCGGCGTGGACGGTGGTGGTACGAGCACGCGCTGCGTGATCGCCACACTCGACGGCGAGATCGTCGCACGGGGCCACGCGGGAGGGGCCAACCCGCGCTCCGTCCGCGACCCGGCCGCCAACCTGGCGCGCGCGCTCACCGAGGCGCTCTCCCTGATCGGCCCGCGCTTCACTCCCGGCGACGTGGTGGGCGGCGTGTTCGGGCTGGCCGGGGCGGGCGAGGCCGGCCGCAGGCAGTCCCACCGGATGACCGGCGAGGCCTGGCACGCCGCCGGGCTGAACGGGGAGCCCGCCGTGGTCCCCGACATCGTGGTGGCCTTCGCGGGCGCCACCCCCGCCGCCTCGGGCACCGTCGTCATCGCCGGAACCGGCGCGGTCGCCGCCCGGATCGAGGACCGCCGCATCCTGCGGCGGTGCGACGGTCACGGGTGGCTCCTGGGCGACCGCGGCTCCGGGGTGTGGATCGGGCGCCGCGCCGTCCAGGCCGCGCTGGCGGCCATCGACGGAACGGGCCCGGCGACGGCGCTCACCGGCCGCGTCCTCCCGGCCCTGCGGGCGGCGCCACCCTCTTCCCCCGCGGCGGCCTCAGGCGACGGCGAGGCCGAGTCTCCGGAAGGCGACACCGCCCTCTCGGCGGGCGCGGTGAGCTCTTCGGGGGGCGAGACGGGGCCGCCGGCGGGGACGACGGCTCCGCTCGCCGGTGACGCGCTGTCCCAGGCGATCATCTCCGCGGTGTACGAGGGCGAACCCGCGCGCCTCGGGATCCTGAGCCCCGTCGTCGAGTCGACCGCGCGCGAGGGCGACCCGGTGGCCCTGGCCATCGTCGAGGACGCCGCCCGCCACCTCGTCACGACCCTGGAGGCCGTGGGCGAGGGCGCCCGCGAGCTGCCCGTCGTGCTCGCCGGGTCGCTGCTGACCCACCCGACGCTGGTCGCCGGGCGGGTCAGGGAGTCGCTGGCCGGCCGCACGGTCGTACCGGCCAGGGACGGCGCGGCCGGGGCCGCCGCCCTGGCGCTCCGCGCCGCCGTCCCCGCCGGTGGGGTTCCCGGCGCGGCGGAGGCGGCCCACCGCCGCCTCCTCGCGAGCTGACCCGCTACGGCTCCTCGAGAGGGCCGCGTACGGCCGGGCTGTCGCCGGGGTCGCCGGCTCGGAGTGCGCACACGTGCCGCCGGCCGCCCAGGGGCGGCCAGGCCCGGCCGGCGGGTCAGTGGGATCTGTGCGACCTGCTCGGGGCGCTCTGGCGGGCGGCCTTGTCGAGGGCCGTCACGCGGTAGCGGCTGCCGCGCCGTCCCTCCGGGTCGGTGTACGCGGCGCGGTGCCCGCCGGGGACCACCGCGACCAGCCGCCACGCGCGGCCGTCCTTCTCGAGTGCCTCCTCGCCGCCGGCGTCCGCCGTGAGCGCGAGATCGTCGCCGCCCTCCGGCGCCTCGCCGGCCTGGTCGGCGGCCATCTCGCGCCTGGTGTCCGCCCCCGGCTCGAGACGGTAGATCGCGTACAGCCGCGGCTCGGCGTGTCCGGTGGCGTGGAAGTCGAGCTCGACGCCGTCCGCAGTGCGGCGCACGCGGGTCAGGACGGGACGGCGGGGCGCGGCACCGGCGGCCAGGCGCGGCAGGAGCGGAGGAAGGGCGGGTGAGGTGTAGTGGTCGGCCAGCAGCCGGGTGGTGGACCCGAGCCGGTCGGCCCGAAGGTCTCCGGCGCTGTAGTAGATGTCGCCGCCGATCTGCGGATGGTCGCGGTTCAGCGTGAGGTGACGCGAGAGCTCGGCCGGGTCCTGCCAGGCCGCCGGCTGCCCGGCGACGCCGACCTTGTAGGCCGCCTGCCCGATCCACAGCTGGGTGCCGGTGCCGGCGACGACCTGCGCCCACCAGGGGGCCAGCACGGCGTAGTCGGCCACCGGGAGCCCGATGTTCCAGTAGACCTGCGGCGCGATGTAGTCCAGCCAGCCCTTCTTCACCCAGCCGCGGGTGTCGGCGTGCTGGTTGTCGTACGACTGCGAGCCGGAGGTGGCGGAGCCGAGCGGGTCGGTGGAGGCGTTGCGCCAGATGCCGAAGGGGCTCACCCCCCACTGGACCTCGGGCCTGGCCGCCCGGATCCGCTCCCCCATCTCCTTGATCAGCAGGTCCACGTTGTTCCGGCGCCACGCCGCGCGGTCGGGGAAGCCGGACCCGTAGCGGGCGTAGGCGGCGGCGTCGTCGAACTCCTGGCCCGCGACCGGGTAGGGGTAGAAGTAGTCGTCGAAGTGCACGCCGTCGATGTCGTACCGGGTGACGGCGTCCATGATCGCGTCCTCGACGAACGCGCGCACCTCCGGCAGGCCGGGGTTGTAGTACAGCTTGCCGCCGTAGGCCACGCCCCACTCGGGGTGGCGGCGCACGGGGTGCTCGGGTACGAGCTTGGCGGGGTCGGGCTGCATGGAGACGCGGTACGGGTTGAACCACGCGTGGAAGGCCAGGCCGCGGGCGTGGGCGGCCTCGACCATGAAGGCGAGCGGGTCGTACCCGGGGTCGCGGCCCTGCACGCCGGTGAGGTACTGCGACCAGGGCTCGAAGCGGGAGGGCCAGAAGGCGTCGGCGGTCGGCCTGATCTGCACGAACACCGCGTTCAGCCGGTGGGAGGCCGCGTAGTCGAGCCAGGAGACGAACTCCTTCCTCTGCTCCTCGGGGGTCAGGCCGGTGCGCGAGGGCCAGTTGATGTTGGCCACGGAGGCGATCCACATGCCGCGCATCTGCCGCAGCCCGGCGCCGGCCGCCGTGGCCGCGCCCTCGCCGTCGAGGGCGTCGGCGGTCCCCGCGGGCGGCACGCCGACGGCGTACGCGGCGGCCTGCGTGAGCGCGAGCGGGGCGAGCGTGGCCGCGGCGAGCCCGCCGAGGACGGACCGGCGGGTCAGCGGACGGCGGTTCATACGGCCTCCAGTCGGCGTCGGCACGTTGGTGCCCGCAGGGCACCGGCGTTCGGGCCGCCCGGACGACCGCGGCGGGCGCCTCGACCGCGGCCCTCGGCGTGAAGATGACAGAAAACTTCTACGCGATCAATGGCCCTGAAGAAACTCGTCATCAGGCCGTGACCTAACCGGGAGCTTGTGAAGGAAAGCTTCATAGAAGATACGACCGAGCCGCACTCTCGCCGGGAGAACCGCGCTCCGGCCGGAAAGGAAACCGTGTCGCGCATGCCGCACAGCCCCGAACTCGACCTCCTCGCCGCCACCGTGCTCCAGCCGGGGTTCGACGGCACCACTCCGCCCGGCTGGCTGCTCGGGCAGCTCGCCGAGGGGCTCGGCGGGGTGGTGCTCTTCGCCCGCAACATCTCCGCCGACACCGCGGGCCTCGTACGACGCCTGCGCGAGGAGAACCCCCGGGTCGTGGTCGCGATCGACGAGGAGGGCGGCACCGTCACCCGCCTGGAGGCGGTCACCGGCAGCTCCTGGCCGGGCAACGCGGCACTCGGCGTGGTCGACGACACCGGGCGCACCGAGCGCACCGGCCGGGAGATCGGCGCGGTGCTGCGCGCGGTCGGCGTCAGCCTCGACTACGCGCCGGACGCCGACGTCAACGCCGATCCCGCCAACCCGGTGATCGGCATCCGGTCGTTCGGCGCCGAGGCGGACCTCGTCGCCCGGCACACCGCCGCCTGGATCACCGGCTTGCAGGCCGCCGGCGTCGCCGCCTGCGCCAAGCACTTCCCCGGGCACGGCGACACCGTGACCGACTCCCACCTCGCGCTGCCCACCGTCCACGCCTCGCGGGAGGTGCTGGAGCGCCGCGACCTGCCCCCGTTCCGCGCCGCCGTGGCCGCCGGCGTTCAGTCGATCATGTGCGGCCACCTCATGGTGCCGTCCCTGGATCCGGAGCTGCCCGCCACCCTCAGCCGGCGGATCCTGACGGGGTTGCTGCGCGAGGAGCTGGGGTTCGGCGGCGTGGTGGTGACCGACGCGATCGAGATGAAGGCGGTCGCGGCGCTCCTCCCCCAGACCGAGATCGCCGTGCGGGCGCTCGCGGCGGGCGCGGACGCGATCTGCGTCGGCGCGTCCTCCCCCGGAGGTGAGAGCGTCACCGAGCTGCGGCGGGCGATAGTCCGGGCCGTGCACGAAGGCGTCCTCGCGGAGTCGCGCCTCGCCGAGGCGGCGGACCGGGTGCTCGCCCTGTCGGCCTGGTACGACGCCCGCTCGGCGGAACACGCGCCCGCGGGGCCGCTCGACCCGGAGCACGGCGTCTCGGCGCTCGGGCTGGACACCGCGCGGCGGGCGCTGCGCGTCACCCTCGGCGAGCCTCCGGAGGGACGTCCCGTCCTCACCCGGGCCCCGTTCGTCGTCGAGATGACCGCCCGGCCCCACCAGGCGATCGGCCAGGCCGCGCCGTACGGGGTGGGCGCGGCCCTTGCGGCGCGGCTGCCCGGCACCCGGCGCGCGGTCCTCACCCCGGACGGGCACGAGCCGCCCGGCCCCGATGAGCTGGCCGGCCGGCCTGTGGTTTTGGTCACCCACGACGCCCACCGGCACGGATGGATGCGGGACGGCGTGGAGCAGGTGCTGCGGGCCCGCCCGGACGCCCTCGTCGTCGAGACCGGCCTGCCCGGCCCGGCTACCGGGGCCGTCCACCTCGCCACCAACGGCAACTCGAGGGTCTCGGCGATCGCCGCCGCCGAGTGGCTGACAGGCGAGTGAACCGGAACGTGAAGCCACACTTGAGGGGCGACGAGGGGTTCGAAACCGCCAGGATTGAGTAATCTGTCGGCAACAGCAAAGGAACCCCATGATCGACCCGCAGCTACCGACCCCCGAGAACCTGGTCGCCCGGGTGCGGGCCGTGTTCCCCTCGCTCACGCCGTCCGCACAGATCATCGCCAGTCTGATCCTCGACGACCCGGCGACGGTCGCCCGGAACACCATCACCGAGCTGAGCGCCGCCTCCGGCACCAGCGAGGCGACCATCGTGCGCACCGCCCGTGTGCTCGGCTTCTCCGGCTACTCCCAGCTCAGGCTGGCGCTCGCCGCCGCGGCCGCCACCACCCGGCAGACGGGGCCCGACCGGCTCGTACCCGGCGACCTCGCCCCCGACGACCCGCTGTCCGACGTGATCGCCAAGGTCACCAGGGCCGAGACGGAGGCGCTGGAGGACACCGCGGCGCAGCTGTCCCCCGAGCGGCTCGGCGAGGTGGTCGACGCCATCACCGCGGCCCGCCGCATCGACGTGTACGGCGTCGCCGCCTCCGGGCTGGTGGCGATGGACATGGCGCAGAAGCTCCTGCGCATCGGCCTGTCGGCCCACGCCTTCACCGACGCGCACCTGGCCATGACCAGCGCCGTCCTGCTGAAGCCGGGTGACGTCGCCGTCGGCGTGAGCTGCACGGGCGAGACGCCGGACGTGCTGGAACCGATGCGCCGGGCGCGAAAGGCGGGCGTCACCACGGTGGCGATCACCAACAACCCCCGGTCGGCGCTGGCCGAGACCTCGACCCACGTGCTGATCTCCGCCGGCCGGGAGACCGCCTTCCGTCCCGGGGCGCTGGCCAGCAGGATCAGCCAGCTCCTCCTCGTCGACTACGTCTTCGTCGGCGTCGCCCAGCGCACCTCCGAACTCTCCAACGAGGCCCTGCGCGCCACCCGCGCCGCCCTGGAACAGTTCGTCTCGGAATCCCGCCCCAAGAGCCGCCGCCCCTCGTAGCCCTCCCACCCGACACCCGTGGCGTCTCAGCAGGGGATCTCGGTGAGTTCATCGACCACCAGGCCGGCGCCGATGCCGAGCAGCCAGACGTCCTTGACGAGGGCGGTGCCCTCCGGGGTCGGGCGCAGGCCTCTCAGGCCGCCCGTCTGGCGCATGCCGGGCGTCCGGAGGTACAGGCCCAGCAGCCCCGCGGCGAAACCCGTGAGCGCCGCGCCCGCGACCAGCGAGGGCACGACCGGCAGGATCAGCGCCGCACCGAGGGCGATCTCGGTCGTGGACAGCGTCCGGACGAACAGCACGGGGTCCAGGCGCTTGAGGAACGGGTAGGTGCCGGCGGCCATCTGGTGCAGCCCCGCCGCCGTCCGCTCGTCCGCTCCGATCTTGGAGATGCCGGAGTTGAGGATGACGGCGCCCGCGGCGATCCGCGGGGGAATCTGATGGGGACGTGCGAGAAACCGCATGGCTCCTCCCGGTGCTCTCGGGAGCGTGTGCACCAACCCCATACCCCGTCCGCCACCGGGCCTACCGGCTGACCTGCGCCTTCACGTCCGCGCCGGCCCCCGGCGGCGGCGCGGACGGTTCCGCGCCGCCCGCGCTCCCGTGGCGGGTCACCTGACGTCGGAGGAGCGGAAGATCCGGGTCAGGGCGGTGACGGCGAGCACGATCAGGCCGATGACCAGCGCCCACTTGAGGAGGCCGCCGATCAGGCTGAGCACGGTGCCGAGGAGGAAGAAGACGGCGATGGCTGCTACGACGAGAAGAAGAATGCGTCCCATGGCGTACACGCTAGGGCGTTGTCAGGCGCCGCGATATGGGAGGAAGCGGACTTCAGGGGCGAGTCAGGGTCGGCCCTGAGAGCAGGATGAGGGTCCACACCGGGGGCCCGGCGGGGCCGCGGGCACGCGTATGCGGATCACCGCCCGCGGCGGCGGTGATCCGCATTTCCCGGTCAGAGGACGGCGCAGCCGACGCGGACGGGGACCCTGGCCGACCAGCGGCCGGAGAGGACGTCCTGCGCCTGCGCGTAGCCGTTGGCGGGCCGCCCCGTCGCCGAGCAGTCGAAGATCCCGGTCTTCTTGCCGAAGCTGCCCGCGACGAAGCCGCCGTGCGCGCTGGCGTTCACGGTGCCGCTCCACAGCAGGCGGCCGGTGTTGTAGCGGATGTAGAGCCTGACCTGGCCGAAGTTGTAGTGGTCGCCGCTGAGCTTGATGCGGGGGATGTCGTCGACGGAGGTCGTGGTGGAGGTGCCGTCCCCGTTGTCGCGCGGCGGAACGGTGTAGCGGTTGATCCACAGCCGCACCGACACCTTCCGGTCGGCCGCCTGGCGGTTGTCGGCGGCGGCCTGGGAGCGGACGGCCGAGGTGACGCAGACGTCGTCGCCGGTGAAGGCCTCGCGCCAGACGTAGCCGTTGACGCAGGTGTGCGGGCCGAAGGCGCCGGAGGTCCAGCGGCTCGCCGCGGCGGCGTTGTCGGCGCGGGTCTGGTTGCGGGTCGCCGAGGTGACGCACACGTGGTCGGACGGACGGGCCTCGCGCCAGACGTAGCCCTCCAGGCAGGTGTCGGCGCCGAAGTCACCGGACGCGGCGGAGGCGGAGGTGGCCGGGACGGTGATCGACAGGCCGGCCACCGCGGCGACGGCGAGGCCGAGAAGGGTGCGCTTCATCGTTCTGCTCCTGGGTGCGAGTGGGTCCCGGGTCCGGTCGGTTCCGGGTGGCGCACATCCAGTAGAGACGCGACCGCCTGCACACTCATTGACGGTCACTTGACGTCACACCGTGCAAGCCGTCTGCAAGGAACGCAAGCGCCACATCGAGGGTTCCCCGCCGTACGACGGCGCGAGTGGGGTCAGGAGGGGGTGAGGGTGAGTTCGTCGATGTTGGGGCCGCCGTTGGCGGTGGTGGCGGTCGCGCGGATCCTGTTCGTGCCCGCCGTCAGGGTGACGGTGACGGTCCTGTCCGCCCAGGTGTCCCAGTCGGCGGTGCCGTTGAAGGCGACGCCTGGGACCGCCGTGGCGCCGTTCACCGAGACGTCCAGCGGGCGGTTGACGGTGGTGCCGTTGGCGTACCGGAAGGTGACGGTGGCGGGGCCGGCCGAGGCGGCCTCGACGGTCCACTCGATGGAGCCGCCGGTGACGTTGACGTAGTCGACGAAGCCGCTGCCGGTGTAGCCGGTGTGGTCGGTGGCCACGGTGGCCTGGGAGAGGGTGGCTTCCTCGGCCTGGTAGTCGGTGCTCGGGCCCGGTCCTCCGGACCCGTCGGCCGGGACGGTCCGGGTGGTGACGTTCCACCCCGACACCCGCACGCTCGGCGCGGACCCCTTCAGGTCGGAGGTCCGGTAGGTGGCGGTGAGGGTCGTGGACTCGCCCGGCCAGAGGCTGACCGCGTTGTCCGACCACTGCACCGGCAGCACCGGCCTGCCCGCCGAGTCGACCACATGGGCGTCGAGGTAGAACGCGGGGACCTTGCCCGTGCCGGTGTTCGTCAGCGTCACCGTGGTCGTGGTGGTGGGACCGGAGGACGAGGACGAGGCGGACGCCGACAGCGGCGACCGCGCCATCCCGGCCAGGCCGGTCAGGTCGGCGTAGCTGCTGGTCGGCACGTAGTACCAGTCGTTCTTGGCCCAGTCGATCACGTCGGCCTTGGTGGACAGCCAGTACACGTTCCTGTCGATCTCGCGGCCGCCGTCGCTCAGGGTGAGGCGCACGAGGTAGGTCGTGGACAGGCCGCTGATCGACGGGATGGTGACGGCCGTGGCGTTGCCGCCGTCGCCCGGCACGGTGACCGTGGCGGTGTTGGTGTACTTGTTCGTGCCGTCGAGGTTGCAGACGTCGGTGCGCACCGTCAGGCCCGGGGCCGCCGCGTGGTTCTGGTTCACCACGACGACCTTCTTGTTGTCGTAGGAGTACAGCACGTGGAGCGGTTTGTTGGCCTCGCGGGCGCCGTGGTACGACCCGCCCTGGTCGAGGTAGGTGTCGAACAGTTGCCAGTGCAGGGAGCTCCAGCCGCTGTTGAGCATCCAGTAGATCACCCCGGTGGAGGGGTCGCCGGAGTCGGTGAAGTTGCGCCGGTAGGCCTCGTACTGCGCCCTGATGTTCTCGTACTGCTGCAGCTGGGCCTTGCGGACGTAGTCGTCCAGGCTGGTGGCGGTGCCGTACCTGCCGTTGATCGCGTTGTCGAAGATCTTGAGGGTGTTGAAGGTGCCGGACGGCGAGCGGTGGTACTGGGCCGCGTTCGGGCTCTTCCACAGCGTGTCGAGCTCGCCGGCGGACATCATCCGCTTCAGTGAGTCGAGGGTGGGGACGTCGGGCCCGGCGCCGGTCTCGGAGTTGAAGCCGAACGCGCCGCCCTCCCGTTTGGTGAACCAGTAGTTCGGCGGCACCCAGTCGTACGGGCCGGTCATCTTCATGCCGGAGGAGCCCAGGGTGGGTGAGGACTTGTCGGAGGCGGCGGCGACGACGGGGGTCTTCCAGTCGGCGGCGTCCAGCGCGGCCAGGTAGTTCGTCTCCTGCTGGGCGTTGGGGGCGAAGTCGCTGCCGATCAGGAAGGTGAAGACGCTCGGGTGGTCGCGCAGCCGGACGGCCTCGGCGGTCATGGAGTCCTTGGCGACGGTGTAGTCGGTGGGGTTCCAGGTGTCGCCGGGCTCGCTCCCGTTGGTCTGGCCCTCCCACTTGTCGCAGCACTCCCAGCCGGCCATGACGAGGATGCCCATCTGGTCGGTCAGGTCGAACAGCTCGTCGTTCTCCAGGTGGCCTTCGAGCCGGATGGTGTTGAGGCCGAGGTCGCGGACGTACCGGAGCTTGTCCTGCGCGTACACCGGGTCCCAGCGCAGGAACAGGTCCGGCGACCAGCCGCCGCCGCGGATGAGCAGCGGCCTGCCGTTGATCTTGTAGAGGCGGTGGCCGCTGCCGTCCAGGGACGAGGTCACCGAGCGGATCCCGAACCGGGTGTGCGCGGTGTCGCTGGCGGCGCCGCCGACCGTGGCGGTGAGGTCCAGGTCGTACAGCGGCTGCCCGCCCATGCCGTACGGCCACCAGACCTGCGGCGAGGTGATGGACTGCGTGAAGGTCAGGGTCTTGGTCTGCCCGGCCGCGAGGTCGACGTCCTGGCTGAGCCGGGAGGAGCCGAGGGTGCCGGACACGGTCGCGTGGACGGGGGCGCCGGAGTCGTTGCGCGCGTCGACCTTGACGGTGAGGTCGGCCCGGTCGAGCCCGGAGGTGAGGCCGGTCACCACGTGGGCGCCGCGCAGGGCGACGGGCCCGCCGCGCCGGACGACCACGTCGCGGAAGATGCCCATGTTCTTGTCGGGCGGGGTCTGCACCCAGTCGATCCAGCCCATGGTGAGGTGCTTGTTGGGGTCGTTGGGGTTGACCTTGAAGGCGACGGAGTTGACGCCGGGGTGCACGAGCGAGGTGACGTCCAGTTCGTGCCGGGTGTAGGCGCCGGTCACCTCGGCCGCCGTCGCCACCTGGCTTCCGTTGACCCACACGTCGGCACTGGAGATCACGCCGGTGACGTCGAGGAAGGTCTTCAGGCCGGTCTCACCGCCGAGGGTGAAGTCCGACCGGTACCACCAGGGGACGGCGAAGTCCGCGGCGGGGATGTTCTTCATGTTCGTGGAGTAGAACGGGTCGGCGTACTTGCCGTTCTTCAGCAGCCCGGCGAGCACGGTGGAGCGCGGGCCCACGGGATACCAGCCGGAGGCCGCGTAGCCGGGCGTGGAGATCGCCGCTCCGGAGTCGGCGACCGCGGACGACGACTGGATCCGGTATCCGTCGAGGGGCGAGGCGGCGACGGCGGCCCGGACCGCCGCGCCGCCTCCCGGCGTGGTGGCCGCCAGGGCCGGGACCCCTCCCCCGGCGGCCAGCGCCGACACGATCGCGGCCAGCAGCCGCGCTCTCACCCAGGTACGCCTGCCAACTGTGACCATCGGTAGCTCCGGTGGGGCAAGGTTAGTTAAGGAGCCTCCTTAACCATTGCCCTGGATTTTGAGCCCACCCGATGGATCAGTCAAGGCCACCGGCTCAGAGCGGCACGGCGAACACGACGCGGCGGTGCCGGAACTCGGTCAGACTCCAGAGCTGCCCCTTCTCGCTCCAGCACGTCAGGTCTTCGGGGCCGACCGGGAACCTGCGCACCGCGGTCGTCTTCCCGCCCTCCACCACCAGCAGCGAGCCGTTGCTCGCGGCGGAGGCGGCCTGGCTGAGGTACCAGCGGCCGCCGCGCGACAGCGCGCCCTGGATCTTCGCGGCCGGGAGGGCGTAGGCGTCCGAGGCCGCCACCCGGCCGTCGGCCCCCGCCGCGAGGGTGCCGTCCGCCGCGATCGGCCAGCGCGCCACCCGTCCCACCTTGCCCGGCTCCTCGGCCGGGTCGACGTACTCACCGGAGACCAGCGTGTGGGGGCTCGTGCTCCGGTCGACGGCCGCGAAGGAGAACCTCGCCGATCCGGTGCCCGTCCAGGTGTCCACCTGCGGCATCACGTACCGGTAGCCGTAGGCGTGGTACCGCCCGCCCTGCAGCCCGATCTTGTCGTCGTCGCCCTTCACCTCGTAGATGTGCCGGGTGTCGAACACCCGCAGGCCGCGGGAGGTGTCGGCGACGTAGATCAGGTCGCCGTACCAGGCGATGCCGCCCGCGTGGATGTCGATCGCGCCGTACGACGAGCCCTTGGGCAGGACCAGCAGGACGTGCCGGTACTTCTTCGTCGCCGGGCTGAGGAACGACAGCCGGATGCCGCGCTCGGGCTTCGGCCCGTCCGGCTTCCAGTACCAGCTGACGGCCAGCGCCTGCACGTCCTTACGCCCGGCCTCGGAAGTCGCGGTCACGCCCTGCGGGTACCAGTCGGGGGTGTCGTCGTCGCCGTCCTCCCAGCAGTACCAGTCGGCGGGCCGGGGGTCCATGGAGCCGAACGCCGTCGTCCTGCCCTTGTGAGCGGCGTCGCGGTTGGCGTCGGCCAGCACGGTGGCGAGATCACGTCTCGGCAGGGCCTTGGCCAGCGTCTCCACCGCCTGTGGAAGGTCGCCGGTGTTCCGCCGGAGCAGGAACGGCGCCGGGTCGGTCGCGGTCATCAGGCTGGAACTCACGCGGATGTCCCCCCGTCGTGGGTCAGGAGCGGGAGGCCACCTCACCCCACTCGGCGGCGTCCCCGCTCAACCGAAGATCAACCCCGACAGTCTCCCCCAGGCGCGACATATCCGTCTACGCAATCAGGAATTCGGCATACCGGTGAGCCCTGCCCTGGCCTCACGGGGCGTGCGGCCGTACCGGCCCCGGAAGACGCGGGCGAAGTGGGCCTGGCTGGAGAATCCCCAGCGATAGGCGACGTCGGCGATCCTCGTCCCCGCCGCGCCCGGTGCCGAGAGCTCGGCGGCGGCCCGCTCCAGCCGGCGGTCGAGGATGTACCGGGCCGGCGTGGTCCCGGCCGGCTCGAAGACGCGGGAAAGCTGCCGGACGGAGATCCCGAGCGTGCGGGCGACCTCGGCCGCGTTGAGCCGGGGATCGTGCAGGTGCCGTTCGATGTGCTCCTTGGCCGTGAGGAGCTGGGCCGGCGGGGAGGCGGGGCCGCCGGACCGCTCCAGCGCGAGCAGGCGGATCAGCCCGAGCACCGCCTGCCGGGTCTCCTCCGGGCTGTGGCCGCCGCGCATGGCGACCAGGTCGCCGAGCAGCGAGCGCAGGCTCGACACGAGCCTGCCCTCCTGGACGGACCCCCTGCCGAACAGCGTCGGCACGGGGACGCCGCCGGGCAGGCACACCTCAGTGAACACCTCGCGGGGGATGTCCACCAGGATCTGGCCCATGGAGGAGGAGAAGCCGAACAGGTACGGCCGCCGCGTGTCGTACAGCACGAGGTCGCCGGCGGTGGCGGCCAGGCAACCGTTCTCGTGCAGGAAGACCGCCTCGCCCCTGAGCAGCAGGCTGGCGAACACCGAGTCCTTGGGGGTGGACCTCGCCATCTGCGGCGTCCGCTCGATCACGTGCGCGTTGCCGGCGATGTGCGCGAGCCGGACGTCGGCGAGCCGGATGTTGGTCTGCGAGGCCAGCAGGCCGCTGTCGGAGTAGGACCTGCAGGACAGGCCCACCAGCTCCCTGCGGTTGTACTCTTCCCAGTAGTCGATGCGCTCCGCGGGCGCGACGTGTTCCGTCGTCGCCCGGGAGATCACGGAGACGGCGTTCGGTGGCATTACCGGCCTCCTGGTTGCCCAACACCTAACGCAGAAGTATGTCCGGTTTTATACGCAAAGATAGCCTCCGTCCACTGGGAGGACCGCCCCCGTGACGTAGGACGCGGCGGGCGAGCACAGGAACGCGATCACCGAGGCGACGTCCCGGGGCCGGCCGTAGCGCCCGAGCGGGATGCGGGCCAGCACCTCCGCGGCGGCCCTGGGGTCGTCCAGCAGGCCGCGGGCGAGCGGGGTCTCGACGAACCCCGGGGCGACCGCGTTGACCCGCACGCCCTGGGGCGCGTACTCGGCGGCGAGCGAGCGGGTGAGCTGTGAGATCCCTCCCTTGCTGGCACTGTACGCCGGGCGGTCCCTGCTGCCGAAGAAGGCGAACATGGAGGAGACGTTCACGACGCTGCCGCCCGTGCTCGCCAGACCGGGCCGGGCGGCCTCGCAGGCGACCATGGTGGCGGTCAGGTTGACGTCGATGACGCGAAGCCACCGGTCGAGGTCGTACTCGCCGCGGTCGTGGCTGACGCCGGCGCAGTTGACGAGGACGCCGATCGGCCCCTCGCCGGCGATGAGCCGGGCCAGGCCGTCCCGGTCGAGGACGTCGTGCTCGACCGTGCGCACGCGCGGGTGCGCGGGCCGCTCGGCGGCCACGCGGGGCGCGAGGCCGAGGGCCACGACGTCCGCGCCGAGTTCGGCGAACAGGGTCGCCGTCGCCGCGCCGATCCCCGAGGTGCCGCCGGTGACGACCACGGTGCGGCCGGCGAACAGGTCGTCCCGCAGGCCCGCCGACATGTCGATCATGGACGTACGCCCCCTCCGCCCGGCCGTACCAGGACCTTGATCTGGTCGCCGCCGCGCAGCAGGGCCTCGAACCCGTCGCGCACGACGTCCTCCAGCGCGATGGTGGAGGTGACGATCGCGGCCAGGTCGACGCCCTCCTCGACGAGCCGGACCAGCTCCGGATAGACGTCCCGGTACCCCACGGTCGCGATGATCGACTGCTCGTTGTTGACCAGGGCGAACGCGTCGAGGCCGACCGTCCCGCCGAGGCCCGCCAGCACGACCCTGCCGCCCTTCCTGGTCGCCGCGAGGCAGGTGCCCAGCGTGCCCTCGGCGCCGACGACCTCGAACGCCACGTCCACGCCCTCGCCGCCGGTCGCCCGCCGGATCAGGTCCGGGACGCCCTCGCCCGCGCGGACGTCCACCAGGTCCGTGGCGCCGACCCTGCCCGCCAGGGCGAGCCGGGCGGGCGAGAGGTCGGCGGCGATGACGCGGCCCGCGCCCTGCCGCGCCGCGAGCATCACGATCAGCAGCCCGATCGGGCCGAGGCCGAGGACCGCGATCGTCTCGCCGGGACGGATCGCGGCCCGGCGCAGGGCGTGCAGCGAGACGGCCGCGGGCTCGAACACCGCCGCCTGCTCCAGCGGCACCGAGTCCGGCAGCCTGTGCAGCATGTACGCGGGCACGGTGGCGCGCTCGGCCATCCCGCCGTTCCCCATCAGGCCGGCGAAACCGAAGTGGCGGCAGATGTTGTACTCGCCGTCGCGGCAGCGCGGGCAGGTGCCGCACCGGTAGTGCGGCTCCACCGCCACCCGGTCGCCCGGCGCGAGCCCCGTCACCCCGGGGCCGACCTCGGTCACTGTGCCGCAGAACTCGTGGCCGAGCACCAGCGGCGCGACCGCCCCGGACTCGGGGTGCGGCTCGGTGACCGGGATGGCGTGCGGGCCGTCGGCGTACTCGTGGAGGTCGCTGCCGCAGATCCCGCAGTAGGCCACCGCGACGGTCGCCTCCCCGGGGCCGGGCGCGGCGACCTCCACGTCGACGACGCGGACGTCGCGCGCCCCGTACCAGACGGCGGCCTTCACGCCGCCCCTCCTTCCACCAGGGCGGTCTCCCCCGCCGTACCGCGGCGGCGCAGTACGGCCGGAGCGGTCTCCCGCAGGCCGAACGCGAGCAGGACGACGGCGACCGCCCCGCCGGTCGCGATGAACATGGCGGTCTGCAGGCCCCACAGGTCCGAGGCCCAGCCGGAGATCATCGGGCCGAGGAACCCGCCCGCGAGCTCGCCCACGCCCATGATCAGGCCGAGCGCGGTCGCCAGCGCGCCGGGCGGCACGGTCTCGGCCGGGATCGTCGCCATGAACAGCGTGAAGCATCCCAGACCGGTGTAGGTGAGGAGCATCAGCGCGCCGAGCGCCAGCGGGCTGGACACGTACACGATGGCGATCGGGCAGAACACCGCGAGCGTGGTGAAGCCGATGAGCGCGGGCTTGCGGCCGATCCGGTCGGAGATGCCCGGCGTGGCGAAGCCCCAGAGCACCCACGCGACGCCGAGGCAGGTCATGACGCCGCTCATCGCCCCCGGCGTGAAGCCCTTCACCTGTGTCAGGTAGGTGGGGGTGAAGGTGATGAGAGTGACGAACCAGGTGAGGTAGCAGCAGGCGATCAGCATGCAGATCACGACGTTCCGCTGCTTGATCACATCCCGCAGGGCGGCCCTGGGCGGGGCGGCCACCGGCGCCGCGGCCGGCGCCGGCCCGCCCTGCGGGGGCCGTTCACGGACGAACTTCGCGATCAGCGCCGCCACCACCAGGCCGGGGACGATGGTGACGTAGAAGGCGGTGCGCCAGCCGAAGGCCTCCGCGACCCAGACCACGGCGATCGGCGCCACGATTCCGCCGAGCAGACCGGCGGACGAGCCCTGCAGCAGGCCCATGTTCAGCCCGCGCCGGTTCTCCCGCGACGCCTCGACCATCAGCGACTGGGCCATCGGGAGGACCGCCCCCTCGGCCGTGCCCATCAGGGCCCGCGCGGCGAGCAGGCCGGCGAACCCCGACATCAGGCCGGACACCGAGGAGAAGAGCGAGAAGAGCACCACGGCGCCGATGAGGATCGGCTTGCGGCGGCCGAGCCTGTCGGACAGCCGCCCGGCGATCATCCCGGACACCGCCCACGTCAGCGCCAGCACGCCCGACAGGGTGCCCAGCTCGCCGTTGGACAGGCCGAAGTCCTTGTCCATGTAGGGCGCGAGGAAGGCGAGGGCCTGCCGGTCGAAGAAGACGAAGCCGAAGGCCAGGAACAGGAGAAGGAGGAGAAGGTTCTCGTACCGCCGGGCCGCGCGTTCCGCTGCCGCCGGGGCCGACGAGGTGATGCGGGTCATCACGGTCTTCCAGAGGAGAAGGCCACGCGGGCGGTCAGCGGAACAGCGAGTTGACGTAGTCGGCGCCGATGCCGACCTTCTCGTAGTGCTCGCGGCACATGGCGATGTAGTCGTGGACGTCGAAGATGCCCTCGGGCTCGCCGTTCTCGTCCAGCCAGACCAGCGGGCCCTTGACGATGAAGTACGTCTTCATCGGCTCGCCGCTGTCGTAGGCGACCAGCGTGTGCCCCTCGCCCGGCGCCTCGTAGACGAAGTCGCCCGCCGTGGCCGTCCAGTCGCGCTCCAGGTACCCCCACTTGCCGGAGATGGTGTAGGCGAACACCTCGTGCGGGTGGTAGTGCCGGTTGACCAGCCCGGCCTCCTTGGCGCGGAGGATGTCGGCCCAGCTGTTGTCCTTGACGTTGATCCAGAGGGGCCGCGACCCGACGGTCTCGCTGAACGGGACGTAGTAGCGGTCGTCGTCGGTGGCGACCTTGGAAAGATAGACTTCCGGCAGCGCGTCCGGCTTCTGCGAGTTCTCGATCGGCTTGAGGTCGTGCCAGAACTCCGAGGTGGGCTTTTCGGGCATGTTTCCAACTCCTTACAGGTGTTGGAGAGAGTGAACTCTGACGTGCCGCCCGTGTCTTTCCCATCCCGGACGTCGCGGTTTGCCCATTCGGGACATGCCTCGGCCCAGCAGGGCACCTCGAACGACGTCAGCACCACGTCCACGTGGGCGCCCTGGTCCTCCCGCATCGCGGACACCCGGTGCGGCGCCGCCGTTGCCGCCTTACGCTTTTTGAGCACCCGCGGCGGTAGGCATAGGCCGCATGACGAACCGAACATCGTTGGCGGCACTGACGCTGGCCCTGACGGCGCTGGTGGCGCAGCCTTCCGCGGCGGGCGCCACCACCGTCTCCAGCCCGAGCGTGTCGTGGAAGTCCTGCCCCACCTACTCCGACGAGGTGATCCGGAGCCTGGGTGTGGCGCAGGATCACGTCGCGAACTTCCGTACCCTGATGAAACGCCTGGAGTGCGGGACGGTCAGCGCGCCGCTGAACCACGATGACCCCGGTGGGCCGAAGATCGACATCGCTGTGACCCGGCTGGCCGCCACGGACGAGGACCACCGGCTGGGCACTGTCGCCGTCCTGCCGGGAGGGCCGGGCGGCAGTGGATATCTGGACCCGATCCTGCGGGCCGCGCTCAGAAACGATGAGATGGCCGAGCTGAACGAGCGGTACGACATCATCGGCTTCGACCCTCGCGGGGTCGGGTACAGCACCAAGGTCGTCTGCGAGCCCGGCCCGAGAGGCCCGGACAAGCCGGGCCCGCTGACCGAGGAGTCGGCCAGGAAGATCTACGACCACCAGGTCGCGGCCAACCTGAAGTGCGCGAACTCCGACCCGGACTTCCTGCGGCAGCTCACCACCGACACCGTGGCCAGAGACCTGGACCAGGTACGGACCGCACTGGGCGACCGCGCGCTCAACCTGCTCGGTTTCTCCTGGGGCACCTATCTGGGCGCTGCGTACCGGAGCCTGTTCCCCACTCACACCGGACGGGTCTTCCTGGACAGCCCGGCGCCGCCGTGGACCCGTTTCGACAGGCACATCGAGGAGAGCGCCGCGGCGGTCGAGCGCGACTTCGGCCGCATGGCCACCTGGCTGGCACGCCGTGAGGCGATCTACGGCCTGGGCACCACCGCCAAGCAGGTGCGTGAGCAGGTGGTGAAGCTCGTCACCGCCTACGACAAGAACCCCAAGACTTATACCGACCTGCCGCAGCCGATCGATGGCTCGGCCGTCGCCAACCTGGCCGGGCGCAACTCGACTGAGTGGGCACGCGCGGGCAAGGCCCTCTCCGAGCTGCGGACGGCGACGGCCACCACCGCCCCGCCCACCGTCAAGGAGCTGCTCGGCGCCCAGATGAGAGCACCTCTGCCCGGCACGCCCGAAATGACGAACATGACCATGAACTGGGCGGTCACGTGCAACGAGGACAGCAGCCGGCCGAGTTTCGCCACCGCCTGGCATGACTACCAGCGGCTCCAGAAGCGTTTTCCGGCGACCGGCCGCGCCTGGGGCACGACCGCGCTGTGTTCCGGCTGGCCGCTGCCGGTGCGGCAGGCCACGCTGAAGCGGGACGGCGGATCGCTGGTGCTGGCCGCGCACCTGTACGAGTACATGTCCGTCTACGACTGGGCGCTGCAGACGCGCCGCGTCATCGGTGGCACCGTCTACAAGGTGGCCGACGACGTGCACGTCTCGACCACCAAGGTGCCTGAGTGCGCCGCCGAGGTGGTGAAGTACTTCGAGACGGGCCGGATCGACGCGGGCTGCCCGGGCCTCAAGCCCCCGAGCTGACCTCGGCCATGGCGGCGAGCCGCTCGGCCGCGGCGGGCCGGCCGGCGCGCTGAGGGATGTCCCTGGCCGCCCGCCTGCTGCGCCGCGCTCTGACCTGAGGCATGACGAGGATGTCCCGGACGTCTGCAAAGATGCGGGGAGTCCACGATCGCGCGCGCCCCCCACGGGGCGCGTTTCAGTGCCGCCCTGAGGAGTTTCTGGATGAACCGGAGAGGTTTTCTCGCGCTGGCCGGCGCCGCCGGCCTGGCCGCCCCGACTTTCAGCCGGCCGGCGTACGCCGCGAGCTACCCCTTCGCCGCCCGCCGCATCCCCGCCGAGGCCCAGACGAAGCTGAAGGAGCTGGCCCCCCGCGGCATCACGTCGTTCGCCTTCACACCGTCCAACGGCTGGGTCATCGTCACCCAGGACGGCCACTACTTCGCCCGGGGCATTCCCGACGAGTGCTTCACCGAGCTGGGCAAGCGCATCGCCGCCGGCTGGCGGATCCACTGCGTCGCCTTCCCCGCCGAAGGCGGGAACCGCTGGGTGATCACCGGGGACAAGGGGGTGTCCGCGCGCGGCATCCCGCAGGCGTGCTACCAGCGGGTCCTCGACTGTTACAAGGCCGGGCAGCAGGTCGTCGACGTCGCCTTCCCGCCGGCGGGCGGCGACCGCTGGGTGGTGGCGGCCACCAAGGACTTCTTCGCCCACGGCGTCGACGACGAGTGCTACCAGATGATGCGCAACCTGACGCAGGGCGGACGCCGGGTGACGCGCGTCGCCTTCCCCCGCGCCGGAGGGTGGGTGGTCGTCGCACAGGACGACTTCTACGCGCGCGGCATCGACGACGAGTGCTTCACCCAAATGAAGAGCCTGGCCGCCGGCGGCTGGCAACTGCACAACCTGGCCTTCTCCCCCGTCAACACCGGCTGGTCGATCGCCTCCCGGGGCAAGGTGCCGGCGCTGCCCGCCGACCGCCCGCGGCAGGTCGAGAACGCCGTGGGCGGCTCGACCATCTGGCAGCGGATGAGCTACTGGAAGACACCGGGCGTCGCGATCGCGGTCGTGGTCGGCAACAAGATCGCCTGGTCCACCGGCTACGGGCGGCTGGAGGCGGGCGGCGCGGGCGCCGCGCACCCCGAGAGCGCCTTCCAGGCCGCCTCGATCAGCAAGGCCGTGAGCGCCATCGGCGTGCTGCGTCTCATGCAGACGCTCAAGCGGCCGCTGACCGACGACATCGGCCCCTACCTCGACTGGACCCTGCAGCGCCGCTCGTGCGTCTCACCGACGGCGGTGCCGACGATCGACCGCGTGCTGGCCCACCGGGGCGGCGTCATCGGGCGCGGCTCCACCTCCCCGGCGGACGCCTGTTCCGGCTTCAGCGCCGGAGGCGGCGGCTTCGCCGGTTACGGCCCGAACGCGACCGTGCCCTCACTGCTCCAGGTCATGAACGGCGAGGGCAATTCCCCCAAGATCGAGCTCACCACCGATCCCGGCGCCGAGTACCACTACTCGGGGGCGGGGTTCGTGCTGCTGCAGCGGATGGTGGAGCAGCAGAGCGGCCTGTCGCTGGCCGAGTACATGGACAAGGAGGTGTTCGGGCCGCTCGGCATGAAGACCAGCTCCTACGCGCTGTCCCCCTCGTTCGAGCTCGCCGCCGGCCACACCACCGCCGGCGCCGTGATCCCCGGCAAGCGGTACCGCTACCCCGAGTCCGCCGCCGCCGGCCTCTACACCAACGTCCTCGACCTGTGCCGCCTGGTGTGCTACCTGAACAAGGCCTGGACCGCCTCCGGCGACATCGCGGGCCCGCTCACCAGGTCCTCCGTGCGGACACTGCTCAGCCCGGGCCCCCAGCCGGACATGGGCCGGGGCTTCTTCATCGCCGGCTCGGGCACCAAGCAGTTCTCCTACGGCCACGACGGCTCCAACTACGGCTTCAAATCCGTGTTCAAGGGCTACCCCGAACTCGGCGCCGGCTACGCCGTCATGGTCAACGGCGACAACACGCCCCTGGTCAACGAGATCGCCGCCGCCATCAGAAAGGTCTACGGCTGGGCCTGACCCCACCCGGCGGGGCCGCCGAGCCGCGGCCCCGCCGACACACCCCCGCCGCCGGCCGGCGGAGGCCGTCACCTGCCTGTCCTCCTGGACCTCTGGATCACCTCTTCGGTCGTCAGCGGGCTCTTCGGGTGGTGCGTGAGGCACAGCGAGGCCTGGATCCGCTCGAAGGGACCGCCCTCGACGGCCGCGTAGAACTGCCCCGCGCCCAGCCTCCCGATGTGGGGGACGTCGCCGCCCTTCACCCGGGCCATCTCCCTGGCCGCGCTGATCTGGATGGGACTGTTCAGCAGCCCGAAGAACTGGGTGGCGGCGTTCCCCGGGATGCGGTTGTGCAGCCCCTTCGGCGCCTGCGTCGCGAACACCAGGCCGAGGCCGTACTTGCGCGCCTGCGATGCCAGGGCCAGCGTGCTGTGGGTGCAGGCGGTCATCGCCCCGGACGGCGCGAAGGTCTGCGCCTCGTCCATGACGAACAGGCCGCCGAGCGGCCGGTCTCCCGCCGGGTGCTTCTTGATCCAGGCGAACAGCGCCATCTGCAGCTGGTTGACGAAGCTCTGCCGCTGCTCGTCCGACTGCAGCCCGATCAGGCTGACGACCGAGACCCTGGCCCGCCTGCCCTCGGGCGGGGTCAGCAGGATCCCCGGGTCCATGGCCGTGCCGGAACCCCCCAGCAGCGGGTCGTTCACCATGGCCGCGGTGAGGTTCTGAGCTATGTCGGCGGCGAGCCTTCCGGCGTGCAGCAGCTCGCTCACCCCGTCCGGCAGCGAGGACAGCACCTCGATCAGCCCTCGCAGGCTCGTGTGGCCGCGGCGCCCGTAGTAGGTCAGCGTCTCCCGCAGCACGGCGAGGCCCTGGTGCACCTTGTTGGTCGTGCCCACCAGCTTGGCCCGGGGGGCGAGGGACGCGACGGCGGTGTCCACGGCCTCGCGGAACTCGTCGGGGTCGTCCGCCACCCCGCCGAAGTCGGGGAGCGGCTGGAAGGAGAGCGGGCGCCCTCCGTCCCGCAACGGCGTCCAGACGGCCACGTCGGTGTTCGCCAGGTACTCCTCGGCTCGCGCCGCGTCGCCCGGGGCCCACTGGGCCAGCTCCTCCGGCCATCGGTCGCCGAGCCGCGCCAGGTCGTTGTTCGGGTCCAGCACGATGGCCGAGACCCCCTGAAGCGCGCACTCCTCGACCAAACGGCGCAGAAGCACCGTCTTGCCGGACCCCGACCCGGCGAAGACGGCGGTGTGCTTGCGCAGCGCCTCCAGCTGAACGGCGACCGGGCCGCCCCCGTCCGCGGCCCGGCCGACCACGATCGACGGCCCCGCCCCGCCGGCGCCCCGCCCCCGCGACGACGCGGCGGCCTCCCGGATGGTGGGAACGGATCCGGCGTCGATCCGCCCGTCCGTCCCCTCTTTCGTCGGCTCGGGCCCCTCGGCGAGACCGGCCCACACGTCCGCCAGCGCCTCGTTCAGCAGCTTGATCTCCCCGGTCGGCCTCCTGGCCACCAGCCAGGCCCGCAGGTCCGGCGGGTTGTCGGCCATCAGGTCCCGGAGGGCGGCCAGCGCCTTGAGGTCCTGCTCGTCCACCGGGAGCGTCCTGCCACCCGCCCGCTCGAACGCCGCCAGAGCCTCCCTGGTCCGCGGCCCGGACCCCCACGGCGCGTTGCGCAGCAGGAACAGCCGCCGCTGGGGGGCCTCGGCGTCGAGCCCCGCCGCCAGGCACGCCGTACGCAGCCGGTGCAGCGCGGCGACGGCGTTCTCGGCGGCGATCGCCCGGAACGCCCAGTGGGCCTCGTCTCCGATGGACTCGTCCAGCGTGCGGCGAAGCCGCGCGTGGAGGGAGGGTTTGGAACTCGGCGGAGGATCCAGGGTCAGCGCCTGCCCGGCTTCGCCCCGCTCCATGATCCAGGCGGTGAGCCCGGCGGCGAGGAGCACAGGGACCACCGCGTCCTCGCTCGCGGGGGCGAGGGCGTCGGCGACCTCGGCCGCGTCCCGGAGCGCCGCGAAGCGGGCGTCGAGGGCGTCCAGCCGCTGGGGGGCCACCGCGCCGTCGTCACCGCCCGCGACCGGCGCCGTGCCGGCCAGGGTCCCCAGCTCGGTGACGCGGCCGTTCACCCGGCAGGACTGGATGTGGGCGTCGACCTTCATCAGCAGCTGCCGGGGCGTGTAATCGGGGGCGTCGTCGAAGGCCGACGGCAGCACCGGCCAGGTCGGGTACGGCGGCCGGAACCCGAGCGCGCGGAACCGCGCCGCGAACCGCTTCTCGACCAGTTCCCGGCCGATCTTGGAGTCCGGGACCGTCATGAGCGGAACGGCCTCCCGGAACCGGTCGCGGATCGTGTCGGTCGCCGCCTTCTGGATCAGCACCCAGGTGAGGGGAAGGCAGGACAGCACGGTGAGCGTCCGGGAGGTGTACTCGCGCAGCCCCATCAGGCCGCCCGCGATCTGCTCCAGCACGAGGGACTGGCGCCAGTCGAGCTCGGCGTTGTGCATCATGCTGATGGACGCCTGCGTGACCAGCGGATCGAACTGGTCGACCGCGATGACCGACGGGCCGGTGAAGGCGAGCAGCCGGGAGACGTCCTGGACGATCTCCTGCGCCGACTTGCCGCGGCGTCGCATCCCCCAGGCCGCGCGCTCCCCCGGTTCCTCCTCCGGCTCCGACAGCAGGTAGGTGTGCCCGACGTCCTGTGCCCGCAGGTCGTCCGACGCCCGCAGGACCAGGGCCCGCAGCGTGTCCTGGGCCTCTGTGCCCACCCGCCCGTCGAACCGGCGAAGGCCTTCCACGAAGACGTCCAGCGCGGCCTTCGTTAGCGGAGCCTTGCCGACCAGTTCCCGGCGCACCATGCGCGGCACGCCGACGTACGACGACAGGCGCAGCAGGAACATCCGCAGCTGGCTCTCACCGTCGACCTGCCGGGCCAGGCTGTCGAGCATCGAGACCAGCACGCTCTGCCAGAAGTCCCTGGCGTCGAGCAGCCCGACGAGGAAGAAGTAGCCGCCGTCCTCCTGGACCCTCTCGCGCACCCAGCCGAGCAGGTGGGTCTTCCCGGTGCCGCGCTGCCCCTGCAGGACGAGCCCGAGCGGGCTCGCCTCCACGCTGTCGCCCACTTCTGAGAGCCCGTCGAGGATCATCTGCGCGGTGCGGCGGTTCAGCCCGTCGACATGGACCTCAGAGGGCCGCCACACGTCCCCCGGCCCCTCGGTGTAGTTGAACCTCAACGCCTCCAGCGCGCGGCGCTCGTCGTCCGTCATCACGCTCCGATCCACAGGACGTGCTTCTCCTGGTCGCCGATGGTCACCGCCGCCTCGCGGTCCTCCGGGGTGAGGGTCTTCTGGTTGGACTCGGGGACGATGTTCACGTCGGGGAGACGGTTCATCGCCCTGAGGGCCCGGTCCACCTCCGCTCTCGGCACCTCTCCCAGGCGCCTGCGAAGCTCGGTCAGGCCGACGTACGCACCGGGCCGGCCGCCGATCTCGGCATAGGCGGCCCTGATCCGGGCCTGGACGTCCTGCTCGGGGGAGGCGGGCGGGGACGGAACCGGGGGTCCGGCCGGGGCGAGGTCGCCGGCCGGGGCGAACACGTCGGCCAGGACGTGTCCCGTGCGCTGCATGAGCTGCTGGAGGCCCTGGGCCAGCACGTAGGCGAGGGCGCCCGCCGATCCCGCCGGCCGGGCGACGCCGACGCGGAGCTCCTCCCCGAGCCGCGCCCATCCCGCCTCGGTCAGCACGTGTCCGTACGCCCGTCCCCGCTTGTGGCTTTCGACGAGCTTCATGGCGTTCAGCCGCTTGCGAGGCGTCCCCGTCAGCGTCAGGCCGTAGGCCTTCTCGAGCTCGGGGTTGGAGACCTCTCTCGCCTCGCGCATCAGGACCACCAGGGCGGTCAGTTCGGGCAAGGACAGTTTCTCGTCGGGCACTACCCGTTCCTTTCCAACGTTCCAAAACGGCGGTCGCGCAGGAACCCCTCCAGCACGCCGACGACGGCGCCGACGTCGTCCAGGACCTGCGTGTTGGTGAAGCGGAGCACAACGAAGCCGTCCGCGCGCAGTCGCGCGTCACGCAGGTGGTCGTCGGCCTGGCGCCCTCCGCGCCAGTGCTCCCGGCCGTCGATCTCCACCACGCACCGCGCGTCCCGCCAGAGCAGATCGACCCTTATCGGGGTGGCGAGCGGATGCGGGCGGTAGGTCTGGTTCCAGGCCCGCCCCCACGCCCAAGGGAGCGGCGCCAGGGCGGCCTCCAGCGCCTTCTCGGCCCTGCTGCCCGGATGCGGTTCGCCCGCGACCGGCGGGTAGGCGATGGGCGGCCGGGGGGCCTGTTCCCCCGCCGCGATAGGGGCGTTCTCGGTGGGGCATCCCGGCACGTGGATGGTCGCGACACGGTCGACGTACGCGAGCGGGGCGCCGGCGAGCCAGACGGCGAAGTCGCCGTGTCCGGCCAGCCACTCGCATCCCGCCACGAGCACTTCCTCCTCCAGCGGGGAGAACCCCGCGGGCACCCGCACGAGCAGCGCGGCCCCAGGCCGTCCGGATGCCGCCGCTAGCACTCGCGCGAGCCCCGCCGCCCGCACCTCCGGGCCGAACCGGGTCGGCCGGCGGGGTCGTCCGGTCAGAGCGGCTTCGGACAGGTCGGCGAGGAACGGTCCAAAGTGTGCGCCGGCGGAACTCATGCGCACCGCGAGGGACCGGACGGCGGCCACTCCCCCGCCGCCGGGGTGGTGGACGCCCTCGGCGCCCGGGAGCCAGGCCGGGAAGCATTCCATGGCGGCCGATTCGAGCTCGCGCAGGACCGTGGCGACCATTTCCGCGACGGACGGCGCGGGGGTGGCGTAGTAGGTCAGAATCGCCGGCGAACCCTCGGGGAGCGGACCGGCGGCCGATACCGGGCTCCCTTCACCGGATCCGCTGAGGCGGACGACTCGCCCTGCCGGCACTTCCGCCCACCCATCCGCCATGCCGGTTCCCTTTGCTCTGACCAGACCGCGTCCGCAGAGAGTATCCGTCTTTTCACGTGTTGCACATGTATTTACCGAAAGCTCAGTTGTTTTCCGGAATAATGCGCGCCTTATTCAAGAAACGGTCTGCCCTAAAAAGGGTGGGCCCGACGTACGGCGGTGCCGTACGTCGGGGGCCTGGGTCGGGTGGTCAGGTGGTCGTGCAGGTCGTTCCGTTCAGGGTGTAGGCGGCCGGGGTGCTGTCGTTGGCGGACCAGGTGCCCTGGAAGCCGAAGGACGTGGTGCCGCCCGCGGGGATGGAGGCGTTGTGGGCGGCGTTCCTGGCGGTGACGGAGGTGCCGCTCTGGCTCACGGTGGCGTTCCAGGCGTTGGTGATCTTCTGGTCGCCGGGGAAGGCGAAGGCGAGGGTCCAGCCGTTCACCGCGGTGCCGCCGCTGTTGGTGATGGTCACGTTGGCCGTGAAGCCGCCGGGCCACTCCTGCTTGGCGTAGGCGACCTTGCAGGCGGCCCCGCCACCGCCGTCGCCGGAGCCGCCGACGCTGTAGGAGAAGTCGTTCACCGCCAGGCCCGCGCCCCCGACCCAGGGCTCGAAGCCCGCCTGGACGCTCGTCATGTACCAGGAGCTCTGCGCGTATCCCCGGGCGAGCATGTCGTCGTAGAAGGCGCTGACGGGGAAGCTGATCGAACTGGTGGGCGTGGTGCGGACGTAGGAGACGACGTTCCAGCCGGTGTTGCCGAACCAGACGTCCCACGTGCCGCCCGCGAGGCTGACGGTGGCGACCCGGGAACCCACCGGCTGGACGCTGCCGGTGCGGTTGAGCCAGACCATCAGCTCCGCGCCGGTGTTCTGCCCGTCGGTGCGCGCGGTCGGGTCGAACCAGATGTCGTAGGAGGCGTCGTAGACCCCCGTGGAGGGGTAGGTCATTCTCACGCTGGTCTGGACGCTCCGGAACCGGCTGTCGGACACCCGCATGGGGAGCCCACTGCCGGTGGAGCAGTTCGCGTAGTGGCAGCCGGCGTAGATCGAGGGGTAGGAGCCGGGCGCGCCGTTCTGCGGCTTGTTGTGGCTCGCCTGGGTGACGGTGAACCCGGTCCCGGTGACATTGATGCACTGCTGGGTGTCGTCGCCCCAGTTGTTGTTCTGCACGACGTACTTGCCGCCGGCGATGGTGGTGGAGCCGTACTTCTGGCAGATCGCGGTGTCCGCGCGGGCCGGGCCCGCGACCGCGACGCCCGTGAGGGCCGAGGCGGCGACGGCGAGGACGGCCGCCAGGGCTCGGAGTGCTCGACGTTTCATCTTCGCTCCGGGGACGAGAAGGGTGGGTGGGAGCGCTCCCATATTCCTCGTGACCCTAGGTCCGCCGGACGTCCCCGCGACAGCGCCCGTCAGGAAGGCCGCCCCTCCCCTGCCGTCTGACCAGGCGTCATGCCCGTGCGGGAGCTGAAAGTTTCAGCGGAGCCCAGCGCGCGGGCGGCCTCGGCCACGTTGCCCGGCATACGGCCGAAGATCAGGCCGTGGAAGGGGCGCAGCGCCTGCCAGTACAGGTGCCCGAGCAGGCCGTGCGGGTGGAAGATCGCCCGCTGGCCGTACACCGTCCTGCCGTCCTCGCGCCGGCACGTCAGCTCCAGCCAGGCCAGCCCGGGCAGCAGCATCTCGGCGCGCAACCGGAGCAGGCGGCCCGGCTGGACCTCCTCCACGCGCCAGAAGTCCAGGGCGTCGCCCACGCGCAGCCGCGCCGGGTCACGCCTGCCCCTGCGCAGCCCCACCCCGCCCACCACACGGTCGAGCAGCCCGCGGAGCCGCCAGGCGCCCGGCAGCGAGTACCACCCGTTGTCTCCCCCGATGCCCTCGATCACCCGCCACAGCGCCTCGGGCGGCGCGTCGACGACGGCGCCGCGCTCCTCGACGTACAGGCTGCCGCCCGCCCAGTCGGGGTCGGTCGGCAGCGGGTCGCTCGGGGCGCCGGGCGTGGAGGCGGACGACCAGCGCGTCACCACGTCGGCCTCCTTGATGCGGCGCAGGGCCAGCATCACCGCCTCCCGGAACCCGATGAGGCCCTCGGGCGGGTCCGGGACGTACCGGGCGATGTCGTGCTCGCGGCACACCGCCTCGTTGCGCAGCGACTCCACCAGCGGCCGCGCCACCCCGGAGGGCACCGGGGTGACCAGCCCCACCCAGTAGCTCGACAGCCTGGGCGTCAGCACCGCGACCGGGATGATCAGCCGGGGAGGCAGGCCCGCGACGGCGGCGTAGCCCTGCATCATGTCGGCGTAGGTCATGACGTCCGGGCCGCCGATGTCGAACGCGCGGTTCACCTCGCCGGGGACGCCGACTGCCGCCACCAGGTAGCGCAGCACGTCCCTGATCGCGATGGGCTGGGTGCGGGTGCGCACCCAGCGGGGCGTGGTCATGGCCGGCAGCCGTTCGGTGAGGTACCGCAGCATCTCGAACGAGACCGACCCCGAGCCGATGATCATCGAGGCCCGGTACGCGACGGCGGGCACCGGCGAGTCGAGCAGGATCCGCTCCACCTCGGCGCGCGAGCGCATGTGCGGCGAGGGCCGCTCCCCCGGGGAGAGCCCGCCCAGGTAGACGATGCGGCGCACCCCCGCCTCCGCCGCCGCCCGCGCGAAGATCCTGGCCGCCTCGCGGTCCTTCTCGGCGAAGTCGCGGCCGGAGGCCATCGTGTGGATCAGGTAGAAGGCGACCTCGACCCCTTCGAGCGCGGCCCTGGTCTCCTCGCGCCGGGTGGCGTCCGCCTCGGCCAGTTGCACGCGGCCGTACCAGTCGTGGTCGCGCAGCCGGCCGGGCGATCGCGCCATGCAGCGCACCTCGTGCCCGGCCTCCAGCAGCCGCGGCACCAGCCTGCCGCCGATGTAACCGGTCGCGCCGGTCACCAGGCACAGCGTCATGTGACCACCCCCGCCTTCCTTCGTACCGGAGGCCCTACCCGGTCGCGGGCCGCCACGTGGGGCGAACTCCGCCGAGGTGGCCTCGCCGGGCGGGATGGGTCAAAATACGTGCGCGGGTGGGCGCGACCCTCCGGCCGTCCAGGTGCCGGGCAGGGGACGCGAGCGGGTCAGGGGAGGCGGCGTGGGCACCGAGAGGCAGACGGCCGAGATCATGGTCGCGGAGGCCCGGAAGGCGTTCTGGGTCATGGTCGGGTTCCTGGCGTTCATCTGGCTGGTCCAGATCGCCAACTGGGCCGGCGGGTACGCCCTGAGCAGGTCCTTCGGCATCGTCGCCCGCGATCCCTCCGGGCTGCCGGGCATCATCTCGGCGCCGTTCCTGCACTGGAGCTGGGAGCACATCGAGGGCAACTCCGGGCCGCTGTTCGTCTTCGGCTTCCTCGCGGCCTACCGCGGCGTGGTGAGGTTCCTCGGCGTGACGGCCCTGATCGCGCTGGCCAGCGGCCTCGGGGTGTGGTTCGTGGCGAGCGGGCACAGCGTCACGGCGGGCGCGAGCGGGGTCGTGTTCGGCTACTTCGGCTACATCCTGGTGCGCGGCCTGTTCGACCGGCACGGCATCGACATCGTCGTCGGCCTGGTGATGGCGCTGTGCTTCGCCTACCAGTTCACCGGGCTGCTGCCGTCCGACGAGTTCAGCTGGCAGGGGCACCTGTTCGGCTTCGTGGGCGGCATCCTGGGCGGATGGCTGTTCCGTGACCGGCGTCCCCGGGCCGCGGCGCAGGGCGAGGCGGCGCGCGGGGTCGCCGGCTCGGCCCCCAAGGGCCTGGGCCGGCCCGACGTCACCAGCGGCGACCCCTCCCGCGCCGCGCTGCTCAAGGAGCTCGACGACCTCGGTCTGTGAGGCCGCCGGACGGCGGTGCCGTCAGTACGACTGGAACTCCACCAGGTTGCCCTCGGGGTCGCGCAGGTGGGCGGTGCGTGCCGTCGGGCCCCATTCGGGCCGGTCGGCCGGCGGCGCGACGACCCGGCCGCCGTACTTCACGCCCGTCTCGGCGGCCAGCGCCACGTCGTCGACCTTCAGCACGATCATGACCGAGTCGCCGGCGGCCGGCGGCGCGAGTTCGGTGAGCCGCTCCATCATCGACCGGTCCAGCAGCGCCAGCAGGGCCTCCTCGCCGAGGTCCCAGTTGGCGTACGGGCCGGACGGCTCACCCTTCACGCGTGTTCCGCCGGCGACCTCGGTCAGCACGCCGTCGTAGAAGCGGAAGCTGTCGGCGAAGCGCGAGACCAGCAGGCGGGGATACAGGGCGTCCATCGTCGCCTCCAAATGATTGGTCGTCACCAATGATTGGTATGGCCCTATCCTGTCGGGGTGACCGATATCGCGCAACTGCCGCCGTCCCTGCTGGGGATCACCCCGTTCCTGCTGTCCAAGACCGGGCTCGCCGGGCGGCGCGGCATGGGCGAGCGGCTGGAGTCGGTGGGGCTCGGCCTGTGGCATCTGGCGGTCCTCGCCGCCCTCGCCGACTTCGGCCCCTCCTCCCAGCGCGACCTCGGCAGGCGGCTCGGCATCGACCCGAGCGACCTGGTCGCCGTGATGGACACCCTGCTCCCCCGCGACCTGGTCGTACGCGACCGCGACCCCGCCGACCGGCGCCGCTACTCCGTCTCCATCAGCCCCGCGGGGCGGGAGGCGCTCGCCGAGGCGCTGCGCCTGGCCCGGCAGGTGCGCGACGACCTGCTGGCCGGGCTGGACGAGGACGAGCGCGAGACGCTGCACCACCTGCTGCGCAAGGCCTACGCGGCGCTGGACGCCCGCGCGGCGTACTCACCCGGCACCGGTATCGTGCCGGTGTGACCGTCCTGATCGATCCCCCGAACTGGCCGGGGCCGCGCGGCCTGCTGTGGTCGCATCTGGTCAGCGACAGCTCGCTGGAGGAGTTGCACGCCTTCGCCGCCCGGCTCGGCGTCCCGCCCCGCGCGTTCGACCGCGACCACTACGACGTGCCGGAGACGGTGTACGACCGGGCGATCACCCTGGGAGCGGACCCCGTCTCGTCCCAGACGCTGGTGAAACGCCTGATCGGCGCCGGCCTGCGACGGCGGCGCACCCGCGCCTGAACCACCCGGAACCCGGGGAGGCGCCGGGTCACCCTTGTGCCGGACGGCCACCGGTGAACCGCCGGGCGTCCGGTCAGGACGGCACGCCGAGCGCGGCGAGTTCGGCGCGGACGTTCGCGCGGGCCGCGGCCTCCCACAGCTCCCGGCCCGGCGGCGTGCGGTACAGGCGCGGCATGGCGAGCAGCGTCCCCAGCACATGCGCCCGGCCCGCCCTGAACGCCTCGTCCGGCACGTGGCGGTACTCCTCGCGCACGGCGCGGGCGTAGGCGCCGTAGTCCGGCCCGGCGAGCACGGCGAGGTCGGCGTCGCACAGCACCTCGCCGTCGCGGTCGCCGGGCGCCGGGTCGTGGCCCGCCGTCAGCCGCACCAGCCGCGCCACCTCGGCCACCCGTCCGGCGGCGGCCGGCAGCCTCGGCAGCCGGGCCTCGGCCAGCTGGGCGCTGCGCTCCTCGTCCCAGCCGGGCCGCCCGTCGTACACCGCGTCGTGGAACCAGGCCGCCAGCCGCACCGCCACCGGGTCGCCCGCGAAGCCCGCGAGCGGCTCGATCGCGTCGAGCACCGCCCTCAGATGGCCGAGGGTGTGGTAGCGCCGGTGCGGCTCGGCCCAGCGGGCGGCCAGCTCGGCGCCGAGCGCCTCGGCCGCCGGAGTGCCGCCCGCCGTCGCACGCCATCGGGCCGCGAGATCACGCATGCCCTCATCGTGCCACGTGGGTCAGTCGGCGACGTACGAGACCGACCTCACCTCGTACCCGCGCGCCGCCCCGCCACGGACGTGCATCAGCATGGCGCCGCCCTCGTAGGAGTACGCGCAGGCCTGGCCGCCCTTCTCGGGGTTGCAGCCCTGGAAGGTGTAGCCGGTGCCGCCGAACTTCGTGGTGAACAGCTTCTTCACGGCCGCCGTGGAGGCGATCTCCAGGCCTCGGGTGCGGTCCCCGGCCTTCCACGCCGCGAAGAGGTACTTGGCGGCCTTGGGCGCGGAGGTGAGGTGCCGCGACTCGTACACCTTCGTCACGGTGCCGCCGGAGACGACCATGAAGATGCCGTTGAGGCCGCCCGGCACGCGCACGCTGGTGTGCACGAACCGGCACGCGTTCGCGGCGCAGCCGGCGAAACGGTCCGGCGTCCGGTAGGCATAGGCGAACAGGGTCGTGACGGCGGCGGGCGTCGCGACGGCGGCCGCGGCCTTCTTGTCCCGCCGTGCCCACGCGGCCAGCAGCTTCTTCGCCACCGCCGCCGGCGCGGTCCGGATTCCGCCCTCGGCCGAACCGGGCACGGCCACCGTCTTCCCCTGTGCCAGCGCGGGCGCGGGAAGCGCGAGCATCCCCGCGATCACCGCCGTCGCGGCCGCCATCGATCCACGCATGTCGCTAACTCCGTTTCCCCCCGGAAAGCCCCTGTGGCTCCCACGGAAGGACGCCCGGCCGCACGCCCTGGTTCACCTCACCCGCGCGGCTCGCCCAGCAGCGCGCCGCGCCGGCGGCCCTCGCTGGTGGCGGGCTTGCGTCCCGGTGGCCGGGGAAGGTCGTCATGAAAGGGACAGTGGCCCCTTCACTCCACGGAAGGGACGCGTCCGGGAGGAGAACGCCTGAACGTTCGTCCTGTTCGATATCTCCCCCACCAGCGAGGACCCGTCATGCGAGCCATCACCGTTCGAGACCGCGCCGCCGGTCTGGCCGGGCTTTCCCTGACGGAAGAGCCATACCCGCACGCCGCCGAGAACGACGTCGTCGTCCGGGTGCATGCCGCAGGTTTCACCCCCGGAGAGCTCGACTGGCCGGGAACGTGGTTCGATCGCGCCGGCCACGACCGGACGCCCAGTGTGCCCGGGCATGAGGTGTCGGGTATCGTCGCCGAGCTGGGATACGGGACAGCCGGTCTGACCGTCGGCCAGAGGGTGTTCGGGATGACCGACTGGACCCGTAACGGCTCACTGGCCGAGTACGTGGCGGTGGAGGCCCGCGACCTCGCGCCGCTGCCGGCCGGCATCGACCACACCGTGGCGGCCGCACTGCCGATCTCGGGACTGACCGCGTGGCAGGGCCTGTTCGACCACGGCCGCCTGGCTGCCGGCCAGACCGTCCTGATCCACGGTAGCGCGGGCGGTGTCGGTTCTGTCGCGGTGCAGCTCGCACGCGAGGCAGGAGCCCGGGTGATCGGCACCGGCAGGGCCGGCGACAGGGAGACCGCACTCGGCCTCGGCGTGGACGCCTTCCTGGACCTGCAGGCCGATCCTCTTGAAGATGCCGGTCAGGTCGACGTGGTGTTCGACGTGATCGGCGGTGACATCCTGGACCGCTCGGCCGCGCTGGTGCGCGCCGGCGGCACACTCGTCACCATCGTCTCGCCGCCCACCGTCCGGCCCCGTGACGGGCAGGCGATCTTCTTCGTCGTCGAGTCCGATCGTGCCCGGCTCACGGAACTGGCACGGCGGGTCCGGGACGGACGGCTCCGTCCGATCGTCGGGGCCGTGCGGACGCTCGCCGAGGCGCCGTCCGCGTTCACGCCCGCCCAGCGCACCCACGGCAAGACGATCATCCGGGTCACGGAAGGCGAATAGCCGGCAGGCCGGCTCAGTCGGCCGGTGACGTCGCGTCGGCTCGGCCGCATTTGAGCAGGCCATCACCAAGGCTTGAATCAGCCCCTGGTTGGGCTCCGAAATCCCGGACAGCCTAATCATCACTCCTCCTGACCGATGCCCATCCCCAGGTGAACCACTTCAGCTGTGTGGGCGGAATCCGGGACGCCTCGCGATCACCCGGTGCGCCTGAGAGGTCCAAGCAGGATAGGAGAGCCGTCATGATTCGAGTACCGTTCGCCGGTGGCCTTCTGGCTGCCGGAATGTTGACCGCGTCCGTCGCATGCGCGCCCCCAGCAGAACGCGCGACCGGCCAGGTGCCGGTGGCCGCCACGGTTTCGCAGCCGCCGTCCGAGACGCTGTCGCCTCTCTTGGAACGGGCGCTTCCAAACGTCAAGGGCAAGACGTTCACCTCAGCGATCGTGAAGTTCCCGCCCGCCGCACGCGCGGTGCCGCATCGGCACGGCAAGGCTTTCGTCTACGCCTACGTTCTCGAGGGCACTGTGCGCAGCCGGCTCGAAGGCGAGCCGGTGCGCACGTACCGCCGAGGGGAGAACTGGGTCGAGCAGCCGGGCGCCCACCATGTGCTCACGGAGAACACCAGCCGGACGCGACCGGCGAAGCTGTTGGTCGTCTTCATCTCCGATACGGGAGACAAACTCAAGGTCGACGATCCGCCAAGGTAGGGCTGTCGGCTGGGCGCTACGGCGCGGGTTCGGCCAGCGTCATTCCCGCATCGGATATCGGCGCCGGCATGCGGCCGATATTGGAAACCGAGACCTGACGACCAGATGAAAGCCGGCCCCATGTTCCCGGAGACTCCCGCCGCCTCGGCGGCGCTGGCAGTGGCCACCCGTTTCTGCTCGCCCGCGCTGTTCAACCACTGCGTCCGCTCCTACCTGTGGGGAGCGGCGTACGGCACGGCGCACGGGATCGGCTTCGATGACGAGCTCTACTACGTCTCGGCGCTCCTCCACGACATCGGGCTGACGGAGGCTTTCGACAGCCATCGGCTGCCGTTCGAGGAGACGGGAGGGCAGCTGGCCTGGGTCGTCGGCGTGGCGGCCGGCTGGTCGGCGGAGCGGGCCGCCAGGGTCACCGAGATCATCGTGCTGCACATGCGCGACGACGTGTCCCCGGCCACCGACCCCGAGTCCCACCTGCTGCAGGTCGCCACAAGCTGGGAGGTGGTCGGACGGCGGCCGGAGGAGTTCTCCCCCGACGCCAGGACGGAGATGCTCGCCCGCTATCCCCGGCTGGGATTCGGCGCGGAGTTCCTCGCGTGCTTCGAGGACCAGGCGAGGCGCAAGCCGGACAGCGCCGCCGCCGCGTCCGTCAGGAACGACGTCGCGGGGCGGATCGCCGCCAACCCTCTCGAAGGCCGTCCACCCGCCTGACCTCCAAGATCGCCGACTTCGCCGTCAGCCCTGCTTCGATTCGAAGAGATCTCGGTGGAGGGCGAACCGAGGTCCTGGACAAGCACCGGGTAGTACGTGGGCACAGCGGCTCCCCTGTGGACGGTGAGGGTGGTGATGAGTTGGGATATCACCAGTGCCGTGAAGACCCGGATGGGCTTCCCTCCGAAAGGACGCCGCATGCCTCATTTCGACATGCCCCTCGACCGGCTGCGCGAATACCGCCCCGACCTCCAGGTGCCCCACGACTTCGACGAGTTCTGGAGCGAGACGCTGCGCGAGGCGCGGGCGTACGATTTGGGCGCCGTGTTCGAACCGGTCGACAGCGGGCTGGCCGTCATCGAGACGTTCGACGTCCGGTACGCGGGCTTCGGCGGGCAGGAGATCCGGGGCTGGCTGCACCTGCCGGCGAACCGGCCGGGCCCGCTGCCGGCGGTGGTGGAGTACATCGGGTACGGCGGCGGACGCGGCCTGCCGCACGAGCGCGTCCTGTACGCGGCCGCGGGATACGCCCACTTCGTGATGGACACCCGAGGCCAGGGCTCCGGCGGGGGCGTCGGCGACACGCCCGACGCAGGGGCGAACGGTGATCCGCAGCACCCGGGCTTCATGACGCGCGGCGTGCTGGACCCGCGTGAGTACTACTACCGGAGGGTCTTCACCGACGGTGTCCGCGCGGTCGACGCCGTGCGCGCCCATCCCGCGGTCGACGCCACCCGGGTCGCGCTCACCGGAGGCAGCCAGGGCGGCGCCATCACGATCGCCGTCGCCGGACTGGCCGACGACGTGGTGGCCGCCGCGCCCGACGTGCCCTTCCTGTCCGACTTCCCGCGGGCGACGACCCTCGTGGACACCAATCCCTACGCCGAGGTCGCCCGGTACCTCAAGGTGCACCGCGACCATGTCGACCGGGTCTACCGGACACTGTCCTACTTCGACGTCTCGAACCTCGGGCGCGGGGCCACGGCGCCGGCGCTGTTCTCGGTCGCGCTGATGGACGAGATCACCCCGCCCTCGACGGTGTTCTCCGCCTACAACCACTACGCGGGGAGCAAGGAGATCGAGGTGTACCCGTTCAACGGCCACGAGGGCGGTCAGGCCTTCCACGACGTGGCCAAGCTGCGCTGGCTCGCCAAGCACCTGCGCTAACGCCCCGGTGGCCCGGGTCTCTCCCGGCGCGCGGGCGCCGGGAGAGGCGGGCCGTCGTTCACGCGGGCCGTCCTCGGGCTGCGGCGCGAGCCGTACGGCGATCCCCGCGCCCGGAGATGGACCGACCACCTCGCGACTTTCGGCAGTATTGAAGGCGTGACCCTCCTCGAGCACCTCCCCCAGGACACCGGCCCCGACGCGCTCTTCGAGGCGTTCGTCGAATGGAACACCGAGCGCGGGCTGACGCTGTACCCCGCGCAGGAGGAGGCGCTCATCGAGGTCGTCTCCGGGAACAACGTGATCCTCTCGACGCCCACCGGGTCCGGCAAGAGCCTGGTCGCGGCGGGCGCGCACTTCGCGGCGATCGCCACCGGGAGGCGCACCTTCTACACCGCCCCGATCAAGGCCCTGGTCTCGGAGAAGTTCTTCGACCTGTGCGCGATCTTCGGCACCGACAACGTCGGCATGATGACCGGCGACGCCGCCGTCAACGCCTCGGCGCCCATCATCTGCTGCACGGCCGAGATCCTGGCCAACATCGCGCTGCGCGACGGCACGGAGGCCGACATCGGCCAGGTCGTCATGGACGAGTTCCACTTCTACGCCGAGCCCGACCGCGGGTGGGCCTGGCAGGTGCCGCTGCTGGAGCTGCCGCAGGCGCAGTTCGTCCTGATGTCGGCGACGCTGGGCGACGTCACGCGGTTCGAGACCGACCTGACCCGGCGCACCGGGCGCGAGACGGCCGTGGTGCGCTCGGCCACCCGCCCGGTGCCGCTGTTCTACAGCTACCGCACCACGCCGCTGCACGAGACCCTCGAAGAGCTGCTGAAGACCCAGCAGGCGCCGGTGTACGTCGTCCACTTCACGCAGGCGGCGGCCATGGAGCGGGCGCAGGCGCTGATGAGCGTCAACATGTCGTCCAAGTCCGAGAAGGACGCGATCGCCGCGCTCATCGGCAACTTCCGGTTCACCACGAAGTTCGGGCGGGCGCTGTCGCGGCTGGTGCGGCACGGCATCGGCGTCCACCACGCCGGCATGCTGCCGAAGTACCGCCGCCTGGTCGAGCGGCTCGCCCAGGCCGGGCTGCTGAAGGTCATCTGCGGCACCGACACCCTCGGCGTGGGCGTCAACGTCCCGATCCGGACGGTGCTGTTCACCGCGCTCAGCAAGTACGACGGCAACCGCGTCCGGCTGCTGCGCGCCCGCGAGTTCCACCAGATCGCCGGACGGGCGGGGCGGGCGGGCTTCGACACCCTCGGCTACGTCGTCTGCCAGGCGCCCGACCACGTCGTGGAGAACGAGAAGGCCCTGGCCAAGGCCGGAGACGACCCCAAGAAGCGGCGCAGGGTCGTGCGCAAGAAGGCCCCCGAGGGCTTCGTGAACTGGAGCGAGGAGACCTTCGAGCGCCTCCAGAAGGCCGAGCCCGAGCCGCTGAACTCGCGGTTCAAGGTCAGCAACGCCATGCTGCTGGCCGTGATCAACCGGCCGGGCGACTGCTTCGCGGCCATGAAGCGCCTGCTGACCGACAACCACGAGGACCGCAAGGCCCAGCGGCGGCACATCAGCCACGCCATCGCGATCTACCGTTCCCTGCTGGCCGGCGGGGTGGTCGAGAAGCTGCGCGAGCCCGACGAGTACGGCCGCATGGCGCGCCTCACCGTCGACCTCCAGGAGGACTTCGCGCTCAACCAGGCCCTGTCGACGTTCGCGCTCGCGGCGTTCGAGCTGCTCGACGCCGCCTCGCCGACGTACGCCCTCGACATCGTCTCGATCGTCGAGTCGACGCTCGACGATCCCCGGCAGATCCTGCACTCCCAGCTCAACAAGGCCCGCGGCGAGGCGGTCGCCCAGATGAAGGCCGACGGGGTGGAGTACGAAGAGCGCATGGAGCTGCTCACCGAGGTCACCTACCCCATGCCCCTGGAGGACCTGCTGTTCGGGGCGTACGAGACCTACCGGCGGGGCCACCCGTGGGTGGGCGACCACTCGGTCAGCCCGAAGTCGGTGGTGCGCGACATGTACGAGCGGGCGATGACCTTCACCGAGTACGTCCAGTTCTACGAGCTGGCCCGCTCGGAGGGCACCGTGCTGCGCTACCTGGCCGACGCCTACCGGACGCTGAGCCGCACCGTCCCCGACCACATGAAGACCGAGGAGCTGCAGGACCTCATCGAGTGGCTGGGCGAGCTGGTCCGCCAGGTCGACTCCAGCCTGCTCGACGAGTGGGAGCAGCTGCAGAACCCCTCCGAGGAGCTCGAACGCCCCGGCCTGGAGGAGAACACCAAGCCCGTCACCGGCAACCACCGGGCGTTCCGGGTGCTGGTGCGCAACGCGATGTTCCGCCTGGTGGAGCTCGCCGCGCTGGAGAAGTACGACGAGCTGCACGAGCTGGCCGACATCGACTGGGAGGAGGCGCTCGACTCCTACTTCGAGGACCACGACGAGATCCGCACCGGCCCCGACGCCCGTGGCCCGTCGCTGCTGCACATCGAGGAGGAGAAGGAGCTCTGGCGGGTGCGCCAGGTCATCCACGACCCGGCCGACGACCACGACTGGGGCATCGACGCCCAGGTCGACCTCGCCGCCTCCGACGAGGAAGGCCGCGCCGTGATCCACGTGACCGGCCTCACCCGCCTCTGATCACCTTCACGACCACACCGACCCACCCCGGAACCAAGGTCAGCCGCCGGAGGTGTCCAGTTCGGCCGACTCCGGGACGGCGGGGGTGTCGTAGGGGTCGTCGAGCCAGCCGTCGGGGAGGTGGACCCGCTCACGGGCGGTGGACTTGCCGCGCGGGCCGTCGGCGGCCTCCCCCGGCCAGGGCTGGTCGGCGGGCAGGCGGGCCAGGTGCTCGCCCAGCTCGGCCAGGGAGCCGGCCGTGGCGAGCTCGCGGCGCAGCTGCGCGCCGACGGTGAAGCCCTTGAGGTACCACCCGACGTGCTTGCGGAAGTCGAGGACGCCATGGGTCTCGCTGCCGAAGCACTCCACCAGCAGCCGCGCGTGCCGCGCCATCGTGGCGGCGACCTCCCCCAGCGTGGGCCGCGCCCGCTCGGGCCGCCCCTCGAAGGCGTTGTCGAGGTCGCCGAACAGCCAGGGGCGGCCCAGGCAGCCCCGGCCGACCACCACGCCGTCGCAGCCGGTGCGCTCGGTCATGCGGATGGCGTCGTCGGCGCTCCAGATGTCGCCGTTGCCGAGCACGGGGATCTCCGGGACGGCGTCCTTGAGCCGGGCGATGGCGTCCCAGTCGGCGGTGCCGCCGTAGTGCTGCACGGCCGTGCGCCCGTGGAGGGCGACGGCGCTCACGCCCTCCTGCACGGCGATGCGGCCGGCGTCGAGGTAGGTGAGGTGGTCGTCGTCGATGCCCTTGCGCATCTTCATGGTCACCGGCAGCGTGCCGGCGTTCGCGACGGCGGCCCGCAGGATCCGGCGCAGCAGGTCGCGCTTGTACGGCAGCGCCGAGCCGCCTCCGCGCCGCGTGACCTTGGGCACCGGGCAGCCGAAGTTCAGGTCGACGTGGTCGGCCAGGCCCTCCTCCGCGATGATCTTGACAGCCCTGCCCACGATGTCCGGGTCGACCCCGTACAACTGGATGCTCCGCGGCCGCTCACCGGGCTCGAAGCGGATCATGGCCATGGTCTTGGCGTTGCGCTCCACCAGGGCCCGGGTGGTGATCATCTCCGAGACGTAGAGGCCGCCGCCCTGCTCCCGGCACAGGGTGCGGAAGGGCGCGTTGGTGACGCCCGCCATGGGGGCGAGCACCACGGGGGGCCAGACCTCGATCGCACCGATTTTCACCCGCCCTTTCTACCCGAACGCCGCACCCGGCGCGCCGGCCGCCCGGTCGGGCCCTCCCGCGTGGACCGGGGGCGGCGCGGGCGGTTAGATTGGCATCAGGTGCCGCTTCCTGCGACGTTGGAGGCCCCGGAATGCTGCTGAGGTTGCGTATCTCACTGCCCGACCGCCCCGGGTCCCTGAGCCAGGTCACGCGCGTCCTCGGAGTGGCGGGGGCCGACATCATCCAGCTCGTGGTGCTGGAGCGGGGCGAGGGGCGCGCCGTGGACGACCTCACGGTGTTCTGGCCCGACTCGGCGCCGCGCGCCGACCTGCTGCACGGGCTCGAAGGCGTCTCCGGCGTCACCGTCGAAGGGGTCTGGGGCACCAGAGAGGCGCCGGGCACCTACCCCGAGCTGGAGATCCTCAAGTACATCACCACGGCCGGCGACCGGGCCCTGGCCACGCTGATCGACTCGCTGCCGGTGCTGTTCAGCGCCGACTGGGCCGCCGCCGCGACCGAGGACTCGCCGCGAGCGGTGGTGCACTCGAGCTGGCGGGCCCCGAAGGACGACATCCCGTTCCCGCCGATCACGCCGCCCCGGCCACAGGCCCACACCCTGCCCTCGGGGCTGCACATCGTCTCGGCGCCGCTGCCGCCGCTGGCGCTGACATTCATGCTGGCCAGGTCCGAGGGGCCGCCCTTCCACCGCATCGAGGTCCACCGGCTCACCCGCATCCTCGAGATCTTCCTGACCCTGCCGGCGGTGGAGCGCGGCATCGCCCGCACCTTCCGCGGGTCGCCCGCCCGCTGAGCGCGCCGACGGCCCGGACGCCGCCGATCGCCCTCCGGTTAGGCACCGGAGCGGAAAACCCGCTAGAGTTCCTTCTCGTCGCCGAGGGAGGGCAACCTCCCCGCACGACACGCGGACGTGGCTCAGCTGGTAGAGCATCACCTTGCCAAGGTGAGGGTCGCGGGTTCGAATCCCGTCGTCCGCTCGGAGAGGTCTCCGCGCAGAGGCCTCGCCCGGTGGAGTGGCCGAGAGGCGAGGCAGCGGCCTGCAAAGCCGCGTACACGGGTTCAAATCCCGTCTCCACCTCGGCGCGTAGATCAAAGCAAGGGCGATTAGCTCAGTGGGAGAGCGCTACCTTGACACGGTAGAGGTCACTGGTTCAATCCCAGTATCGCCCACCACACCGATCACAGACCCCGCTTCTCCTCCGAGAGGCGGGGTTTCGGCTTGTCCGGCCGAGGCGCACGGTCACCTGTTCAGCTCCTTTCATGTCCATTGTCCAGGCTGGCGGCGGATCTGGCCAGAAGGCACATTCGCGTAACCACGGGAGGGAAATGTGCCTTCTTCCCTCCTTACGGCGAACCGGTGAATCATCTGGGTCAACCGAATCGGAAGGACCTGGAAATGACGAGAATCGCCATTGTCGTCGGCAGCACACGGCCGGGCCGGATCGGCCGGAACGTGGCCGAGTGGGCGCACAGGATCGCCTCGAAGCGCACCGAGGCCGAGTACGAGATCGTCGACCTCGCCGACCAGAACCTGCCGCTCTACGACGAGGAGATCCCGGCCGCCGTCGGCCGGTACGCCGGGGAGCACACCAGGCGCTGGGCCGAGATCGTCCGCCGGTACGACGGCTACCTCGTGGTCACGCCGGAGTACAACCACGCCCCGCCCGCCGCATTGAAGAACGCATTCGACTTCGTGCACGCCGAATGGCGCAACAAGGCCATCGGTTTCGTGGGTTACGGGGCGGCGGGCGGCGCGCGTGCCGTCGAGCACCTGAAGCTGGTGGCGGTCGAGTTGAGCATCGCTCCGGTCTCCGCCCAACTCGGGCTGCTGATACCAGGGGATTTCCCGAATTACCCCGAGTTCGGGCCGCTCGAAATCCGTGAATCCGAACTGCACCGCGTGCTCGACCAGCTCGAGTCCTGGTCGAAGGCGCTGGCCACCGTTTCCGCCTGAACGGCGCGGCCCCCTGCCGTCCGACCGGCGGGGATGGCGGAACGACCGCTCACGTGGAAAAATCGTGTTCTCTCGGGAAAGGGAGCACGATGCCGGCAGAGTCCCGACTTTCCGACGGCGTGGAGCCGGACGTGTGCGCGGCCTTCCGTGACGCGCTCGACCGGGTCGGGAGCAAGTGGGGGCTGGCGATCCTCGCGGCCGCGAGCGAAGGCCCTGTCCGTTTCGCCGAGCTCAACCGCATGATCCCCGGCATCAGCCGCCGCATGCTCACCCTCACCCTGCGCACCCTCGAACGCGACGGCATGCTCGTCCGCACGGTGCACCCCACGGTGCCCCCGCAGGTCGAGTACACGGCCACGTCCCTGGCCAAAGATCTCTTCGCCTCCACCCGCGCCCTGTCGGCCTGGGCGGAGAACAACCACGAGAAGATCGCCGCCGCCCGCGCCGCCTACGACGACGCCGAGGCCGCCCGCCAGTAGGAGCCGTGTCCGGCTCCGGCCGGCACGGTGGACGGTCCCGGTGCCGCCCACCGCCGCTCAGCCGGGTTCGATCACCGGGCGGCGGAAGCGGCGGGGCCCCGGCTCCTCCGGGGGACGCAGTGCCGAAAGGGCCTGGTCAAGCGCACGCTCGACGGCTCCCCCGGTGTCGATCTCCACGGCCTTCGGCCACGGGGCCGCCGCGGCGGCCATGGCCTCGCCGACGGCCCGGCCGGCGTCCGAGATCCCGCCGACGCGCCCGGCCAGACGTCCGGCCGTGACCTCCGGTGGCGCCGAGCAGCGCAGGGCGACCAGGTCGCTCGCGGTCCCGTCCGCGACCCGCGCCGCGGCGGCCCGGCCCTCGGCGCCGGTCCACGACGCGTCCACGATGACCGGCTCTCCGTGGCCGAGCAGCATCCGGGCCCGCGCCAGCAGCTCGCCGTACGTCGATCCCTTCCCCGAACGCCGCCCGGGCGGCCTGGGTGGGCGCGAGGCCGGCGAGCTCCTTCCGGACGCGGTCGCTGCTCAGCAGCGTGTACCCGAGCCGGTCGGCGAGGGCGGCGGCCAGGGTCGACTTGCCCGACCCGGGCGGTCCCCCGACGAGGACGAGCCTGACGGCCCCCGCCCGCAGGTGGCGCAGGGCGAGCGCGGCCAGCTCACGCGCCTCGGACGCCGCGGCGTCCGCCCCCTGCCCGTGCCGCAGGCAGGCCACCTTGGCGCGGACGAACGCCCGGTAGGCCACGTAGTGGTGCCACAGCGACGGCGGCGCGGGGTCGCCGGAGAACTCCGCGTACCAGTGCAGGAACCGCTCGGCCTGCCGGGGGACGCCGAGCCGTTCCAGGTCCATGGCCAGGAACGCGGCGTCGTCCAGGCCGTCGAGGAAGCGCAGCCGTTCGTCGAATTCCAGGCAGTCGAGGATCCTCGGCCCGTCGTCCAGGCAGAAGACGTCCTCGGCCATCAGGTCGCCGTGGCCGTCGACGATCCTGCCCTCGGCCACGCGGGCGGCCAGCAGCGGCCCCCGGCCGTCGAGGAACCGCAGCGTGAGCCGTTCGATCCCGGCGGCCACCTCGGGGGCGAGCACCGGGTCGGGCAGCCCGCGCACCTGGTCGAAGCTCGCCGTCCACCGGGATCGCAGCGCCGCCGCGCCGCCCTGCTCGTCGACCTCCGGGCCGCGCCGCGCCCGCGAGTGCATGCTCGCCAGCGTCCGCGCGACCAGCCGCAGGTGGTCGTCCACCGGCTCCCCCGAGCGGATCAACGTGGACAGGCGCCGCTCCTCGGGCATGCGGCGCATCACCACGAGGTGCTCGCAGGGCCGCCCGTCGGGGCCGAGAACGTCGGCGACGCCCTCGTAGACGTCGGGGGCGAGCCGCCGGTTCAGCTCGACCTCCTCCCGGCAGACCCGGCGCCGGGTCTCCCGGCGGGTGAAGTCGAGGAAGCCGAGGTCCACCGGCTTCTTCAGCTTGTACGCGCGATCACCGAGGAGCAGCACGACACCGGCGTGCGTCTCCTTCATCTCCGCCCACGGCCTCATCGGTGGTCCCCCCGCGATCGGCCCGCCCGGCGGGCTCCGCTCCCCGGATACCTACCTTCCCCGGCCCGAGGCCGTCAGGCCACGGCGGGACGACCGGCGCGGTCGGGCCGGAGGTCCCTCCATCGCGGGACGTTCGGCCGCTGCGTCCCTCCGCCGCCGCGTAGTGCGATGAGGTGGACGGGCGGAACCGCCCTCGCCCTCCGGAGGAGGCACGATGAAGCTCGAGAGCATGACCGCGGCCGACGTCATGAGCCGGATGCTCATCACCGTGAAGCCGGACGAGTCTCCCCTGATGGCCTGGGAGCTGATGCGCCGCGGCGGCATCCACCACCTGCCCGTGGTGGATTCGCGGTCGCGGGTCGTCGGTGTGCTGAAACAGGCGGACATCGCCGAGCACTGGTCGGGCGGCCCGGCCGAGCAGTCCAAGGTGGGGGTGGGGCGCCTGCTGGCCCGGCGCAGGTGCCCGCACGTGCCGCCGGACGCCTCGATCAGCGAGGTGGCCGCCATGATGATCGATCTGGACGTCGACGTGGTGCCCGTGATCGGCGACTCCCAGAGGCTCGAGGGGCTGATCACGGCCACCGACGTGCTGCGGGCGGTCGCGGGACGCGACATGCCCTCGCGCCCCTCCAACGTGGTCACCGGGCTCTTCCACCTGGAGCCGGTCCTGCCGCCCCAGCCGGGCGCCCCGTTCGAGGAGCTCTGAGAACGGCCCCGGCGCTCAGCTCTCGGGGACGGCCCTGACCAGGCGGCGCGCCACGACGGCGGCCGCGGCCAGCAGGACGACGGTGAAGACGAGGACGGCGTCCCGTACGGGCGCCAGCTGCACCGCCAGCCCGAGTCCGAGCACCGGGACGGACAGCCCCAGGTAGGCCGCCAGGAACAGGCCCGTCAGCGTCTCCCCGCGCCGCTGCGGCTCGGCCAGGGCCATGGTCGTGGAGGCGCTGCCCTTGAAGACCGTCCCGGCGGCGGCCCCGGACACGGCCCCGCCTGCCAGGAACATCGTGGCCGCGGACAGCCAGATCGCGGCGGTCAGCATGACGAGCCCGGCCGCGAGCAGGGACAGCCCGAGCAGCAGCTGGGTACGGGCGGGGCGGCGGGCCAGCAGGATCTGCGCGGTGGCGGCCGAGCCGAAGACCAGGAACGTGGCCAGGCCCGCGACGGCCGGCGAGGCGACGTGCAGGCTCTTCAGCACGACGGGCGCGAGCGAGGTGAACAGCCCGAAGACCGCGAAGGCGATCAGCGCCGCCATGGCCGCCCCGAAGAACTCACGCCGGGCGTGGGCCGGGACGCTGGTCCGCTGCGGGCGGTACCGCGGCCGGGGGCCGGGACGGTCGACCGTCTCGGGGGCCACCAGCACCGCGACGACGCCGAGGCCGAGCAGGACGAGGAACACCAGGTACGGCGTGCGCAGCGACCCGGACGAGTGCTCCACGAGAAGGCCCGACATCAGCGTCCCGAGGCCGAGCCCGCCGAGGTTGGCGGCGGTCGCCACGACGTTGGCCCGCGTGCCGGAGGTGCCCGGCCTCGCGCGGCGGTGCAGATCGTCCAGGTAGGCCGTGGCGGTCGCCGTCAGCAGGCCTACGCTGAGCCCTGACAGCAGCCGCCCCGCGATCAGCGCGGGAACGGACGTCCCGAGCGCGAACACGACCCCCGAGGCGATGCTCAGCGCGATGGACGGGAGCAGCAGCCTGCGGCGTCCGAACCAGTCCGACAGGTGCCCGGCCAGGAACAGCGAGACCAGCACGCCGAGGGCGTAGACCGCGAACACGATCGTGAGCATGAACGTGCCGAACCCGTTCACGTGCTGGTAGAGCGGGTACAAAGGCGTCGGAACGGTCGAGAACGCCATGGTCAGCGTGAACGCGGCCGCCACGGTCCAGAACCCGAGACGGTGACGCGAGGCCGCAGGCTCATCCTTCGCGGGAAGTTCCTTCGTGGCCTGGCCTGCCGTGAACAGGGTCATCACTTCGTCCAATCTCCTGCGGCCCGGGAGCGCCCTGAGGCGACGGCGGGGCCGGCGGGGCCGGCGAGCCCGGCGAGGGCCCGACCGAGGGCCTTCCGGCCCTTCATGGGGACTCGAACGTGGAGGTCAGCGGCCGTGATTCCTGCTTGGATGCGATAATCAGCGAAGACTGTCATCTCCCAACGAGATGACCCCACGTGTCAGCGGAGTGAGGGGCATGGACCTGCGGCAGATGGAGGTCGCCGTCGCGGTCGCCGACGAGGGAGGGTTCACGGCCGCGGCGCGGCGCCTCCACGTCGTCCAGTCCGCGATCTCCAGCACCGTGCGCGCCCTCGAACGCGACCTCGGCGCCCAGCTGTTCGAGCGCACCACCCACCGGGTGGCGCTCACGCCCGCGGGTGAGGCGTTCCTGCCGGCCGCGCGGGCGGCACTGCGGGCCGCCGACCAGGCGCGCGCCGCGGTGGAGGTCGCCAGGGGGCACCTGCGCGGGAACATCACGGTCGGCACGATGCAGGGCGTCTGGGCGGGACTCGACCGGGCCCTGGCCCGCATGCGCGAGGAGCACCCGGGGGTGGTGGTCCGGCTGCGGCAGTCGGCCGTCGCCGACATCCGGCAGTGGCTGCGCGAGGGCACGGTCGACCTCGCCGTGGTCGCGCTCGACCGCCAGCAGCAGCGGGGGCTGTCGACGCGGCTGCTGGCGCGCGAGCAGATGGTGCTGGTGACCGCGCCGGAGTTCCCCGTGGCGGGCGAGGGCCCGCTCACGCTGGCGGACGCGGCGGCCCTGCCGCTGGTGGAGTTCCGGCCCGGCTGGGCGATCCGCAACTCGGTCGACCGCGCCTTCCGGGCGGCGGCCGTCGAGCGGGGCGCCGCCTTCGAGGTGAACGACATCCTGGCGGCGGCCGAGATCGTCCGTCAGGGGCTGGCCGCCTGCATCATGCCGGAGTCGATCGCCGCCCGGTTCCCCTCTCTGGCCACTCGCGGGTTCGCCCAGCACGCGCCCAGCTGGAAGATCATGCTGGTCCGCCCCCGCAGCGAGCCCACCCCCGCCGTCGCCGCCCTCCTCCACCACATCCCCTGACCCCCCGGCTCGACGATCAGCCACACCGCTCGCCCAGCGGCCACGAACCCCGCCGCCACCAGGCTGATCTCGGAGCTCACCGCCTCCCCGCCCGGCGCGGCTCCTCCTCATCGGCGCCGCGACGGCGGGGTGGGGTACGGCGAATCCGACGCCGTTGTGCGGGTGGGCTGCCGTCGTTGTCCGCTGTAGGTGAGCCACCGTCGTCCGGGGGTCGTGGAGGTGGGTGTCGCGGTGCGGTGGCCCGGCGTTCGGTGTCAGGCGCCCCGGCTTGACACCTGGCACCTCCATGGCCCAAATTAACTTCGCCACACAGTAACTTCGTGATGCAGCATCTGCGTCACGATGCATTCCGGCCGTCCCCGGCGTCGCCGCCCGTGCGGCGGCCGGGCCGCCCTCGTCCAGGCCCGCGCACCGGCCGTTCTCGCGGCCGGTTCGCCGCGCGGGCTCCCACCGAAAGGAACCCTTCCCGTGACCGTTCTCGTCACCGGCGGCCGCGGCTCCGTCGCCCGGCACCTCGTCACCCTGCTGCGCGAGCGAGGCCTGGACGTACGCGCCGCGTCCAGCGCCCCTACGGACCCCTCGATCGTCAAGTGCGACCTGACCGACCCCGCCACGTTCCCCGCCGCGCTGGCCGGCGTGACGTCGGTGTTCCTCTACGCCGAGGCTTCCGGCGCCGAGGCCTTCGCCAAGGAGGCGGTGGCCGCGGGGGTGGAGCACGTCGTGCTGCTGTCCTCCTCCGCCGTCCTCGCCCCCGACGCCGAGACCAACCTCCTCGCCAGGTCCCACCTCGACGTCGAGAAGATCCTCAAGGCCTCCCCGCTGCGCGTCACGGTGCTGCGTCCGGGCACGTTCGCGGGCAACGCGAGGGCGTGGTCCTGGCCGATCAGGTCGGGCGCCCCGGTCAGCCTGCCCTTCCCCGGCGCCCACAACGACCCCCTCCACGAGGCCGACCTCGCGGAGGCGGCCCTCGCCGTGCTCACCGACCCCGGGCTCGGCGGGCGCACGTACACCCTGACGGGACCGCGGTCGATGACCGCGGCCGAGCAGATCGACATCCTCGCCCGCGTGACGGGTCGCGCCGTCGAGATCAGGCGCGTCACCCGCGAGGAGTGGAAGCGGGAGATGGCCGAGTACATCTCCGACGGGTACGCCGAGGCGCTGCTGAACTGGATGGAGTACAGCGACGGCCGTCCGATGGAGATCCTCCCGACGGTGGAGGAACTGACCGGTCACCCGGCACGGACGTTCGAGCAGTGGGCCGAGGAGCACAGGCAGGACTTCACGAGCTGAGCCGTCGTCCGGTTCCGACGCGAGGACGTCCCCGCCTGCCCGGCAGCGGCAGGCACGTCCCCGTCACAGCAACGACAACTGACCCGACCCGGCGAGCGGATCGCGGCGCTTCCTGAGATGCCGCCACTGGGGCAGGTCGTCGAGGTAGGACCATGACAGCCGGTGGTGCGGGGTCGGCCCGAGCTCGGCCAGGGCCTGCTGGTGGTCGGGGGCGGGGTAGCCCGCGTTGCCGGCGAAGCCGTACCGCGGGTGCTCCTCGCCGACGGCCGCCATCATGCGGTCGCGGCGCACCTTGGCGAGCACCGACGCGGCGGCCACGCTCACCGACCGCTGGTCGGCCTTGATCTCGCACCGTACCCGCCAGGGCCTGCCCAGGAAGTCGTGCTTGCCGTCGAGGATCACCACGTCGGGCCGCGCCGGCAGGCCCTCCAGCGCCCGCACCGCGGCCCGGCGCAGCGCCTCGGTCATGCCGACCTCGTCGATCTCCTCGGGGCCCGCCTCGCCGAAGGCGTGACCGGCGAGCCAGCCCGGCAGCGTCTCGGCGAACGCCTCGCGGTGGGCGGACGCCAGCAGCTTGGAGTCGGTCAGCCGCACGGGACGCCCGCCGCGGCCGGGCAGCTCGGGCGGCGGGCCGAGCTCGGTGACCGCCGCGCAGACCACGACCGGCCCGGCCCACGCGCCCCTGCCCACCTCGTCGACGCCGGCGATCAGCACGGCCCCGGCGGCGCGGAGCTCCTGCTCGATCTCGTATCCGGCGGCACGGCGCGGCGCGACCCGCTCCGGCCCCTCGAGCCCGGGCAACGCCTCGCTCATGACGTCCCTCCCATTCCCCGTACCCCGGCCGGCGGGCCGGCCCCGTACGATCACCGGGCCCATCATCCCAGCACGGGGACGCCACTCCGCCTCACGCGCGGGCGGCCCTGCGCGACGCCTCGGGGGCCGGGGCGATGTTGAGGTTGCGGCGGAAGACGTTGTCGGGGTCGTAGGCGCGCTTGACCTCGGTGAGGCGCCGGTGGTCCTGTGCGGTGTACGCGGTGGCGGTCCTCGACGGGTCGGAGAGGAAGTTGAGGAACGAGCCGCCGGTGGCGTGCGGGCGCAGGGATTCCACCAGGTCGGGCACCCGGGCGTCGACGATGACGGAGAAGCGGGTCGCGCGGTCGCCGACGGGGCCGGCGTCGGGCGCCGGGCGGGTCAGCGCGCCTCCCCAGTGCCGGATCTCGACGGCCGAGATCGGGGAGCCGTCCCGGGCCTCGGCCTCGACCAGGGCGTCGATCACCGGGTCGGGCAGTTCCTCGAACAGGTCGAGGTGCCGGCAGGCCGTGCCGCCCATGGCCGCCTTGGCGTAGGGGGTCACCCGGAACTCGTCCAGCAGGTGGGGTCCGGCGGCCTCGCGCAGCGGCCGCAGCAGCCGCTCGGCGTCCCCGGGGTCCCCGTCGTACATCGCCTTGATCGCCAGCACCCGCCTGCCGCGCACCGCGGCGGGGACGTCCTCGGTGCCGGGCATGCGCCGCAGCAGGACGGCGGTGCTCATCGCGTCGGGGGCCCCGGCGGCGAAGGCGCGGTAGCGGGCGAGGGTCTCGGCGGCCCGCTCGATCGGGAAGTACGCGACCCCGGCGTAGACGCTCGTGACCGGGTACAGGCGGAACTCCAGCGAGGTCACCACGCCGAAGTTGCCGCCGCCTCCGCGCAGCGCCCAGAACAGCTCGGGGTCGCGGTCGGCGCTCGCGGTCACCGTCCCGCCGTCCGCGGTGACCACCTCGGCACGCACCACGCTGTCGGCGGCGAAGCCGTGCTCGCGGGCCAGCCATCCGAGCCCGCCGCCGAGGGTGTAGCCGACGACGCCGACCGCCGGGGAGGAGCCCGACAGCGGCGCGAGGCCGAACGGGGCGGCCGCGGCGAGCACGTCGGCCCACCGGGCGCCCGCGCCGACGCGGGCGACGCGCCGTGCGGGGTCGACCATGACGGCGGCCATCGCCGAGGTCTTCAGCAGGACGCCGCCGCCGCACGCGACGTGCGTGCCGTGCCCGGTGGCCTGCACGGCGAGCGGCAGACCGTGCTCGCGCGCCGCGGTCACCGCCGCCCGCACGTCCGCTGGGCCCGTGGCCTCGGCGACGACGGCCGGGCGCGGGTCGATGCTCGGGAACAGCGGCCGGCGCGCCGCCTCGTATCCCTCCTCGCCGGGCAGGTGCAGCGCCCCGCCGAACCCTCGCCGGAGCCGGCGCCCGACCGCCCCGATGCCGTCGTCCCCGGCGGAAGTCACGGAACGGACCTCGTACGGCTGCACCTGAGCGCTCATCTGAATATCCCCCTTCGTGCGAATCCCGCCTGGCCGGCGGCCTCGGATGACCGTTGCTTCGAGACATCCGCAGCCTTCCACCGACAATCTTTCTTGTCAAGGACATTCGATTGTTCGGCCGGACGGCGCCTCACCCCTACGTCGAATCAGGTGAGCGGTTCTCGACATCCGGCCGGAAGGAAGTTCGCGCGCGCGACGGACGACGGCCCGGAGGGAGAGCGGGGGCGCCGGAACGACGAAGACCGCGTCCGGCGGGGCCGTACGCGGTCGGGAAACGCTGGGTGGAAGCCTGGGGGCCTACGCCGCGCCGGGGGGCAGGGCGTGGCAGGTGCGCAGCTCCCAGTGGCTGATGGCCGGATCGGTGAGCACCTCGGTCACCATGGCCGCGATCTGCGCGCTGGTGGACTCGTCGGCGGTGTCGACGCGGATGACGATCTCTCCGTTGGCCTGTCTCAGGTCCTTGCGCCATCCGTCGGGCAGCAGGGCCATGATGCGGATGCCGTCGATCGGGGAAGCGGCCGGCGCGCCTGACGTCGTCTGGCGCATCGTCAGCTCGACCAGCATCGTCACACGTCCTTGCTCAGTCCCAGGTGGTGCCTGGAGTCGTCGTGGTGTAACCGCCTACGCCGATGCTACCGAAAACAAAGGCGGTCGAAGGCGTACCGACGACATCAGCCGCGTGCGTCATTTCACTGTCTCTTTCGTGCTGTTCGGGGGCCCACCCGCGCGGGGGACGAGGACGGCGATCGCCGTGGAGCCGGCGTCCCACCCTCCTCGTCGCCCGGGGTGGTGGTCACGGTCTCGGCGGCTCAGCCGAACACCTTGCCGAGCCATTCCTGCCAGGCCTGCTCGGTCTTCGCCGGGTCGGCGCCGTCGGCGAAGATGTGGTGCCCCACGAGCACCGTGTCGTGGAGCCCCTGGACGAACCGGTACAGCCCGTCCCCGCTGCGCACCCCGAGGAACCCGGGGGCGACGTAGTCGGCGACGCCCTCGACCGGCTCGAAGCCCTCGGGGGTCAGCCGCACCCGATCTCCCTGCACCACCTCGCCCTCCAGCCCGAGGGCGCGGTGCAGCCGGGTCCACACCGGCTCCTCACCGCCGGCCTGCGGCCTGGCGGCGAACACCACCAGCGCGAACTGGCCCGGGAAGTGGGTCAGGTACTGGTCGAGCGTGTGCAGATACATGTCCCAGCCTCTGTTCAACGCCTCGTACTCCTCCTTCCAGCCTTCGCCGAGGACACCGGTCTGTACGAGCCGCAGCACGCTTCCCCTCTGCCCCCGATCCTCGATCTCGAACTCGAACGCCATGAACATCTCGCCCTCGCCCTCGCCGCGGTAGGCGAAGCGCTTGCGCGGCTCCCAGGCGGTGATCGTTGCCTCCACCGGGAAGTCGCCGAAGAACTGCACGGCCTTGCCGCCCTCGCGGGGCTCGATCTCGTTGCGGCCGAGGTACCAGGAGTTCAGGCCGGGCCCGGTGGCGACGGCGTCCCACACCAGCTCGGCGCCGGCCTTGAGCTCGATCTCCTTGCGCAGTTCGAAACGGTGGCTCATCTCGTGACTCCTTGTTCTGTGTCGTCGTGTCCGTCCGATCCCGGGGCGGTTTCCCGCGGCCCCGATCTCGACCTGACTCAACGTTCTCACCGAACACTTTTTTTGTCAAGACCGATCGAGTTGTCGGACTGAGAGACGGCTCAGTCTGCACGGGTTCGTGCAGGTCAACAGGGAAGAGAGAGTTCACCGGGGCGTGTCTCGTGATCCGCGGGTGACCTACCGCGGCTACCGTCCCGGGCCATGAGTTCCAGAATCGGCCGGGCCCTCGCCGCCTGCGCCACCGCCGCGGTGGCCATCGGTGTGCTCGCACCCGCCACACTTGCCTCCGCGCAGCCGGACCACACGGTGAAGATCACCGTGATGGCCAGCTCGGACATCCACGGTAACGCCCTGAACTGGGACTACTTCAAGAACGCCGAGTACGACGACAGCGCCCACAACGACGTCGGCCTCGCCAAGGTGTCGACCCTCGTCAACCAGATCCGGGCCCAGCGCGGCGTCGGCCACACGCTGCTGTTCGACTCCGGCGACACGATCCAGGGCACGCCCCTGGACTACTACTACGCCAAGGTCGAGCCCATCACCGAGACCGGGCGGACCCACCCCATGGCCACGGCCATGAACGCCATCGGGTACGACGCGGTGACCCTCGGCAACCACGAGTTCAACTACGGCCTGCCGCTGCTCGCCACCTGGGTCAAGCAGATGAAGGCCCCCGTGCTCGGCGCGAACGCCGTCTCCGCCAGGACCGGCCTGCCGGCCTACCTGCCGTTCGTCATCAAGACGATGAAGGTCGCGGGCGACAAGCCCGTCAAGGTGGGCGTGCTCGGCCTCACCAACCCCGGGATCGCCATCTGGGACAAGGCCAACGTCGACGGCAAGCTGAAGTTCCTCGACCTGGTCGAGACCGCCAGGAAGTGGGTGCCCGTCATCCGCGGGCTCGGCGCCGACGTCGTCCTCGTCACCGCCCACGCCGGCGACAACGGCATCTCGTCCTACGGCTCCGACCTGCCGGTCGAGAACGCCTCCGCGCTCGTCGCCGAGCAGGTCCCCGGCATCGACGCCGTCCTGTTCGGCCACGCCCACAACGACGTCCCGCAGAGGTTCGTCACCAACAAGGCGACCGGGCGGCAGGTGCTGCTCACCGAGCCGAGCAAGTGGGGTCAGCGCCTGTCGGTGGTCGACTTCACCCTCGCCAAGCGGCAGGGCAGGTGGACCGTCACGGACAAGTCCTCCACCACGGTGAACACCAACACCGTCCCCGAGGACCCGAAGATCGTCGCGCTCATGCGCGAGCAGCACGACAAGACGGTCGGCTACGTCAACCGGGTCATCGCCCAGTCGAAGGAGGAGCTGTCGGCGGCCGAGTCGCCGTACAAGGACACCCCGATCCTCGACTACATCCAGAAGGTGCAGACCGACCTGGTCGGCAAGGCCGTCGCCGGCACCGCAGACGCCTCGCTGCCGGTGCTGTCGATCGCCGCGCCGTTCAGCCGCACCGCCGTCTTCCCGTCCGGACCGGTGAGCGTGCGCGACATGGCGGGCCTGTACGTGTACGACAACACGCTGCTCGGGGTGAAGCTGACCGGCGCGCAGATCAAGGGCTACCTGGAGTACTCGGCGAAGTACTTCGCCCAGGTGGCCCCCGGCGCGCCGATCGACCTCGCCACCCTCACCAACGCGCAGGGCACCCCCGACTACAACTACGACCAGCTGTCCGGCGTGTCGTACGACATCGACATCTCCCAGCCGGTCGGGCAGCGCATCGTCGACCTGTCCTACCAGGGCAGGCCCGTGACCGCCGACCAGCAGTTCGTGGTGGCCGTCAACAACTACAGGCAGTCGGGCGGCGGCGGGTTCCCGCACGTCAAGACCGCGCCCGTGGTCTACAACGCCCAGGTGGAGATCCGGCAGGCGCTGATCGAGTACGCCACCGTCGCCGGCACCATCGACCCGGCGACCTTCGCCGAGTCCAACTGGAAGCTGGTACGCGCCGGCGTCCCGGTCTTCTAGCCCTCCCCGCGGCCCGCCCGGCGTCCCCGGGCGGGCCGTCCGCGCACATGGGCGGCGGCCGCGGCGGCGAGGACGCGGCCCCGTCACCCGATCGCGTCACACGCCGGCCGGGAGATCGATCTAACATGGCTGCCTGCGATGTCGGCCGATTCCGGGGAGGCGCCGTGACGGGGTCCATCAGCGAGCAGCCCGCTTTACCAGGCGGGATCACGGCGTTCCGGCGCGACCCGTACCCCGTGTACGCCCGCGCGCGGCGGACGCCCGGCGTGGTGTACGAGCCGGAGCTGGGCGCGTGGCTGGTCAGCCGGTACGACGACGTCCGGGAGGTGCTGCGGCGGCCCGACGACTTCTCCTCGAAAGGGGTCCTGCGGCCGGACGTCCTGCCGGGGCCGCACGCCCTGGCCGAGATGGCCTCGGCGCCCGGCGGCTCCCCCACCGTGGTGAGCAGCGACGGCGCGGCGCACCAGCGGTACCGCGCGCCGCTGGTCAAGGGCCTGTCCCCCACGCGCGTCGCCGCGCTGGCGCCGTTCGCCGACGAGCGGGCCGAGGCCCTGGTCGACGGCTTCGCCGAGGACGGCCGCGTGGAGCTGGTGGAGGCGTACGCCAAGCGGCTGCCCGGCGAGGTGATCGGGCGGGTGCTGGGGCTGGACGCCGGCGACGTGCCGCAGGCACTGTCGGCCAGCCACCGCGCCGAGGAGCTGCTGTTCCAGCCGATGCCGCCGGACGAGCAGGTGCGGGCGGCGCGCGAGGTGGCGGCGCTGCGGCACGTGTTCGACCGCTACGCGCGAAGCCGCCGCGAGAGCCCGCGCGACGACATGATCACCGAGATGGTGCGCGCTCTCGCGCCCGGTGACGGGGAGCCGACGGACGAGCAGCGCAACGAAGTGGTGTCCAACCTGGCCAACTTCCTGCTCGCCGGCCACCTGACGACGACCGCGCTCATCGGCACCGCCGTGCTGAACCTGCTGCGGCACCGCGACCAGTGGGAGCTGCTGTGCGAGCGTCCCGAGCTGGCCCCGGCCGCCGTCGAGGAGGCCGCCCGGTTCGACGCCCCCGTGCAGGCGTTCCACCGCACCGTCGCGCGGCCGGTCACGCTCGCGGGGGTCGAGCTGCCGGCCGGGGCGTCGGTGCTGGTGGCATTCGGCTCGGCGAACCGGGACGAGACGCGCTTCGACCGGCCGGACGTCTTCGACATCACCCGGCGGCCGGTCCGCCACGTGGCCTTCGGCCACGGGGTGCACGCCTGCCCCGGCTCCCAGCTCGCCCGTGAGCAGGTGCGCGTCACGCTGGAGACGCTGGCGCGCCGCCTGCCGGGGCTGCGGCTCGCGCCGGGCGAGCCCGTCGTCATGCAGCCCACGCTGATCCACCGGTCCCCGGAGGCGCTCCACCTCGTCTGGTGAGCCGGCCCCGCCGCGCCACCGGTTCCGGACCGCGACGACGCGTCCGGCGTCGAGACGGGAACCACCGGCGGCGCACCGGACGTTGCCTGTTCGATCTACTCACGCGGACACATCAGGAGAGGAAGCCGTGGTCTTCAAAAGGATGCTGGGAGCCCTGGGTGTGGGGGGTCCCTCGGTGGACACGGTCCTGGCCACGCCGCGGGTGCGGCCCGGCGGGATCCTGACCGGGGAGGTGCGCGTCAAGGGCGGCGACTTCGCCTCCGAGATCGAGTACGTCGCCCTGGGCCTGGTCACCCGCGTGGAGATCGAGGCCGGCGACGCCGAGCACACCGGCACCACGGAGTTCTTCCACGCCCATGTGTCGGGGCCGTTCCTGCTGGGCGAGGGCGAGTACCGCACCATCCCGTTCCAGCTGCACGTGCCGTGGGAGACGCCGGTCACCGAGATCCACGGCCGGCACCTGCACGGCGCGTCGGTCGGCGTGCGCACCGAGCTCTCGGTCGCCAAGGCCGTCGACAAGGGCGACCTCGACCCGGTGTCGGTCGCGCCGCTCCCCTCGCAGGAGCAGGTGCTGGAGGCGTTCGCGCGCCTGGGCTTCCACTTCAGGAGCGCCGACCTGGAGGCCGGCCACATCCACGGGGTGCACCAGCAACTGCCGTTCTACCAGGAGATCGAGTTCCACCCGCCGGGCGAGTGGGCCGGGCGCGTCAACGAGGTCGAGCTCACCTTCGTCGCGAGCCCGGGCGGCCTCGACGTGGTGCTGGAGGCCGACAAGCGGGCCCGCCTGTTCAGCCCCGGTCACGACGTCGTGGGGCGGTTCCAGGTGACCCACGAGCAGGCGATGCGCATGGACTGGGCGGCCGAGATCGGCCGCTGGCTCGACGGCGTGGCGCACGGCGGCCACCGCGGACATCACGTGATGGGCCACGGGCCGTACGACCACCACGGCCACGTCGCGTACGAGCACCACGGCCACCCGCACCACGGGCACGGCGACCACCACGGCCACGGCGGCCCCGGCTGGGGAGCGGTCGCGGCGGCGGGGGCGGCGGGCCTGGTCGGCGGCTGGGTGGCGGCCGAGGTGGCCGACGAGATCGGCGACTTCTTCGAGGGGGACGACGACCGCGGCGGCGACGACGGCGGCCTCTTCGGCGGTGACTTCGGGGGCGGCGACTTCGGCGACGGCGGCAACGACGGCGACTGGTAGCCGGAGCCGACGAGGCGTGCGGGTGAACACTTGCCCGCACGCCTCATTCACGGTGTGTACACCCTTGTGCTCCGGTGTCCGGCAGGAACAGACTGGGGACGGGTGGTGCGTGCCCACCTCGGGGAGGTCGAGATGCCGTTGACGATACGGCGCGAGAGCCTTCGCGGATTCACCGTCATCACGGTCATCGGCGAAGTCGACAGGAACGAGACCTCCCGCCTCGGCGCCGACATCGACGAGGCGCTCAGGGAGTTCAGGCCGCGGCTGCTGTTCGACCTGTCCGACATGAGCTTCATCGACTCCTCGGGCCTGCGTCTGCTGGTGACCGCCTCCGCGAAGGCGCGCAGGTGCGGTGGCACCTGCGCGCTGTGCAGCCTCTGCCCGACCCCCAAGAAAATCATGAACCTGACGGGGCTGGCGGCGGCGTTCGACATCTACCCGACGATGGCCGCGGCCCTGGAAGGCGGCCCGCTGGAGAGCGCCGCCTCCCGTGCCCTTCCCTGACCGCGCGCGGCTCCGGGGCGGCGCTCACGCCACCTCGTCGAGCGTGAGCCGCTGGTCGAACTGGGTGCGGTACAGCTCCTCGTAACGGCCTCCGGCGGCCAGCAGCTCGTCGTGCGTGCCGCGCTCGACGACCCTGCCGTCCTCCACCACCAGGATGAGGTCGGCGGAGCGGATGGTGGAGAGCCGGTGGGCGATGATCACGGCGGTCCGCCCGTCGAGCGCCTCCCCCAGTGCCTCCTGCACCGCGGCCTCGGAGGTGGAGTCGAGGTGCGCGGTGGCCTCGTCGAGGATCACCACCCGCGGGCGGGCCAGCAGCAGCCGGGCGATGGTGAGCCGCTGCCGCTCGCCGCCCGACAGCCGGTAGCCGCGCTCGCCCACCACGGTGTCCAGCCCGTCGGGTAGCGCCGCGACCAGATCGTCGAGCCGGGCGCGGCGCAGGGCGTCCCAGATCTCGTCCTCGCTCGCCTCCGGCCGGGCGAGCGTGAGGTTCGACCGCACCGACTCGTGGAACAGGTGCCCGTCCTGGGTCACCATGCCGACCGTCTCCCGGACCGAGTCCGACGACAGGTCGCGCACGTCGACGCCCGACAGCCGTACGGCGCCGGCGTCCACGTCGTACAGGCGGACCAGCAGCTGGGCGATCGTCGACTTGCCCGCGCCCGACGAGCCGACCAGCGCCACCATCTGCCCCGGCTCGGCGCGGAAGGACACCTCGTGCAGCACCTCGGCGCCGCCCCTGGTGTCCAGGCCCGCCACCTCTTCCAGCGACGCGAGCGACACCTTGTCGGCCGACGGGTAGGCGAACCGCACGCCCTCGAACTCCACCGACACCGGGCCGTCGGGGACGGGCAGCGCGCCGGGCCTGTCCTCGATCATCGGCTTGAGGTCGAGGACCTCGAAGACCCGCTCGAAGCTCACCAGCGCGCTCATCACCTCGACACGGGCCCCGGCCAGCGCGGTCAGCGGCGCGTACAGCCGGGTGAGCAGCAGCGCGAGCGCGACGACCGCGCCCGCCTCGAGCCGGCCCTGCAGCGAGTAGAAGCCGCCGAGCGCGTAGACGATGGCCAGCGCGAGGGCGGAGACCAGTGTCAGTGCCGTGAGGAAGACCGATCGCACCATCGCGGTGCGCACCCCGATGTCGCGCACCCGCCGCGCCCGCATGGCGAACTCCGCCGACTCGCGTGCGGGCCGGCCGAACAGCTTGATGAGCGTCGCGCCCGGCGCCGAGAAGCGCTCGGTCATCTGGTTGCCCATCGCGGCGTTGTGGTCGGCCGCCTCCCGCTCCAGGCGCGCCATGCGCGAGCCCATCCGCCGCGCGGGCAGCACGAACATGGGCAGCAGCACCAGCGTGAGCAGGGTGACCTGCCAGGAGATGCCGACCATCACCGCCAGTGTGAGGGCGAGCGTCACGATGTTGCTGACCACCCCTGACAGGGTGTTGCTGAACGCCCGCTGGGCGCCGATGACGTCGTTGTTGAGCCTGCTCACCAGCGCGCCCGTCCTGGTGCGCGTGAAGAAGGCCACCGGCATGCGCTGGACGTGGTCGAACACCGCCGTCCGCAGATCGAGGATCAGGCCCTCACCGATGCTCGCCGACAGCCAGCGCGTCAGCAGGCCGAGCCCCGCGTCGGCCAGGGCGATGGCGGCGATGAGCGCGGCCGAGGTCAGCACCGTCGAAAGTGCCGCATGGTGCACGATGGCGTCGACCACGCGGCCGGCCAGCATGGGCGCGGCGACCGCGAGCACCGCGGACACCACGCTGAGCACGAGGAACCAGGCGAGCATCGCGCGGTGCGGCCGGGCGAACGCGCCGATGCGGCGCAGCGTCGCCCTGGAGAACGGCCAGCGCTCGTCCTGCGCGTGCATGGCGTTGTACATGGAGTTCCAGGCGGTCATTTCCATGCTCATTCGGGCACCACCGCATTCCAGGAGAAGTAAGCCAAGCCGAACACCACCGTCACCGGTGACGCTCCCAGAACGCTAAGACCTCAACCTAAGTTGAGGTCAAGGCCGTTCACCCGAGTCGCGCAGCTCCCGGCGCTGGACGGCGATCAGCCAGGCCATGGACGGCCCGATGAGCGCGACCCCGACGGCCGTGACCACCAGCGTGGCGACGAGCACCGAGGACTCGGCGGCGGCCTGCCGGTAGGTCAGCGACGGCGGGAGCATGACGGGGTACTGCGCGAGCGCCCACCCCCACAGGACCGCGATGACGCCGAGCATCGCCGACGCGCGGGCGATCGAATGGACGCGCCGCCACAGCATGACAAGCGAGAGGATACCGAAGATCGCGCTCGCCACCACCAGGGGCAGCGCGCGGCCGGTGAGACCGGTGAACAGCATCGGGGCGTCGAAGCGCAGCACGGCGATGCCACCGAGCGCCACCACGCCGATGACCACGGCCGCGACCAGCGCCCGTGGCCGGAACCACTCCGCCAGCTCGGTACACCGGGCCGCCCCGGCGTCGTCGCACAGGTAGGCCCCCGCCAGGTAGGCGCACACCAGCACCGCGAGCACCCCGCCCAGCAGGGACGTGGGGTTGAGCCAGCTCGTCACGATGTTCCCCCTGGCGAGCCCGAACGGCACCCGCCCGGAGGCGATGGCCCCGGCGACCGTGCCCATGAAGAAGGGGGTCAGCACCGACGAGACGGCGAACGCGGCGCCGAACAGGCGTCGCTGCCACAGCTCCTTGGCGGCCTTGCGGAAGGCGAAGGCGGTGCCGCGCGCGATGATGCCGAGCGCGGCCAGCGTCAGCGGGATGTACAGCGTCGACATGACCGAGGCGAACACCCCCGAGAACGCCGTCCACAGCAGCACGAGCACGAAGATCAGCCAGACGTGGTTGGCCTCCCACACCGGCCCGATCGACCGTTCGATGAGGTGGCGCCGGGTCATGCCGGGCCCGCTGCGCCCGGCGAGCAGGTCCCAGATGCCGCCACCGAAGTCGGCCCCGGCCAGCAGCGCGTAGAGCGTGAGCCCCGCCCACATCACGGCCAGCACGACCTGCGCGAGGTCCATCAGGCGGCTCCCGGCCCGCCCGGCTCACGGGCGAGCTCGGACTCCTGGGGCGCGACCGGCTCCTCCCCCGACCGCACCAGCCGCAGGACGTACAGCGTGACGACGGTGAGCACCAGGTAGACGAGGGTGACGACGACGAACCCGGTCCACAGGCCGGGGGCGGGGTTCACCGCGTCACGCGTGCGGAGGTGGCCGTACACCGTCCAGGGCTGCCTGCCGACCTCGGTGACGGTCCAGCCGGCCTCCACCGCGATGACGGCGGCCACCCCGGACAAGGCGGCCGGCCACAGGAACCACCGCGTGCCGGGCAGCCGGCGCCGGCGCCACCACACCAGGGCGAGCCAGGCCGACAGCAGGAGCAGCAGGAAGGCCATCGCCACCATGAGGTCGAAGGCCACGTGGACGATCGGCACCGGGGGCCGATCCCCCCGGGGCACCTTGTCGAGGCCCTGCACGACGGCGTCGAAACCGCCCTTGGCGAGGAACGACAGGCCGGAGGGGATCTCGAACGCGTAGCGCAGTTCGTCGCCGACGACGATGCCGCCGACGCTCAGTGGAGCCCGGGCCGTGGTGCGGAAGAGGCCTTCGGCGGCGGCGAGCTTGGCGGGCTGGAGTTCGGCGACCCGCTTGCCGGCGAAGTCGCCCACGATGATCTGGACGGGCGTGAACGCCGCCGCCATGGTGAACGGCACGAGGAAGCCGAGCAGGTGGTAGCGGTCGCGGCGCCCGCGCAGCATGCCCGCCGCGTACACCCCGGCCACGAGGAAACCGGTCACCATGAACGCGGCCACGATCATGTGCAGGGTCTCGTGCGGTACGGCCGGGTTGAACATCGCCCGCCACGGGCGCACGTTCCCCACCGCCGGCCCGGCGCGGACGAACCCCCGCGGCTGGTTCATCCAGGCGTTGGCGCAGATGACCAGGAACGCCGACAGGACGCCCGCGACCAGCACCGTGAGCCCGCTGAGCAGGTGCAGCCGCGGCGGGATCCGGTCCCAGCTGTACAGGTACACCCCGAGGAAGATGGCCTCGATGAAGAAGGCGATGCCCTCGGCCGCGAACGGCAGCCCGACGACCTGCCCGTACAGGCCCATCATGCCGGGCCAGAGCAACCCCAGCTCGAAGCTGAGGATCGTGCCGGACACCGCGCCCGCCGCGAACAGCACACCGACCGCCTTGGCCCAGTGACGGGCGAGGCGCATGTAGGCGGCGTCGCCGGTGCGCAGGGCGCGCCATTCGGTGACCACCATCAGCGCCGGCATGCCGATGCCCAGGCAGGCCAGCACGATGTGCCATCCGAGCGACACGGCCATCTGCGTGCGCGCGGCGAGCAGGTCGCCCGGGGTCGCGGGGCCCAGGAGGCCGAGGAGCTCCACCAGCCGTGGCGGGCCCGCGATCGGTGACGGGACCAGTCCGGCCGGGGCCGCCGGGCCTGCGGCCAGCGCCGCCACCTGCAACGTCGCCATCCGCGCCCCCCAACGCGCCCGATCACATCGGATGCCGACGGTAACACTGCGTACGCCTGATCAGCCCCGGGTGACCGCTGCGTCCGAATGGTCCGGCGACCGTGTCGGTGCCGGGCGCGGCGAGCCGTCGCCGCGTCGCGCGGCGGCGGGGGGGGACATGGCAGGGACGCGCCGGGTTTGCCCGAACCCATGCTGCGGATTTGCCTCCGCCCTGGTGACACGTCCGGGGAGGCGCTGGCTACTGTGAGATTCGTACCGCGCCGTCTTGGCGTATCCCGGGAAGCCATCTCGACGCTCCGTTCCGGCCCAGGCAGATCCTCAGGGCCGCAGAAGAGGGTTACGGAGTGATTCTCATGCTCGGACGACTCATCGCCACCGGCCTCCTGCTGACGGCGGCGCTGCTCACGGCGGCGGCCCCGGCCTCGCGCCTCAGTCGGGGTGGCGACGACGACGACTGGGACGACGACGACGATTACTGATCGTCGCCACGCGGCCTCCCGGCCGCACGGCTCAGCCGGTCGGCGGGGGTGAGACCCCCGCCGACCGCCTCGGGACCGATCCGCCTGCTCGGCGGCCCGGATACCCGGACGCGAACGCGTCGCCCCGCGAGGGTCTCGCGGGGCGACGGTTTTTTGCGCGCTTTATCCGATTGATCCGGCTATTCGGTCCTCCTGGGTCAGCCGCAGCGCCTGCCGCTGTTGATGCAGTTCACGGCCTGCTTCATCAGTGCTTCGGGCATGACGTTGATGAAGTCACCATGGTCGGTCACCGGCTTGTGCAACTGCTCCGGGAAACTGTCGACGGCGAAGCCGGGGCCCGGCGGCACGTTGTAGGTGATGCGCTGCTCCAGGGCGGGGATGGCCTGGAACCCGTTCGGGCACGAGCCGTCGGCGTTGATGAACGCCACGTGGGTGCGGTGGTTGGCGCTGTCGATGTTCTTGCCGTCCCAGCAGCTCTGGAACTTGAACTTGCGCACGACCTGGCTGCCGCGAGGGCAGATCGGGTACTTGTCCCGCAGCTCACGATTCTCGAAGCCGGTGCACGTCCAGCGGGCGTTGGCGTTGGTCGTGCCGTTGGTGAACGACTTGGCGTCACCGGTGATGATGCGCAGGAAGACCGGCATCGGGACGACCTTGCTGGTGGCGTTGCCGCTGAAGCTCAGGGTGACGCTGGCGGGACGGACGATGGTGCCGACGTTGCCGTCGAGGCCGCCGCCGGCCTTGTCGGCGTCGTTGCCCTTGCCGTTCTGCAGGCGCAGCACCGGCCAGTAGTGGGCGGACTTGTCGCCGTTGGAGCAGGTCGTCCCGGCCGCCTGGAGGCTCTCATTCGTGGAGAAGCCGCTGGTGTCCAGATTGCCCACGTAGTCGTGGACGTGGTGAGCGCCGTTGGTCACACCGGGGGCCACGATGACGTTGTCGGAGTTGAAGTGGCCGTTCTCGTTGCGGCCGCACCGGGTGACGAACGAGCCGCGTGAGCCGTTGCCCTGGAAGCGCGGCTGGTTCACGTTGGGCTGGACGCTGCGGATGTCGACGAAGTCCTCCGGCGACGGGCCGGAGGGCTTGCCCCCACCGTTGCCGTTGCCGTTGCCGTTGCCGTTGCCGTTTCCGTTGGTCGCGGTCGGCGTGGGCGAGGCGCCGCCGTTGTTGCCACCGCCGTTCTGCCCGCCGTTGTTGCCGTTGTTTCCGCCACCGTTGTTGTTTCCGCCGTTTCCGCCGTTCTGGCCGCCGTTGTTGAGCGAGCAGGTGGCGAGGTTCAGCAGGTTCGGACGACGGCCGCCGGCGCGGGCGATGGCGATCGAGATTCGCTGCAGGGTGGCGAAGCGCTTGGCCCTCAGCGGGCCGAGGATCGCGTTCTGGATGAAGTTGCGGCCCCCCTGCCCGCGCGTGGCGGCCAGGCGCCGGTTCGCCTCCGCGATCTGGGTGTCCAGCAGGTTCAGGTTCCGCTGCACCTCGGCCTGAGCGGCCGCGGGGACGTCGCCCAGCTTGTCGGCCACCGACGGGCAGTTCACGGTCTGCCCGTTGCCGTTCTGGCCGCCGTTGTTCCCCTGGCCGCCGTTGTTGTTCTGCCCGTTGTTGCCCTGGCCGTTGTTGTTCTGGCCGTTGTTGTTCTGGCCGTTGTTGTTCTGGCCGTTGTTGTTCTGGCCGCCGTTGTTACCGTTCTGGCCGCCGTTGTTACCGCCGTTCTGGCCGTTGTTACCACCGTTCTGGTTGTCGCCCTGCTGGGCGCCACCGTTGTTACCGCTGGCGTTGTTCAGGCCACAGGCCGCGAGGTTCTGCAGGTTCGGACGCTGACCACCGGCCCGTCCGATCGCGATGGTGATGCGGTCCAGTGTCGAGGCGCGCTTGTCCTTCAACGGACCGAGGATGGCGTTCTGGATGAAGTTCGGACCACCCTGCCCCTGCGAGGTCACCAGCCGCCGGTTCGCCTCCGCGATCTGGGTGTCCAGCAGGTTCAGGTTCCGCTGCACCTCGGCCTGAGCCGCGGCGGGGACGCCCTGCAGCTTGTCGGCGACGGACGGGCAGTTCACCGTCGGGGCCGCGGCCGCGGTCGTCAAGGTGGAGGCGCTGACGGAGTAGGCCGACAGCGACACCTCCGGGCTCATCCCCTGCCCAGCCGGGGTCAAGCTCGCCACGACGAGACCGACCCCCGCCCCACCCAGGGCAAGGACGCTCAGGACGGGCCTGAACCGCCGTCTGTGCTGGATTTGGATCATTCGAACTCCTCCCGGAGTCAGTGCTCATGGCGGCATAGGTTGGTGCCCCATCGGAGCGAGGTACGCGGGCTGCGCCGGGACAGTTCAGACAAATCCAAGAATTCTTCACGGGGAGTCGACGCCCCCGGTCTTCACCAGGTCAGAGGCTTCCGCCTCCCTCCGGACGGCCGCGGTCGCGCGCACTCCGGAACACCGGATGAACCGAACCGGCGCACGCGCCGTACTCGCCTGGCGGTGACACCTACAGGCACGCCGGATGGGAGATCTGCCATGAGACGCCTCAGCCTCACCACACGCGCGACCGGCCTCGTCGGCTCGGTGTTCGCGCTCACGCTCCTCACGGGATGCGGTGGCGGCGCGAGCCCCGAGGCGCCGGCCCTGGCCGCGGCCGGCGCCGCCGCCCCCGCCGACGCGGGGCAGCCGCTCACGCTCAAGGAACTCGCCGGCAGGACCGGCTGCGCGAAGCCCCAGATCCAGACCGACAGCGACGAGCTACGCCAGGGCGTGTGCAAGACCGACAAGGGCCAGTACGCCCTGGTCACCTTCTCCACCGACCAGGGGAAGCGGGACTGGCTGACCGAGGCCAAGGAATGGGGAGGCAACTACCTCGTCGGCAACAAGTGGGTCATCTCCGGCAACGACCCGGCGCTGCTGCAGTCGTTCAGCCAGGAGGTCGGCGGGAGCCTGGAGACGACGGCGCCGTGACGAACCGCAGGCACATCGCCGCCCTCGCCGTCGCGGCCGGACTCCTCGCCGGGTGCGGCGTCGCCCGGGGCGCCACCGCCGCGCCGCCCGCCGCGACGCCGGGGACGGTGGAGCAGATCTCGGCCAAGACGGGCTGCGCCGAGCCCCAGATCCAGGTGCAGGCCACCGAACTGCGGCAGGGCATGTGCAGGACGGCGGCCGGCCAGTACTCCGTCACCACCTTCGCCACCGACCAGGGCCAGAAGGAGTGGCTGGACGACGCGCTCAGCTACGGGGGCGCCTACCTGGTGGGCGCCCGGTGGATCGTCCTGGGGAACACCCGCGAGATGCTCGAACCGTTCCGCGCGAAGCTCGGCGGCACGATCACGATGGGGCACACCATGCCGATGCCCGAGGGGCAGCCGACGTCCCCGGGGCACCCCATGCCCGAGGGGCACCCGATGGACCACGGGCAGATGCCGGCCGGGCACTCGATGCCGTCCGGCGAGCACGCCATGCCCTGACCGGGAACGCGCCGTGCCGGACGCCGGAAGGCACGCGGGGCCGGACCGGCGAGGGGACTCCTCGCCAGCCCAGCCCTGCGCGGACGGCGAACCGTCAGGAGATGGACAGGGCGCCCGACGGGCACACCTGCACCGCGCGGCGGACGGCCGCCTCCTGGTCGACGGGCGGCTCCGGCTCGAGCACCACCACGGTGCCGTCGTCCTCGCTCTGGTCGAACACCTTGGCGGCGGTCAGGACGCACATCCCGGCCCCGATGCACACCTCGGTGTCCGCTTTGATCCGCATGAGTGGAAACCTCCTACCAGGCCACCGGGAGCCGGTGTACGCCGTAGATTGCCATGTCGGAGCGCATCGCGACCTCCTCCGGAGGTATGGCGAGACGCAGGTGCGGGAATCGCCGCAGCAGGGCAGGGTACGCGATGCGCATCTCGATCCGGGCGAGCTGCTGCCCCAGGCACTGGTGGATGCCGTGGCCGAAGGACAGGTGCCCGGTCGCCTGCCGCGTGATGTCCAGCGTGTCAGGATCCTCGAACTTCGACGGGTCGCGGTTGGCGGCGCTGACCGACATCGTCACCGACTCGCCCGCCTTGATCATATAGCCCTCGATCTCCACATCTTCCAGGGCCGTCCGGATGGTGCCGATGTGGATGATCGTGAGGTACCTGAGGAGTTCCTCGACGGCGGTGTCCGCCAGCGAGGGGTCCTCGCGGAGGGCGGCGAGCTGCTCGGGGTTGTTCAGCAGGGTGTAGGTGCCGAGGGCCAGCATGTTGGCGGTGGTCTCGTGCCCGGCGATCAACAGGAGCGTGGAGACGCCGACGAGCTCCTCGTCGGTGAGCTTCCCCGTCTCGATCAGACCGCTGATCAGGGCGTCGTCCGGCTCGGAGCGCTTGCGGACGACCAGGTCGTACAGGTAGGCCAGCAGCCGGTCGATCGCGGCCTGCGTCTCCTCGAAGGAGGACTCGAGGTTGAGCAGGGCGGACGAGTCGCGCTGGAAGCGGTCGTGGTCGGAGTAGGGCACGCCGAGGAGCTCGCAGATCACCAGGGAGGGGATCGGCAGCGAGAAGGCCTTCACCAGGTCGGTCGGTGAGCCCTCCCGCTCCATGGCGTCGAGCCGGTCATTGGTGATCTTCTCGATGCGCGGCTCGAGCTGCTTCATCCGGCGGACGGTGAACTGCCCGGTCAGGAGCTTGCGGAACCGGGTGTGCTCGGGAGGGTCTTCCCGCAGGAAGAACCCGGGCCGCCTGGTCAAGGCCTGCTGCTGCCGCAGCCGCTGGGGGATCGGCGGGTGCAGCAGCTCGACCCGGCTGCTGAAGCGGGGGTCGGCGAGGATCGCCCGGACCGCGGAGTAGCCCGTGGCCAGCCAGCCGACGTGGCCGTCGGCGTACAGCATCGGCCGTAACGGGCCTTCCTCTCGCCATTTGCCCAGGACTTGCGGCGGATCGAGGGCCTGCTCGCGGGCGAGCGGGAGGGTTACGGGCTCGGGCATCGCGTTGGGCATGACGCGCTCCTTGACAGAGGTCGAAACCGGGCGTCGTTCCTTGTTCTTACAGAAAACAGTACCTCCTGTTGAATTGCAACGGATGAAAAAAATCAGCTGATGCAGTAAAGTTCCGGCATGGCGGGCGGTACAGGTCTGAGGGAACGCAAGAAGCTGCGCACGCGCCGGCTGCTCATCGAGGAGGCGCTGCGCCTGTTCGAGGAGAAAGGCTTCGACGAGACGACCGTGGCCGAGATCGCGGCGGCGGCCGAGGTCTCCACCCGCACGTTCTTCAGCTACTTCGTGAGCAAGGAGGACGTCGTCTTCTTCGACACCCCCTCGCGGGTCGGCCGGGTGCTCGCCGTGATCGCCGACCGCCGGCCCGGTGAGCCGGTGGTCGACCTGCTGGGCCGGGTGGCCGATTCGGTGCTGGCCTTCGACGCCGAGGACGTCCAGCTCGCCATGGAGCTCGCCCCGGCCCGCCTCCGCCTGATCATGTCCGTCCCCGCCCTCCAGGCGCGGGCGCTGCACCAGCTGTTCGACGTGCAGAGGCGCGTGGCCGAGGCGTTGCGGGACGCCTACGCCGGGGAGCTCGATCCCGTCGAGGCCGCGGCCGCGCTCGGGGCGTTCGTAGGCGCGGTGAAGATGGCGCTCATGGCGAGCAGGGACGCCGGCGACCCGCCGGAGCGGATGTGGGCGGCGGCACGCAGGGGCATCGAGATAGCGGTGCACGGCCTGCGCTCACTGGAGACGGGCGACCGGCCCCACATGTGACGCTGGAATGCCGGAATAGGGAACAAAAGGGTAACCGATCCGGGTATCGCGTGCGTGTTTCACCTCAAAAGGGTTTGATCGGGTCGGAGAGCTCGCCACCAGGGTTTTTTACGACAAAATCATGCCCCGAGGGCACCGGCATGGCGGCCCTCGACCGTGAGCATCCCGGCTCCTCCCGGAGTCCCGCGCCAAGTCCGTCTCGGAATTGGATTGCGGCGCGGCTGTTCCTGGTGTTCCGTCTCGCTGTGGGGTACAGACATGAGAAGTCGTGAGACTCTGCCATTCGGCGAGGGCGCCGGGACCGCCCTTTCCGGCGGAGCCCCGCTCGTCGGCCGCCGCGACGCCCTCGAGGCCTTCGCCCAGACGGTCGGCGCGACGTTCACCGAAGGGTTCCAGTTCCTCGCGGTGGTCGGCGAACCCGGCGCCGGCAAGACACGGTTGCTGGCGGAGCTCGCCACCATCGCGTCCGGCCGCGGACTGACGACACTGTGGGGCAGGGCGGCCGAGTTCGAGCAGGTCCTGCCGTTCAGCGCGTTGATCGACGCCCTGGACGACCACCTCGAGGCGCGGCGCGACGAGCTACCCGGCCGGCTGGGAGCCGGGCAGACCCGCCTGCTGGCCACCGTGTTCCCGGCGCTGGCGGGCAAGATGCCCGACGAGCCCGGGGAACGGGGCCACGCCGAGGACGCCGACCTCAGCGGCATGCTCCGCTACCGGCTCTACCGGGCGTTGCGGCAGCTCATCGACGAGCTGTCCACCCCCGGCGGGCTCGCGCTGATCCTCGACGACGTGCACTGGGCCGACGACAGCTCCGCCGAGTTCCTCGACCACCTCGTCCGCCACCCTCCGCGCGGGAAGGTGCTGGTCGCCGTGGCCTACCGTCCCGCCCAGGTCACCGCGCGCCTGGCGGCCCTGGCGCTCAGCACGGGCGGGCACGGACGGCAGGTCACGGTCGGGCCGCTCGACCGGGCGGAGGTGGAGGAGTTCCTCGGGCCGGACGTCAACCGCTCCCGGGGACGGGCACTGTACGAGGCGAGTGGCGGCAACCCGTTCTACCTGGAGGCCCTGGCCCGCATGAGCCGCCTCGACGTGAACGAGCTGCCCGCGACCGTGCGCGCCGCGCTCCAGGTCGAGCTCGGCGACCTGTCCCCCGGCTCGCTGCTGGTCGCGCAGGCGGCCGCGGTGACCGCCGACGAGTTCGACCCCGCGCTCGCCGCCGTGGCCGCGCAGGTCTCGGAGGCCGGCGCGCTGGAGGCCCTCAGCGAGCTGGTGGCCCGCGACATCGTCCGCCCCGCCGCGGCGGGCCGGTTCCGGTTCCGACATCCGCTGGTGAGACGGGCGGCGTACGAGTCGGCGGCGGCGGGCTGGCAGCTCGCCGCGCACGCGCGGCTGGGCGCCTACCTGGCGAGCGTCGGCGCGCCCGCGACCGTCCAGGCCCACCACTTCGAACGGGCCGGGTCATTCGGCGACCAGCGGGCGATCGCCACCCTGGTGGACGCGGCCCGCGCGGTCGCCCCCCAGGCGCCGGCGACCGCCGCCCACTGGCTGCGCAAGGCCCTGGACCTCATGCCCGACGAGCCCGGCACGCTCGACCAACGGCTCGAACTGCTCCTGGAGCTCAGCCGGACGCAGGGGGTGAGCGGCCGGCTGGCCGAGGGCCGCGACACCGCCCGCGAGCTGCTGCGCCTGCTCCCCCCGGACGACTACACGCGCCGGGCGAGGGCCGCGCGCATCTGTGCCCTGATGGAACGCCAGCTCGACCGGCCCCACGAGGCGCGTGCCCTGCTGCTGGACGAGCTGCGCCGGATGCCGCACCCCCGCGCCGCCGCCGCGATCCCCCTGCGGATGCGCCTGGTCGCCGAGAGCATGATGCGCGTCGACTTCCGCGCCGCGCAGGCCGTGCTCGACCTGATGCCCGACTCCGAGGACGACTGGGAGCCGGGCCTGGCGATGGCGGTGGCGGCGTTGCGGCCGATGCCGGCGTTCGCGGCGGGACGGATGGCCGAGGCGCTGCGCAGCGCGGACGCCGCCGACCGGCTCATCGCCACCGCCCTCGACGACCACCTCGCCGAGTGGCTGGACGCGGTCGCCTGGCTGTGCTGGGCCGAGACGAACATGGGACGTTACTCGGTGGCGCTGCGGCACTTCGAGCGTGCCGCCGCCGTCGCCCGCTCCACCGGCCAGACCTACATCCTGACCAACCTGCTGGCGGGCAAGGCCCGCACGCTGGCCATCCTCGGCCGGCTGACGGAGGCGCTGGACACCGTCGACGAGTCGGTGGAGGGGGCCCGGTTGCTGGAGTCGGGGCAGCAGCTGGTCTTCGCCCTCACCCAGCTGTGCCTGGCGACGGCCTGGTCGGGCGACCACGACGCCGCCGCACGGGCCGGCGACGAGGCGATCCAGGCGGGAGTGGGCGGCGGCGAGGTGTGGGGCGACATGGCCCGGCACGCGCGGGCGGTCGCGCTGCTGGCCGCCGGGCGCCTGGAGGAGGGCATCGAGGCCGTCCAGGCGGCCTGCCGCGGCTTCGACGACCCCCGGCTCGACCGCGGCAGCCTGCTGGGCAGCTGCGAACTGCTCGCGCAGGCCGAGGCCGCCCTCGGCCGGAGCGAGAAGGCGATGGGCTGGGCCGAGGTGGCGCAGGCCCTGGCCCATCCCGAACTACCGGCGTTCTCCGGCCTCATCCCGCTGGCCCGCTCCCACGCCCTCCGGGCCACCGACCCCGCCGCCGCCGGGCCGCTCGCCGACGAGGCGGCCGTCCTGCTGACCGCCGCCGAGCGGCGGATCGACGCCGGACGGGCGCTGCTGGCGGCGGGACTGGCCTACGGCGAGGCGGGCGAACGCCGTACCGCCCGGGAGCGGCTGCGCGACGCGACCGAGGTCTTCCGCTCCTGCGGGGCGCGGGCCCTGGAGGCGCAGGCCGTACGGGAGCAGCGCCGGCTCGGGGTGCGGGTGTCGACCGGCGGGGCGTCCGGGCAGGGCGCGCAGGGCCAAGGGTCGTACGGGCTGTCGCCCCGCGAGCTGGAGGTGGCCACCCTCGTCGCGGCGGGGCTGACCAACCAGGTGATCGCCGAGCAGCTGTTCCTCAGCGTGCGGACGGTGGAGACCCATCTGTCGCACGTCTTCGCCAAGCTCGGCGTCACCTCGCGCGTCGGCGTGGCGACCAAGCTGAACCGCGAGCGCTGAAACGGAGTCACACGTAGCGGGCCCCGCACGGATGTACGGGGTTTCCACGATGCCGCCCGCACCGCGCGATTGGCATTGTTGGACCCGTCACGAACAGGAGGACAGTGGGGATGGAACACCGCATACCGCGATACACGCTCGAGGGCGTGTCGGGCGCCGAGGTGTCGGTGCATCCCTTCTCGACCGAGGACGAGCTCGGCCTGACGTTGACGAGGTTCCGCGCCGCGGACTCCGACGACGTCGTGCTGCTGGTCCACGGGCTGACCTCGTCCAGCGACATGTTCATCATGCCCGAGCATCACAACCTGGTGAGCTACCTGCTGGACAGCGGTTTCGGGGACGTGTGGGCCCTCGACTTCCGGATGAGCAACCGGTTCCCCTACAACATGGAGACCCGGCGGCAGACCCTGGACGACATCGCCGCCTTCGACCACCCGGCAGCCATGCGCGAGCTCCGCCGTCACGTTGGGGCACGGCGGATCCACGTCATAGCGCACTGCCTGGGGTCGGTGTCGTTCCAGATGAGCCTGTTCGGCGGAGCCGTCGAGGGTGTCACGAGCATGGTGGCCAACAGCGTCGGGCTGACGCCGCGGGTCCCCCGGTGGGCGCGGCTCAAGCTCGGCGTCGGCCCGGCCCTCCTGGAGTACGGCCTCGGGCTGTCCTATCTCGACCCGAGGTTCGTCGACGCGCCGCCGCTGACGCGGCGGTGGCTGCTCTCGCGGGCGGTCTCGTTCTTCCACCCCGAGTGCCGGGAGCCGGCCTGCCACATGCAGAGCTTCATGTGGGGCAGCGGCCGGCCGGCCATGTACCGCCACCGCAACCTCGCGCCGCAGACCCACGTGCAGGAGCGGCTGGCCGACCTCAACGGCGCGGCGGACGTCAACTACTACCGTCACATCAACAAGATGGTGCGGGCGGGGCACGCCGTGAAGTGCGACCCCGGCAATTCCGCCCATTCCGCCCTGCCCGACGACTACCTCGCCGGAGCCGGCCGCGTCGAGACGCCGGTGCTGTTCATGACCGGTGACCACAACGACGTGTTCACCGACTCCAACATCGTCTGTCACCGCATCCTGTCCAAGCGGGCCCCGGGCCGGCACGAGCTGCAGATCCTCCCGGGGTACGGCCACATCGACCCCCTCATCGGCAAGAACGCCCATGTCGACGTCTTCCCGCGCGTCGTGGACTTCCTCAAGCGTCACGCGGGATGAAGAACGAGCGTCATGAGCAACGGCAACATGAGAATCCAAGGGCGATCGACCGCCGCGAGCGGAGCGAGCCGATGAGCACGGAGAACGTGGACGTCGTGGTCGTGGGATCCGGTTTCGGCGGGTCCGTCGCGGCGTACCGCCTGGCCTCGGCGGGGCTGTCGGTGGTGGTGCTCGAACGGGGACGTGCCTACGCACCGGGCATGTTCCCGCGCAGCCCCGCCGAGATGGGCCGGGCCTTCTGGGACCCCCAGGAGGGGCACTACGGGATGTACGACGTGTGGAGCTTCGGCGGCTGCGACTCCGTGGTCGCCAGCGGGCTCGGCGGCGGGTCCCTCATCTACGCCAACGTCATGCTCCGCAAGGACGAGCGCTGGTTCGTGCACGAGGAGCCGCTGGCGACCGGCGGTTACGAGACCTGGCCGGTGACCCGCGAGGACCTCGACCCGCACTACGACGCGGTCGAGGAAATGATCGGCACCACGCCGTACCCGCTCGACCACCAGCCGTACGAGGACACCCCGAAGACCCGTGCGATGCAGGACGCCGCCGCCGAGCTCGGCCTCGACTGGCGCCTGCCGCCGCTGGCGATCAGCTTCGCCCCCGCCAGGGGCGCCAGGCCCGGTCTCGGCCTGCCGATCGCCGACCCGGTGTACGGCAACGTGCACGGTGTGCCGCGCCGCACCTGCCGCCTGTGCGGCGAGTGCGACATCGGCTGCAACGACGGGTCGAAGAACAGCCTGGACCACACATACCTGTCCGCGGCCCGCCACCACGGTGCCGATCTGCGCACGCTTCACGAGGTACGATCCATCCGGCCGCGCGAGGGGGGCGGCTACGAGGTCGACTACGTGCGGCATCACCCGGCGAGCGGGCCGCGGACCATCGGCTGCGACCGGCTGGTGCTGGCCGCCGGCACCTACGGCACCACCTACCTGCTGCTGCGCAGCAAGCACGCGTTCCCCGGTCTCAGCGGCACGCTCGGCAGCCGGTTCTCCGGCAACGGCGACCTGCTGACGTTCCTGCTGCGGGCCAAGGACCGCAGCAGGACCCGCACGATCGACGCCAGCCGGGGGCCGGTGATCACCAGCGCGATCCGGCTGGCCGACGCCACCGACGGCACCCGCGAGAGCGGCCGGGGCGCCTACATCGAGGACGGCGGGTATCCCGCGTTCGTCGACTGGCTGGTGGAGGGCGCCGACGTCGGGCACGAGATCCGCCGGGCGGCCCGGTTCATCGCCGAGCGCATCCGCGCCCTGGTCACGCACGACACCAACCTGTCGGCGGAGATCGCCGACCTGGTCGGCGACGGCGAGCTCTCGGGTACGTCCCTTCCCCTGCTCGGCATGGGGAGGGACGTCCCGGACGGCGAGTTGCGGCTGCGCGACGGCAGGCTCGACGTGCAGTGGAACTCCGAGGCCAGTGAGGCGCACTTCGAACGGCTCCGCGCGACGATGCGCCGCATCGCCGACGTGCTCGGGGCCGAGCACTCCGGAATGCCGGCGTGGCTGGGCAAGCGAATCATCACCGTCCACCCGCTCGGCGGTGTGCCGATGGGACGGCATCCCGGCGAGGGCGTGTGCGACGCCTTCGGCGAGGTGTTCGACCATCCGGGGCTGTACATCGCCGACGGCGCCGCGCTGCCGGGCCCGGTGGGCGCCAATCCGTCGCTGACGATCGCCGCGCTCGCCGACCGCATGTGCACCCGGCTGCTCGAACGGCGGCCGGTGGGGGGAACAGGGCACACCAACAGAGGGAAGACGCACATGACCGTGGGGACCGGACGGGCGGGCGCCGCGCCGTCCGAGGAGGCGCGCGGCCTCGTGGCGGGGCGCCCCGCCGAGCGCACGTCTCTGTCGTTCACCGAGGAGATGGGGGGATACGTCTCCCTCGGGGCGACCGATCCGCGATCGGCCGACATCAGCGGCCGGTCGGAGGGTGACCGGCTGTCGTTCCGGCTCACCATCGTGGTCGACGACGTCGACCGGTTCCTGTCGGAGCCCGAGCACCGGGCGCGGGCCGAGGGCTGGGTGGAGGCCCCCTCCTGCGGGGGCAGGCGCCTGGTGGAGCGCGGCTGGTTCAACCTCTTCTCGCCCGGCGGGGCTCCCGACCGGCGCGAGATGCGGTACCGGCTGTGGTTCACCGACGGCCAGGGCCGCCCGTTCACGCTGGCGGGTGTCAAGGACGTTCATCACGGGCCCGCCACACGGCTGTGGCTCGACACCTCGACCCTCTTCACACGACTGCTGGAGGGTCACGTTCCGGATGGCGAGGACGAGACGGCGGTGGTGGCGGGGGCCGGGGCCCTGCACATCCAGCCGATGGACCTCGCCGCGACCCTGAAGAGCTTCCACACCGAAGGTCCGCACGGTCTGTCCGCGCTGACCCGGTTCGGGCGGTTCTTCGTGGGCGAGCTCTGGGACGTCTACGGACCGGGGTGAGGCGGAAACCCCGAGGCGGCCGATCGGTTGAGGGGGAGGTGGATCCCCCATCCGATCGGCCGCCGGCTCCGGGTTCGCGCCGCCTACTTCGAGGGGTACGGCGTGGGCGTCGGCGGCAGGGGCAGCGCGGGGAAGTCGACCCTGCCCGTGCTCTCGAGAAGGGTCATGTGCTTCATGACCACGTCGACGGCCGCCGAGGCGAAGGCCCTGATGTCGGAGTTGCGGGTGCCGGCCCGTACGGCGGAGACCACCGCGAACACCTTTCCGTGCGCGAAGCGCAGGCGGTTGGCGAAGGTCGCGTCGTAGTCGGCGCCCGTCTTTGTGGAGAGCTCGGCCATCCAGCCCTGCTGGTCGGCGTTGGGCGTGGAGGGAAGCACCACGCCGAGCTTGGCGGCGATGGCCCGCACCTGTTCGTCCAGCTTGGTGTGGTCGGCGACGAGCTGCAGGCCGACCTCCTTGACCCGCTGGCTTCCGGCTCGCTCCTGCGCCTGCTGGCCCGTCGGGATCTCCCAGAGCCCCGCCTGCCGGACCTTGATCAGGAAGTCGCGGTCGGCCGGCCCGAGGGGGCCGGTGGGGGTGTTGACGAAGTCGGCCGGTGACGCCCCGCTGGCCGCGCCTCCCGGCGCGATCGTGAAGACCGCCACGGTGGCGATCACCAGGAACGCGAGCGCCGCGAGAACTTCCACGACCCGCAGCGGCCTGAGTTGAAGGTTCACCGAATGTCTCTTCCTTCCGTGTCCCGGAGATCCCTGGGCGCGCTTGTCAGGGGGAGGTACGGGGGCAGGTCAGGAGCGGTTCACCTCAAGTGACGAAATTTTCGGATGTTGTGGAAGTTGTGAGTTTGGCTCGCGTGGCTGGTGATCGACTGTCAGTATGTGCGCGTGCAGCGTCATCGCAGCGTCCGGTCGTCGCTACCGGAGGAAGCACACGAAGAGTCGGGCGAGCAGCTGGTCACCACGCTCTACCGCGAGTTCGGCGGCCCCCTCCTCCGCAACGTTCGCAGATTGACCGGAGGCGACCAGCAGTGGGCAGAAGATGTGGTCCAGGAGACGGTCTTCCGTGCCTGGCGTAACGCCGGGAAGCTGAACAGGGAGCCTGGCCTCCTGTGGGCGTGGTTGATGACCGTCGCCCGCAGGATCGTCATCGACGCCCATCGTCAGCGCTCCGTGCGTCCGCAGGAGGTTGAACCGGACAGGCTCGACACCGTATCCATACCCGACGGGTCCGAGTCGATGCTGTCGAAGATGGTGGTGTCGGAGGCCCTCCACCAGCTCTCGGAGGAACACCGGGAGGCTCTGGTGCAGACCTACATCTACGACCGTACGATCAATGAGGCGGCCGAAGTGCTGGGAGTTCCCCCGGGGACCGTGAAGTCCCGGGTCTACTACGCGCTTCGCGCCCTGCAGAAGACGATGAAGGAGAGGGGGTGACCGGTCTGATGGATTCACCCCCTCATGTCGAAGTGGCGGCGTACGTCCTGGGCATCCTGAGTGAGGAGGACGCCGAGGAGTTCGACCGCCATCTGCTCGACTGCCCGAGCTGCCAGAAGGAGCTCGTGGAGATGTACGAGCTGCCCGACGCCCTCAACCTCATCAAGAGCGACCTCAAGAGGTCGGTGAACGGCGCGGCCCGGGGCCCGGCTGACGGGGCGGAGTACGGCGTGAACGGCAGGGCGGTCACCTCCGCCGACGGGGCCGTTCCGGACGGTGTGGTGAGGGACCTGTGGTCGCCCCGCTCGCACCGGAAGACCTCCTCCTCCCCCGGCCGGCGGCGCGCGACGCCGTCCGAGCCGGCCTTCGAGGTGCCGCACGACGTCGACGAGGTCGCCCTCGCCCGTGACCGGCGGCGCCGCAACGTGTTCCTGGCGGTCGCCGCGGCGGTGATCATCGGGGTCACCGGCACGGTGGCGGCGCAGCTGTGGCCGGGCGCCGGCTCCGGCCAGAACGTCGCCGTCCAGGTGTTCGACGGCCGTAACGGCAAGACCGGCGTGAACGGCTCGGTCGGCCTGGTCGAGAAGGAGTGGGGCACCGAGGTGTCCTTCAAGCTCGCCGGCGTCACCGGTCCCGAGCGGTGCAGCCTGGTGGCCGTGGGCCGCGACGGCGGCACCGACATCGTGTCGGGCTGGCGCGTGCCGGACGGCAAGGGGTACGGCGTGGCCGGACACCCCGGCCCGCTGACGATGACCGGCGGCACCGCGCTGGCCAGGAAGGACATCGTCCGGTTCGAGGTGCGCAGGGACGACGGCGAGCGCCTGCTGCAGATCCCGGTGGCCTGAGGCCGCGAAGGTTCTCGCAGGACGGGGACGAGGGGGGTGCGGCCAGGCGTGTCGGCCTGGCCGCCATCGCACCCTGAAGGAGGCCGTGCCCGTGGGGCACGGCCCGGATGTCGACGGAAGCGCCCGCCTCGGCGGGCGCTTCCGTCGTTCTACCGTCTTTCCGCCGGCGCCGGGTCCAGGCGCAGCGCGAGCGCGGGGCAGATCTCGATCGCCCGGCGCGCCTCGCCCTCCAGCCGCTTGGGCACCGACGCCTTGCTGACCACCGGGTATCCGTGCTGGTCGAGCGTGATCAGGTCGGGCACCTCCATCGAGCACAGCCCGTGCCCCTCGCACCTGGACCAGTCGAGGATGAGCTGCGCCTCGCTGGCGCGCTTGGCCGGCTCGGTCGGCATCGGCAGCACACCGCGCACGGGCAGCCCGCAGGTGCCGTACGCCGCGTGCGTCATGATGTCCTCGGCGAAGACGTCGATGGCCGACAGCACGAAGTTCGAGGTGCCGTCCGGGTGGCTGCACGCGCCGCGGCCCCTCATCGTGGACACCGCGCGCTGCACCGCCTCGATGTGCCCGTTGCCGTCGGCGAGCGCGCCGAAGGTCTGCGCGAGGTCGGGCAGGCCCATGTAGCAGGGGCCGCACTGGCCGGCCGTCTGCCCGGCCATGTACCTGGCGATCCTCGCGGTCTCGCCGAGCGGGCAGGAGTCCCAGCCGAGCGGCACCACGATGCCCGCGCCGAGCGCCCCGCCGAGGGCCTCGAACCCGGCGCGCGACACCTCGGCGCGCTCGACCGCCTCGGCGGACATCCACTTGCCGTGGTACCCGCCGAGCAGCACGCCCTGGCCGATCGTCGCCTCGCACAGGTCGAGCACCTCGCGCAGCCGCACGCCCGTGGGCACCTCGACGACGGCGGGGCGCCTGGCCGAGCCGGTGACGCTGAGCAGGACCGTTCCCGGCTCCGAGGGCAGGCCCACCGAGGAGTACATGTCCACCCCCAGCATCGCCATCAGGGCGAGCTGGGAATAGGTCTCGGCGTTGGACAGCAGCGTCGGCATCCCGCCCACGCCGCTGTCGCTGGAGCGGATCTTGCGTCCGGGCGGGATGGGACGCTGGCCGTTGATGCCGTTGATCAGCGCGCCGCCCTCACCGGAGATGAAGCGGTCGGGCATGCGGACCACCCGGACGGTGTCGGTCATGCCGCGCTCGTGGATGGCGTTGAGCAGCGAGCGCTCGCCGGGACCGCCGTGCGCCACGCCCACGACGATCTCGCGGGCGTTGAGCGCGCGGGCCACCAGGTCGGCGCCGTCCAGGATCAGGTGCGGCGCCCGGTTGAGGAGCATCTTGTCCTTGTGGGCCGCGGGCTCGCCCTCGGTGGCGTTGACGACCACCGTGATCGGCGCTCCGCGCCGGGCCGCCGAGTCGATCACCGCGCGGAGCTTGCGGGCGAAGGGGAAGCCCGCGCCGCCGCGTCCTCGCAGGTCACCGAGCTCGGCCAGCGCGATCAGGTCGTCCTTGGGCAGCCTGGGGAGCTGCCCGTGGACGCGGCGGTGGGTGTCGTAGTCGAGCCGCGGCGAGCTGTCGAGCCCGGCCGTGATGCGGCCCGGCCCGATCCGGAACACCTGCATGACACCTGTGGGGCTCTGCACCTGGCTCACCGCCGCACCTCCTTGCGCAGGGTCGTCCAGAACTCCTCGTCGAAGACGTCGTCCACCCGGATGGGCTCGGCCTTGCGCCCGACGTTGACGGCTCTGGCGCTGCCGATGGCCCCGTCCCTCGGGCGGACGGTGACGAACAGGCGCATGAGCACGCCGAGCGCCACGACGACTAGAGTGCCGATGTAGCACCAGGTCACCCAGTCACCGGAGACGGGGCGGCCCGCGAACAGGCCGTGCACGATGGCGACGGGCCAGGAGACGTAGGCCACCACGTGCAGGAAGCGCCACAGCCAGGGCCACCGGTGCCCGACGAACTTGGCGCGGAAGACGCCGGTCGCGAACACGATGATCATCAGGTCGGAGGCGATGGTGCCGAGCCCGACGTAGAAGCCGGCGCCGCTGGTGAAGGGGATGCCCGCGTCGATCCCGTGCACACGGCCCCGCATGATCTGCAGGATGACGTGTGTGATCAGGAATCCGACCGCGAACACGGCGAGGGCGCGGTGGAGCGCCTGGAGGAAGAAGCGGTGCCTGACCGCCAGGACGATGCGATCGGTGGCGGCCAGTCCGACCACCACCACACCAGTCAGTCCAAGGAGCGTGTACACCCCCGAGTAGAAGATGAGATAACTCTGAACCCAACTGAGAACCGCCGCTCCGAGGAGAGCGGTTCCTGCGAGCAGCGACGTCGTCGTCAGCAGTCCGACCATGATCGGGGCTCGTGATCGAGACCGCTTCGGGGCAGCACGTCGATGTCGCGTTTCTCTCATATCCCGTCCTCCGCCAGATGACGCACACCGGAACGAGCCGGGGAACGTGTTGCTGGGTGCCTACCGGGATCTATCGGGACATTTGCGCGCGCGATCACACTAGCGCCTCGACAGCCCCGCTGGTACCAGAACGTTACAGATTTTCGGCAGGTTGAATTTTGGACTACCGAAGGGCCTTCTTGGTTCCAGAAACCGCCTATATCCGCCCAGAGGTAGTCGAACCTCCAGAAAAACCGGTGGTCCGGCCTCGACGGCCCGCTCTACGTTTGACCACGTGGAGACTTCCTGCCGCCGGACGATCGCCGACCCAGCCGGCCGTCCGGTGCTCAGCTTCGTCGAAGGAACCCGCGCCGGACGCCCCTACGCCGACCTGTCCCAGGTGCTCGGCCCCGGAGCGGTCGAGGCGATCAGGCGCCACCTCCCCGGCTGGGTCGTCTCCGGCGACGAGGACCTCGGCCGCGCCCTGCTCGCCATCGGCGCGCGGCCGCTGCGTCACGCCCACGCGTACTCGCGCGACCTGCGCGCCGAACCCGCCCCCGCCGAGTGGGCCGAGACGGGGTACGGCGTGGTGTCCTGCGACGCGGTGCCCCCGGCCGAGGTGCTGCCGGCCTGGCTCGCGGCCTACCCTCCCGGCCATCCCGACCACACCCCGGGCGACGACGTCAACGGCCTGCGGCGCCACCTCGAGCCCCTGCTCCGGGGTGAGATCCTCGGCCCTCTGCTGCCCTGCGGCGGCCTGCTGCTCAAGGACGGCCGGGTCGTGGCCGGGGTGGTCGTCGGCACCGCCCCGGGCGAGCCGCCGTTCAGCGGGCCGTGGGTGCTCGACGCCTTCCGGGACCCGCGCCCGGAGTTCGCGGGCCTCGGCGCGGTGATGCTGCGCCGCGCCCTGGCCCTGGCCACCCTGCACGGCCAGCCCGCACTCGGCCTCGCCGTCACCGACGGCAACCCCGCCCGCCGCCTCTACGAACGCCTCGGCTTCCGCCATACCCTGACGTCGATGACAGTGATCGTTCCGGACTGACAGACCGCGGCGGTCACGCGTCAGCGCGAGCGCAGGAAGGTCAACGCCGCGAGCACTCTCCGGTGGTCGTCGGCGTCCGGCCCGAGGTCCAGCTTGATGTGGACGCCGCTGATGTGCTTGGCCACGGCGGCCTCCGACACGTGGAGACGCTGAGCGATCGCGCTGTTGGACCTGCCCTCGGCGACCAATGCGAGCACCTCCCGTTCGCGGGGCGTGAGCGCGTCCAGCGGATCGTGTGCGCGACGGTGGACCAGCAGCTGGTGGACCACGTCGGGATCGATGACCGTGCCGCCGGCGGCGATCTCGCGCACCGCCTCCACGAACTTGAATCCGGCCTTGCCGCCCACCTGTGCGACGGCTTCCCCGCTGCCGGCCTGGATCGTCCCCGTGGCGGCCGCGGCGGCTCGCCCGTCCCCGCCCCGCGTCACACGACGGCGACGGCGTCGATCTCGACGAGGCATCCGGGGTTCAGGCCGGCCACGACGTGGACCGTGATGGCCGGCGGCGGGTCGGCCCGGTTCCACACCTCCTGGAAGGCGGCCACGCCCTCGTCGAACGTGTTGCCCTCCACCACGGCGATGCGCCAGTGGACGATGTTCGCCAGGCTCGCCCCCTCGCTCTCCAGGATGGTGGCGAGGTTGCGGAACACCTGCCTGGCCTGCTCACCCACCGTGGGACCGACGACCTTTCCGTCCGGGCCGACGCCGTTCTGCCCGCCGATGTAGATCGTCTTCGCCGGCTGCTCGACCACGACGGCCTGGCTGAAGGCCGGGCTGCGGTGCATCCCGGCAGGGTTGACGTGTCGTACACCCATGTGACTCTCCTCTCGCGATGACACCAGTAATACAGGTGTCGTGACGACACCACTTATAGTGGTGTCATGCGAGCGAACGCAACCGGACGGATGCTGCACGACCCCAAGGGAGGGTCCTTCTGGTTCGACGCCGGCGCCGTCTGCCTGGACTTCGCCCACACCGGCGGCGAGGGCCCCTACGCGGTGTTCGAGACCCTCCACGAGCCTGCCGACCTGGCCGAATGGCTGGCCCAGCCGCCGATCACCGCGGTCATGACGGTCCCCGTGACGGCCCGCGAGCTCACCGCGGCCAAGGCCCTGCGCCAGGCGATCTGGGACGCGGCGCACGCCCGGGCGGCGCATCGGCCCCTCCCCGCCGAAGCGATCGAGACCATCAACCGGTCCGCGGCCGCGGCACCACTGGTCCCCGAGCTCGCCGCCGACGGCACCACCGCGGGCTGGGCGCCGCCGGTACGGGCCACGCAGGCGCTGTCGACACTGGCCCGGGAGATGATCGAGCTGCTGTCCGGGCCGCTCTCCGGACGCATCCGCGAATGCGCGAGCGACGACTGCCCGCTGGTGTTCGTCGACACCTCCCGCCCCGGCGCCCGGCGCTGGTGCGCCATGGAACGCTGCGGCAACCGCCACAAGCTCCGCGCCCTTCGCGCCCGGCGGGCCGCCGACCAGTGACGCGGCGTTCGCACCCGGCGGGCCGATCAGTGACGCGGCGTTCGCACCCGGCGGGCCGATCAGTGACGCGGCGTTCGCGTCCGGCGGGCGGGCCGATCAGGGACGTGGCGTTCGCGTCCGGCGGGCGGCCCGGTGACGCGGCCTCGGGCGCCCGTTCAGGAACGCAGGTAGGTCAGCACGGCGAGGACGCGGCGGTGCTGGTCGCCGTCGTCGGCGTGCAGGCCGAGCTTGTTGAAGATGCTCCTGACGTGCTTCTCCACCGCGCCGTCGGTGACGACGAGCTCGCGGCCGATCGCGGGGTTCGACTTGCCCTCCGCCATCAGCCCGAGCACCTCGCGCTCACGCGGGGTCAGCGAGGCCAGAGGGTCGTCGCGGCGCCGCCGTACCATCAACTGGGCCACCACCTGGGGATCGAACACGGTGCCGCCGGAGGCCACCCGGCGCAGCCCGTCGAGGAACTCCTCGACGTCGGCCACGCGGTCCTTCAGCAGGTAGCCGACCGCTCCCCTGGCATCGGCGAGCAGGTCGTCGGCGTAGGACACCTCGACGTACTGGGAGAGGATCATCACCGGGGAGCCGGGCACCTGACTCCGGGCCTCGACGGCCGCCCGCAGGCCCTCGTCGGTGAAGCTGGGCGGCATGCGGACGTCGACGATCGAGACGTCCGGCCGGTGCGTGGCGATGGCCTTCACCAGGGCCTCGCCGTCGCCGACCGCCGCCAACACCTCGAAGTCGAACTCCTCAAGGAGCCTGACCAGCCCTGATCGGATCAGGACGGCGTCATCGGCCACGACTACCCGCACGGCACCTCCGCGACGATCAATGTCGGCCCCCCGACCGGCGACTGCACCAGCAGCTCGCCGTCGACCGCGCGCAGCCGGTCGCCGAGGCCGGCGAGACCGTGTCCCTTGGCGGCGTGCGCGCCGCCGACCCCATCATCGCCGATCGCGAGCACCAGCGTGTCCCCCATCCGCATCAGTGACAAGGTGCAGAGCTGGGCCCTGCTGTGCTTGGCGATGTTGGTGAGCGTCTCGGCGGCGACGTAGTAGATCGTGTTCTCCACCACGGCGGTGTACCTCTCGGCGGTCTGCACGTCGAGGTCGACCGGGACGGTGCAGCGTCCGGCGAGCGCGGCGAGGGCGGGGGCCAGCCCGCGGTCGCTCAGGATGGGCGGGGCGATGCCCCGCGACAGCGCCCGCAGTTCGTCGAGCGTCTCACGGGTCGCCGTGATCGCCTCGCCGAGGGTGGCGTGCGCGGCCTGCGGGTCCTTCTTGAGCTGGCGCTGGGCCCTGGAGAGCTCCATCGCCAGGTGCACCAGGCGCTGCTGGGGCCCGTCGTGGATGTCGCGCTCCAGCCTGCGCAGCGCGCTCGCCTCGGCCGACACCGCGGCCGCGCGCCCCTCGGTGAGGTCGTCGATCCGCTCCTGCAGCTCGGCGACCCCCGTGAGCAGCGCCCTGCCGAGCCCGGCCCGGAGCAGCGCCGCCGCCCGGACGACCGGCAGCAGCGTGATGCCGAAGACCGCGCCGAGGATCACGTAGAACACGCTGTCGGTGACGTAGCCGCTGCCGATGCCGAGCAGTTCGGGCAGTTGCGTGTTGTGCGGGATCCGCTCGGTGACCAGCCCGTACAGCGGGTAGGTCAGCCCGGCGATCGTGACCGACCACCAGACGAGGGTGACCACGAACGACACCAGCGCGATCGGGAACACGAAGATGCCGTGCAGCAGGTCGAGCCAGGACTGCCCCCTGGTCAGCGGCTGCACCAGCCTGCGCATCCGTCCGGCGTTCGGCGGGGCGGCCTTGTAGCGCGGCCGGGGCACGGGACGGCCGAGGATCCCGGGAAGGGAGCTCCGCTCGATCTCGGCGAACCCCCTGGCCATCTGCAGGCTGCCCGCCATGATCGGCAGCCCTATCCACACCACCGTCGTGCCGAGCCCGGCGACGAAGCCCACGAGCAGAAGGCAGAAGCTGACCACGGCAAGGGGGAAGCCGAGCAAGGTGTAGCGCGTGTCGGCGCCGAGGCGGCTGAACGGGGATTTCATGCCGCCAAACCTATGGTGACGTACCGCCTGCATCGAACCTGCCGGCAGGCATCTCGGTGGTAGGGCCAGCCCTACCACGATGGTCGTGATTTCCCCGAGGAAGAGTCCCGCAGGCATGACTGCGCCGGCACCCCCTCCGGCGGGAGGCTCGGACCAGCTGATCTTCCGATGACCTTCCCCCGACGACGCGAGGTGTCCCGTGCCCGCTCTGCTCGACAGATCCCCCGAGGTGACCGGCGGGAGTACCGCCCACCGGTCGCCCGACGGACCCTCCACCGTGACCCGCACGGACGGGAACGGCGGCGGCACCGCGCACGCGTCGCCCGACGGGCCCCCCACCGCGACCCGCACGGAGGTGACCGGCGGCGGCACCACCCGCCCCGCCGCCGTCGGCACGGGCGCGCGCCGGCCCGGCCGCGATCTCTTCATCGATTTGCTGCGGCTGTTCGGCATCGCCATGGTCGTGCTGGAGCACTGGAGCATCCCGGTGCTGTCGTACGCCGACGGCCGCATCACCACCGGCAACGCCTTCGCCGCCCCGGGCGCCTTCGTGATCACCTGGATCAGCCAGGTGATGCCGCTGGTGTTCTTCGCGGGCGGCGCCGCCAACGCCATCAGCCACCGTTCGCACCGTTCGCGCGGCGGATCCGATCCGCTGTGGCTGGCGGGCCGGGTACGCCGCCTGGCCTGGCCGGTGCTCCCCCTGGCCGCGGTGTGGGTGCCGCTCCCCCACCTGCTTCTCGCCCTCGGCCTGCCCGAGCAGCCCGTGCAGACCGCCGCCCGCCTCGCCGGGCAGCTGCTGTGGTTCCTCGCGATCTACCTCGTCGCCGTGGCGCTGACGCCGGTCCTGCTGCGGCTCGGTGAGAGGTACGGCCGTCTCGTCCCGGCCGCGCTCGTCCTCGGGGCGGTCGTGGTGGACGTGGTCAGGTTCACCGGCTTCGAGGCGGCCGGGTTCCTCAACATCGCGCTCGTCTGGCTGGCGGTGCACCAGCTCGGCTTCCTCTACGCCGAGGGCAGGCTCGGCGGTTTCCGGCTGATGGCGTTCGGCGGGTTCGGCGCGGCCGTGGCGCTGGTCGCCTTCGGCCCCTACCCCGGCAGCATGATCGGGCTGCCGGGCGCGGCGACGTCGAACATGGCGCCCCCGACCCTCGCCCTGCTCGGCGTGGCGTTCGGCCAGATCGGGCTGGCGATGCTGCTGCGGCCCCGGATCGTGCGGCTGGCCGCCAGGCCCGCCGTCGCCCGTGTGGTGAGCTGGGCGGGCCCGCGGATGATGACGGTGTACCTGTGGCACATGAGCGCGCTGTTCGTCGTGGCGGGTGTGACCGTCGTCGGCCTCGGGGTCTCCACGCCCACGCCGGGCGGCGGCACGTGGCTCACCGGCTGGCCCCTCTGGCTGACCGCGCTCGCGCTGGTCCTGCGCCCGCTGATCCGCCTGTTCGCCCGCTTCGAGGAGGCGCCCGCCAAGCCGCACCGGCAGGTGAGCTGGACGCGGGCCGTCGCGGCGACGGCGCTGGCGGGCGCGGGCCTGCTCACCCTCACGATCACCGGCTTCGCCACGGGCCCGGCCCCCATGCTGGGCGCCGCCGCGATCGTCACCGCCCTGACGCTGGTGACCCCCTTGCCGGCCCGCCTCCAGCCGTCCCCCGCGAAGCCGCAGGGGGTACGGCGGGTCGCGGCCTGAGCGGCGGCTCTCAGAGCGGGAGCCGGGCGAGGACGCCTTCGAGGCCGCCGCGCACCGTGCCGGGGTCGCCGAGGTCGAGACCGTAGGTGACCTCGTACCACGGGCCGAGCCGGTGCCACAGCAGCGCCCGCTCGGCGAGCTCCGGAGTGGCGCCGTACTCGGCGGCCACCGCCCGGGCGAAGGGCGGCGGCGTACCGTGGAGCGCCCACGCCAGGTCGATCGCCGGGTCGCCGACGTGAGCGTCACCGAAGTCGATGATCCCGCTCAGCGCGCCGTCCCGCACCAGCACGTGCTCGGGCCCGAGGTCACCGTGCACCAGGACATGGGCGGGCAGCGCGGCCACGGCGTCCAGCAGAGCCGACGCGACGTCCCGCCGGTCGTCCGGCAGGAGCGGGACGACACGCGTACCGAAGTCCCGCACCGTCGCCACCCGCTCCCGCAGCACTTCCGGCACCGGCGGCGCGCCGCGCCGTACGGCTTCGGCGGGGTCGGCTCCGTGCAGGGCGCGAAGGAACGCGCCCAGCGTCCGGCCGTGCGCGGGGTCGAAGGTCTCGAGCGGGTCACCGGCGACCAGCTCGTGCCGTACGACCAGCGGCTCCTGGTGCAGGACGTGGGGCACCGGGACGGGCAGCGGCAGCCGCGGCGCGAGCCACGGCATCAGGCGGGTCTCCATGAGCAGCCGCGGGACCACCTCCGGCCGCCTGGGGCGGCGCTCCACCCACCGCCCCTGGACCAGACGCGCCCGGCTGTCCCACCCGCCGGTCGACATCGTCACGCCGCACTCCTCTCGCGCCGCCGGCCCGCCACCACGAGCCGGGCGGCGACGCCCAGGCAGACGGCGGCGAGCAGGGGCAGCAGCAGCAAGGCCGGGTTGCCCCATACCGGGACCAGGTCGAACGTGGCGCCGCACCTGTCGTGCAAGGGGAGCCACCGCCAGGCCTCCCGCCAGTGGACCGACCGGTAGGCCTTGTCGTAGGTGGCGCCGGCCCGATGGCAGGCCTCCTCCAGGGGCAGCAGGGGGATGGCGAGAACGAGGGTGTTCACGACGGCGTCGATCTTCAAGGACTTCTACCGGGGGTGGCTGAGGCGTCGCGGGCGGCTCATGCCGGAACCCTAGCCCAGTTCCCGCCGGCAGGCGCTCTCGACCGATCGGGAGATCATCCGGCCGGTGGCGGGTGGTCCTTCTTCCGCTCGTAGGTGACCTGGAACCACACGGTCCGCCCGGTGGCGTCCTGGCGTACGTCCCAGCGATGGGCGAGCATACGCACGATCCGGAGCCCCCGCCCGCCCTCGCCGGATTCGTCGTCGCGGATGCGCGGGACGTCGTCACCGCCCGCGTCCAGGACCTCGACGTGGATGAAGTCGTGGCAGTCGGCGAGCGCCAGGGTTATTCTGCCGCCGTTCCTGGAATCCGAATGGACGACCGCGTTGGTGACCACCTCGGAAACCAGCAATGTCACGTCGTCCAGAGCCGGGTGGTCTTCGCCCAGTTTCTCACCCACAAAGGCACGGGCCGATTTCGCCGACGCCGGATCACCCTTCAACTGCGTGACGCCTAACAGTCTTCCGGTTCGCATGTCCGCGGCCTTCTCCCTCGCCATTGAGACCCCGCGTCCTGGGGACTTCGCCTCACCAGCATGACCACGGAGAGCTACGATCGATAGCGCTAAGTGCTCACCTTGCTGCACAGCTGTGTACGCAGGCTTGTGAGCGAATCCGGAACCCCCGATTCGGACAGGATGGTGCGGTTTTGTCCCCCAAAAGAGAAATCGACCCGAACGAGTCACCACGCGCCCTTTTCGCAGCCGAGTTGCGTCGCTACCGGCAGGCCGCCGGGCTCACGCAAAGGGCGCTCGGGGCGCGAATGAGCTTCTCGGACAGCCAGGTCGCCATGGTGGAATCACTTCGTCGCGCCCCGACCGAGGAGTTCGCCCGGGAGTGCGACAAGGCCCTCCGACTGGACGGCACGATGACGGGCCTGTACCTCGCCACACTCTGGAAGCACGCACAGGAGCACATCCGGCCCTTCCTGGAGGAGGAGCAGGAGGCGACGGGGCTACGAAGCTGGGAGCCCGCACTCGTCCCGGGCCTATTGCAGACGGAGGCATATGCCCGCACAGTCATCGCCGCCTCCCCCGGAATCACCCCCGAAGAGGTGGACGAACGTCTCAAGAATCGCATGCAGCGACAGGGACTCCTACGCCGCGAAAACCCTCCGCTCATCAGCGCGATCATGGATGAGGCCGTGATTCGTCGCGTCATCGGCGACGCGGTCGTGATGAACGAGCAACTACGGCGCCTGCTCGAAGTGGCCCAGCACCCGAAGGTGACCATACAAATCGTCCCCTACGGGATTCCTGCTCACTGCGGAATGATGGGAGGTTTCATCATTGCCGAACGAAACGGAGTCCCGCAGGCGGCCTATGTCGAAGGGCAACCCAATGGGCGCACTGTGGACGACAGGGCGACGATCAACCGGCTGATGCTCCGATATGACGCAGTCAGAGCCGAGGCTCTATCGTTCAGACAATCTCTCAAACTCATTGAGGAAGTGGTGAACGGCTGTGTCTCGTGATCTGCGTGGTGGCGCTCACTGGCGCAAGAGCAGCTACAGCGGCGACGACGGCAACTGCGTGGAGGTGGCGTCGAACCTGCCCGGCCTCGTCGCCGTCAGGGACAGCAAGAACCCGGCCGGCCCGGCCCTGCTCTGCACGCCGGGCGAATGGCTCGCGTTCGTGAGCCAAGTCAAGATCGGCACCCTGGACGCCTGACGTCCCGGCCCGGCGTCCCCGGTACGAACGCGGTGTGGCCGGCTCCGGCGAGAGGCCCCCCAAGGGGGCGGGAGCCGGTGTCACCGCGAGGAAGGGGCGTGGCAACGAGGTCGAACTCCGCAAGCCTCCGGAAACGGTCGTCTCTGCGAACCCCGGAAGCGTCGTCTCTGCGAACCGCGGAAGCGGTCGTCTGTGCGAACCGCTCGGGGCCATCGAGCGCAGGAACTAGGCGTCCCGGTATTTGTCCCTGGCCTCGGGGAGTGGCTGGAAGCCGGCCGCCTGGTAGGTGGCGACGGCGCCGATGTTGGAGCTCGGGGTGCAGACGATCGCGCTGGAGGAGCCCAGTCGCTGGAGGGCGGCCGCCGCGGCGACGGTGATCGCCTTGCCGTGGCCGTGACCGCGATGTTCCCGGTGCACGCCCATCGGCTCGATCAGGCCGGGCCTACCCGGACCGGCCGACCACACCGTCACCGCCGCCACCGCGTCACCCTCGTCGTCGTACGCGACCAGACACCGGGCGTCGGCGTACGGCGATCCGGCCGCCATCGCGTGCCAGCGTTCCTCGGTGAACGTCGACCGATCGAACGATGCCCGCTGCACGGCGGCCCGCACGTGCGCCTGCTCCGGCCCGATCACCTCGATCCGCACGCCTGGGTCCTTCACCGGCTCCGTGAGGTCGCGGCGCAGCGGTGTCCACGGCTCGCCGGCGTTCCAGCCGTTCTCGGACAGCAGATCCTGGACCAGTGCGCGCATGGGCGCTTCGACGTTCACCTTCCCCTCGATCAGCACGCCGCGCGCCGGATCGGTCACGTCCTCGACCAGTCGCCGCGCCAGTTCCTCGTCGCGCTGGGCGTCCGGCGCGATCGCCAGCCGCAGCAGACCGGGATGGTCCAGCAGCCCGACGGCGAGAATGTGCCCCTCCCGGCTCCACGTCCGGACCGCCGCGGCCGTCGCCTCCGCCCCGAACCGCCAGAACCAGCCCAGGTCCCCCGGATGCAGTTGCATGGGCGCCCTGTCGTACTGCCACTCCCGCAGCACGCCCACGACCTCGCTCAGCCCGCCGACTCCCGGCTCACCCGACACGATCGCCATGCTCCCGATCACACACCACCGCACCGGCAGTGCGCATCCGGTTTCCGGGCCGGCCGGGTGCGGGCTTCTCGCCGGGTATCGCGGAGACGACCGATGATCGAAGTGACACGACCGGCTCTGCCGCCCCCTTGTCCAGGGCGAAAGATCCGTTACCGCCCGTCGCGTATCCGGAGAACGTACGCCGCGGTGAGCGCGACGGCACGGTCTTCGTCATGTGACAGATCTGCGAGGGCGCGTGACGCCACGGTTCCCGGGATGTCCGCGAGCGCCTGTGTCAGCCGTTGACGTGCGGGCGGTCCAACGGCGCGGTCGGCGAGGCGATCAACGAGCCTGGTGGCGATCTGGTCCGCCGACCCGAGACGACTCGCCAGCGCGCTCAGCGCATCGGCCGCGTCGACGTCGTTCGTCCCCTCGACGACCATGTCGATGAGCGTCGGGACCGCGTCGGCCACTCCGCGTGCACCCAGTGCCAGGGCCGCATACCTGCGGACCACGATGTCGGGGTTAGTGAGGGCGTCCTGCAGCAGCGCGGTGGCCGCACCGTCCGGAATCTCGGCGATGGACTGGACGGCCCGCTTGCGCACCTCGGCTGCCGGTGAGACGAGGCCCTCCGCCAGCAGCGCCGATCCGTCCTCGCCCGAGCGCGCCAGAGCCCAGCGGAGGGCTCCGGCGACGTTCGGGTCCGTCTCGCTCAGCACCGCCTCGACCAGTGCTTCCACTGGCACCGGAACCTCTCCGGCCGAGGACAGGGCCGCGCGCTGGCGCTTGCCGGCGCTCTTGGCCCCCAAGGCCTGGAGGAGCGCGACGACCTGGAGGACGTCCTCCCAGCCTTCGGGTTCCGCGGCACCGATCCGGCGGAGCCGGGTGAGCAGCTCCGTCTCGGCCGCGATGCGTTCTTGCGTCTGGCGGATGAGATCGTCGACGAGCTCGGAGGGCGTGAAGTCAGGGTCATCGAGCGCGCGCTTGACCTCACGCAGCGACAGCCCCAATGACCGCAGGCTCTCGATATGGAAGATCCGCCGGATGTCCTCGCAGGAGTACTCCCGATAGCCGGCCCCGGAACGACCCGTCGGCCGCACCAGGCCGAGCGAGTCGTAATGCCTGAGCATGCGGGCGCTGACCCCGGACCGCCGTGCCACATCACCGATCAACACTGGCCATCACTCCTCCTTGCCGGTGCCGCCGAGGGCCACGACGCGCTTCGCCTCCTCGATCGCGAACTCGAATCCCGCGTCCGGGTCGCGCAGCAGCCGTTCCGTGGCGATCGCGTGCCGACGCACGCGAGGGTCGAGATCCGTCATGGCGGCGCGCAGGGTCGGCTCGATCACCTTACCGAGCGCGATCAGCGCCCGGCTGAGGCTCAACTGTGTCTCACGCTCGCCGCGCCCGAGCTGTGTCGCCAGCACTCCGGCCAGTTCGGGCTCTTCACCTTCGGGCACGAGTACGACCGCTGTCCGCCAGGCGCTTCGCGCGACCTCGTCGTCGGCGTCGGTCAGAAGCGCCCGTGTGATCGACGGCCACGCCCGCCGGTCCCCGATCTTGGACAGCGTGTGCAAGGCCTGGCTCCGTGCCTGCGCCCGCTCCGAGCGGAGTTCGTCGATGAGCTTCGGGACCGTCGCCGACGCCGAGTGGCGGGTGAGTGCCCACGTGAGCATGTCGCGCACGTAGAACTCGGGCTCGATCGCGCACCGTTCGATGAGCTTGTCGATGAACCTCGGGTCAGGGGTCGTGCCCACCGCCAGCGCCGCCCGCAGCCGCACTGACGAGCTGCTGTGCTCCAGCCCCTGGAAAGCCTGGATCGTATCCGTGTCCTGTTTCGGCATGGCCATCGGGACCACCTCCTCGGCAGCAGTGAAGAGCTTGTCACCGTGTCAAGGTCAAGCGCGGTCTCTCCGATCCACAACTGGAACGAGCTCGGCATGGTCGCGTTGTCGATCACGCAAGAGCCGTTCGTGTGAACAGGAAGCCCGGCTGCGGCCGGCCGCGGCGGGTGAGGTCAGGCGCGAGGCGGCACCCGGCCCGTCAGGCTTCCGGGCTGAGCCAGACGTAGCCGGCGAAGCGGCCGGTCACCTGTTCTCTGCGGTAGGAGTACAGGTCGGCGGTCTCGATGGTGCAGCGGTCGTCGTGGCGGACGTCGCTGACCCCGGCCCTGGCGAGCTGCGCGGTGATCGCGGCCCGCAGGTCGAGCGCCGGGGTGCCGGCACGGGTGGCCGACCAGGCCTCGGGGAGGAGCGCGCCGACCTCCTCGCGCATCGCCGCGGGCACCTCGTAGCACTTGCCGCAGGCCAGCGGGCCGATCGCGGCGACCAGGTCGGTGGCGCCGCGCGAGCGCATCGCCTCCACCAGCGCCGGCACGACCCCGGCCACCGTGCCCGCCCGCCCGGAATGGGCGGCGCCGACCAGCCCGGCGACCGGATCGGCGAGCAGGACGGGCGCGCAGTCGGCGACCAGGACGGCGAGCGCGAGCCCCGGCCGGTCGGTGTGGACGCCGTCGAGCGGGGGCGCGTCGTCGCCGAACGGCTCGGTGACGTAGGCGACGTCGGGGCTGTGCACCTGCCGCATGAACACGACGCGTGCCGGGTCGAGACCGAAGCCCCTGGCGGTCAGGGCGCGGTTGTCGGCCACCGCCGAGGGGTCGTCGCCGACCCCGCCGCCGAGGTTCCTGCTGTCGTACGGCCCGGCGCTCACACCGCCGTGCCGGTCGGTGAACGCCATGGTGACCCGGTCGATCGAAAGCACCGCACCAGCCTACTGAGTTCGCCGTGCCGCGACCGCCGCCGCCGTCCCGGCCGTGCGGGCCGGCGACGGGACGCCGGGGGCATCGGTGAAGGTCAGAGCCGGCCCGGGAACCGCCGTACCGTTGAACCGCTCTTCGCACTCCTCCGTACCGTCCTGGGATTACCTTTGCTGTTTGTTACTCGGGAAGTGATGGGAGTCAAGGGCGGACATGGACGGCGTTCCCGGACTGGTTCCAGCGCTGCTGATCGCGGGCGCGATCTTCTTCGTCATCTGCCTGCTGCTCGGCGTGTTCGACCGCCCGTGACGCCATCGCTGCTCACAGACTCGCCCCGGCGGCCATGGGAGAGACGTCGATGCGGCCGTCGTCGCACGGGCCCGCCACGAACGGGATCTCCAGGTGGGTGCCGACCTCGTCGGGCGGCAGGATGATCAGCCGCGCCGACTCGGGACAGCGGGTCTCGCGTCCGACCGGCACCACCGTCCAGTGCATCTTGGCGTGGGCCGAGGCGCCCGGCCGAAGAGTGACGCGGACGGCCTTGCCGCCGTCCCTGCGGGTCCTGGTGCGCAGGACGTCCCCCTTGCCGTCGATCATGATCAGCCCGACGTAGCCGTAGAGCCGGCAGGCGCGCGCGGAGGTGTTGGTGAGGACGAGAGGGGCGTACCGCTGGCCGGCGCCGGCGTCCTGCCTGCCGACCCGGGCCGACAGGTCCGAGCTGTGGCACCGCCCGGCGGCGGCCGGCGTCATGGACACCCCCGCGGCGCGGAGCCCGCGGGGGGTGACCGAGGAGCCGGCCACCGCGGCGGAGGACGCGACGGGGCCGGGCACCTCGGCGGCGGCGCGCCCGGTAGGCGGGGGCGCGCCGCCGCAGGCGACCGATGCCGTCAGCATTCCCGCTGACAAGGCGAGGAGGATCGCGGGCTTGCGGACGTACTCGAATCGCTGCATGTCCCGTTAGACGCCGCCCCGCCGCGTTTTGTTGTCGCGGATCCGGGCGGTTTCCCGGAACTAGCGGGTCAGGGAGTCGTAGAGGGCCTGGGTGCGGGCGGCGATGGCGGGCCAGGAGAAGTGGTCGACGGCGCGGCGGCGGCCGGTCTTGCCCATGGTGGTGGCGAGTCCGGGGTCGGACAGCAGGGTGTTGACGCGGTCCGCGATGGCGGCGGCGAAGGCCCGCGGGTCGTGCGGTTCGCCGTCGGGGCCCTGGCCGACGGGGACGAGCAGCCCGGTGGCACCGTCGTCGACGACCTCGGGGATGCCGCCGGTCGCGGTCGCCACGACGGCGGTCTCGCAGGCCATGGCCTCGAGGTTGACGATGCCCATGGGCTCGTACACCGAGGGGCAGACGAAGACGGCGGCGTGCGTGAGGATCTGGATGACCTGGTTCCTCGGCAGCATCTCCGAGATCCAGACGACTCCCTCCCGGGCCCGCCGCAGCTCCTCCACCAGGCCGGTCACCTCGGCGGCGATCTCGGGGGTGTCGGGGGCGCCGGCGCACAGCACCAGCTGGGCGTCCGGGGCGAAGGAGCGCGCCGCGCGCAGCAGGTGGGCCAGGCCCTTCTGCCGGGTGATGCGCCCGACGAACACGACGTACGGCCTGGCCGGGTCGATGCCGTGCGCGAGCAGGACGTCGGTGCCGTGGTCGGGGGCGTACTGGGCCGTGTCGATGCCGTTGTGGATCACGGTGACGCGGTCCTCGGGGATCTCGGGGTAGCAGGCGAGCACGTCGCGCCGCATGCCCTCCGACACCGCGATCACCGCGTCGGCGGCGAGCAGGGCGGTGCGTTCGGCCCAGCTCGACAGGGTGTAGCCGCCGCCGAGCTGCTCGGCCTTCCACGGCCGCAGGGGCTCCAGGCTGTGGGTGGTGACCACGTGCGGGACGCCGTGGAGCATCTTGGCGACGTGACCGGCGAAGTTGGCGTACCAGGTGTGGCTGTGGACGACGTCGGCCCCCTCGCAGGCCGCGGCCATCTCCAGGTCGACGCCGAGCACCTGCAGGGCCGGGTTGGCCTCGCCCAGGCCGCCGGGCACGCCGTACACGTCCACCCCCTTCTCCTCGCGCGGCGCGCCGAAGCAGCGCACCCGCACGTCTGCCAGGTTCCGCAACTCGCGGGCGAGGTACTCGACATGGACCCCGGCACCGCCGTAGACCTCGGGTGGGTACTCACGGCTCAGCAGATCAACGCGCATGTTACGACCTTAGCGTTTGGGAGTGTTTATGCAGGTTTAGCAGGGCGAAGCCGGGTAACGTCGAGCTATGACGACGTCCAGAATCCTCGCGATCGTGCTGGCGGGTGGCGAGGGCAAGCGGCTGATGCCGCTCACGGCCGACCGCGCCAAGCCGGCCGTGCCCTTCGGAGGCATCTACCGCCTGGTCGACTTCGTGCTGTCCAACCTGACCAACGGCGGCTATCTCAGGATCGTCGTCTTGACGCAGTACAAGAGCCACAGCCTCGACCGGCACGTGACCCGCACCTGGCGGATGTCCACGATGCTCGGCAACTACGTCACGCCGGTGCCCGCGCAGCAGCGTCTCGGGCCGCGCTGGTTCGCCGGGTCCGCCGACGCGCTCTTCCAGAACCTCAACCTGATCTACGACGAGATGCCGGAGCACTGCATCGTCTTCGGCGCCGACCACATCTACCGCATGGACCCGCAGCAGATGGTGCGGCAGCACATCGACTCCGGGGCGGACGTGACGGTCGCGGCGATCCGCCAGCCGCTGTCGCTGGCCGACCAGTTCGGGGTGATCGAGACCGACCCGAGCGGGCGCCGGATCGCGGCCTTCCGCGAGAAGCCCAAGGACGCCGTCGGCCTGCCCGACGCGCCCGACCAGGTCTACGCCTCGATGGGCAACTACGTCTTCAAGACCCAGGCGATGATCGACGCGCTCCGGGAGGACGCGCTCGACCCGGCCAGCAAGCACGACCTGGGCGGGAACATCATCCCGATGTTCGTGAAGTCGGGGACGGCCGAGGTCTACGACTTCGCCGACAACGCGGTCCCCGGCTCCACCGAGCGCGACCGCGGCTACTGGCGGGACGTCGGGACCCTGGACGCCTACTACGAGGCCAACATGGACCTGGTGTCGGCCCATCCGATCTTCAACCTCTACAACGACCGCTGGCCGATCTACACCGGCCACGACCCGCTGCCGCCGGCGAAGTTCGTGCACAACGAGGGCGACCGGATCGGGCACGCCCTGGACTCGCTGGTGTCGCCCGGCGTGATCATCTCCGGCGGGACCGCCTCCCACTCGATCCTCTCGCCCGGCGTGGTGCTGCACTCCCACTCCCAGGTCGAGGACTCGGTGCTCATGGGCTCGGTGAAGGTCGGCCGGGGCGCGATCGTCCGGCGGGCGATCATCGACAAGAACGTCGTCATCCCCGACGGCGCCCGCATCGGCCTCGACCCCGAGTACGACCGGTCCCGCTTCGCCGTCACCAAGGGCGGCGTGGTCGTGATCGGAAAGAACGAGATCATCGAAAGGTAGCTCGACACGCTAAAGTCCGCATGTGCGGAGATCACGGCCATTCCGGCGGCTCACCCCGGCGGAACGACAGGTGTGGGACGCCTACCCCTCAGGAGCCTGGGTCGACCTGCGGACCGGTGACCCCGAACTGGACGACCCGGCGAAGGTCGAGCGGTGGGGGCCGGACCGCACCGTCCGTGCCCAGGTCCTGGCCTCCCTCATGCTCGGAGCCCACCCCTCCGAGCCCGGCCGGGTGCCGGGGCTGCGCCTGGCCGGTGCGCGGATCGTCGGCGAGCTGAACCTCTCCGACGCCACGCTCACCACCAAGCTGCACCTGCTGAACTGCCACCTCTCGGGCGCGGTCAGTCTCACCGACGCGACCACCAAGGGGGTGCGCTTCCGCGGCTGCCACATCCACCGCATCCGCGCGGCCCGCTGCACCGTGGACGGACTGTTCGAGCTCGACTCGTGCACGATCGAGGCGGGCATCCGGCTGGACAACGCCCACATCAGCGGGCAGCTGCGCCTGAGCCGGGCCCACCTGTACGCGCCGGGCACCACCCCGGCCGCCTCGGAGAACTACATGCAGGACCGGGGCCGCCTCTACACCGACGACGAGCGGCGCGAGCGGGGCTGGGACCACAGGTACTGGGCGCTGTGGGCGGGCGGCCTCATCGTGGACGGTGCGGCGTTCTGCCGGGACATGCGCGCCACCGGCGGGCTCCGCCTGCTCGGCGCCCGGTTCAACAGCGGCCTGTACCTGGAGCGGGCGGTCATCAAGGAAACGGGGCGGCAGGCGATCTACGCCGACCACCTGTCGGCGACCAGCGTCGAGTTCAGCGCCGGGTTCACCGCCGAGGGCACCGTACGGCTGCGCGGCGCGCGCATCCCGGGCGTGCTGTCGTTCAACCAGGCGAAGGTGAGCTCCCCCGACCGCTGCCTGCACCTGAGCCACATGCAGGTCGAGGAGCTCATCCTGAGCCCCGCCTCCGCCGAGGGCGAGGTCAACCTGGGGTACTCGCGGATCGGCGTGCTGCTGGACGACCCGAACGCCTATACGGGGCCGGTGCGCCTCAACGGGTTCACCTTCGAGTCGCTCAGAGGGAGCACCTCCCTCGCCGACCGCCTGTCGTGGCTGGGGCGCGACCCCGAGGGCTACCGGCCGCAGCCGTACGAGCAGCTCGCCTCCTGGTACCGCCGGATCGGGCACGACCAGGAGGCACGGGCCGTCCTTCTCGCCAAGCAGCGGGCCCGCCGCTCGACGCTGCGGATCCCCGGCCGCGTCGCGGGGTACCTGCTCGACCTCGTGGTCGGGTACGGGTACCGGCCGTGGCTGGCCGGGGTGTGGTTCGCCCTGCTGCTCGCCGTCGGCACGGCCGTCTTCGCCACCCATCCGCCCTCACAGGTCGGGCTGGACGAGCGGCGCGTCTTCCACGCCTTCCCCTACACGCTCGACCTGCTGGTACCGGTGAGCCTGTTCGAGCAGCGCGGCGCGTGGGAGCCGGTGGGGTGGACGCAGTGGCTGGCGAACTTCCTCATCGCCTCGGGGTGGATCCTCGCCACGGCCCTCATCGCGGGCGGCACCCGGGTCCTGCGCCCGCAGAGCAACTGACTCCAGGGGCCCACCGGCTCACCCGACCTCGGCAGCTCCGGTCGGTAGCCCCCCGGCCCGTCAGGGGCCGCAGGGAAGCGGGCGGCCTGTCAGGCGGACATGCGGCCGCTGTTGCGGGCCGCGCCGGTCCCCTGTGAGCCGTGGCTGTCGTTGGCGCGCGATCCATCGGCCGAGGCCTGGCGATGGCCGTCGCTGCCATCCGCCTGCGAGGCCTGGTGGAGGCCGTCGCCGTTGTTCGTCTGCGAGGCCTGGCCGGGGCCGTCGCCCTCGTTCGCCTGGGACGGCCCGGGCGTGGCGCCGTCCGCTTCGGGGCGGGGCGCGCCGGCTTCGCTCTCGGGCCGGGTGCCGGTGATCCGCTCGTTGGGGAGGTCCTCGACGCGGAAGCGGGGCAGGGCCTGGGGGTAGTTCTCGCGGATGAAGGTGACGAACATCTCGCGCATGTCGCACTTGAGGTCCCAGACGCTCGGCGCGTCGGAGGCGCTCATCAGCGCCCGCAGCTCCACCAGGCCGTTCGGCTGGATGTCGGTCACCTGGAGGGTCCAGTCCTTCTGGTCCCACAGCGGGTGGTCGCGCAGGCGCCGGTACAGCTCGGCCCGCAGCGCGTCGATGGGCACCGACCAGTCGACGTACAGCATCACGTGCCCGACCACCCGGCTCTCGTACCGGGTCCAGTTCTCGAACGGGGTGGTGGTGAAGTGCGACACCGGCAGGATGAGCCGCCGTTCGTCCCACAGCCGCACCACGACGTAGGTCAGCGTCAGTTCCTCGATGCGGCCCCACTCGCCGTCCACCACGACCGCGTCGTCCAGGCGGATGGCGTCACTGAAGGCCAGCTGCAGCCCCGCGATGAGGTTGCTCAGCGTGGACTGTGCGGCGATACCGGCGACCACACCGGCGATGCCGGCCGAGGCCAGCAGCCCGGCGCCGAGCGCGCGCACGGCCGGGAAGCTGAACAGCATGGCGCCCGTGGACACCACGATGATCACCGCGGCGGCCACCCGCCGTACGAGGGTGATCTGCGTGCGGATCCGGCGGGCCTTGCGGTTGGCCAGCCCCTCGACCTTGTTCAGCCGCGCGAGCACGACGTCGGTCACCGCGTAGGAGGCCTGGATCACCAGCCAGGCCACGCACGCGATCAGCAGCACGGTGACGGTCTGCTCGACCGCGTTGTCGGCGGTCCTGCCCGACATGCCCGGTACGTACACGGTGTTGAACGCCACCAGCGCCGCGGTGGCGAACCCCGGCCACGTGCAGCGTTCGACGAGCGGCCCGGCCAGCTGGAAACGGCCGTTCACCCGGCGGGATACCAGCAGGCGTCGGAGCAGCTCGACCGCCACGATCGCCGCGAGAACCGCGACGACCAGGACCATCCACTTCACTGCCGATGACACTAGGACGGCGCCCCCTTCGTCGTCTGTGAGGAGCCGGCCCGGGGGACCGGCTCCGGCGATCCATAACCAAACTTCGGACTATAAATCACCACAGATCGTCTATAGGGCCGAGACCTATCTCACATTGCGGGCCTGTCCCAGTAAACGCCCACAAAGTACCTTAAAACGCCTCGTCGAGGCTCACCTTCCCCTCCACCGCGACCTGGTAGGCCGAGACCCGGCGCTCGAAGAAGTTCGCCAGCTCCTGAACGTCCTGCAGTTCCATGAACGCGAAGGGGTTCGCCGTGCCGTACCTCGTGGGAAGACCGAGCCGTGCCAGGCGGCGGTCGGCGACGTACTCGAGGTACTCGCGCATCTGCTCGGCGCTCATGCCGGGCAGGCCCTCGCCGCACAGGTCGCGGGCGAACGCCAGCTCGGCCGCGACCGCCTCCTCCAGCATCTCGGTCACCTGGGCGCCGAGCTTGTCGTCGAAGAGATCGGGCTCCTCCGCCCGCACGGTGTCGACGACGGAGAAGGCGAACTCCATGTGCATGGACTCGTCGCGGAACACCCAGTTCGTCCCCGTGGCGAGCCCGCCCAGCAGGCCGCGCGAGCGCAGCCAGTACACGTAGGCGAACGCGCCGTAGAAGAACAGCCCCTCGATGCAGGCGGCGAAGCAGATCAGGTTGAGCAGGAAGGCCCGGCGGTCGTCCCGCGTCTCCAGCCTGGCCAGGCCGTTGATCGAGTCGATCCACTTGAAGCAGAACTCGGCCTTGTCCCTGATGGACGGGATGTGCTCGATCGCGGCGAACGCCTTGACCCGCTCGTCGTGGTCGGGCAGGTAGGTGTCGAGCAGCGTCAGGTAGAACTGCACGTGCACGGCCTCCTCGAACAGCTGCCGCGACAGGTACAGCCGCGCCTCGGGGGCGTTGACGTGCTGGTAGAGGTTCAGCACCAGGTTGTTGGCCACGATCGAGTCACCGGTGGCGAAGAACGCCACCAGGCGGTTGATCAGGTGCCGCTCCCCCGCGCTCAGCCTGGCGAGATCGGCGAGGTCGGAGTGCAGGTCGACCTCCTCGACCGTCCAGGTGTTGCGGATGGCGGCCCGGTACCGCTCGTAGAAGTCCGGGTACCGCATCGGGCGCAGCGTCAGGTCCATCCCAGGGTCGAGCAGCATTACTGGCACGCCTCACAGATCTCGGGGTTCTCAAGGGAGCAGGCGACCGCCTCGGGGTCGAGGACGGTGGTCTTCACGGCGGCGGTCGTCGCCGCCACGGTGGTCTGCGCGATGCGCGTGGCGGGGCGCGAGCGCAGGTAGTAGGTGGTCTTCAGCCCGGCGCGCCAGGCGTAGGCGTACATCGAGGAGAGCTTGCCGATCGTCGGGGTCGCCATGAAGAGGTTCAGCGACTGCGACTGGTCGATGTACGGCTGGCGGGCGGCGGCGAGGTCGATCAGGGCCTTCTGCGGCAGCTCCCAGGCCGTCCGGTACAGGGCCTTGAGGTCCTCGGGGACGGCGGGGATGTCCTGCACGGACCCGTCGGCGCGCTTGACGGCGTCCCGCACCTCCGGCGTCCACAGGCCCCGCTCCTGCAGGTCACGGACGAGATAGCGGTTGACCTGCAAGAACTCTCCCGACAGGGTCTCGCGCTTGAACACGTTGGACACCTGCGGCTCGATGCACTCGTAGCACCCGGCGATCGACGCGATCGTCGCCGTCGGCGCCACCGCGACCAGCAGCGAGTTGCGCAGGCCCGTGACAGCGATCCGCTCGCGCAGGGCGTCCCACTCGGCCGGGTGGACGGGGCCGGCGGCCGGGTAGTGGTCGAGGTGCAGCACCCCCTGCGCGGCGCGGGTGTCGGCGTACGACGGGTGGGCGCCGAGCCTCTCGGCCAGGTCCGCCGACGCGCCGTAGGCCGCCAGTGCGATCTCCTCGGCGACACGGGTGGACAGGGCGAGCGCCTCCGGCGAGTCGAACGGGAGCCGCAGCGTGAAGAACACGTCCGCCAGGCCCATCACGCCCAGCCCGACCGGCCGCCAGCGCTTGTTGGCCGCCTCCGCCTCGGGCGTCGGGTAGAAGCCCCGGTCGATCGACCGGTCGAGGAAGCGGACGGCCGTCGCGACCGTCGCGCGCAGCCGCGCCCAGTCGACGCCGCCGGCGGTGAGATGGGCGGCGAGGTTGATCGAGCCGAGGTTGCACACGGCGGTCTCGGCGTCGCTGGTCACCTCGAGGATCTCGGTGCACAGGTTGGACAGGTGGATGACGTTCTCCCGGCGCGCCGTCTGGTTGGAGGCGCGGTTGGAGGCGTCCTTGAAGGTCATCCACCCGTTGCCGGTCTGGGCGAGGGTGCGCATCATGCGGCCGTACAGCGTCCGCGCGGGCAGCTGCCTGACGTACCGGCCGGCCGCCTCCGCCGCGCGGTACGCCTCGTCGAACTCCGCCCCCCACAGGTCCACCAGCTCGGGGACCTCCTTGGGGTCGAACAGCGACCACATCCCGTCGTCCTCGACCCGGCGCATGAACTCGTCCGGGATCCAGTTGGCGAGGTTGAGGTTGTGGGTACGGCGGGCGTCCTCGCCGGTGTTGTCGCGCAGCTCCAGGAACTCCTCGACGTCGGCGTGCCAGGGCTCCAGGTAGACGCAGGCCGCGCCCTTGCGCCGTCCGCCCTGGTTCACCGCCGCCACGCTGGAGTCGAGCGTGCGCAGCCACGGGACGATGCCGTTGGAGTGCCCGTTGGTCCCCTTGATGAGCGAGCCGCGCGAGCGGACCCGCGTCCAGGAGATGCCGATGCCCCCGGCGTACTTCGACAGCCGCGCCACCTGGCCGTACCGCTCGTAGATCGCCTCCAGCTCGTCCCGTGGCGAGTCGAGCAGGAAGCACGACGACAACTGCGGGCGCCGGGCGCCGGAGTTGAAGAGGGTGGGCGAACTGGGCAGGTACGACAGGGTCGAGATCAGCCGGTAGAGCTCGGCCGCCTCCTCCACGGTCTCGGCCAGGCCGCAGGCCACCCGCAGGAAGAAGTGCTGCGGCCGCTCGAGCACGCCCCGCGTCACCGGGTGGCGCAGCAGGTAGCGGTCGTAGACGGTACGCAGGCCGAAGTACTCGAAACGGGCGTCGCCCTCGGGGTCGACCAGGCCGTCGAGCGCGGCCGCGTTGGCGCGGACGAACGCGGCCAGGGCGTCCTGGACCAGACCGGCCGCGTGGGTGGCCGCGACCGACTCGGAGAACGACCGCACGCCGTGCGCCGCCGCCTCCTCGGCGATCTCCTCGGCGAGCAGGCCGGCGGCGATCCGGGAGTTCGCGGGGTCGGTCACGACCCGCGCCGCCGCCTCCTCGATCGCCAGCCGCCGCGCGCCGGCCCGCGCGTCCCCCTGCTGCCGAACCGGCAAATCGCGTGTCACGGTCACGTGCTCTCTCCTCCATCGGGCTCGGAGCCCCGTGAGAGAGCGCGCGTCAGGGCGCGTCCGGACGACCCTGGACGCGGGCACGCCTGACCACGCCGCCGCGGCCCTCCCTCGAGGCCTGGACGACAACATCACCGGCAGGTCTTCGGACTCGCGGGCGCCCTTCTCGTGCCTACTGGCCGTCGCTTCCCAGGCCGCGTGCGGCCCAGTGCTCATGTGACGGCGGTCGTTCCCGCTCACCGCTGCGGGGCAGTCCCGGAATCACACCGGGTTCCCTCTTGCCTCGCCCCGAGGGGCGAACCAGCGACGAGCAGGATCCTACATCTAGTGGCCTCTCACGCAACCACCCCCACACCTTGTGCCGCCGGATGCCGTGATGCGCTATTGTGGCGACAGCCCCCAGGTGTCGGACACGCCCCTCCAGCGCCCCGCCGAACCACAGGCACTCCACACCACGGCGACAGCTCCCAGCTGTCGGACACGCCCCCTCCACCGCCCCGCCGAACCACAGGCACTCCACACCACGGCGGCAGCTCCCAGCTGTCAGACACGCACCCCGAGGTCCTCCAGCGCACGGCTGAGCCGCCGGCACTCCACGCGCAGCCACTGCCGGAGCTCCTCGCCGTCGAGGTACAGCGGCTCCCAGCCGTTGCGCGCGCACTGCTGCTGCCAGCGCGCCGACTCGGCGACCCCGCGGCACAGGTCGAGCAGCGCCGCCCGGTCGTCCTCCCGCAGGCCGCCCGGCCCGAGGAGGCCGCGCCAGTCGGCGCAGTACAGGTGCACGTCGCACTCCAGGAGGGTGGGGGCGTCCAGGCCGTCGATGCGGTCCGGGGCGGACACCGCCAGCACGTGCACGTCGCCGCTGCGCACCCGCTCACGCACCTCCGCGTGACTGCCGAGAACGGCCGCCACCCGCCCGGAGGCGAGCGCGGTGATGGCCTGGTCACTCGTCGGATAGGCCTCGTAGTGCAGCAGCCTCGGGTCCACCCCGAGGCTCTGGGCGAGCATGCCGAGGAGCAGGTGGTCCACCCCGCCCTTGGCCCTGCCCGCCACGGCGAGCCTGTCGGGGGCGCGGCGCATGGCGTCGGCGAACGCGCCGAACGTGCCGAGCCGCGAGGAGGACGGCACCACCAGCAGTTCCCACTCGCCGCACAGCCGAGCGAGCGGCGTCGTGCCGGCGAACGCGTGCGCCTGGCGGACGGGCCGGATCGTCCCGACCATGGCGGGACGCGCCAGCAGCACCTGGCCGGGGCGCCCGGCGCGGAGGAACTCGGTCAGCGCGGTCCGCAGCGGGCGGTTCACCACCTCGACCCCGCCGGTCAGCGACTCCTTCTCGGCCACCCCTTTCAGCGTGCGCGCCACCAGGTCCACGTCGCCGCCGGTCGGTCCCGGGGCGACCATCGATATCGTCGTCGACGAGAGCCTGCGGGAGCCGACGGGATTCCCGCATCCGGCGGCCAGCGCGAAGAGCCCCGCCCCGAGCGCGAGCACCTGCCGACGACGCATGGTTCACGCCCTTTCCCCCGTTATACGACTAAATGCCCATTTCGCTCCCCCTCCACACGACCGACTGTTCGGCGTGCGGCGGGTCGGCGTACGCGGCTCGGCGAATGAAAAACCGTTCCCAACACCCCGTGCACCTGTGGCCGACCCCGGTCCGGCATGCGGCGGGTCGATGTACGTGGCTCGGCGGATGGAGGTGGGCTCCCCCGCGTGGGGGATGCGGTTCACGTCGCGGGGGGAGTCGCCGAACCGTCCCAGGAAGAGATCGTGGAGGTGCGCTTCCCGGCGCTTCCTTCCAGAGCTACACGCGACGGGAAGGACACCTTCTCCTCCCAAAGGGGGCAATCGTGACATCCTCCACAGGGGACGCCGTCACGTCCTCACCCATCCCGATCTCCAGTGCCACCGCGGGACGATTCGAGTGGGCCGGGTACGCGGCCGCCCTCTGGGCCGCGACGTACGGTGTGGCCGCGCTCGTCTGGACCGTCACCGGCCACGGCTTCCCCTTCGGCACCAATGACAGCAACCAGATGGCGCTGCTGCGGAACATCCCGCCGGACGTCGGCGCCCCCGTCTTCGCCGGGGTCCTGCTCGCCACCGCGGTCGCCGCCTTCGCCATGGCGGGCCGGCACGCGGTACGGCTGCACGGCGCGCCCCGGATCCTGCTGCTGGGCCTGGGCTGGACGGTGGCCGCCGCCCTGCTCGTGATCGTGCCGACCGTGAGCGTGATGACACTGACGGGGTACGCGCCCATGCTCATCCTCGGCGCCCCCTTCGGCTGGCCCGACGTGGACTACTCCCGAGTGTTCACCTGGTCGCTGCTGAACCAGGCCTGGTGCATGATCGGCGGTTACCTCCTCGCGTTCGCCGTGCTGTCCTGGCAGCGCCGCGGCCGTGGCGCCTGCCCCCGGTGCGGCCGCGACCACGACGCCTCCCCGGCCGAGCGCGCCCGCGTCGTCACCTGGGGGCGCCGGGCGACGGCCGTCGCGGTCGTGGTCCCGCTGTTCTACGCCGTGAGCCGGTACGCGTGGGTGCTGCACATCCCCCTTGGCGCCGACCAGGCCTTGCTGCGTTCGCTGTGGGAGTCCGGCGCCGTCTGGGCGGGCGCGGGTCTCGCCACCTTCGCCGTCGTCGGCTCGGTCCTGACCCTCGGACTGGTCCAGCGCTGGGGCGAGGTGTTCCCCCGCTGGATGCCCGGCCTCGCGGGCCGCCGCGTGCCGGTCAAACTCGCGACGATCCCGGTGGCGTACGTGGCGCCCATCGTCGTCACCGGGGGCCTGGCCCTGGTGACCTCACCGCAGATGTGGCGGATGGTGGGCAACGACAAGGTCCTGATCTTCACGCACGCCCTGTGGCCCCTGTGGGGCATCGCGCTCGCCGTGGCCGGATACGGCTACTACCTGCGGCGACGTGGTGCCTGCCTCGCCTGCGGACGCAACGGCTGAGCACCACGCGAACCACCCCCGACCCGCCGAACGAGAGAACTGAACACCATGCGGACCACCCCTGAACACGAGAACCGAACACCCGCACACACCACCCCCGACACCCTCGGACGGGAGAGCTGAACACCATGTGGACCATCCCCGATGCCGGCCTGGCCGCCTGGACCGCCGGCAAGCTCACCGCCGTCGACGAGCTGCTGCGCGCCACCCTGCACACCCCGCACGACCCGTTCCTGACCAACGTGGCCACCCACCTGCTCGGCGCGGGCGGAAAGCGGCTGCGTCCGGCGCTCGTGCTGCTGTCCGCGCGGTTCGGTGAGGCCGACCACCCCTACGTCGTCCGGGCGGCGGCGTGCGTGGAACTCATGCACGTGGCCTCCCTCTACCACGACGACGTCATGGACGAGTCCGCCACCCGGCGCGGGGTGCCCAGCGTCAACGCGACGTGGGGCAACCGGGTGGCGATCCTCGCCGGCGACTACCTCGCCGCCAAGGCGGCCGAGATCGCCGCACCCCTGGGCACCGCGGCGCTGGAGGAGCAGGCCCGCATGCTCACCCGGCTGGTCACCGGGCAGCTCCACGAGACCGTGGGGGCGGGCCACGCCGACCCCGAGCAGTACTACATGAGCGTGATCGCCGACAAGACGGCGGCCCTGTTCGCGCTGGCGACCCGGCTCGGGGCTCGCGCGTCGGGGGCGCCGGCGGAGACGGGCGAGGCGCTCGGACGGTACGGCGAGGCCCTCGGGGTGGCGTTCCAGCTCGCCGACGACGTCCTCGACCTCGTCGAACCCTCCCAGGATCACACCCGCGCCCCGGGTGTCGACCTCCGCCAGGGCGTGGCCACTCTCCCCGTCCTACGCGCCCTACGCACCCGCCCCGCGACCAGATCCGGACGCTCTCCCAAGAGCGGATCCATGGAGGCACCCGAAGCCGAGCACTCCCGCCGGAACGGGGACGCAGGCCGGGCGAGGTACGGCATGCGGGACCGGGTGCGGCTCCGCCGGCTGCTGACCTCAGGGCCGATCACCGACGCCTCCGACCTGGCGACGGCGGCACGCCTCCTGCGTCGCTCCCCTGGCTTCGCCGAGACGCAGGCCGAGGTGCGACGCCACGCCGGCCTCGCCCGCCAGGCCCTCCTCCCCCTCCCCGCCACCCCGGCCCGCGAAGCCCTGACCGCGATGTGCGACTACATCGTCTCCCGCACCACCCCCACCCCCACCTGACCCCGTTCCTCTCCCCGACCCGTCGATCACCCACCCACACGAATCGCGCGGAGACCACCGCCTCACCTCCCACCACCCTCCCTCACAAGAAACACGGGATCGAGGGACCAGAGACCACCTAGAGCACAAGGACAACATCCCGCCTGCCCTTGAGCCCTCGATCACCCACCACGAATCGCGCGGATGACCACCGCCCCACCTTCACCACCCGGCCGAACAAGAAACACGGGATCAGGGGGCCAGAGACCACCTAGAGCACACGGACAACACCCCGGCCGTCCTTGGACCCTCGGTCACTCGCCGTAAGCGGCACCGGAACCACGCCGCATCCCACCCCGCGACGCCGGAGGAGAAACCCTCCGTGTCGGGTGGAGCAGAGGCGGCGAAGCGGTCAGTTGCGGCCAACGAAGCCGGACTTGTAGGCGACGATCACCGCCTGGGTGCGGTCGCAGGCAGAGACTGCCGAGCGAAGCGGTCAGCCGACCGGGCTGACGAAACCGGACTCGTAGGCGACGATCACCGCCTGGGTGCGGTCGCGGGCGGAGAGTTTGGTGAGGATGTTGCCGACGTGGGTCTTGACGGTCTCGGCGCCCACCACCAGGCGTGCGGCGATCTCGGCGTTGGACAGGCCCGTGGCCATCAGACGCAGGACCTCCTCCTCCCGTTCGGTCAGGCGGGCGCGGCGGAGGCGGTCGGCCGCCGGTCCGCCCGTGGCGGGGCCGCCGCCGTACGTCCCGGCCAGGCGGCGGATCGCGGCCGGGAACACCAGCGACTCCCCCCGGGCGACCACTCGCACGGCCTCCACGACCTCCGGAGGGCGCGCGCGCTTGAGCAGGAACCCGCTCGCGCCGGCGCGCAGCGCCTCGTAGACGTAGTCGTCGTTCTCGAAGGTGGTGACGACGAGCACCCGGGGCGGGTCGGCGGACGCGGCGAGCAGCCGGCGCGTGGCCTCGATGCCGTCGATCGCCGGCATCCGGACGTCCATGAGCAGCACGTCGGGCCGGGTGCGGGCCACCATGTCCATGACCTCGGCGCCGTCGGCCGCCTCGCCGACCACCTCGAGGTCGGACTGCGCGCCGACGATGACCCGCAGCCCCACCCGGATCAGCTCCTCGTCGTCGACGATCGCCACCCGGGTCGTCATCGCTCCTCCTGATCGCCGAGCGGGAGATGGACGGAGACCTTCCACTGGCCGCCGTCGGGACCGGCCGTCATGGTGCCGCCGAGGAGCCGGACGCGTTCGCGCATGCCGTCGAGGCCCCGGCCGCCCTCGCGGCGGGGATACGCGCCGGTCACCGGGTTGGCGACGTCGATGGTGAGGGCCCGGCGGCCGGCGGCGACGCGCAGCGTGACCGGGACGGGCCCCGCGTGACGCAGCACGTTCGTCAGGCTCTCCTGGATGATGCGATATCCCTCGCGGGAGACCGGGGCGGGCAGCGCCTCCACGGGACCGTCGACGTCGGTGCGCACCTCGACGCCCGTGCCGCGGGAGTGCGCGAGCAGCCTGCCGAGATCGGCCAGGCCATGGTGGGGAAGACCGTCGGACTGCTCCCCCTCGCGCAGCATGCCGAGCACGCGGTCGAGGTCCTCGGCGGCGGCGCGCCCGGTCTCCTCGATCGCGGCGAGGGCCTGGCGGGCGAAGGCCGGGTCGGTGTCGAGCACCTGGGACGCGGCGGCGGCCTGCAGCGTCGTGACCGTCAGCGCGTGGCCGATCGAGTCGTGCAGCTCGCGGGCCAGCCGGTTACGCTCGGCGAGCCGGGCCGCGCGCGCCTCCAGCACGGCGATGCGCTCGGCGGGCGAGGGCCCGAGCAGAACGGGGGCCATGACCGCCGCCACCGCCCCCAGCCCCGCCACCGCGTACACGACGCCGACGAGCATGACCACGCCGAGCAGCGACAGCCAGCCCGGATCGTGCACGTCGAGCGGCCCGAGGCGCAGCCCCTGCAGCGAGCCGCCCTCGATGCCGAACATCTGGACCACGAACGCCATGCCCATCACCAGGGGGATGAGCAGGAGCAGCCCGACGACCCCGCCCGCGACGAGGTGGACGGCGAACCACAGCGCCGCCCGCACCCGCGTCTCACGGGCCGCACGCCCCGGCTCCACCGTCTCGGGCGGGTCGGGCAGCGGGACGCCGAGCAGCGACCGCGCCGCCGTGATCTCCAGTGCCCTGGTGCCGCGCAGGAACGGCGGCACGACGCCGATCACGACGGCCAGCAGGAGCACGAGCCCGAGCAACGCGTACGGCGGGCGCGGCATCGTGAACATCTGCACGAACGCGAGCCCCACCAGGACGTACGGCAGGAGCAGCACACCGCCGAGCAGCAGGTGGACGCCACGACGGTAGGTCGCCCCGCTGACAAGCGGGGCGACCATCGCGCGCACCCAGCCGACGGAATCCGCCCCCGAGCCAGGGCGGGGAGCCGCGGCGACCCGAACCTTCACGCCCGCCATTCTCCCAGCTCCGCCGCGTCTCCCAGACCCGTTATCCACAGGCCGGCGGCTCATTGGGCCTCCGCGGCCCGTTTTTCCACAGCCCCATGGTTCACGGCGTCACGGTCGCCGTTTCTCCACAGCCCCACGGCTCCCGGCGTCGCGGTCGCCGTTTCTCCACAGCCCATGGTTCACGGCGTCGCGGGTCGCACCGCCGGGACGCCTGCTCGACCACCGGACCGTGACATCCCGGCAGTGACGCGGCCGGCACCACCGGCCCGTGGCATCCCGGCAGTGACGCGGCCCGCACCACCGGCTCGTCTCCTCCGGGGCAATGGAACGGCCGGTACCGCATGCTCGTGACCTCCACGGCAGCGGAACGGCCAGCAGTGCCTGCTCGTGACCCCCCACGGCAGCGGAACGGCCGGTGTCGCCGGCTTGTGACGTTCAGGCAGTGACGACGCGGCCGGTACCGACGGTGGGTGATCACATATCGAGCGGGATCCGGGCCAGCGCCCCCGTCTCCAGGGCCGTCCACACCGCCCCGTCCGGCCCGGCGGTGATGCCGTGCGGCTCGCTGGCCGGGGTCGGCAGGTCGTACTCATGGACCTCGCCCTTCCCGTTGACGCGGCCGACGCGGTTGGCACCCCACTCGGTGAACCACAGCTCGTCGCCGGCGGCGACGATGGCGTGCGGGCGGGCCTGGCGGTCGGGGAGCGGGAACTCCTCGATCTTCCCGTCCGTCTGGACGCGCCCGATCTGCCCGGCGCCGATCTCGACGAACCACAGCGCGCCGTCCGGGCCCGCGGCGATGCCCACGGGGGCGGCCCCCGCCGTTGGGAGCCGGTGGACCGTCACCTCGCCGTCCAGGCCGATCCTGCCGATGGCGTCGGCCCCGTTCATCGTGAACCACAGCCCGCCGTCGTCCCCCGCCGCGATGGCCGACGGGAACGCGCCCTCGATCGGCAGTGGGAACTCGGTGACCTCCCCGGCCGTGGTGATACGCCCGATCCGCCCGGCGGCCGTCTCGGTGAACCACAGCGCGCCGTCGGCGCCGGTCACGATGCCGAACGGCCCGGCGTCCGCGCTGGGCAGGGCGTACGACCGGACGTCCCCGTCGAGGGTGACGCGGCCGATGCGATGATCCCTGTACCGGGTGAACCACAGCGCGCCGTCGGGGCCGGTCGTGATGACCGTCGGGCCGCAGTCCGGTTCCAGCTCGTAGGTGGTGGCCGACCGCTCGCCCGGCACGAGCCGGCCGATGCGGCCCTGGTGCACCAGCGTGAACCACAGGGCGCCGTCCGGCCCGGTGGTGACCGCGTACGGCCCGGCGTCCGCGCCGGACACCCTGATCTCCTCTATCAACATCAGCGGGCCCTCCTCGGACCGGTTCCGGTTTCCGCGCCGAGGAGGCGTCCCCGGTGCATTTCCACGTGGGTGCCGGTGAATCCGGCGCGCAGCGTGCGGTCGTGCGAGACGACCACGAGGGCGCCCTGGTAGGCGCGCAGAGCCTTCTCCAGCTCCTCCACCAGCGTGAGCGACAGGTGGTTGGTGGGCTCGTCGAGCAGCAGCAGGTCGTGCTCCCCGGCGAGCAGCCGGGCGAGGGCCAGCCTGCGCCGCTGGCCGACCGACAGGGCCCCGACCGGCGTACCGAGGGTGCCGGCGTGGAACAGGCCGTACGAGAGCAGGCGCTCGCGGTGCTCCTCCAGGTAGCCCGGCCGGCCCTCGGCGAACGCCTCCAGCAGGGGCGTCGCCGGACGGTCGAAGCCCACCTCCTGCGGCAGGTACCCGACCCGGCCGCGCCGCCGCACGCTCCCGGAGCCGGGAACGAGCTCCCCGGCCAGCACGCGCAGCAGCGTCGACTTGCCGGCGCCGTTCTCCCCGTGGACGAGCAGCCGCTCCCCGGCCTCGACGTCGAAGGCGTCGACGGCGAGGCGGTCGCCGACGCGCACGTCGCGCAGCTCGGCCACCGGCCCCGTAGCGGCTCCTCCGTCGAACAGCCCGGCGAAGCGCAGGGGCACGGGCGGCCTGGGCACGGGGTTCTCCCGGAGCCGGCGCAGGCGCTCACCGGCCTGCCGTACCCGGCTCGCGATCGAGCTCTGCACCCGGCCCGCGTCCCGGTCGTAGGCCATCTTGTTGCCGTCCTTCATGGCCCGGCCGGGGGCGACGCGGTGGGCGGTGGTGGCCGCGAACGTCTCCACCCGTTCGATCTCCTCGCACCATTCGGCGTACGCCTGCTCCCAGCGCTGCCGGGCGGCGGCCTTCTCGGCGAGGTATCCGGCGTACCCGCCGCCGAAGCGGGTCACCGCGCGGCCCTCGACCTCCAGGACGGCCTCGGCCACCCGCCTCAGGAAGGACCGGTCGTGCGACACCGCCACGACCGTGCCGCGGTGCGCGCGCAGACGGTCCTCCAGCCATCGCACGGAGGCGGCGTCGAGATGGTTGGTCGGCTCGTCGAGGAGCAGGATCTCCGGGGAGGCCGCGAGCAGGCAGGCGAGCCCGAGGCGGGCCTGCTCGCCGCCGGACAGGCTCCCGAGGAGGCGGTCGCGGCCGACGTGGGCGAGCCCGAGACCGTGCAGCGCCTTGTCGACACGGGCGTCGGCCTCGTAGCCGCCGCGGGCCTCGTACGCGCTGAGCAGCTCGCCGTACTCGGTGAGCCGGTCGCCTGCGAGGTCGCCCTCCAGCTCGCGCATGCGGCGTTCCATCGCGCGCAGCTCGGCGAGCGCGTGGTCGACGGCCTGCTGGACGGTGTGCTCCGGGGGAAGGCCGAGGGTCTGGCCGAGGTGACCGACGCCGCCCCCGGCGGTGACGACGATCTCGCCGTCGTCGGGCTTCTCGACGCCGGCGATCAGGCGCAGCAGCGTGGACTTGCCGGAGCCGTTCTCCCCGACGACGCCGACGTGCTCGCTCGGCCTGACGGTGAAGGAGACGTGGTCGAGGACCAGCAGGTCTCCGTAGGACTTACTGACGCCCCGCAGGGCGAGCTGAGTTGACAGGGGAGGACTCCAGGTGGTGGTGGGAACACGTCGTCGCGGCACTCGCCGAACGGCCCATCGCCGATCACCCTCTCGCTTAACACTACTTAGTTGCATTAGACTCGACTATGACAGACCCGATCCCACTCACGCAACCGGAGGCGAATCTGAACGGTCACGACGGGCCGCCGCCGGAGGCGACCACGGACAGCCCCGACCGACACGACCGGCCCCCGCTGAACACTCCGGGCCGACGCGGCTGGCCTCCGCCGCACGCTCCCCGCCGACCCGACCGGCCCCCGCTGGAGGATCGTGGCCGATGCGGCCGGAGGTACGGATGACGGCGCCGGGGAGCGCACGGCCCGGGGGGCGTACGGCCCGGGTACGCGAGGCCGTACGGGCCGCCACACTGGCCGAGCTGGCCGAGAAGGGCTTCGAGGGCCTCACCGTCGAAGGGGTGGCCCTGCGCTCGGGCGTGCACAAGACCACGGTCTACCGGCGCTGGGGCGGCGTGGAGGGCCTTGCGGCGGACGCCCTGGACCTCGCGAGCGGCGAACCGTGGCCGATCCCCGACACCGGCACGATCGAGGGCGACCTGCGAGCACTCGCCCGGCTGGTCGTCACGAGCTTCGCCGACCCCGAGATCGGGCCGGTGTCCAGGGCGTTCATCTCCGCCGCCGTGAGCAACCCGCCCACCGCGACGGCCCTGCACGCGTTCTTCGCCGCCCGCCACAGGCAGTCGGCGACGCTGGTGACACGCGCGGTCGAGCGCGGGGAACTCCCGCAGGGCACCGACGGCGCCGAGGTCGTCCGGGTCGCGATCGCCCCGCTGTACTACCGGATGTTCATCACCGGCGAGCCCGTGGACGAGACCATCGCCGACCGAGCCGCCGACGCGGCCCTCGCCGCCGCCCGCGCCGCCATCTTCACAACCTGACCCACCCCGCCCGCCTCACGACGGGTCGCGGACCCCGTTATCTGTGGCGTCCTCGGGGCTTCAGGTGGGTGGTGGGGAGGGCGGGTGCCGGGAGGGGTGGGCCGTCGAAGCCTTCGACGGTGCCGAAGGCGCTGCCTTCCGACCACTCCTTGCGGAAGCGAACGATCTCCTCGTGGCTGCGGCCGACGAAGTTCCACCACATCACGATCTCCTCCTCGAACGGCTCCCCGCCGAGAAGGAGCAGGCGGGAGGCCTCGCGCGCCCGTAGGGTCAGGGCGGAACGACCGCAGCCGAGGTACAGCAGCGGACCCGGCTCCAGCAGGACCCCGTCCGCATCCGAGGCGGAGCCCCCCTCCGGGGCACCGTTCGGCTCCGCCGCGCCGTCGGCGTCCGCGGTGGCGTCCGGGTTCACCGGGCGGTCGGCGTTCACCTCCACGGCGCCGGAGAGCACCATGACGGCGTACTCGAAGCCGGGCCGTAGTGGCAGCTCCGCCCGTGCCCCGGCGGTCAGCGCCGCCTCCGCGCCCACCAGGGGCGTGTGGACGGTCGCGGGTGACCTCAGCCCGCCGAGTTCGCCCACGAAGACCGTCACCGCGACGCCTGGCAGTGACAGCACCGGAAGGACCGGATGGTGCTCGAACGACGGAGCCGTGTCGCGCGCCGAATCGGGCAGCGCGACCCACAGTTGCACGCCGTGCAGCAGCACGTCGGGGGCCGACTCCTCGGAGTGGGAGATCGCCCGGCCCGCCGTCATGAGGTTGAGCTGCCCCGGTCTGACCATCTGCTCGCTGCCGAGGCTGTCGCGGTGCAGCACCTCGCCTTCGAGCAGCCAGCTCACCGTCTGCAGTCCGGTGTGGGGGTGCGGCGGCACCCGCATGGTGGCGGGCTCGGGGCCGTAGTTGTCGGCGAAGCACCAGGCTCCGACCATGCGGCGGCCCCGGCCGGGAAGGGTGCGGGTGACCTTCATGCCCCGCGGCCCGCCGAGGACGACCTCGCGGCCGGTCAGCAGCTCACGTGCCGGCCCGTCGGCGTCGGCCTCCGCTCCGCACAGCGTCGCCTGCGGGTCCCGCTCCAGGTTGCTCACCCGACGACTGTACGGCCCCCTGCGCGCGTCCCGGTACGACGACGCGGCTGCGCCCACCCACCCGGCGACCATTCCGGAAATGCGCCGAGAATTCCGGACATGGAGCTAGATGACCGCTGATCCAGACCAAGGAGACCGGATGAGAGCCGATCCCCGGAGTCGGTTCGTGGAAATCTACGAATCCGCCTACGAACCCATACTCGGGTACGTCCTGCGCCGCTGCCCGCACCCGGACGACGCCGCCGACGTCGTGGCCGAGACGTTCACCACGGCATGGCGCCGCATCGAGGAACTGCCCGAGGGCGACGAGGCCAGGCTGTGGCTGTACGGCGTCGCCCGCCGGGTGCTCGCCAACCACCGGCGCGGCGAACGGCGCCACGAGCAGCGCACGACGGCCCTGCGCGACCGGCTCGCCGCCTCCCCCGCGCTCGCACGCGCACCTGAGGACGAGATTTCGCAGATGGGACGGGTCTTCCGCGACCTGCCCGACGACGACCGGGAGCTGCTCTCCCTGGTCGCCTGGGAGAAGCTCGACCACGGGCAGATCGCCCGCATGCTCGGCATCTCCCGCAACGCCGTACGGATCAGGCTCTATCGCGCCCGCAAACGTTTCGCGCGAGGGCTGGCGAAAGCCGGGATCGACCACCCTCGCACCGCCGCCCTGGAAGGGAGCTCGCTGTGAACCTCGCCGATCTCGCCCGCGTGCGCGACGAGGACCTCGCCGGAGAGGCCTCCGCCGTGGAGGCGCGGGTACTCATGAACGCGATCATGTCGGAGGAGCGGGAGCCCGTGGCACGGCCGCGCCGCAAGGTCCGCCGGGGGCTCGTGGTGGGCTTCGCCGCCCTGGCGACGGCCGCGGCGGTCACCGTCGGCACCGGCCTGGTCGGTGGTCCGGTGACCGGCTACGCCAACGCCGCCGTCTCCATCAAGAAGACCGACGGGTACTTCAGCGTGAACATCACCGACCCCACGGCCGACCGCCGCAGCTTCGAGGAGGCGTTCCGGGCCGTCGGCCTGAACGTCACGGTCAAGGTGATCCCGGTGGCGCCGTCCGAGGTCGGGCAGCTGATCGGCCCCATCGTCCCAGAAGGGTTCAAGTGGCACGGCAGCATCGGACTGAAGGGGATCGAGCCGTGCTCGTCGGCCTTCTGCGCCAAGGTGTGGATGCCGGCCGACTTTCCCGGGCGGGTGGTGTTCGGCGTCGGCCGCCCCGCCAAGCCGGGCGAGCCGTACGCCGACGACCGCCTTGTGGACCCTGAGGGCGAGGAGGCCCTGTCCGGGTACACCAGCCGCGGCAGGACGGTCGCGGACGTCCGGGCGGAGCTGAAGCGGCGCGGGCTGAAGGCCGGCTACCGGCTGATCTGGAGCCTCCGCGAGCCCGGGGACGGCGGCATCTCCTGGTTCGACGAGGCCGTGCCGGTGAGCCGGATCAAGGACGACTGGATCGTGGCGTCCACGCGCTTCTACAGTTCCGACACGGTGACCCTGTACGTGAAGCCGGGCGAGGGGGCGCGACCCGCGCCGTCGCCGCATCCGGAACCCCAGTGGTACGACCTGCCGGACTGACGCCGGGCCGGAGGCGGCGCCGGCCCCCTCCGGCGGGTGCCGAGCGGCGCCCGGCTCCGGATCGAGACCGGAACCGGGCGCCGCCCCTCCACCCGCCGAGGTCACTCCACCGTGACGCTCTTGGCCAGGTTGCGGGGCTTGTCGACGTCGCGGCCGAGCGCGACGGCGGCGTGGTAGGCCAGCAGCTGCAGCGGGATGCAGAGCAGGATGGGGTCGAGCTCCACCTCGTTCTTCGGCACGACGATCACGTCGTCGGCCAGCTTCGTGTCGGGGACACGGTGGCCGACCATGAGCACCTTGCCGCCCCGGGCGCGGATCTCGCCGAGGGTGGTGAGGTTCTTGTCGAGCAGCTCGTCGTCCGGCACGATCGCCACGGTCGGCATCTCGGGACCGATCAGCGCGAGCGGGCCGTGCTTCAGCTCGCTGGCCGGGTAGGCCTCGGCGTGCACGTAGGAGATCTCCTTGAGCTTCTGCGCGCCCTCGCGGGCCACCGGGTAGCCGCGCACCCGGCCCACGAACATCATGCTCGGGTTGGCGGCGTACTTGGCGGCGAGGGCCTGGATGGTGTCGCTCTGCTTGACGATCTCGGCGATCTGGTCGGGCAGCTTGCGCAGGCCCTCGACGATGCGCCGCCCGTCGGCGGGCGAGAGGTCGTGGACGCGGCCGAAGTGCAGCGCGATCAGCGCGAAGGCCACGGCGGTCGAGGTGAAGGCCTTGGTGGAGGCGACCGAGACCTCGGGCCCGGCGTGCAGGTAGACGCCGCCGTCGACCTCGCGGGCGATGGCGCTGCCGACCGCGTTGACGACGCCGAGCACCCGGCCGCCCTTGCGCTTGAGCTCCTGGACGGCGGCCAGGGTGTCGTAGGTCTCCCCCGACTGGCTGACCGCGACGTACAGGGTGTCGTGCTCGACGACGGGGCTGCGGTAGCGGAACTCCGAGGCCGGCTCGGCGTCGGCGGGGATGCGGGCCAGCTCCTCGATCAGCTGGGCGCCGATCTGGCCGGCGTAGTAGGCCGAACCACAGCCGATGATCTTGACGCGGCGGAACGCGCGGGTCTCGCGGGGGTCGAGGTTGAGGCCGCCGAGGTGGGCGATGTTGAACCGGTCGTCGAGACGGCCGCGCAGGGTGCGGGCCACCGACTCGGGCTGGTCGGAGATCTCCTTGAGCAGGTAGTGCTCGTAGCCGCCGGTGTCGTAGTGCCCGGCGTCCCAGTCGACGGTCAGCGGCTCCTTGGAGGTTACGCGGTTGTCCATGGTGAAGGTGCGGAAGCCGTCGGCCTTCAGCACGGCCAGCTCGCCGTCCTCCAGGTGCACGACCTGCCGGGTGTAGCGGACGAGCGCCGCCACGTCGGAGGCGCAGAACATCTCCTTCTCGCCGATGCCTAGGACGATCGGGCTGCCGTTGCGGGCCACGACGATCTCGCCGGAGCGCTCGGCGTCCATCACGGCGATGCCGTAGGTGCCGACGACGCTCTTGAGCGCCTTGCGGACCGCCTCCTCCAGGGAGTCGGTGTCCTTGACGGTGCGGGCGATGAGGTGGGCGAGCACCTCGGTGTCGGTCTCGGAGACGAAGACGGCCCCGTCGGCGACGAGCTTGGCGCGAAGCTCGTCGGCGTTCTCGATGATGCCGTTGTGGACGACGGCGACGCGCTGGTCGGTGTCGAGGTGCGGGTGGGCGTTGACGTCATTGGGGACGCCGTGGGTGGCCCAGCGGGTGTGCCCGATGCCGAGTCCGCCCTTGAACCTCGCGGGTACGGCCCCGGCGAGGTCGGCGACCCTGCCCTTGACCTTGCGTACCTTGAGCCCCTTGTTGTTCACGACGAGACCGGCGGAGTCGTAGCCTCGGTACTCCAGGCGCTGCAGCCCTTCCAGCAGGATCGGCGCCGCGTCCTTTGGGCCGATATAGGCGACAATTCCACACATTTGGTTCTCCTTGCGCTTCAGCCGTACACGATGCGTCGAAGTTGGCGCAGCGACAGCTCGGGGGCCGCGACGGGCCGGGCGGAAAGCTCGGCCGCGATACCGGGGAAGATCTGCTCGTTGGTCAGGCCGCGCGCCTTCAGTTCGGCATGGCGGCGCCTGACGAACTCCTCCAGGGGTTCGGAGAAGTACGCCACGACCTCCGCCACGACCCTCATGGCCTCTCCCGGCCCGAGCGACGTCGTCCGGGTCAGGTGCGCGATCAGATCCTCATAGGTATGCCGTGCCGTTGACACAGGGCAGGACTTTACGCAGGAAAGCGTCAGCACGCCAAGATTCCTGCCCGATTTCGGGCAGGATCAAGCGTGAAGGCACCGAATCCGGGCATGGCGGCAGTACAGCACCCTGCCCGGCGGCCCACTACCCGGGGGAGGGCCCCCCAATCCCCCGGAGCCGCGCGGACCCCGAACCGCCGCCGGCGACACGGTCCGGCCGGAAGAATTCGGATGAAACTCATCTCGGAGTACGGCTCACGACGCCGAGTGCGCACACAAGGTCTCCGAAGGCGCTAGAGTCTTTGCGTGGCCAGGGGGCGCTCCCCCGGGCGACACACACGCGGACGTGGCTCAGCTGGTAGAGCATCACCTTGCCAAGGTGAGGGTCGCGGGTTCGAATCCCGTCGTCCGCTCGGAAGATCCTGGTGGAGTGGCCGAGAGGCGAGGCAGCGGCCTGCAAAGCCGCGTACACGGGTTCAAATCCCGTCTCCACCTCGACGGTACGGGATCCCGCACTTCTGGGATCCGGTAAAGTTGAACAGGCGTCACCGGGGCGAAACCCCCGATGATCGCGCGGACGTGGCTCAGCTGGTAGAGCATCACCTTGCCAAGGTGAGGGTCGCGGGTTCGAATCCCGTCGTCCGCTCTGAATCCTCATCGAGGGCTCCCCCACAAGGGTTCCTCAGCGAGGGCGATTAGCTCAGTGGGAGAGCGCTACCTTGACACGGTAGAGGTCACTGGTTCAATCCCAGTATCGCCCACCAGACGTGCGCCGAGGCCCCGTCTCCTCCGGGAGGCGGGGCCTCGGCGTTTTCCCATGACACGGGCCCTCACGAGACGATCGCCGCCGAGAGCCCGCCCAGGCGATCCCCGGCGTCCATCGCCGGATTCCCGATCCTGAGACCGCGTCGCGGGTGCCGCCGGGATCGGGCTGGGCGTCATCCACGCGTCTTCAACGCATCCTGCACGGAGCGTCCTTACGGTAGGCCGTGACCGCACCGACCGAATCCCTGCCCACCAGGGCCTTTACATTCAGCCGAAAATAGCGCGTATCACCCGGCCAAAGTGCGGGAGACTGTCTCGGTAGCCAAGCTTGGACCGTTACACCTCACGCGATGGTCATGGCGCAGGACGGGGGCCGCGACACGCGAGAGCCATCGAAAGGAAGCACATGGTCCCTGTTTTCGACGCGTCGGCCGCGCAGCATCAGCTGGTGCCGGGCGAACTGGCGGCCGCGGTCGAGGCGTTCCTGTCCGGATGGACGGCGCGGACGGGCATCCCCGTCGAGGTCTGGGCGCTGCCTCCCGCCGGCGTGGTGCCGCACGAGGCCGCCGTCGTCGCCTATCACGTGCTCGTCGACGCGTTCAACGGTGTCCAGGACGCCCAGCGGGTGTCGGTGGCGCTCACCGCGGGCAGGGCGCTGAGGCTCACCGTCTCCTATGAGGGCCGTGCGACCGTCCCGGGACACGGCGAGGCCCGCCTGCGCGCCCGGGCCGCCGAGCTCGGCGGGGTGTACTCCACCACGGTCACGGCGGGCACGGCCACCACGGTCAGTCTCGAACTCCCCCTGGCCGCGTCCCGCTGATCAGGCCGCCGGCCCCGCTCACAGCCGGCGGAGCACCGCGTGCCGGAAGGCGCTCATCCGCTGCGGCGGAGCAGCAGCGGCGCGAACCGATCACGGGCGCGGCTCCGGAAGTCGGCCGTGTCGTTCACGCGAGGGAACGACACGGCGGGCACCGGCACCTCCAGGAACTCGCACAGCGGCTCCCAGCCCTGCGCGACCTCGTACACCAGGAGCCGCTCGGGCGGGATCGCGGCCTTCACCTCGGCGATGTGCGCGGTGAAGATCTTCAGGGCGTGCTCGCGGTCGTCGAGGCGGCCGTCGAAGACCCGCTGGTCGACCGTCAGTGACGCCATGGTGGTGAACGCCGCGAAGTCGGTGCCGAGCAGGGACGAGATGCCCCGCATCAGCCTGCCGCCCGCGGTGGAGCCGCGCCGGCGCTGCTGGAGGATGGTGGCCTCCATGCTGGCGTACCACCGCTCGGGGTCGCGCACGGTCAGCAGGACCTTGGCCTCGGGATAGGCGTCCGCGAGCTCCCGCCAGTAGGCGGCGGCCGGCCAGTCGACGCAGGAGTCGTAGCCGCCCAGGACGTCGTCCCAGTTCACCGGCCGCCCCCGCGCGATCTCCAGCCAGCGGCGGATCTGGCCGGGGCGCTCGATCACCTCCGTCATGTGGTGGCACGGCCCGAAGCCGAGCATCTCCAGGGCCGTCTTCGAGGAAAGCGTTCCGGTACGGCCGAACCCGGCGCCGATGACTCGCATAATTCGCACCATTCCGATCGGGAACTGCTCAATGCGTCTCCAAGCAATGTCGCATCGGCGGTGCGGTACGGCAACGGCGCCCTCCCCTTGCCGGGACGGCGGACTCCCGGCCTCCGCTCAGGAGGCCGCCGGGGCGGCCTGGGCGGCCGGCAGGCGGTGGACGGCCTCGACCAGCGGCGCCAGCTCGGGGATGCGCTCGGCCTCGGCCAGGGCCTTGACGAGGACGGCGTCGTGGGCGGGCCGGGCGCGGTTGAGGAGCTCCCATCCGTCGGGGGTGAGCTCGGTGTAGATGCCGCGCCGGTCGTCCTGGCACAGGATGCGGGTCAGCAGCCCGCGGTCCTGCAGGCGGTTGACCAGGCGGGTGGTGGCGCTGCTGGACAGCGCCGCGGCCCGCGCGAGCTGCTGCATGCGCATGTGCCAGCCGTCCTGCCGCGACAGGGCGTCCAGCACGGTGTACTCGACGACGGACAGCTCGTGGCCCGTCTGCAGCTCCCGTTCGAGCGCGGACTCGATCAGCCCGTGGAGTGCCGCCAGAGTGCGCCAGCCCTGCGCGCGGACCTCGACGGCGTCGTCGGCGATGCCCATGACAGCTCCTCCTCACGGCCGCCCACCCGGGGCGGACATCCACCTCTGCACGGCAGTCTACGAGCACGGAGCAATAAACGGCGCATGCAAGTATATTGTTGCGTACGCCGCTAGTTGCAGACGCGGCATATTGCTTCATGCACGGAAGGAATCGGCATGCCCATCGGCTTGCTCGCCCTCGCCATCGGGGGCTTCGGCATCGGACTCACGGAGTTCGTCATCGCGGGCCTCCTGCCCGAGGTCGCCAGGGAGTTCGGCGTCACCGAGGCGGTGGCCGGCTGGCTGATCTCGGGATACGCCCTCAGCGTCGCGGTCGGGGCCGTCGCCCTGACGGCCGCCGCGACCAGGTTCGACCGCAAGCACGTCCTGCTCGGGCTGATGGTGCTGTTCATCATCGGCAACCTGCTGTCGGCCGTCGCGCCCGGTTACGGGGTGATGATGCTGGGCCGCGTGGTGGCGGCGCTGTGCCACGGCGCGTTCTTCGGCATCGGCTCGGTGGTGGCGGCCGACATGGTGGCCCCCAGCAAGCGGGCCGGCGCGATCGCGATGATGTTCGCCGGCCTCACCACCGCGAACGTCCTCGGCGTGCCGTTCGGCACCTTCCTCGGGCAGCAGTTCGGCTGGAGGTCGACGTTCTGGGCCATCACCGCCATCGGCGTGGTCGCGCTGATCGGCATCGCCCTCCTGGTGTCCTCCACCCGCTCGGACGGCGGTGGCGGGCTGCGCGGCGAGCTGGCCGCCTTCGCCCACCCGCAGGTCTGGTTCTCCCTGGTCGTGACGGTGCTCGGCTTCGGCGGGATGTTCGGCGCCTTCACCTACATCGCCTACACGCTGACCGAGGTGAGCGGGTTCGCCGCCGGGGCGGTGCCGTGGCTGCTCGTCCTGTTCGGCGCGGGCCTGTTCGCGGGGAACTACGCCGGGGGCAAGGCGGCCGACCGGTCGGTGCCGGTCACGCTGATCACGGTCCTGCTCGCCCTGACCGCCGTGCTCGCCGTCTTCGCCCTCACCGCGCACAGCCAGGTGATGACCACGATCTCGCTCGTCCTGATGGGCGCCTTCGGATTCGCCACCGTGCCGGGACTCCAGATGCGGATCATGCACTACGCCGACCGCGCCCCCACCCTCGCCTCCGGGGCCAACATCGCCGCCTTCAACATCGGCAACGCCGTCGGCGCCTGGATCGGCGGTCTCACCCTCGCCGCCGGCCTGGGATTCACCGCCCCCATCTGGGCGGGCGCCGCCCTCACCCTGGCCGGCCTCGCGGTCCTCCTGGCCGCCACCGCCCTGGCGGCCCGCCGCTCCGCCCACCCGGCACCGGGAGGACGGCGCGAACCCGTCACCGGCTGAGGTCCCGTGACCGGCCCGCCTCGTGAGCCGGCCCGGAGCGAGGCTCAGCGCGGCGCGTCCGCCTCGCTCAGCCTCTCGCACAGCTCCCAGACGGCCTTCCGGTTGCGCTCGTCCACGGCCGCGGGCGGCCAGGCGGCGGGCCTGCCGTGGGAGTCGAAGTACCTGCCGGTGACGCCCTCCACCTCGGGCTGGACGCGAGATGGACGCTCGACCGCGCCGCCTTGCCCACGTCCGCCAGGAGGACCGGCCCCAGCAGCCGGACCAGCGGCGCGACGGGCCGGTACGCCAGCGGGAACGCCCGCACGGGCAGCGCCCGGTTGCCCGGGGTGGAGGCGTGTCCGGGGTAGGCGACGTTGACGGTGATCCCGCTGCCCGCCACCCGCTCGGCCAACGTCAGGCTCATCGCCATCATGATGACCTTCGTGTGGTTGTACTGCGAGAACGTCCACCCCAGGTAGCGCTTCTCGCCCTGGAGGTCGCCGAGGTCGATCGGCCCGCGCGGAATGCCGCCGGTGATGTTGATCACTCTCGCGGGGGCGCCGGCGCCGAGCAGGGGCACCAGCGAACGCGTGAGGGTGAACGGCGCCAGGACGTTCACCGCGAAGGTCTTCTCGACGCCGTCCTCGGCGCGACGCGCGTCCCGTCCCACCACGATGACGTGGGCGCCCAGCCTCGCCAGCCCACGCGCCGTCTCCATGCCGATCCCGCCGGTGCCGCCGGTCACCAGGACTCTCTTACCGCGCATCTCGTCCTCCTCCACCGCTGTTGTCACTCGATGACGATAGTGGCACTCGATGACAAGAGTAAACTGCGGTGCATGGAAGGACTGCGTGAGCGCACGCGACAGGCGATGCGGGCCGAGCTCGCCGAGATCGCCCTGCGGATGTTCCTGGAGCGGGGATTCGAGGAGACGACGGTGGACGACATCGCCCGGGAGGCGGGCATGTCGAAACGCACCTTCTTCCGCTACTTCCCCTCGAAGGAGGACGTCGTCTTCGGCGACGCCGACGACCTGGGCGAACAGGTGGCACAGGAGATCCGCGCCCGCCCGCCCGGCGAGGATCCCTGGGAGAGCCTGCGCGTCGTGCTCGGCCGATGGGAGGGGCGGATCGACGCGTGCGCGCAGGAGCTGGCGAACCTCCGGCTGATCGAGTCCACGCCGTCCCTGAAGGCGCGCATGCAGCACAAGCGCGACGGGCTGCGCCGGCGGATCGCCGAGGCCGTGCGGGACCGGCCCGGCGCCGAGCTCGACGCCTTCACCGCCGAGCTGCTGACCGGCGCGGCCGGAGCCGCGCTCGACACCGTCGCGCGGGAATGGATGCGCTCCGGCGGCACGGCCGACCGCGCCGCGCTCCTCGACCGCGCCTTCACCCTGCTCGCCCCCGCCGCGAAACCCTGAGTGCGCCGGGGGCGGGGCGCGTCCTCAGCCGACGACCGGGGCGCCGTCCTTCCAGACGCGCGCGACGAGGGGGACGCCGGGGCGGTAGGACAGGTGCACGTACGAGGGCGCGTCCAGCAGCACGACGTCGGCGCGGCCCCCGGGGGCCAGCCGGCCCACGTCGGTGCGGCGCAGCGCCCGGGCGCCGCCCATCGTCGCCGCCCACACCGCCTCGGCCGGGGTCATGTTCATGTCGCGGACGGCGAGGGCGACGCAGAAGGGGATGTTGGTGGTGTAGCTCGACCCTGGGTTGCAGTCGGCGGCCAGCGCCAGCGTGACGCCCGCGTCGAGCAGCCGCCGCGCGTCCGGGTACGGCGAGCGGGTGGAGAACTCCGCGCCGGGCAGCAGCGTCGCCACCGTCTCGCTCGACGCCAGCGCCTCCACGTCGGCGTCGGTCAGGTGCGTCACGTGGTCGGCGGACGCCGCGCCCAGCTCGACCGCGATCGCCACTCCCGGCCCGGTCCCGAGCTGCCCGGCGTGCACGCGCGGGACGAGCCCGCGTTCCTTGCCCGCCGCCAGGATCGCCCTGGTCTGGTCGCCGTCGAAGGCGCCCCGCTCGCAGAAGACGTCGATCCACCGGGCGTGCGGCGCGCACGCCTCCAGCATCGGCCCCCGCACGAGCTCGACGTAGGCGTCGGGGTCGTCGGCGTACTCGGGCGGCACCACGTGCGCGCCCAGGTAGGTCACCTCGTGGGTGTACTCGGCGGCCAGGCGCAGGCTCCGCGCCTCGTGCTCGACCGTCAGGCCGTACCCGGACTTGCACTCCACCGTGGTCGTGCCCGACCGGAGCGCCTCGGCGACCAGCCGCCGCACGTTGGCGCGCAGCTCCTGGTCGGTCGCCTTCCGCGTCGCGGCGACCGTGGTGCGGATGCCGCCCGCGGTGTACGGGCGGCCGGACATGCGGGCCTCGAACTCGGCCGTCCGGTCCCCGGCGAACACCAGGTGCGCGTGGCTGTCCACGAACCCGGGGACGACGGCCCGCCCGGCCGCGTCGAACCGCTCGCGCGCTGCCCCCTCGGGGATCCGGGCGCGCGGCCCCGCCCACACGACCAGGCCGTCCTCGACGACGAGGGCGGCGTCCTCCACCAGGCCGAGCGCCCCCTCGCCGAGGCCGGGGTCGTTGGTGACCAGGGAACCGATGTTGTCGATGAGGAGGGAAGGGCTCATGCGCGGTCTCCAGTGGTCTCCTTGACGGCGGGCTCCCCGGTGACCTCGGCGATCGCGGAGGCCAGGGCCGCCGGGACGTCCTGGACCAGAAGGTGCCGCCCGCCGGACACGATGTGGCGGCCACCGGACACCACCTCGCGGACGTCGGCGGCCGTGGCGGCGAAGACCACCGACTCCAGCAGCGCGCCGGCGGGCGAGCCGGCCAGCCGTACCGAGTCGAGCCCGACGGTCACCAGGTCGGCCGGGGCGCCGGGCTCGATGCGGCCGGCGCCGGGCCAGCCGAGCGAGGCGTGACCGTCGGCGGTGGCGGCGCGCAGCAGGTCGGCGGCGAGCCAGTGCCCGCGGTGACGGGAGGCGAGCCGCTCGTCCAGTTCCACGGCGCGGGCCTCCTCCAGCAGGTCCACGACGGCGTTGCTGTCGCTGCCGAGCGAGATCGGCGAGCCGGCGTCGGCGAGCGACCGCGCCGGGCCGATCCCGTCGGCCAGGTCGCGTTCGGTGGTCGGGCACATGCAGACGCACGTGCGGGAGCCGCCGAGCAGTGTGATGTCGCCGGTGGTGAGGTGGGTGGCGTGCACGGCCGTGGACAGCGGGCCGAGCGCGCCGTGCTCGTCCAGCAGCGCCGTGGGGGTACGGCCGTAGGCCGACAGGCAGGCCTCGTTCTCCGCCACCTGCTCGGAGAGGTGGAAGTGCAGCGGCGCCTCCCGGTCGCGGGCCCAGCCGGCGACCACGTCCACGTCATCCGGCGCCACCGCCCGCACCGAATGGACGGCGGCGCCGATCCTGGCGTGCCCGCCGCCCTTGAGCTCCGCGGCGCGCTCGGCCCAGGCGGCGGCGTCGGCGTCACCGAACCGCGTCTGGGGCCCTTCCAGCGGCATCCCGAACCCGCCGCGCAGGTAGCAGGTGTCGAGGAGGGTGATGCGGATGCCCGCCTCGGCCGCGGCCGCGACCAGCGCCTCCCCCATCGCGTTGGGCGAGGCGTACCGGCGTCCCGCCGCGTCGTGGTGCACGTAGTGGAACTCCCCGACGCACGTCACCCCGGCGAGCGCCATCTCGGCGTAGGCGGCCCGGGCGAGGGCGTGGTAGGTGTCGGGCGTCAGGCGGGCGGCCACGGCGTACATCTGCCGGCGCCAGGTCCAGAACGTGCCGCGCTCGCGCTGGGTGCGCCCGCGCAGCGCCCGGTGGAAGGCGTGGGAGTGCGCGTTGGCCAGGCCGGGCAGCGTGAGGCCGCGCAGGTGGACGGCTCCGGGCGGCGCCGCGGGCACCCCCTGCCGTACGGCCGTGACGTGCCCGCCGCCGGTCTCGACGACGACGCCCGCCGCGGCCGCGTCCCCGCCCAGCCACGCGTGGTCGGCGTAGTAGGTGGTCACCGGCATGCCAGGTCCGAAAGGACGGCCGCCAGGGCGCTCACGCCGGCCAGGCAGTCGGCGGTGTCGGCGTGCTCGGCGGGGCTGTGGCTGACACCCGTGGGGTTGCGGACGAACAGCATGGCCGTCGGCACGCGGGCCGAAAGGATGCCGGCGTCGTGACCCGCGCCCGTCGGCAGCGCCGGGGCCCCGCCGAGGACGGCCGCGATACGGTCGCGCAGCTCGTCGCCGAACTCCACCACCGGGGTGACGGACTCGGCCACGACCTCCACCCGGACGCCGTGCCCGGCCGCGGCCGCGCGGGCCGCGCCGGCGATCTCGTCGACCATCGCCTCGACCGTCGCCGCGTCGGGCGCCCGCCCGTCGAGCCAGGCGTCGACCCGGGAGGGGATGGCGTTGGTGCCGTTGGGGTCCACGCGCACCTTGCCGAACGTCGCGAGCGCGCCCAGCCGCTCGGCCGCGCTCCTGGCGGCCAGGACGGTCGAGGCGAACGGCAGCATGGGATCGCGCCGGTCGGTCAGCCGCGTGGTCCCGGCGTGGTTGGCCTCCCCGTGGAAGGTGCAGCGCCACCGGCCGTGCGGCCAGATCGCGCTCGCCACGCCGACCGGCGCGCCGAGGTCGGCCAGGCCGCGTCCCTGCTCGATGTGGAGCTCGACGAAGGCGCCGATGCGGCTCAGGACCTCGTCGTCGCGGCCGATGGCGGCCGGGTCGGCGCCCGCCGCGCTCATGGCCTCGGCCAGCGTGACACCGTCGCCGTCGCGCAGCGCGCGGGCGTCGCCGGGGGCCAGGACGCCGGTCAGCAGACGGCTGCCCACGCACGCCACGCCGAAGCGGGCGCCCTCCTCGTCGGCGAAGTTCACCACGGCGATCGGCCGCGCCGGCTCGACGCCCCTCTCGCGCAGCTCGTCGACCGCGAGGAACGCCGACACCACGCCGAGCGGCCCGTCGAAGGCGCCGCCGCCCGGCACGCTGTCCAGGTGGCTGCCGGTGACCACGGCGCCGGGGCCGGGGCGGCCCCACCAGGCCCACTGGTTGCCGTTGCGGTCGAGTTCGCACGTCATGCCGCGCCGCGCCGCCTCGTCGGCGAACCAGCCGCGCAGGTCGAGGTCCACCGGCGTCCAGGCGAAGCGGCGGTAGCCGCCCGCTCCCCCGCCGCCGATCGCGGCCAGCTCGTCCCAGGTGCGCTCGAACCGGCGCAGGAGCGCACCGGCGGGCCGCCCCGCGAGCGGCGGCTTGGTCACGACGCCTCCCCGTGCCGGCGCGGAGCCGTCCCGGTGGTCACAGCGCGCCTCCGCCGGCCATCGGGACGGTGACGCCGCGTTCGGCGGCGACCTCCGCGGCCTTGTCGTACCCCGCGTCGACGTGCCTGATCACGCCCATGCCGGGGTCGTTGGTCAGCACCCGCTCCAGCTTCTGGGCGGCCAGCGGCGTGCCGTCGGCCACGGCGACCTGCCCGGCGTGGATGGAGCGGCCGATGCCGACGCCGCCGCCATGGTGGATGGACACCCAGGACGCGCCCGAGGCGACGTTGACCATGGCGTTGAGCAGCGGCCAGTCGGCGATGGCGTCCGAGCCGTCGAGCATCGCCTCGGTCTCCCTGTAGGGCGAGGCGACCGAGCCGCAGTCGAGGTGGTCACGGCCGATGACGACCGGGGCGCGCAGCTCCCCGGAGGCCACCATCTCGTTGAACCGCACGCCCGCCTTGTCGCGCTCGCCGTACCCGAGCCAGCAGATGCGGGCGGGCAGGCCCTGGAAGGCGACCCGCTCGCCGGCCATCTTGATCCAGCGGGCCAGCGACTCGTTCTCGGGGAACAGCTCCAGGATCGCCTTGTCGGTCGCGGCGATGTCGCGCGGGTCGCCCGACAGTGCCGCCCAGCGGAACGGGCCCTTGCCCTCGCAGAACAGCGGCCTGATGTAGGCGGGGACGAACCCGGGGAAGTCGAAGGCCCGCGCGTAGCCCGCGAGCTTGGCCTCGCCGCGGATCGAGTTGCCGTAGTCGAAGACCTCCGCTCCGGCGTCCATGAAGCCGACCATGGCCTCCACGTGCCGGGCCATCGACTCGCGGGCGCGCAGCGTGAAACCGGCCGGGTCCTTGGCGGCCTCGTCGCGCATGTCCTCGAACGCCGTGCCGAGCGGGAGGTAGGCCAGCGGGTCGTGCGCCGAGGTCTGGTCGGTGACGACGTCGATCGGGGCGCCCATCGCGAGCAGCCTCGGCAGCACGTCGGCGGCGTTGCCGAGCACGCCGATGGACAGCGGGCGGCGGGCGTCGCGGGCCTCGACGGCGAGCCGCAGCGCCTCGTCCAGGTCCTGGGCCTGCACGTCGAGGTAGCGGTGCTCGAGGCGGCGGGCGATGCGCGAGGGGTCGCACTCGACGCAGATCGCCACGCCGTCGTTCATCGTGACGGCGAGCGGCTGGGCGCCGCCCATGCCGCCGAGCCCGGCGGTGAGGGTGATGGTGCCCGCCAGCGAGCCGCCGAACCTCTTGGCGGCGACCGCGGCGAAGGTCTCGTAGGTGCCCTGAAGGATGCCCTGCGTGCCGATGTAGATCCACGACCCGGCGGTCATCTGGCCGTACATCGTCAGGCCCAGCGCCTCCAGGCGGCGGAACTCCTCCCAGGTGGCCCAGTCGCCGACCAGGTTGGAGTTGGCGATCAGGACGCGGGGCGCCCACTCGTGGGTGCGCATCACGCCGACCGGACGGCCCGACTGCACCAGTAGCGTCTCGTCCTGCTTCAACCCCTGCAGGGTGCGGGCGATGGCGTCGAACGACGGCCAGTCGCGCGCGGCCTTGCCGGTGCCGCCGTAGACCACCAGCTTCTCCGGATGCTCGGCGACCTCGGGGTCGAGGTTGTTGTGCAGCATCCGGAAGGCGGCCTCCTGCTGCCACCCCTGGCAGGAAAGCTCCGTACCCCTGGGAGAACGGATCACCCGCCGGACGTCGTCACTCATCGCAGTTCCTCTCGTTGCCGTGGGCGCTCATTCGGGCAGGAACAGCCGCCGTTCGGCGGCGGTGTTCTCGAACTCCTCGATGGACGCCTGTTCGCTGGTGGGCAGCGCGTAGATCATGGAATGGACCAGCGCCGCGCACAGGACGGCCGGCGCGGCCTGGGAGTCGAAGGCGAACTGCGAGCTGACCGGCGCGGTGAGCACCACGTCGGCGTGCTCGGCGAGGCCTCCGACGGAGTGGTCGGTGACGAGGGCGACCCGCAGCCCGACGCGCCGGGCCCACACCAGCCCGTCGCGCAGCTCGCGCGGATAGCGGGGCAGGCCGAACGCCAGCAGCCAGCTCGCCCCGGCCTCGCTCGCCCGGCTGAGGCGGTCCTCCAGTGTGGAGCCGGGCGCGTCGATGACCCGGACGTCGGGGTGCGCCTTGGCCGCCAGGTAGCCGAACAGGTGGGCCAGCGGCGCCGACACCCGCAGCCCGACGACCGGGAGCGGACGGGACGCCGCCAGCCCGGCGGCGACCTCCGCCAGCCGCCGGGTGTCGCCCAGGCCGTCCCGCAGCAGCTCCAGGTTGCGGATCTCGGAGGTCACCATGGCCTGCACGGCGTTCAGCCCGGCCGGCTCCGCCGATGGGCTCTGGCCGTCACGCAGCGCGGCGCGCAGGTCGTCGCGGAACTCGGGGAAGCCGGTGAACCCGAGGGCGAAGGCGAACCGCGTCACCGACGGCTGGCTGGTGCCGACGGCCTCGGCGATGTCGTTGCTGTTGAGGAACACCGCCTCACGGGGGCGTTCCAGCAGGTAGCGGGCGATGCGGCGCTGCGAGGGCGACAGGCGGTGCCCCTCCAGGAGCTCGCGCAGCCGCGCGGCGACCCGGGAGGCGTCCTCCGAGCCGATCGCGACGGCGGGGCTCACCTGCTCGGCCACCTGCCCGCTCCCTTCACTCTTGCCTCGAATGCATACTTTCATGCAGGATTCTCGTTGTATGCGACCATGTCAACCAGTCCACGGGAAATCCCGGGTAAAGTCCGTGGTGAGGGGCTCAATCTGATGGCGTCGCGAACGATCACTCCCGCCGGGACGCCCTCCCGTCCGGCCGAGGTCACCCTGGACGGCAGGGGCGCGCGTCCCGCCGACATCGTGCGCGCCGCCCGCGGCCTTCCCCCGGACCGGCCCCTCGCACCCGCCGCCGGACCCGTGCCCGTCCCCGTCCGTCTCTCCGCCGACGGGCTCGCCCGCGCCGCCGCCTCCTACCGGGCGGCCGAGGAGATCGCCCGGCGCCGCCCGGTGTACGGCCGCAACACCGGCGTGGGCGCCAACCGCACCGAGGACGTCACCGCGTCCGACGGCGACACCCACGGCCTGCGCCTGCTGCGCAGCCACGCCGGCGGCGTCGGCCCCCTCGTGCCCGCCGACCAGGTGCGGGCGATGCTCGCCGTCCGCGCCAACCAGATCCTCGCGGGCGGCGGCGGCCTCCAGCCGGCCTTCGCCGAGGCGCTCGCCCGGGCGCTCAACTCCGGCCACCTGCCCCAGGTGCACGAGATCGGGGCCATCGGCACCGGCGACCTGACCGCCCTGGCCGAGACCGGGCTGACCCTCATCGGCGAACGCCCGTGGACCGGCGGGCACGGAGCCCCGCCGGAACCGATCACCCTGGAGACCGGTGACGCGCTGGCCTTCTGCAGCAGCAGCGCCCTCACGATCGGCCAGGCCACGCTCGCCTGGTCGGACGTCACCGGCCTGCTGCGCGCCACCCAGGTGGTCGCCGCCCTGTCCCTGCTCGCCGCCGACGGCGGCGGGGAGCCGTACGACGAGCAGGTGCACGCCGGGCGCCCGCACCCCGGCAACATCGCCGTCGCGACCGAGATGCGCCGCCTGCTGGCCGCCTCCGAGCCGGCGGGCGGCCACGAGCGCGAGGAGCCGGCCGGGCCGCCCCTCGCCGTCCCTCCCGCGCGGGGCTCGGGCGAACGCGCCCCGGCGCCTCCCCCGCGGATCCAGGACCCGTTCGGGTTCCGGTGCTTCCCGCAGGTGCACGGCCCGGCCGTGGAGGCGGCGGCGGAGCTGGAGCGGGTGCTGGGAATCGAGATCAACGCGGCGGCCGAGAATCCGCTGATCGACGCCGGGCACGGGACGGTCCACCACCACGGCGGCTTCCACCAGGCGACCCTGGGCCTCGCCCTCGACCACCTGCGGGTGGCCCTGCTGCACACCGCCCACCTGTCGGCCGCCCGGCTCGCCACCCTGGTGGAGCCCGCCTTCACCGGGCTGCGGCCGTTCCTCGCCGAGGGCCCGGCCGGCAGCTCGGGGGTGATGATCCTGGAGTACTCCGCGAACTCCGCGCTCGCCCGGCTCCGCAACGCGGCCCACCCCGCCGCGCTCGGCCACGCCGTGCTGTCTCGGGGCGTGGAGGAGCACGCCAGCTTCGCCTCCCAGTCGGCGGTCCAGACCGTCCAGGCCGCGGCGGCCTACCGGCTGGTCCTCGCGTGCGAGCTCGTCTCGGCCGTACGGGCGCTGCGCGGGCGCGGCCGCACCCCGGACCCCGCCACCCCCGCCGGCGCCGCGTACGCGACCGCCGCCTCCCGGCTCGACCCCCGCACCGACGACCGCCCCCTCACCGCGGACGTCGAGACCGCCGCCGGGCTCCTCGACGCCCTCGCCCTGATCTGACAGGGGTGTGATCCGCGGCCGGGCGGGCATGGCCATATCGGAGCCGGAACCAGGGGGCGACCCTCTCATGATGCTCGTGGGCACGTCCGGATGGCAGTACAAGCACTGGCGCGGGGTGCTCTACCCCGGCGACCTGCCGCAGCGCCTGTGGCTGGAGCGGTACGCCGAGTGCTTCCAGACGGTCGAGAACAACAACGCCTTCTACCGGCTGCCGTCCCGCGAGACGTTCGAGAGCTGGCGGGAGCGCACGCCGGAGACGTTCATCATGGCGGTCAAGGCCAGCCGCTTCCTCACCCACATCAAACGCCTCAAGGACCCCGAGGAGCCGGTGCGGCGGCTCATGGACCGCGCCGAGGGCCTCGGCCCCAAGCTCGGCCCGATCCTGCTGCAGCTTCCTCCGACGCTGCGGGCCGAGCCGGAGCGGCTGGACGCCTGCCTGCGCCATTTCCCGCGCGGGGTGCGCGTCGCGGTCGAGCCGAGGCACGCCTCGTGGTGGACCGGCGAGGTGCGCGAGGTGCTCTCCTCCCACGGTGCCGCCCTGTGCTGGGCCGACTCCCTGGGCAGGCCGAACACCCCGCTCTGGCGCACCGCCGACTGGGGGTACATGCGCTTCCACCAGGGCCGCGCCCACCCCTGGCCCTCCTACGGGGAGACGTCGCTGCGATCGTGGCTGCACCGGATGGGCGAGGCCTGGGACAGCGGATGCGACGTGTACGTCTACTTCAACAACGACCCGGACGGCGCCGCCGTGCGCGACGCGGTGCGCTTCGCCGGCCTGGCCCGCACGGCGGGGTGGCCCGTGAGCCGCTCCCCGGCCGGCGTCCGCTGACCCGACGTCCCGTCCGGAGGAAATCCGCGAACATCCGGCGAAACGGTAACGCCGCCCCCATGTGAAGATGATGATCATCTGGGGAAGCGATCCGCGCGGTCCGGCGCGGATCGGACGCACGGGGAATCCCCCTCGGGGCCGCCTGTGACGGCGTGAGCGCGGAAAGGCAGTCGGAGTGCCGTGAGCGAAGTCGGTGCCGTCTCGATCGAACTGACCCTGCCGAGATGGGCCCGGGCGTTGCCGCTCGGCGCGTTCACGCTGATCGTGGCGCAGCTGGTGTGGAGGGCCGCGGTCCTGAGCCGGTTCTCCTTCGTGGGCGACGACGTGTGGTGGATCTCCACGGCCTTCGACGGCGGCTTCGCCGAGTACGTGACCCGGACGACGGTCGGGCACTTCCTGCCGGTGGGATTCGCCGTCACCTGGGTCCTCGCCCACGTGGCCCCCTACGACTGGACGGTCGCCATGGCCGTGCTGCTCGGCCTCCAACTCGCCGCGTCGCTGGCGGTCCTGCGGCTGTTGCGCACGGTCCTGGGCGACCGCCCGTGGATCCTCGTCCCCTTCGCGTTCTACGTGTTCAGCCCCATGACCTTCCCGGCCTTCACCTGGTGGGCCGCGGCGATCGAGACCCTCCCCCTGCAGATCGCGCTCGCGTCGGGGCTGAACGCCCACATCAGGTATCTGCGTGAGGGCCGCCTGCGGCACGGCGTGGCCGCGGCGGCGTGGTTCCTGCTCGGGCTGGCCTCGTTCCTGGTCAAGGCCGCGCTGGCGTTCCCCCTGCTGGTGGTGTTCTTCTCGGGGCGGCGCCGGCCGTGGCGGGCGTACGCGCTGTACGGCGGGGTGCTGCTGCTGACCGCCGCGGTCTACGCCCTGGTCCGCACGCCGGGCGGGGAACCCGTCTCACTGCCCGGCCTCTCGACGGCCGCCCGTTTCACCGGGACGTTCCTGGGCACGACGCTGGTCACCTCGCTGGTGGGCGGCCCCGGCTCGTGGTTCGGGAGCGCCGCGGCACCGGCCGCGCCGTTCCACTGGATCGCGGCGGGCGTGCTGCTCGCGCTGGTCGCCCTCAGCGTCACCCGGTCGCGGCCGGCCTGGCGCGCCTGGACGCTGCTGCTGACGTACGTCGCCGTGGTCGACCTGGCGCCCCTGCTGCTCGGCCGCGCCACGGCGATGATCATGCTGTCGCTGGAGGTCCGTTACCTGGCCGACGCGGCGGTGGTGGCGGCGCTGTGCCTGGGGCTGGCCTTCCAGGACGGGCTCGCGCGCCACCCGAAGACGGCCGTCGCGCTGACCGCGGTGTTCGCGGTGGTCTCCTTCGTCACCGTGTCCGCGTACGTCGACGTCTACGCCGCCGACCGGCGGGCGGCGCGCGCCTACCTCGACACCGTCCGTGCCACGATGGCCCACCTGCCGCCCGGCACGGACCTCTACCCGCGCGAAGTGCCGGCGACGCTCGTACCGTACTTCTTCATCCCGCCCGGGATGAACCACACCTCCAAGGTGCTCGCGCCCCTGGCCGGCCCGGCGGCCCGGTCGGCCCTGCGCCGCCCGCGCCCGTCGCTCACCCCGAAGGTGATCGACGACACCGGCCACGTCAGTGACTTCACCGTGCTCGGCGCCGGCCTCGCGCCGCCGCCCGGCCGCCGATGCATGCCTGACGACGACGGCGTGGTGACGGGGGCGGTGACCGCGGACGGGGCGCCCGGCCGCGTCGGCGGCTTCGCCTACGTCGCCGAGGAACCCACCCGGGTCGAGGTCGCCGTCGGCGAGGAACGGATCACGGCGGACCTGCCGGCCGGCGCGCACTCCCTCTTCTTCCCGGTCACGGCCAGGGCCGGCTCGATGAAGGTCACGCCGGCCCGCCCGACGTGCCTGATCGGCATGGTCTACGGCACGCCGATCCCCCTGAGATCCTGAGCCCCGCCACCCGCCCGCCGAAGCCCGGCCCGGTCGGCGCAGAGGCCGCCGGCCTCCATCCCGTCCAACGCCTCACCCTCCCCGGTGGTCCCGGACGGAGAAATGTCTCACCAACCGGCACCCGCCACCTTCGGCATGACCTCAAGCGTCGATTCTCGATGTATCGAGCTAGGCGACGATGTATTCGACATCCCCGAAGTCCGCCACGACCCGGAGTCGTCCACCGAGCGCCTCCACGTATGAGCGCAAGGTCGCCACCTCTACCCGATCGACCTCTCCGTGTTCGATGGCGGAGACCCTCGGCCCGGACACGCCCATAGTGGCCGCCACGTCACGCTGGCTCAGATCCTGCTCGCGCCTGATCTCCGCGAGCTTGTGCGCTCGGACTTCGGCCGCGAGTCTCTCCATCGCGGACTCCTTCTCGGAGTCCGACCGCAGCGGCAGCCCCGAGGCCCGACGTCGCTCTCGAGCCCGCTGCCTCACCTCGTCCCAGCTAGCAGCGTTCATTCGTACTCCCTGCCGGCCAACTCCGCCACGTGGGCGGCGTAGCGCTTCTCCGCGAGCGGTACATTCGCGTCGTACCAACGCTCCCAGTTACCCGCCTTGTCCCCTGCGACCAGGAGTACCGCCCGACGAACCGGATCGAAAGAGAACAGGATCCGGATCTCGCTACTCCTGGAGGACCCAGGCCGCAACTCCTTCAGGTGGTGATTCTCAGCTCCTTTGATGCGGTCGACAAGTGGCCTGCCCAGGGTTGGTCCGACCTTTGCCAGCATGTCTATGGCGTCTTCGACCTGCTCGGCGGTATCCCAGTCGGCTTCGCACAACCGGTCGTACCACTCGGCCACCTCGGCAACCAGGACGACCTCCCATCCCAGCCCATCCATAGGTTAACCCTGCCATTAACACAGCAGCAAGGGGGCCCTTTTCCACCTGCGCTAACAGGTCGTTGGCTTACTACCGAAGTGAAGCACGGCTCAAGGATGGACGGACGGGGAGGGCTTTGGTCAGAGCTCGTCGAGGATCTTAGTGAGGGCCTTCGTGGTCTCGCCGACCGGGATGGCGTCGAGGCAGAGGCGTTCCATGACGGCCTGGTAGCGGTCGAGGTCGTCGCGCTTGTCCAGGTAGATGGCGCTGGTGAGCTGCTCCAGGTAGACCACGTCGGGGAGGTCGGGCTCCGAGAAGCGCAGGATGCTGAACGGACCGCCCGCCGCCGCGTGGCCGCCGGCGCTGAACGGCATGACCTGCACGGTGATGTTGGGGGCCGCGATCGCCTCGATGAGGTGGCGGATCTGGCCGCGCATGACCTCCCGGCCGCCGAGCGGCCGGCGCAGCGCCGCCTCGTCGATCACCGCCCACAGGTGGGGCGGGCTCTGCCTGGCGAGGAGCTTCTGACGGGCCATCCGGAGGTCGACCCGCCGCTGGATCTCCTCGTCGGGGCCGTCGGGGTGGCCGAGGAGGACGACGGCGCGGGCGTACTCCTCGGTCTGCAGGAGGCCGGGGATGAACTGCACCTCGTAGCTGCGGATGCGGGTGGCCGCCTCCTCCAGGCCGACGTACGCCTCGAACCAGTTGGGCAGCACGTCGTCGAAGTTGTGCCACCAGCCGGGCCGGTTGGCCTGGGCGACCAGCGACAGCATCGCCTCGCGCTCGTTCTCTTCGATGACGCCGTAGAGGGTGAGCAGGTCGGCCACGTCACGCGGACGGAAGCTGACCCGGCCGAGCTCCATGCGGCTGACCTTGGAGTGGGAGGCCCTGATGGAGTGGCCGGCGGCCTCCAGGGTGATGCCGCGGCGCTCGCGGAGGCGGCGGAGCTGGGACCCGAGCATGATGCGCAGGACCGTGGAGCTACCCCGCTCCCGAGCCATCATGTTCAGCGGGGTCTCGTCCCCTTCGGCTCGGGCTGTGATCATGCTCGGTCCTTCGTGCTACGGGTTGCTCGGCGTCTCACTTCTCGCGGTCGTGGAGAAGCTCACGATACCCCGGATGCCCTAATTGGGATATACCCCAACATCACCCTTAGGCTACGATTTCGAACCCTCCGTAGCCGGGCCGCCGGTCAAAATGCCAGGTCGTCGAACTCGCCGTCCTTGGCCCCCTGGATGAAGGCCGCCATTTCACCCCGGCTGTAAATCAGGGCGGGTCCGGCGGGATGCCGGGAGTTGCGGACCGCGACGCCGCCGTCCGGGAGCGGTGCGAGCTCCACGCAGTTGCCGCTGGGGTTGCTGTGGGCGCTTTTGCGCCAGCGGGCCCCCTCGAGCTCGGACGCGGACATGCCGTTGGAGATGTCGTCCATCACGCCTCTTTACAAATCCCCGAAAAACCCGACAAAGGGTGACACAAGCCCCATAGGTCTCATATCGCTACGAGGGCTTCACGATGTGCGTCTCCGCGCAGCCGCCAGCATAGCCGTGTGCGGATGCACGTGCATCGGTACTTGCATACGCACACCAAAGGCGGGCAATATGGGTAAGCGGTTTAACACCATGCCGAGATAGACCTAAACCTCATAGGGCTCGCGTATGACTGGGTACAGGACAGAACTGACTAAACCCGCCGGGATCGGCGATCCCGACAGGTGGGAGGACTGGCTGTCCGCGCTCGACCGCGTTCTGTCCCCCGCCGGTCCATGGGCCGTGGGCGGCGGTCACGAGAACCCCGAACGGCTGCAACTGGCGCTCTGCGAGCTCCGCAACGACCCGTACGCCGCCCGGACCGCCCGTTCGTTCACCACCGCCACCCTGCACGGCTGGGGCCTGGGCGACCTTCTCGACGACGCCGAGCTGGTCATCGGCGAGCTCGTCATCAACGCCCTGCGGCACGGGCTCAGCAGCCGCGCCGCGGTGCTGTCCTCCCACCCCGTGCGGATCATCCTGGCCCTCACCGACCAGTCGTTGATATGCGTCGTCACCGACCCGAGCGACGAGCGCCCGACGCCGCGCGAGCCCGACTTCGGCGCCGAGGGCGGGCGCGGCCTCCAGGTGGTCGCAGGGATCAGCCACCGGTGGGGCTGGGCCCCGCTGCGGTCCCCCGGCAAGGCGGTCTGGGCCGGTTTCACCCTGGGCGGGTCGCTGCCGGTGCGGCACCTGGAGATCTGCCACTGACCGGCGATCCGGCCCGACCTGACCGAGACGCCGCCGCGTGCCGGCCTTCGGCTGACCATTTCCGAAATAACGGATATCTTCTCCCCCGTCAGCGTTAGCATCGGCCTTCGCACGGGAGGGGGATCAGTGGCGGCGTTCACGAGGCTCGAGCCTGTCGTCTTCGATCCCACGACCCCCAACGAAGCCCGCATGTACGACTACTTCGTCGGGGGCAAGGACAACTTCGCCGCCGACCGGGACGCCGCACGGCGGGCCCTGGAGATCGCGCCCGAACTGCCCATGATGTGCCGCGAGGGCCGCAGGTTCCTCGGGCGGGTGGTACGCCACCTGGCGGCCGCCGGCATCCGGCAGTTCGTCGACATCGGCTGCGGCCTCCCCACGCAGGGCAGCGTGCACCAGGTCGCCCAGGCGGCGGCCCCCGGCTCGCGCGTGGTGTACGTCGACAACGACCCGGTCGTCGTCATGCACTCCCAGGCCCTGCTGGACGACCACCGGAACACCGCGGTCATCGAGGCCGACATGCGCGACCCCGAGCAGATCCTCGGCCACCCCCGCCTGAACGAGCTGATCGACCTTCGCGAGCCGGTCGCGATCCTCCTGCTGTTCAGCATGGACGTCATCTCCGACGACGACCTGGTGGCGCGGATCGTCGGGCACCTGCGCGACGCGGTCGTCCCGGGCAGCCACATCGCGATCGGCCACTCCGTCTCCGACCTGCGCCCGGAGGTGACGGCCAAGCTCGGCGCCCTCTACCTGGACAGGGGGATCGTCTCCGGCCCGCGCCGCGAGCAGGTCCGCAGCAAGGGCGACATCGAGCGGCTCTTCGACGGCCTGACCCTCCTGGAGCCGGGCGTGGTGTACATCCCGCGGTGGCACCCCGAGGAGGGGGAGGCGGGCGGCAACCCCGGCGCCGTGTGGTCCGTCGGCGGCGTCGGCCGCAAGGACGGACCGGCCGGCGCCCGCTGAGTCGTCACGCCCCCCGCGATGACCGCAGGTCAGGGGCGTACTGTGGCAGGAACGGCATCGTCGCCCGTCTGCTGGAGGCGACGCGGGCGCCTTGGCGGTGCCGGCCTTCACCGCGTGATGGAGTCGTCATGTCCGCTACCACCGCCATCGGCGCCACGCGAGCGACCGCTCCCTCCCCCGTCCTGATCGCCACGCTCGGCCTGCTCGCGGCCTTCCCGCCGTTCGCCGTCGACATGTACCTGCCGGGCTTCCCCGAGCTGGCCCGCGACCTGCGCGCCGGCCCGACCGCGGTCCAGGTGACGATCACGGCGCTGCTCCTCGGGATCGCGGTGGGACAGTTCCTGATCGGCCCCCTCGCCGGCCGTGCCGGCCGGCGCAGGACGCTGCTCGGCTGCCTGGCGGTCTGCGCGCTCGCCGGCGCGGTGTGCGCCCTGGCCCCGGGCATCGAGGTGCTGGTGGGCGCGCGGTTCGTCCAGGGGCTCGCGGGCTCCGCCGGCGTCGTCGTCGCCCGAGCCGTCGTCTCCGGCGCGGCGCGCGGCCGGGAGGCGGCCAGGGTCTTCGGTGTCCTCACGGCGGTCGCCGGCGTCGCCCCGGTCGCGGCGCCGCTCGTGGGCGCCCTGGTGATCGCCGTGGCGGGCTGGCGCGGGGTGTTCTGGGCGCTCGCCGTACTCGCACTGCTCATGTTCCTGGCCGCCTGGGCGGTCGTCCCCGAGCCGCCGCCCGTGCGTCTGGTCCGGCCCGCGGACCAGACCGGGACCGCGCGCACGGCCCGCGCGCTGCTCCGCGACAGGGCCTTCGCCGGGTACGCCCTGACGTTCACCCTGGCCTTCGGCGCCCTGATGGCCTACATCGCCGCCTCGCCGTTCGTGCTGCGCACCCTTTACGGCCTGTCCATGCCGGTCTTCGCGCTGGCCTTCGCGGTGATCGCGCTGGCGATGCTGGTGGTCGGCACGGCCAACGCCAGGCTGGTGTACCGCCACCCGCCGCAGCGGATGCTCCAGGCCGGCGTGGCGGTGCTGGTGGTGGCCTCCGCCGTGCTCGGCGCGCTCGCCGTGGCGGGACTGCTGCCCGTCGAGGCGTGCCTGCCGCTGCTGCTGGTCGCCGTCGCCTCGCTCGGACTGGTGATGGGCAACGCGACCACGCTCGCGCTGGGGCGCGCCCCGCACGCCACCGCGACCGCCTCCGGCATGCTCGTGACGTTGCAGTACGCCTTCGGCGCCCTCGTCGCGCCGCTCACCGGCCTCGCCGGGCCGCGCTCCATCGTGCCGATGGGCCTGGCGATGGCGGTCTGCGCCGTCCTCGCTCTGGTGGCGGCGACCCTCTCAGGAGACCTCACGGCACGCGAACGCCTCAATACGTGACGTATCCGTACGAGGCCTTGCGATCAACCTGGGTAAACGCACACACTCGAATCGGGCCACAGCCGGCAAAGGCTCGGCCCCTTGGGGGTGATCCGCGTGCACGAAGGCTTCATGGCTCGCGAGACCTGGCCGTTCGAGTGCCCTCGCTGCCTGGTGATCTGGGAAGAAGAGTACACCGTGCGGCACCTCACCGACCGCCACGGCAACGAGGTGGACGTCTGGCTGCGGGACCGGCTACAGGTGCAGCCGCCCTGGTCGGGCGCGCGCTGCCCCGCCTGCGGCGACGCCGACGTGAAGACCTTCCCCCGGGGATACCTCGCCCGGCATCCGGAGGTCCGCGCCGCCCTGCGGGCCGCGCCGCACGCGGCGCCGGCCGAGCCCGAACCGGCCGCCGACGAACCGGTGGCCTCGCTCGCGATGGCGCCGCCGGAACGGCCCTCATCGCTCGCCCGGCTGCGGACCTCGACCATGGCGTACGCCGTGATCGCCCTCTCGGCCCTGCTCTTCGCGAGCCTGGAGCTCTACGAGATCCTGCGCACGACGCATCGAGTGCACTGAGAGACCCGTCCGCGCGGTCCGGCCTGAAAAACTTCACCGGCTCCCGCGGGGTCGTGTCAGCGGTAGGGCGGGCACCGCGGCACGCTGGGCATTCCCGCCACCCCCGGTGATCTCGCACGATTACGGACCGTTGGTGCCGTCCACAGGATCGGGCCGCAATATGTCAGCGATCTCCTGGGAGACCGAGCGGTCTCCATCCGCGCGTCGAGGCGAATCAGACTTAACTTTTGCCACATACCCCGTAAAATCCGCCGATGTGAACGATGGTCATGATGCTCCACGGGAGCTACCGGTCCGCGAACGCTCGTTCCGGACCAGCTCCGGCCGGCACCGGCGCCCGGTGCCCGCACAGCTGCCCCCGGACGCGCCCGCCCTCGTGCTGGCCGCGCCCGGCACCGGCGGCGACGTCCCCGCGGCGATCAAGACCATTGTCAGCGTCGATCATCCGCAACTCGACGTCCGCCTGATCCACCTCGGCGACAGCAAGAGCAACCTCGCCGAGACGCTCACCGAGTGCGCCTCCGACCGTCCCAAGGACGCGCCGGCGGCCGTCGTGGTCCCGCTGGTGACCGGCCCGCACCCGCAGGTGTACCGGGCGATCCGAGAGGCGGTGGCCGACAGCGACGTCATGACGACCATCGCCGACCCGCTCGGCCCCCACCCGCTGCTCGCCGAGGCCCTGCACGTGAAGCTGTCGGAGAGCGGGCTGGCCCGCGCCGACCGCATGCGCCTGTTCAACATCGCCACGCCCGTCGACGGCATCATCGTCGGGACGGTCGGCGGCCAGGAGGCCGTACGGGCGGCCGACGCCACGGTCGTCCTGCTGGCCGCGCGGCTCACGCTGCCCGTCGTGGCGGCCTCCCTGGACGCCTCGCCCAGCGTGGGCGACGCGGCCCAGCGGCTGCGCAACATCGGCGCCTCGCGGCTGGCCCTGGCGCCGTTCCTCATCGGCCCGGAGATCGACCCCCACAGGATCACCTCTGCGGCGGAGGCCGTGGGCGCCGGATGCGCCGAGCCCCTCGGCGCCCACAGCGCGGTCGCACAGCTGGTCGCCCTGAGCTACGGCAGCTCCCTGAACGGCCACGACGACCTCGACCCTGTTTGATTGCCTCGCTCCGCTCGGCGGCGAGGCCATAAGACAGGTTCGGGGCCGGCGGTGGCTTGAGGAGGAGGGAGGGTGAGGGACGAGCCCGTACGACGACGAAAGCCGCCGCCTCAAGGAGGCCTCGAACCCGCCGAGCGGAGCGAGGCAATTCAAAGCGGCTCGGGCCAGGTGTGGACGGGCAGGTCGCCGAGCGCGAGCTCGCGGTAGCGCTCCAGCATGGCCGCCCGGGCGCCGGGCCGGTCGCCGAGGGCGGCCAGTGCGGCACGCTGCCACGCCGCTCCGGTACGGCGCGCCCGGACGCGTTCGCCGATGACCGACAGGTGCCGCGCCGCCTCGGTCTCGTCCACCCCGACCGAGATCAGGCCCTCGTGGGCGATCGGCAGCAGGTCGAGGACGACCTCGGCCGCCGGCGCCGGCTCCGCCCGCCCCGGCCAGGCGAGCATCGCGTCCAGCCCGCCGCGGGCGGCCCGGTAGAAGTTGCGGTAGGCGTCGGCGAACGGGAAGTCCGCGATCCAGCCGGGCCGCGCCGCCATGGCCGCCACGAGCCCGAGCGCGAACGCCGCGTTGGCCGCCATGTCGGCGCACGTCGGCCCGGCCGGCAGGGCCCGTAGCTCCACGCGCAGGTGGCCGCCGTCCGCCGGGTCGTAGACCGGCCGGTTCCACTGCCACACCGTGCCCTGGTGGAGCCGCAGCTCCGCCAGGCGGGGCACCCCGCCGCCCCGGACGACGGCGAGCGGGTCCTCGTCGTCCATCACCGGCATGACCGGCTCGTACTCGCGGACGCTGTGCTCGAACAGCTCCGCCGCGCCGCCCTCGACCCAGCCGGAGCCGAAGGACACGCGGCCGTCGACCCGCCACGGGCGCTCGGGGTCACGGTCGTCCGCCGACGCCTCGAACAGCGCGATCCGGGTCTCCTCCCACAGCTCCCGGCCGAGGAAGGACGGGGAGTTGCCGCTCACGGCGAGCACCGGGCCGGTGGCGAGCTGCGCGGCGTTGTAGACCCGGGCGAAGGCGTCCGGCGGGGTGCGCAGGTGGATCTGCCAGGAGGTGTTCGCGCTCTCCAGGATGACGTCCTCGACCTCCAGCTCCAGCCGTTCGACCCCCTGGATCTGCACGCGGAAAGGCTCGGCGCGCACCCGCCGTATGCCCCGGCTGAGCGCCCGGTACCGCGTCTCGTCGCTCATCGCGCCGCGGGTGAAGTCGAACTCGGTCAGGGTGGGCAGGATGCCGATGGGCACCACCCGGCCGCCCTGCGTGCGCGCGGCCTCGTCGACCAGGGTCATCATCGCGCGCGCCTCGTCCGCCATCGCGGTGAAGGGCCGGCCCGCCAGCGGCGACGGGGTCAGGTTGACCTCCAGGTTGAAGCTGCCCAGCTCCAGTACCACCCGCTCGTCACCCGCCGCCTCGCGTACCTCCTTGTTGCGCCGCAGCGGGCGGCCGCCCTCATCGATCAGGAAAAGTTCCAGCTCGGCGCCCACGGTCGCCTGACCGGCGCCGAACCCCGGCCTCTGGAGCAGCTCCCGCAGAGCGAGCAGCGAATCCTTCAGGCGCAGGCCGAAGCGCGCGTACTCCGCCTCCGAGAACCGCTCCTTGGCTACCTGCTGTCCCATCGTCGTCCCCCACAGTGCTGGTCTCCCGTGCCCCCTAACTGTCCCGCCACCCCGGTTTCATGCCTGAGACCTGGCCCACACGGCCTTCGCTCCCGACTGTACGGACCGCCCCGGCGGCCACCCCCGGCAGGGCGGGATGATCGGCGAAAGCCATTGACGGCGACCGGCGGAATAGGTATGCCTTGACAACGCCAGCTTTTGGGTGAGGGCCCCTTTGGGAAGGCGGTGGCGGCTATGCGCGTGCTCGTTCACGCCTACCCGTGGGACGTGCTCGGCGATCCCCTGTTCGTCGGCAGAGTGCAGGCGCTCGGCTGCGACGGGGTGAACCTCGCGGCGGCCTACCACACGGTCAGGGCCGCGACGCCCTGGCATCCCGAGCGGGCCTACCTCGACGCCAGGCACGCCGCCCTCTACCGCCCGGTCCGCGAGGAGGCCTGGCGTGGCAGGCGTCTGCTGCCCGGCCCCGCGGCGTGGATGGACGACCCCGACTCCTTCGGCACGGCCGCGACCACCCTGGCCGCCGCCGACATCCCGGTGACGGCCTGGACCGTGCTCACGCACAACTCCCGGCTCGGCGAGGCGCATCCCGACGTCGGCGTCGTCAACTGCTTCGGCGAGCACTACCCCTGGGCGCTGTGCCCCTCCCGCGCCGAGGTGCGCGAGTACGCCGCCACGCTGGCCGCCGAGGCGGTGCGCGACCTCCCGCTGGCCGGGGTGCTCCTGGAGGCCTGCGGGCAGCTCGGCGCCGACCACGGCGGCCACCACGACAAGACCGACGGCGCCTACGACGCGCGGGCGCGGCGCATGCTGTCGGTGTGCTGCTGCGGGGCGTGCCGGGCCGAATGGGCCGCACGCGGCCTCGACCCGGAGCGTACGGTGCGCGAGCTGCGCACGGCCGTACGGTCCCACGAGCACGACCTCGACCCGGCCACGGCCGCGGCGCTGCTCGCCGTGCGCCACGGCGCCGCCGACGAGCTGCGCCACCAGGTCCTGGCCGCGATCCCCGGCCCGCGCGTCGGGCTGCACGCCATGCCCGACCCGTGGGCCACCGGCGCGAACCCCGGCCTGACGCCGGACACCGGCAAGGAGGTCGACACCGTCATCGTGCAGTGCTGGCCCACCGGGCCCGAGTCCGCCGAGCGCGTCCGCCTGACCCGGCGCATGCTGCCCGAGGAGGTCGCCGTCGGCGCGTACGTCACCGTGCTGCCGCCGATCCGGCCCGACGAGATCACGCCGCACGTGCGGCGGCTGGCCGAGGCGGGCGCGCAGGAGATCCACCTGTACCACGCCGGCCTGGCCGGCCCCCACCGCCACGGCCTCCTCGCCGAAGCGGTGAGAGCGGCCAAGACCTCCTGACCTGCGGTCCCTCCCCTAACCGATGGTGATCTTGTCGAGGTCGGGGGCGTAGGCGGTGTCGTTGAAGAACCGGATGGTGTTCGATCCGGCGTTCAGCGTCACCGTCAGCGACGTGGTGACCGGAGTGCTCCAGTCGGTGCCGGTCAGCGTGGCCGTCTGCGCCGCGCCGCCGTTGACGCTCACCGAGAACGACCGGGTGCCGTTCACCAGACCGCTGATCGTGAGGCTCCTGCTTCCTGCACCGTACGCGTTCACCGTGATCGTGTCGTGGTTGGCGCCGCTGTCACCGATGAACCGCACCTTGCTCCCGCCCGAGCACCCCGAGCAGGCCGCCACCGCCGCGGCGCCGCTCAGCGCCCCGCTCTCGGCCTCGTAGGACGACGCGGGCGGCGCCGAGGTGGGGGTGACGCGGATCAGCCGGGTCTCCCCTGGGCGCAGAGTCGCGCTGTAGGAGCCGCTGATGGTCCCCTCGCTCGCCCCGGACCACAGGTCGACGACCTTCGCGCCGCCGGAGAAGCCGACCTGCGACCAGGTGACGCTGACCGTCGAGCCGCCCGAGGTCCCGGTGTTGAACAGGGCCACGATGTAGTCGCCGCCGGCCTCACGCTTGCGCCACACCTGGCCGCTCCCGCTGTTGACGATCCGCGAGGCTGCCACGCCGTCCTGGTCGACGGCGATCAGCCGGTCGTTGGTGAGCATGGCCACGTCGACCGGGTCGAGGTCGGTCAGGTCGGTGCCGAGCAGCAGCGGGGAGGCCGCCATCGCCCAAAGGGTGAACATGGAGCGGCGCTGGTCGGCCGTCAGCCCCGCCCGGTCGCCGTTGCCGACCTCCAGCGAGTCCAGGTCGTTCCAGCCACCGGGCCCGGCGTACGGCTGCCAGTTCGCGGCCGAGGTGAACCGGCCGGACACGTGGCTCCAGTCGGTGAGCGGGTGGCCGCTGCCGTTGGGCCCGGGCCCGCAGTAGCACTCGACGTCGCCCTGGGTGCGCCAGCTGTTGGCCAGGCGCTTCCAGGTCGCGGCGTCGGCGATCGGCAGGTTGTTGGACAGCGCGAAGTTGATCGGCCGGCCGGTCCGCCGCAACGCCTTGTCCCACGCCTCGACGTCCGCGACGTCGGCCGAGCCCACGCCGTCGATCTTGAGGTAGTCGATCCCCCAGGACGCGAACTGGTCCGCCCAGGAGTCGACGAACTCCTGGGCGCCCGGCTTGCCGTAGTCGATGTAGTACATGTTCTTGCAGTTGTAGTTCTTCTCGGTCCGGCTGGTGTCGGCGATGTCCTTGGCGTGGTAGGACGTGCCGAGGATCGGGGTGTTGGCCGTGACGGCGTTCCTGGCGATGCCCGGGGTGACGTAGAACCCGAACTTCAGCCCCTTGCCGTGCACGTAGTCGGCCAGCGCCTTGATGCCCGAGGGGAACTTCGCCGGGTCCACGGCCCACCGGCCGTAGGAGTCCACCACGAACCCGTTGGAGTCGCACTTCTGGTAGAAGTCGTCGAGGTTCACGTACACGAAGCCGTGCGCGGCGAGCCCGCTGCTCACCAGCGCGTCCGCCTGTGCCTTGATCTTCGCCTCGGTCGGGGTCCTGCGGATCCAGCTCCAGCTGCTCCACCCCATGGCCGGCCTGATGGACAGGCCGTTGTCGGAGGCGGACGCGCCCGGGGCGGCCGCCACGCCGCCCATCGCGCTCGCCACGCCGGCCGACAGGGCCGTCAGCAGGGTGAGCAGTCTTCGCCGCGGTCCTCGCGACATCGGTCCTCCTAGCTGAGGGTGATCTTGTCGAGGTCGGGGGCGTAGGCGGTGTCGTTGAAGAACCGGATGGTGTTCGATCCGGCGTTCAGCGTCACCGTCAGCGAGGTGGTGATCGGGGTGTTGAAGTCCGTGCCGGTCAGCGTGGCCGTCTGTGCCGCGCCGCCGTTGACGCTCACCGAGAACGACCGGGTGCCGTTCACGGCCCCGGCGATGGTCAGCGTCCTCGTTCCCGCGCTCGCGGCGCTCACCGTGATCGTGTCGTGGTTGGAGCCGTTGTTGCCGATGAACCGCACCTTGCTCCCGCCCGAGCACGCCGGGCAGGACGAGACGGCCGCCGCGCCGCTCAGCGCGCCGCTCTCCGCCTCGTAGCTGGAGGCGGGCGGCGTCGCGGAGCCGGGGTACGACGAGCCCAGCCACGCCTCGTCCACGCGCAGCCGCTTGTAGCGGGTGGAGTCGGTGGAGGCGGCGTAGGTGCCGTCGACCTGGAGGCGGATGTAGCGGGCGGTGGTCGCCGGGATGTCGACGAACTGGACGCCCCGGTGGCTCGGCAGGGTGCCCGTCCTGATCGCGCCGCCCCAGGAGGCGCCGTCGTTGCTCGCGTACACCTTGTAGCCCTTGATGCGGGCCGACTGCTCGGTGTCGGAGCGCGCGTAGGCGACCGAGTCCTCCCGCTGGTTGATGCCGATGTAGCGGACGGTCCTGGCCGAGCCGAGGTCGAACGTCAGCGAGGTGGGGGTGGTCTTGTCGCTGTCCCAGTAGGTCAGGTAGTCGCCGTCGCCGGCGGCCGAGCCGGCGTGCCCGCCGGTGGAGGAGCTCGCGCTCACGGTGACGCCCGGCAGGATGCCCTCCCGGCCGCCGGTGGTGACCTTGAAGACCGTGTCGTAGGGGTCCCAGGACGAGATCCCGCTCAGGGTGAGCGTGCCGTTGACCTGGCCGAACGTCACCGCGGCGCCGGTGCGCAGGTTGGTGACGGCCGTGACGCGGTAGCCGTTGTCGCGCACCTGCAGGGTGCCGCCGGACGGCGGGGTGATGACGTGGATGTAGTGCCGGTCGGGGTCGGTCCTGCCGACCGTCGTCACGCCGTGGGCGCCGTTGTTCCAGAAGCCCGGCTGCAGGCCGCCGTACATGTAGCCGCCGCCCTCGGTGCCGTTCAGCGACTCCCAGATCGGGTCCAGGTAGCCGTTCAGGAAGTTGTTGAACGACGCCTGGTTGGAGGGGAAGGTGCCGTTGACCTGCGCGGTCTCGGCCATCAGGGCTTTGACGGAGGAGCCGGCGTTGGTCACCAGGCGGCCGATGGTGAGGAGCCGGTCGACCGAGGGGTTGGAGCCGTCGTACCACCAGGCGCCGGTGGAGGGCAGCTTGAAGTCGGCCTCGATGAGCCGGGGGGCGGCGGTGTAGACGGCCTGCGGGTAGTCGTAGGAGGGGGACATGCCGGTCTTCTGCTCGTTGCTGATCATGTCCATGATCGGCGTGTCCTCGTTGTTGTTGCTCAGGGTCATGTCCGGGCGGTCGGCGCGGATGCGCTCGTACAGGCCGTGGGACTCCCAGTAGGCGTTGTCGTTGTCGATCCAGAAGCCCGACAGCTTCGAGTACTTCCGCATGACCTCGATGAAGTTGTCATAGCTGAACTCGCCGAACCCGTCGCGCGTGGTCAGGTCGACGCTGTGCCCCTTGTAGGAGGAGTACGCCGAGGAGTCGAGCCACTCGTGACCGCCCTCGTTGTGCCACTGCGGGTCGTCGGTCATGTAGAGGATGACCTTCAGGCCCTTGGCGCTCGCGGCGTCGACCAGCTCGCCGAGGAAGTCGCGCTTGGTGCTGCAGCTTCCGGGGATCGCCGACGGCCAGGGGCGGGCGTAGCCGAGACGGCTGTGGAAGGTGGCGAGCACGATGTACTGGGCGTGCAGTTTCTGGGTCTCGGTGACCCAGTAGTCGGGTTTCCACCCGCCGTTGGTGACGTCGGCCTCCCAGCCGCCGCAGCTGGTGTGCGCGGGCGAGGTGCGCTCGCCCCAGTGCAGGAACAGGCCGGCGACGGCGTTGCGTAAGTACGCCTGCCGCGGGTGTTGCAGCTCGGCCCACGCGGGCGCGACCGGTGACATGGTGAGGATCAGGGACAGCGCCGCGACGACGGCCACGGCGAGCCGGTGACGGTGTCTGCGGTGAGGGGGCGCACTGGCCATGTACTGGCTCCTTCTGCTCCTGGGGCGCGTCGGGCCTCCCGGCGAGATCACGCGATGAGAGGGCCGTTGAGATCACCTTTGGTATGACAAAGGTTGGATCTCTGCTACGAATCCCACAAAACCAGAGCGACGTCAACGGGTCCGCACATGTTGGAACGATATAATCGTCAGGAAGGTTTCCTAACTTTTCTTTGCGGCTCTCTCCGCCCTCATCATGGCTGCCCGCGAACCCTTTTCCGGGAATGCGCCCGGTCGGCCACCCTCGCCGTCCTGCCCCTCGGCAGGGACTCGGCGCCCGTCGCCGACACCCCTCCGGTTCGCTCGAAAGATAGGACGTATCTCTTGCCCGCCACATCAACGTCAACCGACGGTTGACGGCGAAGGATCGTCAACCTATGGTTGACGCATGACATCGCAACCCGTACGTCTCGACGACCTGATCGAGTACATCCGCCGCACGCACGGCGCGGACGACGCCCTCCGGCAACTGTCCGGGGCGGTGCTGCTCTCCGAACACCTCGGCGAGGTGGCCGACCACCTCATCGGCCACTTCGTCGACCAGGCCCGCAGAACCGGGGCGTCCTGGACGGACATCGGGCGGAGCATGGGGGTCACCAAGCAGGCCGCGCAGAAGCGGTTCGTGCCCAAGGGCGGCGGCGAGCCCTTCGACGCCTCGGTCTTCTCCCGGTTCACCGACCGCGCCCGCCACGTCGTCGTGTCGGCCCAGGAGGAGGCACGGCAGGCCCGGCACGACTACATCGGCACCGAGCACGTCCTGCTCGGGCTCCTGCACGAACCGGAGGGGGTGGGCTGCCGGGCCCTGGTGGCCCTCGGCGTGCCGCTGGAGACCGTCCGCGAGGCGGCGACCGCGGCCCTCGGCCCGGCCGTGGCGGACCTGGTCGGTCACATCGCGTTCACGTCGGGCGCCAGGAGACTGCTCGACCTCACCATGAGGGAGGCGCTCCGCATGGCGAACAACTACATCGGGACCGAGCACATCCTGCTCGCCCTGCTCACCGCCGAGGAGGGCACCGGCAGCGAAGTGCTGAACGGTCTCGGAGTCACCAAGGAGGACGCCGAGAACTGGATCCGGCGGACGCTGAGCGACGAACAGGCCGGCTGACCGCCCCAGGCCGAGCGGCGGGTCCAGCGGCACGCTCCTCGATATCGTGATATATCGGCATACGAGGAGGACCACGTGCAGCGTCTGACCCCTGAGCAGCTGAGAAGCCATCGCTGGTACGGCACCGAGACCCTCCGGTCCTTCAGCCATCGTGCCAGGACCCGCCAGCTCGGCCTGTCCGCCGAGGAGCACATGGGCAAGCCCGTCATCGGCATCGTGAACACCTGGAGCGAGCTCAACCCCTGCCACATCCACCTGCGCGAGCGGGCGCAGGAGGTCAAGCGCGGCGTCTGGCAGGCGGGCGGCTATCCGGTCGAGCTGCCGGTGATGTCGCTCTCGGAGACCTTCCAGAAGCCCACCACCATGCTGTACCGCAACCTGCTGGCCATGGAGACCGAGGAGATGCTGCGCTCCCACCCCGTGGACGCGGCGGTGCTGATGGGCGGGTGCGACAAGACCACACCCGCCCTTCTCATGGGCGCCATCAGCATGGACCTGCCGGTCGTCTTCGTGCCGTCCGGCCCGATGATCCCCGGCGCCTACCGGGGCGAGGCCCTCGGCAGCGGCAGCGACATGTGGCGCTACTGGGCCGACAAGCAGGCCGGGCTCGTCGGCGAGAACGTGATGAGCGGAGTCGAGGAGGGCATCGCCCGCTCCCCCGGCCACTGCATGACCATGGGCACGGCCTCCACCATGACCTCGGTCGCCGAGGTCCTCGGGATGACGCTGCCCGGTGCCGCGTCCATCCCGGCCGTCGCCTCCGCCCACAGCCGCATGGCGGCGGCGAGCGGCAGGCGCGCCGTCGGCCTGGCCTGGGAGGACCTGCGCCCGTCCGCGATCCTCGGCGCCGAGGCGTACGCGGACGCCGTCACCGCCGTCCTGGCGCTCGGCGGGTCCACCAACGCCGTCATCCACCTGATCGCCATGGCCCGCCGCAGCGGCGTCGAGCTCACCCTCGACCACTTCGACGAGGCGTCGCGGCGGGTCCCCGTGCTCGCCGACCTGCGCCCGAGCGGCGGCTACCTCATGGAGGACTTCTACCTGGCCGGCGGCCTGCCCGCGCTGCTCGGCCGGATCCGCGACCTGCTCCACCTCGACCGGCCCACCGTGAGCGGCCGCACCCTCGGCGAGACGCTCCAGGACGCGGAGGTGCACGACGACAAGGTCATCCGGAGGCGCGACGCCCCGCTGTCGGCCGAAGGGGGTCTCGCGGTGCTGCGCGGCAACCTCGCCCCCGCCGGCGCCGTCATCAAGCACGTCGCCGCCGAACCCCGCCTGCTCAGGCACACCGGGCCCGCCGTGGTGTTCGACGGGCACCGCGACCTGATGCGGCGCATCGACGACGAGAGCCTGCCGATCACCGCCGACTCGGTGCTGGTGCTGCGGGGCGCCGGCCCGCGTGGCGGCCCCGGGATGCCCGAGCACGGCATGCTGCCCATCCCCGGCCGGCTCCTCCGGATGGGCGTACGCGACATGCTGCGCATCTCTGACGCGCGGATGAGCGGCACCAGCTACGGCGCCTGCGTGCTGCACGTCGCGCCGGAGTCCCACGTCGGCGGGCCGCTCGCACTGGTCCGCGACGGCGACCTCATCACCGTCGACGTCGAGGCCCGCCGCCTGTCCCTGGAGGTGCCCGAGGAGGAGCTGGCCCGCCGCCGCTCCCGCTGGCAGGCACCGGGGACGGTGTACCGGCGCGGCTACGGCAGCCTGTACGACGCGCACATCATGCAGGCGGACGAGGGGTGCGACTTCGACTTTCTCACCGGTGCCGGCGGCGCCCCCGAGCCTGACACGGAGTGACCGCCTTTACAATGTAGATCACTGCCAGGCCGCCGCGTCGCCCCCGGGGACCGGCTCCCGCTCAAGGGGTGGCGGCCGGGCCGCCCAGCGTCCCGGGCCCGGCGTCCCTGACCAGCAGGGCCGCCTGGACCCGGTTGGCGCACCCCAGCTTGGCCAGCACGCGGCTGACGTAGGTCTTGATGGTCATCTCGCTCATGTGCAGCCGCCGTCCGATCTCGGCGTTCGACAGCCCCTCGGCCACCAGGCCCAGCACGTCGGACTCCCTCGAGGTCAGCTCCGCCAGCCGCGCGGCGGCCTCGCGGCGGCGCTCCACCTGCCCGCCGTCCACCGCGCCGAGCACCACCCGGGTCACCTGGGGCGAGAGGTAGGCGTCCCCGGCGTGGGCCGAGCGGACCGCGCGGATCAGCTCGTCCGGGGCGCAGTTCTTCAGGACGAAGCCCGCGGCGCCGCCCTGCACGGCACGCAGGACGTTCGGCTCGGCGCCGAAGGCCGTCAGCACCACCGCCCGCGTGGCCGGCGAGCGCTTGCGCAGCTCCTCGACCGCGCTCAGCCCGTCGAGCACCGGCATGGTGATGTCCACCAGCGCGACGTCGGGACACAGCCGGACGGCCTGCTCGACCGCCGTCCGCCCGTCACGCGCCTCCCCGACGACGGCGATGTCCCCCGCGGACTCCAGCACCGTGCGGATGCCCGCCACGATCAGCGGCTCGTCGTCCGCCACCAGCACCCTGATCATCTCACCGGAGCCCGATCATCAGGCTGCCCGGGACGACCACGAACACCAGGGCCGCGGCGGCGACGCCGAGGACCACCATGCGCGCCGCCCCCTCGCGGCCCGGCGGCAGCACACCCGCCAGGTCCTCCCGCTCCTGCTCCACCGGCGGCCCCGTGAGGCCGGGCGGCGCCGCGACGTCCCGGCCGGCCGGGAACATGGCGAGGAGCCGGAAGCCTCCCTCCGTCAGGCCGTGGTCCAGCATGCCGCCGGCCGGCAGGACCCGTTCGCGCAGCCCGGCGAGGCCGTGCCCGGCCCCCGCCGCCCGGAACGCCTGGAGCGCGGCCGGCGGGACCGGATTCACCACGGTGAGCAGCGCGGCGTCGTCCTCCCACTCAACGCTCACTGTCACCGGGCCGCCGGGGGCGTGCTTGGCGGCGTTGGTCAGCCCTTCCTGCACCACCCGGTAGGCGGCCTGCCAGGCGGCGGCCGTGAGCGGCAGCGCCTGCCCGTGGTGCCGGAGCGTGACCCGCACGCCCGCGGCACGGAACTCCTCGACGACCCGCTCGATCTCCCGGATCCCCGAGTCGTGGCCGCGCGGCTCCTCCTCCCCGCGCAGCGCGCCGACCAGCTCGTACAGCTCGTCGAGCGCGCCGCGCGCCGCCCGCGCCACCTCCTGGACCCCCTGGCGCCGCTCGGGCGGCAGGCCGGACACCTCGAGCGCGGCGGCCTGGATCGAGACCAGGGCGAGCCGCTGCCCGAGGGAGTCGTGCATGTCGCGGGCGATGCGCAGCCTCTCCCGCAGCCGCTCGCGCTCGGCCAGCAGCCGCTGCCCGTACCTCAGCTGCCGGTTCCGCTCCGACAGCGCCGCCACCAGGCGTTCGTGCTCGGCGAGGTACCGCCCGACGAGCAGGGGCATCGCGACGAACACCAGGTAGGCGGTGACCACGCGCGACACCGATGCCGCCCCGTCCCACCCGGTGACCAGTTGGACGGCCAGGCCGCCGCAGGCGCCGCCCGTGACGACGGCGACGTCGCGGCGGGAGGCCAGCGCGCGCCCGGCCGTGTAGGCGGTCACCAGGAGCAGGACGTACGCCCCGGGGAGCGCCGAGGTCAGCACGAGGGCGGCGACGAAGGCCGCGACCCCGCTGCGGGACCGCAGCGCGAGGACGGCGCCGAGCGCCGCCGCGAACGTCACCGCGGCCACCGGCCGGGGCAGCGCACCGGCGTGCCCGGCCGTGAGCACCGCGGTGTCGACGACCAGCACCGCCGTCACCGCGGCCAAGGATGCCCACCTCATGCCCAGCAGCGTACGGCGAAACCCGGCGGCGCACGCCCTGCCGGTCACCGACGGGCGGTGCTCACGGGCAGACGTCGCGGAAGGGGACACCCGGCAGGTACCGCCGCCACTCGTCCGGCGTCAGCGTCCCGCCCGCGCGGGCGCAGACCTCTGCGGCCGTACGCTCCGGGTCGACCGGGACCTCACGCATGACGCCGGAGCCGTCCATGGTGCGGAGCACGGCGCCGCCCGAGCCGAAGGCGAAGGACGCCAGGCCGGGAGGGTCCTCGACGGCGACGACCGGTCCCAGCTTCCGGGGACCGGCCACCTCCACCAGCTGGACTCCCTGCCGGGTCGCGACGGCGGCCACGTCCCCCTTGGAGGAGAAGACGACGCGATCGCCGGGCAGGGTCACGTTCAGGTCCGGACCGAGCCGGTCACCGGTGCGCACGTCCCAGAACGCCACCCCGCTGCCGGAGACCGTGGCCAGAGTGTTCCCGTCGGGGCTGAAGGCGAGGGCCTTCGGCGCCGCGGACACGCGTCCGGGACCGATCGGGTCGCCGGTCTCACGGCCGGTGGCGAGGTCCAGCAACCGGTTGGAGGCGCCCGCCACCTCGGCGACCGTGGTGCCGCCGGGGCGGAAGACGACCGACGTGTAGCTCTTGAAGTCGATCGTGGTGTGCCACCGGCCGTGCCGCAGGTCCCAGACCAGGAGCCTGCCGCGCACGTCCGTGCGGTCGGCGGACATTCCCGACGCGCCGATCGCCAGCAGGGAACCGTCACCGTTCACGGCGAGCGACTCCATGTCCCACTCCTTACCCGGCAGGTCGATCTCGGCCACCTGGACCCTTCTCACGGTGTCCCAGACTCGCACGTGGTGGAGGAGGTCACCGTCGGGGAAGGCGAGGAGCCGGCCGTCGCCGCTGAAGGCGGGGCGTGCCGGGGCGCCGAACACCGACTCCGAGCTCACGCCGACGGCACCGAGCGGCCGGCGCGTCGTGGCGTCCCATACGGCCAGCGAGCGCGTCCCCTGGGTCTGGGTCACGACGAGACGGCCGTCCGGACCGAACAGGCCGGACATCCCTCCGCCCGGTGGGGGCGCCGGTGCCGGGAGCCGGACGGGGTCGACCGCGTCCGCGACGTCGGCGCTCACCACCGTGCCGCCGGTGAGATGGCGCAGGACCGTGCCGTCGAAGCCGGCCCCTTCCGAGGCTCCCCGGTAGGTCAGCAGCGCCACGCCGTCGGCGACCCGGATCAGCTTGCCGCCCGCCAGCAGCAGCCGCCCGTCCGGGCTGAAACGCAACGGGCCGTCCGCGCTCCAGCGCACCGGCGACCGGTACGTCAGCGACATTCCCGTCCGCATGTCGAGCAGGTAGACCTGGGAGGTGGTACCGCAGGCCAGGACGTGCCCGTCCGGGCTGAACGCCACCGCCTCGGCCGTCCCCGCGCACATCCCCGGGTCGTGCCAGTGCGCCACCGGCTTGCCGCTCGGGAGCCGGAGGAGGGCGAAGCGATCGGGTTCCCGGCCTCCGGAGAGGGTGACGGCGGCCAGGTCACCGGACGGAGTGTAGGCCGCGTCCCGGATGGCGGCCTGGTCACGGCCGCGGACGATCCTGCCGGTCCGCGTGTCCCACAGCCCGGCGCCGTACATGTCGCCGAGGGTCACCCACCGGTCGCCGAGTCCGTAGGAGATCTCGTCGAAGAGCCAGGGGCGCACGAGCTTGCGCTCGCCGACCGGCTCGCCGGTGGTGGTGTCCCACGCCCGTACGGTGTCGCCGGCCACGACGGCGAGGCGGCGTCCGCTGGGGCTGAGGGCGACGCCGCGGAGCGTCAGACCGGTGATCCGCAGATCGTCCCAGCCGCCGGCCGCGGCGCCCGTGCGCAGGTCGTACACGCGCACTCCCCGGGGGGAGACGCTGAAGAGCCTGCGGCCGTCCGCGGTGATCCGCCGTACCGTCTCGCCGCCGGTGTCCGGATCGGTGAAGGAGGTACGCTGCCGCTGCGCCCAGGCGTTCTGGAGGCTCCCCCGGGTGGCGGGGATGTGGGCCAGCCGCCAGGCGGCGACGCTCAGCAGCATGGCCCGCCGCGGATCGGTGGCGCGCATGGCGTCGGCCTGGGCGGCGATCCGGCCGGCCTCCGCGGTGTCGCGCTGAGAGGCGATCCGGTTGTTCTGCAGCACGGTGAGAGTGCCGCCGAGCAGCGCGAGGACGAGCAGGACGGCCAGGGTGACCGTCAGCAGCCGGCGTCGCCACACGCGCCGGCGGGTGGCGGCCTCGCAGGCGTCCAGGAAGTCGCGTTCGAGCGCGGTCGGTGTCAGGTGGCGACGGCCGGTGACGGCCCAGGGCAGCGCGGCCTCCAGGCGGCTGCCCTGCACGAGATCCGCGGCCCGGCGTCCGTTGGCGTGCCAGTGCCGGGCGGCGGCCTGGATGCCCGCGTACACGGGCAGGCCTTCGCGTTCGTCGTCGATCCAGGAGCGCAGTCGTGGCCATGCCTGTGCCAGGGCGGGCCGGGCGATGACGATGTCACCGCCGCGGGTGCCGAGCAGGTAGGAGAAGACCTCCAGGACGCGCTCCAGCGCCGCCCGCTCCTCGGCCGTCCTGCCCTCCGACAGCTCCTGCCGGGAGACGGGGCGGGTGGCGATGTCGCCGGCGTCGGTGATCGTGACCATGCGCAGGAACAGGTCGGGGAGCAGATTCCGCTCCGCGGTGGTCAGGAAGCCGCGGGCGTCCTCGGCCAGCATGCCGAGCGCCGGGTCGTGACTCCTCTCGGCCGGCGTGCCGGCCGCGGCGCCGCCCCCGCCGAGCAACTCGGCCGGGTCGCCGGTGAACCCGTTGATCAGGCTCAGCAGCAGTTCCCGCGCGCTCGGCCGGGCCGAGGGCTCCTTCTCCAGGGCCCGCCTCACCAGCGGACGCAGCGAGGCCGGCAGGGGACTCAGATCGGGGTCCACCGACAGCACCCGGTGCATCACCCCGCCCAGGCTCTCGGCCTTGAACGGATCCTCGCCCGTGGCGGCG
>NZ_JAHDTF010000014.1 GCF_018531465.1 Sphaerisporangium fuscum
CGGCCCGGTAAGGACACCTACCGACCGGATCCGCGCAGCCGGGGACGCGAAGGACACCCACCGACCGGATCCGCGCAGCCGGGGACGCGAAGGACACCCACCGACCGGATCCGCGCAGCCGGGGACGCGAAGGACACCCACCGACCGGATCCGCGCAGCCGGGGACGGAAGAACAGCAGGCATCCGCGTAGCGGGGAGCTGGAAGGACACCGCCCCACGGCAGTCGGGGTGTCCTGCCCTCCGAGGGCGTCTCAGCAGCGTGCCGGCCGCGTCACGGGCACGGTGGGCGGTAAGGGATGCCGGGGAGATGGGTGTGCCAGTCGACGGAGGTGAGCCTTGGGTGAACTACTGCGCAGACACGTGCGGCGGCTCGTTCGGGGTCGATGTCCCACAGGCGCACTGTGGCGTCGGTACCGCCAGTGGCCAAAGTGCGGCCGTCGGGCCGGAACGCGACGGCGTAGACGCGTCCGGTGTGGCCGGTGAGAGTCACGGGTTCGCTCTGGCTGGTCAGCGTGACGGGCTCGGCCGCCCCACCGGCCGTCGTGACCGACCCGGCCGCCCCGCCGGACGTGACCGCCCCCGCGAGGCCGGTCGACGTGACCGACCCCGCTGACCCGCCGGGCGTCGTGAACCCACTGGGCGTGACCGACCCCGCAAAGCCAGTGGACGTGACCGATCCACCCGACTCACTGGACATCGTGAGCAGACCATTCCGCCCGCCGGGCGTGATCGGCCCGGCCGCCCCGCGGGGGGTGGGTGGCAGGGGGGAGGGGGTCGGCCAGAGTTTTGTCGTGCCGTCGAAGCTGGCGGAGGCCAGGGTGCGGCCGTCGGGGGTGAAGGCGAGATGGGTGACCGCGTTGGCGTGGCCGGGCAGTGTGGCCAGTGGTGTCGGGCGGCGGGGGTCGGTGGCGTCCCACAGTCGCACAGTGGCGTCGGACCCGGCTGTGGCGATCATGCGTCCGTCGGGGCGGAACGCCACGTCCAGCACCATGTTGGTGTGCCCGGCCAGCGACGACAGGCGCCGCGGCCGCCGCGGATCGCTCACGTCCCACAGCACCACCGTACGGTCCGCGCTCGCCGTGGCCAGTGTCCGCCCTCCGGGCGCGAAGGCGACGGCCTCCACCGTGTCGCGGTGGCCGGTCAGCGACGACAGGCGCCGTGGCCGCCGCGGATCGGCCACATCCCACAACACCACCGTGCGATCAGCGCTCGCCGTCGCGACGATCCGCCCACCGGGTCCGAACGCCACCCCGAAGACGTTGTCGGTGTGCCCGCGCAGTACCGCGAGCGTCCGGGGCCGGCGCGGGTCCGTCACATCCCACAGCCGTACCGTGTGGTCCAGGCTCGCGGTGGCCAGCAACCGGCCGTCCGGGGCGTACGCGGCTCCGACCACTCCGCTCTCGTGACCGGCCAGGATCGCGAGCGGTTCGGGCCGGCCGGGGTCGACCGTGCTCCACAGGCGCGCGGTCCGGTGACCACCCGCGATCATGGTCCGCCCGTCCGGGGAGAAGGCCACGGCGTACACGACGCCGCTGTTCCCGCCCAGCACAGGGGCCTGGGTGTTCCACAGGCGCGCCGTGCCGTCCTTCGACGCCGTTGCCAGCGTGTGCCCGTCCGGGGCGAAATCGAGGCCGTAGATCGTGTCCGCGTGTCCGCTGAGCACGACGGGGGCGCCCGGGAATCGCCGGTCGGTGACGTCCCACAGACGTACGCTCATGTCGTAGCCGCCGCTGGCCACCGTGTGCCCGTCCGGGCTGAAGGCCACCGCCGCCACGCCGCTTTCGTGCCCGGTGAGCTCCCCCGCGTTGCGCGGCCGGCGCGGGTCGGTGACGTCCCACAGGCGCACGATGTTGTCGAACCCGCCCGTGGCCAGCGTCCTGCCGTCGGGGCCGAACGCCGCGCAGAGCACAGCCGCCGTGTGTCCCCGCAGGTCGGGAAGGCGCCGGGGCCTGCGCCGGTCGGTGATGTCCCACATCAGCACGACCGGTTCGAAGGCCACCGTGACGAGGCGGCGACCGTCGGGGCTGAAGGCGACCGCCGACAGGCCCTCCCGGTGACCGGTCAGGACGGCGAGGGGCACGGGCCGGCGCGGGTCGCTCACGTCCCACAGGCGGGCGGTGCGGTCGTAGCTCGCCGTGGCGACCGTCCGGCCGTCCGGGCTGAACGCCACCTGGTGGATGCCGTCGGTGTGCCCGGTGAGGACGACCGGCGAGCCGGGACGGCGCGGGTCTGACACATCCCACAGCCGTACTGTGTGATCGTCTCCGGCGGTCGCCAGCGTCCGGCCGTCCGGGCTGAACGCGACGGACAGCACGCCCCCGGTGTGCCCGCGCAGTACGGCCAGCAGTGCCGGACGAGCTCGGTCCGACACGTCCCACAGCCGCACCGTCTGGTCCGTGGCGGCCGTGGCGAGCAGGTGTCCGCGCGGGGCGAACCGGGCCGCGTACACGGTGCCGGTGTGCCCGGTCAGCCGGGTCGCGTACGGCCCGTCGAGCGCGCTGAGCAGTGCCCCGCGGGCCTGCGGCGTCGGGACGAGGCGGTAGGCGGCGAGGCTGAGCTGCGCGGCGAGCGCGGGGTCGGTGCGCCGCAGCGCCTCGGTCTCGGCTGCCACCTTCAGCGACAGCGCCTCGTCGCGCTGCCTGGTCGCGGTCCGCTGCGCGTCGAACGCCGCGATCGACGCGCCGACCGCGACGACGAGCAGGGCCACGAGCGCGGTGATGACCTGGTAGAGGCGCCGGGTACGGCGGCGGCCGTGGCGGGCGCCGGCGTCGAGGAACGCGCGTACCGGCGGGGTCAGCTCGCGGCGGTGCGCGGCCGCCCACTCCTGGGCCGCCAGCAGGCGGGCGCCGCGGTACAGCAGGTCGGGATCGCGGTGCTCGCGATGCCAGGCGGCGCTCGCGTCGCGGAGCCGCCGGACGGTCACCAGGCCGGCACGGTCGGCGTCCAGCCACTCCCGCAGCCGGGGCCAGGCCGTCAGCAGCGCCTCGTGGCTGATCTGGACGGTGTCGGCGTCGACCGTGACGAGCCGCCGCGCCACGAAGCGGTCGAGCACGTCCTCCATGCCGGCCGCCTCGTCGTCGTCGCGGTCCGCCAGCAGTTCCCCCAGGGTGGCGCGGCGGCGGGTGTCGGCGGTGTCGGGGGCGACGTGCACCAGGTGGAGGAACAGGCGGCGGGCCAGCTCGCGCCCGTTCTCGTCCAGGTGGTCGTACACCTGGCCCGCGCTCGCCGCCACCGCGCCGTCGATGCCGCCGATCCGCTGGTACCCCGCGACGGTGAGCCTGCGGCCCTGCCCCTCGAGCCACGTCGCGTACAGGGCGTGGGAGAGCAGCGGCAGAACCCCCGCCTCGTGCGCGCCCTCACCCCGGCCCCTCCTACCGCCGGCCCCGTCGCCGCCACCCGCGCCGTCGCCGCTCGGAAGGCCTCCGGGCCGCCGGTGGGGGGCCACCGACTGGAGGAGCAGTTCGACCAGTCCGTCCTCGATCTCCGCCCTGGCCCTGCGCGCCGGCTCCGTGATCGCCTCGCGCAGCTCGGCCTCGTCCATCGGCCCCACGGTCAGCTGGCTCTCCTGGGCGGCGGCGACCAGCCGCGGGTAGCGCAGGACGTGGGCGTAGAAGTCGGCCCGGACGCCGAGCACGACCACCCCGCCACCGTCGGCGGCCACCGCCGACAGGGCGGCGACGAAGCACCGCCGCTCGTCCTCGTCGCCGCAGGAGGTGAACGTCTCCTCGAACTGGTCCACGACCAGCACGACCGCCGGCCCCTCCGGTGATCGTGCGAGCCGGGCGGCGGCGGCGGGGTCCGCCCGTATCGCCGCGACCGCCTCCTCGAAGGACACGCCCGCAGGGCCGGCCAGCGGCGCGGCCAGCTCCTCCACTGGCCGTGCCCCCGGCGTGCACAGGATCGGCGGCCGGGTCCCGGGCACCGCGCCCTTCCGCAGCGCGGGGATCATCCCGGCCCGCAGCAGCGACGACTTGCCCGACCCCGAGGGCCCCACCACGAGCTGCACGCCTCCGCCGGCCGCGCGCAGCTCGGCCAGGCGGGCGACGAGCCGGGACGTCAGCGCGCGGCGGCCGAAGAACCAGTCCGCGTCCTCGGTCCGGTAGCCGGCCAGACCGCGGTACGGCTCCGGCCCCGCCGCACGGCGTCCCGGCGCCCGCCGCACGGCCTGCCAGGCCGTGAGCCACTGTTCGGCGGCGGCGGTCCCCGTGACCCCGCAGACGTCCAGCACGCGGGACAGCAGGTCGCGCGACGCCGCGGACGGCATTCCCCGGCCGGCGAACCAGTCCCCGATCGTGCTGTGCGCGCCCCGGCCGCCCACCTTCGCCGCCACCTGCCGTACCGTCAGCCCGGCCTGCTCGCGGAGCAGCGTCAGCTCCCTGGCGAAGTCGTGCCGGGTCCGGATCCGGCCCGGATCGGGGGTGCCGGCGGCGGCCCGCCTGTCCGGCTCGGGCGTCTCCCCCTCCTCCTGGGGCACGGAACCGGGCTCCTGGTCCGGCTCGGGCGTCTCCTGCTCCTGCGGTGCGGAACCCGGCACCCGGCCTCCTCTCCGTCGCGGCGCCCGGGTGAGAGGACGCCGCGCAGCCGACACTGAGCCCCCGGGCGGGGGGCTCGCATCCTTACGTCGCCAGGAGGTCGCGTACGGTTACAGACCCGCCGGCCCCAGCTGTCCTGTACGGACTTGTACGGAGAATTCCGCATCCCTTCCCACCAGCCGGAAACCGGCCGACCATCGACGACGGCACCGTCCCGGGCGGGCCGTCCCGAACCATGAAGACCAGCGGCTTCTCCGTCCCGGCCGCCCCTCACGCGGGCCGGCCGCGCCCCCAGTCCAGGAGGAGGAGCAGCCGATGCCTTCACCCGCGAGATCCGGCCGAGCCGGACGGTCACGAGCGCCCGCCACGGTGGCGGCCGTCCTCATCCTCGCCCTGGCGTTCGTGACGGCGGGGCTGTCCCCCGCCGTCCCCGCCGGGCCGGCGCGCGCCGACGCCGGGCAGGTGTGCCGCGTCGCGCTCACGGTCACCACCGACAGCGAGGACGGACTGCGTGACGACTCGACCGAGACGGTGACGCTGGGCGGCGCGGCGCTGCTGTTCGAGGACTGGAACGGGGACGGACGGGACGACACGCCGCCCCAGCCCTTCCACCGAGGCGGCACCGGAGACAGGGCGAACGCCACGTTCGTCTGGAACGCCCACCTGTCGCCCTGCGTGCCGTCGAGCAGCCTGCTGGACGGCTTCACGTTCACCCACTCGAGCACCGCCCCGGACATCCGCGCGGACAACTGGGACCTCGCCGGACTCCAGATCACCGATCGCGATACCGGGTTCGTCTACTTCCGGCACGACACCTCCGAAGGGCTGATCCACCGGTTCCTGAAGAACTCCGACCAGACCTGGAACACCACCGCGGGCCGCCCCGATCCGGACACCGACGGCGACGGGTTGAGCGACCGGATCGAACTGCTGGGCATCCCGCGCGGCGACGGTACGCGGGACACCTGGCTCCCCGAGCACGGCGCGGACCCCTGCCGTAAGACCATCGCCGTCGAGATCGACTGGCTGGACGACGGCACCACCTCCGACCGCCCGTCGCCGCTCGCGCTGGACGAGGCCCGCCACATGTTCGACGCCGCGCCGGTCGGCGCCGCCGCGTCGTGCCCGTACGGTCCCACACCCGGTCCGGGGATGCAGCTTCTGGTGGACGTGTCGAACGCCATCACGGTCACCCCCGCCGAACGCGTCCGGCCGCTGCGCGACAAGGGGCCCGACGGGGTGACGAACTTCGACCGCTACTGGGCGGTCAACTTCCCCGCCCACCGGCGGGACCTCTTCTTCTACAACATCTGGGGCTACAAGCACGACAACTCGACGAGCAGCGGCTTCTCCCCGGTCGAGGGCCACAAGACCGACTTCATCGTGTCGCTCGGCTCGTGGAGCGGGGCGTCGGTACGGCAGCAGAGCGGGACGTTCGTCCACGAGCTCGGCCACGCGCTCGGTCTCCTGCACGGCGGCGACGGCGACCTCAACTACAAGCCCAACTACCTGTCGGTGATGAACTACCGGTACCAGGTGACGGGCGTGCCCGACTACAGCGCCTGGAGCGTGGCCGTCGGCGGCATGTTGTCCAGCGACCAGGACGCGGTGCTCGACGGCCGCACGGTGGAGTCGGTGAGCTCCATCGACTACTCGCGCCGCAAGCTCGACGACCTGGTGCAGAACCGGCTCGTCGAGAGCAAGGGCGTCGGAGGGGACACCGACCTGCTGGTGGCCTGGCGGGACCGGAACCTGGTGCTGCGGGCCGGCCCGGCCGACCGGGGGCTCGACTGGAACTGGAGCGCCTGGGGGTACGCCGACCCCGACCCCTCCCGCGAGGTGTCGCTCAACCTGATGGCCTGGACGCAGGTGTGCGTGTCCCCGGTGGACCCTGCGGGGGCGAGCGGCGGGCTCGACACCACCCGGGCCCCGGGAGACGTGCGGTTCGGCGACCAGATCCTCACCGGGCCGGACAACGAGTGCTCGACCCCCGCCGCGTCCACCGACACGCAGGTGAAGCCGGTGGGGTTCCGCTACGAGCCGTTGGCCGCGCTGGCCGGCTTCGACGACTGGAAGGGCATCAGGTTCCCCGTGGGCCCGGGCGCCGGGGGCGCCGCGCCGGGATCCCCCGAGCCCGACGTCACCAAGGAGGAGGCCGCCCGGGAGACCCGCGACCTGCTCGACGCCATGGTCGCCGCCGCCACACCGGCGCCCGCGGCGTCGCCCCGCTGGGGCTACGCGTACATGGACCAGGCGACGGCGCCGCTCGACGTCCCGGCCGGGCTCAATCCGGCCTACCAGTGGACCACCGGCCGCCTCGACCCCGCCACCGCCGCGCACCGCGCCACCGTGACGCACACGGGCACGGGATCGTACGAGGTGCGCCTGCCCGACGTCGCCTCGGCGACGGGCATCGCGCACGTCACGCCGTACCGCACGGTGTACCGGGGGCGGACGTGCCGGGTGACCGGCTACGAGGCCTCGGGACCGGACGAGGTGATCCGCGTCCAGTGCTTCGACCACACCGGCGCGCCCGTCGACTGGTGGTTCGAGGCGTTCTTCGCCGCGCCCGCCGCCGACGCCGCGCCGTACGCCACGGTCCGCTACAACCCGCCCGGTGGCACGGCGACGCTGGCGCCGGTGCTCAACTCGGGGACGCACAACTCGGCCGGCCGGGCGAACCGCGTGTACCACGAGGGCACGGGCCGCTACCGGGTCGTGCTCGAAGGTGCCGCCTACACCTCCGACAAGGGGTACACGCAGGTGACGCCGTACGGCGCGGGCACGGCCGCCCGCTGCCACCCGGAAGGGACCAAGGTCGTGGACGCCGGGCTGGAGGTGACCGTCGGCTGCTACGCCGTGGCCCAGGACGCCACGCCGCGGCCCGTCGACGCGCCGTGGCTGCTGTCGTACGTCGAGGGCGCGGGCCTGCACCATGACGCGTCCGTCCCGGCGGCGTACGTCACGACGACCGGTGACCCGGCCGCTCCCTCGGTCGACGTCCGCCACTCCTACAGCGGCGACGGCGAGACGCCGTCCGTCACCCGCCTGTCGACCGGGTGGTACCGCGTGACCTACACCGGCGGCATCGGTAAGGCGGGCGACACCGTCCAGGTGTCGACGCTCACGCCCGGCCGGTACTGCCACCTCGGGAACATCAACTCCACGAACCCGCCGCAGCTCACGATCGACGTCTACTGTCATTCGGGAACCGGCATGCTCGCGGACGGCAACTTCGGCGCGGCCTACCTGCGCGCCCCGTAGTACGCCCCCCGGCGAACCAGGAAAGGAGCATGATTTGGCCCGCTCTGAGGGAACTTCTCCGCCTTCTGGGGCGGGCCCCGCCGCGCTGTTCACCGGGCTCGCCGTCCTCGCGGACGCGGTGGGCGTCGCCCAGCTCCTCACCAGCGGCCCGCTGACCGTCATCTTCGTCGCGGGGCTGCTCTCGACGCTCATCGGCCTCGGCGTCCTGATCCGGAGGATGGGCCGTTCGCTCGGCTTCGTCGGCCTGGTCATGGTGGCCCTCGTCATGGTCGGCTCCGGTACGACGGGCGCCGCGCTCGACCGTTTCCTGACCGGCCCGCCCGCCGCCGCCTCGGGGACCCCCTCACCGTCCGCGACCACGCCCGCGACCGGGGTCTCGTCCCTCCTCGGCGACGAGACCCCGGCGCCCACCACCTCGCCGACGCCGGTGGGCAAGGGGGAGGTGGTCAGGAAGGGGCAGGCCGACCTGGCCGACAACGACTACCTCGACCTCGAGACGGGGGTCGTCAGCGAGGTGAACGACGCCTCCGACATCGTCTACAACGGCGTCTACCACGAGCTGTGGACCCCGGGCGGGGGCAGGCTGTGGATCACCCCCTTCTCCGGCACGCCGACCATGGTCGCCTGCGCGGAACAACTCCGGGCACGGCACTACGGAAGCCTTCCGGTGAAGGAGAACGGCTGGGTCTGCCTGGAGACCGCCGAGAAGGACATCGCCGCCGTCCAGTTCGGCGAACGCCCGACCCGCCAGGACGAAGGCCTCACTGTCTCCTACACCGTCTGGCATCGGTAGCGACTTGTATTCGATAGCTCTGCTATCTAATATATGACCCGTCCCCACCGGCGGATCGCCGGCGAGGGTCGCAGGTCTGATGGCCCCCTTGTGGAAGGCAGATGAGCACGATGGCGCAGGACCCGGGTTTCGCGCGGCAGATGTGGCACCAACTGGAGCCGGTGCACGCGCTGTTCTGGTACGCCCCGGAGGTGTTCGAGGAGGCGGCGGCCCTCGGCTACGCGGTGGACACCCGCTGGCCGAGCTACTTCGCCTGGCGTGCGGCGCCGCTCGGGGCGGCGAGCGCCGAGCAGGTGTCCTCCGCCTTCTACAGCTTCAGCCCCCGGATGGTGCGCGAGCACGTGCCGGCGGCGTGGGACGTGGCCACCCCGGGCGAGGTGCTGGCCGGACGCCTGCGCGCGGCCGACCGCATGTACCGGGCGGTCCTCGGTGACAGGATCGACGACCCCGGCCTGGGCGAGGCCGCCGCGCTGGCGAAGGAGGCGGCGCAGGCCGCCTCGAACGCCGGACGCCCCCTGGCCGCCGCCAACGCCGCCCTCCCCTGGCCCGACGAGCCGCACCTGGTGCTGTGGCAGGCCATCGGCGTCCTGCGCGAGCACCGAGGGGACGGCCACGTGGCCGCCCTGCTCACCGCGGGGCTCGACCCGTGCGAGGCGCTGGTGTCGTTCGCCGCGATCGGCGCCGCGCCGCCGGAGACGTTCGGCAGCCGAGGATGGGCCGGCGACGAGTGGACCGCCGCCCGGGACCGCCTCATCTCCCGCGGCCTGGTGAGCCCCGACGGCACCGCGACCTCACGGGGCCGCGCGCTGCGCGACACGGTCGAGCGCCTCACCGACGACCTGGCCTACGCCCCCTGGCAGGCACTCGGCCCCGACAAGGCCGAGCGCCTCACCAAGCTCACCATGCCGCTCCTGGTCGCGGCGCTGGAGTCAGGCCTCCTCCCCGCCACCAGCACGCTCGGCATCGGGAAGGTGGCCGCTCCCGCCCGCTGACATGGTCGCGGGCGGCGTCCTCACGTCGTGGTCTCGCCGTCCGCGGCCACCAGGGCCCCGCCGAACTGGGCGGAGTACAGCCGGTGGTACGCGCCCCCGACGGCGAGCAGCTCGTCGTGGGTGCCCTGCTCGACGATGCGCCCCGCCTCCATCACCAGGATGAGGTCCGCGTCACGGATGGTGGACAGGCGGTGGGCGATGACGAAGCTCGTGCGGTCGCTGCGCAGCGCGGCCATGGCGTGCTGCACCAGGACCTCGGTACGGGTGTCGACCGAGCTGGTGGCCTCGTCGAGGATGAGCAGGGACGGGTCGGCGAGGAAGGCCCGCGCGATGGTGATCAGCTGCTTCTCGCCGGCGCTGACGTTGTTCCCCTCCTCGTCGATCACGGTGTCGTAGCCGTCGGGCAGGGTGCGGACGAACCGGTCGACGTACGTGGCACGCGCGGCGGCGACGATCTCCTCCTCCGTCGCGCCGGGGTTGCCGTAGGCGATGTTGTCGCGGATCGTGCCGCCGAACAGCCAGGTGTCCTGGAGCACCATGCCGATCTGCGAGCGCAGGTCGTCGCGGCGCATCGCCGTGACGTCGACGCCGTCGAGGGTGATCCGGCCGGCGTCCAGCTCGTAGAAGCGCATGATCAGGTTGACCAGCGTGGTCTTGCCGGCGCCGGTCGGGCCGACGATCGCGATGGTGTGCCCCGGCTCGGCCACCAGCGACAGGTCCTCGATGAGAGGCTGCTCGGGCTCGTACCGGAAGGACACGTCCTCGAACTCCACGCGGCCCCGCCGGTCCGCCGGCGGCACCGGCTCGGCCGGGTCCGGGTCCTGCTCCTGGGCGTCGAGCAGCTCGAAGACCCGCTCGGCCGACGCCACTCCCGACTGCAGCACGTTGGCCATGGAGGCCACCTGCGTCAACGGCTGGGTGAACTGCCGGGAGTACTGGATGAACGCCTGCACGTCCCCCAGGCTCATCGCGCCGGTCGCTACCCGCACGGCCCCGACGACGGCGATGGCGACGTAGTTGAGGTTCCCGACGAACATCATCGTCGGCATGATGATCCCGGAGATGAACTGGGCGCCGAAGCTCGCCTTGTAGAGCTGCTCGTTGCGCTCCTGGAAGACCTTCTCGACCTCCGGCCCCCGGCCGAACACCTTCACCAGTTCGTGGCCGGTGAACGCCTCCTCGATGTGGGCGTTCAGGGTGCCGGTGTGCGCCCACTGCGCGACGAACAGCTTCTGCGAGCGCTTGCCGATCTGCCCGGTGACGAACATCGTGACCGGGATGGTCACCAGGGCGATCAGCGCGAGCAGCGGCGAGATCACGAACATCATCGCCAGCACGCCGACCACGGTCAGCAGCGAGGTCAGCAGCTGGCTCAGCGTCTGCTGCAGGGTCTGGGACACGTTGTCGATGTCGTTGGTGACCCGGCTGAGGAGCTCACCGCGCGGCTGGCCGTCGAAGAACTTCAACGGGAGCCTGTTCAGCTTGTCCTCGACGTCCGCCCGCAGCCGGTACACCGTGCGCTGCGTCACGTCGTTGAGCAGGTAGCCCTGCAGCCACATGAAGGCGGACGCCAGGACGTACAGCGCCAGGACCCACCCAAGGACCGTGGCCAGCGCGCCGAAGTCGATGCCCTTGCCCGGGACGAGGTCCATCTTCGCGAGCATGTCGGCGAAGTTGCCGTGCCCCGAGGCGCGCGCGGCCTGGACCGCCTGCTCCTTGGTCGTCCCCGCCGGCAGGTGACCGCCGACGACGCCGCTGAAGATCAGGTCGGTGGCGCGGCCCAGGATCTTCGGCCCGATGACGGACAGCACCACGCTGGTCACGGCCAGCGCGATCACGGCGAGGAGCCGCGGGCGTTCGGGGCTGAGCCGCCCCAGCAGGCGCCGCGTGGAGGGGCCGAAGTTCATCGACTTCTCGTGGGGCACCCCGCCGCCGAAGGGCCCGAAACCGCCGCCCCCGGCGGGCGGCCGCCGCGGTGTCGCAGGTGCCGTGGGCCGCTCGCTCATACCGCACTCCCCGCGGTCAGTTGGGACTCGACGATCTCGACGTAGGTCGGGCAGGTGTCGAGCAGTTGGTCGTGGGTGCCGAGTCCGACGATCTTCCCGTCGTCCAGCACGATGATCTGGTCGGCCTCGGCCACGGTGGAGACGCGCTGCCCGACGATGACGACGGCGGCCTCGGCGGTGTGCTCGCGAAGGGCGGCGCGCAACCGCGCGTCGGTGGTCAGGTCGAGCGCCGAGAACGAGTCGTCGAACAGGTAGATCTCGGGTCTGGCGACCAGCGCCCGGGCGATCGAGAGCCGCTGCCGCTGCCCGCCGGAGACGTTCGTGCCGCCCTGCGCGATGGGCGCGTCCAGGCCTTCGGGCATCGCCTCGACGAAGTCGCGGGCCTGGGCGACCTCCAGCGCCTCCCACAGCTCCTCGTCGGTGGCGTGCGGGTTGCCGTACCGCAGGTTGCTCGCGACGGTGCCGCTGAACAGGTACGGCTTCTGCGGCACCAGGCCGATGCGCGTCCAGAGGATCTGCGGGTCGAGCTCGCGGACGTCGACGCCGTCCACCGACACGCTGCCGGAGGTGGCGTCGAACAGCCTCGGCACCAGGGAGACCAGGGTGGTCTTGCCCGACCCGGTGCTGCCGATGATGGCCGTGGTCTCGCCGGGGCGGACGCGGAACGAGATGCCCGACAGCACCGGCGCAGCCGCGCCCGGGTAGCGGAACTCGACGTCCCGCATCTCCAGCTCGCCCCTGCGGTCCACCTGCCGTACCGGCTCCTCGGGCGGGCGCACCGACGACTCGGTGTCGAGCACCTCGCCGATCCGCTCGGCGCAGACGGCGGCGCGCGGGACCATCATCGAGATGAAGGTGGCCATCATCATCGACATGAGGATCTGCAGCAGGTACATCAGGAACGCGGTCAGGGCGCCCACCTGCATCTCGCCGCTGTCCACCCGGGCCGCGCCGAACCACAGCACGGCGACGCTGGAGGCGTTGAAGATCAACATGACGGTGGGGAAGATGAGCGCGGTCAGCCGTCCGACGCGCAGCGCCGTGGCGGTCAGATCGTCGTTCGCCTTGGCGAACCGGCGGGTCTCCTCACGCTCGCGGACGAACGCCCGCACGACGCGGATGCCGGTGAGCTGCTCGCGCAGCACTCGGTTGACCTCGTCGATGCGGGTCTGCATGGCGCGGAACTGCGGCACCATCCGCGAGACGATCAGGCCGATCGAGATCAGCAGCACCGGGACGCAGACGAGCATCAGCCACGACAGGCCGAGGTCCTGACGCAGCGCCATGATGATGCCGCCGAAGCCCATGATCGGCGCGGCGACCAGCATCGTGCAGGTCATCACCACGAGCATCTGGACCTGCTGCACGTCGTTGGTGTTGCGGGTGATCAGCGAGGGCGCTCCGAAGTGGGAGACCTCCCGTGTGGAGAAGCCGCTGACCCGATGGAAGATCGCCGACCGGACGTCCCGCCCGAACCCGGCCGCCACCTTGGCCCCGTAGTAGACCGCCGCGATCGAGCAGGCGATCTGCACTAGGGACACGGCGAGCATCCAGGCACCGGTGCGCAGGATGTAACCGGTGTCGCCGGCGGCCACGCCCTGGTCGATGATGTCGGCGTTCAGGCTCGGCAGGTACAGCGACGCGATGGTGCCGACCAGCTGGAACGCCACCACGGCGGTGAGCGCGGCGGTGTAGGGACGCAGGTGGGCACGGAGCAGGCGACTCAGCATGGGCCGGCTCCGGCGAGGGATTCACAGGGGGAGATCACACAGATCACGCTATAGGAGCAGGTAGATCACTTACGCCTGGTTTTCGCTCGGCGAAATGGGCCTACTCCGGGCGTCAGGCGAAAGCCATGACAGACCGGTTGATCGGCCCCATAAGGCACCGAACTGGCCGACGACTTCACCCACGGGGCTCACCGGAGGAGCACTGCCGCCCGGCAAGCAGCCGGGGAACTGAGGCTGTCAGGTCAGCGTGAACGTCCCGTGCGCCGTGTCGAGTTCGGCGTGCAGGGCCGGCCGTTCGCCCGCGCGTACGGGAACGGCGGCCCCCAGGACGGCCAGCGCCGTCCGGACGGTCTCCGGCTCCGGGTGGGTGATCTCCAGCGACCGCAACGGCACGACCGGCAGCCCGTCGGCAGGATGGGGAGCGTCGCCCCAGTCGATGAGGAACGGCAGCGGTCCGGTCCGCATCGGGGTCAGCCGCCAGGCGAGAACGGTGCCGTCCGGCCGGTGCCGCGACATGCCGGCGGGCCGCCCCGGATCGAATCCCGCCTCCCTGGCGCGCGCCGCTCGCTCGTCCAGCCGGCCGGGTTCGACGGCCAGCGCCCAGCCGACCAGCGCCGGCGCCTCGAGCCCGTCGATCCCGAACGGGCGCGGCCCGCTCGGAGCGGGCTGGTCCGGGTCGGGGCCGATGATCTCCAGGTACGCCCGGTGGCCGAGGCCGAGCAGGAAGTTGCGCGTCCCCCGCCCCGGGTGCGGACCGCCCTCGACCGGCTCCAGACCGGTCAGCGCGGCGATCCGCGACACCGCCGCCGGCAGGTCGGGGCTCGCGTAGACGAGGTGGTCCAGAGCTGGGTCGATCACCGTACATCCTCCACGGCCACAAGTGTCCCGGCCAGGCTACCTTTCCCGGCGCTCGCCGGAGGCCGGGGCGTACCGCCGGGCCTGACGGCACCCAGAAACCCTCCGGGAAAGTAGGAATAAGCACGACCGGTGAGCTGGTTGTCGCGGGCATGGCTACTCTCGGATTGATCGGCAGCGGGAACATCGGCGGCACGCTCGCCCGGCTGGCAGTCGCCGCCGGCCTGGACGTCGTGCTGAGCAACTCCCGCGGGCCGCAGACGCTGACCTCGCTCGTCGAAGAACTCGGCCCGCGCGCCCGCGCCGCCACTCCGGCGGAGGCGGCGGCCGCCGGGGACTGGGTCGTGGTGACCGTCCCGCTGAAGGCCTACCGCCAGGTACCGGTGGAGCCGCTGGCCGGCAAGGTCGTCCTGGACACCGACAACTACTATCCGCAGCGCGACGGGCAGATCCCGGAACTCGACACCGAACAGACCACCACCAGCGAGCTGCTGCAGCGGCACCTGCCGGATGCCAAGGTCGTCAAGGCGTTCAACAACATCTACTTCAAGCACCTGGCCGCCCTCGCCCGCCCGGCCGGCGCCCCCGACCGCACGGCGCTGCCGATCGCCGGTGACGACCCCGGCGCCAAGGCCGCCGCCACCGCGCTGCTGGACGCCCTCGGCTTCGACGCCGTCGACGCCGGAGCGCTGGCCGAGGGGTGGCGCTTCCAGCGCGACACTCCCGCCTACGCGGTGCCCTACGCCAAGAACCCGCAGGGCACCGGCATCGCCGGCGACGATCCGGGCGTCCCCGCCGATGCCGGCACCATCCGCGCCGCCCTGGCCGCCGCCCGGCGCTACCGCGACATCGCGCAGGACTGACACTCCCGGACACAGGAAAGAGGGGCGCCCGACGGGCGGCCCCTCTTTTCGTTTCGGACCAGCTCAGCCCCCCTGGCACACGGCACGGCGGCGCTTCGGCGTCTGCGTGACGCCAAATGACGCCATCGGATGGAGTTGCCTAGACGCCATGATGACGTCATAGTGGCGTCATGGACCTAGCGCCGTATGTCGATCACCTCCGCCGCGAGCTCGCGGTCGCCGCCGGGGCGGGCGGCGAGGAAGCCCGCGCGCTGGCCGAGCGTCTCGCCGCGGCGCTCGAGCCGGCCGCCCGGCTCGCCCTGCTGGAGGCCCTGTCCGCCGCCGCGGACGAGATCACCCGCGACCTCGCGCCGGGCTCGGTCGAGGTGCGCCTGCGCGGCCGCGACCCCGATTTCGTCGTGACGCCGCCGCCGACCGGCCGGCCTTTGGCGGAGGAGGGCGAGACCGGACCGGCCGAGAGACCACCTGCCCCGCCGCCGCCTTCGGACGCCGACGACGGCGGGACGTCCCGCATCTCGCTCCGCGTGCCCGACCACCTCAAGCCGCGCATCGAGGAGGCGGCCGGCCGGGACGGGCTCTCGGTCAACGCCTGGCTGGTCCGCGCCGTCTCGGCCGCGCTCGACCCCGGCGACGGCGGCCGCCGTTCCGGCCCGCGCACGGCCCAGCAGACCGGCAGGCGCTACAGCGGCTGGGTGCGCTGATGACCACGTCGACCCATGAGGGGGCCGCAATGCAGACGTTCGCCACCCCGGAACCCATCCTCGCCGTCGTCGACATGGCGACCGCCGTCGTCCGGATCAACGCGAGCGACCGCACCGACACCGTCGTCGAGGTCCGCCCGAGCGACGAGTTCAACGACGCCGACGTGCGCGCCGCCGAGAACACCCAGGTCGCGTACGAGGGCGGCAGGCTCCTGGTGCGGACGGTCCAGGAGCGCGACGCCTCGGGCTCCGGCTGGGGCCTCTCGCTGGACAAGCTGGTGGGATCGCCCGCGAGCTGGGCGCGCTCGCTGCTGTTCGGCGGGGGCTCGGTCGACGTGACGATCGAGCTGCCGGCGGACTCCCGCGTCGAAGCCAAGACCTCCGGCGGCCTCCGCTGCCGCGGCCCGCTCGGCGAGGTGCGCTTCACCACCTCCTACGGCGACATCCAGATCGAGGAGGCCGGCCGGCTGCGGTTGACCACCACCCACGGCGACATCTCGATCACCCGCTCGGCCGGGCACGCCGAGGTCACCACGACCAACGGCGAGATCCGCATCGGCGAGATCGACGGCACAGCCGTGATCAAGACCTCGCACGGCGACGTCCGCCTCGGACAGGTGACCGGCGAGCTGCGGTTGCACTCCGCCTACGGCGACAGCACCGTCGACCGCGCCCTGGCCGGCGTCGCCGCCAGGACCGCGTACGGCAGCGTGCGGATCGGCGAGGTCCGGGCCGGATCGGTCGTCCTGGAGACCACCGGCGGCGGGCTGGAGCTCGGCATCCGGGAGGGCACCGCCGCCTGGCTGGACGTGAGCTCGACGTACGGCACCGTGGACGTCTCCCTGGACCCCAGCGACGGCCCCGGGCAGACCGACCAGGTCGTCGAGGTCCGCGCGCACACCGCCTACGGCGACATCGTCATCCATCGTTCCTGACGGACAAGGAGCTTCTCATGCCAGACGCGATCGTGGCCGAGGGCCTGGTCAAGAAGTACGGCGACGTGGTGGCCCTCGACGGGATGGAGCTGAGCGTCCCCGAGGGCACGGTGTTCGGGCTGCTCGGCCCGAACGGCGCCGGCAAGACCACCACCGTGCGGATCCTGACCACCCTGCTGAGACCGGACGCCGGTCACGCCACGGTGGCCGGCTTCGACGTCGTGCGCGACGCGAGCCGGCTACGCGCCCACATCGGCGTCTCCGGCCAGTACGCCGCGGTGGACGACCACCTCACCGGCGCCGAGAACCTGGAAATGGTCGGCCGTCTCCACCACCTCGGCGCGAGACGCAGCAGGCAGCGCGCCCGCGAACTGCTGGAGCGCTTCGACCTCACGGAGGCGGGCGACCGTCCGGTGGGAGGCTACTCCGGCGGTATGCGGCGCCGTCTCGACCTGGCCGGCGCGCTTGTGGCCGATCCGGCGGTGTTGTTCCTCGACGAGCCCACGACCGGCCTCGACCCGCGGGCCCGGGCGACCCTGTGGGACGTCGTCTCCGAGCTCGTCGCGGCGGGCACGACGGTGCTGCTCACCACGCAGTACATGGAGGAGGCCGACCGGCTCGCCCACCGCGTCGCGGTGGTCGACCACGGTCACGTGATCGCGCTCGGCACCGCCGACGAGCTGAAGACCCAGGTCGGCGGCGACAGGATCGAGCTGTCGGTGACGAGCGCGGCCGACCTGGAGGCCACCCGGCGCACGCTGGCGCCGCTGGCCGTCGGAGACGTGCGGACCGACGGCGCCGCCCTCCAGGTGACGGTTCCGGTCAGCGGCGGCGCGGCCGCGCTGACCACGGCGCTCGGCCTCCTGTCCGCCGAGCGGATCGCCGTACGCGACGCCGGACTGCGCCGGCCGACCCTGGACGACGTGTTCTTGACCCTCACGGGGCACGAGACCGACGAGAAGATCAAGGAGCCTGTCCGATGAACACCCTTCAGGTGGCCTTCGCCGACGGCGTCACCATCGCCAAACGCAACGCGTTGAAGATCAGGCGAGCGCCCGATCTGCTGGGGGGCGTGGTCATGCTCCCGATCGTGTTCGTGCTGCTGTTCGCCTACGTCTTCGGCAGCATGATCAACATGCCGGGCATGTCGTACGGCGAGTACATGCTTCCCGGGATCTTCGTCATGACGATCGTCTCCAGCGCGCAGATCACCGGCTACACACTGACGCAGGATCTGCGCAAGGGCATCTTCGACCGGTTCCGCACGCTGCCCATGTCGCCCTCGGCGGTGCTGACCGGCCAGACCGTCAGCGACGTGATCATGAATCTGACCAGTGTCGTCACGATGGCGCTCGTCGGCCTGCTCGTCGGGTGGCGCGTCCACACCTCGCCGTTCGAGGCCGCCCTGGGGTTCCTGATGCTGCTGCTGTTCTCGTACGCCTTCTCCTGGGTGACGGCGACGGTGGCGCTGGCGCTGCGCACGCCCGAGGTCTTCAACAACGTGGCGACCATCATGTCGTTCCCGCTGGTCTTCCTGTCCAACGCCTTCGCCGACACCGCGCGCCTGCCCGGGCCGCTGAAGCCGATCGCCGAGTGGAACCCCGTCTCCACGCTCGTCCAGGCCGCGCGCGAACTGTTCGGCAACACCAGCCCGGCCATGCCCGTGGCCGGCGCCTGGCCGCTGCGGCACGCGGTGCCGGTGTCGCTGCTCTGGTCGCTGCTGCTCCTGGCGGTGTTCGTCCCGCTGGCCACGCGGCTGTACAAGAAGGCCGTCAGCAGATGAACGACGCCAGGGCACACGTCCGGGACGGAGATCGCGACAGGGCGGTGGACCGTATCCAGGAGGCGTACGCGGACGGGCGGCTCAGCCCGGCCGAGCTGGAGCGGCGGCTGGAGCTGGCGCTCACCGCCACCTCCTCCGGCGAGCTGACGCCGGCCGTCGCCGACCTGCCGGACGAGGACGATGTGGTCGAGCTCAGGTCCACGGGCGGGCACATCACGCGCACGGGCGACTGGCGGGTGCCGCGCCTGCTGCGCATCGACTCCGAGTACGGCAAGGTGCGGCTCGACCTGTCCCGGTGCGCCGTCCGGCATCCGCGGATCGACATCGAACTCGTCCTCACCTACGGCTCCGCCATCATCATCCTGCCGGCCGGCGCCTCCGCGAACGTCGACGGCGCGCGCTCCCAGTGGGGCGGCATCACCTGCACGGCGCCCGGGGACCCCCGCCCGGGAAAGCCGCACATCCGGGTGACCGGGGACCTGGCCTACGGCCGCCTGAAGATCCGCAACGCGCGCCGGTGACCCGGCGCCCGCTCGCCCCGCCGCACGGCCCGCTCGCCCCGCCCCACGGCCCGGCCACCGGCCCGCGCGGTCACACCGGCACCGACGGGCGATCGTAGGGGGCGGCCGCGGCGGCGTGGGTGGCGGCGTGGCGGAGCGCGCGGTACAGCAGGCGGGCGTCGCCGAGCCGGTGGCGCAGGAGCTTCTCCAGGCCGCCGATGGGCACGAGGTTCTGCGGGGCGCGCGGATCCTTGTAGTCGACCCCGGCCAGGGGCGGCAGCAGGCGCGTGACGGCGTCGGCGAGGGCGATCACCTCGTCGGCGTACAGCTCGGCGCCCGCCTCGCAGCGGACGACGCCCGCCCATGGCGTCGCCGACCGGACGGGCAGCCGCACGTACCAGGCGTGACGGCTCCAGCTGGTGCCCATGAGGAAGACGGGGGTGCGCTGCCCGGGAAGCAACGCCGACACGACGGCGGCCTGCGGCGGGGGCAGGTACGCCGTGTGGTGGGTCTTGATGTACCCGACCGTGCGGGGCAGGTGCGTGCGGCCGCGCAGCGGCCCGTCCACCAGGAGCAGGTCGTCGGAGCCGGCCTGGGCGCGGTAGCGGATCGCGACATCGACCTCGAGCTCCGCCAGATGCTGCTGGAGAGCCAGGGACAGCTGCTCCATCGTGGCCCCCGTCGCCCTGCGCCCCCGGTAGGTGGCGGCGGAGGTCACGATGTCGGAAACGTCGGGCGAGGCGCTGAACACCGAGCGGCTCACCGTGACGTCGGCGAGGGTCGCCGGCGCGCCGCCGCCGGGGACGCAGCGGACCAGCCCGGCCGCGGAGGACGCGGCGATGCCCGGCAGGGGCGCCGCTCCGCCCGGCTGATGGGTCCAGACGCGGGCGTCGATCCGGCGCACACCGTCGGCGATCAGCAGGACGCCGGGAGCCTCGGCGCCGGGCTCGGGCCGGATGGGACGCCAGTCGTCGGCCGGGACCTCGATGCCCAGGTCGAGCTGGGCGGTGGTCATCCTCTGCTCGCCGATGGCGTCGTGGTCGAGCGCGGCGCCGTAACCAGGGTCCCACGGGTCCACGGTGAAGCCCGGCTCCGCAAACGCGCTGGTCATGGCGCCGCCCTCCGCAGATGAGACCCCGTGGTGTCGCGGGTGACCTCGAATCGTACCGGCACCCGGTCGGCGAGCGCGGGGACATGGGTGACGAGTCCGACCATGCGCTCCCGGCTGGTCGCCAGCCGTTCGAGCGTCGTGGCGACGGTGTCCAGCGTGGCCGGGTCGAGGGTGCCGAAGCCTTCGTCCAGAAAGATCGAGTCGAGGCTGCGCGAGGCGGCGGCCGCCATGCCGGCGACCTGCTCCGACAGCGCGAGAGCGAGGGCCAGCGCGGCCTGGAACGTCTCGCCGCCCGACAGGGTGCGGACGTTGCGCCGCATCCCCGCCTCGGCGTAGTCGATGACCTCGATCTCGTTGCGCCCGCCGAGGGCCAGCTCGTACTGACCGTCGGACAGCTCGCGCAGCGTGTCGGACGCGGCGGCGACGAGCAGTTCGAGCGCCTCGGAGCACAGCCACCGTTCGAAGCCGTCGGCCCGGAGCAGCTGCGCCAGCTCGTGGGCGACCCGGGCCTCCTGCTCCTTCGCCGCGGCCTGCTCGGTGAGTTCGGCGGCGAGCCTGCGGTTCTCCCTGACCCGCTCCACCAGGGTCTCGGCCCGGGTGACCGCCCGCACGACCGTTTCGGCGATCACGTCCGGTGTGGCCTCCGGCCGCACGCCGATGTCGTGCTCGGCGAGCCGTTCGAGCAGCAGCGCCCGCTCGGCGGCCCGCCGGCGCTCCAGCTCGGCCAGTTCGCGATCGTGGACGGCGATCGCCGACCGCTGGCTCTCGGCGGCCCGGTCGCGCCAGGCGAGCAGGTCGCTCCAGGCCCGGTGCAGGTCGTCGCGGTCGAGCGGCGGCGCGCCGAGCGCGACGACCGTGTCGCGCGCCACGCCGAGATCGCGCCAGGACTGTTCGGCCTTGCGCCCGGCCTCGTCGGCACGCCGCCGCACCTCCGCCAGCCGGGAGCGAGCCGCCCTGATGCCCTGCCTGGCCTGCCGGACGGCGTCCTCCGCCTCGTCGATCGCGCGCAGCCTCGCCGCGATCGCGTCCCGGTCCCCGGAGAGTGAGAGCCTGGTGAGGCCCTCCCGCAGTTCGCCGGCTCTGCGGGCGGCCACGGCGGCGTCGGCCTCCGCCCTGGCGTGCCGGTCGCGGCTCTGGTGGGCCTGCTTCCTGGCGGCGTCGAGCGCCCGCCTGGCCGTCGAGAGATCGGACGGCGCGGGATGGTGGGGCAGCTCGGTGAGGGGACGCAGGCAGGTCGGGCACGGCGCGCCGACAGTCAGCCGCTGGGCCAGCTCGGCGGCGGCATGGGCGTCGCGGAGCCGGTCCCATTCCCGCTCGGCGTCGGCGAGAGCGCCCGCGTACTTCTCGGCCTCGGCCGCGAGCCGGTGCAGCTCGGCCCGTGCCCGTTCGGCCTCGTCGTCCGCCTCGGCGAGCGCGGCGGTCAGCCGGGCGTGCTCGTCGAACGCGGCCAGCCCGGCGGTGAGCGCCGCCCTGTCCCCCAGCGCGGCCAGGTCGTCATGGGCGCGCTGTTCCTCGGCCTCCAGCCGGGACACCTCGTCGGCCCGCGCCGTCACCTCGTCGCCGGCCCGCCGCAGCGTGGCCGCGAGGCCGGGTACGTCGCCGGGCATGGCGAGGGCGTCCAGCGGGGCGAGCCGCTGGGCGGCGGCCGCGCGTTCCTCCCTGGCCGTGCGCAGCGTCTCGTCGTGACCCCGCAGGGAGCCGACGTCGGCCCTGATCCGCTCCATGACGGCTCGCAGCGAGGCGAGCCGCCCGGTGGCCGCGCGCTCCGCCGCCTCGTCGGCGTCGGGCAGCTCGGCCAGCCGGTCGCGGGCGAACGCGGCCCCTTGCCTGGCCGCGACCTCCTCGCGCCCGGCCCGCTCGCGGATCCGGTCGTACACCTCGGCGCCGAGCAGCTGCACCAGGAGGTCCTGCCGCTCGCGCGGCTGGGCGTGCAGGAACTCGGCGAACCTGCCCTGCGGCAGCACCACGCACTGGGTGAAGAACTTGTACTCGAGCCCGGTGATGCGCTGTACCTCTCCGGTGACGGCGTCCCCCTCGGCGACCGGCCGGATCACCGCCTCCAGCAGCTCGGCGAGCTCCGCCGTGGCCGGGACTCCGGGGTCGAGCTCGTCGATGCGGGCCTCCCTGGTGTGGACCCTGCCCTTGGCGTCGCGGCGGACGGCGCGGACGACGGCGTGGCGGCGGCCGGAGCTCTCGAAGACGAGCGCGACCTTGCCGGCGGTGGCCGAGGGCGCCAGGGCGTGCGCGATGACGTTCTCCTTGCCCCACCGCGGCACGGTGCCGTAGAGGGCGAAGCAGATCGCGTCGATCACCGTGCTCTTGCCGGCTCCGGTCGCGCCGACGAGCGCGAAGTAGTCGACGTCGGCGAAGTCGACGGTGACCGGCTCGCGGAAGCTGCCGAAGTTCTCCATGTGCAGCCGAAGCGGGCGCATCAGCCGGCCACCTCGTCGTAGAGCCGGTCGAACAGCTGCTCGACCTGGTCGTTCTGCCTGCCTGTGGCCGTCAGGTAGCCGCGGAACAGCTCCATCGGCCCGCGGGCGGCGCCCGCGGCGCCCTGCGACCGGGAGGCGCGCACCGGGCGGAACCGTTCGTCGAGGCCGACGTGCAGGGCGCCGGGCAGGATCTCGCGTACGGTCTCGGCGAGACCGGGCCGGGCCTTCTCCTGCACGACGACCCGCAGCCAGGTCTCGGCGAGCTCGTCCGCCCTGGCCTCGAGCTCCTCCAGCGTGCCGCTGACCGTGGCGAGGGCACGCGCCGAGCTGATCGCCGCCTCGCGCACGACGGCGGGCCGGCCGGGCTCGACGGTGACCAGCAGCGCCCCGGGAGTGTTGGCCTCCTCGCCGAAGTCGACGGCGATCGGCGAGCCGCTGTACCAGATGGGGCACGGGCCCGGGAGCTGCTGGCGCCGGTGCAGGTGGCCGAGGGCGGCGTACTGGGTGGAGGCGGGGAAGGCGGTGGCCTCGAAGTAGTAGGAGAAGATGGACTGCGCCTCGCGCTCGCCGCCGCCGAACTTCCCGTTGGGGAGCGTGCCGTGCGTGGTGACGAGGTTGACGGTGTCGGAGGCGAAGTCCGAGGTCAGGGCGGTGATCAGCTCGCCGATGCGCTGGGCGTAGTCGCGGTTGTGCTCGGCGGCGGCGCCGGCGAGCACCTCGGCCGCGCGGACCACGTAGCGGTGGGAGAGGAACGGGAGCACCGCCAGCCGCACCGGCTCGCCCGTGCGGGCGGTGAACCGCACGGTGCCGCCGCGGTCGGGCCGCCGGAACGTCCCGACGACCTGGACGCCCAGCCGGCCGAGCACCGGCCGGTACACCTCCAGGAGATTCGGGTTGTCGTGGTTGCCGGCCAGCACGACGACCTCGCGCCCGCCCTCCCGCAGCGCCATCAGGGTGTTCAGCACCAGGGACTGCGCCTCCGGCGTGGGCGCGGAGGTGTCGAAGAGGTCGCCGGCCACGATGACCGCGTCGACGTCCTCCTCGCGGGCCAGCCGGACCAGCTCCCCCAGCACCGCGCGGTGCTCGTCGGCGCGGGAGCGGCCCTTGAGGACCTTGCCGACGTGCCAGTCGGCGGTGTGCAGGATCTTCATCCGGTTCCTTCCAGTGGTGAGGGGGCTCCGGACGCCTCTCAGAACGGGGGGATGTCGTCGTCGGCGCCGGGCAGGCCGGCGAAGGGGTCGGCGACCGCGGTCGCACGTGCGGGGGCCGCGGCCTCGGACGGGCGGGTCGCCCAGGCGGGGAACGGGAAGGTCACCGCGAGCGGCACCGGGATCTCCGGCTGGGCGACGAACATGGTGCCCGGCTTGGCGATCGTCGCCCGTTCTCGTACGGCGGGCGGCAGCCAGCCGTACTCCGAACGCGTGGCCTCCGCCGGGTCGAGCCGTCCGGCCACCCGGACCGCGCAGTTGGCCACGATGCGCCGCTCGACCTCCGAGGCGGTCTGCTGGGCGCCGATGAGGATGACGCCGAGAGAACGTCCCCGCTCGGCCACGTCGAGCAGGATCTCCTTGATCGGCGAATCGCCTTCGCGCGGGGCGTATTTGTTCAGCTCGTCGAGCACCACGAACAGCAGCGGGCGCGCCGTGCCGCTGCTCTCCTTGCGGGCGAACTCTCCGCGCAGCACCACGCCGACCACGAACCGCTGGGCCCGCTCGGGCAGGTTGTGCAGGTCGACGATGGACACCTGGGCGTCGGAGGTGCTGATCGCGCGCCGCAGGCCGGGCGGCAGGTCACCGCGGATGATCGGCGCGAGGGGGCGGACGGCGCTGCGCAGGCGGCGCAGGAACGCGTTGACCGTGCCGAGCGGGGTCGGCGCGCCGGTCCAGGTCGCGCGCGTGTCCTCGTCGGCGAGCTGGTCGCCGATGACGTCGACGAGGTCGGCGAAGGTGCGGCAGACGGGCGTTGACCCGCCGTCGGGGAGCTCGATCGTGATCGCCCCTCCGTCGCCGGCGGGGCGCGCCCAGGACTGCAGCCGGGCGGCGACCTGGCCGATGAGCAGGGAGTACTGCGCGCGCTCGTCGTCGGCGTCGGCGAAGACGAACCTCAGCAGCTCCTGCGCGCAGAACTCCTGGAGCGTCCAGTAGTAGCTGCTGACGCCCTGGGTTCGGGCGGACACGTGCGGGACGCCGTTGGGGTCGCCGGGGCGCGGCGGCGCGAACACGTGGACGCTGCCGAACGGCCGGGCGGGCAGCCCGAGCCGGCCGTACGCGTCCCTGGCGGGGTCGTCGAGCCGGGTGTTGGCGTGGTCGAGGAACAGGAGGTCCTCGCCCTTGACCGAGAAGATCAGCGCCTTGGTGTTGGCGGCCTCGGCCTCCAGCACCCCCGAGTTGAAGATCGAGTAGAGCAGGAAGGTGGCGAAGGACGTCTTGGTGGCCACCCCGGACACCCCGGAGATCGACACGTGCGCGCCGCGCGTGCCGTCGAGGAAGTCGAAGTTGACGTACAGCGGCTGGTGGTCGCGCCCCAGGCCCATGGGGATGCGGCGGTCCATGACGTCGAAGTAGAGCGCCTGGTCGCGGTCGCCGGTCTCGGCCCGGTGGACCGGCGCGCCGGGGAGCGGCGGCACGAAGACCTCGGGCTCGACCCGGGTGACCCTGACCTCGGCGCATTCGACCACCGCGGCGGGCAGGGCGCCGTCGGCGATGAGGAAGACGTCGGAGTCGAAGCTGGCGCCCTCGTGCCGGGCCTCGACGCCGGTGACGACCCCGGCCACCAGCACCGGTCCGTGCCCCGGCACCTCTCGCCGGGTCACCACGACGTCGTCCAGCTGCAGGACCCTGCCGGGTTCGAGCCCGACCCAGAACGACAGCGGCGAGGCCGCCTGCGTCCCGAGGACCCGGCCGACCACCTCCGCCGCCACGCTCGCGCCGTTCCCACTCGCGTGGACGGCCACACCGTTCTGAGTCACCGAGCCCCTCCCGCCCCGTACGTTCGGCACAACCTCGCCTGTGGCAGCACCACACTAGGGCAACGCGCCGACAGAGCGCGGAAGAATCAAGGTCCCTCCGTGTCTTGAGTTCACAGCTCCAGCGCATGACGGCACGCGCGTCGGCACGGCGCGCACGCGGAACACCGAGGAGCCGATCAACGCGCCACGGCAGGTTCCGACGCCCTAGGGTAAAGAGCATGGCCGACATTTCGGTGCCGGACGGATCATGGACGTTCGACGGTGAAACCCTGCGGATCGTCCCCGGCGGGGACAAGAACGTCCACGAGCTGCGCAAGGTGCTCGGGCAACTGGACATCCCCCTCGCGGCGATCGCCGGCGTGTCCTTCGAGCCCTCACGGAAGGGCGGCAGCCTTCAGCTGCGCCTGCGGCCGGGGGCCGACCCGCTGACCGACGTGGTCGCCGGACGGCTCCTGAGCACCGCCGACCCCTACCGGCTGGCCGTCCCGAAGGACCGCACCGGGGCCGCCGAATACCTCGCCGACGAGGTGCGCACCCACCTGACGCTGGAGCAGGTGCCGGGCGGTCCCGTCGAGGGCTTCCTGCTGCCCGGCCCCGCCGTGCCCGTGTCGGCCTCGGCCGGCGACGGCTCGGTGAGCTTCGACGGCGAACGGGTCCACCTCGAATGGACCCTGTTCGCCAAGTCGGTCAAGCAGACGGCCGGCCCCCAGACGTTCCTGCTGTCCGAGCTGGCGGGCGTGGAGTGGGCGCCACAGTCCGGCGCCGGTTACGGCAGGCTCCGCTTCCGCCTCAAGGACGGCGACCCGGTCAAGTCACCGGAGGAGGACCCGCGTTCCCTGTCCTGGGGCATCCAGCGGTACGGCGGCCTGACCGCCCTGGTCGCCGCCGCCGTCCTCGCCCGGCTGCCCCGCGAGGCCGGCGAGCCGACCGCACCGTCGCCGGCGCACCCCGGCGACCAGGAGGCGCTGCGCCGCCGGCTGGCCGAGCTCGAGAGCCACGACGCGCTGGTACGGCGCCTCGGCGACCTCGGCGAGCTCCACCGCTCCGGCGTGCTCACCGACGAGGAGTTCCGCTCGGCCAAACAGGTGCTGCTGCGAGGCCTCGTAAACTAGCTCACTTCGCCGCGGGCACGGGGTTGGCACGGTGGGCGAGCGGCTCGTGGCGGACGTAACGGGCCACCTCGCCCGCGACGATCGTCGCCGCCTTGGCCGCCGTCTCCTTGCTGGCCCCGGCCAGGTGCGGGGTCATCACCAGGTTGGGGGTCGTGAGGAGGCGGGACCCGGCCGGGATGGGCTCCTCGGGGAAGACGTCCAGGGCCGCGCCGAACAGGTGCCCGGATTCCAGGGCGTCGCACAGGGCGTCGTAGTCCAGCAGCGAGCCCCTCGCGCAGTTCACCAGCACGGACCCGCGGGGCATGAGGGCGATCTGGGCGGCGCCGATCATGTGGACCGTCTCGGGGGTCGCCCGGGCGTGCAGGGAGACGAACCGCGAGCGGGTCAGCAGCTCGTCGAGGGAGACCTTGCCGGGCAGGTCGACGTAGGGGTCGAACACCAGGACCTCGGCGCCGAACCCTTCCAGGATGCGCGCCACCCGCCTGCCGATCGCCCCGTAGCCCACCAGGCCGACGGTGCCGCCCTCCAGCTCGGGACCGACCTTGTCGTACATGTAGTAGTCGCCGCGCCACTCCCCCCGCGCCAGGTCGGCGTGGGTCTGGGGGATGCGGCGGGTGGCCGCGAGCAGCATGGCGAGCGTGTGCTCGGCGGTGGCCACGGCGTTGCGGCCGGGCGCGAAGGTGACGGCGATCCCGGCTTCGGTGGCGGCCTCGAGGTTGGCGTTCACCGGTCCGCCACGGCTGACGCAGAACAGCTTCAGGTCGGGGCAGGCGTCGATGACACGCCGGGTCAGGGGAGCCATCTGGGTGACGCAGATCTCGACGTCCCTCAGCGCCTCGATCAGCTGCTCCTCCACGTCGGACGCCTCGTCCACCTCGCCCACCCGGCCGAACGGCTCGACGGGCCACGGGAGGGTGAGTTCGCGGATGTCCAGGTCGCCGGGAACCTCGTGTCTGAGCGCGTCGACGAACAGGCGGTTCTGCACGAAGTGGTCACCCGCGGCGAGGATGCGGATCGTCAACGAACGGCTCCAATCGGGGAGTTGAACTGCATCATCGCGACCTGCCCGTCCCGAACGCGGAGCTCGGTGACGGCGCAGTTGTCCAGACCGGGGAACAGCCGCCGGTAGGAACCGAGCGGCACCCCGATGAGCCGGCACAGTGCCAGCCTGATCGCCGTCGAGTGCGCCACCACCAGCACCCTCCCATCGGGATGAGCCGCGCAGATGTCGTCCAGAGCGGCGACGAATCGGGCGGCGGCCCGGTGGGGGTCCTCCCCCTCGGGCAACGGGTTGGCGGCGGGATCGGCCTCGAAGGCGGCGCGGGCCTCAGGGAAGCGGTCGCGCATCTCGGCGGAGGTCAGCCCCTCGCCCCGGCCGAAGTCCAGCTCGCGAAGGCGATCGTCCACCCGCACCTCGACCCCGGCCCTGCCGGCGGCCGCCGCGGCGGTGATGCTCGCCCTGCTCAGCGTCGAGGCCCAGACCGCGGCCAGCCCGGCGGTCGCGGCCCATTCGGCGAGCCGCGCGGCCTGGGCGTGCCCCAGAGGGGTGAGCTCGACGTCGCTGATCCCGGCGTAACGGTTCTCTGCGTGCCACACGGTCTCGCCGTGGCGCACCAGTACGAGCTGGGTCATGCCTTCCTCTCGCGGGCGTGTGCGGCCGAGTGCGAGGGGAGCCAGCCGCGGTCTTCCAGTTCGTCGACGAAGCGCAGGTAGTGCTCGCGCAGGTCCGTCCTTCCGGACGGTTCCACGATCTCTCGCGTTCGTACCATTCCCTCCGCCGCGGACGGCCCCGCGGCGAGCACCGCCATGCCGAGCGCCGGTTCGGCGTTCTCCCGAAGGATCACGGGCCGCCCGAGGACGTCGGCTCGCAGGCGGTTCCAGTAGGCGCTGCGGGTGGCCCCGCCCGTGAGGACCACCTCGCCGTCCATGGGGGCGCCGAGCAGGTCCAGGTGGTCGAAGCACAGCCGTTCGATGAACGCCGCGCCCAGCAGGATGGCGGCGTAGCGGTCGACGTCGTCGTCCACGCGGCCGAGCGTGAAGCCCTCGGCGTCCGGGGCGTCGAATGGGAACCGCTCGCCGCGCGAGACCAGGGGGTACGTCGTGGCTCCCGGCCTGCCGGGAGCGAAACGGCCGGCCGCCTGCCGGCTCAGCGCGTCGAGGTCGCGGCCGGGCAGGTCGCGCGCCAGCGCCCCGGCGCCCGTGCTCGACGCGCCGCCCGGCAGCCAGGAGCCGTCCGGCGCCCGGTGGGAGTAGACGACGCCCAGCGGGTCGTGGACGAGCTCCCGGGTGAAGCCCTTGAGCACCAGCGTGGTGCCCATCACGGAGTTCCAGCTTCCGGGGGTGAGGACGCCGGCGCCGAGCTGCGCCGCGCAGCCGTCCGTGGTGCCGGCGACGACCGGCGTCCCGAGGGGGATGCCGGTGGTCTCGGCGGCCTCGGCGCAGACCTCCCCGAGGACCGTGCCGGGGCGTACCACGTCGGGCAGCATCGAGGCGGGCACCCCGAGCGCGTCCATGACGTCGGCCGGCCACCGCTCCTCGATGAGGTCCACGCCCGTCTTCAGCGCGTTGCTCAGGTCGGTCGCGACCTCACGGCCGACGAGGCGGCGGTTCACGAAGTCGTTCTGGTGCGCGAGCCGCGCTCCCGGCGGGGCCTCGCGCAGCAGCCAGAGGAGCTTGGGCAGTGCCCACGGGGGCTGCATGCGGCGGTAGCCGAGCCGCTCCCACACCTGCGCCCCGGCGGCGTTGACCCGGTCGACCTCCCCGGCGGCGCGCCGGTCGTCGTACATCAGCCCGGGGGTGAGGGGCCGGCCGTCGGGCGCGGTGAGCAGGACCGTTCCCGAGGTGGCGTCGACGGCGACGGCCCTGACCTCGGCGGGGGGCACCTCGCGCAGCGCCTCGCGGGTCGCGGCGGCGAGTTCGCGCCACCACTGCTCGGGGTCCTGCTCGTGGCGTTCCCCGTCACGGTGACTGGTCAGCGGCCTGCTGGAGGCGCCGAGCACCTTCCCGTCCCCCGCGACGGCCATCGCCCGGACGCTCTGCGTGCCCAGGTCGATGCCGATCCAGACGCTCATGGACGCTCCAGCGGACGGCCGCGCATCTCGCCGAGCAGCGGCCAGGTCCCGGCGGTGGTGTCGCGCAGCGCGAGGAAGTCCTGGTAGGCCGTGGCGTACGGGCCGGGCTGGGGGTGGAAGACGTCGCCGAGCCGTACGAACCGTTTGGCGGCGGTCTCCATGTCGGCGGCGGCGCCCGTCGCGACCAGGCCGATCAGGTAGGCGCCCCGGGCGCCGACCTCCGCGTCGGCCGACCGGGACACCGGCACGCCGGTGACGTCGGCGATCAGCCGTAGCCACAGGTCGCTGGCCGACCCCCCGCCGCACACCCGGAGCTCGGTCGGGGCGCCGCCCGAGGCCGCCAGGCAGTCCTGCACCACGAGCGTGAGCCCCTCCAGCACGGCGCGGGCGACGTGCTCGGGACCGTGCTCGAAGGTCAGGCCGAGGAACGAGCCCCTGGCCAGCGGGTCGGAGAACGGCGCCCGCTCCCCCGCTGGCGACAGGTAGGGCAGGAACGCCAGCCCTCCCGCGCCCGGCGGGCTCGCCGCCGCCAGTTCGCCCAGCGCGGCCGGGCCGGGCAGGCCCAGCAGGCGGCAGGCCCACTGGATGATCTCCGTACCGGCGAAGGTCGGGAAGGCCCGCAGGTAGCCGCCCGGCACGGCGATCGTGATGCCGACGGCGTCACCGTCGAGGTCAGGCTCCGCCACGATCGTCTCGGTGCACAGCGTGGTGCCCAGGATGCTGCACGCCTGGCCGCGGTCCACCGCCCCCGCGCCGATCGCGGTGGAGACGATGTCGTACGGCGCCATGACCACCGGCGTCCCGGCGGGCAACCCCAGGGACTCCCCGGCGTCCCGCGACAGCCCGGCGACCCGGTGCTCGTCGTCGCGCACCTCGGGCAGCAGCCGCGCCGCCCAATCGAGGCCGAACAGTTCCAGGAGTTCCGGGGAGTAGGCGCGTGCCCGCAGGTCCATGAACGGCGCCGAGGCGTCGGACTCGTCGGCCGCGACCTCGCCCGTCATGCGGGAGAAGATCCACCCACCGCAGGTGAGGACGGCGGCGGAGCGGTCCAGACGTTCGGGGTCGTGTTCCTTCAGCCACGCCAGGATCGCGTGCGGCAGCCCGGAGGCGCTGGACGAGCCGTTCACCCGGAAGGCGCGCTCGGCCACGCCGGAGCGGGTCCAGGCGTCGACGAGGCCGGCGGCGCGGGCGTCGTTCCAGAGGATCGCCGGACCGGTGGGGCGCCCCGACCGGTCCACGAGCCAGACGCCGTCCCCCTGCGCGGTGACCGCGACGAAGCCGACCGGTCCGGGCAGGCGGGACGCGACGTCGCGCACCGTGCGGGCCACCGCGTCCCAGACGAGGTCCATGTCCTGCTCGGCGTGGCCGGGGGCGGGCCGGGACACGCCGGTCTCGTGCCTGGCGACCGCCACCTCCGCGCCGGCCTCGTCGTAGCCGACCGCCTTGATCATCGTGGTGCCGGCGTCCACGCAGATGACGGCCATCAGGCACGTCCGTGGGAGGTACGCGACTTGCGTGCCACCGAGTCGACGACCACGGCCAGCAGCAGGACGACGCCGGTCACCACGAACCTGATCGAGGAGTCGAGGTTCAGCAGCGTCAGGCCGCTGGAGATGGACTGGATGACGATGATGCCGAGCAGCGCGCCGAAGGCCGTGCCCCGCCCGCCGAACAGGCTCGTCCCGCCGATCACGGCCGCGGCGATGGCGTTGAGGTTGACGTCTCCCCCGCCGCTGCTCTGGTTGGCCGCCGCGAGCCGCGCGGCGGCCATGATGCCGCCCACCGCGGCGAACGAGGAGCACAGCACGAACACCGAGGTGTAGACGGCCTTGACGTTGATGCCGGCGCGCCGCGCCGCCTCGACGTTGCCGCCCACGGCGTACACGGCCCTGCCCCACTTCGTGCGGGACAGCAGGTAGTGCATGATCAGCACGAGCGCGACGAAGAAGACGAACATCCAGCCGACGCCCCGGGTCTGGCCGAGGTACCAGACGAAGAACAGCAGCACGACCAGCAGCGCCAGGCTCCTGACGACGAGCATGGATGTGCTCTTGGACGACAGCCCCGCCCTGCGCCGCTCCCGCGCGTGGAGGAAGCCGCTGGCGAACAGCCCGCCGGCCGCGATCACCGCGAGCGTGTACGCCAGCCAGGCCGGCAGGAAGTCGAGCTGCGCGAAGTTCACCAGAGCGGAGTCGAACGGGAGGTTGATCGACCCCTTGGTCCCGAGGACGTACAGCTGCAGGCCGAGGAAGGCCAGCAACCCGCCCATCGTGATGACGAAGCTCGGCACCCCGAACCGGTTGAACAACTGCGCGTAGACCCAGCCGATGGCCGCGCCCATCAGCACGGCGGCCGCGATGGCCAGCCACACCGGGAGCCCCTGCCCGACGAACAGCACCGCCAGCACCGCTCCCGACAGGCCGCTGACGGAACCGACCGACAGGTCGATCTGCCCGACCAGGAGCACGCACACGATGCCGAGCGCGATGACGCCGACCGCCGCCGACTCCAGGGTCAGGTTCACCAGGTTGGCGCTGGACAGGAAGATCGGGTTGAGGATCTGGAGCACGGTCCAGATCACGACGAGGCCGATGACGACGGGGATCACGCCGAGGTCGCCCCCGCGGGCCCGCTCGACCACGTCGGCCAGCGCCCCGCGCAGGCCCTCGGGTGTCCGCAACCGCTCGTCCTGGCGATCGGTGGTGACCATGGTGCTCACGACGAAAGCCCTTCCTTGTGGCGTGCCTGCCTGCGGGACACCACGTTGTCGGTGGCGCCGGTGATGGCGGCGATGATGTCCTCGGTGGAGACCCCGGCCACGTCGAACACCCCGTTGTTGCGGCCGAGGCGGAGCACGGCCACCTTGTCGGCCACCGCCTTCACGTCCGCCATGTTGTGGCTGATCATGATGACGCCCAGGCCGTTGTCGCGGAGTCGCTCGACCAGGTTGAGCACCTCGGCCGTCTGGGCGACGCCCAGGGCGGCCGTCGGCTCGTCGAGGATGATGACCTTCGGGTCGCCGAGCAGCGACCTGGCGATCGCCACCGTCTGCCGCTGGCCGCCCGACAGCGCCGCCACCGGCACCCGCACGCTCGGGATCTTCGCGGAGAGCTGGCGGAGCAGCTCCCACGACCGGGTCTCCATCTCCACCTCGTTCAGCCGGAGCGGGCGGACCTCCTGACCCAGGAAGAGGTTCTGGATCACGTTGAGGTTCTCGCAGAGGGCGAGGTCCTGGAAGACCGTGGCGATGCCGAGCCTGTGCGCCGCCGCCGGAGTCGGGATGTGGACCTCTTCCGACTGGAAGGTGATCGTGCCGGAGTCCGGAGGATGCACGCCCGACAGGATCTTCACCAGCGTCGACTTGCCGGCGCCGTTGTCACCGACGACGGCGACGACCTGCCCCGCGGCCACATCGAGGTCGACGTCGGTGAGCGCGGCGACGGCGCCGAAGGTCTTGGTGATCCCGCGCAGGGACAGGACACCGTCGGATTCCCGGGTGTCCGGGTGCCGGGTGGAGGACACTGTGGCTCCTGCTACTTGATGCCGAGGTCGGCGCAGCCCTTGGCGTACTCGCCCGTGCAGACCTCGGAGGCCTTCATGATCCCGCTGTCGAACAGGACCTCTTTGATGTTGTCCTTGGTGACGACCGTGGGGACGAACAGCTCGGAGGGGGTGTTGTAGAGCGTCGCCTTGCCGGCGGGCTTCTTGCCCTGCATGAAGTCGTAGGCCGTGACCGCCGCGGCCTCGGCCACGATCTTGATCGGCTTGGAGATCGTGTTGTACTGGTCGCCCTTGATGATGCGCTGGGCGGCGGCGACCTCGGCGTCGTTGCCGGTCACCGGGGGTACCTTCACGCCCGCGGCCTTGAACGCGGCGATGGTGCCGCCACCGGTGCCGTCGTTGGCGGCCACCACGCCCGCGATCTGGTCGCGGAACTGGGTGATCTGGCCGCTGACCCAGGTCTGGGCCTTCTCGGGCTGCCAGTCGGGGGTGTCGTACTCGGCGAGCAGCTTGAAACCGCTCGGGTCGACCGCGCTGTGGATGCCCTTCTTGATCAGGCCGGCCGCGGCGTCGGTGGGAGAACCGTTGACCTGGAGCAGGCCGCCCTTGGCGCCGTCCTTCTTGAGGCGGTCGACCAGCGACTGGGCGATCATGTTGCCGATCTTCTCGTTGTCGAACGAGATGTAGTAGTCGGCGGGCGTCGCCGGGATGGGCCGGTCGTAGGCGATGACCGGCACCTGCTGCGACTGGGCGGTCTTGACGATGGTGGCCGCGGCGGCGGAGTCGACCGGGTCGATCACGATGGCCTTGACGCCCTGGGCGAGCGCCGAGTTGGCCTGCTGCTGCTGCTTGGCGGCGTCGGAGTCGGCGTTCTGGTAGATGACGGTGCAGCTCGGGCAGAGCTGCTTCATCTTGGCCTCGAAGAGCGGCTTGTCGGCGAGCTCGTACCTGGTCGACGCGAGGTCCGGCATGAGGAAGGCCACCTTGGCGTTCTCCACGGCGCCGTTCCCGGATCCGGAGTTCGACCCGGTGCCCGATCCGCTGCTCGTCGCGCCGGTGGAGCCGCAGGCCGCCAGGGCCGCACTCGCGATGACCGCCACTGCGGCGATCGCGGAGGTCCGCCTCTTCGCTGTGTTCACCAGTTCTTTCCTCACTTGCTACGTCCTCGCGGAGCTGTTTTGCGGCACATCCCCCGAGATGCCGCACACGGCCGTCTCACACACGGCGGTGTGCTGTGGTGCGGCCCACCGTAGCGCGACACGGAATATCTGTCCAGAACGAATGTTCAGCCGATCGGCGGTCGGTGTTCACCTGGGGGATCGTGGGGGGTACGGTCAGCGGACCGCCGCGAGCAGCGTATGCGCACCCGCCCGGACTCGGCGAACAGACCCTTCCCCTGACCAGGCACTTTCCACGCCGGCAGACACCGATCACCCGACAGATTCGGTCCGCCGGAGAGGCACGCGTACGCGGGCAGGCTCGGCCAGGCGCAGCGCCAAGCCCTCGGCACCCGCCCTGCCACCGGGACAGGCTCAGCGGACCGCTGCGAGCAGGCTCTCCGCCGTCAGGGTGTCGGTCACGAGCTGGTTGAAGTAGCCGCCCTTGGCGCCGGCGACGATGGACAGGACCTTCTCCGCGCCGACCGCCACCGCGATCGAGAAGGGGATGCGGCGCAGCTCGTCGACGCTGGTCGCCACGAGTCTCTCGCTGCCCGGATACCCGACGGGCTCCCCGTCCCGGTCGTAGAAACGCGAGCACACGTCACCGACCGCCTCACGCAGGCTTTCCGCGTCCCGCGGCACGAAGGCGGGCGTGACCTGCCGCATCAACGGCGGCGAGCCGACGCCCATGATCGCGCACTTGGCCTCTCCCCACAGGTCCATGACCTTGCGCACCGACGGCTCGTGCTTCAGGGAGTAGAACAGCTCCGGACCGGGGAGTGCGGGCGCGTAGAGGTAGGCGGGCACCCCTCCGACCCGTTCGGCCAGCAGGCGCGTGGTCTCGTTGGTCTGGAACCAGGGCTGCGGATCTTCCTTCCCGCCGACCGCCGGTGCGATCGTGACGCCGGGGAAATGCCCGAGGTTCTCGCGCGCGCACTCGTACACGGTGCTGCCGGAGGACACCAGCACGATGTCGCCGGGCTCCAGTCCGACCGTGGCGAGCGCCCTGGCCAGGCCGGGGGCCAGCCACGGCCCCAGGGCCGGGCCACCGACCTTGGGCACCAGATGGACGCGCTGGATCCCCAGGGCCTGCGCGACGTCGGCGGCGAGCACGCCCTCCTCGAAGGCCGCCGGCCTGTGCACACGGATCTCCACGATGCCCAGCTTGCGCGCCTCGGTCAGCAACCGGCTCACGGTCGCCCTGCTCACACCCAGCCGTCTCGCGATGTCGGCCTGGGTCGCGTCCTCCAGGTAGTACTGCGACGCCGCCGCGTACATGAGTTCCACGGGGAACCGGCCCGGTGCCTCGGGTGCAGCGTCGGCGGCGTTCATGCGCGCGAGCTCCCTTGCTCTGTGAACATATGTGCTGAACGGATTATAGCTACCCCTTGCGCGGGTCCTCCGGGTCATGCGCCCATTCCGGCGAGCGGCCGCTCGCCGGACCCACCCGAATCCGCGCGCCCGGCCATGTTCTCACTGCTTTGTCACCGCCACCACGGGGCCCGAGTCCTGGGCGAGGAACGCCGCCTGTTCCCCGCCCCGGCCCGCTCACCCGCTACCGGCTCACCGGCTCGACGACCACCGCCACGGGTGTCATCATCGCCGCCCATCAGCCGGCCTGCGCAACCTGATCAGCGCTGTGGATCTCCGGCGAACATCCGACCGTGATCGGCCGGCGGGAAGCGTTTCCGTCCAGCTGGGAGATCGGCCAGGCGACTACTGCCGCCCCGCACCCGCACCTTGCAGTTCCTCGCGCAAGGTGCGCTGGACATAGGCCATGGCCTCCTGCGCGGCGGGGTCGGCGAAGCGGGCGCCCAACTCCTCGGGCGGGACGTCCTCGACCCGTTCGTGCAACCACCACAGATGCCCCTGCGGGTCACGAAGACGAGCGACACGCTCACCGAAGGCGAGCAGGGTGGGGCGGGTCACCACTCGCGAGCCCGCCTGGACGGCCCGCTCGACGGTCCCCTCGACGTCATCGACGTAGACGCGCAGATGGGCGGGGGTGGGCGGCCAGCCCGGCTTGGCGTCGAACAGCATCACGACGCTGTCACCGAACTCGACCTCGACGTGACCGATGTCCCCGTCGGCGTCCGCCATGCGGGAACCCGGAGTCTCGACGGCTCCGAACACCGACGTCAGGAAGCGCACCTCCGCATCGGTGTCACGGCTGATCACCCACGCGTTGACGCGCGCGTACCGCGGTGGAACCTGCACAGGCCGCTGGGCCTCACTGATCATGGGAACTCCCTCGACGATCGGCTTACCCGCACAAGCGTCGCAGCGGTCGCGGGGCCACCAGTAGTGCCTGGGGCACCTACCCCGATGCGGTTCGCACGCCTGCCGGCACAGATCGACGCCGCCGACCGTGCAGAATGCACATCACGTCCCAAGGCCCGCGCCGGCCGCACCGGCCGGCCTCGCCAGGGCCGAGTTGGGCTCCATTCCCGTACCCGTCTCAAAGATGTGACCGCGGGACGGCTGCTGCTCGCCGAAGTGGCCGGGGAGCCGGTCGCGGCGACGCGGGGGCTGCTCCCCGAGGAACAACGCGGCCTGATGTCGGGCGCGCCCGACGATCGCGTCCACCGACCGGATGGGCGGGCTTCCCGGTAGCGCGGCATCTCCGCCGGGATGGCCGGGCCCCGCCGACCTCGCGCGGATCGCCTCCGGTGCGGCCGGTCGCGCCGCACCGGAGGCTCCCCTCGCCGGCACGAGGTCAGGCGGTTCGCCGGGTTCTCACCGCCCTGGCAGGGGATCCGGGATCACAGGGTCCACTTCTGGTTGCCGCCGCCGGAGCACGAGTACATCTGGATCTTGGTGCCGTTGGCGGTGCCGGTGCCGACGGCGTCCAGGCACAGCCCGGACTGGACGCCGACGATGCTGCCGTCGGAGTTGACGCGCCATTTCTGGTTGTCACCGCCCCAGCAGCCGTAGATCTGCACCTTGACGCCGTTGCCGGTGCCGGCGGCGTCCAGGCACTTGTCGCCGTACACCCTCAGCTCACCGGCGCTGGTCGGCGTCCACTGCTGGTTGGCCTGCCCGTTGCAGTCCCACAGCTGGACCTGGGTGCCGTCGGTGGTACTGGCGTTGGGCACGTCCAGGCAGCGGCCGGAGGCGACCCCCTTGATCTGCCCGCCGCCGGACGGTGGAGGGGTCGGGGTTTCGGTGGGCGGGGTCGGGTTCCCGCTGTTGAGGGCGTTGAGGACGGAGGTGTAGGCCGGCTTCTTGTTGCCGTTGCCGTCGAACAGCAGCGGGGTGTCCCCCGAGCGCCAGGAGTCGGAGTCGCGGACGCCCCAGGTGGTGATGCCGACACAGCGCGACACGGCCAGGCAGTCGTTGGTGACGTTGGCGTAGGTCGTGGCCGAGGCGCCCTGGATGTCCAGCTCGGTGATCGCCACGTCGACGCCGAGGGCGGCGAAGTTCTGCAGGGTGGTGCGGAAGTTGCTGTTGTAGGGGCTGCCGCTGTTGAAGTGCGACTGGAAGCCCACGCAGTCGATCGGCACTCCGCGGGACTTGAAGTCCCTCACCATGCTGTAGACGCCCTGGGTCTTGGCCCAGGTCCAGTTCTCGATGTTGTAGTCGTTGTAGCAGAGCTTGGCGGCGGGGTCGGCGTTCCGCGCGGTACGGAAGGCCACCTCGATCCAGTCGTTGCCGGTCCGCTGCAGGTTGGAGTCGCGCCGGCCGCCGCCGCTGTCGGCGTAGGCCTCGTTGACCACGTCCCAGGCGTAGATCTTGCCCTTGTAGTGGGCCATGACGCCGTTGATGTGGTCGATCATCGCCTGGCGCAGGGAGCTGCCGGACAGGGACTGCATCCAGCCGGGCTGCTGGGAGTGCCAGGCCAGGGTGTGCCCGCGCACCCGCTTGCCGTTCTGCACGGCCCAGTTGTAGATGCGGTCACCGTTGGTGAAGTTGAACTGGCCGCGGTTGGGCTCGGTGGCGTCGATCTTCATCTCGTTCTCGGGCGTCACCATGTTGAACTCGCGGTTGGCGATCGTGGTGTACGCCGAGTCGCCGAGCTTGTTCGCGGAGATGGCCGTGCCGAAGTACCGCCCGCTCTGCGCGGCCGCGGCGCCGAGCGTGCTCGCCGCGGCGTCGGAGGGGGCCGCCACCGTCAGTGCCGTGACCACGCCGAGCACCCCGATGGCACCGGCGAGCAGAACCCGACCTGAGCCGCTGAAGGACCGCCGGGTTCCCGGCGGCGGTATGGCGTTGACGCCCATGCCTGAGCCTCCATAACTGAGTCAGAGAAACGGGAGAGACACCCGAGATCGACGCCGCGCCCCACCACGGAGCACGCACCGGGCGTCGTGGACAGGGCCCCTGCCGAGCACCACCACCGAGCTGACAGGGGCTGACCGCCTCGCGGACTCAGTGTGGAAACGCTCCCGAAATATGTCAAGACAGTGTTGAAACTTTCGGAAACCTACGACCGACCGCACCGGCATCGCCGCCGCTCCGGGGTGCAGAAGGGCCTAAGGGCATGCCGCCCCCCGCAGGAGAAGGCTCCGTGAAACTTTCAGCCACGCCCTCGTCGGTCCGGATCGGAGCACCCCGGATGACACCAGACGAGCGACGCCCGGCCTCACAGACCCGGCGCCCGGGGCGCCGTCCCTCTTGACGGGACCTCCCCGCCTCGTGTTTGCTCCGCCCACCACCACCCCGGCCACCCGACGGAGAGGGGACCGCGACCGCGCACGAGTAGCCGGATGTCCACGCACTCCTGGTGCGCGGGATCCAGACGACAGAATGAGGTTCATGGGTGATCGGCACGCGACCGTCCGAGACCTACGTGCGCCGGTCCGCATACGGCGCGTCTCGGCGCCCGGCCGCCGGAGAGGTCACCTGGCGGTGGCGTCCAGCGCGGCTTTGAGGGACGCCTCGAGGATGTCCACGCCGGCGTGAAGTTCGTCGTCGGTGATCGTGAGAGGCGGGGCGATGCGGAAGATGCCGCCCATCCCGGGGAGCTGGACGATGTTCGTGTGGAGGCCTCGTTCGCGACAGGCCGAGGTGATCGCGCCGGCCAGCGCGTCGGCGGGCGCCTTGCTCTTCTCGTCCTTGACGAGCTCGACACCCAAGGTCAGGATGTCGGGCGCGATCCCGTCGCGCTCGAAGGCGTACATCATCCCCGTGCGGCCGAGACCGGTCTGCGCCTCGTCCAGGATGAGCAGCATCCCGCGTTCGTCCACATCTCTTTCAGCCGGCGCAGATACCCGGGCGGCAGGTCGATGATCCCGCCCGAGGACGGGATGGGCTCGATGAGGCAGGCGGCGAGGCTCCCGGCGGATTGCTGGTCGACCGCCGCCGGATTCACGCCACGCCATGCCGCCCGGCGGCGACCTCATCGCGCTCGCGGGGGCGCAGCTCCGCGACAGCGGCCGCGACGTGGCGCCGGCGTGGGGCGCCTTACCCGGGTTCGGCGGCGTCGAGGGCGGCCCGCAGGCTCGGCGCGTCGGCCAGAACGGCGGTGGCCTGCTCCAGGGTCAGACCGCGCAGCATCATCAGGAGGGCGGTCTTGACCGAACCTTCGGATCGCGCGAGGGCTCGCCGGGCCTCCGCCGTCGAGCAGCCGGTGACGAGCATGACCGCCTGCTCGGCGCGTGCGCGCAGCTTCTCGTTGCTCGGCCGGAGGTCGACCATGACGTTGCCGTAGGTCTTCCCGAGCCGGATCATGCTTATCGTCGAGATCATGTTCAGGACCAGCTTCTGCGCGGTGCCGGCCTTGAGGCGGGTCGACCCTGCGATGATCTCCGGCCCGACGACGACCTCGATCGCGTGTCGGGCGGCTCGGCCGACGAGGGAGCCGGGATTGCACGCGACCGCCACGGTCAGCGCCTGCCGCCGGCGCGCGTACTCCAGCGCGCCGACCACGTAACGGGTCCGGCCGGACGCGGAGATGCCGACGACGACGTCCGTCGGCGCGAGTTCGACGGCTTCGAGCGCGTCGGCGCCGCCCTGCGCGTCGTCCTCGGCGTCTTCGACGGCACTCCGGATGGCCGTGTCCCCGCCGGCGATGATCCCGACGACGAGGGAAGGATCGGTGTTGAACGTGGGCGGGCACTCGCTGGCGTCGAGGATGCCGAGCCTGCCGGCCGTACCCGCGCCGATGTAGATCAGCCGGCCGCCCGCTCGCATCCGGTCCACGATGTCGTCGATCGCGCGCGTGATCTGGGGGAGCACCGCCGCCACGGCCGACGAGACGTCCTGGTCCTGCTGGTGCATCAGGGCGACGAGTCTGTCCGTGGGCAGGGTGTCGAGATCGCGGAGCTCTTCGAGGACCGCCTCGGTGGTGAGCGCCGACAGTTCGGCGTGGACGTGGTCGAGACGGCCTCGCGCGTGATTGACGAGGTCAGACACTGATTGCGCACCTTTCTGGGAGGCGTGACAGCGGACGGCGGGCATCCCCGTTCCGTCCGGTGAGGTTCCGGCGTATCTGTGCGGTGTCAGGTCACGGACGCGAGTTCGCTGAGCAGGAGTCGAAGGAAAGCCGGTCGTCGGTCAGGCCACCGATCACGCTCACCGGCGAACCGTGGGTGGCTACTGACAATGCGATGAAGGGAATTTACAACAAGACGGTCTCGGACGAAAGTCATTGACTAACCGCCGGACGCGTCCTTAACCTGACAGCCCCGAAGAGAGATCACCGAAAAGACAGGGTGTGGCCGGAAGTGTCATTAGGGACTTACCTATGAGCATTCAGAGCGACATCCAGGCGCGCGCCGATTCCTTTCCGCCCACCATGCGGCGCGTCGCCGACGCGATCCTCGATCGGCCGCAACTCGTGGTCGACAGCACCATCACCGAGGTCGCGCGGATCTGTGACACCTCCGAGGCGTCGATCGTCCGGTTCTGCCGCGCCATCGGCTTCACGGGATTTCCCCAGATGAAGTTACAGATGGCCGCCGAACTGGCGAAGGAGTCCGCGGAGTTCGGCGGCGGCGAGCCGGGCAGTTACGGCGCGGACATCAGCCCGTCCGACACGCTCGCCGAGATGGTCTCGAAGATCGCGAACAGTGAGATCCTCGGCATCCGCGAGACCGTCGACAGCATGGACTTCGACGTGCTCCGCAACGTGGTGCGCAAGCTGCAACGCGCCAAGCGCGTCGTGCTGTTCGGAGTCGGGGCCAGCAACGGCGGCGCCCAGGATCTCGCCCAGAAGCTCCTGCGGATCGGCCATGTGGCGCTCGCCTTCCATGACGCGCACGACGCCCTGGTCTCGTCCGCCCTGCTGGGGGCCGCCGATGTCGCCATCGGCTTCTCGCACAGCGGCAGGACCACGGAGACCAACGCGTTCCTGCGCGGCGCGAAGAACAGCGGCGCGTACACCGTCGCCGTCACGAACGTGCCCGGGTCGCCACTGACCGAGCACGCCGACGGCGTGCTGCGCACGGCGGTCAGGGAGACCACCTTCCGCTCGGGCGCGATGGCGAGCCGGATCGCCCAGCTGACCATCGTCGACTACCTGTTCGTCGGCGTCGCGCGCAGCCGCTACGAGCACACCGTCCAGGCGCTGAAGAGCACCTACGAGATCGTCCGGGAGTTACGCGACGACCGACATTGATCGGGCCGGCGCCACGTGCACCGGCCGGCGGGACAGCGGCGCATGAGAACGGAGAAAAGAACATGACAGCGCAGCGCACCCGTACCGGAATCGAGGTCGCCCTCGGCGACCCGCAGGTCATCCAGGGCACACGCGTCGGCCTGCTCACCAACTTCACCGGGACGACCCCGGACCTCGGCCGGACGGCCGACGCGCTGGTGGCCGCCGGCGTCCCGGTCACAGCCCTGTTCGGCCCGGAGCACGGGCTCAACGGTTCCGTCCAGGCCGGGCAGAGCGAGACCGACGCGCTCGACGCGCGGACCGGGCTGCCGATCTTCGACACCTACCTGCGGAACGGCGACGAGCTGGACGAGCTCGTGGCGGCCTCGGGCGTCGACACGATCGTGTTCGACATGCAGGATCTCGGGGTCCGCTTCTACACCTATATCTGGTCGATGTACGACTGCATGCAGAGTGCGGCGCGCACAGGGGTCCGCTTCGTCGTGCTCGACCGCCCCAACCCCCTCGGCGGGGCGGTCGTGTCCGGGCCTGGCCTCGACGTCGCGGGGTACGGCAGCTTCGTCGGCCGTGCCGACATCCGGCTGCGCCACGGCCTGACGGCCGGCGAGCTCGCGCGCCTGTTCGCCGGCCGGCATCTGCCCGCCCAAGGGCTTCGCGTCGACCTGGACGTCGTGCCGATGTCCGGCTGGGACGCGGCGGCCGACTTCGACGGGACACACCTTCCCTGGGTCGCGCCGTCACCGAACATGCCGACCCTCGACACGGCCTTCGCCTACTGCGGCACCGGGCTCTTCGAAGGAACGAACCTGAGCGAGGGGCGCGGCACGACCCGGCCGTTCGAGACGCTCGGGGCGCCTTACGTCGACGAACGGCTGGCGGCGCGCCTGCGCGGGACCGGGGCGCCGGGCGTCCTGTTCAGGGAGGTCTGGTTCACCCCGACCTTCCACAAGTACGCCGGCGAGACCATCCGCGGTGTCCAGCTGCACGTCACCGACCGGTCGGCGTACGACCCGGTGGCGACGGCGCTCACCGTGCTCGACGCCGTCGCCGACCTGTACCCCGGCCGCTTCGCCTTCCTGCCCGGCGAGGATCCCGAGCCGGGCCACCCCTTCGACCGGCTCTGGGGATCGGCACGGCTACGGGAGGCCGTGCAGGCGGGCCGGCCGGCCTCGGCGCTGAACCCGGGCACGGAGGCCGTCGAGGCGGTCTACGGCGACGACGTGCTGCTCTATCCACGCGGTCACCGGGCGCCGTCAGCGTAAACCAGCACCAAAGAATGTCAGTCTGTTGAAAATTATTGACTTCCGCTCTCGGCGCGAAGACAATTTTCGTCCAATGGGCAGGATGCAGCGACTGATCCTGCTCGAGGAGGAACGATGACACACCCCCCTTTCATCGCGACCATCAGGCCGTTCCGTCACGGAGACGGGCCGGCGATCGCCCGAGCCTGGACGGCGGCGGCGCCGGGAGACGGCATCACCTACAACCGCTTTCGCGACCTTTTCCTGCTCGACCGCAATTTCGACGCCGACGGCCTGCTCGTCGCCGAACAGGACGGTGAGATCGTCGGCGCCGCGTACGGCGTGCGCCGCCTCATTCCCGCCGAGGGAGCCGACCTGGAGCCCGACTCCGGCTGGATTCCCTTCTTCTTCGTCGTCCCGCGGGCACGTCGCCAGGGCCTCGGCTCGCGGCTGGTGCGCGCCACCATGGAATGGCTGGCCGGCAACGGCGCGAAGACCGCGTACTTCTCGTCGTACACGCCCAACTACTTCCTCCCGGGGCTCGACGCGGCCCGGTACCCCGACGCCGCGCGCATGCTCGCCTCGCTCGGCTTCACCACGCAGTACGAGTGCGTCGCCATGGACCGCAGCCTCAACGACTACGAGATCCCCGAGCGCATCCGGGAACGCGTCGCCGCGTTGCGGGCGGACGGCTGGAGCTTCGGATCACCCGGCGGCGACGACCTGGTCGACCTGATCGACATCGCCGGCGGCCGCTTCAACTCCGACTGGGCGCGGGCGATCCGTGAAGGCGTGCTCGGCGGACTGCCGCTCGACCGCATCGTCACGGTCCGCAACCCGGACGGCGCCATGCTCGGCTGGGCGATGCACGGCACCTACGAGAACGTCCTCGAGCGTTTCGGCCCCTTCGGCGTCCTGCCGGAGAGCCGCGGCACCGGCCTCGGAGAGATCCTGCTCCACCTCACCCTGGAGCGGATGCGGGCGCTCGGAGCGCACAGCGCCTGGTTCCTGTGGACCGACGAGACCTCCCCGGCAGGCCATCTGTACCTGAAGACCGGCTTCACGGTCACCCGCACGTTCGCGGTTCTGCATGCGCCGCTCGCGATGTGACACGCAACCCCCCAGCGCCGAGAGGAACACCATGAGAACAGCACGGCTCGGCCGGAGCAACCGAACGGCCACATTCGCCCTCGCCGTCGGCGCCGCGACACTCGTCCTGTCGGCGTGTGGCGGCGGCAGCGGATCCGGGAGCGCCGACGGCAAGGTCACCCTCACCTTCTTGAGCCACTACGGCGAGGAACCCCTGAAGAGCGGCATCTCCAAGCTCATCGGCGAATGGAACGCCGCGCACCCCGACATCCAGGTCAAACAGCAGACGGTCACCTTCGACGAGCTGCTCACCACGCTCAACGTCCGTCAGACGGGCGGCCGGGGCGCCGACATCCTCAGCTCCTACGCCCTGTGGGGCGGCCAGCTCGCCGCGAACGGCGTGCTCGACAAGCCGCCCGCCGACAGCGCCAAGGACATCACGGAGAACTACAGCACGGCCGCCGCGGCCGCCGTCACCTCGGGAACCGGGCAGGTGTTCGGCTACCCGACCGAGTTCAACACCTACGTCCTGTTCTACAACAAGAAGCTGCTCGCCGCCGCCGGCTACGACAAGCCGCCGTCGGACTGGGCCCAGCTCAAGGAGATCGCGCAGAAGACCACCAAGAAGGACTCGTCCGGCAACTACCAGGTCGAGGGGCTGAGCCTGATCCAGGACGGCGACAACAAGACCGCCCACCCGTTCCTCAGCCTCCTCAACTCCACCGGCGGCAAGTTCCTCGGCGGCGGCGGCGAATCCGCGCTCGACGACAAGGCGAAGTCGGTGATGCAGCTGGAGTCCGACCTCGCCGCCTCCGGGGCGACGACGACCTCCATCGAGCCGACCAAGACCTTCCCCAGCAACACGGTGGCCATGGCCATCCAGGCGGGCTGGTGGATCGGCAGCCTGAAGGAGCAGATGAAGGGCGACTACGCCAACGTCGGCACCGCGCCGGTCCCCGGCCCCAAGGCGGGTGACAAGGGGTCGCTGGCCTACGCCTTCTTCACCGGCGTGAACGCCAAGAGCAAGCACAAGCAGCAGGCGTGGGAGTTCCTCAGCTGGTTGAACTCCAACAAGAACAAGGAGGGCGTCACGGAGATGGGCGACTTCCTCGCCTCCAACGGCCTCATCCCGCCACGGAAGGCCGACGCCGCCGTCCTCGGCGCCAAGCTGCAGGCCTCCGATCCGAACCTCACGCCGATCTACGACGCCGCGAGCTACGCGATGGCGGAGTCGAACGCGGCCAACGGCTACAAGGCGAAGACCTCGCTGCACAACGCGCTCAACAGAATCCTCGTCAACCACGCCCCCGTCGACCAGACGTTCAACGACCTGATCGCCGAAATCAACCGCAAGTAGCGTCCGCCGGTGGCGGGACGGCGACGCCGCCCCGCCACCCGACAGCCCTGGCCACGTGGAGACGAGGCATATGACAGAAACGTACGCCGGCGTGACCCGCCAGGCGCCGCTCCAGCCGGGCGCCGAGCGGCCGAAGGCAGCCCCGCGGTCGCGACTGCAGCGGCAAGGACGTGCCGGCTACCTCTTCCTGGCGCCCTCCCTGCTGTTCTTCACGGTCTTCCTGATCCTTCCGTCCATCTTCGCGATCTTCTTGTCCGTCTCGGAATGGGGCGGCTACGACCTCACGCAGATCAAGTTCATCGGCGTGCGGAACTACGGCGACATCCTCAATTTCGACAGCACCTTCGTCTCTCCGATCCTGGTGAACACCCTTCTGTTCACGGTGCTGTCGGTGGTCCCGTCGGTCGCCGGGTCGCTGCTGGTCGCCCAGTGCATCGAGCGGCTGCGGTTCCAGGGGTTCTGGAGATTCCTCTACTTCCTCCCGGTCGTCGCGACCGTCGTCGCGATCGGCAACGTGTGGAAGATGATGTATCAGCCCTCCGGCCTCATCAACGGCATACTGAACGCGCTGCACGTCAACTCGATCGGGTTCCTGTCCGATCCGAAGGTCGCCCTTCCCTCGGTCGCCGTCGTCCAGGCGTGGGCGTCGATAGGTTCGGCGGTGCTGATCCTCACCGCCGGTATCAAGGCGATCGACCGCACGATCTTCGAGGCGGCCGAGATCGACGGCGCGAACAGCTGGACGACATTCTGGGGCATCACGCTTCCACTGCTGCGCCCGTCGCTGCTCTTCGTGTTCATCACGCAGTGCATCGCGGGGATGCAGTCGTTCGCCCTCATCATCGTGATGACCAAGGACGGCGGCCCGGCCAACTCCACGAACGTCGCCGCCTTCGAGATGTACCAGCAGGCCTTCAAGTTCGGCGCCTGGGGAACCGCGAGCGCGATGGCGATGGTGCTCTTCATCATCATCTTCATCGCCACCCTGATCCAGCTCTGGGTCAGCCGACGAGCAGGAGGCGACGACTGATGGCCCACCGCGACCGAGGACACCGCTTCCCCTGGCTCTCGTACACCCTCGTGGTGATCGGCGGCGTGCTCATGGCGCTGCCGTTCCTCGACATGATCTCCAGCTCGTTCAAAGGCCGTGGCGAATCGGGGATACTCCCCTACCACTTCCTCCCGCACGACTTCACCTGGAGCAACTACGCCGCCGCGTTCGACCAGCTCCAGCTGGGCCGGTTGTTCCTGAACAGCGTGATCGTCACCCTGAGCGTGACCGCGGGCGTGCTGGCGACCTCCGCCATGGGCGGCTACGCGCTGGCCAAGCTGCGTTTCCGCGGCAGGGAGGTGATCTTCCGGTTCATCCTGGCCACCATGATGCTCCCCCCGTTCCTGCTGCTGATCCCCGACTTCATCATCATGTTGAACTGGCCCCTGGCCGGCGGGAACGACATCTTCGGCCAGGGCGGCGACGGCGGCCTGACGACCAGCATCTTCTCGCTGATGCTCCCGTTCCTGGTGAGCGGCTTCGGGATCTTCCTGATGCGCCAGTTCATGCTCGGCGTACCGGACGAGATGCTGGAGGCGGCGCGGATCGACGGGGCGGGCGAGTGGCGCCTGTTCTACAGCATCGTCCTCCCGCAGACCGGTCCCGTGGCCATCACGCTCGGCCTCGTCACGTTCGTCGGCCAGTGGAACGAGTACATCTGGACGTCGCTCATGGCGTCCACGAACCCCGACCTGATGACGCTTCCCGTCGGCATCCAGCTGCTCCAGAGCTTCATCGACCCCAACCGGACCACGCCGATCGTCATGGCGGGGATCATCATCAGCACTCTCCCCGTGCTCATCATCTTCCTGCTCTTCCAGAAGTACTACGTCCGCGGCGTGATGCTCAGCGGGATGAAGTAACGCCGGACCAGAAAGGAAACGGAGCGACCGTGAGCAGAACAGTCCTCGCCGTCGGCGGCCACATCGGAGACATGGACCTCACCGCGGGGCCGACTCTCGCCAAGCTGATCGGTGAAGGCGACCGGGCGATCATCCTCGCCTGCACCTACGGCGAGCGGGGCCACCCCCGCCTCAGCCCCGGCGAATACCGTGTCCAGAAGGTGCGCGAGGGCGAACAGTTCGCCAGTGACATCGGCGCGGAGTTCCGCGTGCTCGACTACTCCGACGGCTTCCTCCCCGATGACGACGAAGCCGCGAACCAGATCGCGGACATCATCCGGGCGGAGAAGCCGGAGATCGTCATCACCCACTGGCACAAGAGCATCCACCGCGACCACGAGCGCACGGCGATCCTCGTCGAGCGTGCGCGGTTCCTGGCCTCGCTGCCGGTGGACAGCCCCCTGGGCCGTCACGGCGTGAAGCAGATCCTGCACGCGGACAACTGGGAGGACGCCGAAGGGTTCGAGCCCGACCTGTACGTCCCCATCCCCGAGGACGCCTTCCAGCGCTGGCGGGCCGCGATCCAGAATCAGGCGTTCGCCCGCGGCGAGACCTACGGCTTCCGCTACATCGACTACTACACCGCGATGATGACGGCGAAGGGCTGCCTGGCGGGCACCGACAGGGCCTGCGGCTTCGCGGTGGGCGGCAGCTCGAAGTTCGAGCTCGCGGGCCCGTGACGGCTACTGGGCGGCCAGGGCGTCCCTGATCTCGGCGGCGAGAGCGGCGGCCTCCTCGGGCGTGTGCTCGACGACGCCGTTCTCCGCCATGAGCGCGTGGTACTGCTGCTGCTCGTAGGGGACGCCCGGGGGCAGGGCCGCGAAGCGGGCGAGGAACGCGATGTGGGTGCCGTCGTCGTAGACGATCTCTTCCGGCTGGGCGGGATCCCTGTCGACGATCGCGCAGACGAAGCACGGCCCGGTCCGGGAGCGGCGGCTGTAGCTCTCCACGTCGAACGGTACGCGCTGGATCGGGCCCGTCATGATCCCTCCCGGGGGAGTCGTCAAGTGGTAGATCATCTTATGGGAGCGCCTGGGGCACCGCCCTGACCTGGTCGAACGACCTGCCCAGGCGGAGCGTAGCGTGGTACCTACTGGCGGCGGGCCGCCTGTGCGGGATGCGGGGATGCTCTCGCCGGGAGGGAGCGCGGGGGGAACGCCGACGTCAAGGCCAGGGGGTGGGCATGACGCTCGACAAGACGCCGAGGGCCCTCGCGGAGCGTGGGAGATTCCTCGATGACCGCACGGGGGCGGCCACATTCTTCCAGCGCAATCTTCGCAAGGTGTTTCCCGACCACTGGTCGTTCATGCTGGGCGAGATCGCCCTCTACTCCTTCGTCATCCTGCTCGCCACCGGTACGTTCCTGACGTTCTGGTTCAAACCCAGCATGAACGAGGTCGTCTACAACGGCTCCTACCAGCCGTTGTACGGGGTGCGCATGTCCGAGGCCTACTCCTCGACCCTCCACATCAGTTTCGAGGTGCGCGGCGGCCTGCTCATGCGGCAGATCCACCACTATGCCGCGCTGATGTTCCTGGCGGGCATGATGGTGCACATGCTCCGGGTGTTCTTCACCGGGGCGTACCGCAAGCCGCGCGAGCTCAACTGGACGATCGGCGTCCTGCTGATCATGCTGGGCCTCTTCGAGGGCCTGACGGGGTACTCCCTGCCCGACGACCTGCTCTCGGGCGCGGGGTTGCGCATCACGCAGGGGGTGTTGCTCGCGATCCCCGTGGTGGGGACGTACCTGTCGTTCTTCCTGTTCGGAGGCGAGTATCCCGGGCCGGATGTGATCGCGCGGTTCTTCACCATCCACATCCTGCTGATCCCCGGCATCCTGCTGGCGCTGATCACCGCCCACCTCATGCTGATGTGGGTGCAGAAGCACACCCAGATGCCGGGCAAAGGACGCACCGAGACCAACGTGATAGGGGCACCGCTCTACCCGGCCTTCATGATCAAATCCGGCGCCTACTTCTTCTTCACGTTCGGCGTCATGGCACTGATGGGGGCCACGGCTCAGATCAACCCGGTGTGGCTGTTCGGCCCCTACACCCCGGCCGACATCTCGTCCGGTTCGCAGCCCGACTGGTACATGGGCTTCCTCGAAGGCTCACTGCGGCTCATGCCCTCGTGGGAGATCAACTTCCTGGGGCACACCGTGCCGATGAACGTGCTCATCCCGGCCCTGCTGCCGATCGGCATCATCTTCACCGGCCTGCTGCTCTATCCGTTCGCCGAGCGGTGGATCACCGGTGACGACCGCGAGCACCACGTGTGCGACCGGCCGCGCAACAACCCGCACCGCACCTCGATCGGCGTGTCGGCGATCACTTTCTACGGCATCCTGTGGCTGATGGGCGCCAACGACTGGATCTCGGCGAAGTTCCACATCCCGCTGTACGAGACGACCGTGGCCGGGCGGGTGCTGATCTTCCTCGGGCCGGCGTTCGCGTACTTCGTCACCTACCGCATCTGCGTGGGCCTGCAGCAGCACGACGTGGAGACGATCAGCCACGGTGTGGAGTCCGGTGTCATCAAGCGCCTGCCCAACGGTGAGTACATCGAGGTCCACGTTCCTCCCGTGGAGGACATCGCGGAGCACATGAGGGGCAAGAAGCCCATCGCCGCCATCGAGCCGGGACCGGACGGCGACGGCGTGCTCCCGCAGGTCATGCGGCACCCGCTCGGCCGGCTCCGGGTCAAGCTCAGCGAGGCCTACGCGCGCGACACCGACGCCATCTCGCTGGAGGCGCAGCACGAGGAGGAGGTCCACAGCCCCGCCTCGGGCGGCCGGGGCGAGCCAGGGTGACACTCATCTGGGACCCGTCAGGTGCGGCGTCCCGTCGACGGGGCGTACGGCCACCGCTCGCCTGAGCGCCGACAGCGCGGGGACCGCCGCCGGCAGCACGGCGGTCAGTGCGGCGATGCCGAGAAACGCCTTCTGCACCCCGGTGGCGTCGGCGAGCAGGCCGAAATACGCCGGGCCGGCCAGGTAGCCGAGATAGGCGACCGTGGAGATGGCGGACGTGGCTCGTCCCCGCGACTCGTCGGGGACGGGGCGTAGGCCGTAGGACAGCAAGGTGGGATAGAGCAGGGAGGTCCCCACGGCGGCGGCGACGATGCCCGTCATCGCCGGCGGCAGCGTGGGGGCGAACGCCGTCGAGAGGCCTCCGGTCGTGGCGATCACGCATGCCACGACCAGCGTGGCGAGCGGGCGGCGCGTCGTGAACGGGGCGGCGGCGAAACGGGTGAACGCGGCCGTCGTGGCGAACGCCGCCGGCGCGACGGCGGCCAGCGCCGGCGAGGCCGTGAACGCGTCGGTCAGCAGGACGGCACCCCAGGACTGGTAGGCGTTCTCCGAGGCGAACGCCAATGCGCCGACCGCGCCGATCACGAGCAGGATGATCGGCCACGACGCGCGGCCGGGCCGCGTCGGCGTGTCCTGGCCGCCAGGTGCGGCAGCGTCCCGAGCGGGGGCCGAACGCGTCGTGGCGGCGACGGCCAGGCCGAGGGGCACGGTGACCACGGCGCCCGCCGCGAAGACGACCAGCAGGTCGTCCGCCATCGCGTTCAGCGCGCCGGCGCCCAGGCTCGAGACCGCGACCGTGGCGGAGAACGCCGCGTGCGAACGGGCCACGACGGGCCGTCCGGTCCGCCTCTCGACCGTCGCCGCCAGTGCGTTGATCGCCACGTCGGACGCTCCCGAACTGGCTCCCACCAGCAGGATGCCGACGCACAACGCGACATGGTCCGCCGACGCCAAGGAGACCACGACGCCCATGACGCCCAGCGTCGCGAGCAGTACTCCGGCGACACGCAGCCCGAGCGCGTCGATGAGCCGCCCGGTCAGCAGCATGGCGGGCAGAGCTCCGGCGGCCACGAAGAGCAGCACGACGCCGAACTCCGCGTCGCTCACCTGCGCGTGAGCCCGCAGCTCGGGGAGGGTGGCGCCCCACACCCCCCAGAAGGCGCCGAACCCGGCGAAGCCCAGGTACGGCGCCACGCGAAGTGGCCCGGCGGAGGGAGCACATGCGATCGACATATGTGTAACGTTACACAACTAGGATGGCCGTGTGTCGACCAATCGCAGACGCGTGACGCTGAAGGATGTGGCGGCTCGGGCGGGAGTGTCGCCCATGACCGCCTCCTACGCCTTCACCCGTCCCGGCCGGGTCGCCGCCGCCACCCGCGAGCGCGTGCACCGCGCGGCCCACGAGCTGGGGTACCGCCCCGACGCCGTGGGCCGCGCGCTGAGGTCCGGCCGGACACATCAGCTCGGGGTCGTTTTCAGCGAGCACCTGGCGTACGCCTTCGACGACCCCCAGGCGGCGCGGTTCCTGGCCGGCGTGGCGGAGGTCTGCGTCGAGGAAGGCCGGGGCCTGACCCTCATCCCCACGCGGGGCGACGCCGCCGACGCCGGTCGCGTGCTGTCCGCGGCGGTCGACGGCTTCGTGCTGTGGACCACCACAGAGGACGATCCGGTGCTGGCGGCGGTCGCCGGCGACCCCCGTCCCGCGGTCATCCAGGGCGGTCCGCCACACCAGGGGATCGCGTGTGTCACCCAGGACGACTACGAGGCCGCGCTCGCGATCGCCTCCCAGGGACTCCACGAAGGCCGTACGCCCGTGGTGATCTCATTCCCGCTCGATCGCGACCGCGAGCACATGGTGACGATCGGCGGGAATCTGCCGCCACACGCACCGTTTCCCGTCACCGACGCCCGTCTGCGCGGCTACCGCGCCGCCGTCGAACAGGCCGGGCTCAGCTGGGCCGGCACACCGATCGCCGTGGTGGCTCGCAACACCCAACGGGATGGTTTCGCGGCAGCGCGAGAACTCGCCCCCGCCCTCGCCCCCGACGCGCTCATCATCGCCATGAGCGACGAACTCGCCCTGGGAGCCCACCAGGCCCTCCGCGAGACCCACCCGGAGGCCGCCTACCTCGGCTGGGACGGGTCACCGGCCGCCCAACGGCTCGGCATCACCTCCGTCACGAACCCCCTACGCGACCAAGGTCGCCGCTGCGCGCAGCTGGCACTCGACCCCGACCGGCCGAACGACCAGGAGATCCCGTGGACCATCACAGCCGGATCCGCGCCCCCGCACCCGGCCGCCGAAGGGCGATGACCGGCCCGGCCGGGTGTGACCGGACAGGAGGGGTGTTCGCAGTGTGACGCGGTCGAGCGCCGGCTAGCGGATCGCTCGTCCGCCGACAGGCGCGGTCTGCCCTGCCTGGCGGGCCTGCGGGATCTGGAGCGCCTGCGCGATCGCCGCGGCGTCGTCCGTGCCGGCCGGCGCGACCTCGGCCTCGGCGGGACTGCGGGCCGATCTCTCCAGGAACTTGAGCAGTTCGACGGGGAACGGCAGCACGAGCGTCGAGTTCTTCTCGGCGGCGACCTCGACCACGGTCTGCAGCAGGCGCAGTTCGAGCGCGGCCGGGTGCAGCGCCATCGTCTCGGCGGCCTGGCTGAGCTTGGCCGAGGCCTGGAGTTCGCCGTCGGCGGTGATCACACGGGCCCGCCGCTCGCGCTCGGCTTCCGCCTGGCGGGCGATGGACCGCTTCATCGACTCGGGCAGCGCCACATCCTTGATCTCCACGCGGTCGATGTGCACGCCCCACCCCAGCGCCGGACTGTCGAGCATCAGTTCCAGGCCCTGGTTGAGCTGCTCCCGGTTGGACAGCAGGTCGTCCAGCTCGCTCTTGCCGATGATCGACCTCAGCGAGGTCTGCGCGACCTGACCGATGGCGGCCATGTAGTCCTGCACGTCGACGGCCACCCGCATCGGGTCGACGACGTTGAAGTAGACGACGGCGTCCACGCGGACCGTCACGTTGTCGCGGGTGATGCCGTCCTGGGCGGGTACCGGCATCGTGATGATCTGCAGGTTGACCTTCTCCAGACGGTCGGCGACCGGCAGGAGCAGCGCGAGCCCGGGCCCTCGGACGGCCGGTCGCACCCGCCCGAACCGGTAGACGACACCCCGTTCGAACTGCCGGATGATGCGCACGCTCGTCGCCAGCCAGGCCACGCCGAGGATCACGGCCACGAGGATCGCGTAATAAATGATCATTTCGCACCCCCTGGGTGCCTGTCGGCCCTGGTCGAACGCCGGGACCGACCACACACTGACATCGTAGTCCGCCCCCTCCTCCGGGCGCTTGCCGCGCCCACCCGTCGATCATGTGAGGAAAAGCTTTGCCTTCCGACCGAAGAAGCCGGTCCGCCGAGGCCGGAAAGCGGCTCTTGACAGCCCTGCAAGATTGTTTTTAGGTTACGGAAAACCTTTGTTCTCCGCCGCGCCGAAAGGAGAGCGGCAGGCGGCCACCTCCCTCGAGTTGTTAGCGCTAACAGAGCAGACGCACCCCCACGCCGAGTCACAGACGAGGAGCCCCCATGACCGCCCCCATCCACCGACGTGACCTGCTGCGCCTGGCGGCGGTGGCCGCCGCCACCCCGCCCGCGCTCGCGCTGGTCTCCTCGGCCGAAGCCGCGACGGCCGGGACCGCCGTACCCACCACGAGCCCCGGGACCGGCGCCATCCCGGCCCCGGACGGCCGGCGCGTACGGCCCTTCGCCAACGACCAGGTCAAGCTGGGCGACTCCCTGTTCGCCGCCGGCCGCGACCGCATCCTGAACTTCCTGCGGGCCTACCCGGCCGACCGCATGCTGGCCATCTTCCGCGACAACGCCGGCCTCGACAGCCGTGGCGCGGAACCGCCCGGCGGCTGGGAGACCGCGGACGGCAACCTGCGGGGCCACTACGCCGGGCACTTCCTCAGCGCCCTGGCCCTGGCGTACGCGGGCAGCGGCGACCGGTTCTACAAGGACAAGGTCGACTACATGGTCACGGCGCTGGGCGAATGCCAGGACGCCCTGGCCGCCAGGGTGGGGCAGCCCGCCCCGCCCGCGCCCCCGGTCGCCAGGGTGAGCGGGAAGTTCGGAACCGCCGTGAAACTGGACGGCCCCCAGTACGTGGCGCTGCCGTCCGGCGTCGTCAGCGGCCTGGACGACTTCACCATCGCCCTGTGGGTGAACCCCGCCACGATCAGCACCTGGTCGAGGATCTTCGACTTCGGCACCGGCACCACCCGGAACATGTTCCTCGCGCTCAGCGCGGGATCCGCGCCGCGGTTCGCGATCACCACCAGCGGCGGCGCGGGCGAGCAGCGCATCAACGGCACCGCCCAGCTCCCCGCGAACGCCTGGACCCACGTCGCGGTCACCCTGTCGGGCGGCACCGGCACCCTCTACGTCAACGGCGAGGCGGCCGGCACGAACACCGGCATGACCCTCAAACCGTCCAGTCTCGGCACGACCGGCAACAACTGGATCGGAAAGTCCCAGTACGGCGACGCGCCCCTGAGCGGCTCCGTCGACGAGTTCCAGATCTACGACCGCGCCCTCAGCAGAACGGAGATCCAGGCCCTGACCTCGAGCGCGGACGGCGGGCTGGGCGGCGGGAACGTCGCCTGGTACCGGTTCGACGAGGCCGGCGGGGAGACCGCCGCCGACTCCTCCGGCAAGGGACGGGACGCCCGGCTGGTCTCGGAGTCCACCGGGGCCGCCGGCCCGAGCCACCCCGGCTTCCTGGCCGCCTACCCGGAGACGCAGTTCATCCTGCTGGAGCAGGGCGCGACCTACCCCGCCATCTGGGCGCCCTACTACACCTGCCACATGATCATGCGCGGGCTGCTGGACGCCTACCAGCACGCGGGCAACGAGCGGGCACGCGAGATCGTCCTCAAGATGGGCGACTGGGTCCACAGCAGGCTGAGCAAACTGTCACGCGCCCGGCTCGACACGATGTGGGCCACCTACATCGCCGGCGAGTACAACGCGATGAACGCCGTGATGGCCGACCTCCACGCGCTGACCGGCAAGCAGGAGTACCTCGACACGGCCAGGTGCTTCGACAACACCGCTCTCAAGAACGCGACGATCGCCGGCCAGGACACGCTGGACAGGAAACACGCCAACCAGCACATCCCGCAGTTCATCGGGTACCTGTCGGTGTACGAGCAGAGCGGCGAGCGCGACTACTTCACCGCCGCCGCGAACTTCTGGGACATGGTCGTCCCCCACCGCACCTTCACCGACGGCGGCCTGTCCGGCCCGAGCGACAACGGCGAGCTCTTCGGGGCGCGGGACGTGATCGTGGGCGCCCTCGGCGCCAACAACGCCGAGACCTGCGCCGTCTACAACATGCTCAAGCTGAGCAGAGGGCTGTTCTTCCACACCGGCGACCCGAAGTACATGCAGTACTACGAACGGGGCCTCTACGGTCAGATCCTCGCCTCGCGCCAGAACACCGACAGCACCACCGACCCGCTGCTGACCTACTTCATCCCGATGCGACCGGGCTCCGCCCGGGAGTACGGCAACCTCGGAACCTGCTGCGGCGGGACGGGGCTGGAGAGCCTGACCAAGTTCCAGGACTCGATCTACTTCCGGTCCGCGGACGACTCCACGCTCTACGTCAACCTCTACATGGCCTCCGAACTGACCTGGAAGGACAAAGGCTTCAAGGTCAGCCAGTCCACGAACTACCCGACCGATCCCGCCGGCACGGTGACGCTCACCGTGGACGGCTCGGGCCCGCTGCAGCTGAAGCTCCGGGTCCCCTACTGGGTGACCAAGGGCTTCAGGGTGCGGGTCAACGGACGCGACAAGAACCTCGGCGCCACACCCGGCGGCTACGTCAGCCTGCGCCGGGCCTGGAAGCGAGGAGACAAGGTCCAGGTCACCATGCCGTTCAGCCTGCGCGTCGAGAAGGCGCTGGACGTCCCGTCCATCCAGAGCATCGCCTACGGCCCGGTCCCGCTGGTCGCACTGAGCGACGAGACGAGCTACCGCGACTTCTCCTTCTACAAGGACCTCGGCCTGAGCGGGGACCTCGCCACCAAGGCCGTCACCGCCACCGCGCCGATGACCTTCACGACGCACGGTCTGCGGCTCGTCCCCTTCTACATCGGCGACACCAGGCGCTACCACGCATACTTCCAGCGCAAGGAGCCGTCGATCGTCTTCGGCGCGGTGGACTCCGGCGTGCCCAACCGCGCCCAGGCGGACGGGGTGACCTTCCTCGACGCCGTCTGGTCCAAGGCGCCCTTCACCACCCGCGGCCGGTTCCAGTCCACGGTGACCCGCACCGCCGAGACCTGGCTCACCGCCGGCCTGCTGTCGCCGGCGGAGAAGGACCGCGTCGTCTCCGCCGCCGCCCGCGCGAAACTGGGCGCCTAGATATCGTCGCCGCCTGCCGGGGAAGCCGTGGGGCACTCTCCGCGTTGGGCAGGACGTGGACGATCGTTTCGCGGATGAGGATGTCATCAAGCGGCTGCTCGGCGAGTCGCAGACCTGGGCGTTCGTCGGGCTCGGCGACGACCCGCGGCGCACCGCCTACGACCAGGCGCGCCTGCTCCAGTCGAGGGGCAAGCGCATCATCCCGGTCCACCCGGCCGCCGCGACGGTGCTGGGTGAGCCGGGATACGCGTCTCTGGCCGAGGTTCCGGTGAAGGTGGACGTCGTCGGGGTGTACCGGCGGTCGGAGTACGCCGGGCAGGCGGTGGACGAGGCGATCGCGGCGGGCGCCGGCGCCGTGTGGCTGCCCCTCGGCGTGATCGACGAGGCCGCCGCCCAGCGCGCCCTCGACGCCGGACTTGACGTCGTCATGGACCGCTGCCCGGGGGTCGAGTGGGCCCTGCGCCGGGGCGTCTGACGTCCGGTTCGCCACGTTGCTCGACGTACGGGCGGCGCCGGCTTCACCGTCCATCGTCCCGCCGCCCCGGCGCCGATGAGAACACCACAACCAGCCAGGCGAGAGCCACCCCGCCACCGTCGGGAAACACCACGACCGAGGCCGCGAGAGACACCTCGACACCGTGGAGAAACACCACCACCGGCCGCGCAAGGGCCACGCCGCACCGTCGGGAAACAGCACGACGGGGCCCGCAAGAGGCATCCCGACACCGTGGAGAAACACGCGACCGGCCAGGCGAGAGCCACCGCGACACCGTCGGGAAACACCACGACCGGCCACTCGGTGAGGGTCACCCGGGCGTGATGTGGAGGCGGTCGCGGAGGGTCTTTTTGCGGACCTTGCCGAGGTCGTCGCGGGGCAGGGCGTCCACGATCTCGAGGCGGGTGGGCAGGTACCACTCCGTCATGCCCGTCCGCAGCAGGTGGTCGCGCAGGCCGGCGAGGTCGGGGGCGGGACCGTCGGGGACGACGACGGCGCACACCGTCTCCCCGGTGCCGTCCCCGTCGGGATCCCGGCAGCCGACGACGGCGACGTCGGCCACGGCCGGGTGTCCCAGCAGTTCGTCCTCGACCTCCAGGACGGGGATCGGATGCGGGCACCCGATCCGGTCGGCGACGCGGGAAAGGTAGCGCAGGCCGCCGCGCCCGTCCTCCCGGACCAGGTCACCGGTGTCGTACCAGCCGTCGGTGGCGTCCGGGTGCCATGTCATCCGCCGGTCGCGCAGGCCGAACGTCCCCACGCACACCGACGGGCCGCGCACCTGGAGGCGGAACGCCGGATCCTCGCCGGGGTCCGGGGAGTCGGGCAGGAGGCGCACCTCGCGCCCTGGCGTGGGGCGGCCGATGCTGCGTCCCGGCCAGTCGGGCGGGTCGTCGGCGGAGGTCACGGTGACGCCGCCCGTCTCCGTCATACCGAAGCCGTTGACGAGCCGCGGGCACAGCCATTCCTGGACGGGTTCCACGAGTGACGGCGGCAGCGGCGCGGCCGTGCTCGTCACCAGGCGCAGGCCGGAGAGCGGGCGCCGGCGTCGCCGTTGCGCCCGGACCAGGCGGTTCAGCATCTCGGGTGCCGCGAGGAAGTGGGTGACGTGGTGCCGGGCGAGGAGGTCGAGCCAGACGTCCGGGTCGCGGGTGTCGGCGAACACCGACGCGCAGCGCGTCACCAGGGGAAGCAGGACGTTGGTCCGCATGCCCACCGAATGGGTGATGTTCGCCGGGGTGGCGACCCGGGGGTACGGCGCGTCGTGCAGGCCGCTCTGCCGGGAGCGGGTGGAGGCGTACTGCGTGTTGGGGGTGTGCAGCACGCCCTTGACCTGTCCGGTGGTGCCGGAGGTGAACAGCACCACCGACACCTCGTCGGCCCCTCTACCCAGCGGAGCGCACCGTCCGTCCCGCATGCCCGCTGTGTTCCCGAGCAGGCCCGACGGGTTCCCGTCCAGGTCCGATGTGTTCCCGAGCAGGTCCGACCTGTCCGCTAGCAGGCCCGACGTGTTGCCCAGCAGGTCGTCGAAGGGGATCGTGCCCGCGGGTACGGCTTCGCCGAGGGCCACGCGGTGGCGTAGCCGTGGCAGACGGGGGGCGAGGTCGGCCAGGAGCCGGGCCGGTGACCGGCCGTCCCAGGTGGTGGCCACCACGCAGACGCTCGCCTGCGTGCCGGACAGGATCCCCTCGACCTCACGCGCGCCCAGCGTCATCATCATGGGCACGGCGATCGCCCCCGCCCGCAGGCACGCCAGGCCGAGCGCGGCGGTCTGCCACCAGTTGGGGAGCTGGTAGGCGACGGCGTCACCGTGCCGCACCCCCAGGGCGCGCAGCCCTTCGGCCAGGCGGCCGACCGCGGCGTCCAGCTCGCCGAAGGTCACGGTGACCTCCCGCTTCTCGGCGTCGCGCCAGGTGATGAAGGCGGTACGGCCGGGCGTCCGCGCGGCGGCGTCACCCAGGTCGTCGAGGAACGTCCCACCGCGCCACCACCCTTCGGCGTGGTAGGCGGCGCTCCGCGCCGGCGCCGGCAGAGACGCGATCACGTCACGCATGTCCCACTCCCCCGGCCGGGCTGTTCACCGGACGGCCGTCCTGTCGTCGGAGCCGGTGCCGCGGAGGGTGAGCACGTGGCGGCGGCGCCTGGCGGTCATCCGCCGGAAGGACGCGGTGTCGTTCAGCCGGGGGAAGGGCTCCTCCGGTACGGGTGCGCCGAGGAACTCGCACAGCGGTTCCCAGCCCTGGCACACCTCGTACACCAGGAGCCGGTCATCGGGGACCTGTGCCATGACGTGGGCGGTGTGCCAGACGAAGACCTCGATGGCGTAGTCCCGGTCGCCGAACCGTTCTCCGAACGTGCCCTCCCAGATGACCCGCTCGCACATGCGGCGGCGGTGGCGAAGCCCCTGGCAGGCCAGGTCCTCGAGCCGCATCGCCATGCCCGCCCACCCCCGCTGCCGGTGGCTGGACCTGTAGATCGTCTCGTGCACGCTGGCGTACCACCGGCAAGGGTCGCGTACGGTCAGGATGACCCGCGCGTCGCGGTACGCGGCCGTCAGCTCCTCCCAGAAGTAGCAGGCCGGCCAGTCCACGGTGGCGCGGTATCCGCGCAGCAGCTCCTCCCAGGACACCTGCTCGCCACGCGCGGCCGCCTCCCAGCCGTGGATGCGGTCGAGGTCGCCGCCGAGCGATGCCATGTGGTGACACGGCCCGTGGCCGAGCCTCTCCAGAGCCACCTTCAGCGAATACGTACCTGTTCGTCCCATGCCGACGCCGATGACTTCGAGCATGTGGTCTCCCCGTACGAGCCGTGGGGGGCCGTCTCGTTTCATGGTTACACGGCCCTGCCCCGGACCGGCCGGGTGGGGGCCGACACCCGGACGGATGAGCGTGATCATGAGCGGATGGTAATTATGATGTTGCCGACAGTGAAACCTCCCATCTGAAGGGATCCTCGTGCGCATCCGTCACGCCCTCGGCGCAGCCGGCGTCCTGGCGCTCACCGTTCTGGCCTCCGGAACCGCCTACGCCGCTCCGCAGAAGACCGCGCGTTCCGTCCCCGCCTTCTACAGGCTCAGCGTCGTCCCCGGCTCGCTGAAGGACCCGCACCGGCCGCTGGAGTGGAACAGGGTCAGGCACGCGTCGCTGCGCTGCAATCCCCCGTGGGGTGACCACCCGCAGCCGGGGCGGGCGTGCGACCTGATCGCCAGGTACGGTTCGATCGCCGGCATCCGCCTCCAGGGGATCTGCCCGCACATCTACGATCCCGTCACCGCGTTCGCCAACGGGTCGGAGCGATACCAGGAGACCTTCCCGAACGCCTGTGTCCTGCGCACCACCAAGGGCGCCGTCTTCCACTTCTGACCACGGAACGGCCAAGGTCTCAGTTCGTCAGGGTGTTCGGGAGGTGATCTCCCACGTGGCCGACCCAGATCCTGCGGGTGGCGCCACCGGAGTCGTCGTGGAAGTGGATGCGCGGCGCGGGGGTGCCGCCCTTGCGGAGCTTGATGTGCGCCTCCATGAGCACCCTGCCCGATGAGTGCACCTCCTCGGGCACGCTGAAGGTGCGGCTCGTGCTGTACCTGCCGTTGGTGTGCACGGTCCTCGACTCGCTCATGGCGACCATGCCGGCGGGAATGGTGAGATCGGCGGCGCTCATGCACCACTGCAGGAAACCTCCCGCGAACTCTCCCGACGACCTGGCCTTGGCGAAGGCGTCCAACGCGCGCAGGGCGTCCCAGGTCTTGGCGGCCCAGACCCGGCTGAGCGTCGGGTAGGCCAGGTCGAGTTTCGTCGCCGCGGTGTCGGTGTCCCCGATCATCACGTGGCCGAGCGTCTCGCGGGCCATGTTGAGGGCGTCCATCAGGCTCGTCGGCTCGAAGTCGGGCTCCTCGGCCGCCACGCCGTACGCCGGCCGGCCCGACGCGGCGAGTCGCGTCTCCAGCCAGCGCGTGCGCTTCTCCAGCTTGCGGGCATTGGCGACGGCTTCGGCGTACTCGTTCTGCAGGAGCTCGTGCTCGGCGCGGAGCCGCTCCATCTCGGCCGCGAGCCGTTCGCTCTCGCCTTCGGCCTCGGCGAGCAGGGCCTCGTGGGCGTGCAGGTCCTCACCACGCCGGCGCGCGAGGACGGCCTCCCGCAGTCCGTCGACGTGGGCCCCGAGGGTGCGCATCTGCCGCAGTAGGTGGCCGCTCTCAGGGCCGCTTCCCCGGGCCTGGGCCGCGAGGTCGAGGGCCGCCTCCAGCTCACCGCGCATCTGTGTGACCACCGCGGCGGCGACCGTCCGGGCGAGCTCGGCCACGTCGAACGCCGGCCCGCCCTCGGGGGCGACCGGCTGCCCGGCCGCGGCGGACCCCGCACGCGGCTCGGCGGTCTCTTCGACGCCACCGGAGGCGGGCGCGGGCCTCAGGCGCGGCTCGCCGTTCTTGTCGGCCCCGCCGGAGGCGGGCGAGGGCGCCGCGACCGGCCCGGGGCGTACGGTCAGCGCCATCATCCTGCGGCGCAGTTCCTCCCTCTCCTGGTCGGCCGGGGCCCGCCGGGCCACGACGACGTCGTGGATGTCGCCCGGCCGCGCCTTGCCGGCGAGGATCCGGGAGACGATCCGGTAGGCCCGCCCGACATCGTCGGGTAACGCGCGGCGCGCGGTCTCCCCGATCGCCCCACCCGCCACCAGCCCGAGAGCCCGATCGCTCTGTGCGCGCAACATGGCGCCCCCCATCGGCCTGTGCCGGAAGGGGTGGCTTTCGGCCTCGGGGTCGAACGGCGCCACGTACGTGCGGATGCCACCGCCGAACACCCTGAGATCGGGGCCGATCGTCTCGTTGAAGCGGCGCTGCGCCTGCGCGTCGGCGAAGCGCACCACCACGCCGGCACCGGCGGTCGCCGCGGCCAGGTGGTCGGCCCTCCCGCCGGCGGCCGCGGCGTCCTGCGGATCGACGGACACGATGACCAGCGGCACCCGGCGCTCCCGCTGTGCCATGGTATGGATCAGCCTGGGGATCTCGTATTCGTCGAGGACGTCCGGCGCGTCGGTGAGGTGGACGGCTCCGTCGGTGATCCGCGCGGTGCGCAGGTAGGCCGGGAGGAAGCCGGGCGCGTCGCCCCCGCCGGTCGCGCCGTCCTCGTCCACCGTGACGACCACCCAGCCCGCCAGCCCCGGAATGGGCTCGTGGTAGGTGATCCGGGTACGGAGCAGCGCCCCCTCCCGCGTCTCCTCGACGACGTACCGGCCGCAGTCACCCCTGCGCTCCAGGCGGGCCCGTGTGCCGTCCGCGTCGAACTCCTGCGCCGGCAGGCCGGCGTCCGGGAACGGCAGCCCCTTCCCCACGAGCCATTCCCCGAAGGTGCGGCGGAGCCGGAGGGAGATCGGCGCGGTCGTGTCCCGGAGGACGGCCTGGTAGAGGCGGGTGAAGTTGGGGGGCATGAAGAGGCACGCTATCCAGACGTGATCGCGGATACGCCAACGGTATGTAACGGCAAGCTCGCTATCTGTACCACAGGAGTAACCTGATCCCCAAGAGCATCACCACGGCCGAAGACAGCGCCACGCCGCACCCGGACGCCCCTGGCGGGACGGGGAGTCGTACGAAATTCAACTGTTACATCGTTCCAAGTACTACGCGCCGTCGGAGGACTAGCATCTACCTCGCTGTCAGGTGTGGACGGCCGAGAGTGACCGGCGTTCTCCCGCCTCTCGGCATTCCTCCATGGAACGCCGGTGCCCTCGCTCAGCCGCTGGATGCGGGGGCACCGGCTCCCGGCGGTCGTGCCCGCACCCTCAGGGCCTGCATTGGGATATCAGGGTCATATCGGGATATTTCATCGTCCCGCACCTGATGAACCCTCGTTTTACGGCATGCTTGTCCCCGGGTGACGAAACGGGGAAGGGACCTTTGACCGACACAGCCACGCGCGGAACTTCCGGCGCCACACGTTCCGGAATCGACGCACCGCCCCTTGACGACCACGTCGAGGCGGGGCGGCCCCGCCCGTGACCGACCTCGGCATGCTCCTCGGCAAGGAATGGAGCGGGCCGCCCCAGGCGCCCCGGCACAGGCCGGAAGGCACTCGCCCCCGCCCGGCGCACCCACGTTGGACCCGGAGCCGGCCGTGACGAACCGGGCGGCGGCGGAGGAGCACCTGCTCACCGACGTGTGAGGACGCCCCCGCACCTGCCGTCCCGCCGCCGCGGGCCCCTGTCGGTGACCCGTCCGGAAGCGCGGCCTCCGCCTCACGTGCGTAGAGATCGTCGCGATGACGAGCACGTCACCGCTGTCTCCGGCACGTCCGAGGAACGGTCCGACGGCCGTAGCGCCCCTACCGAATGAAGAACTGAAAAGGTGACGAAGAGGATGACCGATGGCTGAGCACATGGAAGCGACGTCGTTGATCATTGCGGGCAGCAGCCTGGCAGGCGCTCTGCTGATCGGCCTGCTGCTGCGGTTGTGGTTCGGGGTTCTCGTCCACCGGGCCGGCGCCACGCCGGGGACGTGGGACGACATGGTGTGGAGCCTGCTGAAGGCCATCTCCCTGCCGGCCGCGCTCACGGCGGGCATGTGGTCGGCGATCGAGGTGCTGGGGGTGCGGCAGCCGGTCCGTGGCGTCCTGGACCGGATCCTGGTGGCGGTGGTCATCTTGCTGGTCGGCCTGTCGGTCGCCAGGCTGGCGGCCGAGGTCGTGCGGTCGGTGACCCTCGCCAGGTCCGGTGTGGCGCAATCGGCGAGCATCTTCGTCAACATCACCCGGGTGTTGATCATCGGGATCGCCGTCCTGGTGATCCTGCAGAGCATCGGCGTCTCCATCACTCCGCTGCTGACCGCACTCGGTGTCGGCGGCCTCGCCGTCGCGCTCGCCCTGCAGGACACCCTCGGCAACCTGTTCGCCGGCGTGCACGTCCTGGTGTCGAAGAAGGTGCAGCCGGGCGACTTCATCCGCCTCGACAGCGGCGAGGACGGCCGCGTCGTCGACATCAACTGGCGTAACACCACCGTCGAGCAACTGACCGGGAACACCGTCGTCGTGCCGAACGCCAAGCTCGCCGACGCGATCCTCACCAACTTCAACCAGCCGGTGCAGCACCTGTCGGTGCTGGTGCAGGTGGGGGTGAGCTACGACAGCGATCTGGAGGAAGTGGAACGCATCACCGTCCAGGTGGGCCGCGAGGTGTTGTCGACCGTGGAAGGCGCGATGCCCGAGTACGAGCCCGTCGTGCGCTACCACACCTTCGGCGAGTCCAGCATCAACTTCTCGGTGACCCTGCGCGTGCGGGAGTACGCCGCCAAGTTCCTCGTCGTGCACGAGTTCATGAAGCTCCTGCACGCGCGCTACCGCCGCGAGGGCATCGAAATCCCGAATCCGATACCCGTCGTGGCGATCGGCAACACCCCGGCCCGGCCGATCCCCGAAGCGCTGCCGATGGCAGGCCTCGTCAGCGAACTCCCTTCCTGATCTCACCAGCCCGGCCGCCGGCATCCACAAGGCGGCCGGCGCCTACTCCAAATCGTCGAGATGGCGCAAGTGATCACGAAACCGGCTGTCGCCGGCGTACGCCCGAAGGTCCTCGATCGAGGGTGGTGCCACCTCGAGCCGGGCGGCGAGGACCCTGCTGCACAAGCACAAGTCCGAGTGGTACGCATCCCCACGGCTGCCCGGAATCATTCCGGTCTGAGCGACGCCCTCCTCACGCCCGACGACGAGCGGATATTCATCGCCAGGGTGCCGACGGCCATTCACCAGCGGTCATCAGATGACCTATCGTGCGTGAACGAGATACACGGGCTCCGAACCCCTTAATCCTCTCCCGCAGCCTCCTAGGCTACGTTTGCATCCACGCAGGGGTGCCCGTCGTGGGAACGGCCGGGGCGTGCGAGTGGGAGGTCGGCGATCAGCGGAGATGGGGCTACCGTCACCTCGGCCGACATCGCGCGGATGGCGGGGGTCGGCCGAGCGGCCGTGAGCAACTGGCGGCGGCGGTACGAGGACTTTCCCGAGCCTGTCGGGGGGACGGCCACCAGTCCGACCTTCTCGCTGAAGGACGTCGAGACGTGGCTGCTCGCCCAGGGCAAGGTCGAGGAGCTGCCCCTTCGTGAGCGCGTCTGGCAGCAGATCAGGATGGCCGCGGACGATCTGCGGCTCGGGGACGTCGTGGCGGAGGCGGCCGAGCTGCTGTGCGGGCAGGGCACGTCCCGCCTGGTGCCGCAGCCGGCGTGGAAGCTGATTCGACAGCTCGCGGAAGAGGAGGGGACGGCGGAGGCGACCCGCTTCCTGCTGGACCGGTTCGCCGACGTCCACTCCCGGCGGTTGGCCGAGACGCCGGCCGAGGTGGCGGGCTTCATGGCGAGGCTGGCCGGGCCGGATGCCCGTACGGTCCTCGATCCCGCCTGCGGCCTCGGTACCCTGCCGGCCGCGATGGCCGGTGTGAAGCACGCGTACGGGCAAGAGACCGACGTACAGCGCGCGTACCGGCAGGAGCCCGGCGTGGAGCACGCGGACCGGCAGGAAGCCGACCGACAGCGTGCGCACGAGCAAGAGGCCGACGTACAGCGTGCGCACGAGCAAGAGGCCGACCTACAGCGTGCGCACGGGCAGAAGGCCGGGCTGGAGCGTGTGTACGGGCAGGAGGGTGAAGGAGCGCTGGCTCGGCTGGCGCGGGTGCGGCTGGCGTTGGGCGGGGTCGACGGTGAGGTGGAGGCAGGTGACTCGCTGCGGCGGGACGCCTGGCCGGGGCTGGCCGTGGACGCCGTGCTGTGCCATCCGCCGTTCAACGAGCGCAACTGGGGATACGAGGAGCTGGCGGGCGATCCGCGCTGGGAGTACGGCCTGCCGCCCAGGTCGGAGTCGGAGCTGGCCTGGGTGCAGCACGCGCTCGCCCACCTGCGGCCCGGGGGTGTCGCGGTCATGCTCATGCCGGCCATAGCCGCCGAACGCCGGTCCGGCAGGCGGATCCGCAGCAACCTGCTCCGCCGTGGCGCCGTCCAGGCCGTGATCGGCCTGCCGCCGAAGATGGCGCCCGGTACGGGGCTTCCGGTGCACATCTGGGTGCTGCGCAGGCCTGACGGCCGTACCCCGTCGCGGGTGCTGATGTGCGAGGCCGAGCCGGCCACGTTCGACGCGATCGTCGAGCGGTGGCGGGAGTTCCAGGCCGACCCGGACCGGGACATCGACGTGCCCGGCGAGAGCCGTACCGTCCCGATCATCGAGCTGATCGACGAGAACGTCGACGTGACCCCGGCGCGGTACGTGGGTGTCGCGAACGAGGCGGCGGGCGACTATGTGACGTTCCGGGAGGGCTTTCCCCGCCGTCTCGAGGATCTGGCGTCGCTGCTGCCCAAGGTGGTTCCCGGCCAGGTCCGGGAGATGCCGATGGTGCCCCTGCCGGAGCTGGAGCGCACCGGCGCGCTCACGGTCCACCAGGCGGGCCGGTACGAGGCGGACGGCTCGGGGGCGCTTGTTCTCGAGGCGGCCCACCTGTTCACCGGAGAGCCGGTGCCGGCCCGGATCCGACCGCAGGACAGGATCGCGGCCGAGCCGCCGACCCAGACCAGGTCGCGGGACAGGATCGCGGCCGAGCCGACCGCGCGGACGCAGCCGCGAGAGATCACCTTCAGGCCGACGACCCAGACCCCACCGCGGGACAGGATCGCGGCCGAGCCGACCGCGCGGACGCAGCCGCGAGAGATCAGCTACGAGCCGACGCCCCGTACCCCGCCGCGGGACAGGATCGTGGTCGAGCCGGGCGACGTGGTGGTCGGGACGCGGGACCGGGAGGTGGCCGCGCGGGTCGTGGAGGAGGGCGGGCTGCTGCTCGGCTCGCGGCTCACTCTCCTCAGACCTGATCCCGGGCGTCTCGATCCGTACTTCCTGGCCGGGTTCGTACGCACCTTGTCGGTGCCCACCGGTGGGACGCAGTCGGGGCTGACCCGCTTCGACGTCCGGCGCGCCCAGGTGCCGCGGCTCCCGCTGGACGAGCAGCGGCGGTACGGCGAGGCGTTCCGCAAGCTGTTCGCCTTCGAGGCCGAGCTGCACCGGCTGCATAGCGCCGGGCGGGCGGCGGTGGCGTCCGTCGCGCTGGGGCTGACGTCCGGCGCGTTCACGCCCGACGAGTGACCAGACACCCGCTGAGTCCGGCATCCGGCGCGTTCACACCCGACCGCAGGCCAGACACCCCGCCGACCCCGACGACCAGCGCATTCGCACGGGACCAGTGACCGCATGCCGGGCCGGGGCCGACATTCGGCATGTTCAGCCCCGGCGGGAGGACGAGTCAGTGTGCCGCGTCGGCCATCCACTTCTCCAGGCCGGTGGCGTCCAGTGGTAGGGCGGCGGAGAGTACTTCGGCGCCGTTCTCGGTGACCAGGAGGTCGTCCTCGATGCGGACGCCGATGCCGCGCAGTTCCGGGGGGACGGTCAGGTCGTGGGCGTGGAAGTACAGGCCGGGCTCGACCGTGAGCACCATGCCGGGGGCCATGACCCCGCCCTGGTAGGCCTCCTCACTGGACTTGGCGCAGTCGTGGACGTCGAGGCCGAGGTGGTGGCCGATGCCGCAGACCAGGTAGCGGCGGTGGTGCTGGCCGGTGTCGGACAGCGCCTCGTCGACCGAGACCGGCAGCAGCCCCCAGTCGGCCAGGCCGTGCGCGATCACCTCCATCGCCGCGTGGTGGAAGTCGGTGAACCTCCGGCCCGGGGCGACGGCGGCCAGGCCGGCACGGTGGGCCTTCTCGACCAGGTCGTGCACCTGCCGCTGGGCGGCGGAGAAGTGGCCGGAGGCGGGGAAGGTGCGGGTGACGTCGGCGGTGTAGTAGCTGTTGACCTCCACGCCCATGTCGAGCAGGAGCAGTTCGTCCGGGAGCACCGGGCCGTCGCAGCGCACCCAGTGCAGCGTGGGGGCGTGCTTGCCGCTGCCGACGATGGTGGCGTAGCCGGGGGCGTTGCCGTACGCGCGGGCGTACCGGTCGAAGGTGCCCTGCAGCCACCGCTCCCCCGGCCCGGCGATCGCCGCCGGGATCTCGCGGACGACCGCGGCGAAGCCCTCGACCGTGCGGTCCACGGCCTCGCGGAGCTGGGCCACCTCCCAGTCGTCCTTGTACATGCGCAGCTCGGCGAGGGTACGGCTCACCTCCTCGTCGGCCGTCACCTCCTCGGTCAGCTCGGCCAGCGGCCGGACGTCGACGCCGAGGGCCTTCGCCCAGTCGTCCAGGCCGGGCGCCGCCCCGACCCACAGCTCGCCGTACCTGCCGTCGCTCCAGAACGCGGCCTCACCGGGGTAGGCGGGGGGCGGCAGGTAGAGCGTGGCACCGGCGTCGCGCAGCACGACGACGCCGTTCTCCACGTTGCAGCCGGTCACCCAGTAGAAGTCGCTGTCGGGGCGGAAGTCGTAGGCGGTGTCGTTGCTGCGGGTCGGGGCCTCGCCGGCGGCCAGGACGATGGTGCGTCCGGGGAGCGCGGCGGCGAGCCTCGCGCGGTGCTCGGCCGCGGCATCGGCGGCGCCTGGGACGACGGGCGGGGTACGGTCGGGGGTGCCCCACCCGGTGTTCATGTACTCGAGGAACGCCGGGATCTCCGACAGCCTCGGTGGCCTGCCTTCACGCATCGGTGACACCGCCTCCTGTCTGACGGACGAGCTCCCTCAGGTGGGTGAAGACGCGGGGGTCGCTCACGCCGTCGTGTTCGTATTCGTTGGTGACCCAGACCTGGCTGTTGCCGACGCGGGCGGCGGTGTCCAGTTGCAGGTGGGCGTCGACGTACATGTCGTCGTAGTAGACGGCGGCGGCGAGCGGCACCTGGTTGGCGGCCAGGCGCTCGTGGTCGTACAGCGCCGGCCACTCCTCGCGCGCGGCCAGCAGTTCGACCGCGCCGTGGAACGGACGCAGCTCGGCGATCTCCTGGAACATCCAGGGGTAGATCATCTCGCCGGTGAACAGCAGCGGCCTGGCGTCCTCGGCGAACTGCGGGCGGAGTTCCCGTTCGGCCTGTGCCGCCCACGCCGTCGCGCCCGGGCCGTGCCCGTAGATGCTCTCCTGCATGGCGGCGAACAGGGGGTTGTCGCTGTAGGAGGACCGGGCGAGCACCTGGTGCAGGAAGACCGCCGACAGCTCGTCGCCGTTGAACGCCTCGTCGAGCAGCCAGTGCATCCGCTCGTACCCGGGCTTCATGCCGAAGTCGATGCCGAGCGACTGCAGGCGCCGGACCGTGAGGACGTCGCCGTCGGGCAGCAGCACGTCGCCGGCGGCCAGGCGGTCGGCGATGCGGGCGACGTTGTCCACCTGGTGGGGGTAACGCCGGTAGAACTCCTTGTTCTTGGCCTCGACGCGGGGATACGTGCGCCGGTACACCTCGGCGGCGGAGGGGTCGAGGCCGGCCAGGCCGCCGGTGACGTAGCACGCGCTCAGGCCTTCGGGGGCCTGGGAGAGGTAGGTGAGGGTGAGGAAGCCGCCGTACGACTGGCCGAGGGTGGACCAGCGCCTGCCGCCGAAGATCGTCTTCCGCAGGTGCTCGTGGTCGGCGACGATCGAGTCGGCCCGGAAGCAGGCGAGGAAGGCGGCGCCCTCCTCGGCGGTCGCGAAGGCGCTCATCCGGCGGCCGTCGATGCGGGTGCTGCGGCCGGTGCCGCGCTGGTCCACCATGACGACGCGGTGGTCCCTCAGCGCCGGTCCGAGCCAGCCGTCCAGGCCGAGCGGGCGCGGGCCCTTCCCGCCGGGGCCGCCCTGCAGGTAGACCAGCAGGGGCAGGTCCTCGCCGTCCCGGGCGGGGTCCACGATCTCGCGGGCGAAGATCTGGATGTCGCCGCGGGCGGGGTCGCCCCAGTCGAGCGGGACGTCGGCGACGTGGTCGCGCACCCGCATGCCGGGGATGGTGTAGGTGGCGGTAACGGTCATCGCGGGATTCTTCTCCTGTAGCCCCATTTGGTCATCCGAAGATTCTGGTGCATCACCCGGCGGCCCTCCGTCTGCGGTCCCATTCGGGGTTGATGCGGGGGATGGCGGCCAGCAGGGTCCGCGTGTACGGGTCCTGCGGGTCGGCGAAGACCTCCCCGCAGGGGCCCTGTTCGACGATCTTGCCCTTGCTCATCACCGCGACCCGCTGCGCGATCTGCTTCACCACCGCCAGGTCGTGGGCGATGAAGATGTAGCTGAACCCGCTCTCCCGCTGCAGCCGCCGCAGCAGCTCGATGACCTGCGCCTGGACGGACACGTCCAGCGCGGACACCGCCTCGTCGCAGATCACCAGCTTGGGGTTGACGGCCAGCGCGCGGGCGATGCCGATGCGCTGGGCCTGCCCGCCGGAGAACTGCCTGGGGTAGCGCTGCGCGTGGTCGGGGTTCAGGCCGACCCGTTCCATGAGTTCCCCGGTGTACGCCCGGCGGCCTCCCTTGGGCGCGATGCCCTGGTAGTCCAGCGGCGCCATCAGGATGCGTTCGACGGTGTGCCGCGGGTTGAGCGAGGAGAACGGGTCCTGGAAGACGACCTGCACGTTGGCGCGGTAGCGGGCGAGCGCGGCTCCGGTGGCGTGGGTGATGTCCTCGCCCTCGAAGTGGAGGGCGCCGGAGGTCGGTTCCATCAGCTTGGCGACGATGCGCGCGGTGGTGGACTTGCCGCTGCCGGACTCACCGACGACGGCGAGGGTCTCGCCGAGCCGGACGTCGAAGCCGACGCCGTCCACCGCGGTGAACTCGGTTCTGCGCCCGTAGGGGCCGCGGGCGGTGAACCGCTTGGTCACATCGCGGGCGCTGAGCAGCACGTCGCTCACAGGACCACCTCGTCTCGAGCCTCGCCGGGCCCCTCGTCGGCGGGGACCTCGTCGTCGATGCGGGGGATGCTCTCCAGCAGCATCCGCGTGTAGTCGTGCCCGGGCGCGGCGAAGACCTGCTCGGCGGTGCCGTACTCGACCTGCTCGCCGCGGCACATCACGAGCACCCGCGTCGCGATCGAGCTGATCACGGCGAGGTCGTGGGTGACGAAGATCATGCCGGTGCCGGTGTCGCGCTGCAGGTCGCCCAGCAGGCGCAGGATCTGGGCCTGCACGGTCACGTCCAGGGCGGTGGTCGGCTCGTCGGCGATGAGCAGGGCGGGCGAGCAGACCAGGGCCATCGCGATCATGATGCGCTGCCGCTGGCCGCCGGAGAACTGGTGAGGGTAGTAGCCGGCGCGCCGCTCCGGCTCCGGGATGCCGACCTGCTTCAGCGCCTCGACGACGACCCGCCTGGCCGCCTTGCGGGAGCCGCCCCGGTGGGCCCGGTACATCTCCTCGATCTGCACGCCCACGGTGTAGTACGGGTTCAGTGACGACAGCGGGTCCTGGAAGATCATCGAGGCCTGCTCGCCCCGGACGCGGCGCATCTCCCGGTCCGTACGGCCCAGCAGTTCGACCCCGTCCAGCCGGATGCTTCCGCTGGTCACGGCCCCGCGCGGCAGCAGGCCCATCACGGCGAGGCTGGTCATCGACTTGCCCGAGCCGGACTCGCCGACGATCCCGACGGTCTCGTTCCTGCCGACGGTGAAGTTCACGTCCTTGACGACGTCCACCGGGCCGCGCGCCGTCGGGAAGGTGACGGTGAGGTTCTCGACGACCAGCAACTCCTCACTCATCGGATCCTCACTCTCGGGTCGAGGCCGGTGTAGACCAGGTCGACCACGACGTTGCCCACCACCACGAAGAACGCCGCGAGCAGGGTGACCGCCATGATGACCGGCTGATCGTTCTTGGCGATGGAGTCGGCGGCCATCTTGCCGACGCCGTTGAGGCCGAAGACCGTCTCGGTGATCAGCGCGCCACCGAGCAGCGCCGCGAAGTCCATGCCGAAGATCGTGGCGATGGGGGTGAGCGCGGGCCGTAGCGCGTGCCGCCGCATCATGAGCACGGGGGGCAGTCCCTTGGACCGGGCCGTGCGCATGAAGTTCTCAGCGAGGGTGTCGATGACGTTCGACCTGGTCAGCCGGGCGTACAGGCAGGCGTACCCGGTGGCGAGGACGATCCACGGCATCAGGTACGACTGGAACCAGATGACCGGGTCGTCGGAGAACGACACCACCGAGGGGAACGGCAGGACCTGCAGCTTGACGACGAGGACGTACTGCAGGGACAGCGCGAGCACGTAGTTCGGGATGCTGGCGCCGCCCAGGGCCAGGCCCATCGCGGTCCGGTCCCACCAGGTCCCTTCCTTGACGGCGCTGAGCAGGCCGGCGGCGATGCCCACGATCAGCCACAGCACGGCGGCGCCGACCGCGACGGTGGCGCTCACCGGGAGCCGGTCGAGGATCATCCGCATGACGGACTGGTTGGTCTGGAACGAGTACCCCAGGCAGGGCGCCGGGCAGTGGATCAGGTTGACGCCCGAGCCGTAGTCGCGCCCGACGACCAGGCCGCTCAGGAAGTCCCAGAACTGGGTGAGGAACGGCTTGTCCAGCCCGAGGACCATGCGGATCTGCGCGATCCGGTCCGGCGTGCAGGTCTTGCCGCAGATCATCAGCGCCGGGTCCGCCGACAGCTTGAAGAAGATGAGGTAGGTGAACAGGCAGACCGTGAAGAGGATCAGCACGAGCCCGGCGATCCGGCCTGCGAGGTAACGCGCCATCAGGACGCCTCCCCCGAGTCGGCGGCGGCCCGGACGCGGTCGCCGAGCACGGTGAGGGACAGCACGGTGAGGAAGAGGAACAGGCCGGGCACCGCGAAGTACATCGGGTCCATGGCGTACCAGCTCACCGAGCTGGAGATCATCTGGCCCCACGAGGGGGTCGGCGGGCTGACGCCGACCCCGAGGAACGACAGGCCCGCCTCGGTGCCGATGTAGCCGGGCACCGCCAGGGTGGTCATGACGATGAGCGAGTTGCGCAGGTTCGGCAGGATCTCCTTGAACACCAGCGCGCCGGTGGACGCGCCGGAGGCCCGGGCCGCCTCGACGAACTCGCGGTTCACCAGGGTGAGCGTCTGCCCGCGCACGACCCGCGCGAGGTACGGCCAGCCGAACACGGTGATCACCACGACGAGCAGGACCGAGCGGTTCCCGGCAGGCAGCGACGACAGGATCGCGATCATGAAGATCAGTGCCGGGAAGGCCATCAGGAAGTCCATGACGCGGCAGATCACCTGGTCGGCCCAGCCCTGGTAGAACCCCGCCAGCATGCCGAAGACCACGCCGAGCAGCGTGGTCAGCACCGTCGCCGAGATCGCGATCAGGAAGGACACGCGCGCCCCGTAGGCGACGCGGGCGAGGATGTCGCGGCCGTTCTGCGGCTCGACACCGAACAGGTGGTCGGCGCTGACGCCGCCGAAGGAGCCGCGGGGCAGGCCGCCGAGGTTGGTGTCGATGGCGGCCGGGTCGAACTCGTTCGGACCGTGGCCGGTGACGGCGCTGATCAGCGGCGCGCAGACGGCCATCAGGACGACCAGGGCGAGGAACGCCATGCTGAGGACGGCACCCCGGTCGTGCAGCAGGGCACGCAGGATCCGGCGCCCCTCGGTGGCGGGCGCGTTGCGCGCGCCCGCCCCGGGGTCGGCCGTCGCGTCACGCGAGGGTGCGGCGGTGGTCATACGCGCCTACTTGCTCGCGTCCTTGAGCCCGACGGAGACCAGGTCGATGCCGCCGGAGTACGAGTCGTTCAGATAGGCACCGGCGATGTTGGCGCCGATGATCGTGACGTTCTTCTCGTAGAGGAGCGGCACGATCGGCGCCTTCTCCATAATCTGCTTGTCCAGCTCACCGTAGGCGGCGTTGGCCTCGTTGACGTCCTTCATCGCCGCGATCTCGTCGATGCGCTTGTTGATGGCGTCGTCGTTGATCTGGGCGAGGTTGTTGTTGCCCTTCTCGGTGATGTTGCGCCCGTCGAACAGCGGCGGCAGGAAGGTCGCGCCGGACGACCAGTCGGGGCACCAGCCGGTGAGGGCCGCGTCGTGCTGCCGGGCGGGGGTGCCGATCACCTCGTAGAAGGTGGAGGTGTCCATGTTGTTGATCTTGACGTTGACGCCCAGCGGCTTCAGCGCCTCCTGGATGGCCACCGCCATGCCCTGCTGGCGCGCCACCGGGCGCACGTCCAGCGTCAGGTCGAACCCGTCGGCGTGCCCGGCCTCGGCGAGCAGCTGCTTGGCCTTGGCCTGGTCGAAGGGGTACAGGTCGTAGTCGAGGCGGCCGACGATCGTCGGCGGCTGGATCGCCGAGCCCTTGGTCGCCAGCACCGTGCCGCCGTCTCCGGCGACCACGTTGTCCTTGTTGACCGCGTAGTTGATCGCCTGCCGGACCCGCACGTCGTCCAGGGGCTTCTTGGTGGTGTTCAGGCTCATGTACGTCGTGCAGCCCATGTAGCCCGAGAGCGTGCGCTCCTTGATCTGCGGGGCCTGGATCCGGGCCACCGTGGCCGGCTGGATCGAGCCCGCGATCGCGTCGGCGTCCGCGCCCTGCCCGGCGAGCATGCGCTCGTCGACGGTCGCGCCGTCCAGGCCGAAGGTGAACTCGAACGAGTCCGGCTTGGCGGCGCGGACGCTGTCGGTGGAGGCCTTCCAGTACGGGTTGCGCACCAGCTTCAGCGACGTGCCGTGCTGGTAGCTCGCCACCTTGTACGGCCCGGAGGCGATGGGCTTGCTGTCGAAGGCGTCGGCCGCCCCCGTGCCCTTGGGGAACGGCACGAAGTTCGGCTGGACGAGCGCGCTGGCGAAGTCCGCGTACGGCTTCTTCAGGTGGAAGACGACCGTCTTCGGGTCGGGGGTCTCGATCGTGTCGAGGTCGCCGGAGACGTACGGGCCCTTGTAGTCCTTGGGCGCGTCGATGAGCAGCTTGGCGTACGGCGAGCCGATCCCGGCCTCGGGGTCCCAGGCGCGCTCGACGCCGAACTTCACCTCCTCGCTGGTGATGGGCTTGCCGTCCTCGAAGAAGATGTCGTCCTTGAGGGTGAAGGTCCAGGTCTTGTTGCCGTCCGACGGGGTGCCGAGAGAGGTGGCGAGGTCGGGGACGACCTTGGTGCCTTCGGCGCCCGGACCCGCGCCGAAGGTCGTCAGGCCGCGGTAGATGAGCCGGTAGAAGTTGTTGACGCCGCCGTCCCAGCCCCGGACCGGGTCCAGGTGGGAGTAGTCCGAGCCGAGCAGCATATGGACGGTGCCGCCGGAGGCGGACGCCTTCCCTGAAGCCTGTGTGGCCGCGGGCTTCCCGCCGCCGCACGCGGCGACCGCCATCGTGGTGAGCGCCGCGACGCTCGCCAGAGCAGCCGATCTCCTCATATTTCCTTCTTTCGATCTGTTCATTCGATGGGATCGGATGCGGCTACTGCGTCCTGACCCACACGCGCATGGCCTCGGCATTGCGGTTGCCCCACAGGAAGTAGGGGACGAAAGTCGCGGGGACCTCCTCCGGCGCGGACGGCTCGGCGAGGGGTTCCCCGGTGAGCTCCGGGTAGAGCTCCGGTGACGGCGGAGGCGCGACGCCCGCGGTGACCCGCAGGACCACGGCCCCGGGCAGTTCGCGCTCCGACCTGGAGATGTTTGCGCTAACAATTCGCGGCGCGCTCAGCACCAGATCGTCCACGGAAGCCGGCACGTCCTGCTGCTCGACGCAGTAGACCAGCGGGCCGCGCGCCAGGCCGGCCGCGCCGCGGGTCGCGTCGAGGTAGGGGTGGGAGCCGTGCGCGCGCACCGGCATCGGCAGGGTGAGCCGCACCTCGTCCCCCGCCGTCCAGACCCGCTCGACGACCAGCCACTCGCCGGAGACCTCGACGCCCTCACCGTTCACGGTCGCGGTGGCGGCGCGGGCCCAGCCGGGGACGCGCAGGGCGAGCGCGTACGGGCCGTCGGGGGCACGGTCGACGGTGACCCGGACCTCGCCGTCCCACGGGTAATCCGTCTCGACGCTCACCGCGAGGCTCGCGGTCTCGATCGTCGCCTCGGTGTACGTCGCGAGGTACAGCGTGCCGTCCCGCTCGGCGGCGACGTAGTCGCCGAGCTGCGCCATCCAGCGGACGATGTTGGGCGGGCAGCACGGGCAGCCGAACCAGGAGCGGCGCAGCGGCTCGCCGCCGGTCTCCGCGCCGCTGCGCTGCTCGTGGTCGGGGCGGCGCTGCAGCGGGTTGTCGTAGAAGAACGCCGTCCCCTCCGCGGACAGGCCCACGGCGTAGGCGTTGAAGAGCACCCGTTCGAAGACGTCGAGGTACTTGGCGCCGCCGGTCCCCAGGAACATCCGCCACGCCCACTGCATGGTGGCGATCGCGGCGCAGGTCTCGCTGTAGGAGCGCTCGGACGGCAGCTCGTACCGGTCGCCGATCGCCTCGTCGGAGTGCCGGGCGCCGAGGCCGCCGGTGATGTAGAGCTTGGTGGCCACCATGTCGTCCCAGAGCCGGTCGAGCGCGGCGAACAGCTCCTGGTCACCGGTCTCCAGGTGGACGTCGGCCGCGCCGGCGGCGAGGTAGGCCATCCGTACGGCGTGCCCGGTCACCGACGGCATCTCGCGCAGCGGCACGTGGTCCTGGAAGTAGTCCGGCGGGAAGATGCTGTGCTTGATCGTGCCCCTGCCGCGCCGGTCCACGAACAGCCGCGCCTGGGTCAGGTAGGCGGGGTCGCCGGTCTCGCGGTAGAGCTCCACCAGGGCCATCTCGACCTCGGGGTGGCCGCAGACGGCCTCCTCGCGCCCCTCTCCGTAGCGGCGGACGACCAGGTCGGCGAACCTGACCGCGATGCCGAGCAGGCGGTCGTCGCCCATCCGCCGGGCGGCGGCGACCGCGGCCTGGATGAGGTGGCCGAGGTTGTAGAGCTCGTGTCCCCAGGCGAGGTCCTCCCACGGCTTCTTGGCCGCGGCCGGGTCCTGGAAGAACGAGTTCAGGTAGCCGTCCTCGGCCTGTACCCGTTCCAGCAGGCCGACGACCTCGTCGAAGAACTCCTCGGCCGCGTCGTCCGCGTGGCCGTCGCCGATCTCGTACGCCAGGCCCTCGAGCGTCTTGTACAGGTCGGTGTCGAGGAAGGGATAGCGCCCGCGGTAGGGCGGCGGGTCGTCGGCCAGCAGGCGGCTGAGGTTGTCGACGTTCCCCGCGGCGCGCAGCCGGCCGATGGTGTGCGGGATGGTCGCACGCCGGTTCCGCTCCTGCCACTGCCGGAGCAGGCCGCCGGTGATACGCGCCCCCGTGACCGGTGTGACGGCACCCGCGGCCGTCCGCAGGGCTCCGGCCCGACCGCGCGCATGCGGCTTGAGCTGCTCGGACGTCATCAATCCTCCCGAGTGAGGTGTGCAGTGTGCCATGTAATGTGTGGCATTGCACTGAACCTTAGGGGTATGGAAGGCGACTGCCAAGAGGCGGTAGAGCAGAATTAACCTGCTCGGGACAAACCAAGAGGCGGCCACCGCGACGCGGCAGCCGCCTCCACGGCCTCGTCCCCGGACGGACTCAGGCGGCGTCCAGGCGCGACAGTTCCTCGGGCGACAGCTTCAGGTCGACGGCGGCCACCGAGTCGCGGATGGTCTCGGGGCGGGACGAGCCAGGGATCGGGATCACCACCGGGGCCTTGGCCAGCATCCACGCCAGGCAGACCTGGTACGGGCTCACCCCGTGCTCCCGGGCGACGTCGGAGAACACCGCGAAGCGCTCGCCCAGCTCGCCGGCACGCACGATCCCGCCGAAGGGGCTCCAGGGCAGGAACGCGATGCCCAGCTCCGCGCACAGCTCCAGCTCAGGCTCACTGGAACGGAAGGCGGGCGAGAACTGGTTCTGCACGCTCACCAGCCGCCCGCCGAGGATCTCGTTGGCCTGCCGGATCTGCTCGGGATCGGCGTTCGAGACGCCCGCGAAGCGGATCTTGCCCTCGTCCAGCAGGTCGCGGATCGCGCCGACCGAGTCGGCGTACGGCACCTTCGGGTCGGGCCGGTGGAACTGGTACAGCCCGATGGCCTCGACGCCGAGCCGCTTGAGCGAGGCCTCGCAGGCCTCCTTCAGGTGCTTCGGCGAGCCGTCCAGGGTCCACGAGCCGTCACCCGGACGCACGTGGCCGCCCTTGGTGGCGATCAGCACGCCGGAGGTGTCACCGCCGTAGCTCGCCACCGCGCGGGCGATCAGGGACTCGTTGTGCCCGACCTCGTCCGCGCCGACGTGGTAGGCGTCCGCGGTGTCGATCAGGGTCACACCGGCGTCCAGCGCGGCATGGACGGTCGCGACCGAGCGCTGCTCGCCGGGACGCCCCTCGATCGACATGGGCATGCCGCCGAGGCCGATCGCGCCGACCTGGACGTCGCCGATGGGGCGAGTCTGCATGGGATTCCTCCTCGGAGAACGGTTCGATACGTCCGACAGTCTTCAATGCCCACGATTAAGCTGTCCAACAGAAGAACCTGATCCCATTGAGCGTTCCGGGTGATTAATCGTGGAGTTGCGGCAGCTCGAATACTTCGTCGCCGTCGCCGAGGACTGTCACTTCACGCGGGCGGCCAAACGCCTGCACGTCGCACAGTCGGGGCTGTCGGCGTCGATCCGCGCGCTGGAACGGGAGCTCGGCGCCCCGCTGTTCCTGCGCAGCACCCGGCAGGTCGAGCTGACCCCGGCCGGACGCGCGCTGCTGGTCGAGGCACGCCGGGCGCTGTCGGCGACCGACGCCGCCAGGGACGCGGTCGCCGCGGTGCAGGGCCTGCTGCGCGGCAGCCTCGCCATCGGCTCGCTGCAGTGCCTGCACGTGGTGCACCTGCCGGCCGTACTCTCCCGGTTCGTCGCCGCGCACCCCGGCCTGGAGATCAGCATGCGGCAGGGCGGCTCGGGCGAGCTGATCGAACAGGTGCGTAGCGGCCGGCTGGACCTGGCGTTCGTCTCTCGCCCGGCGCGGTGCCCGGACGACATCGTCGTCGAGACACTCGCCGGCGAGCCGCTGGTCCTGGCGTGCCCGCCCGGGCATCCGCTGGCGGGGCGCGAACAGGTGGAGCCCGGGGAGCTGGTGGCGGAGAAGTTCGTCGACTTCCCTCCCGACTGGGGCACGCGCGACCTGGTCGACGACGTGCTCGCCGCGGCGGGGGTCGAGCGCCGGGTCACGCTGGAGGTGACCGACGTCCACTCACTGCTCGACCTGGTGACCTTCGGGCTCGGGGTCGCGCTGGTGCCGAGGTACTTCTCCACCAAGACCGACCGGGTGCGCTTCATCGATCTCGCCGGCGACGTACCGTCCTGGGAGACGGCAGCCGTCACCGGCACCCCCACCAGCGCCGCCGCCGCGGCCCTACTGCGCGAAATCCACGCCGACCCTCCCGCGACATGACACCCCACACTCCATCCGCCCCCAACGCCACCGGCGCGGACGGTCAGGAGAAGAGCTCGTCCGCCGACACGACGACCGTCGCCACCACCGCACGCTGGATCCACTCGTCGAGCTGAGCCATGTCCGTGCAGGCCAGAATATTCTGTCGCGTTTCTTCTGAAACGCGAATCCCGCGACTGGCAAGGATCACAAGCAGCGCTTCCGCCTTGCCCTCCGCCTTGCCTTCTGCTTTGCCTTCGGCGACGTATTTTCTTGCGAAGTCACTCTGGTACTCGTAGGTCCCCACTGCCATCAAGTCCTCCAAATGCTTGCGCGCGACCTCGGGGAGCGCCATCAGCACGAAATCAGCGTACAGCCGGGCTCGCTGCTCGTCGACGACCGTCAACGCGGCCAGCAACGCCTCGAGAACCGGCTCGGGATCGTCGTCACCACCGTGGGCCATCGCCGACAACACTGCCAGCTCTGGCATGTCGACCGCCTGTGCGGGATCACTCACGATCGGCACCGCCGCCGGTCCGACGACCAACGGAGCGAGTGTCCACCCAGGGTGTCCCATCTCGATCGGCACCCCGCACCACTCTCGCCTCTCTGTATTCCGGCACCGGAAGGCCGAGGGCATCGAGAAGAAATTCAGCCGCCAGATCCGGACAATTTTTGAATAGCAGGATCAAGGCTTCGTGTTCATGCGTTGGCATGGCCGCATGTTATTACGACGGTAAAGCGACAACCAACTTCAACACCGAATAGCCCGCCATCCTTAATTCTGGCCCATTATCCCAAAATAAACGGCGAATACATGACGAAAAGGGCCGGTGCTCCGGCAGCGGGGGGTGCTGTCGGGGGGCCGGCCCTTGGGGGGAGGTAAGTGAGGGGTCATGTCAGGGGCTGGTCCTTGGTCTCCTTCAGGGCGAAGACGTAGACCAGGGTGGAGATCAGGGCGAGGGCCGACATGTACCAGGCGAAGGCGCCCGCGTTCTTGGCGTCGATGAGGGCCGTGCCGACGAGGGGGGCGGTGCCGCCGAAGAGGGCGACGGTCAGGGAGTACGGGAAGCCGGCGCCGGACGCGCGCACGCGGGTCGGGAACAGCTCGGAGTTGACCGCGGCCGAGATCGAGGTGAAGCCGCCGAGGAAGACCATGCCGGCGCACTGGACGAGCAGCAGGCTGGCGAAGGAGTCGGTCAGCATCCGTGTGAGCGGCACCGGCAGCAGGGTGAAGGCCAGGCCGAAGGCGATGAGCAGGGGCCGGCGTCCGATCTTGTCCGACAGCGTGCCCAGCAGGGGCTGCAGCACCATGAAGAACAGCAGCGAGATGGTGCCCACCTGGAGCGCCTCGGCCTTGTCGAACTTCACGGTGAGCTGGGCGTAGGTCGGCAGGAAGGTCGTCCAGGTGTAGTACGCCACGGTGCCGGCCATCGTGATGCCGACGATCATGAAGGCCTTGGACGGGTAGCGGACCAGGAACTCGAACAGCTTGGGCTTCTCGGCGACGCCCTGCTTGATGTCCTCGGCCAGGGTGGTGGTCTCCTCGGCGCCCCTGCGGATCCACAGTCCGACGAGGCTGGCGACCGCGCCGACGACGAAGGGGATCCGCCAGCCCCACGCCCCCATCTGCGCCTCGCTGAGGGTGGCGGCCAGCAGGGCGGCCAGGCCGGAGGCGAACAGCTGGCCGATGGTGGTGCTGACGTACTGGAAGCTGGAGAACAGCCCGCGCCTGCCCGGAGGGGCCGACTCCACCAGGAACGTCGTGGCCGCGGCGAACTCACCGCCGACGGAGAGTCCCTGGGTCAGGCGTCCCACCGTCAGGATGACGGGCGCGAGCACGCCGATGGCGGCGTACGTCGGGGTGAGCGCCACCAGCAGCGACCCCGCGCCCATCAGGACGATGGTGAACGTCATGGCCGCCTTGCGTCCGAACCGGTCGGCGAACGACCCCACGAGCAGCCCGCCGAGCGGGCGCATGAAGAACCCCACCGCGAAGACCGCGAACGAGCTCAACAACGGCACGAGGCTGTTGCCCGCGCTCTTGGGGAACACCTGGGTGGAGAAGTACACGGCCAAGAACGAGTAGGTGTACCAGTCGAACCACTCGACCACGTTGCCGATGTTGGCGGCCATCAACTGGCGGACTCGGCTGCGGGGGACGCCGAGCGGGGCCTGTCTGGGGGTGACGCTCGTCACGGTTGCTCCTCAACTGTCGGGATTGCCTCAGGTGGTACAGAGTGCAGCTAGCTGGTAGAAATAGTCAATAATCCGTAGATTGCTTTACATTTCCGACACATGACGGGCTGCCGTGACCACTTTCGACGACCTTGACCGCCGCCTCGTGGCCGCCCTCCAGGTCGGTCCCCGTGCGACCTGGGGCGAAATCGGCGGTGCCGTCGGCGAGCACGAACGGACGGTGGCGCGGCGCCTGCAGCGGCTGCTCGCCACCGGGGCGGTGCGCGTCACCGCCATCCTCGACGAGCTGCGCTGCGGCCTCGGCACGCCGATGCACCTGCACGTCCAGGTGAACCCCTGCACTGCGGAGCAGGTGGCCGAGTCGCTCTCCGCGCGCCCGGACACCCGTTCGGTGTACGCCGTCACCGGTTCCGCCGACCTGGGCTGCGAGCTCGTGGCCCCGTCCAGGGAGCTTCTGCACGAGATCCTGACCACGCAGATCCCCGCCACGCCCGGCATCGCGCAGACCCGCACCCAGGTCGTCCTGCACACCTTCCAGACCGTGGCCGAGTGGCACGCGCCCTACCTCACCGAGGAGGAGGTCGCGCGGCTGAAGGCGAGCGCGCCCGCGCCGGCGGCTCCGCTGCCGGAACGCGTGGAGCTGACCGCGTCCGACAAGGAGGTCGTCGCCCTGCTGGCCGCCGACGGCCGCATCGGGTTCACCGCGCTCGCCCAGAAGCTGGACGTCTCGGTGCCGACCGCCCGCCGCCGGGTCGCGGCGCTGCTCGAACGCGCCGTGGTGCACCTGCGCGCGGAGGTGGAGCCCGCCCTGCTCGGCCTGGAGGTGGAGGCCCAGCTCTGGCTCTCGGTGCGGGCCCACGGCCTGGACACGGTGGGGCAGACCCTCGCCGGCCACCCGAGCGTGCGCTACTGCGCCGCCACCTCCGGGACGCACACGATGATCGTCCAGGTCGTCGCGGCCCACGAGGCGGAGCTCTACCGTTTCCTCACGACCGTCGTCGGCCCGCTCGACGACGTCACCGATGTCAACGTCACACTGATCACCCGCGCCTACAAGCGCGGTCACCTGCGCAAGTCCGGCCTGCTCACCTTGGAGTACCGATGACCCCCGCCGAGATCGAGGTAGCCGAGCTCTGCACCGAGCTCATCCGCGTCGACAGCAGCAACTACGGAGACGGCAGCGGCCCCGGTGAACGCGCCGCGGCCGAGGTGGTGATGGCCAGGCTCGCCGAGGTCGGCGTCGAGGCGACCTACGTCGAGAGCGCGCCGGGCCGCGGCAACGTCGTCACCAGGATCGAGGGCTCCGAGCCCGGCCTGCCCGGCCTGCTGGTCCACGGCCACCTGGACGTCGTCCCGGCCAACGCCGCCGACTGGAGCGTCGACCCGTTCGCCGGCGAGGTCCGCGACGGCTACATCTGGGGCCGCGGCGCGGTCGACATGAAGGACATGGACGCCATGATGCTGGCCGTCCTGCGGCAGATGGTGACCGAGGGCCGCAGGCCCCGGCGGGACGTGGTGTTCGCCTGGCTCGCCGACGAGGAGGCGGGCGGCGAGTACGGCGCCAAGTACATGACCGCCAAGCACCCGGGGCTGTTCGAGGGGGTCGACCACGCCATCAGCGAGGTCGGCGGCTACTCCCTGGAGGTCGACCCCTCGCTGCGGCTCTACCTGATCGAGACGGCGCAGAAGGGCCTGGCCTGGATGCGCCTGGTCGCCGACGGCACCGCCGGGCACGGCTCGATGCTCAACGCCGACAACGCCGTCACCGAGGTCGCCAAGGCGGTGGCCCGGATCGGCTCCCACCAGTGGCCGATCAAGCTGACCCCGACCGTGCACCGCTTCCTGTCGGAGGTCGCCGACGCCTTCGGGCTGCCGTTCGACCCGCAGGACCCCTCGGCGATCATCGACGCGATCGGCCCGCTGGCCAGGTTCGTCGGCGCGACCCTGAACCACACCCTCAACCCCACCATGCTCGAGGCCGGGTACAAGGCCAACGTCATCCCCGGCCAGGCGAGCGCGGTCGTGGACGGCCGGTTCCTGCCGGGCTTCGAGGAGGAGTTCTTCGCCACCGTGGACGAGCTGCTCGGGCCGAACGTGCGCCGGGAGTTCGTCCACCACGACATCGCGCTGGAGACGACGTTCGACGGCGCCCTGGTCGAGTCGATGATCGCGGCGCTGAAGGCGGAGGACCCGACGGCGCGGGCCGTGCCGTACTGCATGTCGGGCGGCACCGACAACAAGACGTTCTTCGCCGACCTGAACATCAGGGGCTTCGGCTTCGTCCCGCTGCGGCTGCCCGCGGAGATGGACTTCGCGGCGATGTTCCACGGCGTCGACGAGCGGGTGCCGGTGGACGCCCTGCAGTTCGGCACGCGGGTGCTCGACCGGCTGCTGACGAGCTACTGATCGTGCCGCGGTCCCCCGGGGTCGAGGACGTCCTGCGCCGGCTCCCCTGATTCGCGCAGTATGTCCTCGAAGTCGGGGGCCAGCACCACCGTCGCGTCACCGGCCGTGAAACGTACCTTGTCCATCATGTCGAACTCCTCGCGCAGGAGCTCCGCCTCGGGATCGAAGCACACCAGGCCGTGCTCGTCGACCAGGGGCAGCACCACGCGGCAGACCTCGGCCGCGCGGGGGAACACCACCCGCATCACCACGAAATCCTCGCCCACGGTCAGCGGCGTGGACCACGGCGAGGTCTCGTAGTTGTCGGCGGTGAGGTCGGGCAGGTCGCGGGTCAGCGCGTCGTAGAAGGCCCCCACCTCCGCGCGGGGCTCGGCGGCCTCGCTTTCGTCGTCAGGCCGGGAGACGTACCTGCGCGCGGCCTCCTCGGAGGTGATCGGCGGGTCCGCGTACCAGACCCCAAGATCGAAGCTCACGGCGTCCTCGCATTCATCCCAGCGCTTTCGGCGCCGGCTCTCCCGGCTACGCGACCTTGCCGTCGCCACGATAGCCGGACGCCCGGACGGCGACAGAAGTCGCGATCATGCCTCGGACGATGTCCGACGCCCGACGGCGACCGGTCCGGATGTCCCGTTGCTCCGTGAAACGCCCTATCAGCGGGGACGAGATCCCCCGGCCACGGCCCACGTACGGTGGATCGCGGTGATGTCGGCCGGTGCGCCTCCCCCCGGCACGTGCTCGACGGGGGAAAGGGTCGGTAATTGCGCACAACTCTGGCGGTCGCCGCCTGCATGACGGTGTCGCTCCTCCTCCCCCTCCCCCGGGCGGCCGGCGCCGCACCCGTGTCGCCGTCCCGGCAGGAGGCGTTCACGGCGGCCGCGGCGAGGTACGGGGTGCCGGTGCGCGTCCTGCTCGCCGTCTCCTACCTGGAGTCACGCTGGGACGCCAACCTCGGCCGCCCCAGCGTGACGGCGGGCTACGGCCCGATGCACCTGACCGACGCGCGTACGGCCCTCGCCCGGGGCGAGGACGCGCGGCCGTCCTCCGCGCCCGGCGGCCAGACGGCCGACGAGGCGGCCCGTCTCACCGGGCTCTCCTCCGACCGGCTGATCAGGGACCCGGACGCCAACGTGCTCGGCGGCGCCGCGCTGCTCGCCGAGTACCAGAGGCGGCTCGGGCTGGGCGCGAGCCCCGATCCCGCCGACTGGTACGGCGCCGTGGCCCGCTACTCCGGCGCGCGGGACGCCGGGACGGCCCGGTGGTTCGCCGGCGAGGTGTTCTCGGTGATCAGGAAGGGCGCGAGCCGCGTCACCGACGACGGCTGGGATGTTTCGCTGCCCGCCTCGCCGGAGATCGCTCCGCACATGGAGCAAGCCGACCGCCTCGGACCGGGCGAGACCGAGGGCCGGGGCGCCGAGTGCCCGAAGAAGCTCGCCTGCGAATGGCTCCCGGCGCCGTACCAGGAGCTGCCGGGCAAGACCTACGGCAACCACGACCTCTCGGACCGGCCGCGCACCCAGAAGATCGAGTACATCGTCGTCCACGACACCGAGGCGAGCTACGACACCACCCTCAAGCTCGTGTCCGACCCCGCCTACGTCAGCTGGCACTACACGATCCGCTCCTCCGACGGGCACGTCGCCCAGCACGTCAGGACCAGGGACATCGCCTGGCACTCCGGGAACTGGTACGTCAACGCCAAGTCGATCGGCATCGAGCACGAGGGCTTCCTGGCCAAGGGCGGTGCCTGGTACACCGAGGCGATGTACCGCAGCTCGGCCCGCCTGGTGCGCTACCTGGCCAAGCGGTTCGACATCCCGCTCGACCGGGCGCACATCCTCGGCCACGACAACGTGCCGGGGACGCTGGCGAAGAACGTCGCGGGCATGCACGTCGACCCGGGGCCGTACTGGGACTGGGGACACTACTTCGAGCTGCTGCGCCACCCCTTCGTGCCCACCGCCGGGCCGCGCGGGGGCCTGGTCACGATCACGACCGGCTACGACGACCACCGGCCGCGCTACACCGGCTGCGCCAAGGCCGGAGAAGACTGCCCGCCGCACGGCTCGGCGTCGGTGTGGCTGCACACCGAGCCGAGCGAGGACGCGCCGCTGGTCAGGGACATCGGCCGTAAGGCGGTCGGCGAGTCCACCTACGACGTCTACGACCACGGCGCCCGCGCCACCACCGGCCAGCAGTACGCCCTGGCCGCGCGGCGCGGCGACTGGACGGCCATCTGGTACCTCGGCCAGCTCGCCTGGTTCCGCAACCCCGAGGACAGCCCGACGGCCGTGAACGCCACCGGCCTGGTCGTGACCCCGAAGGCGGGCATGGCGGCGACGCCGGTGTACGGCAGGGCCTTCCCCGAGCCGGAGGCGTACCCGAAGGACGTGCCGGTGCAGGAGATCGTCCCCCTGCAGTACTCGATCCCGCAGGGGCAGCGGTACTCCGTCGGCCTCGCCACCCGGGGGGAGTACTACTACTCGACGAGCTTCGACCCGGCCGACCACCGCGTGGTCAAGGGCCGCACCCTCTACTACCAGATCCAGTACGGCCACCGGGTGGCCTTCGTCAGGGCCTCCGACGTCGATCTCCTGCCCTCGAAGATCCGCCGACCCCGCTGACCGGACCGCGCCGGCCCCTCGCGGGCCTTCATTAGCCGGGGAGGATGCCCTTCGGGGAGACGTCGCGGGGGCGTCCGGAGATCCGCCAGGGAACGCGACCAGGACCGAGTCGTCCGTAATCGACAAAATGGAGCATCATCAATGGGCCGGCCGCGCGAATTCGGCCGATACCCGTCCGCCTGCCGGCGTCTGTCACAGGTGGCCGCGGAAGCGCCCATATCACGGTGTCATACCGCATTCACCGACAGCGTTTTCTCCGCCCTCTGACGGCACTAACTTTCACAGTTGGACCGGACAGGGGTGGTGGCATGCGGATGCCGCGTGGGGCGGCGCTCTTCCGATTCGCGACGCTGGTCTTCTGCGTTCTCGCGGTGCTCGGCGCGCCGCGGGCGGCGGCGGCCGGCGACGGGGCTGACGACGATCTCCAGCGCGTCTACTGCCTGTCCGCCGCGCACCGGGCGCAACTGGTGGCGGCCGCGGCGAGCCTCGAACTCGTGCAGCCGATGGCCGACTCCATGCACGACCTGAGCATCCGCTCGCGTCAGTACACCGTGGAGGAGTGGCGCCGCGCCGCTCCGGACGACTTCGCGCGTGCCTGCTCGGCCCTGATGGCGACCGTCCCCCAGCTGAAGCCCGCCGACGAGCCGAACCCCCTTCTCTCGGCGCTCGACGTCGTGCTCCCGCTGGTCGCCGGATCGCTGCTGACCCTCGCCGTGCAGCGGCTGGACGCGCGGGCCAACCGGCGGCAGCAGCAGCGCGAGGAGCTGCGCCGCGCGGCCGCCCGCTACCGGCTCGCGGCCCACGACTACGTCGACGCCTGGGTCGACGACCCGGGCACGTCCGACGCCGAGGTGTCCCGTACGGCGTTCGAGCTGGCCGCGGAGCTGGAGAAGGTCCGGCACGCCCGAGGCGGTCACGAACGCGTCGACCGCATCCTCGCCGCGCTGCCCGTCGCCCCCGGCGGCGAGGGCGCCCCGCCGAACCACGCCGAGCGCGTGGCGCTGCGGGGGCGTGAACTGCGGCGCGTCGCCGAGACCGTCGGGGAGACGGAGGCACTCATCCGAGACGACGGCCGGCCGTTCCCGCGCCCGTTCCGCCGGTCCGCGCGCCGACCTTTGCCGCAGGCCCCGGAGGTGCGCGGGTGACGGTCAACACCTTCGGCATCCCCGTGGTCCTGAACCGGGTGGGCGGCACGAGCGAGCTGCGGTACGTCAACGGCAGCCCGCTGTGCCCCTGGCGCTACCGCGGCCACTGGGACCTGTACGTGCCGGTGGACCACACCCAGCAGGCGTTCGAGGAGTTCTGCGAGCAGGCCGCGGACGTGGACGAGCTCGCCGCCACCGGACGGCTGGTCGTGGTGTCCGGCGTCGAGGGCAGCGGGAAGACGGCGCTGATCCACCGCTGTGTGTACATCCTGCAGCGCGGCCTGGCCGGGGCCCTCGGCGTCGATCCCGACCAGGGGGCGGCCGGCGACAAGTGGGCGCTCCGGCCGCCGGTTCCCGGTGTGAGCGTGGTCGATCTCAGCGACGAGGCGCGCAGAGTTGCGTACGATAACAAGGGGCAGTTGTGCCCTCTCGACGCGATAAACCAGAAAATATTCAAAAGGGTCGTCGGGGACGTCCGGAAACAGCTTTCGAACCCGGCGGCCCAGCTCGAAGAGCTGGCGAGCGACACGAGCGGGGAGCTGGTCGACCTGTACCAGGAGCTCAGCGACTTCCTGTGCGACAGGGAGCACTTCATGCTCGTGATCCTGCCTTTCGTCAGGCTCGGGACCCGCCAGTTGCACGTCGATTTCCTGCGCTCTTATCTCAATTTCAGCGACCGGCGCATCGTCTTCTTCGCCGAGACCGCGGAACCCGACGTGATGACGTCGATGGCGCCCACGCTCTCGTGGGAGGAGCGGAATCTGGTGACCCACCTGTCGATCGGGCGGCTCGACGACGCCGACTGCGAAAGCTTCGTCAGGTCTCGCATGTCGCGTCCCGGCCTGCCCCAGGAGCACGTCATCATAGCCCCAGGGACTCTGGCCGGTGTGGCGCCCGATGTTCACTATGAGACCGTGCGACGGCTGCAGGACTCGTTCTTCCAGCTGGGTGAGATCGTCCGGCGCGACGGGCGAAACGAGATCTCCGGCGACGACTTCAAGACCCTCGAAGAGCAGCGGCGAAACGACCCGCGGCTGCTACGCCGCCCGCGGCCTCGACGTGGAAGGGGATCACAGGGGTGAACGCCGAGGACAACCCGTTTCCCGTGGTCCCGGTCGCGCGGCTGAGCGGCTCGTACGACCTGTTCGCGACCGGCGGGAGCGTGGCGCCCGGCCGTCCCCTGACCGTCGAGACCGACGCCGTCCGCGCCGTGCGCCACCAGCTGAGCGGGTACCTCGAGCAACGTGTGCCGTCCCGGGGGCGCGCCCTGGCGCTGGTGGGCGACTTCGGCACCGGCAAGAGCCACATCGCGCGCGGGCTGGCGCTGGCCGTGACCGCCGACCCGTCCGAACCGCTGCTGTGGCTCATCGACGAGCCGGTGTGGGACTTCGGGGCGATCTACCGCGACCGGCTGGTCAGCGACCTGAAGGACCAGAAGGCCGCGTTCTACGACGTCCTGCTCGACTACTACGCCGACGTCACCGCCGAGAGCCTCGACCAGGCGCGGTCGCTGCGCGAGGTGGCCGACGGGCTGCGCGACCGCCACCTCGATCCGCAGGCGGTGATCGAGGCGTACGCCCTGTCGGAGGCGGCGATCCGCCGCGACCTGGAGCGGCGCCTGCAGGTGCTGACCGAGCACGCCAAGTTCGCGCGGGCTCTCGCCCTCCTGCAGTTCCCCGAGTTCCAGGACCACGTGTGGGAGTGGCTGATGGGCCATCCCCCCGGCGACGTGCTGCGCGAGCGCGGCATCGACGCGCCGATCGACAGCGTGAGCTCGGTGTTCGACGCGCTCGCCGTCTTCGCCTTCCTGTACGGCCACGCGGGACGCCGGTTCGTCTTCATCGTCGACATGCTGGAGAAGGTCCTCGACTGGCCCTACGACCGGCGCACCGACTTCATGCAGAACTTCGAGAAGCTCGTCAACGTGTACGTCAGCGTGGGCGGGCTCCTGGTGTTCTGCGTGCTGCCCGAGGCGCTGAGCGAGTTCGGCGAGAGCCTCCACGAGCGCATCCTGCCGATCCGCCCGAGCCCGCTGACCGACGACGAGACGGTGGAGCTGGTCGGCCGCTACCTCCATCCCGAGGAGGGGGCGCCGCCCGGGGACCTGTCGCCGTTCACCCGGCAGTCGGTGAGGTACATCCGCAAGCTGGCCGGTGGCGTGCCCCGCAGGACGTTGAAGCTCTGCCATCACGCCTGGGAGGTGGCGGCGCGCGGGCCGCGCGGGGTCGTCGACGAGGTCGTGGTGCGCACCGCCGTACGCGAGGCCTTCGAGGTGGCGACGCGCGACGACATCCGGGCCTCGATCGAGGGCATCCTGGAGGCGGGGGCGTGGCGTTTCGAACGCAGCGAGACGCGGTTCGCCCGCAGGCCCGGCCGCGACGCCGAGATGGTCGACTACTGGATCCTCGTGGGGCAGAGCGGCTCGGCGGTGGCGGTGCTGACCACCGACTCGGTGATGCTCGACGACCAGGTCGACCGGCTCAAACGCGTCGTGGAGGCCGCCCGCGCCGACACCGGCTCGGCCCCGTGCGAGGTGCTGGTGGTGGTGAACGGCTACATCTCCGCGCCGCTGCGGCAGCGGCTGGCGGGCATCACCGTCACCCAGCCCATCGTCTACAGCGACAAGCACTTCCGCTCGACGATGCGGCGGGCCGTCGCCGACCTGGTGGCCCGGCTGGAGGCGAGCGGCCGCGACAGCGTGCTGCAGGTGCTGCGGCAGCGCCTGGAGGGCATCGCCTACCAGCAGACCGCCGTCCTCGACTGCCTGCAGCGCGTCGAGGGCCGCGTGGAGCGGCTCGAAGGCTCGACGGGGGCGAGGCTCGGCGAGGTCCTTCAGGCCGTCGCGGAGGCCGGTGACCTCGCCGCGGGGGACGAGGGTTCCGCCGCCCGCGTCCGGCTTCCCCAGGAGGTGCGGCGCCACTTCGACCGGGCCTTCGACGCGGTGGGCGTGATGGGCGGGGTACCACCGGCGTTCAGGCAGGTGTTCGGCCTGGACGCCGCCGGCCCGGGGGACGAGGGGATACGACCGCGCCGGCTCGGCTTCACCTCCGACCAGTTCCAGGCCGTGGGGGTCGCCGTACTGCTGCACAAGCTGCTGGAGGCCTTCCGCGACAGCGTCGGCGACTGGATCCGGCAGGCGAAGCCGACGCCCGACGGCCCGGCGCCCACTCCCGCGCAGGAACGCGGGCTGCGGGCGATCTGCCGCAGCTACGAGATCACGGCGGAGATGCTGCCGGTGTTCAGGCTCGAAAGCCTGGCCGCGTTCGGCCCGTACGCGGCCGAACCCGGGCCGCTGGAGCAGGCGTACCGGTCGTTCCACCGGGCCGAGGCCCAGGAGGCCCTCATCGGGCTCGGCGAGCGCGTCTTCGAGTCGGCGATGACTTTCGTGCGCTCCTGACGACCGGCACCGGGCCGGTCCTGACGGGGTCGGGAGACGTGAGGGCCTGCGCCGTGGCCGTCTCGATCTCGGCCCTTTCGCGCCGCCGGTCCCAGGCGGCGTTCGTCGCGATGTTCAGCACGTTGACGGTGAGGATCGCCGGGGCCACCACGCTCACGGCATAGGGCAGGTACGGCTCCAGGGCGAGCGCGAGGATCACCGCGGTGATGCCGTTCTGCTGGCCGAGCGCGAGGTAGACGCGGTCGACCCGCGAGAGGTGCCAGGCGATGAGCGTGCCGACGACGATCTGCGCGGCGAAGGCCGCGACGCCGAGGACCACGCCGAGCCGCAGGTCGACGCCGCCGGACAGCAGCGCGCCGAGCGCCAGCGTCGCCAGGAAGAAGGCACCGGTCGTCACCCGCTCGGCCAGGGCCGAGATCCCGGGCCGGTAGAACAGCCCGACGAGGGCGATGCCGAGCATGAGGAACCGCCAGGCGGCGACCGCGACCAGGCCCGCGAGGACCAGCACCGCCACCACCCGGAACCAGGTGGGGAATGCGTTCGCGCGTGGGGGGACGAGCCTGCGGGCGAGGAGCCACAGGGCCCAGACCACGCCGGCGAAGGCGAGGTTCAGCGCCAGGTCGAGGGCGTAGGCGGAGACTCCTCCCGTGGGCCCGCTCCCGCGGCCGAGGGTGAAGGTCACGAGGTAGATCGTGAGAAGCGCCGTGATCGGGTCGTCGAAGGAGGCCCAGGCCAGCAGCAGCGACTTCGCGCGCTGGGACATCCGCGACCGGCCGACCAGCGCGGCGACCGAGAGCGGGTCGATCTGCGCGACGGCGACGCCGAGGATCATCGTCTCCGGGCGGCTGCCCGAGGCGAGATACATCACCACCGCGATCAGCGCCGTCTTCAGCATCACGCCGACGGTCACCGCGAGGACGACGGTGTGCAGGTCTCGCACCGCGTCGCGTGGAATGCCGGACGCGCTGCCGTACAACCCGACGGCCAGCAGGGCGCTGACCCCCCAGATGTACCAGGGCGCGGCGCCGAGATCGCCGACGTCGTACAGCCGGGCGACGCCGAGGCCCGCGAGCGCGACGACGAGGACGGCCACCAGGCGCCCCACCGGCGACTCGACACTTCGGATGAGCACCTTCACGGGTGTCCTCCAGCCCTCCGAAGAGGATCTCTGATCGCCGCACCGAGCCACAATTCTAGGTACGCCCATCACCTGTGACCACCGTTATCAGCGGGCGGCCGTCGATCCACGAAGCGTTATGGGAAAAGCGCTGGAATTGTCCGCCGATTTCCCAGGGAAACGCACATGACCGAATCTCCGCCGTGTCATTCAGGGGTCACGGCAGCACCGATCGTACGGCGTCGGTCAGCGCGGTCAGCCGGCGCTCGGCGGTGGCCACCTTGTCCTGCAGCAGGGTGACACCGAGCACGAAGTCGCCCGGCGCCGGGCCCAGCCAGTGGACGTACAGCGCGCCCGCCTGCACGTCGAGCACCAGGCGCCGCACCGTGTCGTCGAGCACCGTCCGCAGCGCGTGGCGCAACCGGGCGAGGTCGGTGCGCAGCCGCTCGGCGATGTCCCTGTAGAGGGCCCGGCGGGCGGCGACCGTGATGTCGGTGAACCACACCCCGAGGGCGGGATCGCCGAAGACGTCCCCGGCGTAGGCGGGGGACCAGTCGCGGTAGAGCGCGGCGTAGTGCAGGTCGCCGGCGTTGACCGCGCCGGCCCACAGGTCGAGCAGCGCGGCCTCCCGCGCGCGGCCGAGGGCGGGGCCGGTCTCGACGTGCGGCTGCGACGGCGACTTGATCTCGGGCGGTTCGGCGGCGGGGTCGCCGCCGGGATGCTCGTCCCCCAGGCGGAACTCCCGCGTCCGGATCGTCGTCACGAGGTCGTTCATGCCGTCGTCCATCGCGGCCGTGTCGGCGGCACGCAGCGTGGCGCCCACGAGGTACTCGCCCGACCGCAGGCGGCCGCAGTGCAGCGCCCCGCTCGCGGTCTCCACCACGGTGCGCATCAGCTCGCCGGAGTTCAGCGCCTTCAGCGAGGCGTCGAACTCCTCCACGCGGACGACGAGCCGGCGACAGGCGCGAAGGTGCTGCTCGCGGGCCGTCTCCACCGGGCCCCGCAGCCGGTCGAGGTGTTCGGCGAAGTGCAGGACGTCGACCGAGAAGTCGAAGACGCCGCTGCCGAAGTGGGACACGTAGTGCAGGGCGGGATTGGTCTCGACGGCGTCGCGGCACCGGTCGATCAGCGTGCGGTGCGCGTCGCCCACGTGCGGCGCGGCGATGACATGGGCGACCTGCGGATGGCGGCTTTGAGCGGTTTCCGAGGTCATGTGCCGATTTCCTTCCGGCCGATGCGAATAAGCCGCCACCGGGTCACAGGCCCGGTATTTCGAGGTCGATGTCCTCGCGCACGAGCCGGTCGGACGCGGCGCCGGCCGCCATCCTGCTCCGCGTGTCGGCGAGGTTGCGGGCCAGGAGCCGGGCGTTCGGGTGGCCGGGCAGGCCGGCGTCGTGGAAACCGGCGCGGGCCCGCTCCTCCAGGCCGGCGGCCAGGGCGAGCTCGCCGCGCAGGACCATCGTGTTGGCGAGGGCGACCGCCGCCGCGAGCGTCCACGGATGCGACGGGCCGAGCCGGTCGCCGAGGCGGGTCAGGGCCCGTCTCCCCCACTCGGCGGCCTCGCTGAGCACCCCGGAGTTGCGGAGGTAGGCGCCGAGGAGGATCTCGCACACCTGGGTGTAGGGATGCTCGGGCCCGAGCGTCGCCCGGAGGTCGGACCAGCAGGCGGTGATCTCGTCGGCCGCCCTCTCGTACTTGCCGAGGGCGTTGAGGTCGGCCGCCAGGCTCGCGCGGCAGATCAGCGTGCCGAGGTAGCGGTCGCCCTGGTGGGCGCGGAACTCCTCCAGGATGCGCTCGTCGCGCTCACGGGCGTCGTACGGCGCGCCGAGCCGTCGTTCGGTGACGGCAAGGCCGCTCTCGGCCCGCAGCACCTCAAGGCGCGGGCGGGCGGGGGACCCGAGGGACCCCCGGCGGCCGAGGACGTCCTTGAGCAGGTTGTACGACTCCCGCAGCTCGCCGAGGTCGCGATGGTAGCGGGCCATGGCGACGGCCGTGCGCGCCGCCTCGGCGTCGGCCTCGCCGTTGAGGGCGACGCGGAGCCGGTGGCGCTGCCCGGCGAGCTGGAGCGCCCGCCGCGGGTCGCCCATCAGCGCCTCGGAGATCGCCAGGTTGTGCATGGCGTTCCCGGTCTGGGGATGGTTGGCGCCGAGGAGCTCGCGGAGCTCCCGCAGGACGTCGCGCTCCTCGTCGCGCGCCTCCTCGAACTCGCCCATCGCCCGCAGCGCCGCCGCGTGGGCGCCCGCGGTGAGCAGCGTGCGCGGGTGGTTGACGCCGAGGACCGCGCGCTGCGATCGCAGGGCGCGGAAGCTGTACTCCTCGTTGTCGCGGTAGTCGCCCCGCAGCCGGGAGACCTGGGCGAGGAGGTTGTAGAGCCTGAGCGTCTGCTCGGACTCCTCGTGCCACTCGCCCAGCGCCAGCAGCGCGACCTCCTTGACGCGGTCCCTGGCGAGCCTGTCGTCGCGGCCGAGGAGGCGGCCGAGCTGCCGGAGCAGCCAGCGGCGCACCTCGGGCCTGGTGTCCTCCCAGGGGCGCAGCGCGTCGAGGTGCCGTTCGAGCTCGGCGTACACCCGGGCGTGGCCCTCGCCCGCGTCGTCCCCGTCGAGCGGGATCCAGGAGGCCAGGGCGAGGCGGAGGTCGGCCACCAGCCCGTCCAGGCGGGGGCCCATCCTCTGGCGCACCAGCTCACCGACGAGCCTGTGGAGGCGGACCGGCAGGGCGGGGCGGCCGAGGTCGACCTGGACGAGGCCGTACCGGCACATCGTGCGGAGCATGACGTCGACCATGAGGGGATCGTCGAGCCTCTCGGCCCTGGCGAGCAGCGCGAGCATGCCGGACGACCTGAGCAGCGCGAGGTCCACCCCGTCGGGCGACAGCAGGGCGCAGACCTCGAGCAGCCGCAGCGTGGCGGCGCCGCCGATGTTCTGCCTGCGCAGGGCCTGGCCGCCGATGTCGTCAGGCAGATTGTCGAGGGTCAGCTCCAGCATGACGCGGGCGGGCGGGGCGGTGCCGTCCCGGTCGAGGAGCTCGGCCTGCTTGCGGGTGAACCCCTCGCCGAAACGCTCTGCCGCCTGCCGTACGGCGTCGCGGGGCAGCACGTTGTCGTGGCGGAGGCGTGCGGCCAGGGCCGCGATCCAGGCCCCGGCCAGGTCGAGGACGAGCGGGATGTCACCGACGTGCTCGCCCACGAGCTCGGCCTGCTCGGTGAGCAGCTCGGGAACGCGGCGGCGCAGCAGGGCGACGCTCTCGGACGGGGTGAAGGGGCCGATCTCGACCGGCGGCTCCTGCCCGCCGTCGTCCCGGGAGCCGACCGGAGTGCGGGAGGTGACCACGACGTGGCGGTGCTCGCCGGTGGCCGGGGTGGGGACGGGAAGGCCGGCGGCGTCCGGCGCGCCGTCGTACACCAGCAGCCAGCCGCCCGACCGCATGGACGACAGGTGGCGCAGGGCCGCCTCGGCGGCGTCGGCGGCCGTCGGGATGGCGAGGGCGGCGGCGAGCTCGCCGAGGCCTTGCCGGATGCTCTGCTCGCTGCCGGCCGCCAGCCACCACACGATGTCGTACGCGCCGCCGAAACGGTGGCAGTACTCCATGGCGATCTCGGTCTTGCCGATGCCCGGCGGCCCGCTCAGCGTGCACACGGCCCGGCCCGTGCCGGGCGCGAGCAGGACGTCGCGCGTCTGCTCGACGGCGTCGTCACGCCCGACGAACGGCGAGACGCGGACGGGGACGTTGGACAGCACGGCCGCCGCGGGGTACCTGGCCCCGGCCGGGGTGGCCGCGGACGGGCCTCCGACGCGCAGCGCCCGCCGCAGCGCGGCCACCGCCTCAGGCTCGGTGAGGCCGCGCAGGTCGAGCAGCTCGTGGTGGGAGAGCCCCTCGGGCAGCGGCAGGTCGTCGACCACGGCCAGGCAGGTGCCGGTGCCGGGCATGCGCCGCAGCAGGCTCGCCGCCTCGTCGTCGAGTCCGGCGGGCGAGATCACCAGCACGGCGGACGCATTGCGGGGATTCTCGCCGCCACCGAACCGCCGCACGGCCGTCGTCTTCACCCGCAGCCCGAAACGTTCAAGCTGGGCGCGCGCCCACTCGGCCCAGACGCGGTGGCGGGGCGAGTACACCAGCGTCACCTCGCGCAGCGCGCCGACCTTGCCGTCGGTGAGCTCGCGCGCGAGCCGCTCGTAGGCCGCGCGGAGGCCTTCGGGCCTGCCCGGCGGCTCGTTCTGCACGGCGAGGGTGTCGGTGTAGGCGTACGCCGGGGTGTAGGGGATCTCGACATAGGGCGCGGCCTCCCCCGGGCCGAGCTCGGAGAAGCGGCGCTGGACCACCCCCCTGGCCTGCTGGAGGGGCTCCGGGGCGGCGCTGTCGGCCTTGATGCCGAGCGCGACGACGCCGAGCGGGCGGCGCGCGGCCTGCTGGAGGCGTCCGGCGAGATCGGCGCAGCTCTCGATCGAGCGGGCGTTCAGCGGGAAGCAGGCGACCACGGTGTCGGCCCGGTCGGCGAAGACCTCCGGGCGGATGCCGGAGCCCTGGCCGGGCGCGTCGATCAGCACGTAGTCGTAGGTGCCGGCGCGGACGGCCGCGTCGAGGGCGCCGGTCCAGGCGTCCTCATCCGTCTCCGTGGTGTCGAGGCGGAGGACGGCGATCGGCGCGGTGAGCTGTGTCTCGTCGCTCCGGACGGTGACGACGCGGGGCCCGGACGGCGGTTCGGCGGGGGCCGGCGGCGTGATGAAAGGACGCAGGTAATGGTCGGCCCTGATCGTGGAACGATGCGCGTCCACGATGAGCACTTCCAGGCCAGCGCCGGCGAGGATGAGCGCGACGTTGATGATCGTCGTGGTGCGGCCGATATTGTCGCTGGTGGAACAGAAGAGCACCGAGACGGCGGTCGGGGAAGTGTCGGCGACGTCGTTCATGACCCCTCCACTTCCCGCTCCGTCGAAGTGCCACAAATGCGGCTAAAACGGTCGCGATGGTTTTCGGCCGAGCCGTGATCAGCCAAGTCAGTATATAGGCGGTCGACGCTTCGACCCCCGGCACACAGGCCCCGCCCGCAGCTCAGGAAGGCGCCGGCGGGCTCTCGATGTAGTCGTTGGAAAACAGGACCGGCCCTTCGATCGCCTCCAGATGGATACGGCGAAGCGCGAAATCGAGCACGGACACCGGCATTTCGGTCACGACGTCGAGAGGGAGATCCGACAGGTCGACGAGATCGGACTCGATGATGTCCGGAAATATCGCCGTATCCTGGGTGTCGCGCTCTTCACCGTGCCCCATTGATTCGCCTCCTGTCGAGGTGAGGGAACCATCCGCGGCCCCGGCCGCCTGGATTCACGGAGGCCTGGACAGCCGACGACTGGGCGGACCACCGCAGAATTCACTATCATAGCGACGTAATCCGCGCATGATGTGAGCTGTTCCATCGAACTTCCTTGACGGCGGTTCATCCGGCACCACTACTCGTACATTGCCAGAACAGACATATGTGGGGCGATCATTGATTGCTGAGCCAGGTGCGGCGGGACGACCTTCCGACGGCGTGGCGAGCACACCCGGCGTGGAACATAAACAGGGTTTGGAATGGCCCTATACCCTCGACGTCGCCGCGCTCGCCGACCAGGGCTGGACCCCTCGGCCTTTCCGGAATTTCATCCTCAAAATCCACAGCCGCTGCGATCTGGCGTGCGACTACTGCTACATGTACAACGCCGCCGACCAGGGCTGGCGTGCCCAGCCGCTCACGATGACCCGCACCGTCGTCCGGCAGGCCGCCGAGCGCGTCGCCGAGCACGCGGGGGCCCACGGCCTGCCCCTGGTCAACCTCGTGCTGCACGGCGGCGAGCCCCTGCTGTCCGGCCCCGATCTCATCGCCCACACGGTCGCCACCATGCGGGCGGCCGTCGGTCCCGCCACCCGGGTGCGCGTGTCGGTGCAGACCAACGGCATGCTGCTCACCGACGACTACCTTCGGCTGTTCGCCGACCTCGACGTCCTGGTGGGGGTGAGCCTCGACGGCGACCGGGCGGCGCACGACCGGCACCGGCGCCGCCGCGACGGCCGCGGAAGCCACGGGCGGGTCGCCGCGGCCGTCCGGCGGCTGTCCGAGGGGCCCTACCGGCGTATCTTCGGCGGACTGCTGTGCACCGTCGACCTGCGCAACGACCCTGTGGGCACCTACGAGGAGCTGCTGCGCTTCCGGCCGCCCGGTGTCGACTTCCTGCTCCCCCACGGCAACTGGACCACTCCCCCGCCGGGGCGCCGTCCCGGCTCCGCCGCCACCCCGTACGCCGACTGGCTGATCCAGGTCTTCGACCGCTGGTACGGCGCGAGCCCCAAGGAGACCGGCGTCCGGATCTTCGAGGAGATCATCCACATGCTGCTCGGCGGCGCCGCCCGGGTCGAGGGGCTCGGCCTCGAGCCCATGCGCTGCGTGGTGATCGAGACCGACGGCGCCATCGAGCAGGGGGACGCGCTCAAGACGGCCTACGCCGGGGCCACCGGCACCGGCCTGCACGTCGCCACCGCCTCCCTCGACGCCGCCCTGCTCCTGCCGCCCGTCGTCGCCCGCCAGCTGGGGGCCGCCGCCCTCGGGGCGACCTGCCGCTCGTGCGCGGTGCGCCGGGTCTGCGGGGCGGGGCACTACGCCCACCGCTACCGGGCCGGGTCCGGTTTCGCCAACCCCACGGTGTACTGCCCTGATCTGTACCGGCTGATCACCCACATCCACCGCCGCCTCTCGGCCGACGTGGCCCGCCTCCGCTCCACCACGCCCGCGTGACCCCGCGCCGTCACACCCTGCCGGCCGAACTGTTCGCCCGCATCGCGGCGGGCGGGGGCGGCGCGGAGGCGGCACGCCTGCTGACCGCCGCCGAGTACAGCAAACGCCTGGTCCTCCTGCGCGCCGTGATGGAACGTGCCCCGGCCGAGCGAGCGGGCGTATCGGGTGGAGCGGGGGCGGTGCGGCAGGCGTACGACCTGCTCGTGGCCCTCCAGCGGACCACCCCCGCGGCCGTACGGCACGTGATCGGCCACCCCGCCGTCGGCGTGTGGGCGCTGCACACGCTGCGCGGCCCGCGCGACGCGTCCACCGGCCCCGGACGGCTCGCCGCGCTCGCCGCGGGCGCCGCCGTCCTCGCCCGCGTCCCGATCTCGCTCACCGTGACCGTGGAGCGGCTCGCGCCGGGCCGGTGCGGCGTGATGCTGCCGTCGCTGGGGTTCGCCGCGCTGCCCGGCACGCGTGCCGGCGACCCGGCGGTCGTCCGGGTCGGTCCCTCGGGGGCGGCGGTGGAGGCCGCCGGCCACCTCGTGCCGATCCCGCCCGACCCGTTCGCCGAGGACGGGGCGTGGCTCGGACTGCGCCGGCTGAGCGCCGGAACCGGGCCCCACGCCGTCCGCTTCCTGGTGGACGACGTCGACCCCTTCCGCTTCCCGCTGGTGCGCCGCTGCGCCCCCCGCCTCCCCGCCGGCGAGCTCTCCCGCTGGCAGGCGGTGGTGGAGTGCGGCCGGCGGCTGCTGGCGGGCGTGCATCCGGAGGTGGCGGCAGAGGTCTCGGCGGGCGTCGGCGTGCTCGTCCCGCTCCTCGGCGCGCCCGGCGAGGTCACCAGCGCCACCTCGCCCGAAGGCTTCGGGTGCGTCGCGCTGTCACGCCCGTCCGACGCCCGTGCGCTCACCCAGACCCTGGCCCACGAGGTGCAGCACGGCAAGCTGACGGCACTCGGCACGCTGTTCCCCCTGGTCGCCGAGCCGGACGGCGAGAGGTTCTACGCGCCGTGGCGGGAGGACCCGAGGCCGGTCGGCGGGCTGCTGCAGGGGGCGTACGCGCATCTCGGCCTCGCGCTGTTCTGGGAACGGCAGCGGCACGCCGAGACGCAGCGGACCGCGCGCCTCCACGCCCAGACGGAGTTCGCCCGCTGGCGCGACGCCACCGCCTCCGTCGTCCGCGTACTGCTGACCGGCCGCCGGCTCACCCCCCTCGGCGAAAGGTTCGCCACCGGCATGCTCGCGACGCTCGACGCCCTGCGGGCCGCACCCGTCTCGCCGCGCGCGGCCCGCCGCGCCGCCCACCTGCTCGCCGACCACCGCACCCGGTGGCAGGCCCGCAACGGCAGGCGCGAGCCCGCGTAGAGGACCCGGCCGGCGGTCACGGCGAAGCGGCGTGACCGCACGCCCGGATAGGGCAAGGTTGGACGGGTGCGCAGCAAGCTCGGCGGACGGGTGGCCCAGGCGGCGGAGGTCGCCCTCGCCACCCGCAAATACGTGACCGCGATCGACGTCCTGACCGGCCTGCGGTGGCTGCAGACCCGCCACGTGGAGACCTGGCGGCAGGGCCGCGCCGACAGCCTGGAACGGCTGGCGCCCGTGGACGGCGACCGGATGGAGGAGGCCCTGTCACACCTGCGCGAGTGGGCCCTCGCCCGGGGGCTGGTGGCGAGCGAGGCGGCGTACGCGGCGGCGAGCCGCGACCGGCGACCGCTGCGCTTCACCATCGGGGGCGACGAGGAGACCGAGCGCCGGTTCCGCACCCACTGGCTCTCCCCCGAGCTGAGCGAGTCGCGGCGGCGGCAGATCGAGGAGCGGCACAACAAGGCCCCCGACCTGGTGGCCGTCTCGCCGCTGGAGGCGTGGACGTGCGCCGGATGCGGCGACACCGGGCCGTACCTCATCATGGAGGACGACCGTCCGTACTGTCTGACCTGCGCGGACATGGACCACCTGTGTCTCCTGCCCGCCGGGAACGCCGCGCTGAGCCGCCGTGCCAAGAAGGCGAGCGGCCTGTCGGCCGTCGTGGTCCGCTTCAACCGGCGCCGCAAGCGGTACGAACGGCTCGGCGTGCTGGTGGAGGAGGCGGCGCTGGCGGAGGCCGAGGAGCAGTGCCTGGCCGACGAGGAGGCGCGGCAGCGCCGCCGGGAACGCGACCGTGAGCGCCGGGCCGGTGAGGACGCCGAGTTCCAGGCCCGGATGGCGGAGGAGATCCGCCGCCTGTTCCCCCGCTGCCCGGCGGAGCGCGCCGACGCGATCGCCCACCACGCCGCCCAGCGCGGCAGCGGCCGGGTGGGCCGTACGGCCGCCGCCCGCGCGCTGGACGCGGACGCGATCACTCTGGCCGTGATCGCGAGCGTCCGCCACCTGGACACCGACTACGACGAGCTGTTGATGTCCGGCGTCCCCCGCATGACGGCCCGCGAGCGGATCCGCGGCCGGGTCGAGGAGGTCCTCACCGTCTGGCGAGGCTGAACGGGCGCCGTCAGGCTCCGCCCCTGACGAAGGGAGTGGGGTCGAAGTACTCGGTCAGCAGCCGGATCCTGCCGTGGCCGTCGAACTCGAAGAGCCCGACGAAGTCGCTGTCGAAGACACCTCCCCCGGGGAGGCCGGCGTGGACGCGCCAGCGGGCCAGGACCCTGTCCGGGTCGTCGAGGGCGTCGATGCGCAGGTCGAGGATGGTACGACTGGACGGGCCGTCGCCGAACGTGCTCAGGTAGACGGCCTCCAACCGGTCGCGTCCCGTGACCAGCTTGGGGAACCCTTCGGGAAGGAACGGCATGGCCTGGCTTCCGTCCTCGGCCCACAGCGCGGTCCAGGCGTCGAGGTCCTTCTCCTGCTGCACCCGGAAGTAGGTGCGCACGGCCTCGACGTTGCGGGCGCGGACGTTCTGAGTGGGTGACATGGTCATCTCCTGGTCGCCGATGATCACGCGTCAGAGGAGGCCGAACCGCTTGGCGAAGGCCGTCAGCTCCTCGCGTTGCGCATCGGGTTCCATGGCCGAGGAGCTGACGACGAGGCGGGTCACTCCTTGCGCGGCCAGTTCCTCGACGCTCTCGGCGGACATGTCGATCGACCCGAAGCGCGTGTACTCCAGGGCGTCCGGGTCGCGGCCTTCCTCGGCGGCGGTGGAGCGGACGAGTTCCCACTGCGCGGCCCGCTCCTCGGGGCTGAGCGCGCCGCCGGGGAAGAAGCCGTCGCCACGCCGCCCCGCCCGGCGCGCGGCCGCCTGGGTCGACCCGCCGATGTGGATCGGCAGCCCGGTGGCCTCATGCGGCTTGGGATAGCTGCAGAGGTTGTCGAAGGAGAAGAAGTCACCGGCGTAGCTGACGCCTTCCTCGCCGCCCGTCCAGAGCAGCCGCAGCACGTCGATCGCCTCGTCGGTGCGGCGGCCCCGGCTGGCGAACTCGACCCCCACCGCCTGCGCCTCGCCGGGCAGGGAACCGAGGCCCACGGTGAGCAGGCGCATTCTGCCCTTGGACAGGACGTCGATGGTCGCCAGGCGCTTGGCGAGGATCACCGGGTGGTGGTACGGCAGCAGCAACACGCCGGTGCCGAGCAGGATCCGCTCGGTGGCCGCGGCGACGAAGGCCAGGGCGTCGAGCGGATCGACGTACGGCAGCGACGGCGGCATCTCGAAAGGCCCCACCTTGGCCCCCGGGTACAGCACGATGTGCTCAGGCATGTACAGCGCCTCGAAACCGCACTCCTCCGCCAATCGGGCGAAGGCCACGAGCTTGTCGGGATCGGCCCCGTAGAAGGGCGTGCTGTAGCTGATGGCGAACTTCATGGACATTCCTCGATACGCGGTAGCTCGGGCCGACCCCCTGCCGGCCCTCCGACCGCCACGTTAGAACCATGACGTTGACGTCAAGGCAACTCCTGAATCCCGGCCTCGGCTCCTCACTCGCGCCGTCGCCGTCCATGCCGGGAAGGTGACCCCCGCCCGCGGGACGACGCGGTCGTCAATACCGCCGAAGTTGCAGATCGCAAGGCCGGGATACCGCACCGAGAAGGCCGGAGCTACCGCCGCGGTTTGACGATCTACGTCGGGCCCCGCGCGTATGGTCACTCGTGACTTCGACCACAAAGGGGGATCATCATGGCGAATCGATTACCGTCTCAAGGGGCGGCGGCCGGTCCGGAACGCGGCGACGGGGGTGTCGTGGCGGCCGACCGCCGGAGATCCCGAGTGACCAGAATGCGGGCGAGCGTCATGGTCGTCGCGTTCCTCTCGGCGACCTTCGGCCTGCTGACGGCACCCCCGTCCGATGCCGGAAGCGCGCACGCGGCCACGGCGACCGCAGGGCATTTCGTCCCCATGGCATTCACGGCGCTGCTGGACACCCGGACCGGAACCGGCGCCGCCAGGGCGAAGATCCCCGCCAACGGCTCGGTGACCTTCCAGGTGACCGGACGCGCCGGGATCCCGTCTACCGGCGTCGCGGCGGCCTTCGTGACCATCGAGGCCGTCAACCCGTCTCGAAGTGGTTCCCTGAAGACGACTCCAGCGGGCCGGACGGCTTCGGTCAGTTCGCTCAGCTTCACGGCGAATCGGACGGCTTCGAACACCGACACGATCGAAGTGAGCTCGGACGGCAAGATCACTCTCACCAACGCCAGCGACGGCACCGTCGACGCGGCCGTCTCGACCAGCGGTTACTACCTGACCGACAACGCCTCCGTCACCGGGCACACCTACAGCCCGGTTCCGGCCGACGGCTACCTGTACGACACCGAGCGAGGCGACAACTGGGGCATCCCAGGCAACAAACTGGGCGCCAACAGCTCTGCGGCCTTCGGTGTCGCCGGACACGCCGGTGTTCCCGCGAGCGGGGCCACGGCGGTCGCGGTGAACATCACCGTGAAGGACCAGACAGCCGACGGCTGGGTCTCGCTGTTCCCGGTCCTCTCCGCCGACCCCAACGTCAGCGCGCTCGACTACACCGCCACCGGCGGTCCGGGCAGCGGCTTCCAGATCGTGCCGCTCAACCCGAACGGGCTGCTCGCCTTCACCAACCACGGCACCAGCCCGATCAACGCCTCCATCAGCGTCCGCGGATACTTCACCGCCGACTCCGACGGTCCCGACGGCCTGGACTTCACCCGCGTCACCCCTCAGACGATCGTGGACACGGCGAAGGGCACCGGGGTCGGCGGAACGGCTCCGCTGGCCGCAGGCCAGTCCCTGACCTTCGACTCCTCGCGACTCGCCGCGACACCCGACGCGGTCGCCGCCGCGGCGCTCACCATCACCACGCGGGGCGCGGAACAGGGAGGCTGGCTCTCGGTCTACCCGGCCGACAGCAGCGACACGAATCTTCCGAGCGTCGCCTTCCCCACCGGTGCGGGAAGCTCCAGCGGGTCGGACACCGTGGTGACCAGCGGCGATCAGAAGATCACGCTGACCAACCACAGTTCCGGTGCCGTGCACGTCCAGGTGGCGGTCAGCGGGTACTTCGTATCCGACGACACCCCGATCGTCGGCGCTCCGGCCACGGCGGAAGATCCCACGACCGGCGCTCCCGACGCCCCTCCGGACATGCCGACCACCGTCCCGACCGACGATTCCGACCCGGACGACGCCTCCAGCGACCTGAACTCGCCGACCGTATCCGCCGGCATCGACGACTCCACGGCCGCGGCGTCGCCCTCCGCCACGTCGAGCGCGCTGCAGGCGAGATGGACGTCATGGTGCGTCTACTCCGCCACCAAGCCCTTCGCCCTGACCCACACTTCCCGCACCATCTGGGCCGAAGGAAAGAAGAAGAGCTGCGGCGGAAGCGCGGGCCCTCCCGACAAGTGCCACGCCGGAGTCGACCTCCAGGCCTGGAACCTGACGGGCGACCACCAGTGGCACGTCATCGCGCACAACGGCGGGAAATGGACCAAGTGCAAGGGCAAGGTCCAGGCCGCCTACCGCAACTGCCACTACCAGCCCAGGTACAAGGTCTGGTACAGGTCGGCGGTCTGGCTCCAGATCGAGAAGAGAGGCCTGTACGGCACGCCGGGCTGGGCTTACAGCAAGACCAACTACTTCTACTGCGACTGATCGAGGGTCAGGTGTAGCCGTAGGGCGACCTGGGGCGGTAGGGCCGCTCCAGGAGGTCCTTCTCCTGCGGCGTGAGCGTCACCTCCACGGCGGCGAGGGCGTCGTCCACGTGGTGGGGCTTGGTGGCGCCGACGATCGAGGCCGACACGGCCGGGTGCGCGAGCGTCCAGGCCAGCGCGACGCGGGCGGGCGGCAGGGCCCGCTCGCGGGCGCCGGCGTGCAGCGCGTCGATCACGTCCTGGTCGCCGTCCGCCCGGCGGGAACGGCTCCCCTCGGCGGCGGCGCGGGCGGTGGCGCGGGACCCGGCGCCGGACAGCAGGCCACGCGCCAGTGGGCTGTAGGGCAGCACGCCCACCTTCTGGTCGGCGCACAGGGGCAGCATCTCGCGCTCCTCCTCGCGGTAGAGGAGGTTGTAGCGGGTCTGCATGGAGACGAACGGCGTCCGGCGGCCCAGCCGCGCGACGTGCTGCGCCTTGGCGAACTGCCAGGCGTACATCAGCGAGGCGCCGGCGTACCTGATCTTGCCCGCCCGGATCAGGTCGTGGAGGACGGCCATCGTCTCCCCCACCGGCGTCTGCGGGTCCCAGCGGTGGATCTGGTAGAGGTCGATGTGGTCGGTGCCCAGCCTGCGCAGCGACGCCTCCACTGCGGCCGTGATGTGCCCTCGCGAAAGCCCCCGGTCGTTGGGACCGGCGCCCGTCGGGTAATAGACCTTGGTCGCCAGCACGTAGTCCTCGCGACGGGCGAACAGCTTGCGCAGCAGCCGTCCGGTGACCTCCTCGCTCGCGCCGTCCCCGTACATGTCCGCCGTGTCGAAGAAGGTGACCCCGCCCTCCACCGCCCGCCGGACGATCGGCTCGGCCGCGTCCAGGTCAAGACTCCAGGCGAGCCTCGCGGGGTCCCCGTAGCTCATCATCCCCAGCGCGATCCGCGAAACCTTCAGTCCGCTGGAGCCGAGACGCACGTATTCCACCCATAAGTCCTAGCACCCGAGCTCGCCCGTCGTCCGGGCGAAAACAATCATCTGTACGCCGACCTGCCGGCCGAGAGGCGGTCACGGCCTTCACCACGGCCACTCAGGTCGCCGACATCAACTCCTCGTGGAAATCGCGCACGGCGGCGTGGTCCGGCCAGCGGTGAAGGAGTTCGGTGTCGAGGGTGCGTAGTTCGCGGTGGATGCGGGCCGAACCTGTCTGCTGGGCGACGCCGAGTGCCTCGCGACCGAGGTGGGCCGAGCGGTCGGGGTCTTGTTCGGCCTGGACGACGGCTACGGCGAGCTTGGCTGTGAGGTGCCCGCGATCCCGGGCGAGGTTGTCGGGAAGCTTGGTGATCTGCTCTTCCAGAATCGTCACGGCGGTGTCCGGTCGCCCGGCTGCCCTATGGCACACGGCGGACTGCTCCTGGAGAGTGTCGAGGTCGTAGTGGTGCAGATACACCGGCACATCGGGGTGCGTGACCTGCGGGTGTTCGCGAAGGGTCTCAGCCGCCTCGTCCAGCAGGTCGAACGCTTCCTTGTGCTCGCCGAGCATCACCTGGCCACGCGCCTGCTGCTGGGCCGCCAGGGCGCTGAGCTTGGGTTCCAACCGAGCCGGGTCGCGGCGGGAAGCGGCGGCGTATTGCACGACGACGGTGTAGTCGTGCGTCAGGCAGGCGATGTTGGACTGACGTACCAGCATGTAAGCCGCCATCTGTTCATCCCCGGCGACCTGGGCCCACTCGGCGGCCCGTCGGGACCAGGACATCGCCGCCCGTAGCTCTCCAAGGTCTTGGTGAAGCCATCCGGCCATTTCCGCGTACTGCGCGAGGACCTGCAGGAGCGGATCGACATGCGCGGTACGAGCGCGGCGGCGTAGATCGTCGAGGACATCGATCTGCGCGAGTACCGGTCGCAGCAGAGACCGCGGGCCGAGGATCTTGTCAGCGGCGAAGTGCTCAGCCAGGACGCGACGGAAGTACTCGACGACCTGGGCGTCGACCCGGGCCGGTTCCTCGATGGCCTGGGCGACGCGCCGGGTCTGATCGGCGTCCCCTAGGACGGGCAGTACGGAGGTGAGCGCTCCGGAGGCCAGCAGATGGGCGAAATCACGACGAGAAAGGGTCACGCGCACGGTCCTTCCCTCGGGCGTCTGCATGTCCAGGATGACCGGCTCGTCTTTGTCGACGCCAGTTACCTGAACGAGGGAAGGGGCAGCCGAGGGGGGCTCGGCCGCCTGCCGCAACACGATGAGCAGCCCGCCGGCGGTCAAGGCTCTATCCAGTGCGCTCGCCTGCTCATGCGGGATGAGGATCTCTCCGTGTTCGGCGCGGGAGATGCGGGTGTGGTCGTACAGGGCGCGTCGGCCGAGCTCCCGCTGCGTCAGGCCCGCCTGCTCTCTCAGGTGCCGTAGAGCCAGGCCGATCATGCGGGCGCTCGTCGCGTCGTGGTGAGAGTGCATCGGTACCAGCTCCTCCCTGATGTTGCCGGCGTGTTGCCGCAACACCGGTTCTCTGGCGGTCCAGCGGCGGCTGGGACGACGATCCGTACCGACGGATGATCGGAGCGTAACCGCCACCGGGTCGGGGACGCATCCGGTTCCACCGCTTCTCGATGTCATCCGCCGCTCAGGTGCCGTGATCAGAAAGGGCAGTCCGTGTCAGCTCGCAACCGTGAACTCTGGGAGGTCCCGCAGTGAGGACGATGGGTTTTCTCGGGTCCGTCGATCTTCTCGGCCGGCTCAGCTCGGTCGCGGTGGCGCGGGCGTACGTACGCTCGCTGCTGCTCACCGCCGGCCGCCGGGCCGTCGACGACGTTCAACTGCTGGTCGGCGAAGTCGTCGCCAACGCCGTACGGCACTCGGCGTCCGGCAGCAGACCGGACGGGATGGTCGAGCTGCGGGTGTACGACGACGGCGAGACCGTGCGGATAGAAGTGACGGACGAGGGCTCGGACGCCACCATCCCTCAGGTCCCGGCTCAGATCGACCCGCTCAGCGAAGGCGGCCGCGGCCTCTGGCTGGTGCGGGAGTTGTCCCGCGACTGGGGCTGGAGACAGGACGGCACCCACCGCACCGTCTGGTTCGACATGACGCCCTGATCCGGTCGTACCTCGCGCTCTCGAGGACAGACCCGACGACCAGACCCGAGCTTCCGCACCAATCTCCACTTCGACAGGACGAAAAGAAGCCACGATAGTTCCGGCCGGACAATCGGCTTCTCCACGCACCACCCCGAAACCCGTATCGGTACCGAACGGAAGGAATGCCATGCAAACACAGAACAGACACCCCTGGGGTTTGACCCGAGTAATGCCTCTCCCACTATTGGCCGAGGCGCCGTATCGGCCGTACCGTGTTGAACTTGACCCGGTTACTCAAACCGGTATATATCGCGACACCGAAACCGGAGACATCATCGAAGCGGGTAAGCACGGCACGAACAAGCAGACCTCGAAGTCCACGGCAACCACGGGCCAGGACGGAGCGAATCCGACAAGCGACAGCGATTCCGTCATGGATTACGACAACGACTGACATGGATATGGAGCTTCCAGTCCTCACGGTGACCGGCCTGGAAGACGTCACGGCCGATCTGGTGATCCAGCGTCTGTACGATCGCGGCGTTCCGGTGGTCCGGCTCGATCCCGGGGACTTCTTGATCGCAGGATCAGGAGTGAGGATGTCGGCGCAACTCAACGCCACGGGTCTGAGCGGACTGATCAGCACGCCCAGTCGGGAGCTCGCTCTCGAGCGGGTGCGGGCGGTGTGGTGGCGCCGCCCCACTCCCTACCAGGCCTCACCGAGAGCGCCTGGCCGTGACGTCGCTTTCGCCGTGGCTGAGGCACGCTTCGGCTTCGGCGGCGTACTGGCGGCTCTTCGTGATTGCCTCTGGGTCAATCATCCTTGGCACAACCAGGCAGCCGAGTACAAGCCGGGGCAACTCGTAACGGCCGCCGAATGCGGACTCACCGTTCCGTCGACGTTGATCACCAACGATCCCCACCAAGCTCGAACGTTCGCCGAAGACTTCGCACCCGTCGTGTACAAACCACTTCGCCATCCGCTCCAGAAGGATATGAACGGCGGGAATGGAATGATATGGGTACGGGCTGTGGATCCAGTCGAGCTTGATGACACCTTGTCCGTTACCGCGCATATGTTTCAGGCAAAGGTGGAGAAGGTGGCCGACATACGAGTCACCGTGGTCGGCGAGAAGGTGTTCGCGATCCGCATCGACAGTGGGCTGCTGGATTGGCGGGCCGACTACGACACTCTCACCTATACCTTGGTTCCATGCCCGCCTGCGCTGGAGTCGTCCATCCGACGATACATGCGGAGCTACGGCCTGATGTTCGCCGCTTTCGACTTTGCGCTCACCCCGAACGGCGATTGGGTCTTCCTGGAGTGCAACCCCAACGGGCAGTGGGCCTGGATCCCAGAGCAGGAACCGGTTGTGGCCGACGCCCTGGCCGATCTTCTGGAGAGAGGGAGGCCGTGACCGCTCTACGATCCGCACGCCTGCGGCAAGCCCTGGTCACACGGCTGATGACCGAAGGTTACGTGCACGACCGGAGATGGGCGGAGGCCGTTGGGACGGTTCCCCGTGAGGCCTTCCTGGGTGGCGCGGTCTTCCGGGCGACGAACACGGAGAGCGGCACGTTGTGGACCCCTCTGCGACGCGGTGATGTGAGCGCCGAGGAGTGGGCGGAGCTGGCCTATGCCAACCAGACCTGGGTGACCCAGGTCGGTGGTATCACGGCCATCGAGGCACTACAGCCGATCGCCGGTGCTCCGACGTCCTCGTCCACCTTGCCCGGCATCGTCGTCCGGATGCTGGAGATCGCCCAGATCGCCGACGGCGACAGCGTGCTGGAGATCGGAACAGGCACCGGATATTCCACCGCCTTGCTGTGCCGGCGGCTCGGCGACAGGGCAGTGACCTCGATCGAGTACGACCCGAGTGTGGCACGGCAGGCCGAGGAAGCGATCTCTTCGGCCGGATACGCCCCCACACTGGTGGTCGGTGATGGGCTCGCGGGTTACGACGAGAACGCCGAGTACGATCGCCTGATCGCGACCTGCTCGGTTCGCTACGTCCCCGCGGCCTGGCTCTGGCAGGTACGCGACGGCGGCACCATCACCACACCGTTCTGGGGATGGATGAACGGCAGCGGCCTCGTCCACCTCACCCTTGCCGATGACGGCACCGCGTCCGGACGTTTCGATCCGTTCGGCGTGGCGTTCATGCCTGCTCGTCCGCACGTCGCCCCTCCTCTCTCGCACTACCTGATCGGCCGTGGAGAACAGCGGGAAAGCAGGATCGACCCGAACATTCTGGACGACACGACCGGCCTGTTCGTCGCCCAGCTCGGCGCACCATCGGCGCAACGCATGGGGACCGGAGACGAGACCGTCCTTCTCGACGTCGCCACCGGTTCCCAGGCCACAACCCGATCTGATGGCGCGGGCGGTTGGACGGTGCGTCAGCACGGCCCTCTACGGCTGTGGGACCAGGTGGAACAGGCCGTCCTGACCTGGCAGGAAGCCGGTCGTCCACCACAGTCCTCCTTCGGTCTCACGATCACGAGCGATCGCCAGTACGTGTGGTTGGACGACGACGGCGGGCCGAATTGGAACCTGCCCGCCTGAACAGAGAGTCAGAGGTCGATGGGGAGGTGGCGGGGGCCGCGGAGCATGGCGCTGCGCCGGTACGGGGGCGGGTCCTGCGCCAGGGTCGCGGTGCCGAGGCGGGGGATCAGCGCGCCGAGCGCGATCTGGGCCTCGACCCGGGCGAGCGGTGCGCCGTAGCAGATGTGGACGCCGCCGCCGAAGCCGAAGTGCTGGTTGTCCGGGCGGGCGGGGTCGAACCGCTCGGGGTCGTGGAACCGTCCGGGGTCACGGTTGCCCGAGGCCAGCACGAGTACCAGGGGCGCGCCCTTGGGGACGGTGACGCCCGCGACGTCGATGGTGGCGAGGGGGGTGCGCTGCCGCAGATGGACCGGGGGTTCGTAGCGCAGCAGTTCCTCCACCGCCATGGGGAGCAGGCCGGGTTCACGGCGCAACCGGTCCAGCTGATCGGGGTGGCGCAGCAGGGTGAGCACTCCGTTGGTGATCAGATTGACCGTGGTCTCGTGCCCGGCGACGAGCAGGAGGACAGCGGTGGCCGCCAGTTCCTCCCGGGTGAGCGGTCCGGCGGGATCCGTGTCGTTGACGAACGCGGACAGCATGTCGCCATCGGGCCGGCCGCGGCGCTGCTCGGCGAGGTCCACCAGGTACCGGCCCATCTCCGCGAGGGCCTGGGCGCCGGCTCGCCGGCGTTCGGTGGGATCCTCGCCAGGCTTGATGTCGGCGAAATCGATGATCGTCTCGGACCACTCGCGGAAGACCGGCTCGTCCTCTCGCGGCACGCCGAGCAGCCGGCAGATGACGGTCACGGGCAGCGGGTAGGCGAAGTCCTCGACGATGTCGACCCGCGTGCGGCCGTCCAGCGCCGTGATCAGTTCCTGGGTGATCGCGGCGATCTCGCCGCGCATCGCGTCCACGCGGCCAGGGGTGTGCGGCGGCCCGAACGGCCGCATGGCCAGGCCGCGGAGCCTGTGGTGCTCGGGGTCGTCGAGCCGGATGAAGGAGATCTGCTGCTCTTCCAGGAGCACGCCGCGGTACTGGGCGGCGAGGTTGCGGGGATCGGCGCTGATCCGCGGGTCGTGCAGCAGGGCCGTGATGTCGTAGTAGGTGCCGACCAGGTAGCTTCCGTCCGTCTGCCGTACCACCCCGGCCTCGCGGAGTTCCGCGTACAACGGGTAGGGGTCGGGGCGGTTGGCGTAGTCGGTGATGCGCTCCAGCAGGGTGTCGACGGCCATGCGGCGCTCCTCGTGGCAGGGAAGGGACGACAGGGGTCAGCCGGGCCGCACCACGGTGAGCCGCCGGTCGGGCAGGTAGCCGGTGAGCGCGACGGTGGGACCGTGGAAGAGCCCCCTGGGGTCCGGCACGTTGGAGGGGACCGGGAACTCGGTCACCAGCGGACGGCCGTCGGCCGCGCCGGGCCCGGGCGGGAACGGGGCGGCCATCTCGATCAGGCCCTGGTAGTACTCCAGCCATTTGCCCATGTTGACGGTGACCGCCGCGGTGACCCGGCCCTGGTGGCCGTAGACCGCCACCAGGCGGCGTTCGCCCAGCGAGCCTTGGGCGACGACCACCTGGTCGGAGAAGGTGGGGACGCCCACCGACTTGATGTTGATCCCGAACTGGCTCGACCAGAAGACCGGGACCGCCAGGTGGGGGCGCCGCGACGGCCCCGTGTTGACCATGTTGTGGGCCGCCACCCCGGCCTGCTCGACCGCGTTGCCCCAGTGCTCCAGGGAGATCATCTGGTACTCGAAGAGCGGATGCGGGAAGCGGGCGACGTCGCCGGCCACGAACACGTCGTCGGTGACGATCCCGTACCTGTCGAAGACGCGGCACCCCGCGTCGCAGGCGATCCCGAGCCGGCCCGCGGCCAGCCCGGAGTCCGCCAGCCATTCGGTGTTGCGGACCGCCCCCATGGCGACGACGCACACGTCCGCGTCGACGCGGCTGCCGTCGGACAGGTCCGCGCCGGTGAACCGGCCGTCCCCGCGCAGCGCGGTGACCGTCACTCCACAGCGCAGGTCCACGCCGTGGGCCCACTGAAGGGCGGCCGCGAGCTTCGACAGCGTCCCGCCCAGCGCGCCCACCAGCGGCCCGGGGCCCCGCTCGGCGACCGTGACCTCGATGCCCAGCTCCCGGCAGGCCGAGGCGATCTCCGAACCGGTGAAGCCCGCGCCGATCACCAGCACCCGCCGCGGCCCTGCGGCCAGCCGCTCGGCCAGACGCCCGGCGTCGTCGCTGGTCCGCAGGGTGACGACCCCGTCCAGGGCGGCCTCCGCCGGGTCGGGCCAGGGCCGCGCCCGCGTCCCGGTGGCGATCAGCAGCCGGTCGTAGGGGACCGGCTCGCCGTCGGCCAGCAGCACCTGCTTGCCGACCGGGTCCAGCCCCGTGGCGCGCACCCCGAGCCGCCACTGCGCGCCGGGGTCCCGGCGCACGGGCAGCGCGGTGGCGTCCGCCGCCACCTTGCCGAGCAGCACCTGTTTGGACAGCGGTGGCCGGTCGTACGGCGGATGCGGCTCGTCGCCGATCACGGTCAGCGTCCCGGCGAAGCCCTCCTCGCGCAGCGTCTCGGCCGCCCGCAACCCGGCCAGCGACGCCCCCACGATGACGATGCGGCCCTGGCGGAGGTCATCGCGCACCGGCGCTCACCTGCTCGCCCACGAGGATGGCCTGGACCGGGCACGCCGCCGCGGCCTGGCGTACACGGTCGAGCTGCTCGTCCGGTACGGCCGGGTCGTACAGCAGCGTCTCCTCCCCGTGCAGCTCGAACACCTCCGGCGCGAGGAACACGCACTGCGCATAGCCCTGGCAGCGGGGGAGGTCCACGACGATCCGCATCCCAGGCCACCCCCTCCGTCGCTGCGGCCCTGATCAGCAGTGTCGCGCACCTCCCCCGTGTCCCGTTCATACCGGCCCGCGCGTTGCCCCAGCCCAGACGCTTCGTTGGGCAGAACGAGTGCATACGGCCACCCGGGTGGCGGAGCGACCGTTGGGCGTGAGGTGGCCTACGCGATCGACGCATGGCTTTTCGTGGCGCGCGGGGATCGTCCGCGCGTGATCACCGGAACTGTCGGTGCTGCTGTGTAGCGTCCGGGTCATGTTTCTCGGACTTCGGACGGTCGTCTATCCCGTCGACGACCTGCAGGCCGCCAAACGGTGGTGGTCGGCGGTGCTCGGCATCGAGCCCTACTTCGACGAGCCGTTCTACGTCGGCTACAACCTCGGCGGCTACGAGCTGGCCCTCGACCCCGACGGGCACAGTGAGAACGGCCCCGGGCCCGTGACCTACTGGGGCGTGGAGGATGTCGACCAGGCGGCCGCCGCCCTTCAGAAGGAGGGAGCGAGCGTCCATGCCGCCGTCACCGACTACGGGGGCGGGATCCGAACCGCCATCCTCAAGGCTCCGGACGGCACGCTGGTCGGAGTGATCGAGAACCCGCACTTCCCCGGCCCCGTGCCGGTGAACTGAGGTCGGAGGGTCTTCGCGCCGGACGACCTGACGGTCACGGCGAGCAGCCGCTCCAGGTGGCGTGGCGGTCAGGGTCGCCACGCCACCTGGACAGAGGTCAGTCGTTGAGGTGCTCGCGGAGGTAGGACTCGACCTGGTCGAGGGCGATGCGCTTCTGGGCCATCGAGTCGCGCTCGCGGACCGTCACCGCGTGGTCCTCCAGGGTGTCGAAGTCGACCGTGATGCAGAACGGGGTGCCGATCTCGTCCTGGCGGCGGTAGCGGCGGCCGATGGCGCCGGCGTCGTCGAACTCGACGTTCCAGCGGCGGCGGAGCCTGGCGGCCAGGTCGCGGGCCTTGGGCGAGAGGTCGGCGTTGCGGGACAGCGGCAGCACCGCGGCCTTGACCGGCGCGAGGCGGTGGTCGAGGCGCATGACCGTGCGCTGCTCCATGACGCCCTTGGCGTTCGGCGCCTCGTCGACGGTGTAGGCGTCGATCATGAAGGTGAGCGTGCAGCGGTCGACACCGGCCGCCGGCTCGATGACGTACGGGATGTAGCGCTCGCCGGTCTCCTGCTCGAAGAACGACAGGTCGGTGCCGGAGGCGGTGGCGTGGGTGCTGAGGTCGAAGTCGGTGCGGTTGGCGACGCCTTCGAGCTCACCCCACTCGGTGCCGGTGAAGTTGAAGCGGTACTCGACGTCGACGGTGCGCTTGGCGTAGTGGGCCAGCTTGTCCTTCGGGTGCTCGAACAGCCGGAGGTTCTCGGGGTTGATGCCGAGGTCGACGTACCACTTGTAGCGCTCGTCGATCCAGTACTGGTGCCACTCTTCGTCGGTGCCGGGCTTGACGAAGAACTCCATCTCCATCTGCTCGAACTCGCGGGTGCGGAAGATGAAGTTGCCCGGGGTGATCTCGTTGCGGAACGACTTGCCGATCTGGCCGATGCCGAACGGGATCTTCCTGCGCGAGGACTGCTGGACGTTCAGGTAGTTGATGAAGATGCCCTGCGCCGTCTCGGGCCGCAGGTAGGCCAGGCCCGACTCGTCCTCGACCGCGCCGAGGTAGGTCTTCAGCAGGCCGCTGAACATGCGGGGCTGGGTGAAGGAGCCCTTGGTGCCGCAGTTGGGGCAGGTGAGGTCGGTCAGGCCGTTCTCGGGGGCCTTGCCGCCGTGCTTCTCGGCGTAGGCCTCCTCGAGGTGGTCGGCGCGGAAGCGCTTGTGGCAGGACTGGCACTCGGTCAGCGGGTCGACGAACTCCTTGACGTGACCGCTGGCCTCCCAGACCTCGCGGGCGAGGATCACCGAGGAGTCGAGGCCGACGACGTCGTCGCGGCCCTGCACCATGGACTTCCACCACTCGCGCTTGACGTTGTTCTTGAGCTCGACACCGAGAGGACCGTAGTCCCAGGACGCGCGCAGGCCGCCGTAGATCTCGCTCGACGGGTAGACGAGCCCGCGGCGCTTGGCGAGGCTGACGATCGTGTCCATGATGTCGGTACGGCGGGCCATCAAGATGCTCCATCCGGCTGGCGGTCGGGGTTGGGTCTGTCGATCAGAGGGCGCGTCACCTGCCCGATCTCCCTCAAGCTTAGGGGAACCGACGACGCGACCCGCCCACAATCAGCGCCGGACGAGCAGAGATGCTCAGGGATTGGTCCCGAGGATCTCGAAGGCGCTCGGCTCGTTGATCATCAATGTCATGAGCGGGTACATCTCCATGCGTGCCGCCGAGAGCGCGCGGCGGTAGAACCCGGCGCCCTCCCACTCGCTGACCAGCGCCCACAGATCGGGCTCGTCGACCGATCTGCCGATGCGCCCGCCGAGGTACCCGGCCTGGGCGGCCAGCGTGCCGAGGATGACCCGGGCCTGTTCGGCGAACTCCTCGGCGCGTGCGGCCGGGACGGTGTACCTGATGACGGCGAGCATGCCGTTCAGGATGCCAGCAGGCGCGGGGCTCCTGCGCCACCGCCCCGGCGTCGCCGTGCGCGCCGGGGTGCCGCGGCGGGGGCTCGCGACGTTAGGCTCGATCCGTGGCCGACAAGCACGATCCCCGCGACTCCTCGCCCTCCTCGCGCAAGCGGGCCGTGCCCGCCCACCCGCTGGCCCGTGACCAGGGGCGGGGCGCCTCGAACGGCCCGGGGTCCGGGAGGGCCCGGGCGGGCCGGCCGCTGCCGGGGGGAGAGCACTTCATGACGCCGGGCGCGACCGGGCTGCGGCGGGCGGTCGAGGAGAAGAGCGCCACCCCGCTGGTCTTCCTGTACGGGCTGCCGCGCTGGATGCCGCCCGTCGCGCTCGTGGTGCTGCTGCTGGTCGGCTTCGTCGTGCCCGACTGGCGGGGCGGGATCGCGGTGCTGCCGGTGCTCGCCTTCGTCGGCTGGCTGGCCTACATGTCGTGGCCGTCCCTCGGCCCCTGGGCGCGCATCCTGCGCGTCGCGCTGGCGACCTTCCTCGTCGCCCTGGCGGCCGAGCGCTTCGGCCTGTTCTGAGGGCCGGCGTCCATCAGGCGGTGGATCATGACGAATGTCATGGACGAGTGATGGGCGATCTCACTGCCCCGGCCGGGTGGCCGGCGGCCAGCATTGCCTGCATGAAAGCTTCTGACAGAGACCCCCTCGCGACGGGTCTGGACCATCCGCGCGCTCTGCGGGCGTTCCGCAACCTCAAGCTCCTCGCCGGCGGCTACCTCGGCCTGAGCGTGATCACCCTGGTGACCATCGCCCTGCTCCGCGACGACGGGGCGGCGGTGAACGACGCGGCCTGGGTGCGGGGAACGATCGTCGTCCTCAGCGCCCTGCTGACGTTCGCCTTCACCCTCCGCGCGGCCCGCGGCTCCCGTAAGGCGTACCTGCGGCTGCGCATCATCTCGGCGGTGATGGTGGTGGCCATCGCGGTCATCATCGCGCTGCCCGGCCTGCTCCCGCTGTGGATGAGGATCGAGCAGGGCGTCTGCGGCCTGCTCCTGGCGGGTGTCGCCGTGATCGTCAACGGCGGGCACCTGCGGTCGCTGTTCGCCAAGTGAACGCGGGCGGGGCCGTGAAGGGCCTCGGTCCTGCGCGGTCCACCGGTGTCGTCCCGCTGTCCGGCCGCCGGGGGCGGGACGGTGTTAGCGTGCCCGTCATGGACGAGGCCGTGACAGGGCCAGCCGACCCGGCGGCGGGCGGGGACCCGCTGCGGTGGGTCCGGGGATGGCGCCGCATGGTGCTGGCGGCCGGGATGTTCGTCTACCCGGTCGTGACGGCGGTCGGCGTGGCGCAGAACTCCGCGGGCGCGGGCGCGGTCGCCGGGTACGCGATCGTCGTGGCCTTCTGCGGGTGCTACGTGCTCGCCGGTGCCGCGTTCGTACGGCGCCACCTGCCGCGGCTCTGGTCGTCGCTCGGGGCCATGGCCGTTTTGTCGGCCGCCGCGCTGCCCTTCGCCCGGAACTCCGCCCTGTATCTGTTCGCTGTGGTCGCCTCGTTCACGGCCGTCGTCGTGCGGCGGTACATAGTGGCGATCGTGACGGCCGGCGCGCTGGTCTGTGTTCTCGTCCCATGGGCCGTGCGCCCCTGGCACACCGGGCCCGGCTGGCTGGAGGCGCTCATGATGATCTTCACCACCCTGACCGTTTACGCGTTCGCCGAGATCGCCCGCGCCAACCTCGCGCTGCGGGAGGCGCGGGCCGAGGTCGCCCGGCTGGCGTCGGAGGCCGAGCGGGCCCGGATCGCCCGTGACCTGCACGATCTGCTGGGCCATTCGCTCACCGTCATCACGATCAAGAGTGGTCTGGCCCGCCGGCTCGCCGCCAGCGGCTCACCGCGTTCGGCCGACGAGATCGCGGAGGTCGAGAGCCTGTCGCGCCAGGCGCTGACCGAGGTCCGGGCGGCGGTGTCGGGCTACCGGGAGGTGTCCCTGGCCGGCGAGCTGGCCCGCGGCAGGGAGCTGCTGAGCGCGGCCGGCGTCGTCGCCGACCTGCCCACGGCCGCCGAGGTGGTCGACCTCGCCCACGAGGAGCTGTTCGGCTGGGTCGTGCGCGAGGGCCTGACCAACGTCGTCCGCCACGCCCGCGCCACCAGGTGCGCCGTCACGCTGTCGGCCACTCACGTGGAGATCCGGGACGACGGCGTGGGACGCCCGGCGTCCCACGGGAACGGCCTCGCCGGGCTGCGGGAACGGGTCGCGGCGGCCGGCGGCAGCGTGGAGGCGGGGCCGGCGGCCCCGCGGGGGTGGCGGCTGAGAGTGTCACTGGAACCTGCGGACGGGAGCCGCGCATGACGATCCGGTTGCTGCTGGCCGACGACCAGGAGCTGATCCGCACCGCGTTGTCGGCCCTGCTGGAGCTTGAGGAGGACTTCGAGGTCGTGGCCTCGGTGGGCCGGGGGGACGAGGTCCTCGCCGCGGCCCGCGCGTACCGGCCGGACGTGGCGTTGCTCGACATCGAGATGCCCGGGCTCGACGGGCTGGCCGCGGCGGCGGTGCTCACCGCCCAGGTGCCCGGCTGCCGGGTCGTGATCCTCACGACGTTCGGCCGGGCGGGCTACCTGCGCCGGGCGATGGAGGCGGGCGCCGTCGGGTTCGTCGTGAAGGACGCCCCGGCGGAGGCGCTGGCGGACGCGATCCGCCGGGTGACGGCGGGAGAGCGCGTCGTCGATCCGGCGCTGGCGGCGGCGACGCTCGCCGCCGGCGAGTCCCCCCTCACCGCGCGGGAGCGCGACGTGCTGAACGTGGCACGCTCGGGCGCCACCGTGGCCGAGATCGCCGCCAAGCTCTACCTGTCGGAGGGAACCGTGCGGAACTACCTGTCGGCGGCCATCGCCAAGACCTCGGCGCACAACCGGATGGAGGCGGTGCGTGTCGCGGACGAGCGCGGCTGGCTGTAGCCACCTGGAACAAGATTCGGCTCTGCCGGGTTCTCTCCGTTCGGCACCTCTCTCCTTCTGAGGGTTCCGGCGCCGGGACGATTTTGACAACGGTTTTCATTCTGGCGCATACTCAAGGGCGTGATGCCCTATTCGTCCAGGTACACGCGGCGCAAGCCGTCCGGCTACCTGAGCCCGAAGACCCTGGCCGCGCTCCTGTGCGGCGCCGCGCTGCTCACCGCGACCGCCTGCTCGCAGGGCGGCTCCGCCTCGGCGCAGGGCTCGGGCAAGCCGAAGATCCTGGCCGCCTTCTACCCCCTCGAATGGATCTCGACCCGGGTCGGCGGGACGGACGTCTCGGTCACCGGCCTCACCCAGCCGGGCGTCGAACCGCACGACCTGGAGCTCACGCCCCGGCAGATCGCCGACATCGAGCAGGCCGATCTGATCGTCTACATCAAGGGCGTCCAGCCCGCGGTCGACGAGGCCGTCCAGGAACACGCCCAGGACAAGGCCTTCGACGCCGCCTCCACCGTCACCACCCTTCCCGCCACCGGCGAGCCGGAACACCAGGACGCCCACGAGCAGGTCGGCTACGACCCGCACATCTGGCTCGACCCCGCGAGGCTCGCCACGGCCGTCACCGAGCTCGGCAAGAAGCTCGGGCAGGTCGACGGCGCCCACGCCGCCGCGTACACCTCCCGCGCCCAGGCGGCGGCCGGCGACCTCGGCGCCCTCGACAAGGAATTCCAGCAGGGCCTGACCACCTGCCGCAGCCACACGATCGTGACCGGCCACGCCGCATTCGGGTACCTGGCCGACCGCTACAAGCTCAAGCAGGTCGGCATCAGCGGCATCGACCCCGAGAGCGACCCCTCCCCCGCGCGGCTCGCCGAAGTGGCCGGGGTCGCCAAGCGGGAACAGGTGACTACCATCTTCACCGAGGAACTCGTCAGCCCCAAGGTCGCCGAAGTCCTCGCCAAGGAGGTCGGCGCCAAGACGGCGGTTCTCAATCCTCTGGAGAGCCGTCCCAAGACGGGGGACTACCTGTCCGCCGCGCGCGCGAACCTCGCCACCCTTCGCACCGCACTTGGATGTTCATGACGCCCTCAGTCCAGGCGACAGGCGTGACGCCGCAACAGTCCCCGGCGGTCACACCGCCCGCCTTCGCCATGGCCGCCGGCCATGTCAGCCTCGACGGGCGGCCGGTCCTGCGCGGCATCGACCTTCGCATCGCGCCCGGCGAGGTGGTCGCCGTGCTCGGCGCCAACGGCTCCGGCAAGTCCACCCTGATCCGCGCGCTGCTCGGCCTCACCCCGCTGTCGGCCGGCTCCGCCGAGCTGTACGGCGAGCCGCCCGCCCGGTTCCGCGACTGGTGGCGCATCGGGTACGTGCCGCAGCGGCTGTCGGTCGGCGGCGGTGTCCCGGCCACCGTGCGCGAGGTGGTGGCCTCCGGCCGCGTCGCCCGGCAGCGCCGCCTGCGCCGCACCAGCGCCGACGACCGCTCCGCGGTCGCCCGGGCCCTCGACGCCGTCGGCCTCACCGACCGGGCCGGCGACCCCGTCGGGCGGCTCTCCGGCGGCCAGCAGCAGCGGGTGCTGATCGCCCGCGCGCTGGCGGGCGAGCCCGACGCCTTCGTGATGGACGAGCCGACCGCCGGCGTCGACGCCGAGAACCAGCGGCAGCTCGCCGGCACCCTCACAACCCTCGTGAAACAGGGCAAGACGGTGCTGCTGGTGGCGCACGAGCTCGGGCCGATGGAGCCGCTGATCACGCGGTCGGTCGTCCTGCGCGACGGCCGTATCGCCTTCGACGGCGCGCCGCCCGACGAGCCCGGCTGCCACCCCCACCCCGGCCACGAGCACGACCGCGTCCATGCCTACGACGTGTCCGGCGGCCCGATGAGCTCCGGAGCCGCGCAGTGATCGAGATCTTCGCCTACGACTTCATGACGCGGGCGCTGGTCGCGGCGCTGCTCGTCGGCCTGGCGGCCCCGGCCGTCGGCACCTTCATCGTCCAGCGGCGCCTCGCCCTGCTGGGCGACGGCATCGGCCACGTGGCGCTGACCGGCGTGGCGCTCGGCTTCCTGACCGGTACGGCACCGGTGCTCACCGCCGTCGCGGTGTCGATCCTCGGCGCGATCACGATCGAACTGGTGCGCGCCCGGGGCCGTACGACCGGCGACGTCGCCCTCGCCCTGCTCTTCTACGGCGGCATCGCAGGCGGCGTGATGCTGATCGGGCTCGCCCCGGGGGGCAGCAATTCGACGCTGACGTCCTATCTGTTCGGTTCGATCAGCAGCGTCACCACCGAGGACGTGTGGGTCATCGCGGTGCTGGCGGCGTTCGTGCTGGGCGTGGTCGCGGTCTTCGGGCGCGAGCTGTTCGTGCTCTGCCAGGACGAGGAGGTCGCCAAGGTCAACGGCCTGCCGGTGCGCTTCCTGAGCCTGCTCATCGCGGTGACCGCCGCCCTGACCGTCGTGATCGCGATGCGCGTGGTCGGGCTGCTGCTGGTCAGCGCGCTGATGGTCGTCCCGGTCGCCACCAGCCAGCAGGTCACCAAGGGCTTCACCGCCACCATGTTCCTGGCGATGGGGATCGGCGTGGTGTCGACGGTCGGCGGGCTCACCGGCGCGTTCTACGCCAGTGTGGCGCCCGGCGCGGCCATCGTCCTGCTCGCGCTGCTCGGCTTCGTGATCGCCCTCGGCGTGGGTAGATTCACCAGGCGGGGCCGCGCACGGCAGGCCGGCCCGTGACCCCCTGGCCACCTCGCACACAGGAGCGCACTCCATGACGAGCCGCCGCGAAGCGGTGCGGGAGATCCTCGCGCGCAGCGAGGGCTTCCGCAGCGCGCAGGACATCTACGCCGAGATGCGTGCCGACGGCGCCAAGATCGGGCTGACCACCGTGTACCGGGCCCTGCAGTCGCTCGCCGGCGCCGGGCAGGTGGACGTGCTGCGCACCGACGACGGCGAGTCGGTCTACCGGGCCTGCCTCACCGGCGGCCACCACCACCATCTGGTGTGCCGCCGCTGCGGCCGCACCGTCGAGGTGGCGGGGCCGGCCGTGGAGCGCTGGGCCGAGGCGGTGGGCGCCGAGCACGGGTTCACCGCCATCACCCACACCGTCGAGGTCTTCGGCACCTGCCCTTCTTGCAGGGCTGTGGCATCCGCCGGCTGAGCTGTGCTCGTGCTTGACTGCCTCGCTCCGCTCGGCGGCTCACTCCGGGGCGGGGGCGCGGCGGGTGGCGTGGAGGCTGGTGGCCGTGACGATGGCCAGCACGCCGACGATGACGCCCAGCGAGACGAGCGTGGGGATCTGCGGCAGCCAGGTCCAGATGCCGTGCGCCCAGTGCAGTACCAGCTTGATGCCGATGAAGGCCAGGATGACGGCCAGCCCGTAGTTCAGGTGCCGCAGCTTCGTCAGCACCCCCTGGAGCACGAAGTAGAGCGCCCGCAGGCCCAGCAGGGCGAAGGCGTTGGTGGCGAAGACGATGAACGGGTCCTCGGTGACGCCGTACACCGCGGGCACCGAGTCGACGGCGAAGACGATGTCGGTGGCGAACACGGCCGCCGCGGCCAGCGCCAGCGGGGTCAGGGCCCGCCGGCCACCCTCGCGGACGACCAGGCGGGTGCCGCGGTAGTCGTCGGTGACGGGCATGAAACGGCGCAGCAGGCGCACCATGCGCATGGAGGAGATGTCGACCTCCTGCTCGTGCCCGCCCATCGCGTCCTTGAGGATCTTCCCGGCGGTGGCGACCAGGATCGCCCCGAACAGCAGGAACGCCCAGGTGCCGCTCTGCAGCACGGCGGCGCCGAGCGCGATGAAGATCACACGTAGCACCAGCGCGCCCGCGATGCCGTACAGCAGCACCCTGCGGGCCAGCGCGCTCGGCACCGCGAAGGCCGTCAGCAGCAGCATGAACACGAACAGGTTGTCCACCGACAGCGACTTCTCCACGACGTACCCGGTGAAGAACTCGACTGCGGGCGTGGAGCCGAAGGCGCCCCACAGGTAGGCGCCGAAGCCGACGGGCAGCAGCAGGTAGAAGACCGACCAGCCCACCGCCTCGCGCATCCGCTCCTCGTGCGGGCGCCGGGTGAGCACGAAGTCGAGCGCCAGCAGCAGCACCAGCGCCCCCGCCGTGATCGCCCACAGGCTCGGCGAGGCGATGCTCTGGATCGGGGCCGCCGACAGATCTGCCCGGACGGGCATGGAACCTCCTCGAACGCACACGTCGTCGTTCGAGGTCTCCTTCACCCGCGTGGTGGGGCGGCCGCCCGGGGACGCCCCTGGGACGTCCGTACTGACCGGGGCGGCGCTTGCGAAGTACTCCCCTCGGCACGTCCCAGGCTAGCCGAAGCCGGGCCCGCGGCTCCACCTCGCGTCCGGGCGCCGGTCCCCGGCGGACACGCCATACTGGTCGTAGGAATCGTTCACCGCCATGCCCGCGCCCCGCCGAGCAGGAGACCACATGCCATTCACCCATGACATGGTGTGCTCGCTCGCCGCCGTGGCCGACCTCGTCAACAGCGCGCCCGAGATCGGCGGCGCCGACGCCCTGAGCGACATCGCCGAGCTCGGGGCCTACGTCAAGAGGCACAAGCTGAGCGGCGTCGACGGCGTGAGCCCGGCCGACCTCGAGCAGGTGCGGGCCCTGCGCGAGACGTTCCGCGACGTCTTCGCCGCCCCCGATCCGGCCGCGGCCGTCGCGCGGCTGAACGTGCTGCTCGAACGCACCCCGATCACCGCGCACCTCACCGAGCACGACGGCTGGCCCCTGCACGTGCACTACTTCGCCCCGAGCGCCTCGGTGGCCGAGCGGCTGGCCGCCGACTGCGGCGTGGCCCTGGCCCACCTGCTGGTGGAGGGCGAGTGGGAGCGGATGCGCACCTGCGCCGCCCCCGACTGCGAGAAGGTCTTCGTGGACGAGTCGCGCAACCGCTCGCGGGTCTACTGCGACAGCCGCACCTGCGGCAACCGCATGCACGTCGCCGCCTACCGGGCCCGCCGCCGCGCCTGACGCGGGCCCGGCGGGGCGGCTCAGGCCTGGCCGGGCGCGGCGACCGGGTTGGGCACGGCCCCGCCGTACCTGCGGTCGCGCTTGGCGTACATCTCGCAGGCCTGCCACAGGTCGCGGCGGTCGAAGTCGGGCCAGAGCTGGTTGAGGAACACCATCTCGGCGTACGCCGACTGCCACAGCAGGAAGTTGGAGGTGCGCTGCTCGCCGGAGGAGCGCACGAACAGGTCGACGTCGGGGATCTCCGGCTCGTCGAGGTAGCGGGCGAAGGCGCGCTCGGAGACCTTGGCGGGGTTGACCCGACCGGCGGCGATGTCCTGGGCGAGGCGCACGGCCGCGTCGACGATCTCGGCCCGGCCGCCGTAGTTCACGCAGAACTGGAGCGTGAGGACCCGGTTGTCCTTCGTCATCTCCTCGGCGTCCTGCAGCTCCTTGATGACGCTCTTCCACAGCCGCCCGGGACGCCCGGCCCACCGCACCCGCACGCCCATGGCGTGCAGCTCGTCGCGGCGGCGCCTGATCACGTCGCGGTTGAACCCCATGAGGAAGCGGACCTCGTCCGGGGAGCGCCGCCAGTTCTCGGTGGAGAAGGCGTACGCCGACAGGTTGGGGATGCCGAGCTCGATGGCGCCCTCGATCACGTCGAACAGCGACGCCTCGCCGGCCTTGTGCCCCTCGGTCCGGGGCAGGCCCCGCGCCTTGGCCCAGCGCCCGTTGCCGTCCATCACGATGGCGACGTGCCGGGGGACGAGGTCCCTCGGGATCGCCGGCGGGACGGCCCCGGAGGGGTGCGGTCTGGGCGGGCGGACGTTCACGGGTGTTGTCTCCTGTGGGTGAAGTCTGGGAAGGACGTCGTCAGACGCGCTCGACGTGTCGTAGCGAGCGTATTCCGTGTTCGAGGTGCCATTGGAGGTAAGCGGCCACCAGGCCGCTGCACTCTGTGCGGTGTCTCGGCTCGGAGGCGTCGGCCGAGTCCCAGTCGCCCCGGGTCAGGGCGATCATGAGGCCGATCGTCTCGGCGGCGGGCACGGCCGCGCCCGGCGGGCGGCAGCCGCCGCACACCACGCCGCCGGCGGCGATGGCGAAGGCCCTGATGGCGGGGGTCGAGCAGCGGGCGCAGGAGTCGAGCGCCGGGGCGTACCCGGCGACGGCGAGCGAGCGCAGGAAGTAGGCGTCGAGGACGAGCCGCGCCTCGTGGCCCCCCTCGACCAGGGTGCGCAGCCCGCCGACCAGCAGCAGGAACTGCCGGAGCGCGGGCTCCTTCTCCCCCACGGTGAGCCGGTCGGCGGTCTCCAGCATGGCGACGCCCGCGGTGTAGCGCGGGTAGTCGGACACCAGCGCCTCGCCGTACGGCCGGATCGTCTCGACCTGCGTGATCACGTCGAGCGAGCGCCCGGTGTGCAGTTGCAGGTCGATGTGGCTGAAGGGCTCCAGCCGGGCCCCGAACCTGGATTTGGTGCGGCGCACGCCGCGGGCGACACCCCGCACCTTGCCCGTGCGCTTGGTCAGGACCGTGACGATCCGGTCGGCCTCTCCCAGCTTCTGGGTGCGCAGCACGATGCCCTCGTCGCGGTAGAGGTTCACCCGCCCAGTCTAGGGAAGCGGCGCCCCTCGGCGGACGAATCGGCCACCGGGCGAGCGTTCCCGCCGGACATGTCCAGAAATGTGGCTGGAGGGGGCGCCGGAACCGGAAGAGAAGCCCTTTAAGCGACGAATCGATCTCGGGTCGCCCCTGGATGGCATCCTTTGGGAGAACAGTCACTAAACTTTGCCCCCTGGCGACACCCCCTCTTCGATCGCCTTCGCCCCCTGCACGCTGCCTGAAAGGGTGACATGACCCGCGTGGTCCTGCTGGGCGCCTCGCCCGGCTCTCCCGAACAGAACGTCCCGCCCGGTCACCTGGCGCTGACGTCGCTCCCCGGCTCGCCCACGGTCCTCGACCGGCTGTACGGCCAGGTCACCTCGATGGACCCCGAGCCCCTCGCCATCGTGCGCCCGGGCGAGGCCGGCGACCACCGGCGGTTCCCGGCACAGGTGGTGGAGTCACCCGACCTGGCGAGCGACCTCCGCGCCCTCGCCGACGCCGCCGAGGAAGCCACGGACAACCTGTTCCTCATGCCCACCGGCGCCGTCGTCCACGACGAGCTGATCTACCAGATCACCAAGGCCAAGCGGGCCGCGCTGGCGCTCATCGTCAAGGAGCCGCGCGAGGAGGACGAGAACGGCGAGCGGGTCCAGCCCGACATCCCGATCGAGGAGGCCGAGCCCGAGATCGGCGACCGCTTCCTCGAAGGGCTGCCGGTGCGGGTACGCGCCGGCCGCTCCCGCGTGGTGTCGGTCGGGTCGGCCTACCACGCGGTGACCCGCCCGAACGCCGTGCTGCTCGGCCCCCTCCACCTGCACCAGCGCCACGCGGCCACCCTGGCCGAGGCCGCCCGCGAGCTGGCCGACATGGCCCACCTGTTCGGCCCCGAGGACGACATCGTCCAGCTGCTCGTGCTCGGCCTGGTCCGCCGGGGCGTCTCCGTCGGCATCCGCGGCCGCAGAGACCTCTTCTACAGCCGCGTCGGCACCCAGGCCGAGGCGGACGCCGCCGTGGCCGCCATGTCGGAGTTCGACGAGGACCGCGCGCGCCTGAACAACGCGGTCAAGGGCGCCGACGGCTTCTTCACCACCTACTTCGTCAGCACCTACTCCCGGTTCATCGCCCGCTGGGCGGCGCGCCGCGGGCTCACCCCCAACCAGGTCACCCTGATCTCGATCGCGCTCGGCGTGCTGTCGGCGGTGGCCTTCGCGACGGGCACGCGCGCGGGCTGGGTGGCGGGCGGCCTGCTGATCTACTTCGCGTTCGTCTTCGACTGCGTCGACGGTCAGCTCGCCCGGTACGCCCGCAAGTTCGGCGTCCTCGGCGCCTGGCTCGACGCCACGTTCGACCGGGCCAAGGAGTACGTCGTCTTCGCCGGTCTCGCCATCGGCTCGGTCGTCGCCGGCCAGGGCGACGTGTGGACGCTGGCTCTGGTCGCGCTGTCGGTCCAGTCCGTGCGGCACCTGCTCGACTTCTCCTTCGGCGCCGCCAACCGGCGCAAGCCGCCGAACCCGCTGCCCACCCTGGCGCTGAGCGTCGCCGACGACCGTCCGCTGCGCGACGCGCTGGAGAAGCGCCGTGTCTCCCGCAGCACCGGCGTGCGGGGGCTGCTCAAGCTGTGGACGAAGGCCGGCCGGTTCCGGGCCGTCCACTGGGCCCGCAAGATGATCGTCTTCCCCATCGGTGAGCGGTTCGCCGCCATCGCGATCACCGCGGCTCTCTTCGAGCCCCGGGTCACGTTCCTCACCCTCGTGATCTGGGGTTGCGTCGCGGCCACCTACACCCTCACCGGACGTCTCATGAGGTCGCTCGCATGATCACCCACCCGCAGGCCCCCGCCACCGCCGTCCCCGACCCCGACGAGGAGCGCCGGCGCGTCCAGACGGCCCGCCTGCTCGCCTACCGCGACGACGGCCCTCTGGTGGCGCTCCTCCGCGGCAAGATGGGGCCCGGCCTGCCTCCGGTGCCTGCCGCGCTGGTCGCGCTGCTGGCCGTGGCGGCGATCGGCGTCGCCGGGCTGCTCGACGCCGGCACCGGGCCGATCATGCTGCTTCCCGTGCTCGTGATGGTGGTCCTGGTCGTCCCGAGCGCGGCGCGCGACCACCTCGGCCGGTTCGACTGGCTGGTCCCGCCGCTGATCAGGGGCGCGGAGTTCCTGACGATCCTGGTGCTGGGCCTGGCCGCCGGCAGCCCGAAGTGGCTGCTGTACGTGCTGATCTACGTCGTCGGCTACCACACCTACGACACGGTGTACCGCACCCGGCAGAGCATCTGGCCGGCCCCCTGGGTGTTCCAGGCCGGGCTCGGCTGGGAGGTCCGCCTGCTGCTGCTCGGCGTCGGCGCGGCGCTCGGCCTGATGACCTGGGTGGTCGCCGTGATGTGCGTCTACCTCGGCGTGCTGTTCGCCGTCGAGAGCATCACCAGCTGGGTGGGGCTCGACAAGCAGAGCGCCCTGGCCCAGGCCTCCGACGACCTGGAGGCCTCCCCCGAGGACGCCCTGGAGCAGGCCACCGGCGAGGCCGAGAAGGCCTGACGGACCGGCGCGAGAAGGCCTGTGCGGAGAACCCTCCGCACCGGCCTTCTCGCGTCCCGGGGAACGGTCAGGCGTTCTCGCGCTGGAAGCGGTGCGTGCCGACGGCGACGGCGACGACCGCGAACACCGCGGTGACGCCGACACCCAGCAGCGCGGCGGTCGAGGTGTAGGAGCCGGCGAAGAACGCCCGCAGGGCCTCGACGATGTAGCGGAACGGGGTGAGCCGCGACAGCACGTCCAGCCAGGCCGGGGCGAGCGACATGGGCAGCAGCGCGCCCGACAGCAGGATGAGCGGCACCAGGACCGTGCTCATGATCGGGGCGAACAGGTCGGGGTTGAGGGTCAGCGCGGCGGCGTACGACAGCGAGGCCAGGCTCACCGCGAACAGCAGCACGACCGTCAGGCCGAGCAGCACGCCGGCCAGCGGGGCCCGCAGGCCGAAGGCGTAGCCGAGGACGACCAGCCCGGCGGCCTGGATGAGCAGGACGAGGACGTCCTTGGTCACGCGGCCGAGCAGCAGCGACATACGGCTCGCCGGGGTGACGCGCAGGCGTTCGAGCACGCCGGAGCGCTTGTCGAAGACGATGCCGAACCCGCTCATGCCCGCGCTGAGCAGTCCGAGCTGCACCAGCAGCCCCGGGACGAGGACGTCCCACGATCCGACGCCGCTGCGCGCGAAGAGCGGGCCGAACAGGACGAGGTACAGCACGGGCTGCAGGACCCCCATGACGATCCCGAGCTTGCTGCGCATGATGAGGCGGATCTCGTGACGGGCCAGGATCAGGGCGTTCACGCGGCGGACTCCTCCGGGGGGCAGGGCAGGGGCCGGGTGATCACGCGGCTTCCTCGGCGGCGGTGGGCGGGATTCATGCGGCGGACTCCTCACGCAGGGCGCGGCCGGTGACGGCGAGGAAGACGTCGTCGAGCGTGGCGCCGGGACCGATCTCGGCCTTGAGCGCCTCCGGGGCGCCCTGCCTGACGATGCGCCCGGCGTCGATGATCAGCACGCGGTCGCACAGGGCGTCCGCCTCGTCGAGGTAGTGGGTGGAGAGGAAGACGGTCAGGCCGTCGTCCTCGCGCAGCCGTCTGATCTGGTCCCACAGGTCGGCCCTGCTCTGCGGGTCGAGCCCTGTGGTCGGCTCGTCCAGGAACAGCAGCCGCGGCCGGTGGATCAGTCCCATGGCGAGGTCGACGCGGCGGCGCTGGCCGCCGGAGAGGGTGACGGCCGGGCGGGCCTCCATGCCGGACAGGCCGAAGCCCGCCGTCAGCTCGGCGACGCGGGCGCGGGCCTCGGTGCGGCGCAGGCCGTACAGGCGGGCCTGGAGCTCGAGTTCCTCGCCGATCAGCGCCAGCGGGCCGACGGTGCCGCCCTGGGAGACGTAACCGATGCGCCGCCGTACCTCGACCGGCTCGGAGAGCAGGTCGTGACCGGCGACGGTGGCCGTCCCCCCGGTCGGGCGGAGCAGCGTGGTGAGCATGCGGAGGGTGGTGGTCTTGCCCGCTCCGTTGGGGCCGAGGAACCCGACGATCTCGCCTGGCGAGACGTCGAGGTCCACGCCCCGGACGGCTTCGACGGCACCCGTCTTGGTGGTGAAGGTCCGGGCCAGACCTCTGGCGTGAATCATGTTGGGCACAGTAGCACCAAATTTGGAGTCACTTAAATTTTAAATCGACCCCTAACTGTGTGCGAGGCCCGACGCGGCTGTATACAGGTCACCGTGGAGTTGGATGCGCTTGATCGTGCGATTGTCGGAGCCCTGGTCGAGGACGCTCGATCGACGTACGCCGAGATCGGCCACCAGATCGGGTTGTCCGCCCCCGCGGTCAAACGACGCGTCGACCGCCTGCTGAGCAACGGCGCCATCACCGGCTTCACCGCCCGCGTCGAACCGTCGGCGCTGGGCTGGACGACCGAGGCGTACGTCGAGCTGTTCTGCCGCGGCAAGACCTCCCCCGCCGAGATCGGCACGGCCGTCACGCGCCACCCCGAGGTGATCTCCGCCTGCACGATCACCGGTGAGGCCGACGCGCTGCTGCACATCAGGGCCAAGGACGTGCGGCACGTCGAGCAGGTGATCGAGCGCGTCGCCGCGGAGCCGTTCGTCGTCCGCACCAAGAGCGCGATCGTGCTGTCACGGCTCATCGACGATCCGCCGCAGGTCCGCAGCGGGCCGGCCTCCGAGGACTGAGCGCCCCTCCACCTGGGGAGGGGCGCTCTTCGGGCGACCTAAACCACATCGCCGGTACGCGCAATAAATCGCCGCGAAGAGGCGTGAGCGCGCAACCGATCCACACAAGCGCGCAATGGCCGCGCCTGGCCCGCACCCGTCGCCGTACCTACGCTGAAGCCATCCCCTGACCAGCCGTTATCCGACGGAGTGATACATGGCGCCCACCCGGCATTACCTCATGTGCCGTCCCGACCACTTCACGGTCGAGTACGCGATCAACCCCTGGATGGACCCCTCGGCAGGGGCCGACGCCGCCACCGCGGTCAGCCAGTGGGAACGGTTGAAGGGCGCCTACGAGGAGCTCGGGCACAAGGTCAGTCTGATCGACCCGATCGAGGGTCTCCCGGACATGGTGTTCGCCGCCAACGGCGCCCTGGTCGTCGGCGGCCGGGTGTACGGCGCCCGGTTCGCCAACGCCGAGCGGGCCGCCGAGGGACCGGCCTACCTGCGCTGGTTCGTCGAGAACGGCTTCGAGAAGGTCATGGAGCCCACCGAGACCAACGAGGGCGAGGGAGACTTCCTCACCCTGGACGAGGTGGTGCTGGCCGGCACCGGATTCCGTACCGCGATCACCGCCCACAAGGAGGCCCAGGAGTTCCTCGGCCGTCCCGTGGTGACCCTCCAGCTGGTCGACCCCCGTTACTACCACCTGGACACGGCGCTGTTCCCGATCGACGGGCGCAACGTCGCGTACTACCCGGGCGCCTTCTCCCCGGGCAGCCAGGAGGTGCTGCGGAGGATGTTCCCCGACGCCGTCATCGCCTCCGCGGAGGACGCGGCCGTGCTCGGGCTCAACGCCGTCAGCGACGGTCACAACGTCGTGATCAACGTCGAGGCCGGCGACCTCGCCCTGGAGCTCAAGCGCCGGGGCCTGAACGTCATCCCCGTCGACCTGAGCGAGCTGCGCAAGGCCGGCGGCGGTCCCAAGTGCTGCACACTGGAGATCCGCGCATGAGCAAGACCCGGGAACTCATCGAGCTGAGCGAGCGGCGCAGCGCGCACAACTACCACCCGCTGCCCGTCGTGGTCCACGAGGCGCGGGGCGCCTGGGTCACCGACGTCGAGGGCACCCGCTACCTCGACTGCCTGGCCGGCTACTCCTCGCTGAACTTCGGCCACGGCAACCCCGCGATCGTCCAGGCCGCCCAGGAGCAGCTTCAGCGGCTGACGCTCACCAGCCGGGCGTTCTTCCACGACCAGTTCGCCGAGTTCTGCGAGGGGCTCGCCGACCTGTGCGGCAAGGACATGATCCTGCCGATGAACACCGGCGCCGAGGCCGTCGAGACCGCGATCAAGGTGGCCCGCAAGTGGGGCTACGAGGTCAAGGGCGTCGCGCCCGACCAGGCCAACATCGTGGTCATGGAGGACAACTTCCACGGCCGCACCACCACCATCGTGAGCTTCTCCACCGACCCCGACGCCCGCGACGGTTTCGGCCCCGCCACGCCGGGCTTCACGATCGTGAAGTACGGCTCGGCCGAGGCGATCCGTGAGGCGATCGACGCCAACACCGTGGCGGTGCTGCTGGAGCCGATCCAGGGCGAGGCGGGCGTGCTCGTGCCCCCGGCCGGATACCTCCAGCAGGTCAGGGAGATCTGCACCGAGAACAACGTGCTGTTCATCGCCGACGAGATCCAGTCGGGTCTCGGCCGCACCGGTGACACCTTCGCCTGCGACCACGAGGGCGTGGTGCCGGACATGTACGTCCTGGGCAAGGCGCTCGGCGGCGGCGTCGTCCCGGTGTCGGCGGTGGTGGCGGACGCCGACGTGCTCGGGGTGATCAAGCCCGGCCAGCACGGCTCGACGTTCGGCGGCAACCCGCTGGCCTGCGCGGTCGGCAACGCCGTCATCCGCCTGCTGCGCACCGGCGAGTACCAGGCCAGGGCCAAGGAGCTCGGCGCGCTGCTGCACGAGCGGCTGACCGGCCTGATCGGCACGGGCGGCGTCGTCGCGGTGCGCGGGCGCGGCCTGTGGGCCGGTGTGGACATCGACCCGTCGATCGGCACCGGCCGTCAGGTGTGCGAGGCGCTCATGCGCCGCGGTGTGCTGGCCAAGGACACCCACGGCTCCACGATCCGCCTCGCCCCGCCGCTGGTGGTCTCGGAGGAGGACCTGAACTGGGCCGTCGACCAGCTCGCCGCCGCCCTGGCGGAGCTGTCGGAGGACTGAGGCGTTTCCCGGGAACGTGCGGCCGGCGCCTCAGGGCGTCAGCCGCACGTTCGTCATCTCCTCGAACGACGGCCGCGCGGTGTGCCAGCGCAGTACCGCCGACCGGCCGTCGAGATCGAGCGCGGCGAGCGCGTTCGGGAACCACGGCCCGTTGGTGATCTTCCAGCGGAGGGCGCGCCGGGGCAGCCGGACCATGCGGACGAGGATGCCGCCGAGCAGGCTCGCCACGCCGAACGACCCCACCACGTTGGCCAGGCGCAGCGTGCGGCTCAGCGGGTTGCGGATCGGCGAGCACACCGCCTGGTAGATCCTCGCTCTGCCGAGGTCGGCGCTGCGCGGGCCGGCGGCCGCGAGGTACGAGTAGTGCACGTCCCCGGAGAGCAGGACGATCGTGGCGGGGGCCCGCCCCCGGCGTCCCGAGGCGACGTCCACCAGCAGCCGTCCGAGCTCCTCGAACGACTGGCGGAACGCGCCCCAGTGTTCGAGGTCGAGCGCCTGGCGGATCTTCTCGCCCACCACGGCGGCCCGCCGCCCCCAGGCCCCGCCCGCGACGGCCTCGTTCCAGCTCTCGACGTCGAAGATGCCGCTCGGGAGGAACACCGGGACCGACGACCCGATCAGCAGATGGTCGAGATCCCCGGTGACGAGGTCGTCGAGCCACTGCCACTCGGCGTCGTCGAGCATCCGGCGGCGGGAGGGGTCCAGCTGCCTGGCGCACCGGGTGTCCACCATGATCAGGCGGGTCCTGCCGATGTCGCGGGTGTAGCTCCACCGGGTCGAGGAGGGGTCCTCGTCGGCCCTCTTGGCGAAGGCGTCCAGCTCCGCCCCGGCGTCGCCGTCGATGCGGCGGATCTCGGCGAACATCGGGTCGGCCTTGCGTTCGGACGGCGAGAGGTTGCCGATGTGCTGGTACACCCAGTAGGCGCCGAGCGCCGAGATGACCCGCGTGGGCCACCAGGGCACCTCGGCCATGGTGCGCCGCCAGGCGATCGAGGTGTTCCAGTCGTCCCGCACGTCGTGGTCGTCGAAGATCATCGCGGTCGGCACGGTGGACAGGACCCACCGGACCACGGGATCGGTCCACGCCTGGCGGTAGAGCTCGGCGTACTCCTCGAAGTCGACGATCTCGTCCGGGCCGTCGTCCCGGCGCCGGTGGATGAAGTCGAGCATCTCCTGCGACGGCTCGTCGGCGTACACCTGGTCGCCGAGGAAGAGCATCAGGTCGGGAAGATCATCCCCCGCCATCAGGCGCAGCCCGTATTCGCGGAGCACGTCGACGCCGTGCGTGGCGACGTGCTCCTCGTCGTGGGGGACGCTGGTGCGGCAGGACCCGAAGACGACCCGGTTGAGCTCCTCGACCGGGCGGATCCGGCTCTCGGGGAACCCCTCCAGCGGCCACACGCGCCGCCCGTCCAGCTCGACGGTGTACGCGCCGGTGCCCTCGACGTCGACGATCGCGTAGTGATGGCCGTGGACGGTGAAGGTGCGCTCGGTGGCCCTGGTGCCGCCCGCCGCCACCGTGACCTCGCACGGCTCGCCGGTCTCCACCCAGACAGAGGCGATCGTCTCATCGACGTACCGCAGCAGGGGCCCCACCAGTAGATCGGGCACGCTTGACCTCCCCTTTGCGTCAGCCTTACGTACCCTATGCCCTGCTATATGGCCTCGCTCCGCTCGGCGGCTCGCGGCGGTGTTGGTCAGTCGTCGAGGGAGCGCACCAGGAGGTCGAGGTCGCGCATCAGGCGCTCGGCGCGGTCGGCGCCGTAGGTGGCCAGGATGGCCCGCTGGTGCTCGGCGATGCCCGCCTCCAGCCGGCCGAGCAGGTCGCTGCCCCGGTCGGCGAGGAAGACCGCCACCTTGCGGCGGTCGGCGGGGTCGTGGCCCCGGTAGACGACGGCACGCTCCACCAGGCGGTCGACGGCCTTGGTCAGCGTCGGGTGGGGCATGAGCGCGGCCTCGGCGAGGTCGCCCATCGAATGGCCCCGCCCGTCGGCGAGCGCCTGGAGGATGCGCCACTGCTCGACGGTGACGTCCTCGGCGGAGAGCGCGGCGGACAGCCCCCGGTTGACGCTGCGCTCGGCACGGCTCAGCAGGTAGGCGAGGGACGACCCGAGGCCGCTCGCCGCCGGTCCGGCCTCGGTGCGGTCATCGGCCGGCATGACCGTCCCCGCCTTCCCGGGCCGGGTACGCTCGCCGGCCGCCGAGCCGGTTCCCGCCGTCACCACTCGAAGCTCCCTTCGTCCGCCAGCGCGCCTGGAGGATACTCTTGCACGTGGCCGAACCCGTCACGGTGGTCATCGACCCCCTCGAAGCTCACCTGCTGCGAGCCGACACGCTGCGCGTCGGCCTGGTGGTGCCCGTCTCGGGCGTGCTCGGGCTGCTCGGCCCGTGCGCGATCAACTGCGCGATGCTGGCGGCGGCCGAGGTCAACACCGCGGGCGGGGTGCTCGGCAGGCCGATCGAGCTGGTGCTGGTCGACGGCGGCAGGCCTCCGGCCCAGGTGGCCGGCGAGGTGGCGGGCCTGGTGCGCGCGGGAGCCGTCCAGGGGCTCGTCGGCACGCACGCCAGCCACGTCCGCGTCGCGATCGAGCACTCCCTGCGCGGCGCCGCACCCTTCGTGTACACCCCGCCCTACGAGGGCGGCGCCCGCTCCCCCGGGGTCTACTTCCTCGGCGAGCCCGCCTCCGACCAGATCGTCCCGGGGCTCGACTGGCTGATCGACCACCGGCGGGCGCGGCGGTGGTTCCTGCTGGGCAACGACTACGTCTGGCCGCGCCTGGTGCACGCCTCGGCCCGCCGGCACCTTCGGGCCCGGTCCGCGGTGGTCGTCGGCGAGCGGCTCGTCCCCTCCGGCACGGCGGCCGTGGCTCCGCTGGTCGAGGAGCTGGCCGCCGCGCGCCCCGACGCGGTGCTGCTGAACCTGATCGGCAGCGACCTGGTGGCGTTCAACCGCGCCTTCGCGGCGAGCGGCCTCGGCTGCGCGCGGTTGTGCGGGGCGCTGGAGGAGCACGGCCTGCTGGCCGTGGGCGGCGACAGCACCGGCGAGCTGTACGCCGCCATGGGCTACTTCGGCGGCATCGCCACCGACGCCAACCTCAGCCTGGGCGAACGCTACACGCGGCGCTTCGGGCCCGCCGCGCCGCTGCTCAACGGGCACGGGCACGGCTGCTACGAGGGCGTGCTGATGCTGGCGGCGCTGATCCGGCGAGCCGGCGGCACGGCGGTCCCCGCGATCGAGGCGGCGGCGGACGGCACCTCGGTCACCAGCGGACGGGGGCTGGTCACCCTGGACGGCGGTCACGTGCGCAAACGCGTCTACGTGGGGCGCGCCGACGGGCTCGACTTCGATGTCGTCACCTCCTCATGACCCTCGTGTAAATCTTCTGCTAGAAACCTTTTCGTTTTCAAGGATTAGTCCTATCGTACGGCTCTGCCCCCGCATGTGAAGGAGCCGTTCATGTCCTCCCCCTCCGGGACGTCGCCGTCCCCGTCCGACGCCCCGACGGCCGCCGGCGTCGAGCGCTTCGGCTACAAGCAGGAGCTGCAGCGGTCGCTGGGCTTCTCGGACCTGCTGATCTACGGCCTGATCTTCATGGTGCCGATCGCGCCGTTCGGCATCTTCGGCAGCGTGTTCCAGGCCTCCGGCGGGATGGTCGCGCTGGCGTACATCATCGGCATGGTCGCCATGGCGTTCACCGCGCTGTCGTACGCGCAGATGGCCCAGGCCTTCCCGATGGCCGGGTCGGTCTACACCTACACCGGGCGCGGGATCGCCGCACCGGTCGGCTTCCTCGCCGGATGGGTGATCCTGCTCGACTACGTCCTGGTGCCCGCCCTGCTGTACCTGGTCGCCAGTGCCGCCATGGCGTCGTTCGTGCCGGCCGTGCCGATGTGGGGATGGCTGGTGGCGTTCATCGTGCTCAACACGGTGGTCAACTACCTCGGCATCGAGATGACCGCCCGGATGAACAAGATCATGCTGGTGGCGGAGCTGGCCGTGCTGGCGGTCTTCCTGGTCGTCGGCGTGATCGCCCTCGCGCAGGGCAAGGGGCACGGCGACGCGCTCAGCCCGCTGTTCGACTCCTCGACCTTCTCCTGGCCGCTGGTGTTCGGGGCGGTGTCGGTCGCGGTGCTGTCCTTCCTCGGCTTCGACGGCATCTCGATGCTGGCCGAGGAGAGCCGCGAGGACACCCGCAAGCTCGGCCGTTCCATGGTGTACGCGCTGGCGCTGGCGGGCGTGCTGTTCGTCGTCCAGACCTGGGTGGCCGCCCTCCTGGCGCCCGACCGCCCCGGCCTGCTGGCCAAGGGCGACCCGGCGGGCACCGCCTTCTACGACACCGCCGAGTACGCGGGCGGCCACTGGCTGAGCGTGCTCACCGCCGTCGCCACCGCCGTGGCCTGGGGCTTCGCCAACTCACTGGTCGCCCAGGCGGCCACCTCCCGCCTGCTGTTCGCCATGGCCCGCGACCGGCAGCTGCCGAAGTTCCTCGGCAAGGTGCACCCCAAGCACAAGGTGCCCGTCAACGCCACCTTCCTGGTCGCCGGGGTGTCGCTGGCGCTCGGGCTGTACATGAGCTCGCGCGACGACGGCATCACGCTGCTCAGCACCCTGGCGAACTTCGGGGCGATGACGGCCTTCCTCGCCCTGCACGTGTCCGTCGTCGTGCACTACGTGATCAGGCGGCGCAGCCGCGACTGGCTGCGGCACCTGGTCGCCCCGGCGATCGGCTTCCTGATCCTGCTCTACGTCGTCATCAACGCCAGCATCGCCGCCCAGGTGCTCGGCTTCGTCTGGCTGGCGATCGGTGTCGTCATCCTCGTCGGCTCCATCCTCATGGGCCGGCGCCCCGCCCTGTCCGCGATCAACACGGAGGTCTCCGAGTGAACGTCGTCTCCTACCGGCCCGCCCTCGAGGAGCTGTCCTACACCTTCGGCGGGCGTCCGGCCGTCGGCACGGTGAAGCCGGGCACGGTGATGGAGCTCTACACCGAGGACTGCTTCGCGGGGCGGGTACGCGGCGTGGACGACCTCCCCTCCCGGGTCTGCGAGTTCCCCTACCTCAACCCGGTCACCGGCCCCTTCCACGTCGAAGGGGCCGAGCCGGGCGACACCCTCGCCCTGCACTTCGTCTCCATCGAACCGGCCCGCGACTGGGCGGTCTCCACGACCTTCCCCCACTTCGGCGCGCTGACCGGCACGCACACCACCGCGACGCTGCAGCCTCCCCTGGAGGAGGTCGTGTGGATGTACGAGGTCGACGCCGAGAAGCGGGTCGTACGGTACCGGGCCCGGCGCGGCGACTTCACCGTGGAGATGCCGCTGGACCCGATGCACGGCACCGTCGGCGTGGCGCCCGCCGCGCACGAGGCCCGGATGACCATCACCCCCGACGCGCACGGCGGCAACATGGACACCCCCGAACTTCGGGCCGGCGTCACGGTCTACCTGGGGGTCAACGTCGAGGGCGGGCTGTTCTCGATCGGCGACGGCCACTGCCGGCAGGGACACGGCGAGGTGTGCGGCACGGCGGTCGAGGCCGCGATGAACACCGTCGTCGCCGTCGAGCTGGTCAAGGGCGTCGCCACGCCCTGGCCGCGACTGGAGGACGACGGCCACCTGATGTCCACCGGGTCGGCACGCCCGCTGGAGGACGCCTACCGGATCAGCCAGCACGACCTGGTCACCTGGGCGGCGTCCCTCACCGGGCTCGACGAGCTGGACGCCTACCAGCTGGTCAGCCAGGGCGGCGAGGCCCCGGTGGGCAACGTCTGCGACACCAACTACACGATGGTGGCCAAGCTCCCCAAGGCCTACCTCGGCGGCCCGGAAGTGTACGACTCCGCGCACACCCGCCTGCGCGCCCTCGGCGCGGAGTACCTCTCCTCCCGCTGACCCCCGGGGATGGGTGCTGATGCTGGACACGTGACGGTGCAGGCCGCTCAGGTTGGACGGGCCGGGGGCGTGCCGGTCGCAGACGCCCGTTCGTCATGGCGGAATTCACGCAGCGGCGCGAGGACCGCGCCGAACCGGGGTACGGGCGCGTCCCCTGCCGCGGTCGGCGCCTTGACGGTGACACCGTGTCAGGGCCTAGACCTGGAGCATCATGTTCACCATCGGAGACTTCGCCCGGCACGGCCGCGTCTCGGTCCGGATGCTGCGGCACTACGACGCGATCGGCCTGCTGCGACCCGCGCACGTCGACCCGGCCAACGGCTACCGCCTCTACCACGCGGGGCAGTTGGCCCGGCTCAACCGCATCATCGCCCTGAAGGACCTCGGCTTCACGCTCCAGCAGGTGAGCGCGATCCTCGGCGAGCAGGTCAGCGGGGAGGAACTGCGCGGGATGCTCCGGCTGCGGCGCGCCGAGCTCGAGGAACGGATCGCGGCGGACCTCGCGCGCCTCGGCCGGGTCGAGGCGAGGCTCCGAATGATCGAAAGCGAAGGACAGATGCCTTCAGACGACATCGTGATCAAGCGCGTCCCGGCGGTGCGGGTCGCCGAGCTGTCGGCCAGGGCCGCCGGCTTCGAGCCCCACGCCATCAGCCCGGTGATCCAGCCGCTGTACGACGACCTGTGCGCCAGGATCGACAGGGCGGGGGTCACCTGCACGGGCCCGGCCATCGCCTACTACGAGGCGGCCCCTGAGGGCGAGGGTGCCGTCGTCGTCCACGCCGCGATGCCGGTGTCGGCCGAGCTCAGCGGCGGGTACGACTTCGACGTGGTCGACCTGCCGGAGATCCCCGAGGCGGCCACGATCGTGCACCGGGGGTCGATGGACGACGTGGTCCCGACGAGCCAGACCCTGGCCCGCTGGATCGAGGCCCACGGCTACCGATCCCTCGGCTACAGCCGCGAGGTCTACCTCGAAGTCCCCGACGACCCGGCCCAGTGGGTCACCGAACTCCAGGAACCCGTGAACCCCACCTGACCCCCGCCACCGTACAGCGAGGCTCCGAACCCGGCCCCTCGGCCGGACGGCCTGCGAACACAGCCCCTCCCGCTCGCTGACATCCGGCTGAACCCGGGACCTCGGCCGGATGGCCGGGCGAACACCCCGCCCCCCGCTCGCCGAGGTGCTCCCCATCGGCGCCGGGTCGGCGGGACGCCCGTACGGCGAAGCCGGCGCCGGCGTACGGCGGGTCAGGCGACGACGCGCAGCAGGGCCTGCTTCTTCGCCCTGGCGGGCTCGTCGAGGCGCTGCAGTTCCTTGCCGGCCTCGTCGAGCACGACAAGGGTGTTGTGCCCGCTGCCCGCGACCCGCACCACCAGCCGTCCGTCGGCCTGGTAGAAGGCGCCGATCAGCTTTCCGGTCACCGGGATCGGCGTCTTCCTGCCGGTCGCCGTGTCGATGACGGCCGGGGTGAACCACGAGGGCCATCCGCCGTCACCCAGCTCGGTCGAACTCCTGGGCATGGTCTCGGCGATCACCTTGCGCCCGTCGGGCGACAGGCTCTGGACGTGCACCACGTAGTCCTTGACGCCGCGGACCTTGGCGGCCTTGCCGGTGGTCAGGTCGAGTTTGTAGATCGCGTCGGCCTCCCCGGTGTATCCCGCCAGGTAGCGGCCGTCGCCCGACCAGGCGAGGTGGCACACTCCGGCGGTCCGGCCGGCCTTGTGCGCGCCGGTGCCGTCGGCGTTCACCACCATGACGTCGTCGCCGGCGACGCCGAACGCCACACGCTTGGAGTCGGGCGACCAGGTCGGCGTGAGGCAGGGCGCCCCGCCCTGCGCCCCCTTGGACACCGTCGTCACCTTCGCCCCGTCCTTCACCAGCACCTTCCCGGCGGCGGTGATCCAGGCGACCTTCTTCCCGTCGGGCGACGCGGAGAACTGGAAGTTGTCCGACGGCTGGGCGAGCCGAGCGAAGCCCTTGCCCGGCACGTAGTGGTCGACGGTGAACCTGTTGTGCGAGAAGTCGAAGTACACCGCCTCGCCGGTGAGGGGCTGCCGTGCCGCCGTCACCCTCTCCGGGGTGGACGCCGCGCTCGCGGGCACGCCCGTCGAGACCGCGTACGACGCGGTGAGCGCGGCGGCGAGGGCGGCGCCGGCAAGTACTCGCTGCTTCATCATTTCTCCCCGTTTGGCTCGTCAGCAGACACTCTCTTGGATGCCGCCGCGGATCGAAATGTTCGACGCGCCGGAGCCTCGCCCGGTTGACAGATATCGACGGACCAAAACGGCCAAATAAGGCCGGTCAGATACCCGCGACGTCGAGGGCCAGCGTCGCGGCGCCGATCAGCACGAGCAGGCCCGTGTTCACCGCGGCCGACGTCCTGCCACCCTTGAGCCCGGTGGCCGCGCGCCAGTACAGCAGGGCCCCCACGAGCATGAGCGCGCCTTCGATGGCGGCCGTCAGCCAGGGGTACTGCCACAGGCCCAGGCCGAGGCGCGGCAGGCCGCCCAGGTTCCCCGGCAGGAGCGGCAGGTCGGCCCGGTGGACGAGCAGGTCGAGGATCCAGTGGGAGAACACCACGGCCCCGATGACGACACCGGACCGCCGGTTCCACCGCCAGGCGGCCAGCGCGCCGGTGACGGCGGCGATGAGCAGGGCGCCGAGCAGGGAGTGGGTGTAGTCGGCGTAAATGATCCCCTCGCCGTAGCCGCCCTTGGTGCCGGGCACCGGGACGATGTACTCGATCTTGGCCATGTAGAGCGGGGCGAACACCACGTCGAGCCACACGGTCGCCAGCATCAGCGCCCAGAGCGGCACCTGCCGCTGGCCGGACTTCACCGCAGCGGCGAGCCCGAAGTGTCCAGTGATCATTTCTTGTCTTCCGATCGGGGGGAGGGCCAGGGCAAACGGGCGTCCAGCACGCCGACGAGCGCGGCGAACAGGATCGTGCCGACGAAGAAGGCCACGATTCGGCTCCAGGGGGATGTGCGAGGGATGGTGATCAAACGTCACCTGGTGGCGCGCCACCAGGCGATGGTCTCCTTGAAGACCTCGTCGGACGGGGTCGGCGCGACACCGAAGGTGGTCTCGAAGGCGGAGGAGTCGACGACGAACGGCCTGACGAACTGGTACCGCGTCTCCTCGAGCTCCCGCAGGAGCGGCACCACCAGGCCCGCCGCCCGCAACATCCAGTGCGGCACGGTGGACAGGCGCGGCGCGGGGGCACCGGCCAGCGCCGCGAGGCGCTCGGCCATCTGCCGCACCGTCAGCGCGGGGGCGGTGGGGATGTGCCAGGCCCGGCCCCAGGCCCGCTCGTCGACGGCGGCGGTCGCCAGCGCCCGGGCGACGTCCGGCAGGTACGTCATGCTGTGCGGCTGGTCGAGGGCGCCGGGCACCCGCACCGGTTTGCCCGAGAGGATCGGCCCGATGAACCGGTCACCGAAGATTGACTGGTCGCTCATGCCGGGACCGAAGAAGTCGGACCCGCGCACCTCGGTCACCCGGACGCGTCCCGCCTGGTGGGCGGCGAGGGCGTCGGTCCACATCGTGGCCCTGACCCGCCCCTTGGTGCCGGTCGCGGCCAGGGGCAGGTCCTCGGTGATGGGACCGTCGACCGGGCCGTACCCGTAGAGGTTGCCGAGGGTGACCAGCACGGCTCCGCTTCGTTCCGCCGCCGTCAGCATCGCGCCGGCCACCGGTGGCCAGTCCTGCGCCCAGCGGTGGTACTGGGGGTTGGCGCAGTTGTAGAGGGCGTCGGCTCCCTTGGCGACGGCGCCGAGCCGATCGGCGTCGGCGGCGTCGGCCGCCACGCGGGTCACCCCGGGGACCTGCGGGCCCGCCCCCGACCGGGTGACGACCACCACCTCGTGCCCCGCACCCGCCAGCGACTCGGCGAGCCCCGAGCCGACCTGTCCGGCTCCGACGACGACATGCCTGCCCATGGCCGGCTCCTTTCCGTAAGAGGGCGTCTCAGCCCACGTTCCAGGCGAGACGCAGGACCGCGTTGACGATGAAGAGGACGGCGAAGACCACCGACGTGGTGACGAGCCCCGCGGCGGCGGCAGCGGCGATGCCTCCGCCGAACCACAGGACCTCTAGCACGACACGGCCCACGCCGTGAAGCGGAATGCTCGCCTTCGGCGACCCGAAGATCCCCCAGACCACCCCGAACAGGACCGGCCCTCCGACACCGAGAAGGATCTTGAGCAGCCAGTTCGGGCTGACGGTGAAGCCCCAGTAGCCCACCGAGAGGTAGACCGCGAGTTCCAGGAAGAACATCAGGGCGGCGTTCGCGCCCTTGGCGAGGGTCAGCACGGTCACTTTCGACTCCATTACGATTACATCCGCTCCGCTTCGAGAGCAATGCTCTCGCAAGAGAACGGTCATCGTCAAGAGCACTGCTCTCGTTTGCGTCCGACGCTCCAATCGGGGCTCGCCGAGAAAGCGGATCGTCCTCTCATCATCGTCGGCTGGATCGACGGCCGGTCCCTTAGGGGAGAGGACCGGGCGGCCACTGTGGAACAAAGAGCAAGAGCAGTGCTCTCGTATTGATGGGCTGCTCTGGTATGGTCGGTGAGATGAACGCCAGTCGCACAGCCCGCGAACGCGTCCGCGCCGAGTTGATCAGGGAGATCAAGGAGGTGGCCCGGCGGCAGCTGGGAGTCGACGGGGCAGGTGGGCTCTCTCTGCGAGCCGTCGCCCGGGAACTCGGCATGGTGTCGTCGGCGATCTACCGGTATTTCCCCAGCCGCGACGACCTGCTCACCGCGCTCATCATCGAGGCCTTCAACTCCATCGGCGAGACCGTGGAGCAGGCCGACGCCGCGTGTCCGCGCGAGCGTCACCTCGACCGGTGGATGGCCGCCGCGCGGGCCGTGCGCACGTGGTCGCTGGCCCACCCGCACGAGTACGCGCTGATCCACGGCTCACCGGTTCCGGGTTACGTCGCCCCGCAGGACACCGTCGTGCCGGCCGCGCGCGACGGCATCGTGTTCGCGCGGATCCTGCAGGACGCCCACGAGGCGGGCAGGCTCGCCCCGCCACCGCCCTGGACGCCCGCCGTCCCGCCGTCGTTCCTCGCCGACGCCGAACGGCTGCGGGCGACCGTCTTCACCGACCTTCCCGACGACCTGATCCTGCTGGCGGTGATGGCCTGGACGGCCCTGTACGGAGCGGTCAGCTTCGAGCTGTTCGGCATGTACAACAACGTCATCGACGACGGCGGGCCGACGTTCGACCATCTGGCGCTGACCCAGGCCCGGCTCCTCGGGCTCGACCCGGACGCCTCCGCGTCCTGAGGGACACAGCGATCGGCTGATGCCTCTGAGCTGTGGTTATATCGACACCAGTATCACTGATTGATCTATATCGATATTGGACACGCACGTGTCAGGTCTGGTTTGCTCGCGCTCACTTCGATGGTCAACCGTGAGGAACAGCATGCGAGACTCGCAGACCCGTGGCCTTTCCCCGGCCGCCAAGGCCGCCCTGACGTTCAGCCTTGTGATCGGCGGCACCGCGTACGGCGCGGCCACCGCCTCGGCCGACACGTCGCGGACGGCCTCCGCGGCCGCCGTCCGCGACGGCCAGGCGGTGCGCACCACGCCGATCAGCGAGGCCGAGGTCCGCAAGCAGATACGGCGGCTGGAGGCGTCCTACAAGGGACGCATCGGCGCGTACGCCCTGGACACGGCCACCGGCAAGACCGTCGGCCACCGCGCGAACGAGATCTTCGCGATCAATTCCACCTTCAAGGCCATGGAATGCGCCGCCGTGCTGAAGAAGGCGCGCACGTCCGAGCCGGGGCTGATGAACAAGGTGATCCACTGGACGCAGGACGAGGTCGTGTCGGCGTCGCCGAAGACCGACAAGCGTGGAGAGGAGGGTATGACCGTCGCCGAGCTGTGCGACGCGGCGATCACCTACAGCGACAACACGGCCGGCAACATGGTGCTCAAGCAGATCGGCGGACCGGCCGGACTGACGAAGTACTTCCGCTCGCTCAAGGACCCGATCTCCCGGCTCGACCGGTGGGAGACCGAGCTCAACAACTGGAGCCCCAAGGAGAAGCGAGACACCACCACTCCCGCCTGGATCGCCCGTGACCTGCGCAAGGTCGCCGTGGACGACGCCCTGGCCCCCGAGGACCGGGAGCAGCTGAACGCCTGGCTGAAGGCGAACACGACCGGCGGCACGCGCATCCGCGCCGGCCTGCCGAAGGAATGGATCATCGGCGACAAGACCGGCACCGGCGACGCCTACGGCACCGCCGACGACATCGCGGTGATCCGCACGTCCGCGACGGCGGCGCCGATCATCATGGCGATCTACACCAACCGCGACACGATCGACGGCCAGAGGGACAACAAGGTCGTCGAGAAGACCGCGACGATCCTGGCGCAGGGCCTCGGCAAGCTCTGACCCGGTGAACGGCTCGACCGCGCCGGCCGTGGGGTCACAGCGGGCGCGGTCGAGTGAGGACAGTGGCCTTGTGGGCGGCTGTCGGCGCGCGCGGCAGGTCGTGCGGGCGCGCGCCGGTGGCCGTACGGAGCCGGTCGGGCTCCGTACGGGACGGGCGGCGTGGGTCAGCGGGACGCGCGGTTGACGGCCGAGAGGATCGCCTTGAGGGAGGCGGTCACGGTGTTGCCGTCGACGCCCACACCCCACAGCACGCGGTCGCCCACCTGGCACTCGACGTACGCGGCGGCGCGGGCGTCGCTGCCGGCGCTCATGGCGTGCTCGGTGTAGTCGAGGACGCGGACCTCGAACCCGACCCCGGCGAGGGCGTCGACGAAGGCGGAGATGGGGCCGTTGCCGACACCCTCGATCTCGCGGATCTCGCCGTCGATCCGGATGTCGGCGCTGATGGCGTCCTTCTCGTCGACGTGGGAGACGTTGCGGTGGGCCATGAGGCCGACGCGCCCCCACGGCCTGGCCGGGTTGGGGAGGAACTCGTCGTTGAAGATCTCCCACATCTCGGCCGGGGTGACCTCGCCGCCCTCGCTGTCGGTGCGGGCCTGGATGACGCCGGAGAACTCGATCTGCAGGCGGCGCGGCAGGTCGAAGCCGTGCTCGGCCTTCATGATGTAGGCGACGCCGCCCTTGCCCGACTGGCTGTTGACCCGGATGACGGCCTCGTAGGTGCGGCCGACGTCCTTGGGGTCGATCGGGAGGTACGGCACGGCCCAGGCGAACTCGTCGACGGGGACGCCGGCGGCCTGCGCGTCGCGCTCCAGGGCCTCCAGGCCCTTCTTGATGGCGTCCTGGTGGGAACCGGAGAAGGCGGTGTAGACGAGCTCGCCGCCGTAGGGGTGGCGCGGGTGGACGGGCAGCTGGTTGCAGTACTCGACCACGCGGCGGATCTCGTCGATGTCGCCGAAGTCGATACGGGGGTCGATGCCCTGGGAGAAGAGGTTCATGCCGAGGGTGACCAGGCAGACGTTGCCGGTGCGCTCGCCGTTGCCGAACAGGCAGCCCTCGATGCGGTCGGCGCCCGCCTGGTAGCCGAGCTCGGCGGCGGCGACGGCCGTGCCCCGGTCGTTGTGGGGGTGTAGCGACAGCACGATCGAGTCGCGGTAGGCGAGGTTGCGGTGCATCCACTCGATCTGGTCGGCGTAGACGTTGGGCGTGGCCATCTCGACGGTGGCCGGCAGGTTGATGATGACCTTGCGGTCGGGGGTGGGCTGCCATACGTCGTTCACGGCGTCGCAGACCTGCACGGCGTACTCCAGCTCGGTGCCGGTGAACGACTCCGGGGAGTACTGGAAAAAGATCTCGGTGTCGCCCATCTGCTCGGCGAGCTTCTTGCAGAGCTTGGCGCCCTCGACCGCGATGGCCGTGATGCCTTCCTTGTCCTGGCCGAACACCACGCGCCGCTGCAGGGTGGAGGTGGAGTTGTACAGGTGGACGATGGCCTGCTTGGCCCCGCGCAGCGACTCGAAGGTGCGCTCGATGAGCTCGGGCCGGGCCTGGGTCAGGACCTGGATCACCACGTCGTCGGGGATGCGCCCCTCGTCGATGATCTGCCGCACGAAGTCGTAGTCGGTCTGGGAGGCGGCGGGGAAGCCCACCTCGATCTCCTTGAACCCCATGCGTACCAGCAGGTCGAACATCCGCAGCTTGCGGTCGGCGTCCATGGGGTCGATGAGCGCCTGGTTGCCGTCGCGCAGGTCGACCGCGCACCACTGCGGGGCCCGGTCGATCACCTTGTCGGGCCAGGTGCGGTCGGTCAGGCGTACGGGCGCGAACGGCTGGTAGCGCTGGTACGGCATCTGGCTGGGCTGCTGCTGGGGATACATCACGTGCTCCTGTCGGTGTCGGAATCCGGGGCGACACCCGTCAGGACGGCATGCCTGAACTGGTCTGATTTCATCTGGAAAGGTCGCCACCGGGGTTAGCCCTCAAGCGGCCGACGCGCATGGCTCGCTCCGCGGCGAGGGAGCCGGCCTTTTACAGGCCCTCGCCGCGGCAGCTAAGAAGCAGCCCGCGCAGCATATTGATGACCGTAGCAGATGCCGGGGAGTCGTCGGTACGCGATGGCCGAAGCCGAGGGGTGTGCTCAGGGGTGCCCCCTTCGCGGCCCGCTCCCCTTTCTACCCCATAGGCTCTCCCTTGGAGAGACGGGAGGCAGGACCATGCAGGACGGCGAGATCCTCGCGAAGATCAAGGACCTCATCTCGGAGGAGCACCTTCTGCGCGAGCGGGTCGGCAGCGGAGAGATGTCCTCGGAGGAGGAGCGGGCTCGCGTGCGCGAGCTGGAGGAGGCCCTCGACCAGTGCTGGGACCTGCTGCGGCAGCGTAAGGCGCGCAGGGAGTTCGGCGAGGACCCCGACTTCGCCACCCCCCGCCCGGTGAGCGAGGTGGAGAACTACCAGGGGTAGCGGCCGGGGCGCGCGTCAAGGAAACGTAGCGCTCGGCGTCCATCTCTTTGCTGCGCCTTTCTCCCCTTTGTCGCTTTTGTCGGCTGTAATCGGACCTACGGCCACCAACAGCGGCACGGCGGGGGGTGGGGCGTGGCCATACACGCTGCCCAGCACACCGGCGACGTCCGTGAGCACGTCACGGACGGGTGCCGCGCGGCCCGGCTTCGCACGGTCGGCGCGGCACCGTGATCTACACACGCGAGGCGGCCGCTCCGGTCACCCCTCCGGCCGGGCGCTGGGGGCGGGTGCTCATCGACTGGCTGACGACCACCGATCACAAGAAGATCGGCAACCTGTACCTCGTCACGTCCTTCGTGTTCTTCGTCATCGCCGGCCTGATGGCCATGGTCATCAGGGCCGAGCTGATGGAGCCGGGCCTGCAGTTCGTGTCGAACAAGCAGTACAACGAGCTGTTCACCATGCACGGCACGCTCATGCTGCTGCTGTTCGCCACGCCGCTGTTCGCCGGGTTCGCCAACGCGATCATGCCGCTGCAGATCGGCTCCCCCGACGTGGCCTTCCCCCGTCTCAACATGTTCAGCTACTGGCTGTTCCTGTTCGGCGGCCTCATCGTCCTGTCGGGCTACCTCGTGTCCGACGGCCCGGCCGACTTCGGCTGGACGGCCTACGCCCCGCTGTCGGACCAGACGTTCACCCCCGGCCTGGGGGGCGACCTGTGGGCCATGGGCCTGGTCATGTCGGGTCTCGGGACGATCCTCGGCGCCGTCAACTTCATCACGACGATCATCGCGATGCGGGCCCCGGGCATGACGATGTTCCGCATGCCGATCTTCACCTGGAACGTCCTGCTCACCAGCCTCCTGGTGCTCATCGCGTTCCCGGTGCTGGCCGCGGCCCTGCTGGCGCTGGAGGCCGACCGCAAGCTCGGCGCGCACGTCTACGACCCGGCCAACTGGGGCGCCGTCCTCTGGCAGCACCTGTTCTGGTTCTTCGGCCATCCGGAGGTCTACATCGTCGCGCTGCCGTTCTTCGGCATCGTCACCGAGGTGATCCCCGTCTTCAGCCGCAAGCCGATCTTCGGGTACATCGGGCTGGTCGGCGCCACGATCGCCATCGCCGGGCTGTCGGTGACGGTCTGGGCGCACCACATGTTCGCGACCGGTGTCGTGCTGCTGCCGTTCTTCTCGTTCATGACGTTCCTGATCGCCGTGCCGACGGGGGTGAAGTTCTTCAACTGGGTCGGCACGATGTGGCGCGGGCAGATCCACCTCAACACGCCGATGCTGTTCTCGGTCGGCTTCCTGGCGACGTTCCTGTTCGGCGGCCTCACCGGGATCATCCTCGCCTCGCCGCCGCTCGACTTCCACGTGACCGACTCCTACTTCGTGGTGGCCCACTTCCACTACGTGCTGTTCGGCACCGTGGTGTTCGCGATGTTCTCCGGGTTCTACTTCTGGTGGCCGAAGTTCACCGGCAAGATGCTCAACGACGCCCTCGGCAAAGTGCACTTCTGGATGCTGTTCGTCGGCTTCCACACCACCTTCCTGATCCAGCACTGGCTCGGCGCGCAGGGCATGCCGCGCCGCTACGCCGACTACGCGGCCACCGACGGGTTCACCACGGGCAACCTGATCTCGTCGATCGGCGCCTTCATCCTCGGCGCCTCGACGCTGCCGTTCCTCTACAACGTCTGGCACACCTGGAGGTACGGCGAGAAGGTGACCGTCGACGACCCCTGGGGCTTCGGCAACTCCCTGGAGTGGGCGACCTCCTGCCCTCCGCCCCGGCACAACTTCCTCTCCATCCCGCCGATCCGTTCCGAGAGGCCGGCGTTCGACTACCACTACGCCCTTCTGCCCGTCACGAGGGTCCGGGGAGACGAGCCGCCCGAGTGACGCCGGGTGAGACCGGGCGCCAAGGACCGACACACATCGGTAACGGCGTCGTCACGCTCCGGAAACGACGGTTGCCTACTGTCCCGCCATGCGGCTCACCCCACACGAACAGGAACGCCTGCTGATCCACGTCGCGGCCGGTGTCGCGCGGGACCGCCGCGCCCGCGGGCTGCGGCTCAACCACCCCGAGGCCACCGCGATCATCGCGTCGTTCCTCCTGGAGGGCGCCCGCGACGGCCGTAGCGTCGCCGACCTCATGGACGAGGGACGCAAGGTGCTGCGCCGCGAGGACGTCATGGACGGGATCCCCGAGATGCTCGAATCGGTGCAGATCGAGGCGACCTTCCCCGACGGCACCAAGCTCGTCACCGTCCACCGGCCGATCTCATGAGCGCCCCCGGCCCGATGGTCCCCGGGGAGATCGTCCACGGCGACGGGCCGGTCCCGCTCAACCCCGGCCGGGAGCGCGTCACCCTCCGTGTCGTCAACACCGCCGACCGGCCGATCCAGGTGGGCTCGCACTACCACTTCGCCGCCGCCAACCCGGGGCTGGCCTTCGACAGGGACGCCGCCTGGGGCCGGCGGCTCGACGTGCCCGCCGGGACGGCCCTCAGGTTCGAGCCCGGCGTGGAGCGGGACGTGGCGCTGGTCCCCATCGGCGGACGGCGCGTCGTCCCCGGCCTGCGCCCCGAGTGGGCCGGCCCCCTCGACGGGCGCGGCCCGGCGGCGGACCGCCGGGGCGCGGCCGAGGGCGGGCCGGACGACGGGGGGCGGGCGTGACCGGGCCCGCCATCGACCGCGCCCGTTACGCCGCCCTGTACGGGCCGACGACCGGCGACCGGGTGCGGCTCGCGGACACCGACCTGTTCATCGAGGTGACCGACGACCTCAGCCAGGGCCCGGACGGCGCCGGCGACGAGGTGGTCTTCGGCGGCGGGAAGGTCGTCCGCGAGTCGATGGGGCAGGCGCGCGCCACCCGGGCCGAGGGCGCTCCCGACCTGGTCGTCACCGGCGCCGTCATCCTCGACCACTGGGGTGTGGTGAAGGCCGACATCGGCGTCCGCGACGGGCGCGTCTCGGCGATCGGCAAGGCCGGCAACCCCGACACGATGGACGGCGTCCACCCCGGCCTCGTCATCGGCCCGTCCACCGAGATCCTCTCCGGGAACGGGAAGATCGTCACGGCGGGGGCCGTCGACTCCCACGTCCACCTGATCTGCCCGCAGATCGTCGAGGAGGCTCTCGCGGCGGGCGTGACCACGCTGATCGGCGGCGGCACCGGCCCGGCCGAGGGCACCAAGGCCACCACGGTGACCGGCACGTGGTACCTCGCCCGCATGCTGGAGTCGATGGACGGCATGCCGGTCAACGTCGCGCTGCTCGGCAAGGGCAACACCGTCAGCCGTGAAGGGCTGCTGGAGCAGCTCCGCGCCGGCGCGTCGGGCTTCAAGCTCCACGAGGACTGGGGCACGACACCGTCGGCCATCGACGCCTGCCTGCGGGTCGCGGACGCCGCGGGGGTGCAGGTCGCGATCCACACCGACACGCTGAACGAGGCCGGGTTCGTGGAGTCGACGCTGGCGGCGATCGGCGGCCGGGGCATCCACGCGTACCACACCGAGGGCGCGGGCGGCGGGCACGCCCCCGACATCATCCGTGTCGCGGCCCACCGCAACGTGCTGCCGTCCTCGACCAACCCGACCCGGCCGCACACGGTGAACACCCTCGCCGAGCACCTCGACATGCTCATGGTGTGCCATCACCTCAATCCGTCCGTGCCGGAGGACCTGGCCTTCGCCGAGTCGCGCATCCGGCCGGCGACGATGGCCGCCGAGGACGTGCTGCACGACATCGGCGCGATCTCGATGATCGGTTCCGACTCGCAGGCGATGGGCCGGGTGGGTGAGACCGTGATCCGCACCTGGCAGACGGCGCACGTCATGAAGCGGCGCAGGGGGTCCCTCCCGGGCGACGGGCGGGCCGACAATCTCCGCGCACGCCGTTATGTCGCGAAATATACGATCTGCCCGGCCGTCGCGCACGGGCTGGACGCGCACGTCGGCTCCGTGGAGGTCGGCAAGCTCGCCGACCTCGTCCTGTGGGAACCGGCGTTCTTCGGGGTCAAGCCGCAGGTCGTGGTCAAGGGCGGGGTCATCGCCCACGCCCAGATGGGCGACGCCAACGCCTCCATCCCGACGCCGCAGCCCGTGATGCCCCGCCCGATGTTCGGCGCCACCCCGGTCACCGCCGCCGCGACGTCACTGCACTTCGTCGCGCCCCTCGCGATCGAGGACGGCCTGGCGGACCGCCTGCGCGTCGACCGCCGCCTCGTCCCCGTCGAGGACGTCCGCGGCCGAGGGAAGGAGTCGATGCCGCTCAACGACGCCCTCCCCGCCATCGACGTGGACCCCGACACCTTCACCGTCCACGTGAACGGCGAACGGATCGAACCCGCCCCGGCCGACCGGCTCCCCCTCACCCAGCGCTACTTCCTCTTCTGACCATGCCACCGAACGCGGCGCTGCTGCTCCTGGCCGACTCTCGGCTGCCGGCGGGCGGGCACGGGCACTCCGGGGGTGTGGAACAGGCGGTCCGGACCGGGGCCGTCACCGGGACGGAGGACCTGAGGGGATTCCTCCGGGGCCGGCTCGCCACCACCGGCCTGGTCACCGCCGCACTCGCGGCGGCCGCCTGCGAACTGGCCGAGGCATCCGAGCCGAAGCCGGGCGAGGACATGTGGCGGAGGCTGGACGGCGAGGCGGACGCGCGCACGGCCTCGCCGGCGCAGCGCTCCGCCGCCCGCACCCAGGGCAGGCTGCTGCTGCGCGGCGCGCGCCGGATCTGGCCCTCCCCCGCGCTGGACACCCTCGCCCGAGCGGTGCCCGAGGGGCCGCACCACCCCGTCGTCCTCGGCGCCGTGGCCGCCGCCGCGCGCTGCTCCCCGTACGACGCGGCGCTGGCCACCGCCTACACCGCGATCACCGGACCGGCCACCGCGGCCGTCCGGCTGCTCGGGCTCGACCCGGTCGACGTGCACCGCGTGCTCGCCGGCCTCGTGGCGGCCCTCGAAGGCGTGGCGCGTGCCGCCACCGCCCGCACCGCGTGGGAGGACCTTCCCGCGCACGCCGCTCCCGCACTCGATCTGCTGGCCGAACAGCACCTACGCACGGAGGTACGGCTCTTTGTCAGCTGACCACGACGACCGTCACGACTCCCCCGCCGCCAACGGCAGGGCGCTGCGCCTCGGCATCGGCGGCCCGGTCGGCAGCGGCAAGACCGCGCTGGTCGCGGCCCTGTGCCGCACGCTCGGCCCGGTGCTCCGCCTGGGCGTCGTCACCAACGACATCTACACCACCGAGGACGCCGACTTCCTGCGCAGGGCCGGGGTGCTCGCTCCCGAGCGCATCGTGGCCGTCCAGACGGGCTGCTGCCCGCACACGGCCATCCGGGACGACATCGCCGCCAACCTGGACGCCGTCGAGAGCCTGGAGGAACGCTTCGGGCCGCTCGACCTCGTGATCGTCGAGAGCGGCGGCGACAACCTGACCGCGACCTTCAGCCAGGGGCTCGCCGACCGGCAGATCTTCGTGCTCGACGTGTCGGGGGGTGACAAGGTACCGCGCAAGGGCGGTCCCGGCGTCACCACCGCCGACCTCCTGGTGATCAACAAGACCGATCTGGCGCCGCAGGTGGGCGCCGACCTGACGGTCATGTCCCGGGACGCGGCGGCCGTGCGCGACGGCAGGCCGGTCGTGTTCACCTCCGTCCGGGAGGTACCCGAGGTGTACGCGGTCGCCGAGTGGGTGCACGGGATCGTCCAGACCTGGACCCACGGCCACGAACACACCGGCTCCCCGGCCGTGCCGACGACCAACCCGTGACGGCCTCACGCGCGGACAGGAGGTCGCTGGACGCGCGGGCGGTGATCACCACGGAGCGTGCCGCGGGTCGTACGATCCTCGGCACCCTACGGTCGGACCCGCCGCTGACTCTCCGGCAGACCGGCCCCGCGACGGTGCACCTGGTGTCCACCGCGGCCGGCCCTCTCGGCGGCGACCGCCTGGAACTGCGCGTCGACGTGGCTCCGGGGACCGCCCTGGAGATCGCCTCGGTGGCCGGCACGCTCGTGCTCCCCGGCCCCGGCGAGTCGCTGACGGTCGTGGAGGCCCGGGTCGGGGCGGGGGCGCGGCTGCGGTACGCGCCCGAGCCCACCGTCCTGGCCGCCGGCTGCACGCACCGCATGATCGTCCGTCTGACGCTGGAGGAGGGCGCCTGGGCGTCGTGGCGAGAGGAGATCGTCTTCGGCCGGTACGGCGAGCGGCCGGGCACCTGCCACGCCCGCTTCGACGCCACGGTGGGGGCCGCACCCCTGCTCCGCCAGGAGTTCGTCGTCGGCGCCCCCGCCGTCGACGGCAGCCCGGCGGTGTACGGGGACGCCCGGTGTGTCGGCAGTGTCCTGGTCGCGGGCCCGCCCGCCGTGCCCGCGCCCTCGCTCGGGGACGGCTGCGCCATACTGCCCCTGTCCGGTCCGGGTACCCTGATAACCGCCCTCGCCCCCGACGCGCCCGCCCTGCGCGCCCGCCTGACGTGGGGAGAGGAGCAACTCGCCGCGTCACAGACGGCCGCTGACAGCCGGTGACCTGCGGCGCGGCGGACCCCGCTACGCCCGCACCGGCTCGCCGCCGAGAGCGCGCGCACGGCGCAGCGGAGAGCAGAACACCGGAACCCAGACCACCGCGAACACTCCCGCGGCCACCCACAGCACGGTTCGAGGCGTGGCGACCTCCGCGACCGCTCCCGCGATCGCCGAGCCGATCGTGACCGCGCCGATCAGCAGGACCCGGATCGTGGCGTTGACCCGGCCGAGCAGGGCGTCCGGGGTGAGGTGCTGCCGGAACGAGATGAGCAGCACGTTGTCGAAGCCGACCTTCGCGCAGACCACGGCCCACCCGGCCGCCGCCGCCCACACCGGGACCGCCCCGCCGGCCTGCGGCGTGAGCAGGGCGGCCGGGGCGAGCGCCAGGCCGAGCATCCACAGCGAACGGCCCTCGCCCAGCAGCCGGGACAGCGGACGGACGGCCAGCGCGCCGATGACGCCGCCGACACCGCCGGCCGCCAGGTAGGCGCCGAGGACGGCCTCGGACCAGCCGAGTTCGCGGACCAGGACGATCGGGATCATGACCGAGTTCATCGATATCGCCAGGTTCGTCAGCGCTCCGGCCGCCGTGACCACCCGCAGCACCGGGTGCCCGCACACCATCGACAGTCCCTGTCGTATCTCGGCGGCGAGACGGCGGCCGGTGACCGGGGCCGGGACGGCGGGCTCGCGGCGCCGCACGGTGGCGAGCCAGAGCGCCGACCACAGGTAGCCCGCCGCGTCGACCGCGACGACGACCGGCGCCCCGAGCAGCTGGACCAGCCATCCCGCCACGGCGGGACCTGCCGTCTCACCGGTGAAGTCGGCCGTGGCCAGCCGGGAGTTGGCGGCGACCAGCCGGTCCTTGCCGGCCACGTGCGGCAGGTAGCTCTGGGCCGCGATGTCGAAGAAGACGCTCCCGGCCCCGGCCAGCAGCACCACCGCGTACAGCTGGGCCAGCGTGAGCGCCCCCGACAGCCAGGCCAGCGGCACCGAGGCCAGGAGCAGCGCTCTGGCGACGTCCGCGGTGACCATCACGGGGCGGCGCCGCATCCGGTCCACCCAGGCGCCGGCGGGCAGGCCGACCAGCAGGAACGCCGCCGTTCGCAGCACGCCGAGCAGGGCGACCTGTCCGGGTGAGGCGTCGAGGGTGATCACGGCCACCAGCGGAATCGCCAGCTGGCCGACGGGCGCGCACATCTTGCTCATGGCCGCCGCGGCGAAGAACCGGCGGAAGTCCGCGCGCCGCGCGGCCTCGGCGCCGCCGGGCGGGTCGTCCGGAGCGGGCCGGGCGGTGGTGTGGGATGACATGCCGTCACTGTGGGCGGACGGCGCCGGAGTACGGTAAGGATTCACTCTGGAATGAATCACTCCGGGGCGGGAGGTCGCGGTGCTGCGGCTGAGGCTGTCACTGGCCGATGTGGCCGGGCTGAGGTTCGCGTTCTCGCCCCTGTGGGAGATCGTCGCCGGCGTGCGCGTCCTGAACGACCCGGCGGCCCACGCGCTGCACCTGCCGTGGGTCCGCTCCGCCCGTGCTCGGCTCAAGGAGTGCGGCGCCGAGGTGCCGCTGCTGCGCGCCCTCGTGCCCGCTCCGCCGCACGTGCTTCCCGGCTTCCTCGCCCCCACGCCGCTCACGCCGCTGCCGTCCTTCGACGCCGAGCTGGCGGCCCTGGCGGGGACCGACCCCGAACTGTGCCGGGACGATCTGCGCCGGGTGTTCGGCGGCCTGGACGGGCCGCCGGCGGAGTTCGACCACGCCCCCGGCGCGGCTCTGCGTACCCTCGTCGCGCAGGTGCGCACGTATCACGACGTCGTGCTCGCTCCCGACTGGCCGAAGATCCGCGCACTGCTCGAAGGCGACATCATGTACCGCGGCCGGCGGCTCGTCCAGGGTGGGGTGGCGGGCCTGTTCGCCGATCTCGACCCGTCGATCGGCTGGCACGACGACAGGGTGACGATCAGCGGTACCGTCGCCTCCGCCGACCATGACCTGGGGGAACGAGGGCTCGTGCTGGTGCCGTCGGCCTTCACCTGGCCCCGGGTGTTCGTCAAGGCGGCACCGCCGTGGGTCCCGGTGGTGCGGTACCCGGCTCGCGGTATGGCGGAGCTGTGGGCGGCGCCGCGGGCCGCGCCGGACGGTCTGTCGCGGGTGGTCGGCCGGTCCCGTGCCCGGCTGCTGGCCGAGCTGGACGCCCCGGCCTCGACGACGGAGCTGGCCCGGCGTACCGGACTGGCGGCGGGTGGGGTGTCCGCGCATCTGTCCCGTCTGCGCGCCGCCGGGCTGGTGACCTCCCATCGCGCCGGAGCGGTCGTGCTGTACGCCCGCACCTCTCTCGGCGACGCGCTCCTGCGCCCCGGGGCCGGTCAGTCGTAGAAGCCGAGGCGGCGGAGCTGCTTGGGGTCGCGTTGCCAGTCTTTCGCGACCTTGATGCGGAGGTCGAGGTAGACGTGGGTGCCGAGCAGGGCCTCGATCTGCTTGCGCGCCCGGGTGCCGACGTCCTTGAGCCGGGCGCCCTTCGGGCCGATCACGATGGCCTTCTGGGACGGACGCTCGACGAACATCTGGGCGTACACGTCGAGCAGGTCGTCGCGCCCCTCCCTCGGCACCATCTCCTCGACGACCACCGCGATCGAGTGCGGCAGCTCGTCGCGCACGCCCTCGAGGGCGGCCTCCCGGATCAGCTCGCCCACCAGCACCTGCTCGGGCTCGTCGGTCAGCTCGCCCCCGGCGTACAGCGGCGGGGACTCGGGGAGACGGGCGATCAACTGGTCGCCGAGGACGTCGAGCTGCTCGCCCGACTCCGCCGAGACCGGGACGATCTCGGCGAAATCGGCTAGCTGTGACACGGCGAGGAGCTGGTTCGCGATCTGCTCACGGCCGGCCAGGTCGCACTTGGTGACGACCGCGATCACGGGGGTCTTCTTGACGGCCGCGAGCTTCTCGGCGATGAAGCGGTCGCCCTTGCCGATCGGCTCGTTGGCCGGGACACAGAAGCCGATGACGTCGACCTCGGTCAGGGTGGACAGCACCAGGCTGTCGAGGCGCTCGCCGAGCAGGGTGCGCGGGCGGTGCAGGCCGGGGGTGTCGACGATGACCAGCTGGGCCTCCGGCCGGTTGACGATGCCGCGGATGGCGCGGCGGGTCGTCTGGGGCTTGGAGGAGGTGATCGCCACCTTCGCGCCGACCAGGGCATTCATCAGCGTCGACTTGCCGACATTGGGCCTGCCGACGAAGCAGGCGAACCCGGCACGGAACTCAGCGGCTGAGGAACTCACGCCCCCATTCTCGCCGATCAGACGCATTGCCCTCCCCACGCCTCCGTCACCCGGGCCGGGCTCCCGCGAAAGCGGGCCTGGACCCGTTTTCCGCACATCGCCCTCGTCGACCCGTGCCGATGACTCGCAGCGCCGGCCCGCATATGGCGGCTGACCAGGGAGATTCGGGCTCGTGCGGAAACGGGCCTAGATGTAGCGGCCCTTCACGGTGCCGTCGGGGGCGGCGAGGAACAGGACGGCGTTGCCGAGGTCTTCGACGACCGCGATGTCCGGCGCGCCGGGCTCGTCCTGCTCGGTGACGAGAGCGGCGGCCTCCAGGGACGAGGCTCCGCTGGACACGGCCATGGCCACCGCGACCTGCATGGCGGACAGCTTGAGCGAGGGCAGTTCGACGTTGGTGGCGGTGTAGGTGCGCCCCGTCTCGTCACGCACGGCGGCGCCCTCGGCGGCCGCGTTGCGGGCGCGGGCGGAGCGGGCGAGCGTGATGATCTTGCTGTCCTCGGGGCCGAGGGTCGTCTCAGTCACGCGCACCAGGCTACTCGGCGGCCTCGCGCACCTTCGCGGCGAGGACGTCGGCGAGCTGCTGGGTGCGCTCGGGGGCGAGCCGCGCCAGGCACGTGTGCACAAGGGCGATGAGCGTGTCGCCCGAGCGCATGACGACCACGTGCATCTCGTACGGATAGCCGCCGACCCTGCCCTTGAACCGCCGCGCCTCCACCTCCTCACCGAGGGCCTTCATGGGCAGCTCGGAGGCCACCAGGCGATCACCGCCGCCGGGCGCCTTCCCGGAGGCCACCGAGCAGTGCCGCATGAGCCCGGCGGCGGTGCGGACGGCGTGCCGGGCGTCCCCGCCCGGGTAGGCGGCGAGCACCACGGCGGCGGTCTCCCCCAGCCGTCCGCCCCGGTAGGACGCGGCGACGGTGGCCGTCCCCCCGGCCTCCGCCCTGCCCGTCCCGGCGAGGTCGAACAGGCGTGCGCAGTCGGGACTCGCCGGGCGGAACGGCGGCTCCCAGGGGTCGTCGCTGTGCTCGGCCAGACCGGCCGACGGATCGTCGATCTTCGCCAGCGCCTCGCGTGCCCGCGCCAGGTTCACCCGGCCGCCCGCGCCGCCGAAGAGCCCGGCGCCCGTCCCGCAGCCGGCCGTGACGGCCACCAGAGCGCACGTGAGCACCCCACCACTGATCCGCATCGCGCTTCCCCCCGACGTCCCCGCTCGCCTTGCGAGGGTTCTGCCCGATCGGCAAAATGATCAATCTCATGGGTTCGTGCCCGGGAAGCGATGGATTTCCGGAATCGCTAGGCTTCGTGTCCCCGTGGCGGTCCGGCGGGCCGCCCAGGCAGAGAGGGAGCTGATCCATGACCGGTCGGCGTCGGGGGATCCTGTCCGGCGCGCTGGCGCTGACGCTCGCTCTGGGGCCGGCCACGGCCGCCGAGGCGGCCCCGGCCCTGCGTGACGATCCCCCGAAGTGCGAGCCCGAACGGGGTGGCACCAAGGTCGGGGATCCGTGGGGGCAACGGCGGCTGAACTTCACCGCGGTCTGGCCGATCACCGAGGGCGAAGGCGTCACGGTCGCGATCGTGGACACGGGGGTGGACCCCCGGCACCCGCAACTGAAGCTCGCCAAGCAGATCGACCTGACCAACACCTACCCGTTCGACTGCATCGGGCACGGCACGGCCGTCGCGGGGATCATCGCCGGCGCGGACATGAGGCAGCTCAAGATCCCCTTCGCCGGCGTGGCCCCGAAGGCGCGGCTCATCTCGATCAAGCAGACCAACCAGACGGACAAGGGCGACGTCGGGCTGCTCGCCAAAGGCATCATCCAGGCCGCCGACCTCGGCGCGCAGGTCGTCAACGTGTCCATCCAGGCACACGATCAGCCCGACCTGAAGGCCGCGGTCGACTACGCGCTGGCCAAGGACGTGGTCATCGTGGCGGCGGCGGGCAACATCCGCAAGGAGGACGGGGTGCCGGCCCCCGCCTATCCGGCCGCCTATCCGGGGGTGCTCTCGGTGGGCGCCACGGGCCCCGACGGCAAGGTCACCGACTTCTCCAACAGCAGTGCCCCCGTCTCGGTGCTCGCCCCCGGTACGGAGATCACGAGCACCTGGACGGGATCCGCCTACCGGCAGGACCTCTCCGGGACGAGCTACGCCGCGCCGTACGTCGCCGGGGTCGCGGCCCTGGTGCGCGCCCGGCATCCGGAGCTGGACAACGTGCGCGTGCGGCGGCGCATCGAGATCACCGCCGACGGGGCGTCGGGCAAGACGCCGGGCATCGTGAATCCCCTGCTGGCCGTGACGAAGATCCTGCCGTCGGAGGTCGTCGCGATCGCACCCCGCCAGCCCGCCGCCCTGCCCTCGGGAATCGTGAGCAAGGCTCCGGCTCCGGACACCGAGACGATCAACCGCTCGGTGGGGGTGGCGATGATCGCCATGCTGGCCGCGGCCCTGGTGTCGGCCGCCGGGCTGGTGATCCCGCTGGGCCGCCGGCGCAGGTGGAAGCCGGGACGTACGGCCGTGCCCAGCGAACCAGGGCGATAGACCGTACCCACTTTTCTTTGGACATAGCCCCGCAAGATCAACGAAAACGTAACATGTGATGCACACGTGACAAATTACGCTTAGCGCGACTCGATCATGTGGTGTCATGATCTGCGAGAGTTGATCCTCAGGGGAAGGCGATGAGGGACATGCAGTCATTGCTGCCGGACGACCCCAAGCAGGTGGGCAAGTACAGCCTTCTCGGGCGCCTCGGTCAGGGTCCTCGCGGCATCGTCTACCTCGCCCGGCTTTCACAGCAGGCAGAGACTTCGCAGGCCCCGGCGGAGCAGGGCGCCCAGAGCGAGGAGACGCCCGCCGCCGAGCAGGCCGAGCGGACGCCGCTCGAGGCCTCCGAGGCCGGCGAGCCGAGCGTCCCCACCAAGCCGGTCGCCCCCGCCGAGGCCGCCGCACCGGCTGCCGCGGAGGCATCCGAGGCCCCCGGCGAGCCGGAGCGGCTGTTCGTCGTCAAGCTGCTCCCCCTCTGGCCCGAGGCGGACCCGGCCACCCGCGCCCGCGTCGTGGACGACCTGTCGGCGGCCCAGCGGGTGTCCAGCGCGTACGCGGTCAGGGCCGTGGACGCCGGCTGGATCGGCGACCGCGCCTACGTCGTGCGCGAGCACGTCGAAGGCCGCACGCTGCGCGAGGCGGTGGCGGCCGACGGGCCGATCACCGGCGACGCGCTGGAGCGGATCGCCGTCGGCACGCTGACCGCGCTCACCGCCGTCCACCTGGCCGGCATCGCCCACCGCGGCCTCACCCCCCAGAACATCCTGCTCACCGCCGAGGGCCCCCGCGTCTGCGACTTCGGCCTGGGCGAGACGGCGTACCGCTCACCCGAGCAGGTGCGGGGCGAGCCCACCGGCCCCGCCGCCGACCTGTTCGCCTGGGCGAGCACGATCACCTACGCGGCCACCGGCACCGAGCCGTTCGGTGACGACCCCGAGGCGATCGTCACCGCCCAGCCGGACCTCGCGGCCCTGCCCGCCGGGCTGCGGGACGTCGTCGCCTCCTGCCTGAACAAGATGCCCGCCCAGCGGCCCACCGCCCAGGGCGCCATGCTGTGGCTGCTCGGCGAGGAGAAGACCGCCCCGCCGGTCTCGGCCATGCCCGCGCCCCCGGTGCCCGCGCCGGCCCCGTTCCCGATGGGCGGCCCCGACGGGCAGACCTGGGTGGAGGCGCACGCCGCGCCGTACGACCCGGCCATGGACCCGCGCCTGCCGGAAGGCGAGCCCGCGGTGTGGTCGGTCTCCCCCGAGCCGCAGGTCGCGCAGGTGTGGGAGGAGCCCGAGCTGCCGAGCGAGCAGCGCGAGGTCCCGGCGCTGCCGCCGTCCAACCGGCAGCAGCCCGCGCCGGCCGCCCCGGCCCGTGAGAAGACCGGCCCGCGCTTCCCCGTCGGACTGGCCGCGGGCGTCGGCATCGTGATCGGCCTCTCGGGTCTCGGCCTGTGGGGCGCTAACCACTACGCGGCCAGCCAGGAGATCGGCCGGGTGGCCGCCGAGGGCCAGGTCAACCCGACGAGCGTCCCGGAGCCGTCCGGTGGGCTCGGGAACGTGAAGGTCGGCGGTGGCGGCACGAGCGCCCCCCGGCCGGAGATCACCGTGCCGTGGGCCAACTCCCCCGACCCCCAGCAGACCGGCGTGTACCCGATGGAGCTCACCACGCCCGCGCCGTCGCTCGGCGCCGTGCCGTCGCTCACGCCGGGGCCGCAGTTCACCCCGCCGCCGATCCCGACGTCCGTGCCGACCTCGTCCCAGTCGCCGACGCAGCCGGTCACCCCGACTCCCACGGTCACGGTCACCAAGACCGCCTCCCCGACGGTCACCCCGTCCGGCGAGGCCACGCCGAAGCCGACCCCGACGCCGACCGAGGTGGACCCGTCGCCGTCCCCGACGCCGTCCGGGACGGGCAGCCCGACGCCCGACCCGTCGGCCAGCGACACGCCGACCCCGACGCCCACGCCGTCGTCGACCGATCCGCAGCCCGTGGGGCCGACCGTCACGCCGAGTCCCACCCAGCCGGAGTCCCCGAAGCCGACCCACTCCTCGCCCAAGCCGACGGCCACCCGGACGGTCGCGCCGCGGCCGACCGCGACCAGGACGACGAGCTCGCCGAAGCCGACGCACACCACGAGCTCGCCCAGGCCCACCGCCACCCGGACGACCAGCTCGCCCAAGCCGACCGTGACGGCGACCAAGACCGTGGCGCCGAAGCCGACCGCGACCAGGACGACGAGCTCGCCGAAGCCGACGACCTCGTCGAAGCCCCCGGCACCGGCGAGCAACCCGTACACCCCGCAGCAGGTCTGCAACTCCGCCGGCCAGGGCTCGGGGTACTACGTCCAGCGGCAGGGCTCGTTCGACGGCGGTGTGACCTACCTGCTGTACAGCAGTTCGTCCGGGACGAACTGCGTGGTCACGATGAAGACCGACAAGATCGGCGAGTCGTCCACGGTGGCGGCGACCCTGGAGGTCCAGGGCAGCAGCCCGAGGACCGAGAGCGGCTCCTTCAAGTACTACGCGGGCCCGGTGATCGCCGAGGCCAAGGGCAAGTGCGTGAGGTTCGCCGGCAGCACCTCGTCGGGCTCCACCAGCGCGCCCTTCGGGAACTGCGGCTAGGCACGACCCGTCAGTGAGAGGCCCGGCGCCCTGCGCGCCGGGCCTCTCTCGCTCGTGCAGGGGCCGGGCATCCATACGCGGGGCCGCAGGGATCTTGGGCGCTGTCCACGGAGGGGCGCCCCCCGCCGCGGTCCCACTAAAGTGATCGACATGGGGGAATGGCGGCCGTCCGGCCCGTTCGAGGAGAGCCTCAGCACGGCCTTCGCGGGGGGCGATCTGGCCCTCTGCCTCGCGATGCTGCGCCTGGCGGAGTTCGCGCTGCCGATCACCCCGTCCGCCGCCGCCGGCGAGGAGCGGGCGGCCTGGCCCACCGCCGACGACGGCGAGCGCACCTGGGTCCTGGCCTACACCTCGGCCGCGGCCCTGAAGGCCGGCACCGGCGGCGCCGAGCCCTACCACCGCATCGTCACGATGCCGGAGCTCGCCGCGGGCTGGCCGGACCTCCGCTGGGGCCTGGCGATCAACCCCGGCCTTCCCGTGCACTTCTTCCTGGAGCCGGGGACGGTGGCACGGCTCGCCGTCCCGACCATGGCGCAGGAGCGCGTCATCTCCGGCGCACCCGGCCTCCCGGTGGTGCAGAAGCCGCTCACCCCCGACGACCTCTACACCTACCTTCTCGAGGGCGAGTCCCGGGTCTCCGGGTACTGCCACAACGCGCAGGACGTGGCCCACATCGCCACTCCGGCCGTGCTGGCCGACGCGGTCGGGCTCGCGGAGGTGCCCGGAGTGGTCACCGACCAGGGGGCGGTGAACCTCCTGCGTTGGGCGGCGGTGGGGCTCAACCTGTACCACACGCCGTACGGGGGCCTCGACGAGGAGGGCAGGGCCGCGGTGGACGGCCACATCATCGAGGAGCCGCCGTTCGTCGGGATGGGCCTGGCGCCGAACCGCGACCGCGTGGTCCGCGAGTACAAGGTGGACGGCGTCGGGCTGCCGCACGGCGCCGAGATCGTGGAGCTGACGGACGCGGGGGTCGAACGGCGGCACGCCGTGTACGACGGCGACCTCGAACGCTGGCTGCTGGTGAACGAGGACGGGACCGACGCGGCCGGCCTCGCGACAGGTTCGTCCCTGTGGCACTCCTACCGGGCGCGGGTGGCGGGGGTCGAGTACCAGGCGAGCCCGGATCCCCGCACGGACGGGCTGTGGGTACGGCTGCGGGCCTTCGAGCCCGCCGACGGGTTCGAGGAGCTGGAGCCCGGCCGTTTCGTACGGACCCTCCCAGCGGCGGAGTGCGAGGAGGTCGCGTTCGTCACGATGGCCGGCGAATGGCGTGGCGCCCCGTGCCAGGTGCACGGCGCGCGGGACGGCAAGCTGCTGGTGGAGTACGTCGGAGGGCTGCTGCCCGTCGCCCGGGATCTGGGGATGGAGCGCGTCGAGCGCGGCGTGTACCGCGCCTGGGTTCCCCGGGAGGAAGTCCTGGGGCTGCGCGAGCAGGTCGTCCCGCTGGAGCTGTGACCGCGCGCGACTGATCCCCTGAGTCGCCAGTTTCGGGCATATTTGTCAGACTATGTCCGAGTTTAGGCATGCCCGAAATGCCGTAATAGCAGGTCATTGCCCGGCATCGGGGCGTGTTACCGGTTGGTGCTTGTCGAACGATATTCCGTAATGCCAGAATGTTCGATCAAGCAGCTGTTTCCCTGAAGTTAGACCGTGGTTACGGTGTCGTTAAGCACCTCAACCGTTGTGGACAGGTGCTCGGGGAGGTTTACGTGGAGTCGTTCGCGCCGGGGGACGCGGCGGGCATGCAGGAGTACGCCGAAGAACTGCGTGCCAACTTCATGCGTCTGCAGAACGAGGCGCCCGCGCTGCACGAGAAGGCGCGAGCCGTACAGATCACCGAGACGTCGAAGGACGGCCTGATCTCCGCCACCGTCGGGCCGCGCGGCGACCTGATCAGGCTCGACATCGACCCGCGCATCTACCGCCATCCGGACTCCCGGCAGCTGGCCGACTCCATCACCTCCACGGTGCAGAAGGCCGCCGAGAAGGCCCAAGCCAAGATCATCGAGCTTTTCGAGCCGCTGATCCCGGCTGAGCAGATGAAGGCGCACCTCGACGGCGACGTCGAGAGCGTCCTTGAGCAGATGACCGCGCAACTTCTCGGAAAGCGGTGAACGGATGCCGTACGAACCGAACATCGACCTCCATGCCCCCACCGCGAACAACGGCCTGACCCGCTGGAACGTGGTCACCGGAGACATCGTCCGCACGTGCAGGAACGGCAGCTCCCGCATCGACCAGCTCGTGGCCATGGCCCCCTGGGGAGACGACTCCGCCGGACAGGACTTCGCGGCGACGTACACCGGCGACTGCGGGCCCGAGGTGCTGAAACAGCTCGGCTGGCGTGTCGCCGACAACCTCGAAGCGCTCGGCCTGACGGTCGCCACGGCCGTGTCGAACACCCGCGGAACCGACCAGGAGGGCGCCCGCAAGGCGGGCGGCGTCGAGAAGCAGCTGAGCGTTTGACCCCGCGCCCCGGGGAGCACCGGGACCTCCCTCTGTCGCCCGACGCCGCACCACCGCCCGGTCGCCCTTCTTTCCGCTTGCCCGCCGCGCTCGTCGTGAGCACGGAAGGGCTTCCTTCGACGTCCAGATTGGTGTGACGTGTCCCACACCAGCACCAACCCCAACGCCAACGTCAACCCGACCACTCCCGCTGGACCTGTCACCCACGCCATCGGCGGTACCTCGTCCACCGACATCGAGCCCGCATGGGGCCAGTCGTTACCGGCATGGGCGGACATGTTCATCGCCCTGCTCGCCTCCGGTCAGATGTGGCCGAAGGGGAGCGAGAGCCTGCTGTGGGAGCTCGCCAAGGCGCATCAGGCGCACTCCGCGGCCCTGGCCGAGGGGGTGGACCCGGGTGTCTCGGCCGGCAAGGCGGTCCTGGCGGGATGGCACGAGCCCGCCTCCGAGGTCTACATGGGGCGGGTCACCCAGACGCTCGCGGGCGACGGAGGCCTGGTGACGCTGGGCAACGCGCACCAGGTCAAGGCCGTGCAGGTGGACGACTACGCCCGCGAGACCCAGTACTCCAAGATCTCGGTCAACGTGGCCTTCTGGATCGGGATCACCGCCTTCGCCATCGCCGCCATCGCCTGGTGGTTCACCGCCGGCGCCACGACGCCGCTCATCGGGCGGTACGCGCTATGGACCCGGACGAAGTTCGACGCGATCTTCGCCCGTCTCGCGGCGGTCGCGCGGCGGTCCGGCGGCAGCGCCCTGACCACCCGCCTGGCCGCCTTCCACGCCGCCCTCCCCGCGCCGGTGAGGACCGTCCTCGCCAACCACGTGGTCCGCCACGTGGTCAAGGAGATGATCGAGGAGGCGGGCGAGGAAGGACTCATCGACTACAAGAGCCAGAAGACGCAGATAGACATGGGGACGCGGAAGGACTGGGACTGGAAGAAGACCAACGCCGCCCTCCTGGGCGGCGGTGGCGGCGGCATCGGCGGCATCGCCCTGAACAAGCCCATGACGTGGCTGGCGGACCGGGTCCCCATCGTGCGCAGGTTGAGCGAGCTGGCCGAGAACGGATCCGGCGCCACGGCCGCCCTCGCCGGTTTCGGCCGCGACGCGGCGCACACCGGCATCAACAACATGGCCGCCTCGCCGCTCGGCAGCATCCTGGCCAACGGGGTCGTCTACGGCCAGTGGGACGTCGCAGGAGCGTTCACCGGGGAGTCCCTGGTGGGGGCGTTCGCGGGCGGCGCGGGGCGCACCCGCTCGATCAGCCCGACCAACCCCGACGTCCTGCTCGCGCTGGCGCGCCCGATGCACAGCATCCAGGTCGCCAACACCATGGCCGCGAGGAACGACGCCGCCCGCGCGGCCCGGATGGCCGGCCAGACCGGCGCCGCCGGTGGCGGTTCCAACCCCTCGGGCCCGTCCGGCCCCTCGGGTCCGGCGGCCGGCCCCTCCGGGTCACCGTCGGGTCCCGCCACGCCTTCGTCCGGCCCCTCCGCGCCCCCGGCCACCGTCGGCACGCGGTCGACCGGCCCCGCCGCACAAGCAGCCGGCCCCGCACCCTCGGCAGGCGGCCCGGCCGGACAAGCAGCCGGCCCCGCACCGTCGACAGGCGGCCCCGCCAACCCGTCCGGTGGCCCCGCCAACCCGGCGGGCGGCGCGGCCGCTCAGGGCGGCGGCAGCGGGCAGTCCTCTTCCGGCGCGCCCGCGAACCCCTCGGGCAGCGGCGCTCCGGCCTCCGGTACCGGCAGCACCCCTGCCTCGCAGGCCGCTCCCCAGGGCGCGAACGCCCAGACCGGACAGCAGCCCGGCCCGACCCAGACAGGCGGCCAGCAGGCGGGCCCGGCCCAGACCGGCAACCAGCAGACCGGACCCGCGGCCGGACAGCAGCCCGACCCCTCCCAGACAGGCGGCAGCCAGCAGGCCGGCCCGACGGGCGGCCAGCAGCCCGACCCGGGCCAGACCGGCAACCAGCAGACCGGACCGGCGAGCACGGGAGCGCCGGCGGGCGGCCAGGCCGCGCCGTCCGCGTCCAGCCCCGCGCCGCAGGCCGGCACCACGCCGCAGGCCGGTCCCTCGGGGCAGACGGCTCCGCAGACGACCCCCACCGCCGCTGCCGGGCAAGCCACGCCTTCGTCCCCGAACGCGGCGACGGCCACGCAGCCCGCCGGCCCGACCGGGCCGCAGTCCGGGACCGGCAACTCCACGACGGCCCAGACGCCCGCCACCGGAGCCGCTCCCGCGCCCCAGGCCGCCCCTACGCCCCCGGGGCCGCTCTTCATGCCCGGAATGCCCCAGGTGGTAGCCGCCTCCACCACCCCGGCACCGGCACAGGCCGCCCCCACCGGCGCGCAGAGCACGAACACCCAGACCGCGCAGACGGCCGGCACGCCCAACGCGCAGCAGAACACCGGCAACCCGAACGGGCAGACCAACCCGAACACCCCGAACGCGCAGCAAGGCACCGGCACGCCCAACACCCAACCGAACACGGGTAACCCGAACGGCCAGACCAATCCCGGCACCCCGAACGCGCAGCAAGGCACCGGCACATCCAACACCCAACCGAACACCGGCAACCCGAACGGCCAGACCAATCCCGGCACCCCGAACGCGCAGCAAGGCACCAGCGGCCAGAGCGGGCAGTCCGGCGCCGGTAATCAGGCGCAGCCGAACTCGGGTGCGCAGCCGGCCGCCGGGCAGGCCGCGGCTCCGGACACGAGCGGTACCACCGGCGGATCCGCGCCCGCGTCCGGTGCGACTCCCAGCGGTACCCCCTACAACGGTCCGGACGACCCACGGGTGCACCGCAGGGTCAACACCCTGTTGAGCCGGATCCTGACGCAGGTGGCGCCCGACGCGCTCCCTCTCGACGACGGCACGATCAGGATGACCGGCCCCGACGGGCGTCCGCTCATCATCCCGGCCGACGCCGTCGCCCGCCTCCACCGCCGGTTGCGGGTCAGGATGGCGGACGGCGCCCAGAGGCCGCGGCTACGGGTCGAGGCGGCGGCGCTGCTGGGCTTCGCCATGGCGAGGGCCGCTCACACGGCCCCGATGGAGGGCGCGCTGAACGCGCTCGGCCGGATCGTCGCCGACACCGAGGACGTTCCGCGCATCGTCACGGACGTGGCGCGCGAGGTCGTGGGCGACCGCTGGGAGCGCGTGAAGGAGGCCGGGCTCACCCGTGACGGCCTCCGCGTGGCGGAGGCCGCCAACGGTCCCCTCCCCGACGCGTCGTTCGACTACGACACCATGCGCGTGGGGCCGCTGGAGGAGCAGCGGAAGGCCATCTCCGATCAGGCCGAGAACCTGGGCACCGACCTGGCCCGACAGCCGAGCGGGACGAACACCGCCACGTCCAGCGGTCCGAACGCCACCACGTCCGGCACCCCGAACCCCGCCACGTCCAGCGGTCCGAACGCCACCACGTCCGGCACCCCGAACACCGCGGCGGGCCCGCAGGCCGGGGGGACGTCCACGACGCCGAACACCACCGGAACGGGTGGGCCGCGGAACACCACGCCGGCGGCTCGGCCGGCACAGGGAGTCATCCGTGGAGCCCTCCAGGCGGCGCAGAACCCGCTGACCCGGGCGACCAACGCGTTCAACGCCTATGTCGAGGCCCGGTACGCCGAGTACCGGCACCTGGTGGAGCTGTGGACGAACGGCGGCCCCGAGCCGCGGCGCGTCTACCGGGCCGGGATCAGGCGTGTGATCGACGATCTGACCGCGCACGGTCAGCCCGCCCCGGTGCCGCCGTGGTCGACGCAGCAGCTCCACACGGTCGCGCCCGACGCCACGACCTCGCCGTCCTCGGCCACCTCCACCGCCGCCGCGCCGAACACGGGGTCCTCGACGCCTGCGAACGCCGCGCCGGCGCCGAACGCCGTTCCAGCGCCGGTCGCCGATCTGGCCGAACGCGTCCAGCGGATACGCGCGTCCCTGGAGCGGACGCAGGCCGGGCTGGAGGAACGCGAAGCGGAGAACCGGAACCATGTGAGGGAGGCCAAGAAGCGCGAGAAGGAGGCCCGGGAGAAGGCGGACAAGGCGAAGAAGGAGAAGGACAGCTGGGGAGGCGAGCGCCGGCGGGCCCAGTTGCAGGAGGCGCGGCTCGAACGCATCGCGGCCGAGCATTACCGCCATATCGCCAACAACTATCAAAAAGCCCTCACCCAGGCCCGGGAGCTTGCCAAGGCCTACAAGGCGCTGTCCGAGGCCCTCGACCGCATCGCCTCCGGGCAGGACCCGACGCCCGTGGCGGACCTGGCGGCGGAGGTCGCGCGGCTGGCGCGCGAGGCGGACGCCGCGTTCGCCGAGTTCGATAAGGCGATGGTCGACTCGCGGCCGCCGCAGGAGTTGCTGGCGCTCGGCCTGTCGACCGGCCGTCTGCCGTACCTGACCGCGCTCACCAACGCCGTCAACCAGGAGCTGGCCGACAAGGACGTCAACGACCCCTACACGGCGGAAGAGCTGCTGGGGCACCTGCGCGCCGACACCCAGCGGCTCATCTCGGAGGACGGCGTCATCCTGCGCCGCGGCCACGGGAAGAAGCGCGTCGAGCTGCGGATCGTGCTGGATCTGGGCGAGCCGGTCGAGGTGACGAAGCCGGGTGTGAAGGCCTCCGAGGTGATGATCGGCTCACTGCCCCAGGGCGGCTCGTCGGTCCAGGCCATGATCTCCCGGGTGCTCAACCTCGCCTTCGGGCCGAACGTGGCGCCTCTGATAGCCGCCATCCCGGAGGACGGCGGCCTGCTGAGCGCACTCAAGCGCTTCGCCAAGGCCGTCGCTCTCGGCATCAAGGGCAACGTGGGCCACTCGGAATCGGTGAGCGCGTCGCACGCGGAGTACGTGCTGGACGGCCAGGTGGCCGACGACCGAGGCGACTCGACGAAGGTCAGCGTCAAGGGTAGTTACCGCATGTACTCCCGCGTACTGAACAGGCGTGGCGCGCCAGGTGCCTGGACGAGCGTGGCGACCGTCGACAAGGGCGTGGGCAACGACAGGACCGAAGTCGGCCTCCACCTCTCGCACGCCCACACCACCCACGCGCCGGATCAGAAGTTCACGCTTCCGGACGGTGAGCCGAGGGGACGTTTCCCCAGGTACGTTCCTCTGCACGTCGAAGGGCTGGACGCACTGGCCGACGAGGTCCTGACAGCCGGCGAACCGATGAACGACGACCTGCGCGAGCAGATCCGCAAGATCCTGACCACGGACCTCCCGGCCCACCTCAAGGAATCCGTCGACGACGTGTACGAGGAGGTCGTCATCGCCGGGGGGCGCAGGGGCGTCCTGCGGGTGAGAACCACGGTCGTATCGGCGAAAATGGCCTCCCGTCCGGGCTGGAAGCAGTTCCAGGAGTGGCTCGGCGTCAGCTTCTCCGGCACCACCGCCGCCACGTCCGCCGGCCGCTCCTCCGGTGTGACCATCGGCGGCGAACGCGCGCCCAGCGACGGCTCCACGGGCTTCTTCGCCAAGGTGAGGGACATCCTGGCCGCCTGGTTCGGGCTGAAGGGGAAGCTGTCGCTCTCCTTGACGCGCGGGTCGTCCCGGTCGGACGGCGCGATATCGTCCCGCGTCGGGATCTTCCCTCAGGTGCGGCGCTGGATGGGGCGCACCAACACCTACGACACCACACTGCGGCACGACGTCACCCTCCACTTCCCCAACGAGCTGCGCAACCACGTCACCAACCACCTCCCCGGGCGCGGGCCGTCCACCGTCACCCGCAGCGCCAACAGCCGGATGTTCCTGCAGACGCCCGAGCCGGACGCCGGACGCGCCGGCTGGGAGGTGGACGCGGCCGCCGTGCGGAGGACGAAGAACGGCACCCTGATCCGCAATCCCGACGGGACGGTGCGTTTCCGCGACGACCCCGTCCAGAAACCGCCGCCCGGCCGCAAGCCGGAGGCGCCGGCGTGGATGAACCAGATTCCGGGCGGCGGCCCCGCGACCCTCTTCCTGAACCCGGACGAGCTCGCCGAGATGCGCGATCATGCGTTGACGACGCTGCGTGAGCAGGGGCATCTGCCCGAAGTCGACGAGAACGGGCTGCCCAAGCCGTCGCTGGACCCGCAGCGGGCGCGGGCCCAGCTCGACAACCTGGCCGAGGTGCGCAAGCAACTGAGCGACAACGCGCTGCAGACGCGGATCAGCCAGGGCGCGCAGGACGGGATCCTCCTCCACCTGAAGCGCGTGACCACGGGCGGCCCCATTCAGCACGTCACCGTGCTCGTCGGCCTCAAGCCGGTCGGCGAACCCGCCTACCAGGGTCTGTCGGAGGCCGAAGGCCATGTCGAGCTGAACATCATGTCCAACACCGCCTTGCGCGTGAGGAACTTCGCCAGAAAAGTGGCGATCTCCTTCAACCTGGGTCTCGAGCGGATCGCCAAGAAGCTCGGCTTCCACTGGTCGGGCTTCGGATTCGGCTACAACTTCGGCCTGTCCAGAAGCGCCGGCTGGGGCATGGGCTACACGCTGAACGAGGTGACCCTCACCGAGGGTGCGCCGACCGCCATGTTCGGCCAGAAGTACAGGGTCACCATGCACCAGGTGCACGGGGACGGGTCCAGACAGTCCCTCCTGTCCCCAGAGGTGATGGGGAAGCTGGTGTCGGGAACGCTGTTCATGCCCGCCAGCCTGCTCCCGGACGCGAACGCCCCGGCGCACGCCCCGGTCACCGTCAACATGAGCACGGACGACCTGCGCCACATGACGCTGCTGGGCATGAACGTGACCGGCATGCAGGACGCGTTCTACAACGTGCTGCCCCGCCACGCGCGGGCCGACTCCGAGGCCCATCACGTTCTGGGGGCGTTCGGCAACGTCCGTACCTTCATGGCCGACACCGCCTGGCTGTACACCCAGCACCGCATCGACGTGATCCTCCGTGCGCAGGGCCTGCACCCCACTAGCGCGCGGGTCGGGGTCGACGTCTCGCTCGGGGAGTCGACGCTGGTCGGGGTGGGCAATCTGGTGAACGCGGACATCGCCCTGGCACTGCTGAGCAACTCGACCAACATGGACGCCTCCCGCAGCAACGAGGGGAGCGCCAACGTCGGCTGGGGCTGGGGCCGGTGGGGCCCGAAGTGGAACGGCTCGGCGTCCCGCAGTGGGGGCCGTTCCTCCTCCCAGGCCTCGATCGTGGGCCGCGAGCCGATCACCGTGCAGACCGGAAAAACGTACATCTTCACCGCCCCTGTCAACTACACGGTGACCGGCGAGCACGGCCGTTCGAACTCACGGCAGGACGTGGTGTCCGACCGCACCGTCCTCTACGCCCTGCCGGAACTGAACGTCCTCACGCGGTACGCGGATGGGGCGTTCCCGCTGCCGCTGCACCTGGCCGCCGACGCCGTGGAGCGGTACCTGAACGGCCACCTGCGGCTCGAACCCACCCTCGCCATGCGGGTGGTGCGGCGGTACGTCCAGCAACGGGCGGAGGCCATGCGGCAGCAGGCCGTCCCGGCCGGTTCCCTGATCGCCGGTCACACCGAGGACGAGCTGTTCAGCGGGCTCAGCAAGCGGCTGAACAAGGATCTGGACAAGCCGGCCAAGAAGCTGGACGACTTCTTCCACCCGGTGCGCTACATGCTCAAGAAGGTCAGGGTGGCCCTGCCGAAGAACTCCGGCCGGCGGATGGGCCTGACCACCTTCGACTCGGTCGACCTGTACCGGACCTCGGGCGACAGCAAGGGCGACCGCGCGAGCGTGCTGGACGCGGTGCTGGAGCAGGTTCGCAAGGTCTTCCCCGGCGCCGAGCTTTCCGACCTGGTCATGGACCGCGCCCTGGTCGGCATGCTGGTGGGCGACAACTGGTGGGGTACCGTGCGCAACCAGCTCACGCCCACCGGTCTGTCCTGGGAGCAGCCGGTGCGGGTGGGCCCGCACCAGACGGAGCTGCTGCGGATCAACCTGAAGACGGAGTTCGTCAACGAGATGGCACTGCTGCACAGCCGGGACGACGAGTCCGTCGACATCGACCAGGTCTACGGGTACGAGGAAACGGGAGAGTCCCGCTCGTCCGGTTACGGAGTCGGCACCGGCGTCGGCACCGACGTCCCGGGAGGGCAGGTCGCGGGCAGCGTGGGCGGCGGCACGCACCGCGGCCACGGCAAGTCGAAGTCGGAAGGCGAGCAGTTCACCGATATCGAGCGCGAGGCCTCCTTCGACGGCTCCGACCTCGTTTCGCAGATCGTCAGAGTGACCGTCTCGGCCGAACGGGTGTCCCTCCCCGCGGGCCGGCGGGGCAACTTCCTCACCCGGCCCCTGCACGCCCTCGCCCGGCTCGTCCGCCGCGGCACCCATGCCCTGAACATCGGCACGCGGAACAGGGTGCGGCACGCCGGCATAGAGACGGCCCCCGAGCCGATCGTGCTGGTCGGCACGGCGGTCCGCCGGGTGCCGGACGGCCTCACGGTCCGGGCGGAGCAGAACCGGCCGCTCCCGGACCCGCTCCCCGATGCCCGGCCACAGGAGCTGCCGGACAACTACTACCCGGCCGAGGTGGTCGCCGACGACCTTCCCGGCGTCGCCCTCGCCGCTCTGGCCGACCTGATCGGCCCGGAAGGCGTCGAGGAGCAGAGGGTGCGCGTCACGGACGCCCTGTTGCCGATGGCGTTGACGGCCAAGTTCAAGCTGATGTTCAGCCCGCAGGGGCACCGGATGGTGCGTCTCCACCTCCCCGGGAACGTGAAGCTGGACGTGATGCTGCACGCCTCGGCGCCCACGGAGGAACAGCTCATCGTCGGGCCGCGGGAGAACATCGAACGCGGCGACGCCCGGCGCCGGCAGAACAATCATGGCCACGCGGACGACCGTAACCAGCTGACGCCGGTGAGCCGCAACGGCGAGGTCAAGGAGGAGCACGCCGGCAGCGTGAGCGTGTCGTCCGGTGACCAGGTCGGCGACCACACCTCCTCCAGCGGCGGCATGCGCAAGGAGAAGACGCTCAACGAGAAGGGCCGGATGGTCGAGTCCACCTTCCGGGTGGGCTTCAAGCTCTCGTTCCGGATCTCCAGGGTGCGGCGGAACGGCACCGAGCGGGTCGTCAGGGTGGTCGAGGTGCCGACCCCGGTCGTCGGCAGTGCCGACCTGGTGATGTCCGAAGAGGACTACAAGGCGATGCTGGACCGCCAGAGGACCGCTCAGCCTGGGCGTGGCTGGTCGCTGAACGAGGAGCCGGGCCGGCGGCGCCTGCCCTGGCGTCGCAGCCCTTCCGGTCACCCGTCCCAGTCGTTGACGAGTGTGGTGAACGCGGCGCGCGGCAACGAACGGTTCGACCAGGACCAGGTGGCCGCCGTCACCGCCGAACTGCTCGGCCGTCTGCCCAGGGGCTACACGGGGCCGATCACGCTCCACGTCACGGCGGCCCCCGCCGACCTGCCCGTTCCGGTGGCCTGGGCGCGCCTGCTGTCGAGGCAGCTCCTGGGCAGGCCCGTACGCCTGACGGTGCACGAGCCGGGGACGAACGGCGAGGTGCGCACCTATGTCGCCGCGGAGGGGAGGCTATCGAGCGAGGAGCCGGACGGTGGCTTCGCCGCCGCCATGGAGACGCTGCCGACGGAGGTCGCGGCGACGGCGGTGCTCAACGGGCTGAACCTGCGGACGCTGTACAACCAGTCCGAGCGGTCCCGCCCGTTCGTCGAGGAGGTCGAGGCGGCGCTGCGCCGCCTCGGTGTGGCGGTGCCGCAGCAGGCCGGGACGATCTTCCCGCAGCCGCTGTGGGGTCCGGGCCCGCAGGAGGAGTCGGGTCCGGCGGCGCTGGCCGCCCTCGGTGTCAGCGCGCCGGTGCATCCGGAATCGGGCTTCGTGAAGGGCAGGGCGCCGGAGTCGGGCCCGCTCGACGACGCCGAGATGCGCAGGGCCTGGGCGACGATCGACCAGGCGGTCCTCGGCGACAACATCCTCCTGGCGGCCTGGCCGGACGGCAGCCCGGTCGTCACGGTGATCGACGCCGACCTCGGCCAGGTGCAGTTCAGTCCCGGAGTGGGGACCGTCGCGCCCGAGAACATGGCGAGCACGGACCTGAACGCGGGACCCCCGCACCCCCTCACCCTCGACCCGGACACCCCTGAGCACCTGGTGGCCCGGACCCTGGTCCACGAGGTGAGCCACGCCCTCCGCGAGCTCAAGGCGATCGCACAAGGCACTCCGCAGGGGATGATCCGCGGGCGCTTGGCGGCGCCCGACCCGGCCGCGCGGATCGCGGCGTCGGAGGACGCGTGCGCCCAGGCACGCGTGGACGAGTATCGTCACATGGCCAACGAGTGGGCCAGGGCCGCTCCCGAACGCCGGGCGGAGCTCAAGGACGAGATGGAGGGCCTGGCCCGGCTCATCACGGCCCGCGGCAAGACTCCCCCGCCGGCGCCCTGGCTGGCGCAGGTGCCCGCGCCCCGGCCGAGCATCGCGAGCCTGATCAACGCGCCCGCGCCCGCCGCGCCGGCCAATCCGGGACGGCCGCCCAGGTCGCCGGACGACGAGTGGGCGCGGCTGCGCCGGCTCTCCAACAGCACCGGCTGGATCCCGCCGGACGAGGACGGGCAGTGCACCTGCCCGCCCGGCGGGCCGTGCACCTGCGGGAAGCGGCCGTCCTCGCCCTCCTCGCCGCAGCCGTCGTCGCCGTCGCCGTCGCCGTCCTCGCCGCAGCCCTCGTCACCGCAGCCGAGCAGCCCCGCGCCGAGCTCCAGCCCGGTGACGGTGCGGCCCGGTGACACGCTGCAGAAGATCGCAAGCCGCTGGCTCGGTCCGGGGGCCACGCCGGAGGAGATCGACCAGGCCGCGCAAGACTGGTATCAGGCGAACCGCGAGGTGATCGGGGACGATCCGAACGTGCTCGATGTCGGCCAGGACCTGGTTCCGCCGCAACCGGAGCCCGCGTCGAAGGGGACATCATGACACTGCCGGTGGCGCGTACGAGGGACGAGGCCCACCTGTACTTCGACCTGCACCCGTGCGAGCGGTGCGGGTCGGTCGAGACGCCGTGGGAGCATGCGCTCGTCGCCGTGCCCGAGGGCCTGGCGGCCCGCTACACGGGCACGTGCTCCGACTGCGGGGCCGAGCGCAGCCATCTGTTCGGGCTGCCGGAGCGCGAGGTGAGCTCCGGTGGGTTCCCGACCTTCGGCGGGCCCGAGCCGTCACAGATCGTGGACGCCGGGCAGTGGCTGTGGGTGGCCGACCTGACCGCGGCGAACATCCCGGCGGACGATCCCGCCGCCGCCAGGCAGGCGCTGGCGATCGCGATCGCCGCCATGGAGGAGATCGTCAAGTTCGCGCCACCGGGCGGGGACAGGGTGCCGGAAAACGCGTTCTGGACCGAGCTCGGACGCCAGGTGCGTGCCGCGGAGCCGGGCCGGTTCCGGGTGGACCGGCTGCTCGTCGTGCGCGACACCTACCGCCGCCTGGCCGACGCCCGGTAGCCCTCCGCGCCGTCGACGAGGCCGGTAGGGTCGGTGATCTGGACCCGGCCGGCAGAGAGGGGAGCGGCATGGCGCCGCCACGTGCCAGGACTCTCCTGGAAGCGCACCTGTACGTCACGCTCACGGCGGGGGGGCCGGACGCCGCCGAGACCGAGCACGACTTCGAGGCGCACACGACGCTGACCGAAGGGGCCGAGGAGTGGACGCTGCGCTTCGACGGCCACCCCCTGGGCCTGCCCGTGCTGGTGGAGGTCCAGGTGCCGTACGACTCCGAGGCCGAGGCGCGGGCCGAGCGGCTGCCCTTCGGGAGCGGGCGGTCGGAGCTGATCGACGCCGGTCAGTGGCGGGCCCTCGGGGCCTCCTACGCCCGCCGGGCGATGCGCGAGGACCTGATGTTCGCGGCGGCCCCGGGTGATCGCGAACGGTTCGAGGAGGTGCTGCTGACGTGGGAGCTGGCGCGGGACGCCACCATCGAGGCTGCCAGATTCCTGCCGGAGGGCGCCGACGAGGTGCCGGGCAGCGGCTTCTGGACAGAGCAGGGCGCGGAGGTGCGGCGCGAGGCGCCGGGCCGGTTCACCCGGGAGTCGCTGGAGGACGACATCTACACCTACCAGGAGATGCTCGACGACTTCGTCGCCGCGCACTTCCCCGGCACGACCTGACACCCGCCACCGTACGCCGCGTGTCACGGCGCTGACACCACAGCCCCGAGCGGCTCCGGAGGGCCGGCGAGCGTCAGTAGCCCCCGTCCGGCAGGTTGCTCATCGAGCCGTAGCGGTTGATCGCGTAGCGCACGGCGGCGACGATGTTGTCCACCGGGTTGAAGATGTCCCGGTGGCCGGGGATCGACCAGCGCTCGAAGGTCGGGTCGATCATCTGCATGATCCCCTTCGAGGGGTGGCCGGCCGCGGCGTTGGAGTCCCAGTTGTTGATGGCGTTGGGGTTACCGCTCGACTCGATCTGGATCCTCCGCGCGATGTCGTCGGGGTTCATCAGGCTCGGGTCGACGCCCTGGGCCTTGAGGATGTCGACCGCCTGCTGGATCCAGTCCTTGACCTGCCCGCTCGGGGCGGGTGAGCCTCCGGAGGAGGGGCCGTACGTCGTGAGGGTGCCCGCCGAGGCGGCGTCGCCGTACGTCTCACGGGCGAAGTACTTGTCGATCTCCTCCTTCGGCGCCCGCACCCACTGGGTCTTGTGGCCGGGGCCGGGGACGAACGACTGATCGCCCGCGGGTGGGATGTCGGCGAAGGTGGGAGTGGCCTCGCCGAGGTACTTGCCGATCTCGCGTTGCGCCGTCGACAGGGCGTCCTCGGCGGTGTCGATGTACCCCTGCGCCTGGGTGACGCCGGCGGCCACCTCCTTCTGGATGCCGGGCTTGAGGTCGTCCTCGCTGGCGCCGGGATTCTCGCGGCGGTAGTCCCCCACCCACTTGACGACGGCGTCGCAGACGGCGTCGACGTTCTTCTTGGCCGACTCGACCGCGTTGGCGGCCTTGTCGAGGGAGTCGGCGCAGTTGGACAGGGCGGTGTTCAGGGCGTCCCCGGCGGTGCCGTACTTGCGCATGTAGGTCACGAAGGCGTCGGCGGACTCGCCCTTCCAGTCGGCGTCGACGAGGGTGATCGCCGTGCCGACGGCGTTCAGCTTGCCGACGATGTCGCCCCCGGCCTTGCGCCAGCGCTTGGCGATGTCCCGGATGGCCTCCGGGTCGCCGCCCTTGACCTTGTCCGCCAGCGCGGCCAGCGCCTGGCCGCCCGGCAGGCCGGAGACGTCGCTCATCGGCCCCCCTGCCTTCCCCGTGACATGTCCATCAGTTGAACCGCCGGTAGGTGATCGGCTGCACGCCGGCCACGGGCTGCACCTTCACCACGTCCCCCGGCTTCGGTGCGGCGATCATCTTGCCGTCGCCGATGTAGATGCCGGTGTGCACGGGCGGGTCGCCGAAGAAGACGATGTCCCCGGGCTGCGGCGGACCGGTGATCAGCTTCCCGCTCGCCTGGTAGCCGGCGGCGGTGTTGTCGCCGATCTTGATGCCGGCCTCGTTGAGGGAGACGTGGACCAGGCCGCTGCAGTCGAAGGCGTCGGGCCCGTCGGCGCCCCAGATGTAGGGGGCGCCGAGGTGGCTCCTGGCGGCGGCGACGATGTCGGCGCCGGTGCCGTGCCCGGTGACCTTGTACGGGATCGCCTCCCCGCCGCCTCCGCCGTACGCGCCGCCCCCACCGCCACCACCGCCGCCGCCACCTCCGGGGTAGGAGGCGAGGGTGGACTTGAGGTCGGTCTCGACGACGCCGACGTTGTCCTCGACCTTGTCGATCGCGTGCTCGACGCCGTCCAGGCGGTTCTTGACGGTGCCGAGTTCCTCCCCGACGTGGGTCTCGACCTTGCCGATCGTCTCGGCCAGCTCCTTGGCGCCGGTCAGCGTGCCGAACAGCGAGGACCCCGCGGCCTGCTTGGCGGGGTAGCCGTCGCCGATGCCGGCCAACTGCCCCGCCTGCTCCTTCACCGCGGTGCGCAGCCTCTCCAGCGCCTCACGGTGTAGATCGATACCTGCCACCGGGGCCGGCTCCCTCCGTCGCCGCCGACAACGCCCTGGCTCGCCGGCCGGGCGACGGGCTGGCCGCACACTCCCCCGGGCCGGGATCACCAAAAAGCGATCATATCGGGACGCGCTCGATCAGGGCAGGACCAAATCGGGATCAATCCGTCAGCCCTGCGGGGTGTTCTGGGAAAGGTAGGCGGTCTGGATCAGACGGGAGCCGTACCTGCGGTCGACGAAGTACGCGCGGCCGGGCGGCAGCGGATGCGGGCGCACGCCGAACAGCACACCCTCGTCCTTGTCGCCGGACAGCACGACGGCCGGGGTCGCCATGTCCTTGAGCCGCTGCATGACCGGGTCGAACATGCCGCGCCCGGCGCCGCCCATCGCGCGGGACAGCACCAGGTGCAGGCCGATGTCCCGCGCCTGCGGCAGCAGTTCGAGCAGCGGTGAGAGGGGATTGGTCCCGGTGGCCACCAGGTCGTAGTCGTCGACGATGAAGTACAGGTCGGAGCCCTTCCACCAGTTGCGCTCCCGCAGCTGCTCCGGGGTGAGGTCGGCCGGCGGCAGCCGCTTGACCAGGGCCTCCTTGGCCTCCTCCACCATCTCCGCCGCGACCGTGCTGGACGCGGCGTACCCGATGCGGTGCTCGGTGTAGGCGGCGTCCAGCAGCGAGCGGCGGTAGTCGATGACGATGAGCCGGGCCTGCGCGGGGGCGTACCGGGCGACGATGCCTTCGGCGACGAGCCGCAGCAGGTTCGACTTGCCGCTCTCGGTGTCGCCGACGACCGCCAGGTGCGGGTCGGTGTCGAACTCCGCGAAGACCGGCGCCAGGGACGCCTCGTCGATGCCGACCGGGATGCGCGCCGGGTTCTGACCGGCCTCGGGGCCGGGCAGGTTCTCGGCGGGCAGGACGGACGGCAGCAGCCGCACGCGCGGCGCCGGCTCGCCGTGCCAGGCCTCCCGGACGCTGTCCACCAGCGCCCGGACGCCCACCGACAGGTCGTCGGCCTGCCGCACCCCGTCGATGCGGGGCAGCGCGCTGAGGAAGTGGAACCCGTCGCGCGTCAGGCCGCGTCCCGGGACGCCCTCGGGCACCGCCAGGGCCGTCTTGCGGTTGACCTCCGACTCGTAGGCGTCGCCGAGCTTCAGCTCCAGCCGGGAGCCGAACAGGTCGCGGATGCCGGGACGGAACTCCGACCACTTGTTGGTCGCGGCGACCACGTGGATGCCGTACCCGAGCCCGCGCGCGGCGAGGTCGGTGATGGTGGGTTCGAGCGAGTCGAACTCCTGGCGGACCGTGAGCCAGCCATCCACCACGAGGAAGACGTCGCCGAACTGGTTGTCGGTGATCTCGCCCTCGGCGACCAGGCGGCGGAAGGTGGCGAACGAGTCGATGCCGCGCTCGGCGAACTCGCGTTCCCGCTGCTGGAGCAGGCCCGTCACCTCCGCGACGGTACGGCGGACGCGGTCGCCGTCCAGCCGGTTCGCCACGCCGCCGACGTGCGGCAGCGCTTCGAGGGAGGAGAGCGTGCCGCCGCCGAAGTCGAGGCAGTAGAACTGCACCTCGCGGGGCGTGTGCGTGAGCGCCAGGCAGGTGATCAGCGTCCGCAGGATGGTGCTCTTGCCGCTCTGCGGCGATCCGACCACGGCGAGGTGACCGGCGGCGCCCGAAAGGTCGACGCCGAGAGGGTCGCGCCGCTGCTCGAACGGCCGGTCGACGATGCCGAGCAGGGCGCGCAGCTTGCCGCGCCCCGCCCAGCCGGCGGTGGTGAGGCCGTGCTCGGGGGTGATGCTGAGCGGCGGGAGCAGGTGGCTGAGCGTGAGCGGCTCGGCCAGCGGCGGCAGCCAGATGCGGTGCGCCGGCGGCCCGAACCCCTGGAACTGGCGGACCACGATGTCGAGCAGGCTGTCCCTGCCGACGACCGCGGGCTCCGGCTCGGGCTCGGGCTCCTCGACCGGGGCCGGCACCGGGATGTAGGCGGGGCTGTAGACCACGACCTGGCGCTGGTCGGTGGAGGCCCGCCGCTCCTGGCGCGTCTCGGGCACGAACGGGCCCGAGACGTAGGCGGCCTTGAACCTCGTCATGCCGGTGGTGTCGAACTTGAGGTACCCGTTGCCGGGCGCGGAGGGCAGTTCGTAGGCGTCGGCGACGCCGAGCACGACCCGGCTCTCCATCGCCGAGAAGGTGCGCAGGCCGATGCGGTACGACAGGTGGGTGTCCAGGCCGCGCAGCCGGCCCTCCTCCAGGCGCTGGGAGGCGAGCAGCAGGTGCACACCCAGCGATCGCCCGAGGCGGCCGATCATGACGAACAGGTCGATGAACTCGGGCTTGGCCGACAGCAGCTCGCTGAACTCGTCGAGCACCACGAACAGCGTGGGCATCGGCCGCAGGTCGGCGCCCTGCTCCCTGGCCCGCTCGTAGTCGCGCAGCGAGGCGTAGTTGCCGGCGGCGCGCAGCAGCTCCTGGCGGCGCACCATCTCGCCGTGCAGGGCGTCGTACATACGGTCGACCAGCGGGAGCTCGTCCTCCAGGTTGGTGATGACCGCCGAGACGTGCGGCAGCGTGTCCAGCCCGAGGAAGGTCGCGCCGCCCTTGAAGTCGACGAGCACGAAGTTGAGGATCTCAGAGGAGTGGGTGGTGGCCAGGCCGAGCACGAGCGTGCGCAGCAGCTCGCTCTTGCCCGAGCCGGTGGCGCCGATGACGAGCCCGTGGGGCCCCATGCCGCCCTGCGCCGACTCCTTGATGTCGAGCTCCACCACCCGCCCGTCGGCGCCGAGCCCGATCGGGACGCGCAGCCGGTTTCGCGGCGCCCTGCCGCGCCACAGCGCGGAGATGTCCAGGCGCAGCGGGTCGCCGATGCCGAGCAGGTCGGTGAGCGTCATGTTGGCGCTCAGGACGTCCTGGCTGTCGCCGCTCTTGGCCGGCGAGGCGCGCAGCGGCGCGAGCTGGCGGGCCAGCCCGTCGGCCTGCATGTACGACAGCCGGTCCGGCCGTCCGAGCCCGGTGACCAGCTCCTTGCCGGCGTGGTCGAGCTGCACCCGGTTGAAGCGGTCGGGCAGCACCTCGAGCCGCAGCATGGCGGCCTCCTCCGTGGGGGAGGTCGAGCCGCTGAGGTCGATGACGGTGACGCCCTGGATGGCGTCCGCGCCGAGCGGGGAGTCCTGCGGGACGTGCCCGCCGTCGACGATCACCACGTGGTACGGCAGGGACTCCGCCGAAGGGCCCTGCCGGAACCGGCCGCGGTCCTTCAGCTCGCCGCCGAGCAGCCGGTCGAGGTCACGCAGGTCGTCGGCCATGAGACGCACGGGACCCGCGGCGTCGGACTCCTCCGGGTGCAGGGCGTGCGGCAGCCATTTGACCCACTCCCACTGGGTCATCCACTCCTTGCCCGCGCACACGGCGATGCGCATGTCCTCCGGGGAGTGGAACACCGCGAGCTGCGCGACGAGCGCCCGCAGGAACGCGCGCACGGCCTTCGGGTCGCCCGTCGGCAGGATGCGGGCGAAGGAGAGCAGCGACATCGCGATCGGCAGGTCCTCGACCGTGGAGTGCGCCCGGACGAAGCGGCGCAGCGCGCCCGCCGCCATGGCGTCGAGGTCCTCCACCGGCTTGGACTCCGGCGGGATGAGCTGCACGGCGAGGCGCTGGGTGCCCGTACCCACCCGGACCGTGGCGAAGTCGCCGTCGCGGGGCCGCCGCTCCCACAGGCGCGGGCCCATCGCGACCGTCCACAGGGTGTCGGGGTCGGGGCCGTTCCACTGGAGGGCCTCGCGCTGCTGGCGGGCCGCCCGGCGCACCTTCTTGCGCGTCTGGGACAGGTAGCGGAAGTAGTCGCGCCGCAGGCCGTTGAGCCGCTGCTTGCGCTCGCCGGACGCCCGGCCGAGCTGGCTCAGGCTCATGCCCACCATCGAGATGGCGAACATGCCGCTGGCGACATAGGTGAGGGGGCTGCCGTTGCCGCCGCCCGCGGTGTACATCAGCCCCATCGCGGCCCCGCCCGCCACCATGGGCAGCCAGGTCAGGACCTGCTGGAACCCCCCGGACGTCGTCTCGGGGATCTCCGGTGGCGACTCCAGCAGGATCTCACCGCGCGGCGGCGCCGGAGGCGGCCGACGCTCGGGCCGCCGGACAACGACTATGCCCACGTCGCTCCATATCCAACAGAACCTGTCCCCCGGGGACCTGCCGGCCCCTTGGTGCCCGCGGTTCCGGGGAACTCCGTACCGACCCGCTAACCGTAGCGAACCTCGATCACATGCCTCGCCTGGACCCGCGAAAGGTGACCATCCCGAAAAGATGGATATGTACGGTCCTCGCCTGGCATGTCGCACCGCTAGGTTATTCGCGTGATTTCAATGGAGTCGGTGTGACGCTGAACCGGATGGCGGGACCGCCCGCGCGAGGCCCCGGCGGACCCGGGACGCCGGGGGCCGCCATCGAGGTCGCGAACGGAACCCCCAGGTCCGCGGTCCTGCGGGCGCCCGGATCCGCCATAGCCATGAGCAAGGTCACCATCGTGACCCCGAGGAAGCGGATCGACCTCGCCGTCCCCTCCGACCTACCGCTCTCGCACGTGCTGCCCAACGTGCTCGCGGCGGCGGGTGAGGCGAGCGAGGAGAGCATGCTGCCGGCGACCGGCTGGGTGCTCCAGCGCGTCGGAGGCAAGGCCCTCGACCTGGACGCCAGCATGAACGCGCTCGGCATCCTCGACGGCGAGGTCCTGTACCTCCTGCCGCGCCCCTCCGAGCTTCCCGAGGCCGTCTTCGACGACGTCGCCGACACGATCGCCACGGGGATCAAGGAGCGGTCCGGCCGGTGGCAGTCCACGCACACCCGGGCGACCGGTCTCGGCGCCGCCGTCGCGTTCCTGCTCGCCGGGGTCGTCGCGCTCACCGTGGCCGGTCCGCCGTGGACGCTCGCCGCGATCGCCTCCGGCGTGCTCACCGTGCTGCTCATCGCGACCGGCGCGGCCCTGTCGCGGGCGCTCGGCGACGCGGGCGCGGGAGCCGCCATCGGCTACACCGCGCTGCCGTACGCCTTCCTCGCGGGGCTGTTCGCCCCCGCCAAGAGCGTCGGCATGCTGGGGTTCGGCGCGCCGAACCTGCTCGCCGCCTTCGCCATGACCGCGCTGGCGTCCACCGTCGCCGGCTGGGTGATCGCGGAGGGCCTGCCCAACTTCTTCGGGATCATGGTGGCCGCGATGGCGGGGGCCGCCGGCGCGGCGATCGTCATGATCTGGCACGCCTCCGCGCCCGGGGTCGCCGCGCTGGTCGTGGCGGCCGTACTGGCGTCCACGCCGCTGATCCCGACGCTGGCCTTCCGCCTGGCCCGCCTGCCGCTCCCCTCCGCGCCGAGGAACGCCGAGGAGCTCCGCACCGACAACCAGGAGCTCGACGGGGACGACGTCAAGAAGCGCGCCGTCGAAGCCGAGCGGTTCGCCACCGGGCTCGCCGCCGGAGTGGCGATGGTCGCGCTCGTCTCCGAACTGCTGTTGCTCGGCCAGACCGGCTGGATGGGCAGGAGCATGACGGCCGTGCTCGCCCTGGCGCTCATGATGCGCGCCCGGGTGTTCCTCGGCGTCGGCCAGCGCGTCTGGCTGATCTCCGTGGGCGTCGCCGGGCTCCTGGTGTTCGTGGTCGGGCTGGCCCTGACGAGCTCGCTCGCCGCGCTCCTCACCGCCCCCGCCCTGCTCGCCATGGCGGCGACGGGCGCCGGCATGGCCCTGTACCTCCCCCAGCAGCGCCCGACGCCGTTCTGGGGCCGCGCGGCCGACATCGTGGAGTTCATCCTCATCGTCGCCCTGTTCCCCCTCGCCCTCGGAGTCCTGGACATCTACGGCTGGGTCCGCGGCCTGGCCGGCTGACCTCCCGCGGCCGGGCGGAAGGCCCGGCCGCCCAGGCCGGTTGATCAAGCCGGGCTCCCCGGCACCGTGGCCCACGCTTACTGCCCGAAGTGGCTGATTTTCCAACGAACCCTCCCGCGATGGCCCGCCGGGCTATAGTCCCCTTTCGTGATCTTCAAACCCCATCGGATCCTCGTCCTCGCCCTGGCCGCGATCGGCATCGCCGGCCTCCAGGCCCCGGCGCAGGCGGCACCCGCCGCGGCCGGCGACTGGTGGCACCCCAAGGCCGGAGTGAGCTGGCAGTGGCAGCTCTCCGGAAAGATCGACACCACGGTGAAGGCCGACGTCTACGACATCGACATGTTCGACGCCCCCGCCGCGACGGTGTCCACGCTGCACGCGCAGGGACGCAAGGTCGTCTGCTACATCGACATCGGCGCGGCCGAGCAGGGCCGTCCCGACTTCAAGAGCTTCCCCAAGTCGATCCTCGGCAACAAGGTCGACGGCTGGCCGCAGGAGCGCTGGGTCGACATCCGGCAGATCGACGTCGTCAAGAAGATCTGGTCGGCCCGGCTCGACCAGTGCAAGGCCAAGGGCTTCGACGGCGTCGAGGCCGACCTGGTGGACGCCTACCAGCAGGACTCCGGCTTCCCCGTCACGGCCAAGCACCAGCTCGCCTTCAACCGCATGCTCGCCCAGGTCGCCCACGAGAAGGGCCTGGCGATCGGGCTGAAGAACGACCTCGACCAGATCCCGCAGCTGGTCGGCGACTTCGACTTCGCGGTGAACGAGCAGTGCGCCGAGTACAAGGAGTGCTCCGCGCTCACCCCGTTCATCAAGGCGGGCAAGCCGGTCTTCCACGCCGAGTACACCACGCCGCTCAGCAAGTTCTGCCCTGAGTCGAAGCGTCTCGGCCTGAGCTCCATCAAGAAGACCCTCGACCTGACCGCCAAGCGCGAAACCTGCCCCGCCTGACCCCCGCGGGCTTCCCGATCGGGCCGCCACGGCCCCTCCGCTGATGCGGCGCCCCACCAGCACCGCATCAGCGCCCAACCACCACCCAATACGCACCGTGTGGACCGCAGGGGTCGGGGACTCAGGGACCGGGGGTTGCGGGCGTCGTGAGACGCCACCTGATCTCGCCGTCCTGCTCCTCGGCGGTGGGGGTGAGTCCGGCGGAGGCTGCGACAGCGGCCGAGGCGGAGTGGTCGGGATGGATGTGGGCGACCACGGTCCGTACGCCGCGCTCCCGCAGCCAGGCGACGAGCCCCCGGGCGGCCTCTCGGGCGATGCCACGCCCCTGCCACGATGTGCCGACCACCCAGGCGATCTCGGCCAAGTCCCCTTCCTCCACCTCACCGCGACCGTCGGTCGTCTCGCGCCGGTGACCGACCGTCGCCTGAACGGTTCCCGTGAGGCATCCCTCGTCCCGGAGCCGGATCACCCAGTTGCACCAGGAGACCGCGGGATCCGGTGATCCGGCGACCAATCGTTCGTAACGGGACCGCAGCGCCTGCGGCGTGGCAGGGGTACCTCCGATGAAGGTGTGCAGAGCCGGATCGCAGAGCACCTCGGCCATCTCCTCGGCATGCTCGACCAGGAGCGGCAGCAGTTCGAGCCTGTCGGTACGGATGAGGCCGGCGCGCAAAGTCATCACCCACCAATTGTGGTCGGACCTCCGGCAGCGCGACTCTTCCGGAGGAGCAGCCCCTTCTCCGTCGACCCGGCGGGCCTCAGAAGGTCACGGTGATCTTTCCGGTCAGGCCGCCCTGGCGGAAGCGTTCGTGGGCGGCCTGGATTTCGTGGAGACCGAAGGTGGAGTGCACACGCGGCCGGAGTGAGCCGCGGTCGACGAGTTCGGTGAGTTCGTTCAGTGCCGCGCCGTCCTCACGCACTTGGTTGACGGTGGTACGGACACCGCGTACGGACAGGTCGGGCACCGGGCCGGCTTGGGTGGCGATCGAGGCGTACCGGCCACCGTCGGCCACCGCCTCGGTGACGAAGGCCCCGAAGGTGTCGAAGACGGCGTCATAGCCGCGGTCGCGAAGAGTGCGACGGTCAGTGGTGACGACGCCGGCGCCCTGGTCGTGGGCGAAGGCGACCTGCGCGTCCCGGGAGACCAGGGCGTCGACCTCGACGCCTCGGGCCCGGGCGATCTGCAGCGCCAGCCCTCCGACCGCGCCCGAGGCGCCGGCGATCAGCAGCCGCTCCCCGGCGGACACCGCGAGCCAGTCCAGTGTCTGCCAGGCCGTCAGTCCGGGAAGCGGCAGAGTGGCGGCCTCGTTCAGGCTGATCGCCTGGGGCGCGGCGGCCACCGACTTCGCCGGAAGCGCGACCAGGTCGGCCCAGGTGCCCCGGGCGGAGCTGAGCTGATGTGACATCGCGATGACGCGGTCCCCGGCGCGCAGTCCGCTGTCGCCGCCGTCGACCACGATGCCGGCAAGGTCCCAGCCGAGCGTCATCGGCAGCGGTGGCGTTCCCTCGCCGATGGCACCCTCCCGCGTCTTGTCGTCGACAGGGTTGATGCTGGTCGCGACGGTCAGGATCAGCACCTCCCCCGGCCCCGGTTCGGGCCGGGGGGCCTCGACGAGGCCGAGGACGTCGGGTGGGCCGAACCGGTCGATCTGTATGGCGCGCACGAAAGGCCTTTCACACGACTGCTGCCGACCCGCGCTGTAACACGTGCGGTGATCACGGGATTCCCCGCGCCGAAGGCCGCCGCCGGTCAGGTGGCCGGGGCGGGGGGTGGGGTCTTGGAGCGTTGGGCGGTGCCGACCAGGAGCTTGGCGAGGAACTGGTCCCACGTCGGCAGGGCGTCCCAGCCGGTCTCGCCGTTCTCCAGCTTGTAGGCCACGGTGTACGAGAGCGAGCCGACGTAGAACGAGGCGAAGTCCCCGAGGTCGTTGGCGGGGAACAGCTTGCCCACCCGGCCGACCTTCGTGACGTCCCAGACTCCGAAGAACACCATGCAGGCCGCGAAGTCCTTCAGCGTCGACATCGCGTTGTCGGAGACCGAGCCCTGGTCCACCCCGAAGGCGGCCCGGGTGCCCAGCGAGATCGCCTCGTCCCCCAGCGCGAAGGTGGCGCTGCCCAACGTGTAGCTCGAGAGCTTCTCGACGGCGATCCGTGTCACGGTGTTGTCGAGGACCCTCAGCAGGATGCTCGCCCGCATCTTCTTGATCACGCGGTCGGACAGCCACTTGGCCATGGCCGCGGGTCCGGGGCCGATGAACGGCCACGAGCAGGCGAACATGTACTGGAGGTAGCTGCTGACGACGAGCGCCCAGATCCCGCGGCGCGCCACCTCGATCGCCTCGGCGTACGCCTCGCACGCCTCCGCCACCCGCCGGCAGTACGCCGAGACCTGGGCGGGGTACCCGGCCAGGCCGCCGGGCGGCCTGCCGCCCGCCTCGCCCGTCCAGGCGCGCCGGAACGCCTCCGATCCCTCGCTCGGCTGCTCGGTCCAGACGATCTTCGCCACGCGGCCGCTCATGCTGCTGTTGGTGTCGATCCGGTCGGCCAGTCGTCTCCAGACGGCCGCCGCCCGCCGCGCCCCGTCGGGGTCCCCCTCGGGCCAGTGACTGAGGATCGTCCACGAGACCAGCCCGGCCAGGCCCACGCCGCCGACACCGTAGAGGGCGGGACGGGGGAACCTCACTTCGGGACCTCCGGTAGCTGGGAGACGAAGGCCCAGAAGGAAGGCCATGAGGGCTGGTCGGTGGCCTGGATCCTCCTGCCCATGAGGACGAGCCGGTCACCGATGCCGACATACTTCCCGGCGGCCACCATCACCTCGCCGCGGATGTCGTTGAGGACGTCCTTGTACCCTCGCCCGCCCTGGTCGCCCTCGTAGAACTTGCGGCCCGTGCTGTCGCCGCCCCAGAAGTCGCCGATGTCCGCCAGATCCTCCTCCGCCTCGTGCAGGGCCTCCAGCAGGTCCGCGGCCTGTCCGTCGAACAGTCCCGCCAGCGCGGCGAGCCCGGTCTGCGTGATGTCGAGCACGCCGGCTCCGGGTCCGGACACCGGAGGCGGACCGGTGGTCTTCGGGGCGGGGGGACCGGCCGTGGCGCTCTGCGGCCCGGCGAGGTCGGGGTCGTTCGGCGTAGGGTAAGGAACTTCCGGATCCGACATTTCTCCCCCGTGTCCTCAGTCACTGGAACGCAACCGGTCAACGCCCGCCACTGGCGGCTTCATCTGTTTCCGCGCCGCGCCCGTCTGTACGTGTGAGATCGACTCACGGAAGGCTGGCACGATGCGGAAACTGATCTTCGGCATGAACGTGACCCTGGACGGCTACATCGCCGCGACCGGCGACGACATCGGCTGGAGTGGAGGGGAGGGACCGGACTCGTCGCCGAGCGCCGAGCTGTTCCAGTGGTGGTCCGACCGGGTGGACGCGACGGGCCTGGCGCTGTACGGGCGCAAGCTGTGGGAGACGATGAGCTCCCACTGGCCGACCGCCGACAAGCAACCGGGGGCTACACCGGCGGAGATCGAGTTCGCCGGCCGCTGGCGGGACATGCCGAAGGTGGTGTTCTCATCGACGATCGACAAGGTCGACTGGAACACCCGCCTGGTCACCGGCGACGCGGTCACCGAGATCACCAGGCTCAAGGCCGACGACGGCGGCCCCATGGACATCGGCGGTGCCACACTCGCCGCGGCGGCCATGCGGGCCGGGCTGATCGACGAGTACGCGATCGTCACCCATCCGGTCCTGGTGGGCGGCGGCACGCCGTTCTTCACAACCCTGGACAACTGGGTGAACCTGAGGCCGGTGGAGACCCGGATGTTTCCCGGCGGCGTGGTGCTGACCAGGTACGAGACGAGGCGATGAGCACGGGCCAAACGCTCGGCTCGTTGAGGCCCAGGTCGAAATCCTTCCTGACGTGCTCACCGTGCCCCTCGGCGATGAGGGGACCCTTCCTCGCGTTCCAGGTGAGCAGTGGAGATGAGGGCGACGGCGTCGTTGATCAGGACGATGTGGTTTCGGGCATAGGGATGCCCCGCCGGCGGGGCGGTGGTGCTCGCGTTGCCGCGTTGGTGTTCAGCTGGCCGGGGTGCTCATTCCGCGGTGACTTCGGTGGCGCCGGTCCGTGCGCTGGACTCGTCGACGATGGGGACTTCTGATCACAGCGTCGCGGGCAGGTCCAGCCATGGTTTGTCGGTGGCGTCGAATCCGGTGAGCTCGGTGATCTGCCCGTCGACGATGTGCAGGACCGCGATGGTGAACAAACGGTATTCCGCGTCGTCGGGGGCGCGGAGGTACAGCACGGCGGCAGGCATGCGGTTGACCGTCGTGGCGATGCAGCGCCAGTCGTCGTAGCCGCGCTGGAAGAGCCCAGCGGAGACCCAGCCGTCCACCGCGTCCTTGGCCGTGACGGTCAAGGTGCCCGGCTCGGGCAGCATCGCGAAGCGCAGGTCGTCGCGCAGCAGGGCCATCAGCCCGTCGAGGTCGTTGCGCTCATGGGCGTCCATATACGACTTCACCACGCCGCGCTCGTCATCCGACAGCTCGTGCGTGGCAGGGCTCCGCCAGTCGAGGCGGCGGTCGGGCAGCTGCTCGCGCATCGTCACGCGCGCCCGCTGCAGTGCGCTGGTCACCGATGCGACGGTCAGCTCGAGGGCGTCGGCGGCCTTCGACGCCGGCCAGCCGAGGACGTCGCGCAAGATGAACGTCGCCCGCTGCCGCGGCGGCAGGTGCTGGACGGCGACGACGAACGCCAGCTCGATCGTCTCCCGCGCCACCACCGATTCCTGCGGGTCCTCCGGGAGCATCCGGTCCGGGTAGGGCTGCAGGTAGCGCAGTTCCGAGCCCGCGCCCGGCAGCTCCGCGGGCACGGGTGTGCGGTTGTCGCGCTTCTCCAGGAAGTCGAGGCAGGCGTTCGTCGCGATCCGGTACAGCCAGGTGCGCAGCGCGGCGTGGCCCTTGAACGACTCTCGCTTGTTCCACACCCGCAGGAACGTCTCCTGCGTCATGTCCTGGGCGTCCTCGTAGTTCGCGAGCATCCGGTAGCAGTGCACCTGCAGCTCACGCCGGTGGCGCTCCGTGATGAGCGCGAACTGTGCCGCGTCATTTGAGCGGGCCGCCGCGATGAACGCGGCCTCGTCGTCGCCTAGCGGCCTGGCGTCGGTCATGTTTCGTCAATCCTTCCGCGGATGGCGAGGGGCTACCAGAGCTGACGACGTGGCGGAGGATTTCTGAGCGGTCAAGCCGCTGACACCGGGCCGTTCGTCAGGCCGGACGGGCCGGGGCGATCCAGGGGACGTGTTCGTGCCGGGCACACCCTCGATGTCGAGGTGAGGTCCCGTAGTACTAGGGCAAGGATCGGGCGGATATGGCTGGCTGATCGCCCAGTGCAGCGGCCGATCCCGGCCGGCCAGCGGCAAGCCCTATGCGGCCCGGAAATCTCCTCGGCGAACAGCGCTGTGGCCAGGTCGGACGATGCCTGGATCCGCGCCTAACCGAGTGCCGGCGGGTGTTCGGCCGGACGGCGTCCCCAGGCCGAGATCAGCGGCGCGAGTGTCAGGTCGAGTTCGCCCGCGTCGATGGCGGCCAAGTGCGCGTCGATCTCGGCGTCGTCGGCCAGGCCGGCCGCGAGCAGCTCGCCGCGCACGTGCCGGATGGTCGCCGCCTCCAGCCTGTCGCAGGCCGGCCCGCCGACCGGGAAAAAGCCCGCCGCGGCGACATCCACCAAGCCGGCCTCACGCAATGCCCGCGGCAGTGTCCGGCCGTAGCGCAGGTCCGCGCCGCGGCGCCTCAGCAGCTCCCGGACCGAGTCGCGCAGCCGGTTGGCCCGCCGCTGCGCCGGGCCGCTGTCGTCCAGGCATGCCAGTGGCTGCAGAGCGGTATCGGCGTCCTCGACCAGCAGCCAGCCGCCGGGCCGCAGCGCCGCCGCCATCGTGGCCAACGCCCGAGCGCGGTCGGGTACATGGACCAGCACGAGCCGGGCGTGCACCAGATCGAACGTCCCCGGCTCCGGGGGCGGATCAGCGGCGACGTCGTGCCGGCGCACCTCGTACCCGCCGCCTGCCTTCAGCCACGACGGGTCGATGTCCGTGGCCAGCACGTACCCGGTCGGACCGACGGCCGCTGCCAGCGCCTCCGGGATACTGCGGCCACCGGCCCCCACCTCCCAGCAGCGCGAGCCGACCCTGACCCCCAGGCGATCGAAGTACCCCCGTGTCACACCGTCGAACAGCTCGGCCAGCCAAACGAATCGCTCGCCCGCCTCGGCGCGCGCGTTGTCCAGCAGGTACCCGCGGGCGGGAGCGGGCTCTCCAACGAGCGCGGAAGTCCCGCCTGTCGGATCCGGTCGGTCACCGACATGCGGCGGGCGGGGCGAGGAGGTCATCACTACATGGTCACCTCACCGGACCACCAGCGCCACGACGAGGGGAGAGGGATATCTCACACAGCCGGCGAACCCCGCGAGCACCCTCATGATCAATGCCGCTTCACGGAGCCTGTCCGGCGGTCGCGGTCCCCCAGGCCGCCTCGATCATCTGGAAGATCTCGTCCACCGCGGCCTCCGGATCGGCCGCCTCACGGGCCAGCGAATAGGCGTCGATCACGAACCTCGCGATCGTGCGGCAGGCGGTTGTGGTCGCCGGCAGGTCGGGATCGGCGGTGATGGCCGTCGCCAGCGACTCCGCGTGGCGCAGCCTCATCGACTCCTCGTACTCCCGCAGGGCGGGTGATTCGTCGACCATGCGCCAGATCGGAGCGGCGCCGTCGGCCGTGCAATGTCGCACCAGGGCGTGGATCTCTCGGCGCAGCGCGGGGATGAGCGGCTCGTGCGGCGCCCGGCCGGTGACCGCCTGCGTGAGGCGTTGCTCGAAGTTCTCGTCCTGCTCGAACACCAGGGCCTCTTTGGAGGCGAAATGGGAGAAGAGCGTGGTGACGGCCACGTCGGCCTCGGCGGCCACGTCACGGATGCCCACCGCGTCGTACCCGCGTTCCAGGAAGAGCCGCAGGGCGGCGTCAGCGATCTTCTGGCGGGTCGCGGCCTTCTTACGCTCACGGCGGCCGGGCGGCATGGTCATGCTCTGATGCTATCAGGTACAAAGGTAGATCAGTTTCAAAAAGCTAACCGTTAGTGTTACGGTCGGCCGCATGAAGAAAGTGAGCTTCGCCGAGTTCGGCGGTCCGGACGTCCTCCAACTCGTGGACGCCGAGGAGCCCCACGCGGGCCCTGGTCAGATACGCATCGCCGTGCGGGCGGCCGGCGTGAACCCCGTCGACTGGAGGATCCGCGAAGGCCAGGTGCTGAAGGCCCATCCGATCGAGTTGCCCGCCGGGGTCGGGCTGGACGCCTCCGGGGTGGTGGACGAGGTCGGCGAGGGCGTCGAAGGGGTCGAGGTCGGTGACCACGTGTTCGGCGAAGGTTCGAGCACCTATGCCGAGTTCGCCGTGCTGTCGGCCTGGGCCCACATGCCCGAGGGGCTGACGTTCGAGGAGGCGGCCGGGTACCCCTCGGTGGTCGAGACGGCGCTGCGCGTCATCAGCCAGGTCGGGGTGCGGCCCGGGCAGACGCTGCTGGTCAGCGGCGCGTCCGGCGGAGTCGGATCGGCGGTGCTGCAGATCGCCCGCGACCGCGGCATCACGGTGATCGGCACGGCCGGGGCCGCGAACCAGGACTATCTGCGGAGCCTGGGTGCCGTGGCCACGACGTACGGCGAGGGCTGGGTCGAGCGGGTGCGGCGGCTCGGCCACGTCGACGCGGCTCTCGACCTGGCCGGCTCGGGCGTGATCCGCGAGCTCGTCGAGCTGACCGGGGATCCGCAGAAAGTGATCTCCATCGCCGATCTCGGTGCGCCGGAGCTCGGTGTCCGGTTCTCCGGCGTGGCCGGGAGCGTGCCGGAAGCGCTCGCCGAGGCCGCCCGCCTCATCTCGCAGGGAAAGCTCCACATCCCGGTCGAGAAGTCGTACACGCTCGCCGAGGCCGCGGCGGCGCACATCGACAGCCATGCCGGTCACACGCGCGGGCGCCGGGTCATGGTCGTCTGAGCCTTCGCGCTGGCCGGGATCAAGGACGGCCTCGCCAACGCGGCGAGGCCGTCGGACCGGGCCTGGCTCGGTCGCTCAGCGGCGAAAGGCCCCGCCACCGGCGCCGTTCGATCCGGGGGCCGAGGGGCCGATCGAAGTCACGTCCGACCTCCTGCAAGCGCCGCCCCCACGACCGGTGATCCGGCTCCCGCGAAGGGGGATGTACACCTTTCGTACGGGGGCTACGGGGATTCGGACAGGCCGAGCAGAAGCTTCGCGGCCAGCTCCGCCCCATCGGTGCGGACCGTCTCGGCCACGGCGGCCGCGCGGGCACCGGTCTCGGGGGCCAGGGCGATCTTCAGTGCGGCCGACAGGGACTCGGCGGTCGGCGTCGGACCGTCGTGTCCCGTGCCGATGCCCAGCTCGGTCACCCGGCCCGCCCAGTACGGCTGGTCCGCGACCTGAGGCACGATCACCTGCGGCACCCCGGCGCGGGCCACCGTCGTCGTGGTGCCCGCGCCGCCGTGGTGCACGACCGCCGCCACCCGGCGGAAAAGCGCCTGATGGTTGACCTCGCCGACGACGAAGCAGTCGTCCCGGTCGTCGATCAGGGCCAGGTCTGCCCAGCCGCTCCCCAGCAGGACGCGGCGCCCCTGCGTCCGGACCGCGTCGATGACGGCCCGGGAGGCCTCCTGCGCGTTCGCGCCCCGCACCAGCATGCTGCCGAAGCCCACGTACACCGGCTCCGCGCCGGCGGCCAGGAACGCCTCCAGGCCGGCCGGGAGCGGGCGCTCGTCAGGCCGGATCCACGCGCCGGTCTGCGTCACGTCGAGCTCCGGCGTCCGCCGCCACGGGCCGAGGACCGGGTCGGCCGCCAGGAACGGGTGGTCGGTGAAGACGTGGTCGCGGACGCCGCTCACCGGCGGCAGGCCGATCGAGGTCCGGTGCGTGTTGATCGTGTCACCGAACAGGGCTTCCAGATGCTCGGCGTGCAGGTCCCACAGGCCCCGGTTGTCGGTCACCTCAGGGGGGATCACCTGGCCCGGCCGGCGGAGAGGCGGGTGATGCGACGACGGCAGGTAACACGGGGAGAAGGACGTGAACACATAGGGCACGCCCAGCTTCTCGGCCGCCGTCCGCGTACCGGCCAGGGCCGGGAGCGAGCCGGTGGCCACCACCGCGGCGCAGCCCTCGGCCACCCCGGTGACCGCCTCGTAGGCCATGGCGGTCAGCTCGGCGGCGATATCGGACAGGCCCGCCTTCGCCTTGCCGGGGATCGTTCCCGTCGCCAGTGCGCGGATCGGCCAGCCGACGGGAGTCAGCGGCACGCCGACATCGTCGAGCAGCTCCGCGAAGTCCGGCGGCGCGCACACCCGCACCTCGGCGCCCAGAGCCTGTAGGCGCAGCGCCAGCCCGGTCATCGGCTCGACGTCCCCTCGCGACCCGTAGGTCACCAACACGAGGCGCAATTCCGCGGCCCCCACTTTCCGTATGTTCCGGGATCGAAGGGTGATTGTGGGGTATGACCGGGGCCTTGTGGCAAGGCCCCCCGTGTGTTATATGTTGGTAATGGTAAGGGGTCGATTTTCCCCCTTGCCTTTTTCATTGCTTCGCCGCCCGGCAGGTAGCCCCCTCTCGCCTGGTGCACCCGGGCCGAGTCGGCCTCGGTGCCCGATGTGCCCGACCTCAGTCGGCAGAACCGACCATCGGCCGCGAAAGAGCCGTTCTATAAAAGGATCGCGATTGACGAAATCCCGCGTCTTCGGAGCGATGTTCGTTCAGAGGAAAACGCGAGCGATGTCGAGCCACTTCTGCGCGTCCTCGCCGACTGCCGTGAGGTCGGTCTCGGCTCGGGACCTGCGTTGGAGCACTCCCAGCAGGGCCACATGCCGGAGCCGGCCCGTCGGACGGCGGGAGACACCCAGCGCGTCGAAGGCGTCCTGCCCGTGAGCCCACGTCTCCATCAGTCGAAGCGGCACCATGAGCGCCGCGGCGGCCCACCCGGGTACGCGGCCGGTGTCGTCGAGGGCGACGTGCCCCTTCGGGTGGTGGGAGATGGTCGGCTGGGAAACGCCGAACGGGCCGATCAGGTCACACACGCACGCCTCCCCGCCCTCATGGGAGGCGATCAGCGACAACAGCCGCTCTAACCGATCTTGTAGCAGCGGACGGCGTTGTCGATGAACAGCGCCCGGCGCTCGGCCGGGCCGAGTCCTGCGGTGACGGCTTGGTAGGCGTCCATGAGCTGGGTGTAGGTGCCCGCCGTCCCGTCCACCGGGAAGTTGCTGCCGAAGAAGCAGCGCTCGACGCCGAACAGCTCCAGACAGGTCTCGACGTAGGGACGCAGGGTCGTGACGTCCAGGGTGCCCAGCGCCACCCCGAACCCGGAGAGCTTGCAAACGACCTGCGGCAGTGCGGCGAGCCGGGCGACGCCCTCGCGCCACTGGCGGAGGTCCCGCTCGGGCCATCCGGCGTGTTCCAGTACGACGGTGGTGCCGGGAGAACCGGTGAGCGCCGCGGCGTAGGCATCGGCCTCAGCGGAGCGGATGATCTGGTCCAGCAGCAGATTCCGCTCGGCCAGCAGCCGCAACAGGGTCGCAGTCGTCTCGCTGCGCGGGTCCAGCCCGGAGAACACCCGTACGCCGCGAAAGGCCGGGCTGGTCTCCTGGACGCGCAACTGCTCGTCGAGGACGTCCGGGCCGGCTTGCGGGTCGACGGAGCCGATGATGGCCGACGGCCAGGCGGGAGATTCCGCGTGCAGCCGGTCGAGCCATCGCGTCTCGTCGATGAACGCGCCGGGTGCGGAGGTGGCCGACACGTGGACCAGGCCGGCGACGCGCACTCCGGCGCCGGCGGCGCCGGCACGGTAGTCGGCCGGGAGGTGGTCCCGGTAGAGCTCGGGCCGCGTGGTGCGCAGCGCCGGATACCAGTTGTGCTCACTCACCTGCCACAAGTGGGCATGTGCGTCGAGGAATTCCACGTGTGGCTCCGATCCGCGCCAGAAACGATCATGGGTGCTCAAGCGGACGAGCCCGCTACTGCCCTACCCGGCCGTCGATGCATTCCCGCAGGAGATCGGCGTGCCCGCAGTGGCGGGCGTACTCCTCGACGCGGTGTACCCACAGCTCCCGGACGGCGATGGCGTCCCGGCCGACCCGCACGCCGAGATCCGGATACTCGGCCAGCAGGGCATCGGTCTCCGCCTGTTCACGAGCGAGATCGGCGAACGCGCCGTCGACCACCGCCTGTTCCCCAACGGCTCCGTCGAAGTCGGCATCACGCGCTCCGTACAGCTTCGGCGCCGGGTCTCCTGGCAGGATCCAGCCGCGCCAGCCGCGCTCCACTTCGGCAAGGTGGCGGACCAGGCCCAGCAAGGACATGGTCGACGGTGGCACCGACCGGCGCGCCAGCTGCTCCGGATCCAACCCCTCGCACTTCATCTGCAGGGTCAGCCGATAGTCCCTCAGGTAGTCCTGCAGCGTCGCCAATTCACCGTCGGGGCTGGCTGCCGCATTGTTGCGGGGATCCTCGTCCGGGTCGGCCCACATGTCGGGGTAGACGCTGGCCTGGGTCCATCGCTCGGGTACGTCGCTCACCGTGCTCACGATGCTGATCAGCGACCCGGCGCGCAAGCGATTATCCAGGCACCGGCCGTATCGCCACGAGCGTTGCCGACTACCCGTTGTCCGGCGAATCGGCTGCGGTGAGGCGCAGGATCGGATCGAGCAGCCCCGGGAAGCGGTCGCTCAGATCGTCGGCGCGTAGCCGGACCCGCCGGTGTCTGCCGTCGACGGTCATGCTGATCAGCCCGGCTTCGCGCAAGATCCGCAAGTGGTTGGACAGCGTCGACACCGGCACGTCGAGACCGTCGGCGAGCGCCGAACAGGTCGACTCGGGATTGCCCCAGGCCCGTCGCACCAGCTCCAGGCGCACCGGATCACCGAGCGCGTGCAGCACCGGCGCGAGCGTCAATGACCGGCGTTCGGGCTGGGGTAGCGGTCGCATGCCTCTACGATACCAGTTGCTTCGATAGTTCGGGATTATGGAACTATTGGCCGCGGAAGCATCCGCATCGCGAGAGGACCGGCGTTGACCGCGCACGAAAGCACCACGAAGGCTGGACAACCTCAAACCGTAGGCATCCGATCGAACCGGGCGGTGTTGCTCACAGTAGCCTGCCTGGGGCAGTTCATGGTGCTGCTCGACAGCACGATCGTCGGCGCGGCGCTACCCGATATGCAGCAGCGACTGCACACCCAGCTGACCGGCCTGCAATGGATCGTCGACGCCTACGTGCTCCTGGTCGCCATGCTGTTGCTGTCCGGCGGCGTCTTCGCCGACCGCTTCGGCCGCAAGCGAGTGTTCCTGACCGGCGTGGCGGTGTTCACCGCCGCGTCCGTCCTGTGCGCCGTCGCGCCCTCGATCGGCTGGCTGATCACCGGACGGGTGGTGCAGGGCGTCGGGGCCGCGGCGCTGAGCCCCGCCTCGCTGGCCCTGCTCGCCGCCGCCTACCCGGTTCCGCAGGAACGAGTCAAGGCGATCGGGCTGTGGGCCGGATTCAGCGGGATCGGCCTGGCCGCCGGACCGCTGGCCGGCGGCATCCTGGTGGAGGCCTTCGGCTGGCCCGCCATCTTCCTCGTCAACGTGCCCATCGGCGCGGTCCTGCTGCTGGCCGGTCTGCGCGTCCTGGGCGAGTCCCGCAACCCGAACGCGCCGGCGATCGACGTCCCGGGGACGGTCCTGTCCGTCCTGGGCGTGGGAGCGCTGACCTACGGGCTGATCGAGGGCGGTTCCCGTGGCTGGACCTCGCCGGTGATCCTGGGCGGCTTCGCCGCCGCGGTGGTGATCCTCGCCGTCTTCGTCATCGTCGAGGGACGCACTTCGACGCCGATGCTGCCGCTGCGGCTGTTCCGGCAGCGGCTGTTCACGGTGTCCAACACGGCGATGGTCGTGGTGGGTTTCGCGCTCATGGGGTCGTCCTTCTTCTTCTCCCAGTTCTTCGTGTACGTCCAGGGCAGTTCGATTCTGCGCGCCGGTCTGCAGACCCTGCCGGCCTCCCTCGCCATGGTGATCGTCAGCCCGTACGCGGGCCGGTTGGCCGCCAGGTACGGCTTCCGGATCGTGGTGACCATCGGCTTGGCGCTGGCCGGGCTGGGGCTGCTGTCGCTGGGCTTCGTGCACGCGGACACCGGTTACGGGAACGTGTGGTGGCGGCTGGCGATCGTCGGCGTCGGTTTCGCGCTGACGATGTCCCCGCTGACCGGCGCCGCCATCCAGGCGGTCAGCCCGCAGGAGGGAGGTCTCGCGTCGGGCATCAGCAGCACCACCCGGCAGATAGGCGCGGTGCTCGGCGTGGCGGTGCTCGGAGCCGTCGTCCGCACCCGGGAATCGGGTGGCGCGTCCTTCGAAGCCGGCCTCGACAGCGCCTTCGTCGTGGCCGGCGTCGTCACCTTGGCCACCGCCGTGTTCACCGGCCTGTGGCTGGCGAGGTCCAAGCCCGCGTAGGCCGCCGCGTGGCGGGCGCACTCCACCGACTCCCCCACTTGGCCCGCCCGATGGCGCCCGGCAGGGAACATGACCACGCGCCTGGCGAGCTAGGATCCGGCCATGCCCCTGACCGCGGACGCCGTCGACCGGTTCGAGGCCTCCAGGCCGCGCCTGGAGGCCATCGCCTACCGCCTCCTCGGCTCCGCCGGAGAGGCCGAGGACGTCGTGCAGGAGACGTTCCTGCGCTGGCAGGCCGCCGACGTCGACCACATCGAGGTCCTCGAGGCCTGGCTGACGAAGGTCCTCACCAACCTGTGCCTCAACCAGCTCACCTCCGCGCGGGCGCGCCGCGAGACCTACGTGGGGCAATGGCTTCCCGAGCCGCTGCTCGCGGGCGACCCGATGCTCGGCCCGGCCGACACCGCCGAGCAGCGCGAATCGGTCTCCTACGCGGTCCTCATCCTCATGGAGCGCCTCTCCCCCAACGAGCGGGCGGTGTACGTGCTGCGGGAGGCGTTCGACTACCCGCACCGGGAGATCGCCGAGATCCTCGACATCACCGAGGCCGCCAGCCAGCAGATCTTCCACCGCGCCAAGAGGCACGTCGCGGACGGCAAGGCCCGCACCCGGATCGACCAGGCCGCCGCGCGGCGGATCGTCGAGGAGTTCCTGGCGGCCGCCACCAGCGGCCGGACCGAGCCGCTCGTACGCCTGCTCACCGGGGACGCCATCGCGATCGGTGACGGCGGCGGGAAGGTCCCGGCCCGCGCCAAGGCGTTCGAGGGCGCCGTCGCGGTCGCGAAGTTCCTCCGGGGCCTGTTCAAACCCACCGAGGCCAAGCACGCCCTGATCGGCGGCGCGCCCGAGGTCCACGCCTGGACCGTCAACGGCGAACCCGCCGTCGTGGCCGTCGTGGACGGCCGGGTCGTCGGCATCATGTGCCTGGAGATCACGGCCGAGGGCATCGCCGCCTGCCGCAGCCAGGTCAACCCCGACAAGCTCGAACGCGCGACCGCGCGCTGGGCGGCCGGCGACCACGGAGAGCCCCTGTTCGACGCCTTGTGAGCGCGATGTGACGTGCTTCACATCGCATTCCTGTCAGGAAACGGCGGGCCGCCCGGTTCAGGTGGCGAACCCGCGCAAGACAGGAGCAAGGAAATGCGGCACCGCATCATCGTCCTCGGAGCCGGATACACCGGAGCCATCGCCGCCGGTCGCCTCGCCAAGCGGCTCCGCCGTGAGGACGTCGCCATCACCCTCGTCAACGCCGAACCCGACTTCGTCGAACGCGTCCGCATGCACCAGGTGGCGGCCGGCCAGGACCTCAAGCCCCGGCCGTTGGACGAGATGTTCGCGGGCACCGGTGTCCAGCTGAGGCTCGCGGAGGTCACCGGCGTCGACGTCGAGCGCAAGACCGTCGCCGTCACCGACGGGAACGGCGCCGAGGAGCTCCTCCCCTACGACACGCTCGTCTACGCCCTCGGCAGCGGCTGGAACGCCCAGGGCGTCCCCGGGACCGTCGAGCACGCCTACGAGATCGCCGGCCGCGCCGGAGCACTCCGGCTGCGCGAACGCCTGGCCCGCCTCGACGCCGGGCGGACCGTGGTCGTCGTCGGCGGCGGCCTCACCGGCCTGGAGGCCGCGACCGAGTTCGCCGAGGCCCGCCCGGACCTCCACATCGCCCTCGCCGTCCGTGACGGCCTCGGCGACTGGCTCTCGCCCAAGGGCCGCGAGCACCTGTGGAAGGTCTTGGGCAAGCTCGGGGTCACCGTTCACGAGCACACCGTCGTCACCGGCGTCGAAGCCGACCGCGTCGTCACCGCCGACGGCAGGGCCATCCCGGCGGCGGTGACCGTGTGGACCACCGGCTTCGCGGTCCACCCGATCGCCGGGGCGACCGCCCTGGAGGTCAGCGCCACCGGTCAGATCGCGGTGGACGGGACCATGCGCTCGGTCTCGCACCCGGACGTGTACGCCGTCGGCGACGCCGCCATGGTGATGGGCCCCGGGGACAAGCCGCTGCGGATGTCGTGCGCCTCGGGAACCCCGACCGCCTGGCAGGCCGCCGACGCGATCGCGGCGCGCCTGACCGGCCGGAAGCTCCCCAACACGTCGATCCGCTACCTCAACCAGTGCATCTCGCTGGGCCGCAAGGAGGGCCTGATCCAGTACGTCACCGCCGACGACCGCGCCGTACAGGCGGTCCTGACCGGACGGCTCGCCGCCGTCTACAAGGAAGTGATCTGCAAGAGTGCCGCCTGGAGCGTCGCCAACCCGACGCTCGGCCTGCCGGCCCGGCGCCGCCGCGTCACGTGGGAGCAGGCCAGGGCGGGCTCGGCCGTCCAGGCGCCGGCGTAGAGGGGCGTCGGATCGGCCGGCGGCGGCGAGCCGGATGGATCGACGATCGGGTGCCCGCCCCTGCGGCGGCGGCAGGCCGCCGGCGCGTCAAATGACGATGACGTCGGTCATGTCGGGCTGGGCCCGCTCCAGACGACCTGCTTGAGGAAGACGATGCCGTCGATCAGGTCGAGCTGGGCCGGGTCCAGCGGGAAATAGGCGAAATCCTGGGAGACGCGGGGGGTGGGCTTCGTGATGGCCTCGGCCAGGCGGCGGACGTCGACGAGAGAGTGGTCCCACGGGAGCGCCGACAGGGCACCCTCGACGGTGTCCGGAGGCGGGGTGTCGTCGAGGGCCGTGCCGAAGGCCGAGGCCAGGAAGGCGTACCGGTCGCCGAGGTGCGCCGCGGTGATCGCTCCCGCGCTCCACCACTCCAGCTGCTGGTCGCCGAACGGCATCAGGGTCTTGTTCCGCTGCAGGTGGAGGTTGCTGGAGAACACCAGGGCCGGGCCGTGCTCGGCGACGGCACGCAGATTGGCGGCCATCATCGCGTCCCGCAGGGCCGACAGCCGGGTCCACCGTGCCGGGGACGCGTCGGCCATCCAGTAGTGGTACCGCAGCAGGCCGATGGCGGTGCGCCCGTACAGTTCCGCCAGCTCCCTGTCCTCCGCGCTCAGCTGCGGCGCCTGCGTGTCGAGCAGCGCCACCAGGTCGTCGGCGATCATTCGCAGCCGCTGCGCGTCGGCGGACCGGCCGATCGACCGGGACGGATCCATGGCCGCGGCCTCGTTCGCCCACCCATCGTCCGGGCCCAGGAGGGTGTCGAGGGTTTCCCTGGTCACCACAGTGGAGGGAAACGGCCCGTCGAGGAGGGCGTAGAGGCCGGTGAGCGCCTGGCGCGGGCTCGCCGCCCAGTACTCCAGAGGGCCGTCGAACCCGAAGAACCGCAGCTTCTCGTCGTGCTCCTCGTTGTACGCCCGCATCCAGCGCACGAGCTCGCGGTTGGCGGGTGAGGCGCCGAAGCCGTGGCTGAAGCCGCGTTCCATGACGTCGTCGAGCGTGCCCACCCCCGTCCTGACGTAGTCGTCCACGACGAGGCCCATGAGACAGTCGCTCTCGATGGCGAACGACCGGTAGCCCTCGTGCTCGACCAGATGCCGGAAGATCTCGTTGCGCACCTCGCCCAGCTCCCCCACGAAGTGCCTGGCCTCGCCCAGGCCGAGCAGCAGGGGCCGGGCGGGAAGCGACCGCAGGAACGCCGAGACACCCGCGCCGTCGAGCGGCCGGGCCGTGTTCTTGATATCCATGCCTTCAACGGTATCGTTGAACTTTCGGTACAAACTTTGCGCGAGAAATCCCTGCTTTCATCGCCCGAACCCTCAATCGAGGATGCATCCACCAGGTCACTGCACCTGGCGCGCGAGCACGGAACCACGAGACAGCGGGGCCGGGACGGAGGTCGTCCGGCATGCGGGCGGCCGGCCGCCGTCGCGCTTGACCGGCTGCTCCAGGCCCCGCGACCGAGGCACATGCCGCTTCATCAGCCCCGAGTGATCCGGCCGTGGGCCGCTGCTAGCATCCACTCGTGCCTGAAACGGACAAGGTGCGCCGTCGCTGAGAGCGGCGGCGCGAAACCCCAGTCCTCGCCGTCGCTCCTGACCTCTGGCCAGGAGCGCCTTCGTGGCGCTCGGATTCCCCTTGTTCCGGAGCGCACTCATGTTCGCCTTGTCTGCTCGTCAACGTCGGCGTGTCCTTGTCGCCGACCTCATCTCCACGGCCGTGTTCCCCCTCGCGATCACCGGCGCGACGGCCGCCGTCCCCGACGTGACCGCCCACCTGCGGGGTGCGGTCGCCCTGGGGCCATGGATCGTCCTCGCCTACAACGGGCTCTTCGCCGCAGCTCTACTGCTGGCCGGGGCGTCAGCGGATCGCCTCGCCCGCACCCGCTTCTTCGCCGTCGGCAACATCGTCGTCGCGGCCACCGGGGCCTTGTCCGCGCTGGCTCCGGACCTGCCGTCCCTGGTGGCGCTTCGCGCGGCCGGGGGCGTCGGGGCGGCGATGTGCGCCGCCGGTGGATCGTCGATGGTCCTGGCCGTGTACCCGCCGGAGGAGCGGCGCCGGGTGTACGGCTACGCGGGCGCCGTGCTGGGCGGCAGCCTGGCGCTGGGGCCGGTCGTCGCCCAGGCCCTCATGGCCGTCGGGGGTTGGCCCCTCGTCTTCGTCGCCCCGGGGGCGGTCGCCGCCGTCGCGGCCCTGGCCACGCTCGGGCTTCCGGGCCTTCGCAGTCCCGAGCCGCCCGAGAGCTTCGACCTTGCCGGGGCCGCCCTGTTCGGGGTGACCGTCGCCGCCGCGGTGACCGCACTGGGGATGGGCTTCGGGGCCGGCGTCCCCTGGTGGGGGCCGGGTGGGCTCATCCTCGTCGCCGTGGCCGGCGCCACCGGCCTCGTCCGCGTGGAGCGGCGCGCACCCGAACCCGCGATCCCCCTGGACCTGCTGCGGATCCCGGCCTATCGCGCGTACGCCGTGGCGACGGGCGCCTTCATGGGGATGCTCGTGGTGGGGCTGGCCGTACTCCCTCGGCTCGGCTCCGCCCAGAGCATGAGCCCGGGCGAGACGGCGGTCATGCTCGGCCTGCTGACCGTGCCATCGACGGTTCTTCCGCTTCTCGCCGCCCGGCTCGCGCGCCGGCTGGCACGGCAGCTGGTGACGGGCGCGCTGTTCGCCTGCGCCGTCACCGCCGTCGTCCTCCAGGTGACCGACGCCCCTGGCGTCCTTCTCGTCGCGGCCGGGGTCATCGGGCTGTGTCTCGGGCTGACCGAGGGTGTCCCGGACGGGCAGGCGCTCAACCACGTGCCCTCCCGGCGCGGAGGGGCGGGCGCCGCGCTGTTCAGCACGACGCGGATGAGCCTGGAGACTTTCACCCTGGCCGCAGCCACCGGGGTGATGGCAGCCCTCGGCCCCTCATCCGGGATGGCCGTCGCGGGAGCCATGTGCCTCACCGCCGCGCTTGTCGTCCGGCGAGCCGTCCCTTCCCCGCGCCGCGTAGGCGGCGAGCGGCTGTACGGCCGGTAGGGGGGCGATCGGTTGTAGCGGTGGCCGGCCTCCCCTAGATTCGAACGATGAAGATCGGGGAAGCGCGGGCGGTGGCGGCGCGCTGGGTGGCGGACCATCAGGTTCCCGGCTTCGCGGGCGCCTACATCAGCGGCTCGGTCGCCTGGCAACCGGTCGAGGCGGAGCTTCCGGTCACCTCCGACGTCGATCTGATGATCATGGTGAGAGGTGAGGTCCCGCCCAAGCTGGGCAAGTTCCGGCACGAGGGGCTGCTGCTGGAGGTCAGCTACGGCGCGTTGCAGCCGGCGGAGCAGGTGCTCGCCTCGCCGGCCTTGGCACCCGGGTTGAGCAGAGGCGTCGTCGTCGCCGATCCGGACGGGTCGCTCACCGCCCTGCAGACCGCCGTGGCACGGGAGTTCGCCCGCCCGTACTGGGTCCGCGCACGATGCGCGGCACTGGAAGACCGCATCGAAGGCCTGACCCGGTTCGACACCAGCCTGCCCCTCGCCGAACGGGTGCTCTCCTGGGCATTCCCGGCCAGCCTGCCGACGCTGGTGGTCCTGACGGCCGCCGGCGTCAACCCGACCGTTCGCCGCCGCTACGTGGCGGCCCGAGAGGTCCTCACGGAGTACGGCGAAGCCGGGTTCCACGAGGAGTTGCTCGACTGGCTCGGGTGCGCGCGTCTCTCCAGGTCTCGGGCCGGCGTTCACCTGGAACGGCTGACCGACGTCTACGATCGCGTCCCGTACGACCTGGCACGGCCGTACGGGAGCGACCTCACCCCCGAGGCCCGGCAGATCTCCATCGACGGCACCCGGGAGCTCATCGAGCAGGGCCTGCACCGGGAGGCGATCTGGTGGATCGTCGTCACCTTCGCACGGTGTCTGACGTTCGCCCCCTACGGCACCGCCGCCCTGCAAGAGTTGCTCGACGAGCTCGGCGTCGGCACGCCGGCGGCGATGCGGCAGAGGGCCGGGGCGGTCGTGGACGGACTGCCGAGGCTCCGGCAGGTGCGCCAGGCGCTCATGGACCGACACGGGACGGGCCAGGTGTCGTAGACGAATGCCACGCGCCGTCGACGTGTGACGAGCTGCCCCCTCTGCTCGGACGACCAGACCGGCGTGGGCGATCGCGGCCGAGCACGCCGATCGGACCGCCCAGCCGGCCGTGCTCAGTGCCGCGCACCAGGACCCCGCCCCGTGTCCGTCCATCCCGCATTCGGCGGCGCCGGACCGTGAGGCCCGGCGCCGTCGCCGCTGGTCAGGTCAGTCGCCGGCGGAGCCGCCCGTGGCCGGTGTGTTCAACTGCGCGCTCGTCCGGCCGGTGAGCTCCTCGAGGGAGATGCTGTGCCGTGACCCGTCCTGGAGGATTGCCGTGACGCTCTTGACGCCGCCACGAGGTGAGGCGTTCTCACGCTCCTCCGTCGTTGGCGCGTCCGGCCACCAGGCCGCGAAGTAGCTGCCGGTGACGGTCGCGGTGACGTTGCCTTTCGCCTCCGTGAAGAGCTCCAGCCCCACCACGCCGGCACCGACCCTGCCGGTCACGATACGCACGCTCTCCTCACTCGAGCTCACGACCGAGCCGAGGGCGGCCCGCGCCGACCCCGCGGGCACCGGCGGAAGCGGTTGTGCGCCGGGCCCCGGCGTGGTGCCACCCACTGCAGCGACGTCGCCATCGCGGAACAGGCAGCTGATCTCGGCCAGATGGCTGCTGTCGTCGTTGACGTAGACGAGCGTCCATGGCCCCCGGCCCTCGGTCACCACGGGCCGGAAGCCGAGCTCGCGCCCGGTCGTGCGCTTGGCGGCGTCCTGGGCGTGGTCAAGGCACTTCTCCTGGGCGTCGGTGGCCCTGCCACCGCTCACCGTGTGCGGCGTCGCGGTCCACGCTGCCATCGCCGAGCCGCCGCCGAACACGCCGGGCAGCAGCAGCGCTGCCGCGATGCCGGCGGCCACCCCTGCGCCGACAGCGGCGAGACGCCCGGCGGTGAGCAGGCGAGGGCGGCTGGTCGCCGGTGCGGGCGCCTCCGCCGGGTCGGTGGCCACCACCCGGGCCAGCAGGGCCCGAGCCTTGGGGTCGGTGCTGGTGTCCAGGTCGGCCGGGGTGACAGCCGGGTCGAGGCCGCGCAGGGCGTGGTCGAGGATGTCGTTCATCGCATGCTCCGGGAGTCCACGGTGGCGGTCGCCACGGGCTGGGTCGTGGTGGCGGGGGCCGCGTCGGCGTAGTGGCGCAGGGCACGCCGGGCCCGGGTGAGCCGAAGCCGGAACGCGACGGGGGAAATGCCGAGCACCCGCGCGGCCTGTGGGGCTGTGAGGCCGTCCCACACGGCCAAGGCGAGCGTCTCCTGGTGGCGCGGGCCGAGCCGCCGCCACGCCTGGACGAGGTCGAGCCGCCGTGCCACCAGCTCGGGGTCCAGCTCCGCCGCCGCGGCGCCGGTCAGCCGGCTGTCGGCGATGCGGACGGCGAGCGCCTGCCGCCGGTGGTCGGCCCGCAGCCCATTACGGAGAGTGCGGTGCGCCACGCCGAACAGCCAAGCCCGCGCCTCGTCCGCCGCCGGCGGCACGTCGTCCAGGCGCCGCCAGGCGACGAGGAACACGTCGGCGACCACGTCCTCGGCGTGGGAGGGGTGGACGCGGCGCTCGACGAACCGCAGCAACGCGGCATACGTCTGCTCGTAGAGGTGGGCGAAGCGCTGGGTGCGCGGTGGCCCGGTGTCGGTGACGTTCATGTCCAGGTCATGTCCGGCAGGCCCGCAGGTGTGTCGCACGATCTCGCCCGACTCGATCATCGCAGGCAGCGTGAGGATCGCGCCTACGCCGCCATGACGGCTGTCCTCTTCACGGAAGACCTATGGTGATGTGGCCATGCGCCCTGGCCGGACCCGCTGCAGGAACCGCGCCCGCTCTGCCGGCGCAAGCCGCTCCGTCGCGCAGCGCAGGGTGATGCGCGGCAGCTCGTCGCGATGCCGGTGGAGGAAGGCCACCATCAGCGGCTCGTCCCGGCGGCCGATCTCTCGCAGCATCCAGCCCAGTGCCTTGTGGACCAACGGCTCCGGGTCTTGGCGCAACGTCCGCACCAAATGGAACGTCGGCTCGAAGCGCCCTTCACGGATCAGTGCCAGCGTGGCGATCACCGCGATCCTGCGGTCCCAGAGCCATGGTGACGCGGCCAGTTCGTCCAGTACCCCCAGATCCCCCTCCAGCAGCCAAGGCCCCAGCACGACGTGCGCCGAACCGTCGACCAGATCCCAGTTGTCGACGCAGCCGGTACGCGCGAGATAGAAGTCGACCAGGGCCTTGCGGTCCCGGCTCCGCGCCGCGCGCACCTTCTCGGCCACGACCAGAAGCCCGGCGAACCGCTCCTCGTGGACACGGCTGTGCAGCAACACGTCCACATCCTTGAGCGATAGGCCACGGCACGAACGCGCGAGCCTGCGGAGCACCGGCACGCGTACGCCGAGCAGTTCGTCGTCCCCTACGCGGCTGAGCACCCGTTCCTGCTGCGCCCGCACGGCCGGTTCCGCCAGATTCCGCAACTCGGCTCGTAATTCCTCGAGCGAAACGACTGTCATGACCGCGGACGCTAGCGCAGGATGCCGCCAATCGAGCCGATCTCCGCTGGGCTGGGAGGCGCCCGTGTCGCCGTCGAGCACTTCACGATCGACCGCCCCTCCACCAGCATCAGCCAGGCGACCGTGTCCCTGGTGCCGGACCCGCTCGCCCCCCGGCGTGACCACGGGCCGCGGGTGGCGATCTGGCGGCGGGCACGGCGCGGACCCGGCAGATGCCGGGTGTGAAATCAATGAGCAGATCGTCGGCCGACCCTGAATTGGTCCTGAATCGGCTTACAGGATCGGACCTTATCGAGGGTACCGATTCCTGTCAGGCTGAATGGCATGACACCGACAGCGACCCGCTTCGACGGCCAGGTACTCACGCCCGGCGACGCCGGCTACGACACCGCCCGTACCGTCTGGAACGCCATGATCGACCGGCGTCCACGCATGATCGTCCGCGCGGCGGGCGTCGCCGACGTGGTCGCCGCGGTGCGGACGGCCCGCGAACTGGACCTCGAGATCGGCGTGCGCTGTGGCGGCCACAACGCCGTCGGCTTCGCCGTGCCTGACGGTGGTCTCATGATCGACCTCACGCCCATGGGCCGCGTGCGGGTCGACCCGGCCCGTCGCCGGGCCCGGGTGCAGGGCGGCGCGCTGCTCGGCGCGCTGGACCGGGCGTCCCAGGCGTACGGCCTGGCCACCACCGCCGGCAACGTCTCACACACCGGCGTCGGCGGGCTCACGCTCGGCGGCGGCATGGGCTGGCTGGCCCGCCAGTACGGCCTGGCCTGCGACAACGTCGTCTCCTACACCATGGTCACCGCCGAGGGCGACGTGGTGACCGCGAGCCGCACCGACAACCCCGACCTGTTCTGGGGCCTGCGCGGCGGTGGTGGCAACTTCGGCATTGTCACCCAGTTCGAGTTCCAGTTGCATCACACCGGCACGCGGACGCTGGTCGCCGAGTTCGACTTCCGCGCCGAGGACGCCGTCCCGGTCATCGAGGGCTGGCGCGACCTGAACGCCCTCGCGCCTCGGCAGGCGACGTTCACCGCCAGTGTCGGCAGTGCTCCCTCCGGCCCGATCGCCACGCTGGGGTTCGTGTGGGTCGGCGACCCCGCCGAGGGCCGCCGGCTGCTCCCCGCGATGCGGGCGCTCGGGCGTCCCGTCGCCTCCCGCATCACCACACCGTCGTACCTCGAACTTCAGCAACGCGAGGACTCCACCGGCGGGCACGCATACCGCCGCTATTCCAAGGGGCACTACCTGCGGAGCTTTCCCACCGCGGCGATCGAGGCGTTCTTGCTGCGCGGCGGCTCCGACCTGAGCGCGAGCCTGGACCTGCCGGGCGTCGGCCTGCAGGCCCACGGCGGCGCGATCGCCGATGTCCCGGAAGCAGACGCGGCGTTCAGCCACCGCGGCACGATGTTCGAGTTCGGTGCCGGCTCCCGCTGGACCGACCCGGCCGAGGACGACGCCAGAATGGCCGCCGCCCGCGCCGCCGGTGCCTCGCTTGAGCCGTACGCCAGCGGGATTTACGTCAACTCGTTGGCGGCCGACGAACTGGCCGATGGGCAGCACGGCGTGCGGCGGGCGTACTCGGCCGCCAAGCTGGCCCGGCTGACCGCGCTGAAGACCGCGTACGACCCGGCGAACGTGTTCCACCTGAACCAGAACATCCGTCCGGCACTGTGACGGGCCGCGTCAGGATCCCCGCACCTCCTGGATGGCCGTCGCCAGCAGCGCGACCCCCTCGGCGATGGCGCTCTCGCTGAGGATGGCGTAGCCGAAGATCAGGCCACCGGGCCCGGCGCCGGCGATCCGGAACGGCCCGACGCCCTGGATGCCGAGCCCGTGCCGGGCGGCTGCCGCCACCACCGCCGCCTCCTCGAGGTCGGGCGGGAGCCAGGCGACCACGTGCTGCCCGGCGGCGATCCCGGCCGGTCGCAGATCCGGCAGATGGGTGCGCAGCGCGTCCAGCAGCGCGTCGCGGCGGCGCCGGTACACCGGACGCATCCGGCGCAGGTGACGGTCGAACTCGCCGCGGCCGAGAAAATCGGCGAACGCCAGCTGGTCGATGACCGGCGAACCGCGGTCGGCCAGCAGTTTCGCCGCGGTGACGTCGGCGACCAGGTGGGCGGGCACTACCATCCAGCCCAGCCGCAACCCCGGTGCGAGCGTCTTGCTGGCCGTGCCGCAGTAGACGACGTGATCGGGCGCCAGGCCCTGCATGGCGCCCACCGGAGACCGGTCGTAGCGGTACTCCGCGTCGTAGTCGTCCTCGACCACGATCGCGCCGCGGCGCCTGGCCCAGCGGATCACCTCGGCCCTCGCCGCCGCCGACAGCACCCCGCCGGTCGGCCACTGATGCGACGGCGTGAGGACCAGCGCGTCGGCGTCGACCGGGTCGAGGGCGTCGACCTGAACGCCGTCTGGACCCACCGGGATGCCGACCACCTCCAGTCCCGCGGCCCCGGCCAGCACCCGGGCGTCGTCGTCGGACGACGGGTCCTCCAGGGCGATCCGCCTGGCACCGCGCCGCGCGAGCACCTGGATCAGCAGCGAGATGCCCTGCCCGTAGCCGCTGCAGACGACCACGTTGCCGGGGACGGCCAGCGTGCCGCGCACCCGGTTGAGGTAGTCACACAGGGCCTGGTGCAGTTCCGGCATGCCGCGCCCGTCCAGGTAGGCGAACCGGTCGTTGGGTGTGGAGGTGAGCACGGTACGAATGGAGCGCAGCCAGGCGGCCCGCGGGAACTGCGACACGTCGGTGCGACCGTACCCGAAGTCGACCCTCCGGGTGGCCGGCTGCGCCGTCGGAGCCGCCATCGAAGCCGCGGAGCCCACGCCGGCGGCGGCCGGCGGCATCGACGCGGCGACCTGGGTGTAACCGCCCGATCGGCTGGCAAGGTAGCCCTCGGCCACGAGCTGCTGGTAGGCCTCGACGACCACCCCGCGGGAAATCCCGAGCCCGGCCGCGAGGGTGCGGGTGGGTGGCAGCGACGCACCCGCTCGCAACCGACCCGCCCGGATGCTCGTGCGGATGGACGCCTCGATCTGCCGGTGCAGTGGCACCCCGCCATCGCGGTCCAGTTCGATGAGCAAGTCCTCGGCCAGCCTGGAATTGGTCCTCAATCGCCCCACAGGATCGGACCTTACCGGCGTGTACCAACTACGACGCCGGGGATCCGACATGGGCGGTCAGTCGGGCGGCATGTGGTCAAAACGTCGCCGGGTCAGTGCGAGTCGGCGGGGATGAGCGAGAGCCGGTAGGCGCCCTCATGGGTGACGACGCGGCCGGCTGTGGGCGGCGCGAAGTGGGTGCCGAGGACGAGGGTGTCCGTGTCGGCGAGTGAGCCGAGCAGCGTGCGGCGCGAGGCCTCGGACCGTTCAGGGTCGATGTCGACGCAGGCGCCGATGCTGGGCTGGGCGAGCTGGACCGGGTGGTGGATGCAGTCGCCGGTGATCAGAGCCGTCTGGCCGCGGCTGGTCAGCTCGAGGGCCACGTGGCCGGGGGTGTGACCGGGCGTGGGGATCAGGCTCAGGCCCGGGGCGATCTCGACGCCTTCGGCGGGGACGTCGATGAGGTCGAGCAGTCCCGCCTCCTCGACCGGGATCACGGAGTCGCGGAACATCTGCCTGCGCGCCTCCTCCATGTCATACCCGGCCCAGAACTCCCTCTCGGTGCGGGAGGTCAGGTAGCGGGCGTGGGGGAACGTGGGAACCCATTCGCCGTCCACGTCCTGCGTGTTCCAGCCGACGTGGTCGGCGTGCAGGTGGGTGAGGATCACCAGGTCGACGGAGTCCGGGGAGAATCCGGCGGCGGTAAGGCGCTGAAGGTAGTCGGTGTTCAGGTCGTGCCAGGCGGGGTTGGCCCGCTCCTTGCCGTTGCCGATGCCGGTGTCCACCAGGACGCGCAGCCCGCCGGCGGTGAACGCGAAGCTGTGGCTGTCGATACGCAGGACGCCCTCGTCGTCGGCGAAGTGGGGGCGTAGCCATACCTGCTCGGCGACGAGGTCCGGGGTGGCGCCGGGCAGCAGCCACGATCCTGTGGCGGGCGGCAGGAGAGTTTCGTCGATGCGGTGGACCGTGACCTCGCCTACGGTCCAGGAGGGGACGGCGGTCGGGTCAGTGGCCGGTGGAGTATTCATGATCGGTCGTTCCCCATTGGTCTCGTTACGGAAGGTCGTCGTGAGAGCTGTGGGCTGCTTCGCCCCTCCGCGCGGCGAGTGCCGCCAGGGCCGCGACGGCGAGCAGGGCGGCGGCGATGGCGTAGGCGTGGGCGGCGGTGCGCAGCCCGTAACGCTGGGCGGCTGCGCCCGCGGCGATGGCGGGCAGGCTCATGGAGAGGTAGCTGAGGACGTAGTAGGCGGCCAGGGTCGCGGCACGGTCCTGTTCGTCGAGCGAGGCGAGCGCCATGCGCAGCGCTCCTTGGGAGACGGCGCCGAAGGCGATTCCGGCCAGGGCCGCGCCGCCGTAGACGGCGGGCAGGCCGGCTCCGTGCAGACCACCCAGTGTCAAGGCCGCGGCGGGGACCACGGTCAGGCTTCCGCCGGTGACGGCGGCGCGCGGTGCGGTGCGGCGCAGTGTCCACACGGTCAGCGCGGCGGCGGCGGTGAGCGTGAAGAAGACCATGCCGCGGGCCGCCTGCCCGGTGCCGGGGGCCACGAGGCGCACGAGCGCCGGTCCGAGGGAGGAGTGGAAGCCGCCCAGAGCCCAGATGGCGACGACTCCGGTGCCGGCCGTCAGCAGAGCGCGGCGTGCCGACGGCGGCACGGTTAGGTGGGGGCGCAGTGACCGCAGGGCGCCGGCGTGCGGGCGGGCCGTCTCCGCGGTGAACGTGACCGCGATCGCCTGAGCGGCGAAGAGGACCGCCAGCACGAGGTACACGGTGACCGCGGGGGCGGGTGCGAAACGGACCAGGAGGGTGGAGGCCAGGACCCCGGCGGCCATGCCCGACACCGGGGCGATGCTGTTGGCCAGGGCGGACCGGCCGGGACGCCGGGAGTCCTCCAGGTCGAGGAGGGCCGCGCCCGCGGCGCTGGTGGCCGCGCCGGTGGCCGCTCCCTGCAGGACACGAGCGGCGATCAGCACCCCGGCGCCGTCAGCCGAGGCCAGCAGAACCATGGAGGCGGCCTCGACCACCAGGGCGCTCGCCAGGACGGGGCGTCGTCCCAGGTGGTCGGAGAGTGCTCCGGTGGTGAGCAGGGCCAGCAGCAGCGTCAGGGAGTAGGCGCTGAAGACCACGGTGACGGTGAGCGCGGACAGGTCCCAGGCGTCCTGGTAGTGGGGGTAGAGCGGTGTGGGTGCGCTGGATGCCGCGAGGAGGGCGGTGAGGATCGAGGCGTCCAGGACGAAGGGCGCCGCGCGGTTGGTCGTGTAGCTGCGGGGACATTGCGCGGGTGCTCGTGGCGTGACGGTGGACATGGAGCTCCTGTCGGACTAAACGCAATGGGTTTGCTTTAAGCCACCGTAGACACTAAGGTCAGCTAACGCAAATTCTTAGCTTTTGCTGCCGGGGTTTGCTCCGCCACTCCAGCCTCGAGGAGAGAACGTCGATGTCCGCCCCCGAACTCACCGCGGCGGAAGCGGCCCGCTGGGCCGCCCGCGCCGGACTTCCACTGCCTGCCGACCGCCACGCCGCGGTCGCGGCCACCGCCGGCCACATCCACTCCGTCGTCGCGGTCCTGCGCGAGCTGGACTTCGGGGACACCCCGCCCGCCCCCGCCTACCGCGCAGGAGAGGAGAAGCGCGATGCAGCCGTATGAGCTGTCCCTGACCGCGGCCGCCGACGCGATCCAGGCCCGGCATCTATCCCCCGTCGAGCTGGCGGACTCCGTCCTGGAGCGCATCGCGCAAGTGGAGCCGTACCTTCAGGCCTACGTCACCGTCACCGCCGAGCACACCCGCCGGGCCGCACGTGAAGCCGAACACGACATCGCGGCCGGCCGCTACCGCGGTCCGCTGCACGGCATCCCCATGGGCCTGAAGGACCTGATCGACGTCGCCGGCGCGGCCACCTCGGCCAGCTCCCGGGTCAGAGCCGACCATCGCGCGCAGGCCGACAGCACCGTCGCCGCACGCCTGTCGGCGGCCGGAGCCATCCTGGTCGGCAAGACCCACACCCACGAGTTCGCCTACGGGCTGACCACCCCGCAGACCCGCAACGCATGGGATCCGGAGCGGGTCGCCGGCGGGTCCAGCGGCGGATCCGCCGTCGCCGTCGCCGCGGGCACCGCCACCTTCGCCCTGGGCACCGACACCGGCGGATCCATCAGGGTGCCCACGGCACTCAACGGTGTCGTCGGCCTCAAGCCGACCTACGGCCTCGTCCCACGCCACGGCGTCACCTCCCTGTCCTGGTCACTGGACCATGTCGGCCCGATCACCCGCACCGTCGAGGACGCGGCCCTGGTCCTGAGCGCCCTGGCCGGACACGACCCCCGCGACCCCGCCTCCCTGACCACACCCGCCACGGACTACCGGCCGGCCGCGGGCACGGACTTGACGGGGCTGCGGATCGGCGTGCCGCGCACCTACTACTTCGACCTCATCGCCCCCGAGGTCGAAGCCGCCGTCCGGGGCGCCATCGACGAACTCCAGGCCCTCGGCGCACGCCTGGTCGAGGTCGAGATCCCCATGACCCGCTACATCCAGGCCACCCAGTGGGGCCTGATGGTGCCCGAGGCCACCGCCTACCACGAGGGCACCCTGCGCACGGTCCCCGAGCTCTACCAGGCTGACGTCCGCGTCCTCCTCGAGGCCGGCGAACTGCTGACCGCCGGGGACTACCTGCGCGCCCAGCGCTCCCGCACCCTCATGCGGCAGGAATGGACCCGCATGCTGCAGGAGGTCGACGTGATCGCCGCCCCCACCGTCCCCGTGACCGCCGTCAAGGCCGGTCAGGAGACGATCACCTGGGCCGACGGCACCGTCGAGAGCGTCTCCGACGCCTACGTACGCCTGTCGTCCCCCGCCAACATCACCGGAGTGCCGGCCCTGTCCGTACCCGTCGGCCACGACACGGCGGGCCTGCCGATCGGCATGCAACTTCTCGGACGGCCCCTCGAAGAGAGCGTGCTCCTCCGAGTAGGCCACGCCTATGAGCAGACCCAGCCCGCCCGCGAGCTCGCGCACGCACAGTGAACGAGCGCTCGGGCCCGGCCGAATCGACCGGAAGGCCCTCGAACGGTGGCCGGCCGGTCGCATGGAGGTGGACGGACCGCTAGACGCAATGACTTTGCTTTAAGGTGGGTTCTATGAGCAGGCAGATGGTGCGCCCCGGTGGGCGCAGCGCCCGGGTCCAGGCATCGGTGCACGCTGCCGTACGTGAACTGGCCTCGCAGGTGGGCCGGGACGCCCTGACGGTCCCGATGGTCGCCCAGCGCGCGGGCGTGACCCCATCGACGATCTACCGCCGCTGGGGGGACCTGCAGGAGCTGTTGTCGGACGTAGCGGTCGAGCGTCTGCGGCCTGACACCGCGCCCGGGGACCACGGTGCCCTGCCGCCGGACCTGACGGCCTGGGCCGAGCAGTTCCTCGACGAGATGGCCTCACCCGCCGGGCGCGCCTACATTCGCGACGCCCTGCTCGGCGACCCGGACGGCAGCAACGCCGGCCGGTGCTCCGCCTATGCCGCCGAACAGATCGATGTCATCCTCACCCGCGCGACCGAACGCGGGGAGAAGACACCCGATGTCGAGACGGTCATCGACCGCGTCGTCGCTCCCCTGATGTACCGCATCCTCTTCCGCCCGGACGGACTCGACGCGGCGTACGCCCGCCGGCTCGTGAGAGGAGTCCTCGACTCGGCCGCCGAGGGCCGAGAAGCTCCGTGATCCGTGACCGCAGGCGGGCAGCGCGTTGACGTGGCGACACGCGACAGGACGAGCGAGAGAACGGCGAGGACGAGCCCACCGCGGGAGCCTGCTCGCAGCCGTCGACAGCGGGCCGAGTCGCTTGACGGGCGTCGCGGTCCCGGCCACAAGGGAGGCGGTCATCGGGCGGCCCGCATCGACAGCCAGCCGGCGGCGTTCTCGAAGTACACGTCGTAAAGCTCCTGCTTGGGCAGCAGGCCGTCGAAGGGTTCCAGACCGTGCTGAACGCGCGCCAGCTGCCGGAAATATCCGAAGCGATCGATGCCCGGGGTCAGCACGGCCAGCAGATCCGCCTCCACGCCCGGCACCGCGCCGAACGCGTGCGGCACACGCGGCGGCACGACGACCAACCCGCCCTTGGTGACGGTCACCACCTCTCCCCCAAGGAGGAATTCCAGCTCACCGTCAAGGACGTAGAACGTTTCGGTGGAAAGCGCGTGGTGGTGCGGCTTGGCGCCGTCCCGGCCCCGCCCCAGAGTGAGCCGGTTCACGCCGAGCGTGCCGGCGGTGTCGCTGGCGTCGGCGAGCAAGGTGAACGCTCCGCCCGCGGGCAGGCCGACGACCTCCGCGGCCTCCGCGGCGACGACCAGGGCTTGCGATGGGGTGACAGTCATTCTTCGCTCCTTCCGAGATCGGGATCCATTGCAGCCCGGGAAGAAGCCGCGAACCAGAACCGGTTGTCACCTACACTCATCACGGATCGAGATGAATCGGGGGCGCTGGTGGAGCTGCGGCAGCTGGCGTATTTCGTGGCGGTCGCCGAAGAGGGTGGTTTCGGCCGCGCCGCCGAGCGGCTCAGCATCGTGCAGTCCGCGGTGAGCCAGCAGGTCCGCCGGCTCGAACGCGAGCTCGGCGTGCCGTTGTTCACCCGTTCGACCCGACGGGTGCATTTGTCCGGCGCGGGCGAACGACTGCTGCCGGAGGCGCGGGCCGTCCTGGCGGCCGCGCAGCGCACCCGGGAGGTCGCCGCCGAGCTGCGCGCGGGCGCCGGCAGTGTGCTGCGGCTCGGCATCCTGCAGGGGCCGGGCGACCGGATCTACCGCACCCTCAACGCGCTGGCCGCCGTCGCGCCGCGCCTCCAGGTGCGCCCGCGGCGCCTCCCCCTGCCCGACCGGCTGTCCGCCGTACGCTCCGGTGAACTCGACGCGGCCCTGGTGCGCGCCCTCACCGACGCGCCCGGCCTGGAACTGCTGCCGATCTGGACGGACCCGCTGTACGTGGCGTTGCCGGCCGAGCATCCGCTGGCGCGTGCGGCCGGACTCAGGCTGGAAGACCTGGCAGCGCTTCCTCTCCGGCTCTCCCCGCGGGAGGACAACCCGCCCTTCCACGACCTGGTCACCGACGCCTGCCGGGCCGCCGGGATCAGCCCGCCGGCCGGCCCGCCGTTCACGACGTTCCAGGAGACGCTCGCCGACATCGCTGTCGCCGTCCCCTCCTGGACGGTCTTCTACGATGTGGTCGGCCTTCCGGAGATTTCCCGCGTGGCCATCCGCCCGCTCGCCGAACCTCCGTTGACCACCTCGCTGGCCGTCCTGCCGGGCCCGCCCACACCCGCCGTCCGCCAACTGCTGGACGCCCTGGCCCGCGTCGTGTGACCGCCTCGCCCCGCTGGGCCTACCGTGGGGGCAGGTCAGGGGCCGGTGTCGTCGAAGAGGGCGACGGTCAGGGGTACGCCGCGCACCTGCGCGAGACGGGCCTGTCCCTGGCGGGGGTGCTGCGCGAGACGGGCCGCGGCACCTACGAGCGGACCGTCGGCACTGCAGTGCCGGCAGCGCGTCGTCCTGTCATGATTCCTCCTCGCTCGGCAGGGGCACGATCACGGAACGCCGGACATGACTGAAGATCACCGAGGTCCGCACGTGCACGATCTCCCGCCGCTTGGTGAGGCGGTCCAGGATGAAGGCGCTGAGCTGATCGTTGTCGGCCACCGCGACGTGCAGCAGGAAGTCGTCGCTGCCGGACATGACGAAGTACGACAGTACTTCCGGCAGGCTCGCCACGAAGGCCTGGAACGACTCGATCACCGTGCGGTCCGGTGGGCGCAACTGCACGGCCACCATCGCCTGGGTGCCACGGCCGATCTTCCGCAGGTCCACCTCGGCGTGCCGGCCACGCAGGATGCCGCGCTTGGTCAGCCGGCGGATGCGTTCCAGACAGGTGGACTGCGCCACGTGCAGGCGGGCGGCCAGTTCCTTGTTCGACAGCTGGGCGTCCTCCTGCAGGAGCGTGAGCAGCGCCGTGTCAAGTTCGTCCAGCACCATCGCGAGCACCTTGTTTCCGTGCAGAATTCGAGATTTTCGACGATTTTCCGAACTTAGCACGACCATAGCCGGGAAAATCTGCAGCGCCCGCTACGTTTGGCGTCATGCTCCTGCGTGACGGCGATCTCGCCGAACTCACCGCCGCGGCGGGCCCCGCGAAACCCGTGCGCCGACACGGACGCGCCCTGGCGGTCTCGTCCGTCCTGGTGGCAGCGCTGATTTGGAGCACGTCGTTCGCGGTCACCAAGGTGGCACTGGCGGAGATCCCGCCGATGACGATCGGCGCGATCCGGTTCAGCTTCGCCGCCCTCATCCTGGCCGCAGTGGTCCATACCAGGCGTGACCGGCGGCTGCCGACGGTCCGGCAGCGGTTGTTCATCGGCCTGGCCGGGCTGCTGGGCATCGCAGCGTACTTCGCCGTGGAGAACCTCGGCGTCGACCTGGCGACGGCGTCCGACGCGACGCTGATCGTCGCCTCGTACCCGATCATCACCCTGGCCCTCGAGTTGGTCATGCGGCGGGCCATGCCGTCGGTCGTCCGGCTGGCCGGCATGGTCATCGCCATCGGCGGGGTCTGGCTGGTCGTGCGGGGCGGGACGGGCGGCGACGTCGCGAACCGGTTGTGGGGCGACACGTTGCTGATCTTCGGCGGGCTCGTCTGGGCCGGGTACAACCTGGTGGCTCAGCACGACACCTCGGGCGCCTCGCCGGTCGTGGTGACGTACTACCAGACGCTGGCCGGAGCGCTCGCGTTCATCGCGATGTCGCTGTTCGAGACGGACCGCTGGGTCTGGCCGTCACCGGCCAACCTCGGCCGCATGCTGTTCCTGGCCGGGCTTTGCTCGGTGGCCGCGTTCCTTCTCTACAACCACGGATTGCGCGGGCTGTTGCCCAGCGTGGCGGTCAACGTGCTGAACATCGTCCCGGTGGCGGGCCTGGTGTGGGCGGCGTCGCTGGCCGGGGAGGCCATCAGCGTGCGACAGATCATCGGCGGTGCCGTCGTCATCGTCGGCGTGGCATCCGGCCTGTACCAGCGGAAGAGCGACAGGCCCAGGGCAGTATCGAACGCAGCAAGATCAAACACAGAGGACAACGCATGACAGACCGGCCAGAGTTCAAGTGCGCCATCGTGGTCAGCGCCGAGTTGCCCACGGGACTCGCGGTCAACGCGGCGAGTGTGCTCTCGCTGACCATGGGGCACCGCGTCGAGGGACTGGTCGGCGTGGACGTGAAGGACGCCGATGGGGTCGCCCACCCGGGCATCATCCACACCCCGCTGCCGATCCTGGTGGCGCCGCACGAGCAGGTCGACTCCATCATGCAGACCGCGGCCGCGCAGGACGGGATGTTCTTCGTCAGCTTCAGTTCTCTCGCCCAGGGCTGCAGGACATACGAGGAATACATCGACAAGATGGCGGCCACCCCGACCGCCGAGCTGGCCAGTGTCGGTGTCGGCCTGTACGGCCCGCGCAAGCAGGTCAACAAGCTCGTCGGCTCGCTGCCGCTACTCCGCTGAGATCAGGCCTGCCGTCCGTACTCCGCCATTGACCTCGGCCGGACCTGTGGTGCGTGGCGTGGGCGCAAGCGAGCCCTCGGTGTTCGGTACGGACAGGCACCGCCACGGCAGAACGAAAGATCATTCATGGCTGCCGGCGGCCGTCTGCCCGACCGTCGCGGGGGCATGGTCCGGCCGCCCCTGCACGGCGAGGACGCCGATGGCGAACAGCGCCGCGAAGAAGACTTCGTCGGGCACCAGGAACCAGGCCCCGGGCAGCCCGAGGGCGCCGAGGAGGCACGAGACGATCAACGCGACCCCGATCCACCAGGGCAGCGTCCGCGCCCTCAGCACAGCGATGCCGAGGCAGATCGAGCCGACGACCAGCGCCAGGAGCGCGACCCCCTCGAAGGCCGCGAAACCCGGCGGTTCCTGTGCGGGGATGCCGCCGTGGCCGACCAGATACGGCTTGACGAACGCCTCAGTGGTGCCCTCGCCGACATTGAGCATCACCAGCGCGGCGAATATGCCGACGTAGCCGACGGTGTGCAGCTTCGGCGCACGCCCGGCGAAGGTCAGGATCACCGGCAGCCCCAGCGCGATGATGACGTCCCCGACCAGCGCGATCCCCTCGAACAGCGGCCAGTTCTGGTACCGGAACACCTCCTCGCCGCTGCCCGGCGCGAGCAGGTTGGCGGCGAGGTAGCCCGCCCCCGCGACGATCGTGCCGACGATGAGCGCCCATCCGGCGAGGCGTCTCACGTTCACGGTCATGGTCTCCTCCATCGTTCGCAGCGCCAGGCGCTGTGCGGCGACGCCGTTCGTCGGCGGCGTGTCCTCAGCGTCGGCCCTGCGCACCCGCGGCGTCGTCGTACCGGAGTCGGCAACGGTTGATACTCCGGTCGCGAACCACGCCGCCGGAAATGCGACCTCCGGATGACGCCACGCGAGCGCGCCCGTAGGTAACTTGCGGGTGTGATGAACGTGACAAACCCGGCCCAGGCCCGGGTGGAGTCGCCGACGCGTGCGTGGCTGCGGCATCGGCCGGCCGGGCTGTTCCCCGACGCGCTGCTCGCCCTCGCGATCACAGGCTTCGCCCAGGCCGACCTCGCGTTCCATCTCGACAACTCGACGCCGTACGGCCCGATGCCGGCCGTGGTCGCCTCCACGCTGGTGGCGACCTCGATCCTGGCGTTGCGCCGGGTGACGCCGCTCGCCACCGCCGTGATCCTCGCGGTCGCGATCGCCGGGCCGATGCTGGTGACGCCGCTGACGGTCACGCTGTGGGGCGACTTCCTGCCCATCCTGGTCGCCACCTACTCGGTGGCGCGGCACAGCGTGCCGGCGCGGGCCTTCATCGGCGTGGCGGCCGTCGGCGTCGGCTTGGTCGTGGTGTTCCTGCGCAACCCGGAGTCCGGCACCGTCGGCAACATCCCGTTCGTCGCGGTACCGCTGGCGGTGTGCTTCGTCGCCGGCCGGGTGCTGCGTGCCCGCGCCCGCAGCCACTCCGACGACCGCGCCCGAGCCCGGCAACTGGAGGCCGAACGCGAGGAAGCGATCCGAGTCGCGCTTGCCGACGAGCGCGCCAGGATCGCGCGTGAGTTGCACGACATCGTGGCTCACTGCGTCAGCGTCATGGTGGTCCAAGCGGGCGCCGCCGAGGACCTGCTCGACCGCGACCCGCAGAAGGCGCGAGCACCGCTGCGCTCAGTCCAGGAAACCGGACGGCAGGCCGTCGGCGAACTCGGGCGCATGCTCGGCCTGCTGCGCGGGGAACGGGCCCAGCTCGCGCTCAAGCCGCAGCCGGGCACGGCCGACCTGGCCGAACTGGTCGACCACATGGCCGCGATCGGCCTGCCGGTCGAGCTCACGGTGGAGGGTTCGGGCGGCCCGCTCCCACCCGGCGTGGACCTGACCGTCTACCGGATCGTGCAGGAGTCGCTCACCAACGTGCTGAAACACGCCGCGCCGACCACCGCGCACGTCAGGCTGCACTACGACGATCAGTCCGTACGCGTGAGCATCCGCGACACCGGGCGGACAGGCGGGTCGGGCGGAGCCGATACCGACCGTGTCGGGCACGGCCTGATCGGGATGCGCGAACGGGTCGGAATCTACGGCGGCTCGCTTGAGACGGCGAGCACACCCGGCGGTGGCTTCACCGTGACGGCACAGTTGCCGCTGGAGGCGGGCCAGCGATGATCAGGGTCCTGCTCGTCGACGACCAAGCCCTCGTACGCGGCGGTTTCCGCTCCATTCTGGAGGGTCAGGACGATATCGAGGTGGTCGGCGAGGCGGTCGACGGCATCGAGGCCATTGACCGGGGGGCCGTGCTGCAGCCCGACGTCATCCTCATGGACATCCGCATGCCGCGCCTGGACGGCATCGAGGCGACGCGCCACCTGCTGAACGGCGGCACCTGCCGGGCGCGCATCCTCATGCTCACGACATTCGATGAGGATGAGTACGTTTACCAGGCGCTGCGGGCCGGGGCGAGCGGCTTCCTGCTCAAGAGCGCACCGCCGCGCGAGCTCGCGGGAGCCGTCCGTACGGTCGCCGCGGGCGAGGCACTACTGGCACCAGAGATCACCCGGCGAATGATCGAGGACTATGTCCGCCGCCCACGGCCCGGCTCTGACCGCCCAGCCGGACTCGAGACGCTGACCCCGCGGGAACTCGAGGTACTGAGGCTCATCGCCCGAGGCCGCTCCAACGCAGAGATCGCCGCGGAACTTTACCTCAGCGGGCCAACGGTCAAAACCCACGTCACCCGCATCCTCGCCAAGCTGGGTCTCCGCGACCGAGTCCAGGCCGTGGTCTTCGCCTACGAATGCGGCCTCGTCCACCCCGGCCACTGACCACGTCCCTGCAACAGACCCGCCACTGCCCCCCCGCCCGCTGGAGGCCCGCGCCGCCGGGGCCGTTCATGCCATCGCCGAAGGGGACCGGATCGCGGTCAGGGGAGTGGGGGTCGCCCCGCGCTCGGCCAGGTACTCCTCGAGGAGGTCGAACAGGGGGTCGATGACGAGTTTCTCCTGCTCCTCCGGCAGGTCCCAGCGGTACCAGCCGCCAGCGTTATCGGCAGACGGGCCGAATGTCCCGGTGAGAAGGGTCCTCGGTCTCTTCGCCCTGGTGGGGGCTCGGGGTTCGATGAGAAGGGATGCGCGGCAACAGCGATCAGAGGGGGCCGACCATGCAGAAGAAGGTGCGGGACGTCATGACCCGGCACGTGGTCTCCGTCAACGGCAGCACCCCCTTCAAGGACGTCGCCGAGGTGCTCGTCCATCACCAGGTGAGCGCCGTCCCGGTGGTCGACGGCGAGGGGCACGTGATCGGCGTGATCTCCGAGGCCGATCTGCTGCGCAAGGAGGAGTTCCGGGAGCAGTACTACGGCGAGGACTACCGCCCTTCCCTGCGCTCCCGGCTGCGCGGCCGCTTCGGCCGGCAGGGCGCCGACCCCGAGGACAGGGCGCGGGGCGAGACCGCGGCCGAGCTGATGAGCACCCCGGCCATCACCATCCGCTCGTACGCGGGCGTGGTCGCCGCCGCCCGCGCCATGGACGTCTACGGGGTCAAACGGCTGCCGGTGGTCGACACCGAAGGGTGCCTGGAGGGCATCGTCAGCCGCCACGACTTGATCAAGGTCTTCACGCGGCCGGACGATGACATCGCCACCGAGATCGTCAACGGCGTCCTCGGCCCCCCGCACTGGACCGACACCTCCGGCGTCTGCGTCTCGGTGTCACAGGGGGTGGTGACCGTGACCGGCCGGATGCCCCGCCACAGTGAGGCCCACGCCATCGTCCGGATGATCGAGCGGGTCAACGGCGTGGTCGACGTGCTCGACAGACTCACATGGGTGCACGACGACGCCCCCTTCACCGGCAGCCCCACCTGAGAACCGACCAGGCGCCGGCCGTCAAACCCATCCCCGGAGGCCAGTCATGCTCGTCCACGAGGTCATGAGCACACCCGCCGTCACCCTCCGCCGCGAAGATCCGATACGGCACGCCATCCGGAAGCTGTACGGCCACGACATCACCGCCGCCCCCGTGCTGGGCGACCACGGGGAACTGGTCGGGATCGTCAGCGAGATGGACCTGCTGTGCGGAGCGTTCGAACCCGATCCCCGCGCGAGTCACCGCGTGATCGGCACATCGGCTGGACCCGCGCCCCGGCGCGTCGGCAGCGTGATGTCGACCACGGTCACCACGGTGACCGAGAACACCGACGTCACGGACCTGGTCGATCTGATGATCGCCAGAAGGGTCAAGAGCGTTCCCGTGCTGCGCGATGACCAGGTGGTCGGCATGGTCAGCCGGCGTGACCTGATGGCCATGCTGGCCGCCCCCGACACCGTCGTGCGGGAGGCCGTCGTCAAGGCGCTGCGGGAGCAGTTCCCCTCCGGCCCCTCCTGGGAGGTGACGGTCCACGAGGGCGAGGTGGAACTGCACGGCCACGCGGCCGAACACCTCGACCAGATCGCCGACCTGCTGGCGCGGACCATCCCGGGGGTGAGCCGGGTCCGCCACACCTGAGGCGGCGGCCTCGCTCTAGCCGGTGACGTCGAGCTCGTCGTACATGCCTCCGGCGTAGTGGCCGGGCAGGTTGCAGATCAACTCGTAATGGCCGGGCTTGAGCGTCAACGTGGTCCAGCCGGCCGAATGGGGAAGGATGCCCTCGCCGGCGCCCTTTCCGCAGGTGCGTGCCGCCTCGCCGAGCATGCCGGTCTCGTCGGCCTTCCCGTTGGCGCCGACCGGGCGCTGCCCGGGGCGGTGGCCCGGTGGCAGTGGCAGTACCACCACCTCGTGCGCCATGGTGCCGGTGTTGATCGCCTTCAGGGACACCGTCCCCTGACGTACGACGGACGGGGCGGCCGTCAGCCGCATCGTCCCCCGCATCGCGGCCTGGGGACGGTAGCCGGGGCTGTCGTCGTGCGGCCTCCAGCTCATGCCGCCCGTGTCGGTCAAGGTCACCTTCACCACGGTGCCGGGCAACGCCGGTACTTCGCATCGTGTCGTCGGCGGAGGCGCCTCGGCTCCGCCCCGGGAGGCGCCGGCCGGCGGCCCGGCGGTCGAGGCGGCTCCCCACGCGACCGCGCCCACTGCTCCTGCCAGCAGCAGCCTCATCGCGTTCATGGCCGCACCCGCGGCGTTCCACGTCTCCGCCGCTGCTCCTCCTGGCCGGGCTCCCCGCACGCGAACCGCCCGGCGGGCCCGTGCTTCCACGTCATCATGGGCCTCCTCTCCACGGGGTCTGCCTTGCCGTTCAACTTCAGGGTTCGTGCATCCGCCGGCCGCCCGTTAGGGCCATTGGCCCCACTCCCCCGGCCGAAAGACTCGGCCTGCACCGCCCGCGCACCGAGGCTCCGGCCTTTACCATTGCCCAGGTGACCACCTACGACGATCCTGACGCGTTCGAGTACCTGGACTTCTCGGCCCTGCCGCAGCGCCAGCAGCGGATCCTGGCCACGATCCGGGACTGGGTGGTCAGGTACGGATATCCGCCGAGCACCCGCGAGCTCGGCGACGCCGTCGGGCTGCGGTCGTCCTCATCGGTGTCCAAACACCTCAAAAGCCTTGAGGAGAAGGGCTTCCTCCGCCGGGGCACGACGATGACCCGGCCGATCGACGTGCGTCTGTTCCTGCGGGCCTCGGCACCGGAACCGGCCGCCGACCTGGTGACCGTGCCCGTGGTCGGGGACATCGCCGCGGGCAGCCCCATCGCGGCCGAACAGCACGTGGACGACACGCTGACCCTGCCTCGTGACCTCACCGGGCGCGGCACCGTGTTCGGTCTGCGCGTGCGGGGCGACTCGATGATCGACGCCGCGATCTGCGACGGCGACATCGTCGTGGTGCGGCAGCAGCCCGAGGCGCATTCGGGCCAGATAGTCGCCGCGATGATCGACGGCGAGGCCACCGTCAAGGTGTACCGCCGGCGTGACGGGCACGTTCATCTCGAACCACGCAACCCCGCCTACGACGTCATCGACGGTGACGACGCCGTGGTGCTGGGCATCGTGGTCTCGGTCCTTCGCAACGTCTGAACCCCACCAGAGGGCCCTTCGCAACGTCTGAACCTCCTCGGAGGGCCCCTCGCAACCTCTGAACCTCCTCGGAGGGCCCCTCGCAACCTCTGAGCCCCGATCGAGGGCCCCTCCGCTCTTGCCGCCTGAGCTCCGGGGATGGCATGGTGTGCCGCATGGCTGAGAGAATCGAGTTCAGCCCCGGCCGATGAGCGTCGGCCACGAGCGCAGTGCGCTCGGCCACCGGCCGTCCATGTTCGATCACGCGTCGCGCCTGCACGCGCTGACACCGGACGCGCCCCTCCCGGACGGCGGACGCCCCTATCCCGAGCCTGTCCGGAGGACGTCCCCCTGGTCCGTACGCTCGGCCTGTTGCGATGCCTCGGGCCCGTGGCCGTGAAGGTACGCCGTCGCGGCCTTCGCCGTGCAAGCGGCGACCGCGAACCCGGCGCTGGACCTCGTCGCCGCGGCCGTCACTCTCGCCCAGGAGCTGGTCAGCGGCCATGCCGCCTGCCTGCCCTGGTCGTCAGGCACTCTCGAGGCGACGCTGGAGCGGCTACGGCGGCTGCTGGTCTCGGCGCGCTGGATCGATCTGCTCCAGGAGGCCGCACGATCCCCCGACGCGATGACCCGCTGGCGAGCGGGCTGGGCACAGCGCGCGGTCGGCACCCTGCCTCCGGTGCCGCCGCCTGGCCAGGACGGGTACGACCATCTCGCCGTCCACGTCGTCGTCCCCGATCCCGCCTTGTCCGGACCGGTGGAGACACGGCTGCTGGTGAACGGCCGGCCGGTCGTGGCCAAGGCGTTCCGCGCGGGCACGCCGTACCCTCCTGAACTGCTGCTGGACGACCTGGGTGCGGCCGAGGAGCCCCGGGAGGTACGGCTGGCCGAGGCGTACCGCACCGAGGGGTGCTGCGGCGCTCTCTACGTCACGATCGCCCGCGACGACGGCACGGTCGTCTGGCGCGACTGGCGCGACTCCTCCGGCCAGGCGGTCACGCTGGAGCCGGCCTGTTTCGCCGCCGACGCCTACGAGGAGGTGATCGGCCGGGCCGTGGGCGACCGCGGCTGGGAGTGGCGCGCCCGTACGCTCGCGTGGGAGGTGCTCCGCCTGCTGCGCGAGGATCCCGGCCTGTTGTCGGCGTGGCAGTGCGAGTTGCACCACGTGCACGCGGCGGTCGACCGGCAGGACGAGATCGAGATCATCTTCCTGCACCGGCGCCGCCCCTCCCCTCTGGAGGACTGGACGGACGACGAACCGTGGCTGCAGTTCTCACTGACCGTCCCCCTCGACGGCACGGATGTGAACAGCCAGGCGGCGCGCCTGGTGAACCGGCTGCGCGGCGACGACCCGAAGGCCTACGCCGAGATCATCAGCGGCGGCCGGGAGTTCGCCGAGATGCTCGGCTTCCCCTGGCCGGACTGCTACGAGGAGGAGTAACGGCCGCCGCCCGATGGCCGGCCGGTCATCGGGCGGGGACGTCACCGGGGCTCTAGCAATCGCCGCTCCAGTCGACCAAGGCGATGCTGTTGTACTGGGCCTGGGTGATGTTGACGGTGCCGCCTCTGGTCTCGTCGTAGTAGAACGGCAGACCCAGCTTCTTACGGACCCAGCCGGGGGCCATGCGCGGCCCGTCGGCCTTCACCGTGAGCACCGGGGTCCCGGCGGCGGTCTTGAAGACGAACGTCGCGTGCCACACGTCACCCGTGGTGCTCTTGACGGTGTAGACCGTGCTCTTCCAGATGTACTCGCTGTTGCCGGTCGCGTTCGGCGGTAACAGCCGAATGTACGAGTGCGCCAGATCGGGCTCCTGGTTCAGGCCGGTCTCCCGGCAGTCGCCGGCGACGATCGTCCTGGGCAGGTGGGAGTACTGATCGGCGAACGGGACGTTGAGGTTGTTCCCGGTGGCGGCTTGGGCCGCCCCCGGCAGGACCACCCCCAGCGCGACGAACGCGCCTGCCAGGGCGGCGAGCTTACCCTTGTTCTTCATCTGTCGGCTCTCCTTGATGCTGCGGTTTCCCCGTTGGTGGAGCGTCTCCGCTCTTCACTGGGTAGGCGTTCCACGCCGTTCCGTCGCGTTCCACCAGAGCAGTGGCGGCCCGTTCACTAGCCGCTTACAAGGGCCGCGCGGCATGCTCGTTGACACGCGAGCGGGGACCTGGCACGGCATCACACGCTCCGCCGGCACCCGCCCGCACGACTACCCGAACGCCGGATCGGGGATCCGACTGCGAGGAAGTGCGGTGCCAGGGGTGGAGAGGCGATCTCCCGCGTGGGACGACGTCCGATCGGCGCTTCAGGCCGGGGAGCACGCGCTGTACGTGGAGGGGGACCTGCAGGCCGCCCGCAGGTGGTTCGAGGCCGCCCACGACGCGGCCGAGGTCAGAGGCGACTCTGAGGCGACGGCACGTGCCGCGCTGGGGCTCGGCGGGTTGTGGGTGCACGAGCACCGGACGGCCACGGGCGCGGCGACGGTGGGGGTACGGCAGAGCCGTGCGCTCTCGCTGGTCGACCCGGCCTCCTCGCTCGCGCTCCGGCTGCGGGCGAGGCTCGCCGGCGAGGAGGGGTACCGGGCCGGCGACCATAGGACGATCATGGGCGTGGTCGCGGAGGCGAGGGACACCCGCGACGCCGTGGCGCTCGCCGAGGCGCTGAGCCTGGCCCATCACTGCGTGCTCGGCCCCGAGCACGCGGCCCTGCGCCTGGAACTGGCGCAGGAGATGATCGGCGTCGCGGTCAGCACCTCTCGCCGCGGCGACCTGGTGATGGGGCTGCTGTGGCGGACGGTCGACCTGTTCCTGGACGGTGACCCGCACGCCGAACGCTCCCTGGAGGAACTGCGTGGTCTTCTCTCCCCGAAGGACCACCTGGCGGCCGGCTTCGTGATCAGCGCGATCGAGGTGATGCTCCACATCCGGGGCGGCCGGTTCGCCGAGGCGGAGGCCATGGCGTCCGACTGCGCCGGGCGCGGCATGGCGGCCGGCGACATCGACACCATCGGGTGGTACCGGGCCCAGCTGGGGACGATCCGGTGGTACCAGGGCAGGGCCTCCGAACTCGTCCCGTTGCTGTCCGAACTCGTGAACTCCCCCGCCCTGAGCACCAACGACAACTCCACCTTCGCGGGCCTCGCCGTCGCGGCGGCCACCGCCGGAGACCGCCGCCTGGCCACGGCCATGCTGGCACGCCTGCGCGGCCAGGACCTCGCCGACCTGCCACGGTCGAGCAGTTGGCTGATGTCGATGTACGGGGTGGTGGAGGCGGCGCACCTGCTCGCGGACGACGAGATCTCGGCCCAGGCCTACGCCCTGCTGTCCCCCTTCGCGAGCCGTCCGGTGATCGCCAGCCTCGGGGTCACCTGCTTCGGCTCGGTGCACCACTCCCTCGGCGTCGCCTCGCTCACCGTCGGCGAGGTGGGCAGGGCGGTGGAGCATCTGCGGGCGGCCGTCCGCGGGAACCTCGCGCTGGGGCACTGGCCGGCCGCCGTCCTGTCCCGGTCGCGCCTCGGCCAGGCACTCGCCCTGCGGGACGGCCCGCACGCGGAGGCGGCCCTGCGCCAGCTCGCCATCGCCGCCCAGGACGCGGCGGCCCTCGGCATGGCACCGCCCGCCGGCGCCGGCCCGGTCGCGCCACCGGCGACCGGGCACGGCCTGCCGTCCTCGGGGAGCGAGCCGGCGCGGGCGGTGGTGTGCCGGCGCCGAGGCCGGCAGTGGCGCATCGAGCTGGGCGGCCGGGTCGTGGTCGTCGGCCACAGCGTGGGGATGGGCCACCTGGCCACGCTGCTCGCCAACCCCGGCTACGAGATCTCCGCCACCGACCTCGCGGCCGGCCCTCAGCCTGGGGACCCGGAGGGGGCGGGCGGCGGCGAGTCCGGCCAGCCGGTCCTGGACGACGAGGCCAAACGCACCTACAAGCAGCGGCTGTCGCAGTTGCAGGAGGAGATCGAGGAACTCGAGGCGATGAACGACCTCGGGCGCGCCGACACCGTACGCGCGGAGCGGGACTGGCTGATCGCCGAGCTGGCCTCGGCCACCGGGCTCGGCGGACGCACCCGTAGGTTCGCCGGCAGCGAGGAACGCGCACGGATCGCCGTGGGGAAGGCCATCCGCCGCGCCCTGAACCGCATCACCGAGGCCGACCCGCTCATCGGCGGCGAATTACGCGCCGCCATCCACACCGGAACGCGCTGCTCCTACCACCCGGCGTAGGAACGCCCATCGCACGCCGGTAATGGTCGGTAGAAGGCCGAGCGGCTGACTCCGGCGCTTTCGGCGACGTCGGAGACGCTGATGCGGGGCAGGTCCTGTTCTTCCACGAGTTAGATCAGTGCGCGTGCCAGGGCGGATCGGGTGCGGCGTACGCGCCGGTCACTCGGTGGGGTGGTGCTGTGTCTGGTGGTGGCCACGTCTTCCAGCATATCGAACGGCTACAGGTGTAAGTTTTCTTGCAGCTGTAGGTTAGTGTGTGGGCCGGACGACGAAGGGATCTCCACCCACGTACGACCGGCCGCCGCCGTCGGAACAGATCCCGGCCGGCGCCTGGCAGCCGGACCCGCCGCTCACGCCCGCCCGAGGAATCAGCAGGACCCCCGAGGAGATATCGAATGAGTGTCAACGAGCAGGTCCTGAACTACCCGATCCCGAATGACGCCGCGCTCGACCCGCCTCCGGAATGGGCCGAGCTGCGCGGCAAGTGCCCTGTCGCCCACGTGACATTGCCCAGTGGCGACCAGGCGGCGCTGCTGACCCGCTACGAGGACGTCAAGCAGGTGCTGGCCGATCCGCGCTTCACCCGCCTGCTGAACGCGCCCGACGCGGCCCGGCTGTCGGCCACCGAGGACGGCGGGCTGTTCAGCAGCGAAATGGCGGCGATCATCCCCGACGGCGGTGAGGAGCACCAGCACTGGCGGCGGCTGGTGGGCAAGTGGTTCACCGCCAAGCGCATGAACGCCATCCGGCCCACGATGGCGCGGATCGCCGAGGACCTCATCGACGACATGGTCGAGCGCGGCGCCCCCGGCGACCTCAAGGCGTCCCTGGGCTTTCCGCTGCCGGTGTACGTCATCTGCGACATGCTCGGCGTGCCCGCCGAAGACCGGGACCGGTTCTCGTACTGGTCGGACACCCTGCTCAACCTCACCCGCTACGGCAAGGCGGAGATCGAGGCCGCCCAGGCCGAGTTCTTCCAGTACATGTCCGACCACCTCGCCGCCAAGCGCGCCCAGCCCGGCGACGACCTGCTGAGCGAGCTGATCGCGGCCGGCACGCCCGAGGAGGGCGGGCTGAACGACCTGCAGATCCTGGTCACCGGCATGGCCCTGCTGGTCGCCGGGCACGAGACCACCGCCAACATGATCGGCAAGATGGTCTCGATGCTGCTGGCGGACCGAACCCGCTGGGAGGCGCTGCTGGCCGACCCGTCGCTGATCCGCACGACGGTGGAGGAGTCGCTGCGCCTGGACGCCAACTCCGGCTTCGGCCTGCCGCGTTACCTCAAGGAGGAGACCGAGGTCAGCGGCGTACACCTGCCCAAGGGCACCACGGTCGTCTGCAGCATGGCCGCGGCCAACCGCGACGAGAGCGCGTTCGACGCCGCCGAGCGGTTCGACCTGACCCGCAGCCCGAACCCCCACCTGGCGTTCGGCGCCGGGGCGCACTCCTGCCTCGGCCAGGCGCTCGCCCGCACCGAGCTGCAGGTCGTGCTGGAGGTGCTGCTGCGCAGGCTGCCGACCCTGGACCTGGCGGTGCCGGTGGAGGAACTGGAGCGCGTGGAGGGGCTGGCCGTCGGCGGCCTGCGCACCGTGCCGGTCCGCTGGTAATCAGAACGAGGAGAAAACGGTATGAAAGTCATCGTCGACGAGGACAAGTGCTGCGGCGCGGGCCAGTGCGTGCTGATCGCGCCGGAGGTGTTCGACCAGCGTGACGACGACGGCATCGTCGTCCTGCTGGAACCCGAGCCCGGCGCGGACCAGCACGCCGCGGTCCGCGAGGCCGCCGCGGTCTGCCCCGCGTCCGCCATCGAGGTGACCTCTGACTGATCCGCACGCACCTCGTCGACGCACCGGCCGTGGTCGCCGGCCGGCGATGAACGAGGCGGTCGGGGACGCTGCCGTCAGGGCGAAACATCTGAGGCGCAGGTGAACGGCAGGCCACTGCTCATGCTGACCCTGTACGTCGTGCTGCCCGCCCAGCATGTCGTCAAGGGACTGGCCCTCGCCTATGCCGCCGCGCTGGCGCTTGCCTCGCTCTGGGTGGTCCGGCGCGCGTTCGGAGGCCTCGGGTTCCTCGGCGCGCTCATCGTCCTGGCCGTGGGCGGCGGCCTCGGCATACTGCTCTACCTTGGCACCGCCCACGCGATGCGCGTCTCCGAGATCAGCTCGATCGTCGGACTGGTCGCGCGTCCCGTCCGCCGCTACGTCCGGTAGCGGAAGAGGATCCGGCCGCGGGTGAGGTCGTACGGGCTGAGCTCCACGAGCACCCGGTCGTGCAGCACGATCTTGATGTGGTTCTTGCGTATCTTCCCGCTGATGTGCGCGAGCACCTTGTGCCCGTTCTGGAGTTCCACCGTGAAGGTGGCGTTGCGCAGGCATTCGAGGACGGTGCCCTCGATTTCGATGCCCCCTGCTGTTCTTGTCATATTCTCGTGTTTCTCCGGTCGGTGACTGTGATGTGGGTGAGGAAAGGGAATCCGTCGACGGTGGGACGTCAGCGGAGTACCAACTCCAGGTTGCTGTTCGCGCGCCTGGCGCCGGCGCCCTCGAACAGCGCCATGGCCGCTGCGTTGGATTCGTTCACCTCGGCCGATGCCGTTTCGATCCCGCCGCTGTGCAGCGAACCCAGCACGTGGGCGAGCAGCGCCCGGGCGATGCCGCGGCGGTGCTGGTCGGACCGGACCGCGAGCAGCCCGATCCGTGGCTGCCGGGGCACCGGCGCCAGGCGGACCAGTCCCACGTATTCGTCGGACCGTGCTGCCACCGCGTACTTCGACGGGTCTAGCACGGTGACGTCGGCCGGGCGGGGCAACACCTCAGCGGGCATCTCCTGCCACCCGACGGTGGCCTCGACCTCGTCGCGGATCACGCGGTCCAAGGCGCGCAGAGGACCCTCCTCCGCCGCGCCGAGGGCCATGATCGTCACGTCCGGCGGTGGTAGCGCCGCGCCGAGTCCCGTGACCCGCGGATCGGTGGGCACGAGGTACTCCCACTCGCGGCGCCGCGTCGTGAAGCCGGCCCGCGCCCAATGGGACGTCAACTCGAGGTCGACCTCGTCGACCAGCGTGTACAGCGGCTTCGGCAGGTCCGCCAGCATGGCTTCGGCGAGCCGGTCGAAGGCCGCACCGTGCCAGGCGTCGATGCTGACGAAGATCCGCCCGTCGGGCCTGCGCGAAGTGTCGCCGCGGCCGACCACCCGGTCGTCCTCGACGGCGTGCCATTGCGTCTCCGCGACCCGCTTGATCACTACGGCGGGCTTGCCCAGGCCCGAAGTGGAATGCATTGAATTCATAGGTTGTCGCCTTCCGGGATTGCCTGGTCGAAGCGCTCCCGGCGACACCTACGTCAATCGCCCAACCGTGACGACGAGGGGGAGCACCCACATCGATACAGCGTTCATGGGTCTCACCTCCTAGCGGCCTGTCACGGTCTCTCGGACGCTATCAGTCCGAACCCGGTCCCGCCCACCCATTTTCCGCCGGCCGGCTCGGCCGGTGTCGCGCCTCGTCCTCCTGGGCGGGCGCCTTCCTCGCTGGACGCACCGCGCCCGTCCTTCAGCGGATCACGGTCGCGATCAGGTCTCACGGCGTCACGACCACCGTGACCGGCGGCTGACACCCATCGCCCGCGCCTTCTACGCCGGTGCAGGATGACGGTCAGCGCGGCGGCAGGTCGAGGTGGTGGTTCATGTCGAGTTCGAACCGGCGCCCCAAAGCGGAGGGCCATGACGCCGGGCGGGCACGCCCTCCTCCCCCGCACCGTCAGACCGATCAGGATCGAAGAAGCGGGGGGAACAGGGCCGGTCGTAGCGTTTCCGACATGGAACTCACCCTTCACTACTGCTACATCACCATCGACGACGGCGACAAGGCGCTGGCCTTCTACCGGGACGTTCTCGGCCTGGAGGTGCGCAACGACGTCGCCTACGGGGGCGCGCGCTGGCTGACCATGGGCCCGGCGTCGCAGCCGGAGGTCAACATCGTCCTGGAGACCCTCAACGCCGACCCGGCCGCCTCCCCCGAGGAGCGCAAGGCGCTGGGCGAGCTGCTCGCCAACGGCAAGCTGCGCGCCGTCGTCTTCGCCACCCCCGACTGCGACGCCACCTTCGAGCAGATCCGCGCCTCCGGCGCCGAGGTCCTCCAAGAGCCGATCGAACAGCCCTACGGCGTCCGCGACTGCGCCTTCCGCGACCCGGCGGGCAACATGATCCGCTTCCAGCAGCTGAAGACGGCCTGACAGGCGACCTGGGGAGAGCGGCCACGGCCGCCTTGCCAGAGGTCGCGCCGCGGGTGCGGCGCGCCGTACCCGCCCCGGGCCGTCGCCGGCTCACGGCCCGCCGAGTCGCCGCGCTCACCCACAACCTGAGCCTCTACCCGGCCGCCCGCTGAGTTCGACGGCGCTCAGCTGATCGCGGTGCAACCATCGAGGTGCTGCGGGAGTCTCGCATGTCGAAGGTCGAGCTGTACGCGGCGATCCGCCGTGACACACGCGCCGGATGCCGGCCGCAGGTCCGCCCCACAGGCGCAGGACCCGGTGGCCGCTCACCGGGGTCACTGCGCGGTCGCGGGCTCAGGTCACGGTGAAGGTGAGCGGGCCGGCCAGGGTGCTGTAACCGTCCTTGTCACCCTTGATGAACAAGGTCTCTTCCTGCGACTGGTCCGGTGATTTGATCATCACGGCGTGGTCGAAGTCGGCCCTCATGTCCGAGGGCACATTCAGCCAGCTCCATTTGGGCATGTCGACCAGGGCGCCTTTGTAGGTACAGCCGCCGTTGGCCCCCCACTCGATGATCGCGCACTGGCTCCCCTTGAACAGCATGGTGCTGTCGTCCGGCAGTCCCATGACGGCGTCGAGGCCGCTGCGAAACCCGTCCGGGATGTGGCGCCCGAAGTCCGGTAGATCGATGATCGGCCCCTGATATCTGGCCGCGACGCCCCACTCCCAGTCCAGACACTTGTCTTCGTCGATGAATATCGTCCGCCGAGCTCCTGTGGTACCCCGCACTTCGAACGCCGCGTCGCTATAGGTGACGAACGGCTCGGGTATCCCGGCCAGTTGCTTGTCGTAGGCGTCCAGCAGCCGCCCTGCGGAGATCAGCCTCTCCAGGTTGATCTTCGCGACCTGGCCGTCCCGGAGAAACAGCGCTTCCCATGGATCTTGCCGGCCCGGAATGATCGCCTTGAACCCTGTGGGCTTCGTCGTCCGCACGAACTGCACCATCCCTGCGCCTCCTGGCCGGGCCCTGGAGGGCCCACGCCGGTGACGTTAAGGGATCACGAACGACGATCACAATAACCACAAAATGGCAGGTTGGACCGAAACAAACGGGATGGACACCTCATGTCCATTGCGGACGCCGATAATTTTTCGGTTTCGCGCTCGGCCGCGACCAGCAGAGCCCGCGCCACCTTCTCTGCCTCGGCGTGAATTCGCAGGTCCGGGTTGAAGCGCCCAAGCCTCACCCCGGCCGCACAAGGGGGAGATCACATCCGTTCTGCCACCCCGCCCCATCAGCACCGGAAGAAGATCACCGTAAACATCACCATCGCGTGGCCTCATCCGGCCAGCACCAGCGCAGCGGCAGTGATCATGAAGCCGTCCGTGCCCAGGTGCCCTTACTCCGGGTAGGGACATGACGGCATCCAGGCTCCGATTTCAGACAGCATGCTGAGAAAAGGATTCGAGCATGCGGAAGATCGGGATTCCCATGGCGGCCATGCACATGACCAGCATCGAGCCGCCGATTCCAAAGAAGGTCCCAAGCTCCGGCGCGAGATGCACCGCAGGATGCTCGGCAACGGCTACTGCGCCCGCCCAGTCGAGATGGACTGCCCTTTCGAGTCGATCTGCGAGTCATGCACCTTCTTCGTGACGACCATCGAGTTCCGCCCGACCCTGGAACGCCAGCGAGACGATGCGGCGGCCAAGGGCCAAGTCGCTCGTGAGCAGATCTTCAACAGGCTCCTCAACCGGCTCGACGGGGAAGCTTCCTGAACTCGTCTTCAAACCTCGAAGGAGGTCCATGGCAGCCTGGGCAGACCCCGTGGACACCCAATGCCAAATCGAAGATGGTAGGCGGCATGCTCACCGTGTTGCTGCCCCTGATTACGCTTGTCCTCGGCTTCGTCTCGAGTTACCTGCTAGAACTGTTCCGCACCCGCTGGACCAGACAGAACACGCAGGACACTCGCAACGCTGAGCGTCAACAAGCCGAACACTTAGATCGAGTCGCATTCGAGCGTGATGGGCTCCGCGCCATGCACGCGGCCATTCACGACCTGCTAAGCAGGGTGAACGCGATCGCCATGGCACAGGCCAAGGCGGAAGCCGCCGGACTGGACTGGCGTGAGAGCGACGGTGGCCAAGAGTTGCGCGCGGCAGCCATGCATGCGAACGTGCGGTGCAGTCACGAGTCCGCCCTCCTTCTGCATCCTCCAGTGATCGAAGCGGTGGAGCGCCTGACATCGACCGCCTACCCGATGTACTGGACGCGCGAGTCCGGAATGGATCCCAGTCACAACGGCGAGTTCTATGGGGCGGCCACAGCCGCAGGGAAGGCCATCGCTACCAGGCTTCGCGAGCTATACGGCTTCCCGGCGAGCACAGCGTCGCCGGATTTGCAGCCGTCGGGGGCGTAACACGATTGCTGGTAAGCCCTCACCGCTGCGGATGGCTTGCTTGACATCGAGACCCGCATATTAGAGGCGTGCCGACCGGCCAGATCCGCTACGACAACCTCGAGGCCGCCGTCGCCCGGGTGCTGGGGTTCTCCCCCGTCCGGGTGGAGACCGCGCGCTGGACAGCGTTTCGCTCCCACTACGGCATCGAGCCGTTCGACTGCCAGCCCGGCAAGCAGGGCGCGCACGAGAAGGGCGGAGTGGAGGGCGACATCGGCTGGTTTCACCGCAACCACTTGGTGCCGATCCCCGAGGTCGCCTCGCTGGCCGAGCTGAACATGATGATCGACGCCTGGGACCGGGCCGACGAGGAGCGCCGGATCGGCAGCCGGGATCCGCACCGTCGGCGAGTACTTCGCCGTCGAGGCGCCGCTGCTCGAACCACTGCCCGTCGAGCCTTTCGAGACCGGCCTGCTGCTGTCGCCGCGGGTGGACCGCCACAGCCAGATCACCGTGCGCGCCAACCGCTACTCCGTGCCTGCCCGCCTGATCGGCCGACGCGTCCGGGTCATGCTGCACGCCTGCGAGCTCATCGTCTACGACGGCCGCGAAGGGGTCGCCCGGCACGAGCGGCTGCCGGCCAGGCGGCAAGCCGCCTGGAGCTGGACCACTACCTGGAAGTCCTCATCCGCAAGCCCGGCGCCCTGCCCTGAGCCACCGTGTTGGAGCAGGCGCGGGCGGCGGGCAAGTTCACCCCCGTGCACGACGAGTGGTGGGCGGCGCGCAGAGCCCACGCCGTCGCCCTGGAGGCCCGCGATATCCCTCATGCCTTGAGACCTGTGATGTCCGGATCTGTGGGCTAGTGGTCCTTGTGGACTTTTGCGGCGAACCGTGAGGCTGGTGGGGTGCTCGATGTAGTTGTGGCCGTCTACGACGGGGTGGTGCTGCTCGATGCGGCCGGACCGGTGCAGGTTCTGCACGGGTCCGGCGGCTACCGGGTCCGGCTTGCTTCGGTCGATGGGCGGCCGGTGCGTACGGATGCCGGTGTGCCGCTGGGGGCCGACCTGGCTCTGGGCGAGTGCGAAGGTCCGATCGACACGTTGCTGGTGCCGGGGTACGCGCCGCCGGACGGCGACCGCCCTGGGGAGGCGTTCTCATACCTGCTGCGTGACATCGGCGGTCGCGCGCGCCGGGTGGCGTCGGTGTGCACGGGTGCGCTCCTGCTGGCGGAGGTCGGCCTGCTCGACGGGCGACGGGCCACCACACACTGGGCGGCCTGCGCCGAGTTGGAGTCCCGGTTCCCGCGGGTCACCGTGGAGCGCGACGCCATCTTCGTCCGCGATGGACCGGTCGTGACCTCGGCGGGCGTCACCGCCGGAATCGATCTGGCGCTGGCGCTTGTGGAGGAGGACCACGGACCGGACCTCGCGCGGGCGGTGGCCAAGTACATGGTCGTGTTCCTGCAGCGGCCGGGCGGCCAGTCGCAGTTCAGCGTTCGCGTGGCCGTCCCCGCGACGCGTCACCCGGCGCTGCGCCGCCTGCTGGACGCGGTCGTGGCCGACCCGGCGGCAGAGCACACGCTGGCCGCGATGGCGGCCCAGGTCACGGTCAGCGAACGCCATCTGACCCGGTTGTTTCGTCGTGAGATCGGGCTCACCCCCGGCCAGTACGTCGAGCGGATCCGGGTGGAGGCCGCGCAGGCCCTCCTGGAGACCAGTGCCGAACCCGTGGCGTCGATCGCCCGCAGGTGCGGTCTCGGATCCGACGAGACGATGCGCCGTACGTTCCTGAAGGTCCTGGGCACCACTCCGACCGCCTACCGCCAGCGCTTCCGCAGCATCTCCCATTCGCCGCTGATCCCGAAGGAGAACAGATGAGCTCGTCCCTGAACCGCCGCACACTGCTGGGAGCCGGCCTCGCCGGCGCCGCGAGCCTGGCCGTCGGCACGCCTCCCGCCCACGCCAAGACTCCGCACACCGACCTGTCCTTTCCCGCCACACGCGTCGCCAAGGCGGCCCGACGACTGGTGACCGACTCGCAAAAGCCCTACCTGCGTAACCACAGCCTGCGCAGCTTCCTCTTCGCCCGGGCGGCCGCCGCCAAGGCCGGACGCCTACCGGGCCGCGACTACGACGCCGAGGTCATGTTCCTCATCTGCGTGCTGCACGACATGGGCCTGACCGAACACGCCAACACCGGCCAGCGGTTCGAAGTCGACGGTGCCGACTTCGCCGCACGTTTTCTGGAGAAGCAGGGCATCACCGATGCCCGCGTCGACACCGTCTGGGACGGCATCGCCCTGCACACCTCCTACGGCCTCCACGACTCGCCGGTGTTCACCCGTCGCCGCCCGCCGGAAATCACGATCGCGCAGAACGGCATCGGCATCGACCTGACCGGCGGCCCCGACGACCTACCCGCCGGATACGCCGCACGTGTGCATGCCGTCTACCCCCGCCACGGCGGCGCCCGCGCCCTGACCGACGCCATGATCGCGCAGTGCCTCGCCGATCCGCGCAAAGCCCCGCCCATGACCCTACCGGGCGAGGTCCTGCACCAGCGGCATCCCGAGACTCCCTACATCACCTGGGAAGACTTCCTCGACGCCAGCGGCTGGGACGACTGACCGGGGCGTCAGCCCAAGGAACCGGAGGGCCTGACGCTCGCGTGCCGAGCTTCGGACGCCCTGACCGTGAGAAAGAGAGCTCATGGAACAGTTGTCGCTGTCGGTGCATGTCATGGCCGCCATCGTGTTCGTCGGAGGCTCCGCAGTCGCGACGAGCCTGTTTCCCCGCTACGTCCCGGCCACTACCGGCATTCCACCGGACGTGGCCATGCCCGCTGCCCCGGGCCCCCCGCCGCAAGCGCCGGGAGAGCGCACCCGCGTCGTAGCCGTCGCGCTGCACCGCATCACTGGCGGATACCGCGCGTTTGGCCTGATCGTGCCCGCCGCGGGCATCGTCCTGGCCTACGTCCAAGGCCGCAGTGGCGAGACCCTAGCCACGGTTCTCACCGCCGCCGCGGGCCTCCTGCTGGCGCCGCAGATCCATCCGCGCCGGCGCGACGCGCTCGCCAACCCCGGCAACCGCAACCGGCTGCGTCCGCTGCACATGCTCGCCGGCCTCTATGACCTGCTGTGGGCGGTCGTCCTTTTGATGATCGTACGTCCCGGCTCGGCCACGGGAGCGTGATTCACAGTGCGCACGCTGCGGATCGCGGTCGGCGTCGAGTGCTCCTCGTTGACGGTCCTGCTGATCAACCTGTTCACCATCCACATGAAAGCGATCTCCTCCCTCGTCGGACCGCTGCACGGCGCGGCCTACCTCGCTGTCATCACGGCCACCGCGCTGGCCCCGTCCACCGCCTCATCCGGTGCTCGCTGGCGCGCCGCCATCCCCGCCATCGGTGGGCTCCTCGCACTGTGGCGACTTCGTGACCGCTCCCGAGCAAGCAATCCCTGACCGGCAGCCCGAAGGAGACCGGCGCGAACGACACATTGTGAGTTCTAGCCTGTTTCCCAGCTAGAAGGAGATGGCCTGGCACGGTGGGGTGTGATCCTCCCCGGTGCGCGGCAAGGATCATGGTCCTTGATCGCCCGACAGGTGAAAAAGGGGATTTCCGTGATTGAGCTACGGCACCCCATCCGGCGTCGGCTGGTGCTCCTGCCTGGTGGAGAGCCTGGCGACCGCGGACTCGCGGTCGCCGTGGGTGGGAAGCGTGTCGCGGCGGGCGGTGTGCGGCGGGCATGCCCCTGATGAGGAGAGAGGGTACGAGAGCCCGGTGACCTGCTGGTACGGGACTTCACCGCGGACGCCCGAAGCGCCGCTGGGTCGGGACGTCACGTATGTGGTCACCGCTGCCGGATGGGCGTACACGGCGTTCGTGCAGGACTTGTTCTCCCGGGCGGTTGTGGGCCGGCAGGTCGCCGATCACCTTGGCGCCGACTTGGCTTTGGACACGCTCGACTTGATACTGAGTCCGTGATCAATGAGCTGGTGCAGCGTCAGGAAGTCCTCCAGGCCGAGGCGGGCACCGTGAGCCTCGACCTGCGATTGGACGAGCGGCTGTCCGCGTTGGGCTCGCCGGTATGGGTGGGCAGCGCTGCGCTTGGCTTGATGGTTCGCCGCGACCTGGACATCACTGTCGCCTGTCCGGCCCTCGGCATCTCAGTCACTGAGGCCGTCGCGCAATTCGGCGCACGCTTGGCCGTGCATCCCCGCGTACGCCAGGTTCGGTTCCGCGATGACACCGGTCACTGGAACACAGACCCGGCCTATCCGGATGGCCTGTACCTCGGCGTTGAGTACCGCTCGGCGCAAGGAGACGAATGGACCCTGGACATCTGGTTCGTGGACGAACCCGAACGCCAGCCGGACCTCGCGGATCTGCGCACGATACCTCCGCGGCTCACTCCGGAGACTCGAATGGCGATCTTGCAGATCAAGGACGCCTGGGCCGATCGCGATGAGTACGGGAAGACCGTGCGGAGTGTCGATATCTACCAGTCAGTGCTGGATGACGGCGTCCGTACTCCAGAGCAGTTCAGCCGCTGGCACGGGCGCAGGGCAGCACCATGAACCTCGACTTGAGCGGCTGAGCTCCGCGTGCCCGTTGCGCAGGTGGTCGACAAACCCCGACGATCACCATTCCGGCAACGGACACGCGGCCGAGGACACGCGCGCCCGCCGTAGCTGGACGCGCGCCGGCCCTACCTCCGCGCGGCGAACTGGATCAGTTCGACCACGTGGCGGTCGGGATCGAGCACGTACACGAGCCGCGCCCCGTCCCAGGGCCCGAGCCCTGACATCGTGATCGGCTCCCCGGTGAGCGGGTGGACCCCGGCCTCGGCCAGGCGTACGAGCAGCCCGTCCAGGTCCTGGACGCCCAGGGCGACGTGCCCGCCCCCCGCGCTGCTGACCGGCGGCGCGACCGACGGCGGGCTCTTGGGCCTGCGGTACTCCAGCAGCTCGATCATCTGCCCCTGGCCCGCGTCGAGCATGGCGAAGGCGAGCCAGGCGTCCTCGATGCCCGCCGCGCGGGCCTGCGCCTCACCCTGCTTGAGCAGCGGCATGCCGAGCAGGTCGCGGTAGAAGGTGAGCGAGAGCGCCAGGTCGGCGCAGGTGAGCCCCATGTGGTCGAGTACGGGCGTGGTGCTGGTCATCGGGCGGCTCCGGTGAAGGTGTGGTGGAGGTGGTCGGGGAGGGTGTCGCGGGCGAGAAGGTCCTCGATGCGCTCGGCCCGCCGTACCAGGTGGGCCTGCGCGCCGCTCACCAGCACGGTCGCGGGGCGGGGCAGCAGGTTGAGATTGCTCGCGTTCGCGTCGTTGTAGGCGCCGGTGAAGCAGAAGGCCAGCAGGTCGCCCGCGCTCATGTGGGGCAGCGTGGCGGTGCGCGCGAGCACGTCGGACATGCAGGAGCGGCCGACGACCCGGACGTCGACCGCGGTCTCGGTCTCCGGCAGCAGCACGGGGGTCACCGGCGGGCGGCCGGCCTGGTCGGAGATCTCCGCCAGGAACAGTTGCGTGGTGTCGGTCTCGTACCAGGTGAAGGGGAAGGGTTGGGTCTGGCGCTTCACGTTGAGCAGGGTCGCCACGTGGATGCCGCACGGCCCGAACAGCGCGCGGCCCGGCTCGACCTCCAAGGTGCGGCCCTCGACGCCGATGCCGCCCGACGCCAGGCCCTTGGCCAGGTTCTCGCAGACGACCTCGGCGTAGCGCTCGATCGACGGCGGGACCGGGGGGACGAAGCTCGGGTTGGCCCGGCCGAACCCCTCGACGTGCGGGGCGAATCCGCCGCCGACGTCGATGGTGTCCGGCGTCCAGCCGCCCCACAGCTCCGACACCTCGGCGGTCAGCTCACCGAACCGCCTGCTGAACCCACCGATGACCGACAGGTCGGTGGTGTAGCGACCCATGTGCATCATCACGCCGGTGACCCGCAGTTCCGGCGCGGACAGCGCGCGACCGGCCTCGGCGAGGTCGTCGTAGGGGACGCCTGACTTGTAGGTGCCGTAGATGTCGGCGATCGGGACGCCGAAGGACTCCATCCGGGCGTCGGTCTCGCAGTAGGGCCGCAGCCGGATACGCAGGTTGGCCTGCTTGCCGACGGCGCGGGCCGCGGCCACCGCGAGTTCGATCTCCCGTACGTCGTCGATGGTGACGCGGGCGCCGAGCGCCACGGCGCGCTCGATCGTGGCGCGGTCCTTGCCGGTGCCGTTGAGCGAGATCAGGGCGGGGTCGATCCCGGCACGGACCGCGACCTCCAGCTCGCCCGGGCCGACCAGGTCGGCGCCCATGCCCTCCTGCGCGAGCACCCGTTGGAGTGCGAGCACGGGGTTGGCCTTGACCGCGGGCAGCACCGCGACCGGACCCCGGGGCCAGGCCCGCTCGAACGCGGCGCGGATGCGGCGCGCCCGGCGCCGCAGGGTGGACTCCGACAGCACGAACAGCGGTGCGGAGAACCGCTCGACCAGGGCGTCCACCGGCACGTCCTCGATCAGCAGGCGGCCGGACTCGCGGCGGAGCATGCCGTCCGACAGCGCCACCGCATCGGCGTCATAGGATTCGCTCATGCATGGCAAAATAGTTGATTACATAGCTCTCCACAACTGTTCTTCGCACTTCAGACCGTTGATTGTTCATATTTCCGCTGTCGCGGGTCGGATTGGGGGGTCGTGTGGCGGACAGGTGACGGTCATGCTTCCATTGCGGGGTGAGCGATGCCCTCCAAGACAGCCGCGAAGTGCAGGATCCGCCCGCTCTGGACGAGATCGACCGGCGGATCATCGCCGAACTGCAGGACGACGGCAGGCGGACCTACGGGCGCATCGCCGAAGCGGTCGGGCTCACCGAGGCGCCGACCCGGCAGCGGGTGGCCCGCCTGACCGGGTCCGGGCTGATCGAGATCGTGGCCATCACCAACCCCGGCGCCTTCGGCTTCCGGCTGCGGGTCGCGGTCGGCCTGCGCTGCGAGGGCGACCTCGACGCCATCGCAGCCGCGATCAGCGAGGTGGAGGAGGTCGACTGGCTGGTCGCCACCGGGGGCCGCTACGACCTGATGGCCGAGCTCCGCTGCGTGGACGAGCAGCACCTGTACGGCCTGCTCGTCGAGCGCATGCGCGCGGTCCCCGGGGTGCGCGACGTCGAGACCTTCCTGTATCTCAACCTGTTCAAGGCCTCATACTCCTGGCCCCCTGGCTCGGGCAGGCGGGTGCCGGACGAGCTGGCCGGCGCCCGGCGGTGCCCTCCGGTCCTGCCCGCGCTGACCGGCGACGGCGAGGAGGTGACGCTGGACGCGATCGACCGGCGCATCGTCGCCGAACTGCAGGAGGACGGGCGTCGGACCTACGGCCGGATCGCCGAGGCGGTCGGGCTCAGCCTCGCCCCGACCAGGCAGCGGGTGGCGCGCCTGATCGACACGGGCGTCATCAAGATCGCAGCCATCATCAACCCTAGGAAGGTGAGCTTCCTGCACCGCGCCGCCATCGGCCTGCGGTGCGAGGGCGACCTCGACGTGATCGCCGCGGCGATCACGCAGGTCGACGAGGTCGAATGGCTGGTGGCCACCGCGGGCCGCTACGACCTGATGGCGGAGGTCGGCCACCTCGACGCCGCGCACCTGCACCGGCTGGTGACCGACCGCATCCGCACGGTGCCCGGCGTGCGCGAGGTCGAGATCATGGTGTTCCTGTCCATCTTCAAGGTCAGGTATCCGTGGCCGCCCCGGATGACACGGGTCTACCCGTAGCCGGCGGGGCCGTAGGGGCCGTCAGCGTCCCTGCGGTGCACCAGCAGGGAGCGCCGGAACGACAACACCGGTTCGCCGCGCTGGTTCAGCGCCCGCGTGATGACCGACAGGACCCCCTCGGCGGGGCGCGACCTCGACGGGCGGGCGTCGAGGATCTCCGACTCGGCTCGTACGGTGTCACCCGCGCGCACCGGTGTCGGCAGCTCGATGTCGTACCAGCCGAGGTTCGCCACGACCCGTCCGAAGGTGCGCGTCGACGCGGTCGCGGCGGCGGCGAGCACGAACATCTCGGTGACCAGGGGCGGATCTTCGTGGTAGCCGGGTGCGAACTCCATCGACCTGCGGGCCTGCCCGATCGCCTCCTCGTGGAGAAAGGTGTATCCGGGGTGGTGGACGAACCGCTCGCCCGGCCGGCAGTCCTCGAAGAACAGGCCGTAGCGTTCCCGCAGGTCGCCGTCGACCAGGTCGTAGGCCGCGAACCTCGGCTCGGCCACCGGCGGACCGCCGGGATCGGCGTCCGGGCCACGCCCCCGACGGTAGATCTCCGCTCGGTAGCTCAGATCGATCACCTCGGCGCCGGACGCGTTCAGCCCACGCGTGCGCACCCATACGACGCCGGCGTCCGGATCGCCGCCGGGGTCCACCGCGAGGATCTCCGACTCGGCGTACAGGGTGTCGCCGCCGAACACCGGCGCCCGCAGGCCGATCTCGTCAAGCCCCGGCAGCCTGCGCCGCCGGGCGAACGTCTTGGCGCACAGGCCGATCACCCGCTGCGCGGTGAGCGTGCTGACCATCAGCGGTCTGCCCCACGCGGTGTGCCCGGCGTAGGCGGCGTCGAAGTGCAGCATCGCGGAGTTCATCGTGTCCAGCGCATGCTCGGTGTTGTCCTGCTGGGACAAGGTGACTCCCGGCCGGTGCCGGAAGCGCTGTCCCGCGGCGAAATCCTCGAAGTCGAGCCCGAACCGCTCGGCGTACCTGCCGGGAGCGAGCAGGTAGTACGCGGAGAACGTCATGCGCCACCTCCCGCGCGTTCGATGACGAGCCGGGCGCGGCGCACCTGGGCGGCGTCGATCATCGATCCGCGAAAGCGGACCGCCCCGCCGTCCTCGGCCGCCCGCAGCACCGCGTGCGCGTCGGCGACCTGCCGCGCCGTCGGCGTGAACGCCTGCCTGACGCCGTCCACCTGCTTGGGGTGGATCGCGAACTTGCCGGTGAAGCCCAGCGCGCGGGCGCGGCGGCACTCCTCGGCGAGCACGGCGGCGGAGTCCAGGTCGAAGCAGGGCATGTCGAGTGCGCTGATCCCGGCCGCCCCCGCGGCCCAGATCAGGCGAGCCCGCGCAGGCAGCATCGGCTCCCAGGCCGGCTCGGCGCCCAGTGCCGCGGCCAGGTCGGCGCCACCGAAACCGAGGGCGACCACGTGCGGGTCGGCGGCGGCGATCTCCGCGGCGTGTTCGAGCCCCGCGCCGGACTCGATGGCGCACACCAGCTCACCAGGCCAGTTCCGGCCGCCGAGCACCTGAGTGCACAGCCGCGCCTCGGCCGCCGACTCGACCTTCGGTAGGACGACGAAGTCCGGAAACCCGGCCGGACCCTCGAGCAGGGCCGCGAGATCACGGATTCCGTCGGGTGTGGTGAGCGCGTTGACCCGCACCCCGACCGGCAGAACCCGGGTGGTCTCGACCGCGCGGGCGGCGGCTTCGCGGGCGGCCGGTTTGTTCGCGGGGGCGACCGAGTCCTCCAGGTCGATCACCACCGCGTCCGCCCCCGCGCTCAGTGCGCGTGCGATCCGCTCGGGCCTGTCGCCGGGCACGAAAAGGATCACCCGGGCCGTGTCGATGCTTCTGCCACCACGGTGCTTCTCGATGCTCATATCACGCCCAGTGCGCGCAGTTCGTCCAGGTCGGCGGCCGTTCTGCCCAGTGCGGTGAGCACCTCGCCGGTGTGCTCGCCGAGGGTGGGCGCGCAGGTGGGCGGTCGTGCCGGGCCGTCGGTCCTGATCGGGGCGGCGATCATCCGCAGCACGTCGCCCGTGCCCACATCGATCCGCTCCACCCGGTCGCCGTCCAGGACCATGGGGCTGTCCATGGCCTCGGTCAGTGTCAGGATGGGCGCGGCGGGCACCGCGTCGCCGAAGACCGCCAGCCACTCGGCCGTCGTGTGCCTGGACAGCTCCCCGTCGAGCAGGCCGGTCAGCTCGTCCCTGGCCGCCAGCCGGTCGGCGAACGTACGGAACCTCGGCTCCTCGCCCCACTCGGGACGCCCGATCCGCGCGCACAGCAGCGGCCAGAACTTCTCCTTGTTGCACATCAGGTAGATCCAGCCGTCCGCGGTGCGGTAGCTCTGGCACGGGGTGAGGGACGGATGCGCCGAGCGGGGCAGCCGGGAGGTGCGCAGCCCGCCGTTCAGGTACCAGTGCGCCGGGTAGTTGAGGCTGAACAGCGCCACGTCGAACAGGCTGACGTCCACGTCACCCCCCACGCCCGTCGCCCGCGCCCGCAGGATGCCGCTGACCGTGGCGAGGGCGAGCACCACGCCGCCGGTCAGGTCGATCATGGAGACGCCCATCCGGGACGGCGGGCCGTCCGGCTCACCGGTCAGGTCGAAGTACCCCAGCTCCGCCTGCATCAGGTAGTCGTAACCCGGCCGCGCCGCCCGCTCGCCCGTGCGACCGTAGCCGGTGAGGTGCCCGCACACGATCCGCGGGTTGGCCGCGCGCAGCCGGTCGAAGGTGAGGCCCAGCCGACCGGGTACGTCGCCGCGGAGGTTGCTGACCACCGCGTCGGCGCTCGCGGCCAGCTCGGACAGGATCTGCCGGCCCTTGTCGTGCGCCAGGTTCAGGGTGAGGCTCTTCTTGCCGCCGTTGAGCCCCTGGAAGAAGACGCTACGCGCGGTCTCCGGCAGGTCGTCGCGGAACAGCGGGCCCACCGAACGGGACACGTCGCCGTCGCCCGGCTGCTCGATCTTGATGACCTCGGCGCCGAGATGCCCGAGGAGCTGCGTGCCGAACGGCGCCGCGCCGTACTGCTCGACCGCGAGCACCCGCACACCGCTGAGCAAGTTGGTGCGCATCATTCTCCATTCAGTTGCATGATGACTCCCTAGTGACGATTTAAGGAAGTGTTTGGCGCGAATGCTACACATAATCGTCGCCAAGCCCTACAGTCTCCAGCTATGAACTTTCAGCTCACCGATGATCAAGAAGCCATCCGGCTCGCCGTCCGCGACGTCTGCGCCCGCTTCCCCGGCCGGTACTGGCGCGAGCTGGAGGCGAACGGCGAGTACCCGGAGGAGTTCGTCCGCGTCATGACCGAGCTCGGCTGGCTGGCCACGCTCATCCCCGAGGAGTACGGCGGCGGCGGGCTCGGCGTCACCGAGGCCGGGATCATCCTGGAGGAGATCCACCGGTCGGGCGGGCACGCAGGCGCCTGTCACGCCCAGATGTACACGATGGGCACCGTGCTGCGGCACGGCAGCGAGGAGCAGAAGAAGCGCTACCTGCCGGAGATCGCCGCGGGCCGGCTACGTCTGCAGGCGTTCGGGGTGACCGAGCCCGACGCGGGCTCCGACACCACCAAGATCACGACCAGGGCGGTGCGCGATGGCGACCACTACGTCATCAACGGGCAGAAGGTCTTCACGTCCAGGATCGCCTACTCGGACCTGATGCTGCTGCTGGCCCGCACGACCCCCGCGACCGAGGTGACGCGGAAGACCGACGGCCTGTCGGTCTTCCTGGTGGACCTGCGGGAGGCCGGGCCGAGCGTGGCGTGGCAGCGCATTCCCGTGATGTCCGCCCACCACAGCTACCAGGTGTTCATCGACGACCTGCGAGTGCCAGCCGAGAACCTGATCGGCGGGGAGGGACGCGGCTTCCCCTGCATCCTGGACGGAATGAACGCCGAACGTGTCCTGGTGGCGTCAGAGGCCCTAGGCGACGGCCGCTTCCTGATCGAGCGGGCCGTCGACTACGCCTCCAAGCGGGAGGTCTTCGACCGTCCGATCGGCGCCAACCAGGGCGTCCAGTTCCCCCTCGCCCAGGCCCACGCCCAGTTGGCGGCCGCCTCGCTCATGCGCTTCCACGCGGCCGACCTGTACGACCGAGGTCTGCCGTGCGGGGCCGAGGCCAACACCGCGAAGCTTCTAGCCTCGCAGGCATCCTGGGCGGCAGCCAACGCGGCCATGACCGCCTTCGGCGGCAACGGCTTCGCCGTCGAGTTCGACGTGGAACGCAAGTTCCGCGAAACCAAGCTCCTGGAGATCGCCCCGGTCAGCAACAACCTCGTCCTGTCCTACCTCGGCCACCGCGTACTCGGCCTACCACGCTCATACTGAGTGGGCGTTTTGCAGGTTCGTGATTTGCGTTGCCGCAGGTGGGCCGGTGGGTGGTTCGCGCAGGACAGCCCGAGCGCGAGCGGAGGCGAAAATCGTCGAGCCACCTATCGAAGGCGCACCAGAACGCCTATTCAACTGATGCAGGTCACAGGCCGCCCACCTGCTGCGCGACCGATACCGCAGGGGCGATCACAGGGGGACAAATGCTCACAGAACGCCCTCTCGCGGACACCAACGTCGTCGCACTCGCCCGTCACCTCCTGACCATCGGCTATCAGCCGCCATCCGCGGACACCCGGTGATATGTATGGATGCGGCGTTCTGGGCGGGAGCCCGGCGACAGATGTGGAGGGCACACATGGCGCGCCTGCCGAAATCCCTTCTGATCGCCTTGTCACTCGTATCCATCGGCTCATTTGCCTGCTCGCTCTATTTGGAGGCGACGCGGCTCGATTTCTTGCAGGCGCACCCGATCATGGTGAACTTGATATCCGGAGTCGTCGGGTTCTCCACAGCCGCCGTCGTGGTCGGCGTCGGATTCAACTGGTACACAACCCGCATCCACGCCGGACGGCATTCGATTGAGATCAAGATCGCAGTACGTAACGTTCTCGAGGCGTGGATCCCGGTCATCGGCCTCAATATCCGTTCGGAGGAAGCATACTATCTGGTCTATAACATGCTGGCGCTCGCGAGATATTCACCACGTTCCATCGGCCGTATTCTGCAGCTCTTCCAAATGCAGAAGGCCGGCGAAGTGCCTCCCGTAAATCTCAGCCGGAATGACAAGCTCGCCCAGATCTCCTCGATCATCCATGTCGTGATCCCGTCGCTGTTGGGCCTCCTAGGCGAGACCGGCCAGTTCAGCGAAACACGCTCAATAGCCGAGCGCGACTTTCAGATCGCCAAGGAGAAGGCTCTCCCAAGGCGCGGAATCGACGAGAGTATGGAGCAGTTGCGGCACACTGTCGGGCAACTGATCGGAGAGGTATTGCGGCACCCCACCATAAAACAAGGTATGGAAGTGGGGCCTTGGAAGTGGCCGTGGAGTTCCGCATAGGGTTGTCGCGTGGCGGCGGGTTGACATGGACGATGTTGGGGACGCACAGCAACGAACGTGTACAGGTACGACGTCACCACGCGGGAGGGGTACGAGGTCCTGCGGGACATCCGGGAACTCCGGCTGGCCACCATGGCGGCCCAGGCCACCGGCGAGAACCCCGGCCACCGGGAGGAGTTCGCCGCCACCATGCGCCGTGAGCGTTGAACGCCCGCCCGGTCAGCCGACGGGCTTGGTGAACTCCAGGCCGTCGAACCGGAACACCGTGACGCGGCCGGGGTGGTCGCCGACCGCCAGCAGCCGGCCATCGGCGGAGAACTCAACCGTGCGGTAATAGAGCGACGGTTCGCCGGGTACGACAAAGCGCGGCTCCAGCGGCTGTCCGGTCGTGACGTCATAAACGATGACCGGACCTCGGATGCGGGCGCCGGCGAGCCGGGTGCCGTCGGGTGACAGCGCGACGTCAGCGAATCTGTCTTCGATCGTCCAGCACAAGGCACCGGATTCCACCGAGACGCCGCAGCATCCCAACGTCTCACTGCTCGCGACAAGAAGCCGCTCGGTCCGGTCGAACATCAGCTTGCCGAGCCCACGGGCATCATCGGCTTTCGTCGGGAAGGGGTACGGAGCACCGAGCACTCGCCGGCCGGTGTCGACATCCCAGATCTCGAGGTCGTACTCCGTATCGCGGTTGTCCGGGTGGTGGACGAGACCGACGAGCCGGCCTGACGGAGACAGGGCGGCGGCGCCGGTCCGCGGGGGCTCGCCCGCGGGAAGATCGAGGCACGAATGGCCACCCGGGCCCAGCACGCGCAACGTGTGACCGTCGGCTACCAGCATCCGGCCGCCGACGGCGTCCAGCCCCAAGCGGGTGTGGGGCAGGCTCTGAACGTGACCGGTGGCGAGTGCCACCGTGTGGCTCGTGTCCTCCCCGCTGCTCGTGTTCCGGACGGTGAACGTCAGGTGCGATCCGTCCGGTTCGAACGCCATGTCATGGACCGCTGAGTTCCGCGACGCATCGGCGTACACCACTCGGCGGGCGCCGGTCCGTAAGTCGACGGTCTGCACCTCGGAGCCGAGCTGCAGCCTGACCCGGTCAGGAATGCCGCGGGCGACCGCGAGGGTCCCGCCGTCCGGGTGCAGGGCGAACGCGACGATCCCGTTGGTCGCCGGCGTCGCGCACTGGACGACGACGTCGCTCGGCTCGGTCGCGGCGACGTCGCGCAGCACGGCGTACCCGTCATGCATCTTCTCGGTGACGATCTTCTCCAGGGCCTCGCGTGCCGCGCGCTCGCTGCCGTACGACTTCATGCGCTCCTGAGGCTTCCCGGCACCGGTCCACCAGCTCCGGTGCAGCTCGACCCCGTCGGCCCGGAGCTCCAGATATTTGGGCTTGGAGGTGCCGGGATGGGTCAGGAGAATTCGCTCACGATTCATACGGGGCAGCGTAGAGATCTCCACCGTCAGAAATCATCAGCGCGTACTGCGGGCCAGGAAGGTGATCACGTTGATCGCCGCCAGCGCCGCAACGAGCCGGATGAGCACGTCGCTGATGCCCTTCTCCGCCTCCAACTCGGACGGCACCTCGAAACCCTGTTCAACCCCACGAGCACGCTCGTTTGGGGCTCATGACACGTTTCCTACCGGCACCCCAAAGAGGCCGCCTCGAGATTGGGACCACGTGCCATCCGCCTCCTGGTGATGTCCCCCTCGTCGCGTCTTACCTGGACGACGCGCCCAGGAACCCACCAGTGCGGTGGTCGACCGCTTGTCGTCCGCGGTCTGGTGCGCCAGGACGTCCAGACGGCACGGACTCTCGTGGCCGGAGGTGTTCCCGATTCCCCGGTCACACGGAAGGATGGGCGGCATCATTGGAGGCGTGGTCGTGCGAATGCTCTTGGCGGTCGGCCTGATCGCGGCGCCATCGCCCCCTGCGGGACAGCCCGGCTGGGAGCCGGTCCGGATGCACAGTTACGGCGGCTGTGACTCGATGACCGACATCGTCCCGCTCAGCCGGACCAACGTGTGGGTGTTCGGCCGGACCGAGCCCGTCGACGACGAATGCGCGGGGACCGCTCATCCGGTCGCACAGCATTGGGACGGCCGGGCCTGGCGGACCGTCGGCCTCCCCGGCCGCATCTACGGCGAGGTCGGCTCGGCGGGGGCGTCCTCCCCCGACAACTTGTGGGCCTTCACCGCCAGCGACACCGGCGAGTCCCACGCCCTACGCTTCGACGGGCGTCGCTGGATGGACGCGGGCAGGCCGGCGATGGGCTCCCGACCCAACCTCTCCAATGGAATGGTGCTCGGCCGCCACCATGTCTGGGCCTTCGGCGACTCCGGAGGCTGGTTCTGGAACGGCCGCACCTGGCGGCACAGCCGCCTGCCGCTGACCCCTGTCAAGACCAGCGTCGTGTCTCAGAAGGACGTGTGGGCGATCAGCTGCTGCGCCGTCGCCCACTTCGACGGGCAGGTGTGGCGTAAGGTCCCCCTGGGCGCCGCGATCCCCGCAGGCACGGGCGACTGGAGCACCAGCCTGACCGGGGTCCTGGCGATCGCGAAGGACGACGTCTGGGTGTTCGGCAACAGGAGCGAGACCAACGCCGGAAACGGCCGCGATCAGGTGGTCGCCGCCCACTACGACGGCCACACGTGGTCTCCGGTCGAGGTCCCCCTCCCGGCCCCGGCGGGGACCTCTGCGGATCCATGGCGACTGGGCGACGCGGTCCCGGACGGCAGGGGCGGCATCCGGGTGATCGCAAACCCCCCTGGGAACGCGGCCTCTCGCGTACTGTCCCGTACGGCCGCGGGGCAGTGGTCGACGAGCATCCCACAGGTCGCCGGCAAGGCAGTCGACCTGTGGGACCTGGCGCTGATCCCCGGCACCCGCGAGGTCTGGGCCGCGGGCGGCGTACGCCAGAGCGAGAGGGATTCGACCTCTGTGGTCCTGGCATTGCGATAGAGCCACCGCCGCGTTCGGTGGCCGGTACAGCTTTAGGACAGGAGCCCAGCCGGCAGCCGGTCAGCGTCCTGGACCTCCCGCTCCTTCCGGTACGGCGCCCACGCGGCACGCTACGCGCGAAGCTCACTCGTTACCCGAGTGATCCCGCTCAGGTCGGCGCCCAGGCGGAGCACGGTCTCGGCTGAGGCCTGCGGCTGCCGGCGGTGGATCTGGACGTGGGCGAGCCTGGCGCGATCAAGATCCGGGTGCGTCGCTCTACGCTGCGGCGCGCCCCCACCGACAGAGCGAAGTGCTCCTCTGCGCCGGGCAGGTCGCCGAGCGCGGCCAGCATCAGCCCGGTCTGGTGCTCCAGCGACTCGCGCCGGTAGTTGCCCGTCCACTCCGTCTCCGGGAGCGAGTCGGCACGTTCGAGGTCCTGCTCGGCGCGCCGGAGCAGGCTCAGCGCCTGATGCCTGTCACCTTCGCCGGCTGTGGCTTCGGCCTGCATCCCGGTGATCCAGGCACGGGTGCGCTGCGGGCATTCTCACGGCCGCTCTGGACACGTGCGAAGCCGTCATCAGGCGCTGCATCCGCACGTCCTTGACGGCTAACCAGGCGAGTTCTGCGGAAGTGGCACCCAGTTGAACCCCGAGCAGAACCGGGTGGTCCCGGGTTGGTTGTCCAGGCCTCTGCCTGAGCCACGGGGCCCTCCGTGGCCGCCGCCGCTCTACTTACCTGGCGGGTCGATGAGCAGCTGCGCGATGAAGAGGAGCAACGAAAAGGCGAGCCCGCCGAGGAGACCGGCCCAGAACAGCGCCCGGTCTGCGTCAGCCTTGACGGGGATCGACACGAGCAGGGCCGTCATGGGCCGCTCACAGGTCAGCCAGCGAAGCCCCGGACCGTCGAGTGGAGGGGCCACGGCTTCCAGCCGATCCACCGGCCCCAGCGGCCCCAGGTCGACTGTGCAGTCGGCGCCGACGCCGACTGCCGTCCCGAAGCCACGAGGCGAACCGTTGTCGAAGTCCCGGAGCACGTCGGCGAAGTCCTTCTTGCCAACGGTCCACACCCTGAGCGGGGGGATACTGAGGGCCATCCAGCTCCCCTGCCGCATCACGGTCGGTCCAGCCAGCGGCCATCCGACGGTTCCATACAGCCAGCTGGGTTCCTGCCCGTCGGCGATGCGTCCAGGACAGGCGGATCCGCGAACCAACATCGCCCCTGCGGTACGGCGCCAGGTGTTCCCTTCGATTTCGACTCCCTGGTTGATGAGCAGTGGCGTGGGAGGCGCCAGGCTCGCGGAGCCATACAGCTCTACCATGTAGGGGACGCACGTGGGTCTCCGCGCACGCGGGTGTATCCGCAAGTAGAGCCGTGCGCCGGAGTAGTCGGCGGTCAGGTTCATCCGGGCGGTGACCGATTGTGGCTCGATTCGCCAGACGTCGGGGGGGACGTACACCGTCACGGAGCCTGCGGACGTCAGCCGGGGCGGCTGCACGGTCGCGACGATGTACCGGTTCCACCCGAAGTACGTCGCGGCGGCGCTGATCGTGAGCAACAGTGCGACGATGCCGTACAGCCATCTGGGACGACCCGCCCGCGGCGCCTTGGGAGGCTCTTCCGGCGACGGGGCAGCCTTGAATCGTCGTCCGACGGCAGCCATGGTGCCGTCGGGCTCCTCATCCGTTGGCGGCCCCGACCGTACCACCGCATAGTGGTCGGCCAGCCGGGCGGCCGCACCGGCCACCGTCACCGCGTAGGTGCACAGCCGGCGGCCCCGCGCGCTGGGATGCGGGCTGGTCCACCAGATCCGGGAGCCGTCGGTGAAGGCCATCAGGCGGTGCCCCAAACAGATCACCGTGACACCTCCGGCGGCCCCCACCACGGTAGGGATGTCGCGCGAGGCCAGTTCACCGGCCAGGCGCTTGCCTAACGGGTGCGACACGAGGTGATCGTAGAACTCTGCCTCACCCCTGTCTCGGGGCATCTGGAAATATCCTCGCCCTGTGTGTGGTCCCCCGTAGTTCCACCGCGAATCCAGCAGACAAGGCCCTCCGCTCGGGTCCGTGCGACCAGGTGAAAAGTAGCTCTATGTGGTGCCTCATGGTCGTACGTAGCCGTCACGACTTCTCGAAACCGATCAGTAGCCGACTGATTACAGATCATGTTTCTTCCGACCTTCTACACGGATCGGGAGAAAGGCCGGGCGATGCGGCGGGAGTGGGAGCGGGAAGACCTCATCGAGTGCTGGACGCTGGATGAGGACGAGTTCGCCCTGGTGGGTAACAAGACCGGGGCGACGCGGCTGGGCTTTGGTCTGTTGCTGAAGTTCTTCGGTCTGGAGGGCAGGTTCCCGCGGCGGGAGGACGTGCCCAAACCCGCGGTGGACTTCATCGCCGGTCAGGTCAAGGTCGCTCCGGAGCTGTTCGGCCAGTTCGACTTCGTCTCCCGGCAGGTGGCCAGCCACCGCAAGCAGATCCGGGAGTTCTACCAGTTCCAGACGATCATGGTCGGCGATGAGGACAAGCTGATCGTCTGGATGGCCGAGGAGATCTGCCCGGTGGATACCTCGCGGGACCGGCTGCGGTCGGCGTTTGTGACGCGGTACCGGCAGGAGAAGATCGAGCCGCCCACGCCGGGACAGGCCGAGCGGCTGCTGGGCGCGGCCGAGCCCCGTCCCATCTGCCCACCGTTCCGACCTGCAGCCCAAGACCGATCCTGTGATGATCAGCGCGCTTGCGCGCGATCAGATCCAGCGCGGTGGCCAGTGCGACCGGTTCGGGCTGATGGGCTGCGAGCAGTTACGCCGGCTCGCAGCGTTACAGCCGTGGTCACTGGTGTTGAGCGCGCGCAGTAGCCGCTGGGCGGCTACGCGCTACGGCCTGGGCGATGACCGTGCCGACAGCGGCGTCCTCGGCACCCAGGCCGGTCAGGTCGGCGACGGTGATCTGGTCGTCGCTTGTACGGCCGGGGACCCGGCCGGCGAGGACATCGCCGAGCGCCACCACGGTGGCGCTGTCAAGGACCGTTTTGGTGGCGTACTGCAGCTCGCCGACCCGGCGGCACTGAGCGAGGTCGTCTGCTGCGATCAGCCCCGTTGCCGTCAGCACGGAGGCAGCAAGCTCCCGTTTGCCGTCCATGTCCGCTCCGATGGCGGTCACATGTGTACCGGGCTTGAGCCACTCGCCGAACAGGTGGGGCTTGCGAGAGGGCGTCGCGGTGGTGATGATGTCCGCGCCTTCCACGGCCTGTTGAACGGAGTCAGTTACGGTGACCTTCCAGGTGTGCAGTTCGCGCATCCGGGTCGCGAAGGCCTCCGCCCGTTCTTTGTTCGGCCCGTACACCCGTACCTGGGTCGGCTTGCGCAACTCCAACAGGGCCCGCAGCTGCAAGGCACCCTGGATCCCCGGCCCGATCACAGCGACGACGTCCGCGTCCTTGCGTGCCAGGGCGTCGGAGGCGAGAGCTCCGGCCGCTGCGGTACGGACATCGGTTAGGTAACCGTTGTCCAAGGCGATCACTACCGGGTAACCGGTCTGGGCGTCGGCGATGACACTCAAACCGGACGAGACGGGGATGCCGGCCTGGGAATTGGCGTAAAACCCGGTCGCGAGCTTGGCCGCGAAATGCGTGGAACCGTGAAGGTAGCCGCCCTTGATGTGCACTTCGCCGCGCACCTGGGGGATCTCCAAGTGCCATGGGTCGGGCTGGGTGACATGTCCGGCCGCCTGCGCGATCAGGGCCTGGCGGGTGACGGCGATCGCATCGGGCAGCCGCAGGAGCTCGCGCACCCGCGCCTCATCGAGTACGACGGGCGCCGGGATGATGACGTCAGTCATGGGTCAAGGCCTTCGCGAAGGTGCCGGCGGTGATGTTGCGGCCGGACAGGACGACGACAAGACGCCCGCTGATCTCGACCTTTCCAGCGAGTACGGCAGCGACTCCGCAGGCGCCGGAGCCCTCGGCGACCAACCCATGCTCGGTGAACAGCCAGCGCAAGGCCGCATGGATCTCTGCGTCCGTCACCGCTGTCAACGCGACCGACCCCGCGCCGATCAGACCGGGCGTCACGCAACCGGCCTCGATGTTTCCGATAATGCCGTCAGCGATGCTGTCGCCGACCTCGACCTCGGTGATCCGACCGGTAGCGACCGCGGTTGAGACAGCCCGCGACACGCTCGACTCCACCCCGACGATTCGCACGTCGCCGCGCTCACGCGCCCATAGGCTCAGTCCCCCGACCAGCCCGCCGCCACCCACCGGTACGACCACCGTCAGCGGCCCTATCACCTGATCGTCCAGTTCCTTGCCGATGGTCGCCTGCCCGGCGATCACGTGCGGGTCGTTGTAGGCCGAAACGTAGCGGCCCGGCAGCGACAAGGCGTGCTGCTCCGCGTCATCGAAATAACGACCGTGCTGGACGAGGGTGACCGGGTATGACTTGATCTTCGCGACCTTCGCGGGTGAGGCCGTCTCGGCGACGACCACGGTGACATCGGCCGCTGTCTGTGACGCGGCGTAGGCCATGGCCAATCCATGGTTTCCAGCGCTCGCCGTGACCGCTTTCACCTGCGCAGGCAGCCCGGCCAAGGCCGCCAGCGCCCCCCTGACCTTGAACGACCCTGTCGGCTGGAAGATCTCAAGCTTCAACAAGGCACCCGACGCCAGGGGCGACGGCACCACAGGAGTAGGAGTCAACGCCCCACGAACGGTGATCCAGGCAGTCTCCACGTCCTGTGGCTCCGGTGAACGCACAGCGCGTGCGGCAACGGGCACGATGCCCCCTCCTTTGACGATCGGACGAGGCCACAAAAGAGTCTTTCGCCGAGAAACCCGGGCAGGCGCTCGCATTGCCCAGAGTGCGCAGTATATTATCCATATGTCAAGTCATGGCAGCTCTCCTGAGATCGCCGCGGCGGTCGCGCGCAATCTGCGCACTCGCCGGACTGATCGCAGCATGACCTTGGTAGAGCTGGCCGAACGATCCGGCGTGAGTCGCCGAATGCTCACCCTCATCGAAAAAGGCGAGGCTAACCCGAGCCTGGGCACTCTAGAGCGCATCGGCCGAGCGCTCGGCCTCACATTGGCGACACTGGTAGACGACAAGAGACCGGGACGAATACGCCTTATCGCCCCCGAGGCAATGCTCACCCCCTGGCGATCAGAAGAAGGCTACGGCCGCATCGCGGTCACTGGCCCGGGCGCCGTCGAACTCTGGGACTGGCGGCTGGACCCCGGCGATCGCTACGACGCCGAACCAGACCCCACCGGCGCCTACGAGATGATCCTGGTCACCTCCGGGTGCCTCACCCTAGAACTCGCCGGCGATCGCTACAGCCTGCCCACCGGGCATGCTGCCCGTTTTCCCAGCGATCGCCACTATGCCTACATCAACGAGAACGCCGATCCAGTGCGGTTCACCCGCAATACCCTCCCGCCGCCTATCCCCGCCTCATAGTGCCTTCAACGGCCGGCCTACGCCGTGCGGCGGGCTGGCCGCAAGGTCAGTACCGCGGCCCGACCCAACCCAGCCGCCATCTGAGGCATTGTTCGAGGTAGGTCAGGCTGTCGATCTGCCTGCGGGTGTGGTGGTGTCGAGGTGCCGGTAGATGGTGGGCCGGGTGACGCCGAATTCGTCGGCGATCTGCTGGACGGTATAGCGGCGTTCGCCGTAGGGGCCGTCCGTCGTACACCTGGCGTGCCTTGCACACCTGTCCTGGGCGCCTGCATTGACAGGCAGAGGTCCGGCCAACCAACCCGGGGCCTCTGATGAGCGCAGGTGAGCGGCATATTCGTTCACCCCCCTTCCTGGACGCGGTCGGCCGCCGCGGCGGCGTAGCGGCAGGCCAGGTGCGCGAAGGCGGCCTTGAGTTCGGCCGGCCCGATGACCTCGATGTCGGCGTCGAACCGGCCGATGGCGGCGGCCAGGCCGGGCCACGACCACGAGCCCAGGACCAGCCGGCAGCGGTCCGGGCCGAGTTCCTCGACGATCCCGTCGCGGGTGTAGCGGGAGACGACGGCGGCGGGGAGGTCGAGGATCACCTCGCCCTGGCAGGGCCAGCCGCCGGAGCCGCCGGAGCCCTGGAACCTGCTGGTCACGAAGGCGGCCACGTTCCCGTCGGGCACCTCACGCGGGGGGAATCGCGGGCCCGTCGGGGTGCGCGGAATGATCCGGTCGGCGCGGAAGGTGCGCCAGTCGTCGCGGTCGAGGTCCCAGGCGACGAGATACCAGCGCCCGCCCCAGGTGACGAGGTGGTGGGGCTGCACCCGGCGCGGTGGCGCCACGGCGGGCTCGTCCTCGCCGGCCCCCGGAGGGGACGCGGGGGCGTAGTCGAATCGCAGCACCTCGCGGGCGTGGACGGCGGTGTTGAGCGTCATGAGCAGGCTGCCGTCGACCTGTGGGTCCTGCCGGGTCGCGGGCCGCTCGACGGCGGTGACCCGCAGGGTGTCGATGCGGCGGCGCAGCCGCGCGGGCATGACCTGCCGGACGGTGTTCAGCGCACGGGCCGCGGCCTCCTCGATGCCGGCGCCGGTGGTGGCGGCGATCTGGAGTGCGACGGCGAGGGCGACGGCCTGGTCGTCGTCGAACAGCAACGGGGGCAGTTCCGTCCCGGCGTCCAGCCGGTACCCCCCGTCGGGCCCTTTGGTTGCCACTATCGGGTAGCCGAGTTCGCGCAGGCGGTCGACATCGCGGCGCACGGTGCGCGGGCTGATGTTCAGCCGCTCGGCCAGCAGCGCCCCCGGCCAGTCGCGGCGCGCCTGGAGCAGCGAGAGCAGCGACAGCAGCCGCGCTGAGGTTTTCGGCATGAGACCAATATTGCCGCGAGAAGCGGACAAACCCTGGCCGCTTCCCCTGCGACTGTGGTCACCGAGCAGGGCCGGGCGAGCCGATCCTCGTGACCGTCGTCCGTGGCGGCGATCCCCGCCGGCGCGGCGAGCCAGCCCTGCCGCCGGAAACCACCCGAACAAGATGAGGAGCGAACATGTCCGTCAACGCCGTTACCCACCTGAACTTCCGGGGTGACGCCCGCGAGGCGCTCACGTTCTACCAGTCCGTGTTCGGCGGGGACGTGGCCGTGGTCACCTACAAGGACGCCGGAAACCTCCAGGACCCGTCCGACGCCGACCGGGTGATGTGGGGCCAGGTGGCCGCCGGCAACGGTTTTCGCGTGATGGCCTACGACGTGCCCTCGCACCTGCCGTGGAACCAGGGCGAGAACGCGTTCTTCCTCTCCCTGCGGGGCGAGACCGCCGAAGAGATCACCGCGTACTGGGAGAAGCTGTCCGACGGTTCGGCCATCCTGCGGCCGCTGGGCCCCGCGCAGTGGGCGCCCCTCTACGGGATGCTGAAGGACCGCTTCGGCGTCACCTGGGTCGTCGACGTCGTCGGCGAATACAACGCGTCCTGAACGCCGGAGCCCGGGCGGCGGGTGTCCGCCGCCCGGCCGGCGCTCGGCTGACGACGTTCGACACGGGCCTGACAGGCCGGTACACCACTCCAAAGCAAGGACGTAAGCAGTGAAGACGCGCGCGCTGGGCCGGACCGGGATCCAGGTCAGCCCCTACTGCCTGGGCACCATGATGTTCGGGCGGGCCGGCAACCCCGACCACGACGACTGCGTCCGCATCGTCCACCGGGCGCTGGACGCCGGGATCAACTTCATCGACACCGCCGACGTGTACGGACCCCACGGGGAGTCCGAGGAGATCGTCGGCAAGGCTCTCAAGGGCCGGCGCGACGACGTCGTACTGGCCACCAAGGTCAACGGCATGATGGGTGAGGACCCCAACCGTGACCCACCTGGCGATGGCCTTCGCGATCACCCATCCCGGCGTCACCTCGGCCATCATCGGGCCGCGCACCATGGAGCATCTGGAGGATCTGCTGGCCGGCGCCGCGGCCACCCTCGACGACGAGGTCCTCGACCGCATCGACCGGATCGTGGCGCCCGGGACCGACCTCGGGCCGCTGGACGTGTCCTACACCCCGCCCGACCTCACCAGCCCGGCGCTACGCCGCCGGCCGGCCGGCGAGCGCGCCGCGGCGTGACCCGATGACCGTTCTGGACACCCGATCCCTCAACCGCGCGACGCTGGCCCGGCAGTTGCTGCTGGACCGCGCCGACCTGCCGGTGCTCGACGCCGTCGCCCACCTCGGCGGCATGCAGGCTCAGGAGCCGCAGGAACCGTTCGTCGGGCTGTGGTCGCGGCTGCGCGCGTTCGACCCGGCGGTGCTCTCGGACCTGCTGACCGGGCGGCGCGTGGTGCGGACCCATCTCATGCGCCGCACCGTCCACCTCCTCACCGCCGAGGACGTCCTGGCCTGGCGGGCCCGTCACGACGCGATGCTGCGCCAGCGGGTGCTCGGGACCTACCGCCGCGAGCTCGAGGGGGTGGATCTCGACGAGCTCGCCGCGGCGGGCCGGGTGGTGATGGCCGACGGCGAGCCGCGCACGATGACCGAGCTCACGCGGGCCCTCGCCGGGCGATGGCCTGCACCGGCACCGCGGGCGCTGGGCGAGATGCTGATCGCCGCCCTGGTCCCGGTGGCGCAGCTGCCCCCGCGGGGGCTGTGGCGCGCGAAGGCGGGGGTGCGCAACGTGCTGCTGTCCTCGTGGCTGGGGCGCGAGATCGACCCACCGGCGCCCGACGGCGCCGATCCGGTCGGCCAGGCGCTGGCCCGGCGCTATCTGGCCGCGTTCGGCCCCGCGGCCGTGGCCGACCTGCGCGCCTGGAGCGGCCTGGCCGGCCTGCCGGCCGCGGTGGCCGCGATACGCCAGGAGCTGGTGACCTTCCGCGACGAGCGCGGCCGTGAGCTGGTCGATCTCCCCGGCGCGCCACGTCCCGATCCCGGCACCCCGGCCCCGGTGCGGTTCCTGCCGGCGTTCGACAACGCGATCCTCGGCTACCAGGACCGCGGCCGGATCATCGACGACGCTCATCGCGGCCTGTCGGTCGCGGGCGAGCGTGTCGTGCTGGTCGACGGCCGGGTCTCCGCGACCTGGAACGTCGAGGCGGGCACCGTGGTCGTCACCCCGCTGCGGCGTTTCTCCCGGGCCGAGCGCACCGCCGTCGCCGAGGAGGGCGAGGAGCTGGCGTCGTTCCTCTCCGAGGAGGAGAGCCGGCGCGTACGGGTGGCCGCGTCTCCCCCGTGATCCCCGCTGCTCACCCGGCGGCGTGTACGGGGAGAATGTGGAGCTCCGGGTTGACCTTTCCCCAGGGTGAAGCCGCAGCATCGTCGGCACCGGCCGCGGTGGCCGGGACGAGGAGGAGTGGTGCGGGAGCTGCTGACGATCGGGGCGTTCGCCCGGGCGGCCCGGCTGTCACCGAAGGCGCTGCGGCTGTACGACGAGCTCGGGCTGCTGCGGCCGGCCGCGGTGGACGCCGAGTCGGGATACCGGTTCTACGATCCGGCGCAGCTGGAGCAGGCCCGGTTGATCGCCTGGTTGCGGCGGCTGGGCATGCCGCTGGCGCGTATCCGGCGCGTGTGCGGCCTGCCGCCGGCGGCGGCGGCCGGGGAGGTCTCCGCCTACTGGGAGCAGGTGATGGCCGAGACCGCCGCCCGCGGGCGGCTGGCCTCCTTCCTCGTCGACTATCTGTCGGGAAGGGGGAGCGCCGTGGAAGACGCCGCGACCATGCTGGGGATCCGTTACGCCGCCCGCTCGGAGTCGGGCCTGGTGCGCACGAGCAACGAGGACACCGCCTACGCCGGGGCGAGGTTGCTGGCCGTGGCCGACGGCATGGGCGGCCCGGGCGGTGACCGCGCGAGCAACGCGGCCGTCGACGCGCTCAAGCCGCTGGAGACCCTGGCCGTGCCGGCCGAGGATCTGCTCGGCGCGCTCGCCGACGCGGTGGGGGAAGCCGACCGGGCGATCGGCGAGATCGCCGCGTCGACGCCGCCGGGTGAGGCGGGCACCACGTTGACGGCCCTGCTGTGGACGGGGTCGCGGCTGGCGCTGGTGCACATCGGTGACACCCGGGCGTACCTGCTGCGCGACGGGGAGCTGTTCCAGATCACCCAGGACCACACCTATGTGCAGTCACTGGTCGACGAGGGACGGCTGACCGCGGAGGAGGCCGCCTCGCACCCGCGGCGCTCGCTGCTGGTCCGGGCGCTCACCGGGACGGGCGGCGCCGAGCCGGACCTGTCGTTGCACGACGCCGTGGCCGGTGACCGGTACCTGCTGTGCTCCGACGGGCTGTCCACGGTCGTGCCGGCCGGGTCGCTGCACGAGGTGCTGGCCGGGCCGGGCGGTCCCCAGCGGGTGCTCGACGAGCTGGTCGAGCGGGCGTACGCCGCCGGCGCCCCCGACAACGTCGCCTGCGTGGTCGCCGACGTGGTGCCGCTGGAGACTCCCGCCGGGACCGGGCGGTGACCGTCTCGGCGGTCCGGTCGCTCGGCGCCTTCGCGGTCGACCGCCGCCCGCTGGCCGTCGCGGCCTATCGGCGGCTGTGGGTGGCCTCGGTGGTCTGCGCGGTGGGCGGCTCGTTCAGCGTGGCCGCGGTTCCGGCGCAACTGTTCACGGTGACGGGCTCGTCGGCGACGGTGGGCGTCGCCGCCGCGGTGTCGTTCGCCGCGCTGGTCGTGGCGGCGCTGTGGGGCGGCGCCCTCGCCGACGTCATGGACCGGCGCAGGCTGCTGCTGGCGGCCGACTGCGGCCTGGGGGCGACGTACGCGGCCCTGTGGGCGCAGGCGGCGCTCGGTGGTTCCTCGGTCCCGGTGCTGCTGGTGCTGGTGGCCTGCCAGGGGCTGACCTTCGGGGCGATCATGACCACGATGGGGGCCGTGGTGCCGCGCCTGGTCACGGCCGAGTTGCTGCCGGCGGCCGGCAGCCTCAGCTCCCTGGTCCGCTACGCGGGCTCGATCCTGGGCCCGGTGCTGGCCGGCGCCCTGATCCCGATCGTCGGGCTCGGCACGCTGTACCTGTTCGACGCCGTCGCGCTGCTGGCCGTCTTATGGGCCGTCGTCAAGCTGCCGCCGCTGCCGCCCGTCCCGCAGCCGGACGATCCGCCGGCGGGGCACCGCCGTTCCGTGGCCCGCGGGGTGCCGGCCGGTTTCCGGTATCTGGCGGCCAGCCGGCTGCTGGTGGCGGTGCTCGCGGTGGACCTCGCGGCGATGGTGTTCGGCATGCCGACGGCGTTGTTCCCGGAACTGGCCCAGCGCGCCTACGGCGGCCCGGCGGGAGGAGGCCTGGAACTGGGGCTGCTCTACGCCGCCTACCCGGCCGGGGTCTTCGTCGTGGGCCTGCTGTCGGGCACGTTCACCCGGGCCCGCCGCCACGGCGCCGTCATGGCGGGGGCCGCGGCCGCGTGGGGCGTCACCGTCGTCGTCCTCGGGCTGGCCGCGCGGCTGTGGGTCGCCCTGGCGGCGCTCGTCCTCGGCGGCGCGGTGAACTTCGTGCTGAGCACCTTCCGCAACGCCATCTCCCAGGCGCACACCGACGATGCCATGCGCGGCCGGATCCAGGGGTCGCTCACCGTCGTGCTCATCGGGGGCCCGCAGATCGCCAACCTGCTGCACGGGGCGGCCGCGGCGGTGTACGGCCCCCGGATCGTCATCGTGGCCGGCGGGCTGCTGACCACGATGACGGTGGCGGCGATCGTGTGGGCGATGCCCCAGCTCCGGCGCTACACGGCTCAGGAGTAGAGGCGGAGGAGGTCCTCCTCGGTCTCCCGCCGGACGATCACACGGGCCGCTCCGTCGCGCACGGCGACCACGGGCGGGCGGGCCACGTGGTTGTAGTTGGAGGCCATTGCGCGCTGGTAGGCGCCGGAGGCGGGGATCGCCAGCAGGTCGCCCGGCCGCAGGTCCGCCGGCAGCGGCAGGTCGCGGATCAGCACGTCGCCGCTCTCGCAGTGCTTGCCGACGATCGTGGCCACCCGAGGCGGGGCGCCGGAGGCGCGGGAGGCGAGGGTCGCGGTGTAGGCGGCGCCGTACATCGCCGGGCGCGGGTTGTCGCTCATCCCGCCGTCCACGCTGATGTAGGTGTTCACGCCGGGGATCTCCTTCACCGTGCCGACCTCGTAGAGCGCGACCGTGGTGGGCCCGGCGATCGAACGGCCCGGCTCCACCGCCGGCCGTACGTGGCCGGGCAGCACCGCGCGCAGCACCGCCACCACCTCGGCGGGCCGGGGCGGGACCGGGTCGCCGGGACGGTGGACGATGCCGAGGCCGCCGCCGAAGTCGAGCTTGCGGATGGTCACGCCGTGCCGGCGTTCGCAGGCCAGCAGGAAGTCCGCCATGCGGCGGGCGGCCAGCGCGAACCCTTCCAGGTCGGTGATCTGGGAGCCGATGTGGGAGTGCAGCCCGGTGAGCTCCAGGGAGGGCCGCGCCAGCACCCGGCTCACCGCCTCGGCCGCCAGGCCGGCATTGAGGGAGAACCCGAACTTCGAGTCGTCGCCGCCGGTGGCGATGAACTCGTGGGTGTGGGCGTTGACGCCGGGGGTGACACGGATCAGCACGCTCTGCCGTACCCCGGCCTCGGCGGCGACGGCGGCCAGCCGGTCGATCTCGGTGAAGGAGTCGACGACGACGCATCCGACGCCCCAGGCGACGGCGGCGCGCAGTTCGGCGACCGACTTGTTGTTGCCGTGGAAGACCACGCGCCCGGGCGCGATGCCGCCGGCCCGGGCGACGGCCAGCTCTCCGCCGGTGCACACGTCGAGGCAGAGGCCGAGCCGGTCGAGCCAGCGGACGACCTCGGGGCACAGGAACGCCTTGCCGCCGTAGTGGACCTCGCCGCCGGTGAGGGCGTCGCGCCATTCGGCGCAGCGGGCCTCGAACTCGGCCTGGTCGATGATGTACGCCGGGGTTCCGAACTCGGCGGCCAGCTCGCGCACGCCGATGCCGCCGATGGTCAGTTGGTCGCCGGCCCAGGTGGCCGTACGGGGCCACACCTCATCGATCACCAGTGTCATGGGGGCGACTGTAGGCCGCTGAGCTGCTGGATCCGCCCGAGCATCGAAGTCTTCGATGCTGAGGCTCGCAAGCATTCACGACTGTTGGGGCCGTGACCCGCCGTCGCCAGCATAAGCTCAAGCACCAGCAAAATAGGAGATTCGATGACAAAACGCCTATATGCGGCTATTGCTGCCGCGCTGGCGATCTCGGTGGTCGCGGGCGGCTGCGGGCGTTCATCGTCGGGAGCCGCGACGGGCAAGAGCACCGCGGCCGCCCAGGCGAAGACGGCCAAGGACCTGGTGCCCGAGGCGCTGCGCAGCGCCGGAGAGCTGCGGGTGGCGACCTCCGAGGGCTACCCCCCGATGGAGATGTACAAGAAGGGCACCCAGGAGCTCACCGGCGTCGACCCCGACCTCGCCGCCGCGATCGCCGCCAAGCTCGGACTGAAGGTGAAGATCACCAACGCCGCCTTCGACGGACTGATCCCCGGGCTGCAGGGCCGCCGGTGGGACCTCGTGCTGTCCTCGCTCAGCGACACCCAGGAGCGCCGCGCCGCCGTCAACTTCGTCGACTACTTCAACGCCGGCGGCGCGATCATGGTGAAGAAGGGGAACCCCGAGGGCATCAAGACCCTCGACGACCTGTGCGGCCGGACCGTCGTGCTGGCCAAGGGCAGCTCCAACCTCGCCATCGGCCAGAAGCAGAACGAGAAGTGCGCCAAGAAGATGCAGATCATGCAGAGCGAGGACGCTCCGACCGGCCTGCTCAGCATCGACTCCGGCCGCGCCGTCGCCACGATCGTCGACTCCCCCGTGGCCGCGATGTACGCCAAGGAGACCGGCAAGTACGACGTCCTCTCCGAGCAGTACGACGCCGGGCCGTGGGGCATCGCGATCGACAAGCGTGACGAGGCGCTGCGCGACGCCGTGGCCAAGGCGATGGAAGAACTGCTGGCCGACGGCGGCTACAAGGCGATCCTCGACAAGTACGGGGTGAACGCCAACGCCGTCTCGCAGGTGCTCGTCAACACCGCGCCATGGCGGTGAGCCGTCCGGACGCCCCCGGTGCGGTGACGGGCGCCGGCGGGGAGCAGGAGCTCGCGATCAAGGCGGTCCACCCGCCGCGCCCCGGCCGCTGGCTCATGGCCGCGCTCGCCGCGCTGTTCATGATCTGGCTCGCCTACACGATCATCGTCAACGAGAACCTGCACTGGGACGTCATCACCACCTTCCTCGTCGACGGCAGGATCCTCGGCGGCCTGTGGGTGACGATCCAGCTCACGGTGCTGTCGATGGCGATCGGCCTGGTGCTGGGCGTGCTCGCCGCGGTGATGCAACTGTCCGGCAGCCCCGTGCTGCGCGGAGCCTCCGCGCTCTACACCTGGTTCTTCCGCGGCACGCCGCTGCTGGTACAGCTGATCTTCTGGTTCAACATCGGGCTGGTGTTCCCGACGTTCAGCATCGGCATCCCCTTCGACGGCCCCAAACTGATCGAGTGGCAGGCCAACCAGCTGATCACACCGTTCACCGCGGCGCTGCTCGGCCTGGCGATCAACGAGGGCGCGTACATGGCCGAGATCGTGCGGGCGGGCATCCGTTCGGTGGACCCCGGCCAGCGCGAGGCCGCCGAATCGCTCGGCATGTCGCACCGCCAGGTGCTCCGCAGGGTCGTCCTCCCCCAGGCCATGCGCGTGATCATCCCGCCCACCGGCAACCAGTTCATCTCCATGCTCAAGACCACCTCGATGGTGTCGGTCATCGCCGGCGCGGAGCTGCTGACCGTGGCCCAGCGGATCTACCTCGGCAACTTCGAGGTCATCGCACTGCTGGTCGTGGCATCGATCTGGTACGTCGTGCTCACGACCCTGGCCAGCATCGGGCAGCACTTCATCGAGAAGCGGTTCGAGCGCGGCCACCACGCGCTGTCCGGCCGGGTCCGCCGCAACCTGCGGCCGTTCGCGAAAGGTGAGGTGTCATGACCGGACCCATGGCGGCCGGACCCGCCGACGAACCAATGGTGCGGATCCGCTCGGTGCGCAAGCGCTTCGGGCCGGTCGAGGTGCTCAAGGGCATCAGCCTCGACGTGCCGGTCGGCGGCGTGGTCTGCGTCGTGGGCCCCTCGGGGTCGGGCAAGTCGACGCTGCTGCGCTGCGTGAACCGCCTGGAGACCATCGACGCGGGCCGCATATGGGTCGACGGCGAGCTCATCGGGTACCGCGAGCAGGCCGGACGCCTGCACCTGCTCCGCCCGGCCGAGCTGTGCCGGCAGAGGCAGGACATCGGGATGGTCTTCCAGCGGTTCCACCTCTTCCCGCACCGCACGGCGCTGGAGAACGTCATGGAAGGCCCCGTCGCGGTCAAGGGCGTCTCCGCGGCCCAGGCGCGGCGCTCGGCCGTCGAACTGCTGGAGCGGGTCGGGCTCGCCGACCGGGCCCACCACTATCCCGCCCAGCTGTCCGGCGGCCAGCAACAGCGCGTGGCGATCGCCCGCAGCCTCGCCATGAGCCCCAAGCTGATGCTGTTCGACGAGCCCACCAGCGCGCTCGACCCCGAACTGGTCCAGGAGGTCCTCGCGGTGATGCGCGACCTGGCGCGCAGCGGCATGACGATGATGGTGGTCACCCACGAGATGGGCTTCGCCCGCGAGGTCGGCGATCATCTCGTGTTCATCGACGGCGGGGTGATCGTCGAGCAGGGCGACCCCCGCGAGGTGCTCGCCGACCCGCGCCACGAGCGCTTCCGCGCGTTCCTTGGCCAGGTCCTGTGAGCACCCCGGGGCGTTTCGATCTGCTGATCCGCGGCGCGCTGGTCGTGGACGGCACGGGAGCGCCGGGCCGCCCGGCCGACGTCGGCGTGGCCGCGGGCCGGCTCACCGTGCTGCCGCCGGGACGGCCGGCGGAGGCGCCGCAGGTGCTCGACGCCGAGGGCATGGTCGTCGCGCCGGGATTCATCGACGTCCACACCCACTCGGACGGCATCACGCTGATCACCCCCGGCAGCACGCCGGGCGGCGGCGAGCTCGTGTGGGCGTCGGTGCTCCAGGGCGTGACCACCGAGATCTGCGGGAACTGCGGGTCCAGCCTGTTCCCCGCGCTTCCCGGGCGGCTGGAGGACATGAGCCGGGAGACCCGGATCAGCTTCGGCGGCGAGGTCGGGATTTTTCAGGACTTCGCCGGTTTCGCCGCGCGGCACTCCGCACGCCCCCGCGCCAACCACCTCGCCTCCCTCGTCGGCCACGGCACCCTGCGCGCCGGCGTGCTCGGCCACGTCGACCGGCCGGCCACCCCGGCCGAGCTCGACACCATGTGCGCCCTGCTCGACCTGTCGCTGTCCCAGGGCGCGGCCGGGCTCTCCACCGGGCTGATCTACACCCCCGGAACGTACGCGGGCACCGACGAGGTGGTCGCGCTCGCCGCCGTCGCCGCCCGCCACGGCAAGCCGTACGTCACCCACCTGCGCGACGAGATGTCCCGCGTGGAGGAGGCCCTGGAGGAGGCCGTGGAGATCGCCCGCCGCAGCGGCGCGGCACTGCACGTCTCCCACCACAAGACGGCGGGCAAGTACGCCTGGGGCCGCACCGCGCGCACCCTGCCGCGGATCGCGGAACTGCGGGCCGGCGGTATGGACCTCACCTGCGACGTCTACCCCTACACCGCGGGCAGCACCTCCCTGTCGGCGATGCTGCCGCCCTGGGCCAACGACGGCGGGTTCCCCGCCCTGGCGGCCCGGCTGGCCGACCCCGCCGAACGGGAGCGGATGCGGCGGGCCATCGCCGAGGGCGTCCCGGGCTGGGAGAACACGGTCGGCAACGGCGGCTGGGACCGCATCTCCATCGCCTGTGCCCCCCGCCACCCCGAGATCGAGGGCCGTACGATCGCCGAACTGGCCGCCTCCGGGGACGCCGACCCCGTGGACGTCGCCGCCGGCCTGCTGACCGCCGAGGACGGCGAGGTGACGATCATCAGCCATTCGATGGTCGAGGAGGACGTCCAGCGGGTGCTGGCCGCGCCGTACGCCATGATCGGCTCCGACGGCGTGCCCAAGCCGGGCGGACGCCCCCACCCCCGATGGGCGGGCACCTACCCCCGGGTCCTCGGCCACTACAGCCGGGAACTCGGCCTGCTCACGCTGGAGAGCGCCGTCCACAAGATGACCGGCATGGCCGCGGCCCGGTTCGGGCTGGCCGGCCGCGGAGTGGTCCGCGACGGCGCCCACGCCGACCTGGTGGTGTTCGACCCCGCCACCGTGGCCGACCGGGCGACCTTCGCCGAGCCGCTGCTCCCCCCGGCCGGGATCCGGACCGTGATCGTCGGCGGCGAGATCGTGGTCAGGGACGGCCTGCCCGCCCCCGCCCGCCCGGGCACCGTACTCACCACATGACCACACCAGAGCTCTCACATGGGGAAGGAGACCACCATGGGAACGGAACGGGAACGGGCGTGGTGATCGACGTCGAATCCGTGGCGGGCGGGTGCCCGGGGACGCTGGCCGTGTCCGTGCCCGGCCTGCTCGCGGTCAACGAGGAGGAACAGCTCCCGCTGGCCAGCGCCGGCAAGCTCCTCCTGCTCGCCGAGGCGGCGCGGGCCATCACCGCCGGCACCCTCGACCCCGACGAGCCCGTGACGCTGCTCGCCGACGACTACTGCGGCGGATCGGGCCTGCTGACCGGCCTGTCGGCCCGCCGCTGGACGGTGGGCGACCTCGCCCTCCTCACGGCGGCGGTGAGCGACAACACCGCCACCAACGCGCTGCTCCGCAGGCTCGGGCTCGACCGGGTCGACGACACTGCGCGCGATCTCGGGTTCGTCCGGACGCGGATCCTGGACAGGATCCGCGAGCCGCGCCTGCCTCAGCACCCGCCGACCTTCGCCGTCGGCACCGCCGCCGAGCTGGCCCGGTTCGCCACGCGCCTGGCGGGCGGCGACTCCGGCCCGGACGCGGGCTGGACGGGCCTTCTGCTCCGGTGGATGGCCCACAACACCGACCGGAGCCTGGTGCCCGCCCTGCTCCCCCACGAGCCCGAGGACCGCGAGCCGCCCCCGGCCGCGGCGCCACCCGGCACCGTCTGGGTGGCCAACAAGACCGGCACCGACGCCGGTGTCCGCACCGACGTGGGGGTGCTCGTCGGGGCCCGCCCGGTGGGGTACGCCGTGCTCGCCCACGGCCCGGTGGGCCGCGAGAACGACCTGGTCAACGCCGTACGGCAGGCCGGGCTGAAGATCGGCGCCCTGGCCCTCCGCACGACCTGAGGAGGACGGGCCGGCGGTCAGCGCGAGGCGTTGCGGAGCTGGGCCGAGGCGTCGCGCAGGTAGGCGATGAAGGAGCGCAGCGCCGGGTTGGGATTGGTGGGCCGTACGGCGGCGCCGATGCGGCGGTAGAGCTTCGGCCCCTCGACCCGGCACATCTGGATCCCCGCGGCGCCCTGCGCCCCGAGGCTCGGCACCAGCGCCACGCCCAGCCCGGCCCGTACGAGCCCGAGCGTGACCTCGTAGTGGTCGCTGCGGCAGCGGATCGTCGGGCTGAAGCCCTCGAGCGCACTGGCCCGTTCCAGCACCGAGACCGGCGTGTCGGTGCCGTAGGTGGTGATCCACGGCTCGCCGGCCAGGTCGGCGAGCCGTACCTTGGGGCGCTGCCCGGCGGGGTGTCCCACCGGTACGACCAGCAGTTGCGGCTCGTCGAACAGGTGGATCACCTCGACCCCGTCCGGCGCCTTCCACGGGTCGAGCGCGTGCTCGAACACCACCAGCACGTCCAGCGCGCCGCGTTCGAGGTCGGGGAGGAGCTCGTGCGGCTGGCCCAGCACGAGGTCGAGCTCGACACCGGGGTGCCGGGCGCTGAACGTCGACAGCGCCAGCGGCAGCAGACGGTAGCCGGCGGAGGCGAAGAAACCGATGCTGAGCTGCCCGGCGTCCGCGCGCGCCTGGGCGAGCAGGTCCTTCTCGGCCGCCTCGATGATGTCGAGCACCTCCTGGGCCCGCGTGGCCAGCCGGCGCCCCGCCCCCGTCAGCCGCAGGCTGTGCGCGTCGCGTTCGACCAGGCCGATGCCCGCCTCCTCCTCCAGCCGGGAAAGCTGGTGGGACACCGCCGACGGGGAGAGCCGCAGGCTCCGCGCGGCTCCCGCGATGCTCCCCGTCCTGAAGACCTCAAGGAGCACCCTGAGGCGGTGACTGCTCAACACCTACCCAGTATCGGCGCAGGCGGGGACCGCTCGGACGCGGATCAGGTGGTGGCGTAACGGGGTGACAGCGCGCCGGCGAGGTCCCGCCAGTAGGGCATCGCCGTCCCGCCCGGCTCGACCCCGATCACCTGCACGGCGACGTGGTCGGCGCCGGCCGTGATGTGGGTGCGGAGTTTGCCCACGATGGTGTCCAGGTCGCCCCAGAACACGAAGTCGTCGACGAGGCGGTCGCTGCCGCCGCCGCCGATCTCCTCCTCCGTGTAGCCCAGCCGCTGGAACTTCGCCACGTTGTACGGGGTGTTCAGATAGGGCCGCAGGTGCTCGCGCGCGATGGCGCGGGCCGTGCCGGGGTCGGACTCGAACAGCACCGGGTGCTCGACGGCCAGGAACGCGTCGGGGCCGAGGATCTCCCGCGCCTGGGCGGTGTGCGCCACGTTGACGTGGTAGGTGTGGGCGCCGGCGGCGCGGTCGCGAGCCAGTTCGAGCATCTTGGGCCCGTAGGCGGCCAGGATGCGGCGCACCGGCGCTCTGGGGGCCGGGTTGACCGTCTCCAGCTCGTCCATCTCGTCCAGGTAGGCGCGCATGGCCGCCAGCGGCTTGGTGCCCGGGCGTTGTTCTCCGCCGAAACCCAGCCCGAGCACGTGCCGGTCGGGATAGGCGTCGGCCAGCAGCAGGGCGGCGCCGTGCGTCCATCTGGCCCCGCGCGACCAGATCTGCGCGATGCCGTTGACGATGTTCATCCGCTCGGTGCAGGACAGCAGGTAGCCGGCGTGTGTGAGCGCCTCACGTCCCAGGAGTTCGGGCATCCAGAACGCCCGCCACCCCTGCTCCTCCAGTTCCTGGATCGACTCGCGCATCCGCGCGGCCGGCTGGTGCTCGAAGTCGAAGGTGTAGATCCCGAACGTCCCCAAATCGACGCCGTCGATGCCGCCCATGACACAGCTCCTCACGTCTGCCGACAATCAGTGATATAGAAATATCGCAAATCGTCGATATGAAGCAAGCGGGGAGACGCTCCTCTCGATCGCCGCCGGATCTACAGCGTCCGCCCGAGCGTGGTGACGAGCTGGGCGATGCGCTGCTCGTCACGCTTGTAGTGGGTCCACTTGCCCACCCGCGTGGCCCGCACCAGGCCCGCCCGCTGCAGTTCGGCCATGTACGCCGACACGGTCGACTGCGCCAGCCCCACCTTGGCCTGGATGTGGGTCACGCACACCCCCACCTCCACCGGGTCGGCGATGGCGCCCTCCAGGGAGAAGTGACGCTCCGGCTCCCGCAGCCATGACAGCAGCCGCAACCGGGTCGGGTTCGCCAGCGCCCGCAACGCCTCGAACAGGTCGGACTCGGTCATCAGCGGAGGCTCTGCCATAGACGCGATCATAGGCGGTCATCGACGAATCGAAGTAATCCGATGTGAATGCGGCGTGCGGTTCCCGGGGCGGCCGGCGGCCGGCGCCGCCAAGGCGACGACGAGGACGAGCAGCCCGCACCCGGCGACGAGGAACCAGCCGGGACGTGACGCTTCAGCGAGGCCTGCGGGCGAGACATCGGCGATCATGCCGCCGGCGACGGCGACGCCAAGGGCCGAGCCGAGTTGGCGGGCGGTGGAGGTGATCCCGCCGGCGACCCCGGCGCGGGCGGGCGGCAGGCCGCCGACCGCCGTATTGGTGATCGGCGCGTTGGCGAATCCGAACCCGATGCCGACGAGCAGGTAGGCCAGCGACAGCGACCGGATGTCGGTGTCGTCACCGATACCCACCAGGCGAAGACCGCCGGCCGTGATGAACGCCCCGGCGAGCACCAGCGGCGGACGCGGGCCGAAACGCCCGACGAGCACCCCCGAAAGCGGTGCGCACACGGTCGCGGCGACGGCCATCGGGAGCGTGACCAGCCCTACGGCCAGCGGGGTCATGCCTCTGGCGTGCTGGAGGTAGAGGGTGTTGAGCAGCAGGGTCGCGCTCAGGGCGATGAACACCACCACCGCGCCCACCACGGCCGCGGCGAACGGCGGCCGGCGGAACAGCCCGGGGTCCACCAGCGGCTCGGCCCGTCGCGACTCGACCCACCCGAAGGCCGCCGCGGAGACGGCGACGACGACGTAACCGCAGATCACCGCGGGCGAGGCCCACCCGACGTGCGGTCCCTCGATCAGGACGGCGACGGCACAGCCGACCATGATGGTCAGCAGCAACTGCCCCGGGCCGTCGAGCCGGCGCGGTTGCCGCGCGCGGGACTCCGGGACGAAGACCGCGGTCAGCCCCAGCGCCACGGCGACGACCGGCACGTTGATCCAGAAGAGCGACCGCCAGCCGGCGGCCGAGACCAGGGCGCCGCCCGCGATGGGCCCGGCCGCCATGCTAACGCCGAAGACGGCCGCCCACACGCCGATCGCCCGCGCCCGCTCCTTTGGGTCGCTGATCACGTTCACGACGATCGCGAGCGCCACCGGGCTGAGCATCGACGCGCCGGCCCCCTGCACGACGCGGGCCGCGACCAGCACGCCGATGGTCGGCGCGAGCGCGCACGCCAGCGAGGCCGCGCCGAACACGACCAGCCCGAGACGGAACACCCGCCGCCGTCCGATGCGGTCGGCCAGCGCGCCGGAGGAGATCAGCAGGCCGGCTAGTACGAGCGTGTACGCGTCGACCGTCCACTCCAGCGCGCGCGTCCCGACATGCAGGCCGGCGCCCACCGCCGGCAGGCCGACGTTCACGATCGTGGTGTCCAGCCCGACCAGGAACAGGCTCAGGCAGCAGATGCCCAGCACCGTCCAGCGTCTGGGCGCGGCGGATCCGGTGTCCATTATCACTCCTTCGCGCCGCTCGACGGGTACTCGCGGGATCGAGACCTCGCGGCGGCCGGACAGCAATGTCGGGCCACCGGCCGCGGATCGGGTAGCGAATTTGCGAAAGCCGCAAAAAACCGGCTCGACCAGGACCCGGGCAGGCCAGACTGGTAGACGTGGACGCCGAAATGGAGCGACTGCTCGCCGCCATCGGGCCCCGGCTGCGGTCACTGCGCCGCGACCGCGGCATGACCCTCGAGACGCTGTCGGAGGCGACGGGCATCTCGGTCAGCGGCCTGTCCCGGCTCGAGTCCGGCAAGAGGCGCCCCACCCTCGAACTCCTCATACCGCTCGCACGAGCACACCGCGTCGCGCTCGACCAGCTCATCGCCGCCCCGGCGACCGGCGACCCGCGGGTCCACCTGACCCCGCTGCTCAAGCGCCACGGAAGCGTCCTGGTGCCGCTGACGCGATACCCGGGCCGTCTCCAGGTTTTCAAGCAGGTGATCGCGCCCTGCCCTCGCAGGCTCGTCACCCACCCCGGCTATGAGTGGCTCTTCGTCCTCGCGGGAGAACTCCTGCTCGTCCTCGGGGAGCGCGAGCTGACCCTCCGTCCCGGCGAGGTGGCCGAGTTCGACACGGCCGAGCCGCATTGGTTCGGCCCCGCGGGCGACCACCCCGTCGAGATCCTCCACATCTTCGGCAGGCAAGGCGACAAGGCCCGGGTGCGCGCACACCCGGCCTCCTTCCCCGACCACCCAGCCCACTGAGCGCCGGCCCGGACGTGCCGGACGTGCCGGACGTGCCGGAGGTGGCCGGGTACGGCAGGGGTCCCGGCAGCGCACGGCTGCCGGGGCCCCTGCCGCTGATCACCGTCATGGGGTCGGCCGCCAGGTCCGCCACCGCTCGTCGCCACGATCGACGAACGGCTTCGATACGGGCCCTAGTAGTGCTTTGTTAGGTCGGTCGATGGCGGTTGCGGCGTGACGGTTTCAGTCTTTGATGGCAGGTGGGGCATGCGCCGGTCCAGGTCGCGAGTAGCAGTTGTAACTCGCGGATGACCTTGTAG
>NZ_JAHDTF010000015.1 GCF_018531465.1 Sphaerisporangium fuscum
CCGATGTCGCTGAAGCGGGGCATCGAGGCGGCGGTGGAGCGCGTGAGCGAGGAGCTCTCCAAGATCGCCAAGGATGTGGAGACGAAGGAGCAGATCGCTTCGACCGCCTCCATTTCCGCTGGTGACACCCAGATCGGCGAGATGATCGCCGAGGCCATGGACAAGGTGGGCAAGGAAGGCGTCATCACGGTCGAGGAGAGCAACGCCTTCGGGCTGGAGCTCGAGCTCACCGAGGGCATGCGCTTCGACAAGGGCTACATCGCCCCGCAGTTCATGACCGACCCCGACCGGCTCGAAGCCGTGCTGGAGGACCCGTACATCCTGCTGACCGCGGCCAAGGTCTCGGCGGCCAAGGACCTGCTGCCGGTCCTGGAGGCGGTGATGCAGACGAGCCGGCCACTGCTGATCATCGCCGAGGACGTCGAGACCGAGGCTCTCGCCACCCTGCTGCTCAACAAGGTCCGGGGCATCTTCAAGTCCGTCGCGGTCAAGGCCCCCGGCTTCGGCGACCGGCGCAAGGCGATGCTGCAGGACATCGCCGCGCTGACCGGCGGCCAGGTCATCGCGGAGGAGCTCGGCCTCAGGCTGGAGAACGCCCGGCTCGACCTGCTCGGCCGCGCCCGGAAGGTCGTGGTCACCAAGGACGAGACCACCATCGTGGACGGCGCCGGTGACCCCGGGCAGATCGCGGGCCGGGTCAACCAGATCCGTGCCGAGATCGAGAACACCGACTCCGACTACGACCGCGAGAAGCTGCAGGAGCGCATGGCGAAGCTGGCCGGCGGCGTGGCCGTCATCAAGGCCGGCGCGGCCACCGAGGTCGAGCTCAAGGAGCGCAAGCACCGCATCGAGGACGCCGTCCGCAACGCCAAGGCGGCCGTCGAGGAGGGCATCGTCCCCGGCGGTGGCGTGGCCCTGATCCAGGCCGGCGCCAGGGCCTTCGGCACGCTGGAGCTGGCGGGCGACGAGGCCACCGGCGCGAACATCGTCAGGCGCGCGCTGGAGGAGCCGCTGAAGCAGATCGCCGTCAACGCCGGCCTCGAGGGCGGCGTCGTGGTCGAGCGGGTCCGCAACCTCGAGGTGGGTGTCGGCCTCAACGCCGCCACCGGCGAGTACGTCGACATGCTCGAGGCGGGCATCATCGACCCCGCCAAGGTGACGCGCTCTGCGCTGCAGAACGCCGCCTCCATCGCGGCCCTGTTCCTCACCACCGAGGCCGTCATCGCCGAGAAGCCCGAGAGGACCCCTGCCGCTCCCGCCATGCCCGGCGGCGGCGACATGGACTTCTGACCCTGCGCGCGGCCTGCCGGGGGCCGTCCCGGCGGGCACCGGGGTACGAGCCGCCCCCGTCCCAGGTGCCCTGACCCCGGGCGCGGGGCCGCTCGTCCGGCTGGCGCCGGTGACCGAGGCTCCGCCACCACGCACGCTCTCGCCCGGTTCCGGCCTCTGAGGTTCGGCGAATAAAATTCGGCGAACAGGTCGGATCGGCGACGGGACGCGTACGGTGTTCGTCTCGCCGGAGAGGAGGGGGCCTCGCGTGGACGCGATCGATCAGGCGATCCTGCGACGGTTGCAGCGGGACGGGCGGCAGACCAATCGAGAGCTGGCCGAGGCGGTGGGGATCGCGCCCTCGACCGCCCTCGAACGCACCCGGGCCCTGCGCACCCGCGGAGTGATCACCGGCTTCCACGCCGCGGTGGATCCGGAGACCCTGGGACGTGGCGTGCAGGCCCTGATCTCGATCCGGATCCGGCCGCAGTCGCGGGAGGCCATCGAGTCGACGCGCGACAGCATGGCGGCGCTCCCCGAGACGCTCGGCGTGTTCGTCGTGACGGGCAACGAGGACATCCTGGTCCACGTCGCCGTCCCCAGCACCCAGTACCTTCGTGACTTCGTCCTCGACCGCCTGGCCCGACGCAAGGAGTTCGTGGACGTGCGCACCACCGTGGTGTTCGACTACGTGCAGCCGGTGGAACAGGGCGAACTTCCTACGGCCGAACGCCGCGACCGCCGAACGCCGTACGTCTGACCCGCTCTGGCGCGCGCTGCTGTCGAACGGTCAGCGGTTCGACAGCCGGGAGGCGAACCATCTTCGGTCAAGCGACGGAAACATCGCACGACCGCCTAGCTTTCCGGCCATGAGCCAACCGAAGAACCTCTCCGGCAACCTGAGCGTGCTCGGAGCCGGCGTGCTGTGGGGGACGGTCGGTCCCGCCCAGGTCCTGACCCACTCGTCCGCGGCGCCCGTGACGATCGGCGCGGCGCGGATCCTGTTCGGCGGCGCGCTCCTGGCGGCGTTCGTCCTGCTCGCCGACCGGGCCGCTTTCAGGTCCCTGACCCGCCGCGCCTGGCCGCCGCTGCTGGCCGCGGCCGCTGCCACCGGGATCTTCCAGGCGGCGTTCATGACGTCGGTCTCCCGCACCGGGGCCGCGGTGGCGACCGCCCTGACGTTCGGCATCGCACCGGTCTCCACCGGCCTGTGCCAGCGCGTGGTCCTGAAGGTCCCGCTCACCCGTATGTGGGCCGCCGGCACCGCCGCCGCGGTGACCGGGGTCGCGCTCATGAGCGTGCCGGGCGGCTCCGCGCACGCCGACCCGCTCGGGCTGGCCCTGGGCATCGTCGCGGGCGGATGCTTCGGCGTCTACACCGTCTCGGCCAAGCGGCTCGTCGACGACCGTGTGCCGATGCCCGCGGCGGTGTCGCTGACGTTGCTGGTGGGCTCGCTGATCCTGCTTCCCTGGTTCCTCGCCGGGGCGGCCGGCCTCGCCGAGCCGCGTACGGCCGGCCTGGTCGCCTGGCTCGCCGGGGCCACGACCGCGCTGGCGTACATGCTCTTCGTGACCGGCCTGCGCCGTACGACCGCCGCCACCGCCGCGACGCTCAGCCTCGCCGAGCCGCTCGTGGCGTGCCTGCTGGGTGTCCTGATCCTCGGTGAGCGGATGTCCCCGCCGGTCACCGCGGGCGCGCTGGTCCTGCTCGGCGGGCTCGTCCTCGTCTCCGTCCCCTTCGAGCGCGTGCGCCCCCGGCGGGCCCGCCTGCTGCGCCAGTCGTGACCGGCCGCGTTGCGAGGGGCTTTCCGGCCAGACCAGAATGGCGAAATGGTCGACGACGAGCGTGATGTGGCCCTGGCGCGGGCCGTGCGGCTGCGTGAGGACGGCAGGCGGGAGGAGGCGCGGGAGCGGCTGCTCGACCTGGCGGAGCGGTACCCCGGCGACGCCGAGGTGGCCTACCAGACCGCATGGGTGCACGACACACTGGGCCTGGAGGCCGAGGCGGTGCCGTTCTACGAACGGGCGCTTGCCGGACGCGGGCTGTCGGACGAGGACCGGCTCGGCGCGTTCCACGGCCTGGGGAGCACCTACCGGGTGCTGGGCAGATACCAGGACGCGCTGAAGACCTTCGAGCAGGGGTTGCGGGAGTTTCCCGGCGACCGGGGCCTTCGGGCGTTCCAGGCGATGGCGCTCTACAACGTGGGAGACGCCCGCGAGGCGGTGGCCGGGCTGCTGAAGCTGCTGGTGGAGGGCGAGGTCGTGCCCCAGTACAGCCGGGCGATCTCCTACTACGCCGACAATCTGGACGAGACCGTCCAGCGGTAGGCGCCGCCGGCGGCGGTTCGCCCCTGCCTCAGGCGGAGAGCAGGCCCCAGGACAGGCAGGCGAAGGAGGCCAGGGTGACGAGGCCGCGGATGGTGTTCCAGCGGACCCAGCGGGGTTCGAAGCCGCGGCGGACGGCGGCCGGGTCGGCGATGCCGTCCGGGCTGCCGGCGGCGTCCAGCCGGTTGTTGAGCGGGATGTTGACGCCGAAGGTGATGACCAGCTGCAGCACGTAGAGCGCGAACCCGGCGGCGACCTCCAGCGCGATGCCGTTCCCGCTGCGCAGTTCCGCCACCATCGCGATGACGGCGAAGACGGGGGCGCCGAGGAAGGCGAGCGCGAACCAGCCGTTCTGGATGGAGGTGTTGATCCGCTGCATCACCTCGATGAAGGTGCGATCGCCCGCCTGGCGCAGCGCGAGCATGACGCAGATCGTGAAGCCGTAGAACAGCCCGGCGATCAGCCCCGTGGTGATCGTGGCGAGCACCAGGGTGATGGTGTGCAGCATTTCCAATTCCTTCCGCGCAAGATCGCCTATAGCCACACAATAGGGGCGGTCCTCTAAGACTTTCCATAGTCGAGAAGCTGCGATCCATACGCGGACGTCTAAACTCGGGTCATGAGAACCCTCACCGACGACACGCTGACAGGCATGCTGGAGAGGCCGCGGGCACGTGGCGCGTTCCTGCTCCGCACCGTCCTCAACCCGCCGTGGTCGCTCCGCATCGAGGACCGCGCGCCGCTCTCCCTCGCCACCATGATCTGCGGTGACGCCTGGGTGGTGCCCGACGACGGCGACCCCATCCCGATGCGCCCAGGAGACGTCGCGATCCTGCGCGGCCCCGATCCGTACACCATCGCCGACTCGCCCGACACCCCGCCGCGGATCGTGATCCACCCCGGCCAGCACTGCACCACCCTGGAGGGCGAGCCCCTCGAGGAGGCGATGCACCTCGGCGTCCGCACCTGGGGGGACAGGCCGGACGGCTCGGCCGTCATGCTGAGCGGCACCTACCAGATGCACAGCGAGATCGGCAGGCGGCTGCTCGGCGCGCTGCCCCCGGTGCTGGTCAGGCCGACCGGCGACGGCGACAGCTCGCTCATCGCGCTGCTCGCCGAGGAGACCGGCAAGGCCGAGCCGGGGCAGGAGCTCGTGCTCGACCGCATCCTCGACCTGCTCCTGGTCAGGGTGCTGCGATCCTGGTTCGCCAGTCCCGGCACGGGCGCGCCGGCGTGGTACCGCGCCCAGCACGACCCCGTCGTCGGCTCCGCCCTGCGCATGCTGCACGGCGACCCCGCCCGGCCCTGGACGGTGGCGGAACTGGCCGCCAGGACCGGGGTCTCCCGGGCCGGGCTCGCGCGCCGCTTCACCGAGCTGGTCGGGGAGCCGCCGATGAGCTACCTCACGGGCTGGCGCCTCGCCCTGGCCGCCGACCTGCTGTGCGAGCCCGACACGACGATCGGCACGGTCGCCCGGAAGGTCGGGTACAGCAGCTCGTTCGCCCTGAGCGCCGCCTTCAAGCGGGTGCGCGGGATCAGCCCCCAGGAGTACCGCCGCAACGCCGCCACCTCCGCGCGCAAGCTGGGCGGCGTGCCCGGCATGGCGATGGCCTTCGCCTGAGCCGCGGCCGGGGGCGCGCGTGAAGGGAGCGCGCATGGGTGACCATGGCGCTCCCTCCGCCTCGCCCGCGGGCCCTCCGATCACGCGACCTCGCCCTTGCCCTGGAGCGACAGCGAGCGGCCGAGGCAGGCCAGCGCCAGCGTGCAGGCCAGGGCGCGCACGCCGTTGGTGGTCACCCACACTCCTTCGAAGGCGTCGCGCACCGCGGCCAGGTCGTGGATGTGGTCGACCTTCCCGGCGGCGGCCAGCTTGTTGTTCAGCGGCACGTTGACGCCCATCGTGATGGCGAGGGCCACGATGTAGAGCGCGAGGGCGGCCACCGTCCACCACATGGCGTCGCGCAGGCCCATGCGGTACTGCACGAAGGCCGCCGCGCCGGTGAACACCAACGCGCCGAAGAACGTCCCGAAGAAGACCGGGTTCTCGATCACCTGGTTGATCCGCTGCATGGCGAACACGAACGTGCGGTCGTCCGTACGGGCCAGACCCGGCATGACGGACACGGAGAACGCGTAGAACAGCCCGGCCATCAGGCCCATCGTCACCATGGCGAGCCACAGCACGGGGGTGGCCCACCAGGGGGCCCGGGGACGGAGGGAGCCGGTCAGGACGGGACGCCGGCCGGAGTGCTCGCGGGCGTAAGACATGATCTTTCCTTTTTCTGTCGAGATTTTCGGTAACGCGGCGGGGGGAGGCGCCGGGTCCCGGTACGAGCCCGTGACGACGCGAGCGCCTCCCCGTGGTGGGCCGTCAGCCTGTCCACACGCCGCTCGCCGCCGTCTCCCGGGCGTAGTCGGCGAAGTCGCGAGGTTCCCGGCCCAGGGCTCGCCGCACGCCGTCGCTCAGATAGGCGTTCCGGCCGTCGAGCACCTCGGCGACGAGCTCGGCGAACTCCACCGGGCCGCCGTTCTCGGCCAGCGCGGCGGCGTACTGCTCGGCGCTGATCGGCACGTACCGGACGTCGCGGCCGAGGGCCTTGCCGATCTCCATGGCGGCGTCGCCGAAGGTCAGCAGGCGAGGGCCGGACACCTCGTACACCTGGCCGGCGTGCCTGCCGTCCGTGAGCGCCGCGACGGCGACGTCGGCGAGGTCGTCCGCGTCGATGAACGGCTCGGGCGTGTCACCGGCCGGGAAGGCGATCTCGCCCTGGATCACCGCCGGGAGCAGCATGCCCTCGTCGAAGTTCTGGTTGAACCAGCTGGCCCGCACGATCGTCCACTCGGCGCCGGCGTTCCGTACGACCTCCTCCGCGAGGAGGGCCGCCTCCTCGCCTCTGCCGGACAACAGGACCAGCCGCCGTACCCCTTCACGCACGGCCAGGGCCGAGAACGCCTCGACCTTCTCGGTCGCGCCGGGGAATGCCAGGTCCGGGACATAGGTGACGTAAACCGCCTGCACCTCCTGGAGCGCCGGCTGCCAGGTCGTCTCGTCCTGCCAGTCGAAGGGCGGGGTGCCACCGCGGGAACCCACACGCACCGGCAGTCCTCGCGCCGCCAGCCGCTCCACAACCCGGCGCCCGGTCTTACCGGTGCCGCCCAGGACCAACGTCGTCCCGCCTTCAAGCCCCTGCGTGTCATTTCTCATGGCAGCTAGTGAAACGTGAACGGCTGAGAGGATCCATAGTCAGAAAACTCAGCTTCATACGCCATCGTCTAAGCGACCGCAGCGGAGGCGTGGTCGTACGCGCTCTATCGTGTCGGGATGGATTCTGTCGATCGTGGACTGGTCCACGCCCTGCACATCGACGGCCGGGCGCCGTTCCGCGACATCGCCGAGGTGCTCGGGGTGTCGGAGAACACCGTGGCGCGCCGTTACCGCAAGCTGCGCACGGAGGGCCTGCTACGGGTGGTCGGCACGGTCTTCGGCGCCCGGCTGGGGTATGTGCCCTGGACGGTGCGGCTGCGCTGCACCCCCGACGCCGCGGCGGCCGTGGCCAGGGCGCTGGCCGACCGCGAGGACACCTCCTTCGTCTACCTGCTGTCCGGCGGCACGGAGGTGTCGTGCAACGTGCAGGCCCGCAGCGCGCAGGAGCAGGACGTGCTGCTGCTGCACAAGCTGCCCCGTACCAGCCGGGTGGTGTCGGTCTCGGCCCACCTGCTGCTGCGCGGGTTCGCGCTGCCGATGGGGTGGAAGGGCCTGCACTGGCTGACCCCGGAGCAGGCGGCCCGGCTGGCGCCCGAGCCGGTGGAGCAGTCCACCGACCCGGTCGAGCTGGACGAGGGCGACAAGGCGCTCCTGCACGAGCTCAACCGGGACGGCCGCGCCTCCTACGCCGAACTGTCGGCGGTGACCGGCTGGTCGGACTCCACGGTGCGACGGCGCCTGGCCGCGCTGCGCCGTACCGGCGTCCTGCGCTTCCAGCTCGACCTGCCCCCGGCCGTCATCGGCTTCCCCACTGAGGCCCGGCTGTGGATCAACGCCCAGCCCTCCCGGGTCGTCCAGGTCGCCGAGGCCCTGGCCCGGCAGCCAGAGGTCGCCTTCGCCGCCCTCACCACCGGCCCGACGAACCTCGTGGCCGCCGTCAACTGCCGCGACACGGGCGACCTGGGCCACTTCCTGACCGAGCGGATCGCCGCGCTGGAGGGGATCACCTCCATGGAGACGGCCCCGATCATCCGCACCGTCAAGCGCGCGGGGGCGCTCCTGCTGTGACCGGAGCGTCACCCCCCGCGCGTTTCGAACCGGCCGAGTTCGCCGGCGGCCATTTCCCGCCGACCGGGAGCGGCAGTGGAACCCGAGGTGAACGCCGGGTCAGGCGTGATCCTCGCAGCAAGGGGTGGGGTTGGGGACCTCGGCGGGCATGAGACGGCCGCCGGAGGCCGGCATGGTGAGCAGGACCACGCGCCCGCCGCGCCACTGCGGGCGTACGTGCTCGTTGGTCGTGATCGGTGTGCCCGGGGAGGGGTCCTCGGCCTGGGCGAGGACGGCGACCCGGTCGACGGAGCCGAGGGCCAGGAGTTCGGCGACGGTGAGCGTCCCCGTCATCTCGCTCACGCCGGGGTACACCACCAGCCGGCCGCCCGCCCCGGCCGCGTGCTCGGCCGCCGCGAGCGCCGCCCCCTCCGCCAGTTCGCCCGGCCCGCCGCGGCCGTCGCCGAGGGCGACGCCCGCCTCCGTGACCCCCGCCTCGCCGAGCGCCGCGACCACGTCCGAGACCGTCGTCTCCTCGACGGTCAGGGAGCAGGCGACGTGCGGAGCCGAGGTCGCCGTACGGACGAAATGTGTGCAGCCGACGGCCGACGGCGGCAGGCCGAGCGCCTTCACCGCGTGGTGGAGAAGGTGCTCGGCCTCCGTGACCGTCCGCGAGCCCGCGTCGAGTCCGAGGATCATCCGCGCGGCACGATCCAGATCGGGTTGCTGTAGAACCACAGGTCCTTCCAGGGGTCGGCGTCGCCGAAGACGTCGATCCGGGGACCCGCGGGGTCGATCGCCGCGCCGAGCAGGCCGGGGGCGCTGCGGTTGCCGTCGGTGCCGCGCAGCCGCACGTACACCGGACGGTCGACGGCGCCGGCGTCGTAGGTGAAGGTGACGGTGCCGGTGTTCTTGCCCACCTCGAAGGACTTGACGACCTTCGTGGCCGGGGTCGTGAAGACGTCCTTGTCGGCGACGGGACCGGTCACGTCGCCCTGGATGACGTCCACGCGGGCCAGGGTGGGGATGAACTGCGCCCAGTTCGGCTGGTTCGCCAGGGTGATCTCGATGACCACCTCGACCCTCGCGCCCTTGCGGACGTGCAGGGTGTCGCCGAGGGTGACGCCGCGCTGGCCCGTGCCGGACTGGCGGGCGCGCACGACGAGGCCGCTGATCAGGCCGCCGTGGTCCACCCAGACGCGGCCGTTGCGGATGCCGTCCATGACGGAGGTGTAGGAGAAGTTCCGGGCGCCGACGTGGGTGCGGCTGTAGTAGCCGGGCCAGAAGTCGCCGTTGCTCAGGTTGGGGACGCCCTTGTAGATCGGGTCGTTGTACTTGCCGTTGGCGTTGAAGTCGCTTCCCGGCCCGCGGTCGCTGGTGTCGCCGTAGATGGTGTGGGAGTCGGAGTTGGCGGTGATCCACCAGCTCTTGCCCTCCGCCAGGAGGCTGTCCCACAGGCCGCCGACGGTGGCCGTCATCCAGTCGAAGCCGCCGAAGGTCTTGTAGCTCTCCGCCGGGTAGCCGGGGAAGGAGTCGGCGCTCGGGCTGTTGTCGTAGTAGCCCCGGCCCGAGCCCGGTCCGTTCGGCTTGGGGATGCCCGCCGCCTGGTGGCCGGGCGCACCCTCCATGCCGACCGCGATGCCCGGCTGGGCGTCCCGCCAGCCGCGGATCTCGTGGGGGGAGTCGATTCCCTTACGGGCGGGGTGGTTGGCGAGGAACAGCGCGTCCTCGACGCGACGCCTCTTCACCGCGTCCGCGAGGAAGTTGAGGCCGGCGATGGCGAGGGCCTCGTTCTGCGGGGTGCTGCTCGTCGCGTTCTTGACGGCGCCGTCGAAGGAGTTCTCGAACTCCTTGAGCGTGGCGACCTCGTTGCGGCCCGGCGCCACGAACACCGTGCCGTGCTCGGCGGCCGGGATGTTCCACTCCAGGCCCTGGAAGACGAGGGTGTCCTTGACGATCTGCCGCGCGGCGACGATGTCGGGGTTGACCTTCTCCACGCCGATCTTGGCGTGCTGGACGCTGCCGTGGTCGGTGATGACCATCCAGTCGAGGCCGTAGGCGTTGGCGTGCCGGACGTGGTCGCTCACCTTGTACATGCCGTCGGAGCTGTACTGGGTGTGGATGTGGTGGTCACCGGCGAGCCACAGGTAGCCGTCGCGCGGCTCCGAGCCGTGCCTGGCCCGCTGCGCGGACGCGGCGGCCTCGCCCTGGGCGCCGAGCACGCCGGCGGCGGTCAGGCCCGCGCCGAGCAGGCCGGCCCGGCGGAACATCGAACGCCGCGACAGCTGCCCGGGGGACAGTTCGGCGTCGGGGATCGACATGTCGACGACGGGCGCCATGTCGCCCCGGTCGTGCGCGTGCTCGTGGTCGTGAATGTGGGGGTGTGAGTGGTCGTGAGGGTGACCGTGCCCGTGGCCCATTTCTTGCCTTTCCATCCCGCCGGGGGAGATCTTGCTCCGGCTACGTACGGAACCCTGGCAAGAGCGGCTGAACCGGACATGAACGGATCAAGGCCCACAGAGGGCGAAAGATCGGCGATGCCGGTACGGGGATCGGAGGGAGCAGCACCCGGCCGGAGGTGAGTAAGACCGTCCCGCGTCCGGTCACTACCTGGTGAAGGAATCTTTTGAAGGAGAGCCGGGGTGCTGAACGATGAGGAGTTCGCCGAGATGTTCGACACGTACCGCCCTCGCGTGTACGCGTACGCGGTGAGCAGATGCGGCCGCCACCTTGCCGAGGAGGTCGTCAGCGAGACGTTCATGGTCGCGTGGCGGCGGCGGGGCGACCTGCCGGCCAGGGCCGCGCTGCCCTGGCTGCTGGGCGTGGCGCACAACGTGACACGCGAGCTCTATCGGGGCGAGCTGCGTCGGGCCGCGCTCGACGAGGCGCTGCGGATCTGGGCCGACGAAGCCGGCCCGGACGTGGCCGACGAGGTGACCGAGCGGGCCGCCGTGCTGCGGGCGCTGGCCACGCTGAGCGACCCGGACAAGGAGGTGCTGACGCTGGTGGCGTGGCACGGGCTGACCTCGGCACAGGCCGCCAAGGTGGTGGGCGTCACGCGCTCCACCTTCTTCGTCCGGCTGCACCGGGCCCGACGGCGGCTGGAGGCCGCCATGAACGACCTGATGACGGCTGCCCCGCGGCAGGCGCTCGTTCCCGAGGAGGAGCGGTGAAGCGGAAGAACGTGTTGGAAGTCCTGGCCGCGGCCCGTCCCGCCGATCTCGACCCGCCGGGGATGTCCTCGATCCGGGAGTTCCCGCACCAGGTCAGGCGGCGGCGCCGCGGCTGGATCGGTGCGGTCGCGGCGTCGGTGGCGACGGTGTCGGTCATCGGCCTGGCGACGGTGCCCCGTCTGGTGGGAGGCGACGTCTCCACGGGCCGGTTGCTCGGCGGCCCCGCCGCCCACGCGCTGGACGCGGCGGCCGACCGGGCGGCCGCGCAGCCGGCCCGCTCCGGCCGCTACTGGCACACCAGGGGATACATCCTGGACGAGGAGATCATCGGTCCTCCCGGTGGCCGCTACCGCGTCAAGACCCGCGTCGAGGCGAGCCGATGGGCGCCGCGAGATCCGGCGACGGCGCTGGTGCTCGCCGAAAGCGGCCTGCCGACGACACCCGCGTCGGCCGCGGACACCCGGGCATGGCGTCGGGCGGGCAGCCCCAAGCTCTGTGGCGACGACACCGACTGCGGGAACGACACGGCCCCGCTCGGGCGTACCCGGTACATGTTCATGCAGAGCAACTGGCCCTATCGGGAGGAAGGACTCCCCCTTCCGGTGAACGAACTGCTCGCCCTGCCGCAGGACCCGGTCGCGCTGAAGGAACGCCTGCTGTCGTTCTGGCCGGCCTACCACGCGAGCATGGCCGACTGGCCGTCACCGTTCCCCGGCTACTCGCTGCGGCCGCGGAAGGACGACTGGCTCCGGGACCTCTCGCTGGATCTGCTGCAGTACGGGCCCATCTCACCGGGCACCCGCGCCGCCCTCTATCGGCTGGTGGCCGGTTCGCCCGGCACCCGCTTCCTGGGGCAGGTCCGTGACGTGACGGGCCGCCAGGGCGTCGCCGTCGGGTGGACGACGAACGAGGCGGACGGGCAGAGCGAGCGGCAACTCGTCGTGGACGAGTCCGACGGGAGCCTGCTCGCGGTCCAGAACGTCGTTGTGAAGCCGTTGTCGAAGGACCCACAGGGCCAGCCCGGACTGGCGGGCCTGCCCGCGGGAACCGTCTACCATGCGCTCGTCTACGAGCGGTCGGGCTGGACGGAGAGTCCTCCGAAGCTCCCCGCGCGCTGTGACGCGAAGGCCGGCAAGGAATGCGTCGTCTGACCATGCCGGCCCCGGCGCCCGCCAAGGGGGCGAGATGGGCGCGTCCTTCGTGAGGCGCCCGATCGGCTAGCCTCCTGGTGTGGTGGCGGACGTGCTGGGGCCCTCGCTTGAGGTGCTGTTCTGCGGGATCAATCCGGGGCTGATGACGGAGGCCACCGGCCACCATTTCGCCCGGCCCGGCAACCGGTTCTGGCCGGCCCTTCACCTGTCCGGCTTCACCCCGCGCCGGTTCGCCCCCGCCGAGCAGCATCTGCTGCCGTCCCTGGGGCTGGGGATCACCAACGTCGTCGCCCGGCCCAGCGCGAAGGCGTCGGAGCTGACGCGTGAGGAGCTGGTCGAGGGAGGCGTGCGGCTGACCGCCCTGCTGGAGGAGGTCCGCCCCAAGGTGCTGGCGGTGCTCGGCGTCTCGGCCTTCCGCACGGCGTTCGCCGTACGGAAGGCGCAGGTCGGGCCGCAGGAGACCGAGATCGCCGGCACCCGCGTGTGGCTGCTGCCCAACCCGAGCGGGCTGAACGCGCACTGGACGCTCGCCGGGATCGCCGAAGAGATGGGACGGCTGCGCGACTCGCTGTGAGCACGCCGTGCCTGTGCGCGTGGTGATGAATGTTTCATCGGGGTGTCCGGTGGCCTGCCGGGTACGGCCGCGTGTTTGCCGAGGCCAGCGCCCTTTCCGGACGGTGGGGACTTTCGGGCCGGCCTCCGGGGGCGCCACCTGCTGTACATCCCAGCGAAACGAAACCACGATGGGAGCGCTCCCACCGCCGCTTGTCGAGCGGGGCGCTGCTTTGCCGTCTCAAGAAGGCGGCGGACTCATCGGTTTCGTAAGGGAGAGCAACTGACAATGGGACCCCACAAGAGTTCCTGGCGGAGAGCCCTGACGGGGGCGGCGGTCACGCTGCTGGCCTCCGTCGGGCTCGTCGCCGGCCCGAATTCGGCGAACGCCGCGGTCGCCTGCCAGGTCACCTATCAGAAGGCATGGGACGGCGGCGGCGGCTTCGGCGGCAACATCACCATCAAGAACCTCGGCGACGCCCTCAGCAACTGGACGCTGACCTTCGCCTTCCCTGGTAGCCAGAAGGTCACCAACGGCTGGAGTGCCGACTGGTCGCAGTCGGGCGCGAACGTGACGGCGAAGAGCCTTTCGTACAACGGAAGCCAGGCCAGTGGTGCCTCCTGGAGCATCGGCTTCAACGGCAGCTACAGCGGCTCGAACGCCGACCCGACGAGCTTCGCGATCAACGGCACCACCTGTAACGGGCAGGGACCGGGGAACGGCCAGCAGGCCCTGGTGGTCAGCCCCACTTCGGTGACCGTCCCCGAGGGCGGCACGGCGACCTACAACGTGCACCTGGCCGCCCAGCCGACCGCCGCCGTGACCGTCACCTCGGCCGCCGGCACCGGTGACTCCGACATCACCGTCAGCGGCGGCGGGAGCCTGACCTTCACCACGTCCAACTGGAACACCGACCAGAAGGTCACCCTGGCCGCCGCGCAGGACGCCGACACCACCAACGGGTCCCGCACGATCAACGTGACCTCCGCCGGGCTGACCGGCGTGGCCGTGACCGCGACCGAGTCCGACGACGACACCCCCGGCGGCGGTAACCCCGGCCCCCACGTGGACAACCCGTACGTCGGCGCCACCGGGTACGTGAACTCCGACTGGTCGTCCAAGGCCGCCGCCGAGCCGGGCGGCTCGGCCGTCGCGAACGTCTCCACCGGCATCTGGCTGGACCGTATCGCCGCCATCGCCGGCACCTCCAGCGCCAAGGGCCTGCGGGCGCACCTGGACGCGGCCCTGCAGCAGGACGCCGCCAACGGCAGCGCGCCGCTGACGATCCAGTTCGTGATCTACAACCTGCCGAACCGCGACTGCTCGGCCCTGGCCTCCAACGGTGAGCTCAAGGTCTCGGAGAACGGGCTCAACCGCTACAAGACCGAGTACATCGACCCGATCGCCGCGATCATGAGTGATTCCAAGTACTCGCAGCTCCGGATCGTGACGATCGTCGAGCTCGACTCGCTGCCGAACCTCGTCACCAACGCCAGCCTTCCGGCATGCGCGGAGGCCAAGCAGTCCAACGCCTACGTCGAGGGTGTGCAGTACGCCCTCAACAAGCTGCACGCGATCCCGAACGTCTACACCTACATCGACGCCGCCCACCACGGCTGGCTCGGCTGGGACTCCAACTTTGGACCGTCGGCGGACCTGTTCGCCAGCACCGTCCGCGGCACCACCGCCGGCTTCAACAGCGTCGACGGCTTCATCACCAACACCGCGAACTACTCCGCGCTGCGCGAGCCGTACTTCACGATCGGCACCACGGTCAACGGCCAGACGGTGCGCCAGTCGAAGTGGATCGACTGGAACCAGTACGTCGACGAGCTGACCTACGCCCAGGCGTTCCGCCAGAAGCTGGTCAGCGAGGGCTTCAACTCCAACATCGGCATGCTGATCGACACCTCCCGCAACGGCTGGGGCGGCTCGGCCCGTCCGACCAAGGCCAGCACCTCGACCGACGTGAACACCTTCGTCAACGAGTCGCGCGTCGACCGCCGCATCCACGCCGGCAACTGGTGCAACCAGAGCGGGGCGGGCCTCGGCGAGCGGCCGAAGGCGAGCCCCGAGACCGGGATCGACGCCTACGTCTGGATCAAGCCTCCGGGCGAGTCCGACGGGTCGAGCTCGGCCATCCCGAACGACGAGGGCAAGGGCTTCGACCGGATGTGCGACCCCACCTACACCGGTAACGACCGCAACGGCAACAACATGACCGGCGCGCTGCCCAACGCCCCGATCTCCGGCGCGTGGTTCTCCGCGCAGTTCCGTGAGCTGCTGAAGAACGCCTACCCGCCCTTGTCGTAACCCTCCCACCCACCGACTGCGGGCCCCGCCGCTGCTGAATCGACAGCCGGCGCCGGGGCCCGCGTCCATGGCCACGGTCGTGGCCCCGCCCCCGGACAGGGGTCCTCCGGCGCGGGGCCACGACCGAGCGCCGGAACCATCGGGTGGTGGCCGCCTGCGCGGTGCGCGAGGTGAGCGGAACCGTCGGGTGGCGCGTCCCTACGTGGTGCGCGAGGCGAGCAGACCGTGCGGGACCAAAACGAACTTGCGCGCCACGCCCTTGTTGAAGTCGCGGTACCCCTGCGGCGCGGCGTCCAACGGGATCGGCGTCGCGTTCACCGCCTTGGCGATCTGCACCCTGACGTACAGGATCGCCATCATCAACTGGCGGTTGTAGCGCATCACCGGGCACTGGCCGGTGAAGAACGCGTGCGACCTGGCCCAGCCGAGGCCGAACCTGATCGACAGTGACCCCTCTTCGGCGTTCGGGTCGGCCGCGCCCGGGTCACGGGTGACGTACAGGCCAGGGATGCCGATCGCGCCGCCCGCGCGGGTGAGGTCCATGAGGGTGTTCAGCACGGTCGCGGGCCGCTCGACGCCGGCCTCGGCCCCGTGACCGCGAGCCTCGAACCCGACCGCGTCGACGGAGCAGTCGATCTCGACCTTGCCGGGCCCTCCGTACGCCACCGCCTTGGTGCCAGGCATGATCATTCTCCCTCGCCGAAGCCGGGATGGACGGCGAGCGGCGGCTGGACGTAACGGTGCCCGGTGGCGCTTGTGCGGCCCGCGATGCCGTCCTCCAGGGATATAAGCCATATATCCCCAGCTAGCGGGCATAAAGCACCTTACGGGCATTATTCGTTGTACGGTAGTAACGATTGTACGCCTACAACGTTTTGGAGGGTCATGCCAGAGCTGAGCCGCCGGCGGCGGATCGCAGTGTTGTCGATCTGCTGCATGAGCCTGCTCATCGTCGGCCTCGACAACACCATCGTGAACGTCGCCCTGCCGTCCATCGCACGTGATCTTCACGCCCCCGTCTCCGGCATGCAGTGGACCGTCGACGCCTACACCCTCGTGCTCGCCAGCCTGCTGCTCCTGTCCGGCTCGACCGCCGACCGCATCGGGCGCCGCCGCACGTTCCAGACGGGGCTGGTCGTGTTCGCCGTCGGCTCGCTGCTGTGCGGCCTGGCCCCGAGCCTCGGCTGGCTGGTGGTCTTCCGGGTGATGCAGGCCATCGGTGGATCCATGCTCAACCCCGTCGCCATGTCGATCATCACCAACACCTTCACCGACCGGCGGGAACGTGCCCGCGCGATCGGCGTGTGGGGAGGCGTGGTCGGCATCAGCATGGCGCTCGGCCCGGTGGTCGGCGGAGCCCTCGTCGGGTCGGTCGACTGGCGGGCGATCTTCTGGATCAACGTGCCGGTCGCCGTGGCCGCGCTGGTGCTCACCGCGCTGTTCGTCCCGGAGTCGCGCGCACCCCACCCCCGCCGCATCGACCCCGTCGGACAGGTGCTGGTCATCGTGACGCTGGCCTCGCTGACCTACGCCATCATCGAGGTGCCCAGCAAGGGCTGGGGATCGCCGGTGATCATCGGGTTCGCGGTCGCCGCCGTGGCAGCGCTGGCCGCCCTGATCGTCTACGAACCCCGCCGCCGGGAGCCCCTCATCGACGTGCGGTTCTTCCGCAGCGCGCCCTTCTCCGGGGCCTCGCTCATCGCGATGAGCGCGTTCTCCGCCTTCGGCGGGTTCCTGTTCATCAACACCCTGTACCTCCAGGACGTACGGCACCTGTCCCCGTTCCACGCCGGCTTGTGCACGCTGCCCATCGCCGCCATGGCGGTGGTGTTCGCGCCGCTGTCCGGGCGGCTGGTCGGCGAGCGCGGCCCGCGTCCCTCGCTCCTCATCGCCGGAACGACCATCACCCTCAGCGGCCTGATGCTGACGAGGCTGACCGAGGGCACGCCTCTGTTGTGGCTGCTGGTGAGCTACGCCGTCTTCGGGCTCGGGTTCGCCATGGTCAACGCCCCGATCACCAACACCGCCGTCTCCGGCATGCCGATCGCTCAGGCCGGGGTGGCGGCGGCCGTCGCCTCCACCAGCCGGCAGATCGGCCAGTCGCTCGGCGTCGCCATCGCCGGCTCGGTGCTCGCCACAGGGCTCGCCGCCCATCCTGCCGGGGGGTTCGCGCAGGCCAGCCGTGCGGGGTGGTGGATCGTGGTCGGGTACGGGGCGGCCGTGCTCGTCCTCGGCATCCTCACCACCGGCGGCTGGGCGAAGGCCACCGCGGAACGAACCGCCGCCCGCCTGACGTCCGGCGAGACGAAAGTCCCCGTGGCATCTTGATCCCTTCCCTCCACCCCAGCCCTCCCGCAGCCGGGAACCGCGCCCCCGCCGGGCGCTGCCGGGGCGCGTGGCGGGAAGGCCGGTCGCCCGCTTCCGGCCGCCGTCCCTGTTCTGATGCTCGGTCGGCTTGCGGTGGCGCACGGCCTCGTGTCACCTTGATCCTCTCCCGTCGCCCGATTCTCCAGCCGCTGCGGAGGCCGGGCTTCGGGCGTTCCCGCCCACTCGCACCCGGAGGATCTTGATGAGCCAGGATCCCGAGATGGCCGCCCGCGTATGGCATGGCATGCGCACCCTCGTCCTCGACCGGCACGACCGGCGCAAGGAGGTCTGTGAGGCGCTCGACATGAGCTTCATCAGGGCCAAGGCGCTGCGCTACCTGGTGGACCGCCCGATGACCATGAGGCAGCTGGCGGGCACGCTGGCCACGGACCCGCCGTACACCACACTGGTCGTGGACGACCTCGTGCGGCGCGGGCTGGTGGTACGCGAGGTGCACCCCGAGGACCGCCGTCAGAAGATCGTCGCCATCACGCCGGAAGGCGCGCGGGCCGCGGGGCGCGCCGAGGCCATCCTCCGCGAACCACCCCCGCCCCTGCGCGACCTCGACCCCGCCGACCTGGCGACGCTGGACCGCATCATCGCCATGCTCATGACCTGACCGCTCGCCCCGGAGAGGTCACAGCGGGTAGGTGCGGGTGACGGCGACGAGGCCCCCGTCCTCGCGCGTGCCCGCGACCAGGCCCGGCGGCATAGGGACGAAACCGGGCACCCTGGACAGGCCGTCGGTCTCGGAGATCGCCGTGAGGCGGATCCGCCCGGCGCCCGGCACGCGCAGGGTCACCCGGACGCCCCGGGCGGGGATCCCACGGAAGCGGACCTCGGCGGGCCAGGTCGCGACCCGCGTGCCCGTGACCGGCACGCTCGCCGCGCCGACCCCGGCCACCGACGCCGAGGCCCCGGTGATCGGGCGGTCCACCCGTAGCGTCACCGACCGCGCGCCCCGCCCGGCGGTCACGTGGAACTCGACCGTGTCGCCACGGCGCGACAGCACCGAGACCCGCGGGCCGTCCGCCTCGACGGCCGGGGCGGTGCCCGCCCACAGCGTGCCCCGCGCGTAGCCCGGGGGGAGTCCGCCGACGTCGTGGCCGGACACATACCTCCTGGTCCAGGCGTCCGGGTCGGCGTCGGCGCTGACCCAGTGGGCGGCCCGGGTGTCGGCGTCCATGACGTACGCCAGGTGGGTGCGCCGCGGATGGCCGGCGTCGACCCCGTCCAACAGCAGTCCCGCGCCGACCGGCGCCCCGGCCGCCACCAGCGCCACCGCGACCACCCCGACCTTCCGGGACGCACCCTCGGGTCGCCCGCCGGGGGCCTCCGCCTTCCGGCGGACCTCGGGGAGGAGCAGCTCCACCACCGGGAGCACCGTGAGCCCGAAGATCGCCAGCACCAGCGCGCCCGCCCCACCGAGCGCCAGACCCATCCCGTCGAACACGTTCCGCGCCAGATAGGGCAGCAGCGCCGCCGCCATGACCGAACCCACGGTGATCGCGGCGACCTGTCCCCAGGCCGACCCGCGAACCATGAGAGCGACCAGCCCCCCGAGTGCGCACAGCAGCGCGGGCAGGGTGAACATGAAGGCGGCCCCGGGGGCCACCTGGGCGCACAGCAGACCGAGACCGGCGGGCCACACCAGCGCGCCGGCGGCCGGCGCGGCGGGGCCGAGCCTGCGGCGCAGCGGCAGGTACCAGGCCAGCAACGCCAGCCCGGACAGGACGGCGATGGCGGCCTCGAACGCCTCGGGCCGGTGGAGCAGGCCGCCCATCGCGTCGTAGGCGGGACGTATCGCCACGAGCACCTGCCACAGCGCCTGCGCCAGGACCACCGACCCCAGCAGCGGCACCACGGCGGTGACGGCGCCGGCGAGCAGCCTCGGGAAGGTGAGCAGCTCCCTCCTGCGCGCGAGCAGCGCCAGGCCCGCCACGGCGAGCAGGGACAGCATCGCCAGGGGCCGGACCAGCCAGCCGGGATACGTCACCATCACCCCGAAGATCCGGAAATAGGTGACGTCGTCGTCGGAGGTCAGCGTCGGCAGGTCGGCGGCGCCCAGGGCACGGACCAGCGTGAGCATGTTCGTCCCGTGGTGCTGCAGGCTGCCGCGATCGAGGTGGGCGAGGGAGTCGTCGGCGCTGTGATAGTAGGAGGAGCCTTCGAGGTAGGCGAAGTTCATGCCGGTGAACCCGGCCCTGGTCAGCGGGGTGAAATCGGTGTTGTTCGGCAGCAGCCGGTAGAGCTCCGCCATGGTGGAGTCCCCGCGCGGATGCGGCACCGTCCGCGCGAACAGCTCGACCAGTCGGGCGTTGTCCCGGGAGGTCTCGAACATCAGGGAAGGCCCGCTCACCCCGCGGGCCTCCCAGTTCAGCAGCACACCGCCCTTGCGGCCCAGGGGATGTTCCCGGGCGAACGCCTCGGCGCCCAGGACGCCGTCCTCCTCGCCGTCCGACATCAGCAGCACCAGGTCGTTGCGCAGGCGACCGCCCGCGAGCACCGCGCGGGCGGTCTCCACCATGGCGGCCACCGCCGCGCCGTCATCGGAGGCGCCCGGACCCATGGCGGCCGAGTCATAGTGAGCGGCGACCAGCACCGTGCCGGTCGGGTTCGTGCCGGGCAAGGTGGCCACGATGTTCTCCACCAGCCCGAACGACGCCAGCCCCGCCGCCGGATTCACTCCGACGGCACGCTGGACCTCCACGTGGAGCCCCGCCGCGCGCAGCCGCCCCACGAGGTAGTCCCTGGCCCGGTCACCGGCCGCGCTGCCGAGGGGGCGCGGTGCGGCGGCGATCTTCTCGAGGTGGGTCAGGGCGCGACCGGCGCTGAACTCCCGCGCCGGCGCCGAGGCCGGCAACGGCTGCATGGTGCTGTTCGTCATCGCGGTCAGCATGATCACGGCGGCGAGCACGAGCAGGGCCGACACCCCTGCCGGCGTTCGCCGTGGTACATCGATCAACTTTCCCAACATGCCACGAAAGCTAGATCGCCCCCGCCACCCCTCGTAATGAGGAGCACACCCCGCTACACCTGTGGTTTTCCACAGACCACCCACAACGCCGCCGCTCTCACCACGACCTCCACACCCGCTGCCCCTACCGGGACCTTCGTGCCCTGGTGCTTCTACCGGGACCTTGGACCGGATGGACGGCCAGGGGTGACGGGAAGCTCAGTGGTCGCGGTGGGTCACCAGGTGGGCGAGGGCGTGGAGTTCGGCGGCGGCCTGGGGGGACGGGGTGGCGGAGGTCAGGTGGGTGAGGGCCTCCGCCAGCAGATGATCGGCCCGCTCCTGGCTCCACGCGCGGCCTCCCGCGGCGTCGACCAGCGCGGCCGCTCGTTCGAGCTCGGCCCCGGACGGTGCCTGCTCGCGGCCGTACATCGCGGCGAGCTCCTTTCCGGCCGGCGTGCCGGAGGTCAGGGCGGCCACGACGGGCAGGGACTTCTTGCGGTTACGGAGGTCGGAATAGACGGGTTTGCCGGTGACGGCGGGATTTCCCCAGATGCCGAGAAGGTCGTCGACGAGCTGGAACGCCAGCCCTAATCGGTTGCCGAAACCCCGCAGGTGCTCGATGCGCTCGGCGTCGCCGCCCCCGAACAGCGCGCCCAGTGCGCAGGCGGCGCCGAGGAGGGCGCCGGTCTTGCCCTCGGCCATGGTCACGCACTCCGGCAGGGTGACGTCGTCGCGGGTCTCGAACGCGACGTCCGCGCTCTGGCCCTCGACCAGGTCGAGCACCGCCGCGCCGAGGATCCGCGTCGCCTCCGGCGCGGCCGGGTGGCCGGACGCCGCGAGGACGTCCGAGGCCAGCGCCAGCAGGGCGTCGCCGGCGAGGATCGCCCCGCTGACCCCGAACACCCGCCACGCGGTGGGCCGATGCCGACGGGTGCCGTCACCGTCCATGACGTCGTCGTGGAGGAGGGAGAAGTTGTGCACCAACTCCACCGCCACCGCCGCCGCCATCACCCCGGCGGGCCCCGCGCCGCCCGCCGGAATCACCGGGCCGACCGCACCATCAGCCCCTCCGCCGCCCGCCGTCGTGCCGGCCGGCGTCGTGGGGTGGAGGAGGGCCGCCGCAGCGGACGGTGCGGGGGAGAGATCGAGAGGGCCGGCCGTGTCGCTCGGCGTGCCCTGTGTCGATCCGGTCGGCGTCGTACCGGCGACGGACAGGAACGGCCGGTCGGGGTGGGCGCCGACGGCTTCGGCGGCCAGCAGGACGAGGGCGGGACGCAGGGTCTTCCCCAGAGCGCCCTCCCCGGGGGCGCCGTGCTCGTCCAGCCAGCCGAAGTGGTAACCCACGATCCGCCGCATCGACGGCGGTAGCGTCTCGACCGCCGCACGCAGTGCGGGTTCGACGAGATCACGGCTCCAGGCCAGCACCTCACCTGCCGGCCTGCCCGTGGTCATCACCTTCGCCATACGCCACCCCCTTCTCCTCGGGCCCGGCGTGCCGAGGCGCGCCGTACGCCGGGGACGACCTTCATCGACTTCATCACATTTACCGCGAACAATCCCCACTCCGACGACCGGAACCGGGACTTGACGCCGAGACCCGGACCGCGACGTGCCGCCGTAGCGCCGGCTCGTCCCTTGCCGCGGACGTGGAAGCCTGCCTGCCCGCCACGTCAGCCTGCGAGAACGTGGCTCAGCCCCGGCTGCCCATCGCACAGCGGTGCCGATTCCACCGCCCCGGCGCCGGATCAGCAGCACCGGGGCGGTGGTGATGGCCGGGGTCAGTGGCCGATCTCGACGTTCTCGAGGACGCCCAGGGCGTCGGGGACGAGGACGGCGGCCGAGTAGTAGGCGCTGACCAGGTAGGAAATGACGGCGTGCTCGTTGATGCCCATGAAGCGGACGGAGAGGCTGGGCTCGTATTCGTCGGGGATGCCGGTCTGGTGGAGGCCGATTACGCCCTGGTTGTCCTCACCGGTCCGCAGGACGAGGATCGAGCTCGTGCGGGCCTTGCTGATGGGGATCTTGTTGCACGGCAGCAGCGGGACGCCGCGCCAGGCAGGGACGCTGCGGCCGTTGATCTCGGTGGTGAGGGGGTAGATGCCCCGGCGGCTGCATTCGCGGCCGAACGCCGCGATGGTCTGCGGGTGGGCGAGGAAGAAGTTGGAGTCACGCCGCCGGCACAGGAGCTCGTCGAGGTCGTCGGGGGTGGGCGGGCCGACACGGGTCTGGATGCGCTGCTTGAGGTCGGCGTTGTTGAGCAGCCCGAACGCCGGGTTGTTGATCAGCTCGTGTTCCTGCCGCTCGCGCAGGGCCTCGATGGTGAGCCGGAGCTGCTGCTGGGTCTGGTTCATCGGCTGGTTGTAGAGGTCGGCGACGCGGGTGTGGACGCGCAGGATGGTCTGGGCGACGCTGAGCTCGTACTCGCGGGGACTGGTCTCGTAGTCGACGAAGGTCGTGGGCAGCAGCGGCTCTCCGAAGTGCCCGGAGGTGATGTCGATGCTGGCTTCGCCGTATTTGTTCTGCGAGGGACGGTCGTCGGACTGCCGGCCTTCCAGGTGCGTGCGGAGCGCCTGTGACTGGGCGAGGAGCTCCTGGAAGATCTGCCGGGGGAGCGACAGGGTGATCGTCGGGGTGACGGCGGTGAGGGTGTGCTCCCAGGTGGGCGCCGAGGTCGCTGTCAGGGCCTGGTCGCCGTAGTAGTCGCCGTCGGCCATGACGGAGAGGATCGCCTGCTCGCCGTACTGGCCGACCCCGGTCTTGTTGACCTTGCCGTGGGCGATGAGGATCAGCCGGTCGGCGGGCTGGCCCACCTGGACGATGGCGTCGCCCGGCTCGTGCTGCTGCTGGGTGAAGCGGTTGGCCAGCGCCTCGAGGACGCCGTCGTCGTCGAAGTCGCGCAGCAGGGGAAGCTCGCGGAGCTCCGGCGGGATCACCCGGATGTCGTTGCCCTGGCTGGTGAAGCTCAGCCGTCCGTCGCCGATGGCGTAGCTGAGGCGCCGGTTGACGCGGTAGGCGCCGCCGGGGACGTCGACCCAGGGCAGCATGCGGAGCAGCCATCGAGAGGAGATGTTCTGCATCTGCGGCTGCGACTTGGTCGTCGTGGCCAGATTGCGCGCCGCCGATGTGTCGAGGCTCTGCTGTGGCCGGCCGTTCGCCAAGGCCGTAATCGCGTCGGTTGTCTCGGTCACAACCCACACCACCAATCCCTATAGCGCTGAAGGGGGAACAAGGGCTTACTCCGGCGACTGCCGGTTCGGTGCCGCGCGCAGTGAAGTCGGTGTATCGGGTTCGGTATCGCTGCTCGTCTGTCGGCGATTTCGGGCAAGCGTCACCGAGGCCGGTGAACGGTGAAAGGAAATCGTCTGGAAAAGAGGAATGTCTGCGTCGACGCTGATCGGGGGTATCGGGGGATTCGGATATCGCTGACCGGCGGAGCGGGGCGGCGGCTCCGCCTTCTGAAGTTTTCACGGCCTCTGGACTGGAGCAATTATGGAGGGCCGATCTTGGTGTGTCAATTCCGAGTAATACTCGGGCTCATCTCGGCAAAACAATTCGCCGGAAACGGCGATGGACGTCAGATATTTCGGTACAGCGTGGCATTGTCGCTAATCGCGACTAATAGGTGTTGTTCGCCCTGATTTGCCGGGCTGTGCACACCGCCCGCGGCGATCTCCGTACCACACGTAGCTCCAGAAGCGGGTCAGACCCGTCCAAAGAGCGCGAACAACGGGCAGGCGTAGGCTCAGGGGTAACGGCCCAGGCCCGTCCGTGGTCCGTGCCGGCGGCGGCGTCACCGGTTTCGGCGAGGGCGGTCCATCTCCGAGCACGTTAGGGGGCCGCTGTGTCCGAGTGTCTGTTCCGCGACCGCAGAGACGCCGGTCGTGCGCTCGCCGCCCTGCTCGACCACTACCGGGGCCGGGACGACGTCGTGGTGCTCGCCCTGCCGCGAGGCGGCGTCCCCATCGGCTACGAGGTGGCCAAGGCCCTCGGCGCCCCCCTCGACGTCCAGGTCGTGCGCAACCTCGGCGTCCCCGGGCAGGAAGATCTCGCGATGGGCGCGGTGGCCGCCGACGGCGCCATCGCGCTCAACGACGACGTCGTCAGAGGGCTCGCGATCCCGCCCGAGGTGGTGGAGCACGTCGCCGACTGGGAGGGACGCGAGATCCTCCACTGGGAGCGGCGCTACCGCCCGGACGGCCCGGGGCGGCCGGTCGAGGGCAAGGTGGCGATCCTCGTGGACGACGGGCTGTCGACCGGGGCGGCCATACGGGCGGCGGTCAAGGCCGTGCGCCGCCGGCACCCGGCCCGCGTCGTGATCGCCCTGCCGGCCGCGCCCGAGCCCACGTGCGAGGAGATGGAGAGCGAGGTGGACGAGGTCGTCTCGGCCACCACTCCCTCGGCGTACTTCGCGGTCGACCCGTCCTATTGGGACTACACCGAGGTCACCGTCGACGACGTCCGCGACCTGCTGACCGCGTCCGCCACCTCGATGCCGGCCAAGGCGATCGGGCTGCCCCAGGCGGAGGTCGCGGCCCTGCGGGCCGAGGTGATGCCCGCGGACGACGGCCTGCCGACGCCGGAGGCGCTGTCCGACCTCGTGGGCGACGCACGCCTGGTGCTCATCGGCGGGGCCTCGCACGGCACGCACGAGTTCTACGAGGCCCGCGCGGCGATGACGCGGCAGCTCATCGAGGAGAAGGGCTTCCAGGCCGTCGCCGTGCAGGCCGACTGGCCCGACGCCTACCGCGTCAACCGGTACGTCCAGGGGTACGGCGAGGACGTCACCGCCGAGGAGGCCCTGCGGGGCTTCCAGCGGTTCCCCGCGTGGATGTGGCGCAACACGGTGGTGCTCGACTTCGTGTCGTGGCTGCGCGAGCACAACGACCGGCTGCCGGGGCCGGACGCGGGCAAGGCCGGGTTCTACGGGCTCGACCTGTACGGCGCCCACCGGGCGATGCGCGAGGTGATCACGTGCCTGGAACGCGCCGACCTGACCGCCGCCGCGTGCGCCCGTGAGCACTACGCCTGCTTCGATCATCTGGGAGGCGAGGTCGAGACGCACGGCGTCAAGCCGGCCTGCGGGGTCGGCGAGGCGTGCGAGGGCGAGATCGTCGAGCGGCTCGTCGGCCTGCTGCGGCACGCGGTGGAGGACGCCAGGAAGGAAGGGCTGCTCCCCGAGGACGAGCTCTTCTACGCCCAGCTGAACGCGCGGGCCCTGAAGAAGGCGCGCGAGCACTACCGTTCGATGTTCTGTGGCCGCATCGCGTCCTGGAACATGCGCGACCGGCACATGGCCGACACTTTGGACGCGCTGGCCGACCACCTGGGCGGTCCCGGCGGACCGGCGAAGATGGTCGTGTGGGCCCACAACGCCCATGTGGGCGACTCCAGGGCGACGGAGGCCGCCTGCCGCGGCGAGGTCGACCTCGGCGGGCTCGTGCGTGAGCGCCACGAGGCGGTCTGCCGTCTCATCGGCTTCACCACCTGCACCGGCACGGTCACCGCCGCCCACCACTGGGAGGGGACGGCCGAACGCAAGTGGCTGAGGCCCGCCATGCCCGGCAGCGTCGAGGAACTGTTCCACGAGGTGGAGGTGAAGGCGTTCTTCGTGCCGTTCCAGGGCGCCCCGAGGACGGCGGACATCCTGCGCTCGGCGCGCCTGGAACGGCTGGTCGGCGCGGTGTACCGGCCGGAGTCGGAGCGGCGCAGCCACTACTTCCGGGCACGGCTGAGAGACCAGTTCGACGCGGTGGTCCACATCGACGAGACGCGCGCGCTGGAGCCGCTGGACCCCGGCGACCGCTGGCTGCGGGGCGAGATCCCCGAAACCTCCCCGGTCGCGCACTGAGAGCGCGCGAAACAGGCAAAGCTGGAGCTACCCCCCACGATCAAGCCTTTACTCCTGGTTGTCCCGCCTAGGGTTCGGTTCACCCCGTACGCACCGTAGCCTGTCGACTACGGTACATAACGGAGCGTGCACATGCCTGTGACACCCACCACCCGCCTGGCGGTCGGCGAGGCCTTCGCGCGGCGGGACGACGCGGGCCGCGGCCTCGCGGAGGATTCCGCGCGCATCGCGCAAGCCTGCCGCGACATGGCCGCGCGGTTCCACCGCGGCGGGAAGCTGATCGTCTTCGGCAACGGGGGCGCGGGCACCGACGCCTCGCACGTCGCCGTCGAGTTCATGCATCCGGTGATCGTGGGCAAGCGGGCGCTCCCGGCGATGGCGCTGAGCAACGACGCCGCGACGGTCACCGGTGTGGGCACGCGCGAAGGCCTGGAGGAGGTCTTCGCCCATCAGGTGCGCCACTGGGCGAATCCGGCCGACATCGCCCTCGGCATCTCTCCCGACGGCTGGTGCGCCAACGTCATCCGCGGGCTGGAGACGGCCCGCGGGCTGGGCCTGTACACCATGGCGCTGGTGGGCGGCGACGGTGGGGCCGTAGCGAGCGGCGCGGTGGCCGACCAGGTGCTGATCGCGCGCTCCGCCGATCCCGCCGTGGTCAAGGAGATCCATGTGACGACCTACCACGTGCTGTGGGAGCTGGTGCACGTCTTCTTCGCCCAGACCGGCCCCTGCGGCGTGCCGCAGGAGGCCGTGCGCGAGGAGGCCGCGACGTGAACGACACCCCCGGCTGCACCGCCGGCCACTGCGTGACCTGCTCGGACGAGGCCCTGCCCGCGCGCGTGGTCCGCCTGCTCGGCCGCGACCTCGCGCTGGTCCAGGTGGGCGACGCCCGCGAGGAGGTCAGCGTCGCGCTGGTCGAGGCCGAGGCCGGCGACACCGTGCTCGTGCACGCCAAGGAGGCCATCGCGGTCGTCACGAGAGGGAGCGGCCATGGGCACGCCTGAGGAGACGCCGCCGGAGGGGGCGGGCGCCCCGTCCCCCGAGGCCGAAGGGATCCGGCACCTGTATCCCTTCCTCTACTCGGGCCCCACCGGCCGCGCCGACGACCGCCGGATCATCTGGTCCACCGAGACCAAGGCGGCGGAGATCGTACGGCTGCGCGAGCGCGTGGCCGAGCTGTACGCCGACCGGATCGCCGGGTGCGCGGAGGCGATGGCGGCGCGGTTCGCCGCCGGGGGCCGGCTGTTCACGTTCGGCAACGGCGGGAGCAGCACCGACGCCCAGGAGGTGGCCACGGCCTTCCTCGCCCCCCGCCACGGCACGCCGCTCCCGGCCCTCTCCCTCACCACGGACGTCGCCCTGGTGACCGCCCTGTCCAACGACGCGGGCTTCGAGGTGGTCTTCGCCCGGCAGATCGCCGCGCTCGGCCGGCCGGGCGACATCGCCCTCGGCCTGTCGACCAGCGGCGGCTCCGCCAACCTCGTCCAGGCCTTCGAGGAGGCCGGACGCCGGGGCATGCTCACCGTCGGCCTGGCCGGCTACCAGGGCGGCAGGCTCACCGAGCTCGCGGAGCGCGGCCTTCTGGACCACCTGTTCGTCATCCCGTCGTCGTCGGTGCACCGCATCCAGGAGGCGCAGACGACGCTCTACCACGTGCTGTGGGAGGTCACCCAGTACGCCATGGGTGCCTCGCCGCGCGCGCCCGCCCGAACGGGCGGGTGACGCGGCCTCACGAAGGGAGTGGGGCCGGGCGTCCATCGACGAGCGAACCACCAGCGGGGAGGCGGTTATGTCCACGACGGAAGATCAGGCGGCAGGCGCCGCGGCACTGGGACAGGCGGAGCCGGTCATCCACATTCTGTGGATCAACGCCGGCATGAGCTGTGACGGCGACTCGGTCTCGCTGACCGCGGCGACGCAGCCGCCGATCGAGGACATCGTCCTCGGCGGGCTGCCGGGACTGCCCAAGGTCGACGTGCACTGGCCGCTGATCGACTACCACAGCGGCCCGATGCAGGGCAGCGACGCCATGATCGAGTGGTACTTCCTGGCCGAGGCCGGCGCGCTGGAGCCGTTCGTGCTGGTCGTCGAGGGGTCGGTGCCCAACGAGTCGATCAAGCAGGAGGGCTACTGGTCGGGGTTCGGCAACAACCCGGACACCGGTCAGCCGATCACCCTGCCCGAGTGGATCGACCGGCTGGCGCCCAAGGCGACGGCCGTGATCGCGGCCGGCACCTGCGCGACGTACGGCGGCATCCACGCCATGGCGGGCAATCCGACCGGCTGCATGGGCGTGGCCGACTACCTCGGCTGGGACTGGCGGTCCAAGGCCGGAGTGCCGATCGTCAACGTGCCCGGCTGCCCCATCCAGCCGGACAACATGTCGGAGACCCTCGTCTACCTCCTCTACCAGCTGTCGGGACAGGCTCCGATGATCCCGCTGGACCAGGCGCTGCGTCCCACCTGGCTGTTCGGCCAGACCGTGCACGAGGGGTGCGACCGGGCCGGCTACTACGAGCAGGGGCAGTTCGCCGTCGAGTACGGATCTCCGAAGTGCCTGGTCAAGATCGGGTGCTGGGGGCCCGTCGTCAAGTGCAACGTGCCGAAACGGGGCTGGATGATGGGCCTCGGCGGCTGCCCGAACGTCGGCGGCATCTGCATCGCCTGCACGATGCCCGGCTTCCCGGACAAGTTCATGCCCTTCATGGACGAGCCGCCGGGCGCCCACGTGTCCTCCACCGCCATCTCGGCGTACGGCGCGGTCATCCGCGCGCTGCGGAACATCACCCTCAAGACCGTCGACAAGGAACCCAAGTGGCACGCCAAGGGCCGCGCGCTGCTGACCGGATACAAGGCGCCCTGGAGCTGACATGACGACCTCGAAGGAGCACAACCCCGACCTGGTCGAGATGGCCTGGGACCCGATCACCCGGATCGTCGGCAGCCTGGGCATCTACGCCAAGATCGACTTCGCGAAGAGGGAGGTCGCGGAGTGCTACAGCACGTCCTCGATCTTCCGCGGCTACGCCATCTTCATGAAGGGCAAGGACCCGCGCGACGCGCACTTCATCACCAGCCGCATCTGCGGGATCTGCGGCGACAACCACGCCACCTGCTCGGTCTACAACCAGAACATGGCCTACGGCGTCGCGCCGCCGGCCTTGGCCGAGTGGATCATCAACTGCGGCGAGGCCGCCGAGTACATGTTCGACCACAACATCTACCAGGAGAACCTGGTCGGGGTCGACTACTGCGAGAAGATGGTGCGCGAGACCAACCCGGGCGTGCTGGACCTCGCCGAGCGCACCGAATGCCGACACGCCGGCGAGCACGGCTACCGCACGATCGCCGACATCATGCGCTCGCTCAACCCGATGGAGGGCGAGTTCTACCGCGAGGCGCTGGTGATCAGCCGCCTGGCGCGCGAGATGTTCTGCCTGATGGAAGGCAGGCACGTCCACCCCTCGACGCTGTACCCGGGCGGGGTCGGCACGGTGGCCACGGTGCAGCTGTTCACCGACTACCTGACCCGGCTGATGCGCTACGTCGAGTTCATGAAGAAGGTCGTGCCGATGCACGACGACCTGTTCGACTTCTTCTACGAGGCGCTGCCGGGGTACGAGCAGGTCGGGCGGCGGCGGGTCATGCTGGGCTGCTGGGGCGCGCTCAACGACCCGGAGTACTGCGACTTCACCTACGAGAACATGGACTCCTGGGGTCAGAAGATGTTCATCACCCCGGGCATCATCGTCGACGGGAACCTCGTCACCAACAACCTCGTCGACATCAACCTCGGCATGCGGATCCTGCTCGGCAGCTCCTACTACGACGACTGGGAGGGCCAGGAGCGGTTCGTCACCCACGACCCGCTGGGCAACCCCGTCGACGTCCGCCACCCCTGGAACCAGCACACGATCCCGCGGCCGCAGAAGCGCGACTTCAACGACAAGTACAGCTGGGTGATGTCGCCCCGCTGGTTCGACGGCAAGGACCACCTGCCGCTGGACACCGGCGGCGGCCCTCTCGCCCGGCTGTGGTCCACGGCGCTGTCGCGCAAGGTCGACATCGGGTACGTCCGGTCCACGGGCGACGGCGTCGTCATCAACCTCCCGAAGACCTCCATGACGCCGGAGAAGACGTTCGAGTGGAAGATCCCGCACCACAACGGCGAGCCGCTGTCCAACGCGCTGGAGCGCAACCGGGCCCGTACCTACTTCCAGGCGTACGCGGCCGCGTGCGCGGTGTACTTCGCCGAGCGGGGGCTGGACGAGGTCCGCAACGGCCGCACGCAGACCTGGGAGCCGTTCGAGGTGCCGGACGAGGCCATCAGCTGCGGGTTCACCGAGGCGGTGCGCGGCCTGCTGTCCCACCACATGGTGATCAGGAACGGCAAGATCGCCAACTACCATCCGTACCCGCCGACGCCGTGGAACGCCAGCGTCCGCGACAGCTACGGCACGCCGGGCCCGTACGAGGACGCGGTGATGAACACGCCCATCTTCGAGGAGAACCCTCCGGACAGGTTCAAGGGCATCGACATCATGCGGACCGTCCGCAGCTTCGACCCGTGCCTGCCGTGCGGGGTGCACATGTACCTCGGCCAGGGCAAGGAACTCCGCAAGGTGCACACTCCTCATGCGTTCACCACAGCCTGAGACCCCGCCCGCCCACGACGTGCAGGCGGTCGGCGAACGCGTCGAGGCGCTGATCGGCGACCTCGGCGCGCTCGCCGACCCGAACGCCCGCGCCAAGGCCGAGGAGCTCGTACGCGCCCTGGTCGACCTGTACGGCGCGGGGCTGGAGCGCGTCATGCGGGCCGTGGTCGAGAGCGACGCGGCCGAGGTGCTGCGCCGGCTCGCCGCCGACGAGGTGGTCTCCGGCCTGCTCGTCCTGCACGACCTGCACCCGCTCGGTACGGCCGAGCGGGTCCGCGCGGCGCTCGACACCGTCCGTCCCTACCTCGACCTGCACGAGGGCGGGGTCGAACTGGTCGGCGTGGACGACGACGGGGTCGTGCGGCTGCGCCTGTCGGGCGGCTGCCACGGGTGCGCCTCCTCGCGGGTCACGGTGAACGACACCATCGAGCGGGCGGTGCGCAGGGCCGCCCCCGAGGTCACACGGGTCGAGGTCGACGGGGTGGCGGAGGAGCCCGAACTCCTGCAGATCGGGCGCCGCCCGCCCGGCCCGTGCCCGGTGCCGCAGGAGGCGGCCACATGATCACGGGCAGGCGGTCGACGGGGTTGCGGCGCTTCAGGGAGCCGCCGAGGCCGCGGGCGGAGCGGTGCGAGATGTGCGACGAGCCGCTCGACGAGCGCCACGGCCACGTCGTGAACACCGGCGACCGCGCGCTGCTGTGCACCTGCCGGGGCTGCCACCTGCTGCTGTCCCGGGGGGAGGGGGCGCAGGGGAGGTATCGGGCGGTGCCGGAGCGCTACCTGTACTTCCCCTCGATGCGGCTCGACGAGGCGGACTGGGAGGAGCTCCAGATCCCGGTGCGCACGGCGTTCTTCTTCCGGAACTCCGCGCTCGACCGGTACGTGGCCTTCTATCCCAGCCCGGCCGGGGCGACCGAGTCGCAGCTCCCCCTCGCGTCCTGGGACCGGGTGCTCGCCGCCAACCCCGAGCTGGCGGGCGCGCAGCCGGACGTCGAGGCGTACCTCGTCGACCGCCGGCCGGAGGGATTCGCCTGCCACCTGGTGCCGATCGACGCCTGCTACACGCTGGTCGGGCTCGTGCGCACGCACTGGAAGGGCTTCCACGGGGGTGAGGAGGCGTGGACGGCCATCGACGGCTTCTTCGCCGACCTGCGCCGCCGCAGCGAGCTCGTCCCGAGGGCCGCCGGCACCGCGGAGGAGGGCGGGCACGGTGGCTGACATCCGTTTCGAGTGCCTCGGCGTGCGGGCCGAGCCGTACGCCGTCTTCCCGACGCTCGCCTTCCGCCTGCGCGTCACCGAGCCCGAGGGCCAGGCCGTGCACGCCGTCGCACTGCGCTGCCAGATCCGCGTCGAGCCGCGGCGGCGGTCGTACGGCCCGAGCGAGACCGAGCTGCTCGCCGACCTGTTCGGCCACCCCTCCCGCTGGGGCGAGACCGTGCACCCCCTGCAGTTCGCCAACGTCTCGATGATCGTCCCCCGGTTCGCCGGTTCCACCGAGGTCGACCTGCAGGTGCAGTGCGGCTACGACCTGGAGGTGGCCGCGGGGAAGTACTTCGCCTCGCTGGACGACGGCGAGATCCCGTTGCTGCTGCTGTTCAGCGGCACGGTCTTCGCCAAGGCGGGCGAGGGGTTCACGGTGCGGCCGGTGCCCTGGCACTGCGAGGCCCGCTGCCCGCTACCGGTCGCCGTGTGGCGGGAGATGATCGACCGCTACTTCCCCGGAAGCGGCTGGCTGCGGCTGCACCGCGACACCCTCCGCGCGCTGCAGCGCTTCAAGTCCGAGCACGCCCTGGCCACCTGGGACGAGACCGTGGAGGCGCTGCTGAAGGAGGCACGCCGATGAACCTGGCCATGGACACGGCACGCGAGGTGGCCGACGCCGTGCTGTACGAGGGGTACCTGCTGTACCCCTACCGCGCCTCGGCGGCCAAGAACCGGGTGCGCTGGCAGTTCGGGGTGCTCGTGCCTCCCGGCTACAAGGCCACCGCCGAGCCGTCGGCCAGCGTGACCGAGTGCCTCCTCGAAGGCGCCGCGAACGCGCTGGTACGCCTGCGCCTGCGGTTCCTCCACGTCAAGGAGCGCCGTGTGGAGGAACGGGCGGACGGCGGCGGCTACCGGCCGGTGCGCGAGCTGAGGATCGGCGAGCGGGCCTACCTGACGTTCGACGAGGCCACCCAGCGCGAGGTGGAGGCCGTCCTCGCCATGCCGGCCGTCCTCCGTGGGGAGCGGACGATCGCGCTGACCGTTCCCGGGGACCGCGCCGAGGAGCCCATCCTGGCCGGGGGCGGGGAGCCCCTCGGGCGCGTCGTCGCCGAGCACCGGCCGGTGCACGCGGTGCTGCGCGTCCACGCCGAGCCGTGCCGGGGGACGCGCCCGCTGCTGAAACTGCGCGTCCAGGTGGAGAACGCCGATGACTGGGCGGAGGCGGACGCGCCGCGCGAGCGGGCGTTGCGGCACTCGCTGGTCGCCGCCCACCTGCTCATCGGGGTCACGGCCGGAGGCTTCGTCTCCCTGACCGACCCGCCGGAGTGGGCGCGCCCCGCCGCCGGGACCTGCCACAACGAGAACACCTGGCCGGTGCTGGTCGGCCGGCCCGGGCAGCGCACCGTGGTGCTGTCGTCGCCGATCATCCTGTACGACCACCCTGACATCGCCCCCGAGAGCCCCGGCGACCTGTTCGACGCGACCGAGATAGACGAGCTCCTCCACCTGCGCACCCACACCTTGACGGAGGAGGAGAAACGGGAGGCCCGCGCCACCGACCCGAGGGCCCGCGAGATCATCGACCGGGCCGGTGACCTGCCGCCCGAACTGCTCGAACGCCTCCACGGCGCCGTCCGCCACTTCGGCCGCCCCGCCCGCCGCACGACCCCGCCCGAGGCGGTGGCGGAGGAGCCCGCGCCGGGGGAGGGCGAGGCGCTTCCGACGCCGTGGTGGGACCCGGCGGCCGAGGAGGTGCCGCCGGACCACGGCAGCGTGACCGTGGCGGGCGTCGAGGTCGCCAAGGGCAGCCGTGTGCGGCTGACGCCGGGCAGGCGGCGCGCCGACCCGTACGACATGTTCCTCGCCGGCCGCGCCGCCCGGGTGGAGGCCGTGCTGCTGGACGTCGACGGCGCGCGGTACCTCGCCGTCACCCTGGAGGACGACCAGGCGGCCGACCTGCACCGGTCCCACGGGCGGTTCCTGTACTTCGCGCCGGACGAGGTCGAGCCGCTCGGCGGAGGGGAGGCGCCGTGAGGATCCTGGTCGCGGGTGTCGGGAACGTCTTCCTTGGTGACGACGGCTTCGGCGTGGCCGTCGCGCGGCGCCTGGCCAGGAGGGAGCTGCCCGACGGCGTGGTGGTCACCGACTTCGGCATCCGGGGGGTCCATCTCGCCTACGAGATCGCGGGCGGGGAGTACTCCTGCACGATCATGGTCGACGCGGTGTCACGCGACGGCCCGCCCGGCACCCTGTACGTCCTGCGGCCCTCGCCGGGTGACACCCTCGGCACGTTCGTCGACGCCCACGACATGACGCCCGACGCGGTGCTGGCCTTCGCGAGCACCCTCGGCGGGAACGCCGGTCCGGTCCTGCTCGTCGGCTGCGAGGCCGCCGACGTCTCGCCCGGCATGGAGCTGAGCCCGCCCGTCGCCGAGGCCGTCGGCCGGGCCGAGGAACTCGTCCTCGAACTCATCCGCGAGCGGTGGCCGGCCGCCACCGACCAACAGCAGGAGGGAACAGCATGCTCAAGCGCCTGATCACGCTCGGCATCTTGGTGGCAGTGGGCGTCATGATCTACCAGTCCATACCTGAGCTGCGGAAATACATGTTGATCAGAAAGATGTGACCCCCGGCGCGACACAAGCGGAAGTGAGGTGGGAATGATGCACGAATTCGGGATCGCCGAGTCGATCCTGGCGGCGGTGGAGGGGCGTGCGGACGGCCGGCGGGTACGGCGGGCGCGCGTGCAGGTGGGCGCGCTGCTCCGCGTCGCCGAGCCCTCGATCAACGACGCGTGGGCCATGGTCGCCGAGGGAACGGTGGCCGAGGGCGCGCGCCTCGACCTCGTCACCCTCCCCGTACGGCTCATCTGCCGGGCCTGCGGGAAGACGGCCACCTCGGTGGACCCGTACGCGGTGTGCCCGAGCTGCGGGGCCGCAGATGTCGACAGCGAGGGCGGCGACGATCTCGTCCTCGAATCCATCCAACTGGCGGAGGCGAGTCATGTGCCTGGGGATTCCCGGGGAGATCGTGGAGATTCTCCAGGACCGTCCTGACCTGGCGAAGGTCGACGTGAGCGGCGTCCGCCGCGCCGTCAACATCGGCCTGCTGGAAGGCGAGGAGCTCGCCCCGGGCGACTGGATCCTCATCCACGTGGGCTTCGCCCTGTCCAAGATCGACGAGGTGGAGGCCAGGGCGGCGCTCGACTTCCTCGAGAGCATCGGGCAGGCGTACGAGGACGAGATCGCCGCCCTTCGCGAGTCGATGATCGAACAGGGGTGATGGGCGGTGCGTTTCGTCGACGAGTACCGCGACGCGGCCAAGGCACGGGCGATGGCCGCCCGGATCGCCGGGCTGTGCGAGCCGGGGCGTGTGTACAAGTTCATGGAGGTGTGCGGGGGACACACCCACACGATCTACAAGCACGGCCTGGAGGACCACCTGCCGTCCTCGGTAACGCTGGTGCACGGCCCCGGCTGCCCGGTGTGCGTGATCCCGATGGGGAGGGTGGACGACGCCGTCCACATCGCCGAGCGGCCTGATGTGATCATGACGTCGTTCGGCGACATGATGCGCGTGCCCGGAGGCAGGGGGTCCTTCCTGGACGCCAAGGCCAGGGGCGCGGACATCCGCATGGTGTACTCGCCGCTGGACGCCCTGAAGATCGCTCGGGACAATCCGGACAGGCGGGTCGTCTTCCTGGCCATCGGGTTCGAGACGACCGCGCCTTCCACGGCCATGACGGTGCTGCGGGCGGAGGCCGAGGGGATCACCAACTTCTCGGTCTTCTGCAATCACGTGACGATCATCCCCGCGATCAAGGCGATCCTCGACTCCCCGGACCTGCGGCTCGACGGGTTCATCGGGCCGGGGCACGTGTCGGCGGTCATCGGCTGCCGGCCGTACGAGTTCATCTCCAGGGAGTACGGCAAGCCGCTGGTCGTGGCGGGGTTCGAGCCGCTCGACGTGCTGCACTCGGTGTACCGCAACCTCGTCCAGCTGTCCGAGGGGCGGGCGGCCGTGGAGAACCAGTACGCCCGCGTGGTGCCGTGGGACGGCAACGCCAAGGCGCTGACCGTCATCAACCAGGTGATGGAGCTGCGCCCGCACTTCGAGTGGCGCGGGCTCGGCTTCATCTCGCACTCGGCCCTCGGCATGCGCGAGCGCTACGCGGCCTTCGACGCCGAGCGGATCTTCGACATCCCGGGCGGGCGGGTCGCCGACCCGCAGGCGTGCCAGTGCGGTGAGGTGCTCAAGGGCGTGCTCAAGCCCTGGGAGTGCAAGGTGTTCGGGACGGCCTGCACCCCGGAGACCCCGATCGGCACCTGCATGGTCTCCTCGGAGGGGGCCTGCGCCGCGTACTACAACTTCGGCCGCTTCTCCCGGCCCCAGGTGAGAGAGGCGACCCGCACGTGAACCGTGAGGAGCAGGTGCTGGAGCGGATCGAGCGGGCCCGGCGGCGCAAGGCCAGGGTGCGGGAGGAACTGGTCACCCTCGCGCACGGGGCCGGCGGCAAGGCCGGCCGGACGCTGATCGAGGCGGTGTTCCTGGAGGCGTTCCGCAACCCGCTGCTGGAGCCGCTCGCCGACGGCGCGGTCGCGGGCGGGCTCGCCTTCACCACCGACTCCTACGTGGTCACGCCGCTGTTCTTCCCCGGTGGTGACATCGGTGACCTGGCGGTGAACGGCACGGTGAACGACCTGGCGATGTGCGGGGCGCGGCCGCTGCACCTCTCGGCCGCGTTCATCCTCGAGGAGGGCTTCCCGGTGGCCGACCTGCGCCGTGTCACCGAGACGATGGCGGCGGCGGCGCGCGCGGCGGGCGTGAGCATCGTCACCGGCGACACCAAGGTCGTCCAGAAGGGGAAGGCCGACGGCTGCTACATCACCACGGCGGGCGTCGGCAGCGTCGATCCGGGGGTGAGGCTGGGGGCGCCCCTGACCAGGCCCGGAGACGCGATCATCGTGTCGGGGCCGATCGGGGAGCACGGCGTCACGGTCATGCTGGCACGTGGGGAGCTCGACATCGAGGCCGACCTCGTCTCCGACACCGCGCCGCTGAACGGCCTGGTCGCCCGGCTGCTGGAGGCGTGCGAGCCCGGAGGGGTGCGCTGCCTGCGGGACGCCACCCGGGGCGGGGTCGCCACGGTGCTCAACGAGATCGCCGAGACGTCGGGCACGGCGGTCGTCCTGGACGAGGAGGCGGTCCCCGTACGGCCGGAGGTGCGCGGGGCCTGCGAACTGCTCGGCATCGACCCGCTGTACGTCGCCTGCGAGGGCCGGATGGTCGCGGTGGTGGACGGACGCTCCGCCGGCGCGGCCCTGGACGCGCTCCGGGCACACCCCCTGGGCGCGGGCGCGGCCGTCGTCGGGCGGGTCGCCGAGGATCCGCCCGGCCTGGTCCTGCTGAGGACGGCCTCCGGCGGCACCAGGATCGTGGACGTCCTCGTCGGCGACCCGTTGCCGCGTATTTGCTGAAAAGCCTGGTAAGAGCACTTTGTCCGGGTAGGAGTTCTGTCGATGGCCGTCCGACGGGGGGATGTCATGCCGAAGGCCGCTCAGCCGCGAACAGGGAGCCGTGGCGCCGATCTGGAGCAGATCCGCGCACGGGTCCACCAGCAGGTCGTCCAGGCGGGGAACCGCGCCTTCGACAGCCCCCCGAGAGGTGGCGCGCGGCCGCCGCGCGTGGTCTCCGACGCGGAACGGCACGGCGTGCCCTCCACCGACACCGAAGCCCGGTCACCGCTGGGCGTCGGCGCGAGCCTCACCGGGCGCGCCGAGAAGATGGCCCAGCAGAAGGAAGAGCCCGGACGCCGCAGGAGGGTCGGCGAGGAACACCCCGCCCGCCGCCCGTACGGCGTCTCCGAACCGCACGACGCGACGGGAGTCGGCGATCACCGCCCCATCCACGAGGAAAGCCCCGTCATGCCGAGCGGAGACCAGGGCGGCTGACCACCGGCGGCTGGTCACCGCGGAGAGCGACGTCCTCCGCGGCGCTAGGAAGGCGACCGGCCCTCGATCAGGAGGCGGTGGCCTTCCTGCAGGCCGTCGGGGAGGGCGTCGGGGGAGAACCACCCGGCCTCCAGGATCTCGAAGCGGTCCGGCTCGATGGTCCCCGCGGCGTACTCGGCCTCGTAGGCCGCCTCCACCCGCAGCCGGAAGCCGCTCCGCAGATACACGAGCCCGCGCACGCGCACGTCCAGGCCCGTCTCCTCGCGCACCTCGCGGACGACCGTGTCCTCGAAGGTCTCCCCCTTGTTCGCGTAGCCGGAGGGCAGCCCCCACTGCCGGCCCTCCGGCCAGAAGCGGTGCTTGAGCAGGAGCACGTTGCCGTCGCCGTCGCGGACGATCCCGGTGACGCCGACCATGAACTTCGCGTGACGCAACCACAGGACCCGCCACTGCATCGGCCCCTTGATCATCCGCCACAGCCTCACGGCGAGCCTCTTCACACACCCCTCCAACAGCCCGGATCGCGGTCGCGCACTCGACACAGATCGACCGCGAGATCATGCCGTGTATAGTGAACCGCGAACCACGATGCGAGGAGGTGAGCCCGATGACGACGACCGGTCCTGCTTTCCGGGCACTCCTCGCCGCCGCCCGCGTCTGAGCGCGTCCAGGAGTGCCGTGATCGCACACTCCTGAACGAAGGAAAGATGACAGCGACTCCTTTCACCGTTTCCGTGTCCGACGACGTCCTGGACGACCTGCGCGACCGTCTCCGCCGCACCCGCTTCACCTCGGCGTCCGACGCCGCGTACTGGGCGGCCGGTGTCGACCCCGGCTACCTTCGCGAACTCGTCGCCTACTGGGCCGACGGGTTCGACTGGCGGGCGGCCGAGACGGCCCTCAACGACTTCCCCCACTTCCTCGCGGAGGTGGACGGACGGCGGGTGCACTTCGTCCACCTCCGGGGCAGGCGCCCCGAAGGCGCGCCCGCGCCGTTGCCCCTGGTCCTCACCCACGGGTGGCCGAGCAGCTTCGTGGAGATGCTGCGCGTCGCCCGGCCGCTCGCCGACCCGGCCGCCTACGGCGGCGACCCCGCCGACGCCTTCGACGTGGTCATCCCCTCGCTCCCCGGCTTCCTGTACTCCGAGCCGCCGGACGGGCCGTTCACCCGCAGGCGGGTCGCCGAGACCTGGCACGAACTGATGACCCGGACCCTCGGCTACCGCCGGTTCGGAGCCTTCGGCGGCGACATCGGCGGCGGCGTCACCCAGTGGCTCGGCGCCCTGTATCCCGGGGAGGTCGCCGGCGTCCACGTGACGTCCGCCGTGATCACCTCGGACTTCACCGAGCGTCCCCCGACCGAGCAGGAGCAGGCGTACCTCGACGCCCTGCGCGCCTACGACGAGCGGGACCAGGGATACAGCGAGATCATGTGGACCCGGCCGGACACCCTCGCCGCCGCGCTGACCGACTCGCCGGCCGGGCTCCTCGCCTGGATCATCGACAAGTACCGCGACTGGAGCGACTGCGGCGGCGACCTTCAGTCCCGCTGGGATCGGGACACGATGCTCACCGTCGCGACGCTCTACTGGGCGACCGGCGCCATCGGCTCGTCCTTCCGGCAGTACTACGACTACCCGCACAACCGGCCGGTTCCGCTGATCACCGTCCCCGCGGCGGTCACGCTGAGCCACGAGCCGGCGTTCGCCGGCTTCCCGAGGAGCCTCGCCGAACGGGTGTACGCCGACCTGCGGCACTGGAGCACGCCGGGACGCGGCGGGCACTTCATGGCGCACGAGGAGCCGGAGCAGGTGGTGGACGAGCTGCGGATGTTCTTCCGCCCGCTCAGAACCCCCTAGGCCTGTCACTCGGGTGACGTGATTCCACTGCGGGGCCGGCGCCGGGCGGCTCCCGTGACGCCCGTGCGGTCGCCCTGATCAGGCGGCCTTGCCGCGGGCGATGTAGAGGTTCATGTCGGTGAAGTCGAGGGTGACATTGTAGGGCTTGAAGAAGCAGTGGAAGAAGGCGGTCGGCACGTCGAACCCCAGGGGGGCGAGCTCGGCCTGCGGGTGCGTCTCGCAGTAGATCTCCTTGGCGCCGGCGTCGCCAAGGCGGATCTCCTTCGGGTAGCAGGGGTAGGTGACGGCTGGGTGGCTATGGGCGAAGGTCCCGATCGGGCGGTCGTGATCGCTGCGGATCCCCAACCGCCCGGCCGTGTCCCCGAACACGACCGCGGCCATCTCGCCCCTTCCGCCGAAGTTCACGCCCACCACCCCTGTGGCGGAGCCGGCGACGCCGGCGATGCCGCCCCTGCTGTGCAGGTACTGCTCACGGGCCAGCCACAGCGGCAGGGGCTCCGCGCCCGCCCGCGCGGCGGTGGCGCGTGCCTTCCTGGCCGTTTCAGGGGTTCTGCGGCGCAGGATCAGCGACCGGCCCGCGTAGTCGAAGGTGGTCAGCAAGTGGTAGAAGACCCACGTGCCGATCAGTCCGTCGCTGTCGGTGTCGACATCTTCGCCCGACTCCGTCGACGACCAGCCCACGGGGACGTTGCGCAGTTCGATGCCGCCCAGCTTGAAGGAGTCGAGTATCCCGTAGTACGCCCATATGACGCCGTTCTCGTACTCGATCTTCTGGCTGGTGACGGCGCTCAGCCCGGCCTCCTTGGCCACCGACGCGCGCATGCTCAGACTCGGGGCGCCGGTGTAGAACGTGAAGCGCTTGGGTGGTCCGCCGTTCACCGAGGCCTCAACCAGCGGGATCGGGTCCATCTGCTGGAAAGGCACACGCGCGATGTCGCCGTGGATCTGATAGGGCTCGCCGCGGACGGCCGCGAACCATTTGGCGTAGGCTTCCTCGCCGGCCGCTTTCCAGTGTGGTGCGGCAAGGGAGAATTCGTCCTGCCGGATGTAACAGTCGGCCAGGAAGTAGTTGGCGTCCTTGTCGTCGGGCGCCAGCCTGATCGCCATCTTGAGGTATTTCTCGGCGTCGGGGAACTGGTTGGCCAGCAGCCCGACAAAGCCGCGCCGGCGGGCCGCGTGCAGGTTCTTGGGGTCCGTTTTCAGGATCTGCTCGTACGCGTCGCCGGCCTGCTCGAACTTGCCGGCCTTGAACAGCGCGTCCGCGTCACCGCTGCCGGCCTGCGCCGTGGCCGTCCCGCCCAACAGCGGCGCCGTCGCGGCCGCACCGGCCAGCACCGCGGCGCCCCGCAACACCGAACGCCGATCCCATTCTCGGTCATTCACCAACGCCTGCTCCTTTTCGTGATCGCCTTCGCCGGGAACCCACCCGCGGTTCGCCCGCTGACCCATCCACTGTCGACCGGCCTCGTCCCCGCCTCGTCCCCGCCGTGTCATGGTCGTGTCACAGCCGCGACCACGGTCGCAGCGGAGCTGGAGCGGCGGCTCCGCTGAATCTGGTGGAGAGCACGGCGATCCGCCGGAAGTAGCGGATCGGTCGCTACCGTCGCGCCGGGCAGTTCCGGGGGCCGACGCTCTGCCCGGCACCGACGACGGTGACCTGGACAGGGCGTTCCGGCGTCGTGGCGGCGGCCGTGCACACGATCTGCTCGACGGCCAGTGCGGACAGGTCGCCGGCCGCGGTGGACAGGGTCACCACCAAGTGGCCTGTCGGCTCGGCGGTCACCGAGAACGGGCCGGCTTCGGATGGGACGTCGGTGGTGAGCCCGTGCGCCTGTTCCTCGGGGACGGGGCCGGTCGCCAGCAGCGCGAGCCTGTCCGCCGGGAACAGTGGATGGCCACTGGACCGCCGCGTCACCGCGCTGAGCCGGCCGTCCTTCACGAAGTAGAGGGTGATGGTCGTGGGGGGTGCGACGGGTCCGCTCGGCGGGTCGCCGGCGGGGATGGCGTCGCTGGGGCGCACCCCGCAGCCGGTCACGGCGATGAGCGATACGAGGGCCGCGGCGAGCACGCGGCGGGCGAGTCCGGTCCTCACTCGGGGCCTCCGTCCGGATCATGTGCCCGGCGTGGCAGGCGCAGCGTGAAGATGGCGCCCCCATCCGGGGCGTTGGTGACGGTGAGGTCGCCTCGGTGCAGGTGCGCGTTCTCCCTGGCGATGGCGAGGCCGAGGCCGCTGCCCTGGGACCTGGCCCTGGCCGCGTTGGCCTTGTAGAACCGGTCGAACACCTGCGGCAGCACCGCTTCGTCCAGCCCAGGTCCGTGGTCGCGGACCTCGACAGTGATCCGGTCCGGGTCGGCGGACAGCCGTACCGACACCGGCGGCTCGCCGTGCCGCAGGGCGTTGCCGACCAGGTTCGCGACGATGACGTCCACTCGACGCGGGTCCAGTCGTGCCGTCACCGCAGCCGCGAGCTCGGTGTGCACCAGCTCTGACCAGCCCCGGACACGCAGGGTCGCGCGCACCAGCTCGGCCACGTCGACCTCGTTCAACGCAAGGGTCGCGACGCCGGCGTCGAACCTGCTGATCTCGATAAGATCGTTCACCAGCCGTGTGAGGTTGAGCGTCTCCTGGCTGACCAGCCTCGCGGCCCTGCCGGCGGGCTCTGGCAGCCGGGCCGCCTCCTCGTCCAGGACGTCGGCGACCGCGGTCAGCGCGGCCAGCGGGGTGCGCAGCTCGTGGGACACATCGGCCACGAACCGGCGGGCGTCGGCCTCCATCGCACGCAGCTGCTTGACGTGCCGTTCCAGCTCCGCGGCGGTGTCGTTGAACGTGCGCGCCACGTCGGCCAACTCGTCGGAGCCGCGAACCGCGACCCTGGTCCGCAGCTCGCCCTCGCCCAGCAGGCGTGCCGCCCGACCGAGCTCGCGTACCGGGCGCAGTACGCCACGGGTGGCCAGCAACGCCAGGACGACCGCGAACACCAGGGCCGCCCCGCCGATGAGCCAGGCGCGTACGGTGAGCCGGTCGATGCTGGTCTGTTCGGGACGCAGGCTGCGCACGGTGTAGACCTCGATGCCGGACACCCGGGTCGTCCCGTCCCGCTCCACGATCAGCAACGGCGCGCCGATGATCAGGTAGGGCCCGCCCTGCCACACCACGCGTTGCCATGCGATGACGCCGCCGGCCACCACCCGCCGCAGCTCATTCGGAATCGCCCCGGGACCCGGGATCTGGGGTGGAATCACCCAGGAATCCGGGATCGGCGCGTTCCCGTCCGGTCTCGGGTGCCCCGGCGCCGGTCGGATCGGCGAGTGCACCCCGTGGTAGACGGCGATCGCGCGGCTGTTCCCGTCGGTCATGATGCCGGCGATCCTGTCGAGCTCGTCCGGGCCCGGCGTCGCACTCCGCAACGGGAAGAGCGCCTCCATGCGGCTTCTCATCGCCTGCACCGCGGCGTTCTGGGTTCGCTCCAGGATGTAGGTGCGCGCCTGCACGTACATCCCGCCCGCCACCGCCGCCGCCGTGACCACGGACAGCAGTGCGAACGCCAGCAACAGCCGGGCACGCAGCCCCAGGCTCGGCCGAGGTGCCACCGGCGGCTCAAACCGGCCCGAAGCGGTACCCGAACCCGCGCACCGTCTGCACGTAGACGGGCGCCGCGGAGTCGTCCTCGATCTTCGCGCGCAACCGCTGCACGCACGCGTCCACCAGACGCGAGTCACCGAAATACCCGTGCTCCCACACCGACTCCAGCAGCTGCTGACGGCTGTGCACCCGGCCAGGCGTGCCGGACAGCTCGAGCAGCAGGCGCAGCTCGGTCGGGGCGAGGCCGACCGGCACCCCGCTCTTGGCGACCACCAGCCCGGCCCGATCGATGGTCAGGTCCCCGTGCCGCTCCAGCTCCGCCTGGTCCCGGCCGATCCGCCGGAGCACCGCGCGAATGCGTGCCTCGAGCACCCTGGGCTGCACCGGCTTGACCACGTAGTCGTCGGCGCCCGCCTCCAACCCGGCCACCACGTCCATGTCGTCGCCGCGTGCCGTCACCATGATGATCGGCACCTCCCGGGCGGCCCGAATGCGCCGGCAGACCTCGAACCCATCCATGCCGGGCAACATCAGATCGAGCACGACGACGTCGGGAGGGTCCGCACGCAGCCGCTCCAGCCCCTGCTCGCCGGACTCCACCGCGCGCACCCGGTGCCCATGCAGGGACAGGGCCAGCTCAAGGCCCTCCCGCACGGCCGGGTCATCCTCGATCAACAACACTCGCGACCCGCCGAGTTTCACCGCACGCTCCGTAGCTCGCCCGCCGGTCAACCTCATCCATTGTGGGCCGGCCGTGTCCCCGCCCCGTCAGTACCGTGTCATGGTTGTGTCACGGCGGCCCTGGAGGTGGCCGCCGTCGACAAACGGTGAAATGTGGCGGACAACGCGCGCACATTGGGCGCCGATCGTATTCGTCATGAACGAACCACGCACCGTCCCCCTTCGGCCCCGCGACCGGCTTTACGCCACGGTCACGCTGGTGCTCGCCGTGCTCCTCCTGCCCGCGGCGTTCGTCCGCCGCCCCGGCCGCGCGCGCGAACTGGCCTGCCGCTGGGCGTTGCGGATGCGATTCCCCGCCGAAGACCTCACCGGGCTCACCGACGGCGCCAAGGCGGCGTTCACCGCGGCGCGCACCGAGGCGCTATGGCGTCACGGCCAGCTCATCGGCCTCACCTCGGGATACCGCGATCCCCATGTCCAGCAGCGGATGTTCGACGAGGAGGTGCGCCGCTCCGGCTCCCCGGCCTCGGCGCGCATGCTCGTGTTACCACCGGCGGAATCCAACCACGTCAAGGGCATCGCGCTGGACGTGCGCCCCCACGAAGGCGCCCGCTGGCTGGAGGACCACGGCGCCCGCTACCACCTCTACCGCATCTACGACAACGAGTGGTGGCACTTCGAGTACCGGCCGGACAGCCGCGGCACGCCACCACCGCGGCGACCTCACCCCGGCGTGGGCCACGATTCCACCCTTTGTCCACCCCCGCGTCCACCCTGGAGTGGTGCCGCTCCACCTGGGCTGATTCCTAACGTTCGAGCCATGGACAACAACGAGCTGTTCAGGTTCGTGGCCGGCAAGGCCCAGGAGTCGCTTCGCGGAGGGAAGATGAACGGCAAGGGATTGGCCACGATCGTCGTGGCCGGGATCGTCGTCCTGCTGGGGTTCGTCGCCTACCGGCTCATCCTCATCGAGCTCATCACCCGGCTGCGGTGATCCGGCGGGTGCTCGGGAAGCTGATCGGGTGTGGAAGTGACGGACATGTACGCACGCGGGCGACGGCGGTGGCCGCTGCCGGACACCATCGCGCCCGGCTGGCTGGTCGTGCAGGTCTTCGGCACGCTGTTCATCGCGGCCACCCTGGTCACCGCCCGGGAGCGTTCGGGGTGGGTCTGGGCGCTGTACGGCGCCAGTGCCGCCTGCTGGCTGGTGTTCCTGGCGCTCGACCGCCGCCCGGAGGCGGCGGCCCGGTGGGCCGCGGCCTCGGCGCTGCTCGCGGCCGCGGCCCTGCCGTACGCCGGTGACTCCTCCGCCATCCTCCTCACCGCGATCATCCTCGGACGGTTCTCCGCGCTCGCGGCGCCGTCGGTGCCCTCGATCATGCTGGTCAGCGGGGCCGCGATGGCGCTGTCGACGCTGTCCTGGCCGCTGCGGGGCGACTCTCCGGCCGACACGCTCGGCCAGGCGGCGCTCCTGCTGGCCCTCACGATGATCGGGATCAACCACCGTCAGCACGTGGTGCGGTCCAGGCAGGCCGAACTGCTGCTCCAGCAGACCCGGCTCGCCCAGGCCGAGCACGCGCGGGCCGTGGCCCTGGAGGAACGCGCGCGGATCGCCCGGGAGATCCACGACGTCCTCGCGCACTCACTCGGCGCGCTCGGGGTCCAGCTGGAACTGGCCGAGGCGGTGCTCGCGGAGCGGGCCGACGTGAACGGCGCGCTGCTGACGGTCCGCCGGGCGCGAAGGCTCGCCGTGGACGGTCTCGTCGAGGCCCGGAACGCGGTCGCGGCGCTGCGCCAGGACGTCCCTCCGCTACCGGAGGCGCTGGAGGCGCTGGCGGAGGAGCACCGAAGCCATCACCGGTGCGCGGTGGACTTCCGCGCCGAGGGAGTCCCGCGGCGGGTGTCGTCCGCCGCCACGGTGTCCCTGGCCGGCACCGCCCGGGAGGCGCTGACGAACGCGGCCAAGCACGCGCCCGGCGAGCCGGTGCGGATGTCGCTGGAGTTCGCCGCCGGCGTCGTCCGGCTGCGGGTCCGCAACCGGCTGCGGGACGAGGCCGGTGACGCCGGCCCCGCCGGGTACGGACTGACCGGAATGCGTGAGCGCCTGGCGCTCATCGGTGGCACGCTGACCGCCGGACGGGAGGACGGACGGTGGCAGGTGATCGCGGAGGTGCCGGAGTGATCAAGGTGGTCGTGGTCGACGACCAGCAGGTCGTGCGCGAGGGACTGGCCGCGCTGCTCGGCCTGCTGGAGGACGTCGAGGTGCTCGGCACGGCCGCGGACGGGCGAGAGGCCCTCGACGTCCTCGCCGCCGGTCCCGCCGACGTGGTGCTCATGGACCTGCGGATGCCCGTCATGGACGGCGTCGAGGCGACCAGGCTGATCACGCGCCGGCACCCCGGCACCGCGATCGTCGTGCTCACCACCTACACCGACGACGAGTCGATCGCCGGAGCCCTCAGGGCCGGCGCGCGCGGCTACCTCACCAAGGACGCGGGCCGCACCGAGATCGAGGCGGCCCTCCGCTCGGCCGTCGCGGGACAGTCGACCTTCGACGCCAAGGTCGCGGGCCGGCTGGTGGCCGCGCTGACGGAGGAACGTCCGGTGGCTCGCGCGGGGGCCGAGCTGCCGGACGGGCTGACGGCGCGGGAGGCCGAGGTGCTGGGCCTCATAGCGAGCGGCCTGAGCAACCCGGAGATCGCCGCGAAGCTGTTCATCGGCCACGCGACGGTGAAGACCCACATCAACAACGTCTTCGCGAAGATCGATGCCCGCACGCGCGCCCAGGCCGTCCAGTACGCCTACCGCCACGACCTCGGGGCCCCCGAGTAGCCGGGCGACCTCACGGACGACCTCCTCCTGCGCCGGGAGGAGGTCCCGTACAAGGGGCCCGCCTACCATGGCACCGTGGTGCGACGATGGATCGGGCGGGTCTTCGAGCAGGGGTTCGCGCTGGCGCGGCTCGGGGTGCTCCTGGCCTGCATGGTGGGTGACCTGCTGTTCCTGCACGCGCCGGCGTCCCCGTTCGACTGGGCTCTCGCGCTGTGCGCGCTCGCCGTGAGCGTGGCCGTCCGATGGTCGCCGCTCGGCGTGGTGGTGACCCTGGTCGCGTTCATCGGCGTCGCCGATCTGTACCACTCCAACGCGGTCATCTCGCTCAAGGTGCTGACCTGCGTGACGTTGTTCGAAGTCACCATGCGCGGCTCGCGGCGGCAGATCGCGCTGGGCGCGGGCGCCCTCGCGGCCGTGGTGTGCTTCAACGTGTTCGACACCCTCCCCGCCGCGCTGCCGTCCGTACTGTTCCGGGTGGCGGTCATGGTGGGCGTACCGCTGCTGCTCGGCAGCTACATCAGGCTGCTGCACGAGACCGCCGTGCGCGACCGCGAGCGCGCCGAGGAGCGCCTGCGCGTGGCGCGGGCCGCCGAGCGCACGGTCATCGCCCGCGAGCTGCACGATCTGGTGGCCCACCATGTCTCCTCGATGGTCCTGCGCGTCGGCGTCGCGCGGCACGTGCTGCCCGGCGACGACCCGCGCGTGGGCGAACTGCTGGACGACCTGCACAGCTGCGGCACCGCCGCCATGGCGGACCTGCGCAAGCTCGTTTCCGTCCTGCGGGACCCGGCCAAGGTCGGCGACGACCCCGGCACCTCCTTCGTGGAACCGCAGGGCCTGCCCGCCGCGCTGGAGACGGTCGTGGAGCGGGGCCGCGCCACCGGCATGCGGGTCGACTCCTCGGTGGACGCCGCCGTGGGCGGGCTCGACGCCGTGCGGGGCATCACCGTGCTGCGGCTCGTCCAGGAGGGCCTGGCCAACGCCGCGCGCCACGCCGGTCCGCGGGCCCGGGTCCGGCTCGCCGTGACGGTGGGCGGCGACGGAGCCGTACGGCTGACGATCGAGGACGACGGCGGCTCCGCCCCGCCCGCCGGTCGCGGCGCCACGGCCGGCCGAGGGCCGTCCGCGCCGAACGGTTCCGCTGGAGGCGGCCACGGGCTGGCCGGGATGCGGGAACGGGTCGCGATCCTCGGCGGATCGCTCGAGGCCGGACCGGCCGGTTCCGGATGGCGGCTGTCGGCCCGCCTGCCCGTCTCGCCCCCGGTCACGATGGAGCTGGTCGCGTGATCCGCGTCCTCCTCGTCGACGACCAGCATCTGGTACGGATGGGCCTGCGCATGCTGTGCGAGTCGGCGCCCGACATGCAGATCGTGGGAGAGGCGCCGGGCGGCGCCGAGGCGGTGCGGCTGGTCGAGAGCGAACTGCCGGACGTCGTCCTGATGGACCTTCGCAGGCCCGGCCTGGACGGCATCGCCGCCACCCGCCGCATCCTCGCCTCCAGGCCCTCGACCCGGGTGCTGGCGCTCACCACCTTCGACGACGACGACCACCTCTACCCGGCGCTCGCGGCGGGGGTCTGCGGGTTCCTCGTCAAGGACACCCCGCCCGGTGAGCTGCTGGAGGCGATCCGCATGGCGACCGGCGGCGACCGGGCCTTCAGCCAGGCCGTGCTGGGCCGCCTGGTGGAGCGGGCCGTGCACAGTCACGGCCGCCAGGCGCCCCCCGCCGCCCCTGAGCCGGACGGTCTCACTCCGCGCGAACGGGAGGTGTTCGTCCTGGTGGGGGAGGGGTTGTCCAACAAGCAGATCGCCGACCGGCTCCACCTCGGGGTGACCACGGTGAAGACGCACGTCGCCGGCGCGATGGCCAAGACCGGCTGCGCCAGCCGCATCCACCTCGCCCTGCTCGCCGCCCGTCAGGCGGCCCCGCCCGCCTGACCTGCGCCGCCGCCGCGCGTGTGAGCCGCCTTCCGCCGGCGGGGGCTGGCAGAGTGGGGCGCGTGGGTGACGAGGTACGGATCGGGGTGTTCCTGCCGGCGGCCGGGTTTCCCGGACGGGACCACGGCGAGGTGCTGACGGGGGCCGTGGCGGCGGCGGTGGCCGCCGAGCGGGCCGGGTTCGACGATGTGTGGATGGCCGAGCACCATTTCATGTCCTACGGCATGTGCCCGTCGGCGGTGACGCTCGCCGGGTACGTGCTCGGCCGCACCGAGCGCATCGAGGTCGGCACGGCCGTGAGCGTGCTGTCGTCGCAGCACCCGGTCGCGCTGGCGGAGCAGGCCGCCCTGCTCGACCAGGTGTCCGGCGGCCGCTTCCGCCTGGGCGTCGGGCGTGGCGGCCCCTGGATCGAGCTGGAGGTGTTCGGCACCGGGCTCGACCGCTACGAGCACGGCTTCGCCGAGAGTCTCGACCTGCTGCTCGCCGCCCTGACCAGGGAACGCGTCTCGGCGGACGGCGCGGTCTTCCGGTTCCGAGAGGTGGAGATGGTGCCGCGACCGGGACGGCCGCTGCGCCCGGTGGTCGCGGCCACCTCGCCGGACACCGTCCGGCTCGCGGCGGCACGGGGGCTTCCGCTGATGCTCGGCATGCACGTCGGCGACGCGGACAAGGCCGCGCTGGCGGAGGAGTACGCCCGCGGCGCCGCCGCCCACGGGCACGACCCGGCGGCCGTCGCCCACGTCGCGGCGGGGGTCGCCTACGTCGCCGACACGACGTCCGCCGCCGTCGCCACGATGAAGGAGTCGCTGCCGAGATGGCTCACGCCGGGCCTCGCCGGCTACCGGCCGGTGGACGGCCGGGCGTACGTGCCCAGGGACGCCGGCGACTACGCCGATCTCCTGTGCCGCCTGCACCCCGTGGGCTCGCCCGAGCACTGCGCCGCGACGATGCTGGCCACGATCGAACGCACGGGGATCCGCCACCTGATCTTCATGGTGGAAGGCGCCGGAGACCCCGCCCTCACCCTGCGGAACATCGCCCGCCTGGGCGCCGAAGTGCTACCGACGGTCCGCGGCTCCGCGTGAGGGTGCTTTCCGGGTCGGCATATTTCCGTTCAGCACGCTCACTGACAGGTACGGCCGGGGTTTGCCGTGAATGAACAATTTCGGGCTATAAGTGAGGTGACGGATCGCTCTGCCGCTGATTACCATTGGGCGCCCCCTTTTCTCCTCCCCTATCGGAGTGCCTGTGGCCTGTCCGCGTTGCGGATTCGCGTTGCCGTCCGACCTGCGGCGATGCCCCACCTGTGGACTGCCCGCAGAGGAGAACAGGCCCGGTCCGGCCGAGGCGGTGACCGAGGCCGGCGAGGAGGACGACGGACGCCCCCGCTACTGGAACGGCCGCGAGCAGTGGCACGCCGCGTACTCGACCGCCATCCGCACCCCGAAGCGGGTCCGCGTGCGTCCTGTGCGGATCATGGCCGTCACGGTGGTCGCCCTGCTCGGCGTCTGGGCGGTGGCGGAAGCGTACTTCGCCTGGTGGACCTTCGACGGGCTCGGAGGGATGGATCTCTTCGCCAAGGATGGCGACACGCCGGCCTTCGACGACCTCGCCGACGCGGAAAGCCCCTTCGCCCTCGTGGTGTTCGCCATCCTCGCGACGGGCGTCGCGTTCGTCGTCTGGCTGTTCCGGGTGCGGGCGAACGCCGAAGCGCTCAGCTGGCGCGTACAACGCAACGGGAGGCTCTGGCTCGTCATCGGCTGGCTGGTCCCGATCGGGAACTGGTTCATTCCCAAGCAGATCGTCGATGACGTGTGGCTGGCGAGCAGGCCGGCGGGCGCGGCGGCGTCGCGGAAGGAGCACCGGCCCGTGCTGGTGTACCTCTGGTGGGCCTGCTACCTGCTGTACTTCTGGGGCGTCCGGCTGGTGGAGCATGCGATCGAGCGGCGGTATCGCGGTGAGGTCGCGCCGGGACGGGTGTCGGCGCTGATGGATCTCGTCCAGGCGCCGTTCGGTTTCGCGGCCGCGGCTCTCGCCGTAGCGGTGGTCTGGCGTGTCAGCGGTTTCCAGAAGTGGGGCCTGGCCGTGCCTGATGCTTCCGCATCCAGCGAATCTGCCGATTCTCCTGCATCCGTGGCGTGACAGGTCTCGCTCGTCCCGATACCCGCTGTGGTGCTGAAATTTCACGTGGTCATTCCCGAAAGGTGCATGAGCGCCGCCGCAGCCGCCTCCGTCGCCCGGGACGGAGGCGGCTCGCGCCGCCGGTCACACCTCCAGCTTCTCCTCGATGGCGCGCAGCGAATGCCGGGCCAGGGCCAGGTTGCCGCGGTTGCGGTCGAGCGCGAGGTACAGGAACAGTCCCTTGCCTCCCCGCCCGGTGAGAGGGCGGATGATGTGGTACTGGGAGCCGAGGGTGATGAGGATGTCCTCGATACCGTCGTTGAGCTGCAGCGCCTCCATCGTGCGCAGCTTGGCCTTGATCACCTCGGTGTTGCCGGCGGCCGCCACCTGCAGATCGAGGTCCTTGCCGCCGCCCATCGTGCCGAGCGCCATGCCGCTGCTGTAGTCGACCACGGCGGCTCCGATCGCGCCGTCGACGGCCATCATCTCCTTGAGCGAGACGTCAATGCTGGCCATGTTCTTCCTTCCATGGTCACGGGCGAGCCGGGGGCGCCTGGTCGGCGGCCGACGCGCGTCCGACGATGGCGGCGAGTCTCACCGCCGTTCTCCGTCCCTCCATCCGCAGCAGCCCGAGGTTGGCGCCTCTGGCGGCCAGGACGGTGAGGACGAGCTTGGGGCCGGCGGCGTAGCACGCCGCGTGGCCGCCGGCGCCGGAGATGAGCGTCTCCTCCAGGGCGCCGATCTGGGCCAGTTCGGTCATCCGGCGGCTCATGGCGTGGAGGGCCGAGCTCAGCGCGGCGGTCTGCTCGGCGCCGGAGCGGATGTCCGAGGTCACCAGCATCCCGTCCACCGTGCACACCAGCGCACCGGTCACCTCGTCCATGCGCTTCATGAGCAGGAGCATCTCTTCGTGCACCTCGCGGCGCAGGTCCATCGGCAACCTCCTTCCGGCTCTCCTGAGTGACCGCAATCTCATGGCGTCGCGGCCGGGTTCACAGCAGCCTCTCCAGCGCGTCGCGCAGCCTGATGAGCACCCCGACATCGGTGGCGTCCCCGCTCACCTGCGGGAACGCGGGCGTGACCGTCCGCGCGGCCCCGGCCTCCCGTACGGCGGGTCCCGGTTCTGTCCGCGCGGTGCGCTTGGGCAGCGGGGGAGGGGGCGTGGCGGGTACGGCCTCCGGCGCGGCCGGGGGGTCGAGCAGGAGCCCCGCCGCGCCGAGCTGGCGGACGGCGAGCAGGATGGAGTACGCCGGGCGGCCCAGCCTGCGCGCCAGGTCGAGCGGGGTGGCGGTCGCGTCGGCGCTGACGAGCACCTCCCACTGCACGGCCGTGAGCACGACGCGCTGGGCGGTGATGCGCGGGGCGACGACGACGGGCAGGGAGTCCAGTTCGGGGTGCGGGCACACGCGGTCCAATTCAGCCCTCCTGCGACGGCACTCTCGGACGAGGCAGGACACCTCGAAGTAGCCCTGGTCCCCGAGCCAGTGCCGGTCCCCTTCCTTGAACCTCGGACGGCTCCCGGTCGCGGCGAGCACGAAGAACGCGGCGTCGAGGGTCGCGCCCAGCACGCAGAGCTGCAGCTCGCCGAGGGTGAGCAGTCCCTGCCGTACCAGCGCGTCGGGGGTGGCGGACTGCCGGGCGCCGCGCAACGTGGCGGCGGCGACGCGGCCGGAGCAGGTGAGGATCTCCTCCGCGCCGGGGCTGCTCGGGCTCTCCACGTAGGTCACCCGTCCCTTGGAGAGGTAGACACTGCCCGCGCGGCCGACCCTGAGCGAGCCGGTCGCGCCGTCCTCGGCCAGGCCGGCGAGGACGGCGTCCAGGCGCTGGGTGGGGGACATGGTTCACGCGCTGGTGAGCCGGCCGGAGACGGTACGGAGGCGGTGGCGCGCGAGCGCGAGGTTCGAACGCTCCAGGTCGAGCCGCAGGTACAGCAGGACCGGCCCGGTGAGGGGCGTCTCCAGCGGCCTCAGCAGGTGATGGCCCTTGTCGGAGGTGATGATGATGTCGTCGACCCGGACGGTGCCGTCGGGCGAGGCGAACGCCAGCCCGTCGAGGGTGGCCCGCAGGGCTCGGCTGAGGGCGGCGGCGGACTCCTGCGGGTCGAGGTGCGGCGCGGTCCTGCCGACGGCCAGGGCGGCCCCGCCGGTCTCCTCGATCACGAGCGCGTCGAGTGCGCCGGGAATGGCCAGGATATCGGTGAGACAGTCTTCGATATCGAACACGGTCAGCTCCTCGCCGGACGGTGGTCCCTTCCGTACCTGGCGGCCAACTTTAGAGAGAGCACGGCGAAGGCCGATTAGCTGGTATTCATCCTGAAAGCAGTGAGATATAAGGATCTTTCACCAGGTAGAAGGATTCGCCGACCGGATGCCAAACCGGGTGTAGAACGCAGTTCGGTGCGGCCGGACAACAAACGTCTCGGCCCCGCAAAAGCGGAGCAGTCGTACAAACCGCCTTAACTACGAGAAAAAGCTGGGAACAACGCGCGCCCGGACATGCGACAGCCGGCCCGCCGAATACTGTGGCGGACCGGCTGCGGTGGTCGCGACGAGCCGGGGGATCAGCGGGTGTGCCCGCGAGCCCCCGTGGTCCTGGGCGTGCCCGTGGTCTTCGGCTTCCCTGTGGTGCCGGGAGTGTCGGTGGTCTTCGGGGTCCCCGTGGTGTCGGGGGCGTCCGTTCCCGTCGCCTTCGTCGTGCCGGGTGTGACGCCGCCGTAGCCGCCGTCGTTGTTGCCCGTCTGGTCGCCCCCGCCGTTGTGGTCCTCGCGGGCCGGCGGCCTGGGCGCGCAGTCCGCGCCGCACCCGCCGAAGCGCGAGGTGTTGATCGGCTCGAACTTCGTCTCCTTGGTGCCCTTGAGGGCCGCGATCATGGTGTCCTTCCAGATCGGGCCCGGGATGGTGGCGCCGAAGACCGAGCCGTAGGTCGTGCCGCCGATGCTCACGCCGCTGAGCTTGTGCTGGATGGCGCCGCGCGGGTCACCGATGCTGACCGCCGCGGACAGGTCGGGGGTGAACCCGGCGAACCAGGCGGTGGAGTAGTCGTCGGTGGTGCCGGTCTTGCCCGCCGCGTCCCGTCCGATGCCGCCCACGCCGCTCATCGTGCCCTTGGTCAGCACGCCCGACAGGATGTGGGCCGTGGTGTCGGCGACCTCGGGGTCGATCGCCTGGTGGCACTGCGGCTTGAAGTCGGTCACCTTGCCCTTCTGGTCGGTGATCTGCGTGATGGCCATCGGGGCGCAGTACTTGCCGCGCGCGCCGATGGCGGCGTAGGCGTTGGCGACGGTGACCGGATCCATCTCGTTGATACCGAGGGTGAAGGTCTCGAACTCCTTCAGCGGCGCGCCGTCGGCGCGCTTGATGCCGAGCGACTTGGCGGTCTGGACCGTCTCGCACAGGCCGACGCGCTGCTCCAGCTGGAGGAAGAACGTGTTCACCGAGTGCCAGGTGCCGGTCTGCAGGGTCTCGAAACCGCCGCCCGGCTCGTCGTTACTGATGACGTCGCCAGGGGAGCCGATGGGCTGGCCCTTGCAGTTCTTGAACGCGGAGTAGCTGGGGGCGCGGTAGGAGCTGCCGGCGTTGATGCCGTCGTTGATCTTCATGCCCTTGGTGAGGGCCGTGATCAGAGTGAAGGTCTTGAACGTCGAGCCGGCCTGGAAGCCGCCCAGGCCGCCGTGGGCGTTGTCGGCCACGATGTTGTAGGAGATCGAGTTGCTCTTGCTCTTGCCGCTGTCGTACTTGCGGCTGGCCGCCATGGCCTTGATCATGCCGGTGCCGGGCTGTACCAGGGCCTCCGAGGCGACCGGGTTGTCGGAGGCGAAGACGCGCTTCTCGATGGCCTTGTCGGCCGCCGCCTGCATCTTGGGGTCGATCGTCGTCTTGATCGTCAGGCCGCCGCGGTAGAGGAACCGGGCGCGGTCCTCGGCCGTCTTGCCGAAGGCCCGGTTGCCGAGGATCTCGTCGCGGACGTAGACGCAGAAGTACGGATAGGGGCTGTCCTGGCAGTTGCCGTGCAGGCCCGTGCCCTTGTAGCCCAGCTTGTGGGCCTTGGCCGCAGCGGCCTGCTGTGGAGTGATCTTGCCGAGATTCCGCATGCGGTCGAGCACGACGTTGCGCCGGGCGAGCAGCCGCTGGCGGTTCTTGCGGCCGCCCTCGGGGTCGGTGGCGACGGGCAGCTGCACGGCGCCCGCCAGCGTCGCGGCCTGCCAGAGGTTCAACTGGGAGGCGTGCACGCCGAAGAACCGCTTCGCCGCGGCCTCCACGCCGTTGGCGCCGGCGCCGAAGTAGGCGATGTTGAGGTACTTCTCGAGGATCTGGTCCTTGGTGTACTTCTGCTCGACGCCCATCGCGTAGCGCAGCTCGTTCAGCTTGCGCCCATAGCTGGGGGCCAGGGCCTTCTGCTTCTCCTCTTTGGTGACCGCCATGTTGTAGATCACCTGCTTGACGTACTGCTGGGTGATGCTGGAGCCGCCCTGGCTCACCCCGCCCGACTGCAGGTTGCGCGCCAGCGCCCGCATGGTGCCTTCGAGGTCGATCGCGCCGTGCTCGTAGAAGCGGTAGTCCTCGATCGCCACGATCGCGGTCTTCATCACGTCGGAGATCTGGTCGAACGGCACGACCTCGCGGTTGACGTCCCAGAACTGCGCGATCTGGTGGCCCTTGGCGTCCAGGACGGTGGTCTTCTCAGGTAGCGGGACGTCCGGCAGGTCGGTCGGCTTCAGGTCGAGGTCGTCGGTCGCGGTGACGATCGCCGCGCCCGCGCCCCCGACGGCCGGCATCGCGATCCCTGCGGCCAGCACCCCGGCCGCCACGGCGGCCACGGCCAGCCGCGCCAGTTTGGTGCCGGTGGACGATCGGGCCTCCACCTGGCTCGGGCCGCCTCCGCGCCCTGCGGTGTCGTCCCCCGGTTCGTCGAAGAGGTTCATGCCCCGCCCCTGTTTCGAACAAAAAAGTCTCCCCCAAGCCTATAGGGAAGATCAAGGGTGACTTTCCGGCTTCGGGCCATCGGAATGACCCTCGATGAGGAGGGCCAGGGCGTCCAGCATCGGTTCGAGGCCGAACTCGAAGAGGTCGTCGAGGCGCAGATCATAGCCGCCTTCGAGGGAGCCGATGATCCTGGTGAAGGTGGGGTAGCGGCCGGAGGAGGTGATGGCCTCCAGCATCGGCGTCTGCCTCTCCATCCACTCGTCCTCCGACAGGCCCGTGGTCGCCTCGGCCTGCACCGCCCATTCGAGGTTCACCGCGATGCTCTGCACGTAGCTGTAGAACAGGACGTGCACGTCGAGGGCCGTCTTCGGGTCGAGGCCCTGGCCGTCGAGGACGCGCAGCGCCCATTCGGCGTACACCATCAGGTTCGGCAGCAGCAGCGGGCGGGTGAGCGGGGTGACCTGGGCCAGCCATGGATGCCTTCGGTGCACCGCCCACAGTTTGCGCGCCGCCAGCGCCAGGCTCTCCCGCCAGCCGTGGGGAGGGTCGTCGGGGTAGGACTCCTCGCCGTAGGCGGCGTCGGCCATCAGCAGGACCAGCTCGTCCTTGCCGTCGACGTACCGGTACGGCGTCATGGCGGCGACGCCGAGCCGCGCCGCGACCCCCCGCATGGACAGCGCCGCGAGCCCCTCCGCGTCCGCGATCTCGGTGGCGGCCCGCACCACGCGCTCGCGGGTCAGCTCCTGGTGCTCGGCGGGCCGGGCGGGGCCGACCAGTGCGGAGGTCGTACGGCGCCGGGTGCCCTCCGCGGGCCCGGTCACCACGGTGCCGACGCGGGGCACGGCCTGCACGAGCCCCTGGTGGCGCAGGACGGACAGCGCCTTGGTGGCGGTGGCGAGCGCGACGTCCCACTCGCGGGCGATGCGGCGTGTGGAGGGGACCGGGTCGCCGGGGGCGAGCTCGCCGCTCGCGATGCGCCGCCGGATGTCGTCGACGATGCGCAGATATGGCGGATCGATTTTCTCGGCCACGGACGTCCCTTTCTCCTGTACTAGTACAGAGCTTAGCGGCGACGACGGTGATCGAGACCCTACTGTGCTAGTACAGCCGGGCATTTCCCTGCAGTTGGCAGCCTTGTGCATACGCTGTACATTCAGCCGCGTACAACGTATTCAAGGAGGTTCCGTGAAGACCGTACTGATCTCGGGCGCCGGTGTCGCGGGATGCGCGCTCGCCTACTGGCTCCACCGCCACGGCTTCGCCCCGACCGTGGTGGAGCGGGCGTCCGGCCTCCGGCCTGGCGGGCAGGCGATCGACGTGCGCGGCGTCGCGCTGCGGGTCGTCGACGAGATGGGCGTCGGGAGCGAGATGCGCGCGCTGCGCACCAGGATGCGCGGCATGTCGATGCTCGACGGCGACGGCAACGAGGTCATGCGCACGACGGAGATGACCTACAGCGCCGGCCGCCTCGACGGTGAGGACGTCGAACTGCTCCGCGACGACCTCGTGCGGCTCCTGCACGAGCACACCCGCGAGGCCGTCGAGTACGTCTTCGGCGACTCCATCGTCTCCCTGGAGGAGGACGGCGCCGGTGTGCGGGCCGGGTTCGAGCGTGGCGCGCCCCGCACGTTCGACCTCGTCGTCGGCGCCGACGGACTGCACTCGGCGGTGCGCCGCCTCGTCTTCGGCGAGGAGGGCCGCTTCAGCCGTCCCCTCGGCATGGCCCTTGGCGTCTTCGCCACCGAGAACTTCCTCGGCCTGGAGGACTGGCAGATGTGGCTGCGGGAGGGCGAGGCCGGGTACGGCATCTTCCCCGTGCGCGACAACACCGAGCTGCGGGTCGCGTTCGGCTTCGCGGCCGAGCCGCCCGGTCACGACTACGGCGACGCCGAACGGCAGAAGACACTGGCCGCCGAGCGGCTCGCGGGACTGCGCTGGGAGACGCCGCGGCTGCTCAAGGCCATGCGGGAGGCCTCCGACTTCTACTTCGACGCCATGGCCCAGATCCACATGGACCGCTGGACGCGGGGGAGGGTGGCGCTGGTCGGCGACGCCGGGTACTGCGCGTCGCCGCTGTCGGGCCAGGGCACCAGTCTCGCGCTGGTGGGAGCGTACGTGCTCGCGCGCGAGCTCGGCGCGGCGGGGGACGACCACGGCGCCGCGTTCGCGCGGTACGAGGAGCGCATGCGCCCGTTCGTCGAGGCCAACCAGGCGCTCGCCCTGGAGAACCCCGGTGGGCCGGCCTCCGAGGAGTCGGTCGGGCGCGCGAAGAACGCCATCACCCTCTGAACCCGCGGCCGCCCCGGTCCGGACCGCCTCCCGCGCCGGCCGCTACGGTGAAGGCATGGAGAGGATCCTCGTCAGCTCGTGCCTGCTCGGACGGCCGGTGCGCTACGACGGCCGGGCCAAGACCGTCGACGACGCGCTGCTCGCCCGCTGGCGTGACGAGGGCCGGCTGGTGCCCTTCTGCCCCGAGGTCACGGGCGGGCTGCCGGTGCCGAGGCCGCCGGCGGAGATCGAGGGCGGCGCGGGCGGGGCGGCCGTGCTGGCGGGCGCCGCGCGCATCCTGACGCCCGCCGAGGACGACGTGACGCCCCAGTTCCTCGCCGGAGCCCGGGCCGCGCTCGCCATGGCCGAGTCCAGGGGCGTCCGGATCGCCCTGCTGAAGGAGGGCAGCCCCTCCTGCGGCAGCCTCCAGGTCCACGACGGCACGTTCTCCGGCGGGCGGCTCCCGGGGGCGGGAGTGACGACGGCCCTGCTCGAGGCGCACGGCATCCGCGTCTTCGGCGAGGACCGCATCCCCGACGCGGCCGCGTACCTCGACCGGCTCGAAGCCGCCGGCCGCTAGCCGTCAGAGGCGGGTGAAGCGGAGGTCGGCGACGGTGGTCCAGGGGCCGTTCTTGCGCCTGTCGACCATCGTCAGCGTGGGGCCGGCGCAGGTGAAGGCGGCGTTCTGGACGAGCGGCCCGTCGTAGTACCCCTGCGCCAGGCGCGACCGGACCGTACCGGACGGGCCCTTGACGTAGGGGTCGGTGTAGGTGGTCGCCTCCTTGGCGTCGCCGGTGGCGCCCGTCCGGGAGACGGCGATCCGGCCCTGGCGGTCGCCGGTCACCTTCGCCCGTGCCTTCAGCGCGCCGCTGTACTGGTCCCAGCCGGTGGTGTTGTCGCTCTGCAGTTTGAAGACGACCTTCTTCGAGCCGGTGAAGTCGTAGGTGGCCCCGGTCGCGGTGAGTGTCAGCCTGGTGCCGGCGCCGCCCTTGAGGACGTCGGTGGCGGCCGAGCTCTCCACGGTCGCCCCCTTGGAGACGATCTTCATGGCGGTCAGCTTCCAGGCCCCCTGGTAGCACGCGGCCCTGACCGAGGCCTGGGCCGGAGCGGCGACGGCCGCCGTCCCGGCGATGAGCGCCGTCGCCAGGCCGAGCCCCACAGTCGTACGCAACATGACAAATTCCCCTGATCCACCAGAATCATGATCGTGCGCGGAGAACCTATCGCACGGCATCCTCGGCGGAATCGTCACCGATGACGGCCTTCTCGTCGGGCTTGAAGACCAGCACGTTGTCGATGTACGACCGCAGCGCGGCGTCCAGGCCGACGTCGCGGCCCGCGGCCTCGGACATGAACCAGCGGTGGTCGAGCACCTCGTGGAACAGCTGCGCCGGCTCCAGCTTGCCGCGCAGCTCCGGCGGGATCGCGTTGACGGTCGGCTGGAAGCTCTCGGCGAGCCAGCGGTGGGCGACGATGGCCTCGTCCTCGTGGCGCAGTCCCTTGGCGACCCGGAAGGAGTCGAGGTCGTTGAGCAGGCGCCGTGCCTGGTTCTCCTCGACGTCGAGGCCGGTGAGGCGCAGCAGGCGCCGCTGGTGGTGCCCGGCGTCCACGACCTTCGGCCGGACGATCAGGCGTGCCGTGCCGGCCTTGCGGCGGACCATCATCTCGGCGACGTCGAATCCCAGGTTGTTGAGCCGGCGGATCCGCTGGTCGATGAGGTGCCACTCGACGTCCTCGACGATCTCCTCCTCGGTGAGCTCCTTCCACAGCCGGTGGTAGCGGGCGACGAGCTCCTCGGCGAAGGCGAGGGGGTCGATCGACGGGTGCAGGAAGCCGCCGGCCTCCAGGTCCAGCATCTCGCCGTAGATGTTGACGTGGGCGACCTCGATGTCCTGGCCGCGCTGGCCCTCGCTGAGCACCGGGTGCAGCTCGCCGGTCTCCGCGTCGACGAGGTAGGCCGCGAACGCGCCCGCGTCGCGCCGGAACAGGGTGTTGCTCAGCGAGCAGTCGCCCCAGTAGAACCCGGCCAGGTGCAGGCGCACCAGCAGCACGGCGAGGGCGTCGAGCAGGCGGATGAGCGTGTCGGGCCGCAGCGTGCCCGACAGCATCGCCCGGTACGGCAGCGAGAACTGCAGGTGCCGTGTGATCAGGGCCGAGTCCAGCCGCTCGCCGTCCGCCGTCGTCCGTCCGGTCACCACCGCCACCGGCTCGACCGAGGGGGTGTCGTGGCGCATCAGGTCCCACAGGAGCTGGTACTCCCGCTTGGCGTACCGCTCGCTGATCTCCTTGATGGCGTACACCCGTCCCGACAGCCGGGCGAACCGCACGATGTGCCGGGAGATGCCGCGGGGGAGGCGTACGAGGTGGTGCTCGGGCCAGTCCTCCAGGGGGAGGTCCCAGGGCAGGCGGATGAGGTCCGGATCGCTGGGAGCGCCAGTCATCTGCAGCGGCAACCCTTTGCTCCTCGCAAGTCGGGGATGTTGGTTCCGACGCTAGCCGGTTCGTGCCTTCGACGGCAGCGGGGTCCGCTTGGTGGACGTTCGAGGGGTCTGTTCGGTCATGACCGGGTTTCCGGTGTAAGGCGGCAGAGGTGGAAAGTGACGCCCTTCGTACGAGAACCGACCGGACCTGAGGCGTCACCTGGGAAGGCTCGCGATGGGCTGGTCTAGACCGGCTCAAGGGGGTGTTGTTTTCCCCTCAAGGTGTGCCATAGTCGGCCTGTGACCTGTGATGTTGTTAGGTTACGGAGGGGTCTCCCGAGGTGCCGGTTCCGGCCGTGGGTCGCGGTCTGTTTGCCGATCGGCCACAGGTCGATCACGGGATGGCCCATACCACTTGACGGTGCACGGCGATGGACGTACGTTCCTCGAACATTTAGGAAACTTTCCTGATTGATTCGCCCCACCTGGAGGGTTGCATGTCCAACTCCGCCGGCACGCCGAGAGACATCACCCGGCGGCAGATGCTCCGCCGGATCGGACTCACCGCGCTCGTCGCGGGACCCGCGGCGAACGTCCTCGCCGCCTGCGCGACCAGCGGAGGAGGTTCCGCCTCGTCCCCCACCGCCTCGGCGGCCGCCCCCACCTCGGCGGCCAACCCCTTCGGCGTCAAGGCGGACGCCCCCCTCGAAGTCGTGATCTTCAAGGGTGGTCTCGGTGACGGCTACGCCACCGACGTGCACGAGCCGATGTACAAGAAGGAGTTCCCGAAGGCCTCGGTCAAGCACGTCGCCACCCAGCAGATCTCGCAGACCCTGCAGCCCCGCTTCGCCAGCGGCGACGTCCCCGACTTCATCGCCAACTCCGGCTCCGACCTGATGGACAACGGCGCCCTGCAGAGCGAGGGGCAGCTGCTCGACCTGACCACGCTGTTCGACGCGCCCTCCATCGACGACCCGAGCAAGAAGGTCCGGGACACGCTGATGCCCGGCACCGTCGAGTCCGGCCTGATCGCGGGCAAGCCCTACATCCTGAACTACGTGTTCAGCGGGTACGGCCTGTGGTACAACGCCAAGCTCTTCAAGGAGAAGGGCTGGGCGCCGCCGAAGACGTTCGACGAGTTCAAGACGCTGTGCGAGACCATCAAGAAGGCCGGCATCACGCCGTACGCCTACGCCGGCAAGAACGCGTCGTACTACCAGTACTGGATGATCCTCATCACCGCCGCCAAGGTCGAGGGCAACCAGCTTCTGATCGACATCGACAACCTGGTCGACGGGGTCTGGAAGCGCGACTCGGTCAAGCAGGCCGCCGCGGCGTGGGCCGAGATCGGCAAGTTCATGGACAAGAGCTACGAGGGCCTGATCCACACCGAGGTGCAGACCCGGCAGAACCAGGACAAGGTGGCGCTGTACCCGTCGGGTTCCTGGCTGGAGAACGAGCAGAAGTCCAACACGCCGGGCACCTTCGAGTACGCGGTCACGCCGACCCCCAGCCTGACCTCCTCCGACAAGCTGCCGTTCGAGGCGATCCGCGCCACCGCCGGCGAGCCGTACATCATCCCCGCCAAGGCCAAGAACACCGCCGGCGCCCTCGAGTACGCCCGCATCATGCTCTCCAAGGAAGGCGCGAAGGGCTTCACCGAGAAGTCCGGCAGCCTCACCGTGGTCGTCGGCGGCGCCGAAGGGCTCACGCTCAGCCCGGGCCTGAAGAGCATCAACGACGCCAAGGACGCCGCGGGCAGCAACATCGTCACCTACAGCAGCTTCGAGAACTGGTACAAGGAGCTGGAGACCGAGCTGCGTAAGCAGACCAACTCCCTGATGTTCGGCCGCATCTCCGCCGACGAGTTCTGCGCCAACATGCAGAAGAAGGCCGACGCGGTCAAGGCCGACTCCTCCACCACCAAGCAGAACCGGACGGTGTAGTAGATCATGCGGCATGGCGACGGCGCGGTCACCGCGGGGCGGGTCCCGGCCAAGTTGCGGATGTACGGGTTCGTCCTCTCGTTCCTGGCGATCCCGCTGATCCTCTACGTGGTCTTCGTGATCAGCCCGTACCTACAGGCGTTCTACATCTCGCTGACCAACTGGCGGGGCTTCTCGGCCTCGCCCCAGTTCATCGGGCTGGAGAACTTCGGCCGGCTGCTCGGCGACGACGTGTTCTGGGCGGCGGTCCGCCACCACGTGTTCCTGTTGATCGCCATGCCGCTGATCACCATCGCGATCGCGCTGTTCTTCGCGTTCCTGCTCAACGTCGGCGGCGGCAGCAGCGGCGGGAGGATGACGGGCGTCCGCGGGTCGAAGTTCTACCGCGTGGTCTACTTCTTCCCGCAGGTCCTGGCCGTGGCGGTGGTCGGCGTGCTGTTCCAGGCGATCTACCGCCCCGACGACACCGGTGTGATCAACGGGCTGCTCAAGCTCGTCGGCGTCCAGCCGGTGGGCTGGCTCACCAACACCGATCTGGCCCTGTGGTCGATCATGGCGGTGATCATCTGGCAGTCGGTCGGGTTCTACGTCGTGCTGTTCTCGGCCGGCATGTCCGCCGTCCCGAAGGACGTCTTCGAGGCGGCGGCGCTGGACGGCGCGGGCCGGTTCCGGCTGTTCTTCAGCATCACCCTGCCGCTGATCTGGGACACCATCCAGGTCGGCTGGGTCTATCTCGGCATCGCCGCGTTCGACGGTTTCGCCCTGGTCCAGGTGCTCTCGGTGGACCGCGGCGGGCCCGACAACGCCACCACGGTGCTGCCGCTGGAGATCTGGCGCACGGCCTTCACCTTCTCCAAGTTCGGTTACGCCTCGGCGATGGGTGTGGCCCTGTTCTTCCTGACCATCACGTTCGCGGCGCTGAGCCTGCGCGTGACGCGGCGCGAGAGGATCGAGCTCTAGACCATGGCGACGCAAACCGAAACGCTCCGGGTGGCGAAGGCCCCCGGCGCCGCCGCCCGCGGCAGGAAGAGCGGCGCGGGGCCGTTCACCGCCCTCTCGCACCTGGCTCTCGTCGTCTGGACGATCCTGGTCGTCGGGCCGATCCTGTGGACGTTCCTGGCCTCCTTCAAGACCAACCCCGAGATCGTCGGTGACACGCCCCTGGCGCTGCCGCACAGCTTCAGCTGGGCGGCCTGGGGACGCGCCTGGGACAAGGCCCACATCGGCAGGTACATGCTCAACACGGTGTACGTCGTCGCGGTCAGCACGTTCCTGACGATGCTGTTCGGGTCGATGGCGGCGTACGTGCTGGCCAGGTACCGCTTCTTCGGCAACCGGGTCATCTACTACCTGTTCGTCTCGGGCCTGGCCTTCCCGGTGTTCCTCGCGCTGGTGCCGCTGTTCTTCGTGGTGAAGAACTTCGGCCTGATCGACACCCACGTCGGCGTGATCCTCGTGTACGTGGCGTACTCGCTGCCGTTCACGGTGTTCTTCCTGGCGGCGTTCTTCAAGACGCTGCCCACCTCGGTGGCCGAGGCCGCCCTGATGGACGGCGCGTCGCACACCCGCACGTTCTTCCAGATCATGATGCCGATGGCCCGGCCCGGCCTGATCAGCATCACGATCTTCAACATCCTGGGCCAGTGGAACCAGTACCTGCTCCCGATTGTGCTGCTGTCGGGCAGCGTCGAGGACAAGTGGCTGCTCACCCAGGGCATCGCCAACATCAACGTCAACGCGGGCTACGAGGCCGACTGGCCGGGGCTGTTCGCCGCGCTCAGCATGGCGATCATCCCCATGCTGTTCGTCTACATCATCTTCCAGCGCCAGATCCAGTCGGGCCTGACCGCCGGAGCCGTCAAGTAGCCGCGGGGCCTCCCCGCGACGGGGAGGCCCGTACGTACCACCGCATGGCCGGTCGATCTCTTGACGGAGATCAACGATCAGTTATAGGCAACTCTTGCATGCGTTCGCCCCACAAGGGGGAAGCCGCTGTAGGAAGGGTGATGCCGTGACCGCGCCGTCGGTTCACCGCAGCGAGATCCACCGCACGAAGATCCACCGCAGGAAGCGAACGCTGACCCTGCTCATCGTCGCCGCCGTGCTCGGTCCCCTCGGACTGACCCAGGCCCCGGCCTCGGCCGAACCGCCGCCGCAACCGGCGAACCCCTGGCAGGCCGACCACTGGCCCCAGCGCCAGCCCTGGCAGGAGTCCGAGGGCGCCGCGACCCTCAAGGCCAGGCCGGGGGCGCCGACCCCCATAGACCCGCAGAACTGGAAGAACCCCGACCACATGACGTGGGCGGACTACAAGGCCGTCCCCGGCACCACCTGGGCGGACCCGTCGAAGAAGGGCTCCAAGCGCACCTTCAAGGGCGCGCTCGTCCTGCTCGACTACCCCAACCAGCCGTTCGTGGTGACCCAGCCCGCGCATTCGACCGTCTTCGGCAACCCGAGCGCGCAGGCCCACGACATCCCGCGTGAGCAGGTCGCCCAGTTCTACAAGGACTTCCTCAACACTCCCGGCCCGCTGAACAGCGGCCACACCATCCACGAGTACTGGATGGAGGACTCCGGCGGCAGGTACGGCGTCGACCTGACCGCCTTCGGCCCCTACCGGATGCCGGGCAAGTCGCACGAGTACGCCATGGAGTTCCAGGGCGGCACCGGCTGCCCGGCGGGCGACACGTGCAACCGCAACATCCGCACCGACGGCCGCGCCGCCTGGGCCGCCGACGCCGGCGAGGACACCCTGTCCAAGTTCGACTTCGTCTTCTACCTCAGCGCCGGTCAGGACGAGTCGTCCACCTGGCAGGAGTTCGGGCCCATCAAGTTCCCGACCAAGGAGAACGTCACCGACGCCTTCGGGCCGCCGGACCCGAGCCTGCCCAACTGGGCCAAGACGAGGTACGTCGACTGGACCTCCTGGGCCTCGGCGTCCACCATCTGGCCCAACGCCGGAGGCGGCTCGTCCACCCAGGCCGAGAGCAGCGGCCAGGGCGTGTACGCCCACGAGTTCAGCCACATCCTCGGCATCGGCGACAACTACAACAATCCCTTCGGCGTCCCGCCGCGCCGCGCGTACACCGGCATCTGGGAGATGCTGAGCCGCGGCAGCTTCAACGGCCCCGGCGGCCCGCACAGCCGATGGGTCATCCCGCCGACGGGCGGCGGCTCGATGGGCGCCCAGCACATGCTGCGCAACAAGATCAAGCTGGAGATGGTCGACGAGGCGAACGTCCTGCGGCTCTCGCGGGAGGCGCTCGCCCAGTCGGGCCTGGTCGTGGCGCGGGTCAAGGCGCGGGAGGCGCAGCCCGGCGCGAGCGAGCTGTCGGGAGTGAACATCACGCTCGGCACCGGCGACCTCAGCCCGAAGTGCGACATCCAGACCGACCCGTTCTGTGACGGCGGCGGCTACCAGAACTACACCGTCGAGGTCGTGGACCGCATGGGCTCCGACTCCTTCACCCCCGACGCCGGCGTGCTGCTCGCCAAGACCAAGAACCAGGACCAGGCGCCGTTCGAATGGGTCATCGACGCCAACCCGCAGGACATCGGCATGACCGACTACGTCCTGCCTGACGGCACCCGCGTCCCCATCACCATCGGCGACTACCGGCAGCTGTCGGACGCCCTCTTCCACGCGGGCACCGACTCCGGCAGCGAGGACGAGTACGTCGACCAGGCCAACCGCCTGCACTTCTACATCCTCGACAAGCACCGCGACAAGGCGGGCGTGCTGTCGTACACCGTGGCCGTCCGCTCCCTGGACGGCGCGGGCCCGCAGCGGCGCGGCGTCAAGGTGCTGCCCAGCGCGGCGCTCGCCAAGGGCACCGAATGGGCCACCTGCCGCTTCCCGCTCGCCAACACCGGCAAGGCCGCCACGCCCCAGGGGCAGCACCCCGAGGACGTGAGCGCGTACCTGAAGTCGGACGTCTACCGTCTCACCGCGAGCGTGGACGGCAAGGGCTGGACGACCTGGCTGCCCAACCAGCTGTCCGCCGTGGAGTTCGGCAAGAGCACGCTCGTCCCGGTGTACGCCCAGCGGTCCCAGGGCGGCGACCACGTGGCCAAGCTGAAGCTCACGGCGACCTCCGAGAGCGACCCGACCAAGAAGTCCACCGCGACCTGTCAGCTGGCAGGCATCTGACACCCGTCCACCCGGGTCCGGGCGGCGCCCCGCCGCCCGGACCCGTTCCTTCCTCGCCCGCACGGCTCGCCGCTCCACCCCGTCAATTGGAGGACGCCATGGCGTACATCGAGTTAGGCAACGACGACCCCGGCATCAGGGGCCTGATGCGGTACCGCCCGGAGACGGCGAAGCCGCTCAACGCACTCGCCGAGGTCCTGCTCCGCGGTGACAACACCCTCTCGCGGGGGGAACGCGAGCTCATCGCGTCCTACGTCTCCACCCTCAACCAGTGCAAGTTCTGCTCGGCGTCGCACAAGGCGTTCGCCGCCGCCCAGCTGCCCGGCGGCGCCGACCTCGTCGCCCACGCCTGCGCCGACCCCGACAGCGCCGACATATCCGACAAGCTCAAGGCGCTGCTGCGCGTCGCCGCCGCGGTCCAGCAGAGCGGGCGCGCCGTGACCGAGAAGGACGTCGCCACCGCCCGCGAGGCCGGGGCCACCGACGCCGAGATCCACGACACCGTGCTGATCGCGGCGGCCTTCTGCATGTACAACCGCTACGTCGACGGCCTCGGCACCTTCGCCCCGGACGCCCCGGAGGCCTACACCCGGATGGCCGACCTCATCGTCACCCACGGCTACGGGGCGAGCCTGACGCGGTAGCACCGGCCGTCACCGGCGGACGCGCCCGCCGAGGGGAGCGGGCGCCGACCGTTCCGGCCTTTTCGGTTGGGCGACAATCAGGGCCGCGCGTGGAAAACTGATCGTATGGAGAAGCTGGACGACGCCGCGATATCCACCCGGCTCGCCGAGGTGCCCGATTGGCGGCGCGAGGGCGACGAGATCCGGCGTACGATCGAGGCCCCCGACTTCCGCACTGCCATCGCCATCGTCAACGACGTCGCGGAGCAGGCCGAGCACCTCGACCACCACCCCGACATCGACATCCGCTGGCGACGCCTGCACTTCGTCCTCACCACCCACGCCGCCGGCGGCCTCACCGACCTCGACTTCAGGCTCGCCGCCCGTATCGACGCCATAGCCGCCGACCACACCGCCTGACCACTTCCGCCGCCCGGCGGTGGGGCGGTGGTGCCGGCGCCGTCGTACGGCGGGGAGCCGCTCCTGCCCGCTTGCTCTCAGACCGGCTTCTTCCGGTCCCCGATCTCGGTGCGGTACGGACGGAAACCCCGCCGTTCGTAGTTCGGCAGGGCGTTCGGATGGTCCATCGAAGAGGTGTGCAGCCAGACGCGGCGTACCGGCTCACCGTCCGGACGCGGGAATCGCCAGGCCTGCTGGATGGCGAGGGTGAGGGCGTACCCGCCCAGTCCGCGGCCCACGTACTCCGGCGCCAGCCCGAACGTCGTGATCTCCACTTCACCGCCCGGATGGGGTTCTATGTCGACGATCCCGGCGTCATCCGTGCCGTGCTTGATCAGCCAGTACTTGCGGAGCGGATGCGAAAGCCATTCCGCCCACTCCTCCTCCGACCGCGAGGCGCTCTTCCATCCGTACGGCGCCCCGATCCGGGCCAGCATCACCGGGATCGCCGGGGAGTCCCGATCGACCCACTCCAAGCTCACGCCGTCGACGGCAGGCACCGTCCGCAGCTGTGCAGGGTCGGTCATTTCCAGATAGGTGACGATTTCTTCTTCCACGGCAGCACGTTACGACACCAGGCTGGTCTGCCAGACCTTGCTGGCAGAACTACGCTCACTCTAGGATTCGAACGCAAGTTCGTCTCAAGCCCGGCCGAGGTCGGCCGACCAGGGAGAGGTGCCCGCCGTGGAGATGAAGCTCGAACTCGTGCCGGTCCCGGTCTCGGACGTCGACCGAGCCAAGGACTTCTACGCGAACAAGCTCGGGTTCAACGTCGACCTCGACGAGCGGTTCAGTGAGAAGCTGCGCGTCGTCCAGCTGACGCCTCCGGGGTCGGCGTGCTCGATCTGCATCGGAGAGGGCATCGTCCAGACCTCGCCCGGCTCGGTCCAGGGCCTGCACCTGGTCGTCTCGGACATCCACGCCGCCCGCGCCGAGCTCGTCGAACGCGGCGTCGAGATCCAGCCTGTGGAGGAGCTGACGGCTCCGGGCAAGCCCTCCGTCGCCTACGCCCACTTCGCCGACCCCGACGGCAACACCTGGACCCTCCAGAAGCTGCCCTACTGACCAAGGCGTTCCGCCACTCGCATCGAAAGGTGACGCTCCGCGTGCGCGGAAGTAGGGAGTGCCTTAGGCTCTACGGACGCCGTTCCGGGCGGTTGTTGGAGGCCGCCCGGATGGCGTGCCGGCTTGGTGGTGTTCAGCAGCTCTTGCCAGGACCTCGTTGAACGTCCACCGGGTCTGATATCGCACTACCGGGGGGCATCGTCGGCGATATCCAACTGGATCCGCCGATGGCGCCCCCCACCGATTCCAGGTATTCGGTCAGTTCGGTGGGCAGCACCACCGACCGGATGCGGAACCAGCTGTACTGTGGCCCGTCGAGCGGAACGCTCACGTGCCACTCGTCGCCGACGATCCGTATGTCCGCGAAGAACCTGATCACGGTGTCGGGCCCGTCGATCCGCTGTACCGCGATCACCTGCCTGGCGCCGGCCCCCGCGATGCCGTGCCCTTCCACCCGCAGGCACGGGGCGGCGTCCGCGTGCGACCCCTGTTTCGGCGCGTCGATCGTTATCCGGTCGGCGCTCGACGAAGGTATCCCGACCAGTTGAAGGATCAGGGGCGTCGCCACGGCCACGACGACCGCGCTGGCGATGAGGTGGACCTGCTTCAGGGCCCCTTTCGTGACGCGTTTCCACAGCGGTGCCGGCGGGACGGGCGAAGCCCCCTCCTCGTCGTCGTCCCCGCTCGCTTCGCTCTGCACCATAGCGGATAACTCCCTCCTTTATGGGTGAATATCTCCCCCCTCGATCTTGCGCACAGCGTAGGGCATGGCGGCCTGCTGTACGAACCAAGTCGGTGTTTTCCTGAAAGATCATCTAATTGTGGCTTTGAGCTGGATAGACAGACTGGAACTGGATTCTGGAATGTTGTTCTCGCGTCCCCCTCGAGGCGTCATGTGGCGTTTTGTGGTGATTCGTCGGGTCGGCTCTGATCAGCGGTGACGCGGGCCGTGCCGGCTTCTCGTCGGGCGGTGCATCTGTCGCTGCAAATGCACGTGCAGACGTACGTGACAGCGGCGGTTCTCCGGATCGATTCACCGGAGGCGAATTCTCCGGTTAATTCGCGCCATCCAGAGAAACGGTTCGATAGGATGTTCCGACTGGGTTGAGTCTGGAAAGCCCGCTTACCAGATTGGTCACCCAACCGGGTTTTCCCCTCGGAGCCGTGGATGCCGGTGTGGACGGGTGCTTCCCGGCCGAGGGCTCCGCCGTGCATACTCATCGGTAACCGACAAAAGTTCGGCGATGAGGAGATCCCCCATGAGCCTCTCGGACCTGCGGCCCGTGCCGAAGGACCAACTGGCCTTCCGCCTTCCCCAGAAGTTCGAGGACGTCGCGGACGAGCGGCGTCACCGTCAGGAGCGGCTGGTCGCGGCACTGCGGCTGTTCGGCCGGTTCGGCTTCGAGGAAGGCGTGGCCGGGCACATCACCGCCCGCGACCCCGAACACACCGACCACTTCTGGGTCAACCCGTTCGGCATGAGCTTCAAGCACATCAAGGTGAGCAACCTGATCCTCGTGAACCACGAGGGCGAGGTGGTCGAGGGGCGCTACCACGTCAACCAGGCGGCGTTCGCGATCCACTCGATGGTCCACCAGGCCCGGCCCGACGTCGTGGCCGCCGCGCACAGCCACTCGGTGTACGGCAAGGCGCTGTCGTCACTCGGCCGACCGCTGGAGCCGCTCACCCAGGACGCCTGCGCGTTCTACGAGGACCACGGCCTGTTCGACGACTACACGGGCGTGGTCGTCGAGACCGAGGAGGGCCGCAGGATCGCCCGGGCGCTCGGCTCCCACAAGGCGGTGATCCTGCGCAACCACGGCCTGCTGACCGTCGGCGACTCGGTGGACGCCGCCGCCTGGTGGTTCATCACGATGGAGCGCTCCTGCCAGGCGCAGCTGCTCGCCAAGGCGGCCGGCCAGGTCGTGCCCATCACCCACGAGAACGCCAAGCTCACCCACGGCCAGATCGGCAACGACCTCGTGGGCTGGATCAACTTCCAGCCGCTGTACGACCAGATCACCCGCTCCGAACCCGACCTGTTCGACTGACCCCGCGGCTACTCGAACAGGTCGGGCGGCGGGACGGGCGCGAGGACCGCGTCGCCGTCCTTGATCGGAGCCGCCCCCGCGACGAACTTCTCGAGCTGCTCCTCGTAGACGCACCGCGCCTGGGTCAGCCCGCCCGCCGCCCTCCGGGTGAGGTCCTGCAGGGGCAGCGGCGCGGGCGAGGCGGCGACGATCAGGTTGCCGAACCGGCGCCCGCGCATGATGCCCGGCTCGGCCAGCAGTGCCACGTGCGGGAACGCGCGGCGTACGGTCGCGATGACGCGGCGCGCGAAGGCCAGCCCCTTGCCGTCGGCGATGTTGATCAGCAGGGTGCCGGAGGCCTTCAGGACGCGGGCGACCTCCCCCAGGTACTCGGCGGTGGCGAGCTCCAGCGGCATCGTCGCGCCGCTGAAGGCGTCCAGCACGAACAGGTCGGCCGAGTCGTCCCGCAGCTCCGCGACCCCGCTGCGCCCGTCGGCGATGCGCACCTTCAGCTTCGGCACCGACTTCAGCCGGAGCTGGTCCCGCACGAGCTGCACCAGAGCGGCGTCCGGCTCGACCACGATGTGGCGGGAGCCGGGCCGGGTCGCCGAGATGTACCGGGGGAGGGTGCACGCGCCACCGCCCACGTGGACCGCGTCCAGCGGCCCGTCCTCGATCACGTCGATCACCTCCGCCATCAGGCGGACGTACTCGAAGTCGAGGTAGGTCGGGTCGTCCAGATCGACGTACGACTGAGGGACTCCCGCCATGCTCAGCAGCCAACCGGTGGGCCGGTCAAGATCGCGCAGGAGTTCCACCTCGCCCGAGTCCACCTTGTAGCGGCCCGGCATGGGTGTCTCCTCGGACTTGCGCTTGCCCACACGGCCTCCCCTTGTTCTGGTATATCCGGAGGTGCCCTGCCCGGCACTCCTGGGAGAACCGTATGCGTCGTCGAGGACTGCTCGCTCTCGTCGTGGTGAGCGTCCTCGTCGTCGCCGCGGCACTGACCGCCCTCGCGGTGGAAGCCCGCCGGGTGTCCGGCAGCGCCGAACAGACGGCCACGGCGTACCTCGACGCGTGGGAGGGACAGAACCTCACCGAGATGCGCAAGCTGGTCGCCGCCCCGCCCGCCGACTTCATGGACCAGCACCGCCGTCTCAGCACCGACCTGCAGGTCTTGTCGATCAGGCTGACGCCGGGGAAGGTCGTACGCCGGGGTGAGCGGGCCGCGGACATGCCGTTCGAGGGGGTCAGGCAGATCGGGGAACTCGGCGAGTGGAAGTTCTCCGCCGTGCTGCACCTCGCCGTCCGGGACGGCGCCTGGAAGGTGGTCTGGACCCCCGAGACCCTCCACCCTGGTCTGGCCGCGGGGGAGCGGCTGCGCCTGGCCGAGATCTCCGTGCCCGGCACCGACCTGCTGACCCGGCAGGGGAAGCCGCTTCCGCGCGACAGCGGGGCCGAGGCGTACGTCAAGGCCCTCACCGGCAAGATCGACGAGCTCGGCGGCGCCTCGGCGGGCTGGGCCGTCGAAGCCGTCTCCCCCAACAGGGTACGGAGGCTCGTGGTGTTCCGGCGGCCCGTCGAGCGGACCTACCGCACGACGATCGACTGGTGGACGGAGGCGGCCGCGGCCCGCGCGCTGGACGGCACGGCCCTGCCCGCCGCGATCGTGGCCGTACGGCCGTCGACCGGGGAGGTGCTCGCGGTGGCCGACCGGCTGCCCGGACAGGGCGCCTTCTACACGCCGTACCCACCCGGCTCGGCGTTCAGGATCGTGACGACCGCCGCCCGGCTGTCGAACGGCGGGCTCCGCCAGGAGGCCAAGGAGTTCGGCTTCGGCAAGAGTCTGAAATCCGGCCTCGGCGGCGTGTGCGGGTCGATAGGGAAGCCCCGGGCGGGCTCGGTGGAGGCCACTCCGTTGTGCATGGCGCTCGCCGCGGCGGCCGTCCAGAACGGCACATGGCGGTCACCGCGCCTGATGTCGGAGAAAGCCGTCAAGCGCCTGGAAGGTGGCAAGCTCCCCCCGCCGAGGAAACTGGCCCCGGCGGTGGTGTCAGGCCTCCGGTCGATGATGTCGCCCCAAGGTGGGGACCGGTCGCCGTCCGGCCTCCACAAGGGGATGTCCGGCGAGCCGGGTACGGCCCGGGCCGGCTCCGGCGTCGACCACGCCTGGTACGTGGGCTACCGGGGCGACCTCGCCTTCGCCGTCTTCGTCGAACACGGCGCCACGGCCACAGCGGCCGTCCCCCTCGCAACCCGCTTCCTCGCCGCCCTGTAGAAGAGCGCGCGCTCTGGAAAATGGTGCCTTCGGCGCCGTTTTTTGAGGGCGACGCTCGCCTGGCGGGGCACTCTTCGTTGCGCGGGTGGTCGGCCGGTTGGGTTGGGTGCGGTGGCTCTTTGCTATTGCGCGAACGCCGATCTCACCCGCTCGATCCGGCGCCTTCCCACCGGCGCCGGGTCGGTGGGAGGAAGTACGGCGATATCGGCGCCGCCGTACGGCGGGTGACCGGTCGACGCAGAGGATGTCAGGCACCTCTGCCGCCGGTCTGGTCGCGTAGGGTGATTTTGCCGTCTCGGTCGCGGCGGGCCTGCAGCACAAGGGCTCCGTACTCGTAGCTGGGGTAGGGGTGGGTGTTTCCGTCGAGCCGGGCCTGCCAGACGGCGCCTTTCCCGCTGTCGTACATCCCGCCCATGGCGTCCAGCAGCCGCCTGCGCGCGGTGCCGAGGCCATCCGTTACCCCGCAGGCGCCACGACCACCACCGTCGTCGACGGCGGTCCAGACGTACAGGGTCGGCTCACCAGGACGGTCGGCGAGTCCTGGCAGGTCGCCGCTTACGGAGATTTCCCCTACGGGAGGGGAGGCGTACGGACGGCGAAGTGGAGCGTTGTGCGCGGCAGGGACCGGGTTGTTGGTGACGGTGGCCGCGGGGCGTTCATCCCTGCTCGTGCCGCCGGAGGGACCTGAGGGCTGCTCGTTCGTGTTCACGCCGACCTCACAGCCTGCCAGGCGAACGCCGTGACCAGGCCCAGTTCGGCCTCCCGCATCGATTCCCGCAGCTCTTCCACCGTGCCGGCTTCGAGCAGGATCGGTCGGGGAGCGTTCCAGAGCGCGAACGCGAAGAACCGCCGGCTGCCGATGCCGTAGGTGACCTGCCACGCCGGCTCCATCTGGTCCAACTGCGCCGCCGCGGCCCGCTTCCCCATGTCCCACCGTCGCCGTCCGACCGGCTCGACCGGCGCCCCGGCCCGATGCTTCCCGGATCCTCCGCTCATTCCGCCACCTTCTGCCGGTACGGGGACTTCGCGTGCCACGAGCAGCCCGTCGACGGTGACGTGTGGCCGGCTTGCGATCGAATCCTGATCATCCGGCTGGCTCTGCCCTGAGTCATAGGTCAGGAGGGCCTTCCTGATCGAGGGGCCCGTACGGCGTTTCCGCGCATGCGGGCCCCGTTTTCTTGTATATCACCTTTAACTTCCGGACATGGCAGCATCGCCCGAGATTCGAAAGTCGGCGCTGGATGACTTTGTGACTGGAGTTATCACCGCCGACTCCTGATCCTGCGTCGTTGACCTGCCGCCTTTGTCGCGTCACCATGGTCAGCGTCCGTGTGCGTTCAGTCACTGTTGCGTCGTCGCCGCAATGGTGTTGCCGCAACAGGAAGGGTCTTCTCCGAGGTGATAACGGGTCAGGACTTACGAATGTCACGTCTGAGCCGGGGGGTGAGCCTGGACGGACTGGCGAAGAGCACGGGCATGTCAAAAGGGCATCTCAGCCGTGTGGAGCGCGGCCAGCGGGAAGTCACCCCCGCTGTGGTCCGGAGTTACCAGGAGGCACTGGGTGTTGTCGTTGCGGCAACCCATTGTGTTGCGGCAACGAATACGGAGAGCGGCTTGCCGTCCAATATGGAAGATATGAAGCGCAGGAGCCTCCTTGGGATCATCGCGGCTGCCTCCGTTGGGGCCGCCGCGATGGAACCGCTTTCCCGGCTTTTGGATGGTTTCGAGGGCCGAGGACTGTCTCGCGTCGGTATCGCCGAGGTCCAGGCCATAGAGGCAGCCGCCGATCTCTACACCCGGATGGATCTCGCTCACGGTGGTGGCATGGCGGTAGCCATGGCCCGCGGCTCGCTGGAGTGGGGCCTTGACCTGCTCGACAAGCCGATGAACCAGCCCATCCGTGAGCGCCTGTCGTCGGCGATCGGTCTGCTGGCCGACCGCTTCGGGTGGGCGATCTACGATGCGGGCGACATGTCCACAGCGACGAAGGTTCTCGCTCTCGCGCTGGACAACTCCGCACGAGGCGCTGACCGTGATCTTCGTGCGCACGTCATGCTCGACCTGTCCACCGTCACCACGGACAGCGGCCGTCCGGCTGACGGCGTCGAGATTCTCCGCATGGCGTTGGGCGACGAGCGGGTCAGCTCCGTCGAACGCGCCAACCTTCACGCCGTCGCGGCACGGCACTGCGCCGCCGCTCACGACCGGCGAGCAGGACTACGGCATGTCGAGTTGGCCGAGGAAGCACTGAGCAGGCCTCAGCAGGCCGCAGCGCCCGAGTGGGCACGACGGATCACCGTTTCGCCCGGCCACCACGACAGTGCTCTGGGACTGGCGCTCTTCGCCCTCGATGAGGACCGCCGGGCGCACGAGCGGCTGTCGTCCGCGCTCGCTCGACTCGACACCGGACGCACACGGACCGGACTGCGCTGCCGCACCCGCCTTGCCATCCTGAACATGCGAGCGGGCGACCGGGAGGGCGGCGAGCGGGAATCACGCCGAGCGGTGCAGGACGCCATGGGTGTGCGGTCACGCCGCGTGTCGAGCGACCTGGCGACGATGGTCGAGTGTGCCCGCACTCACGGCATGGGAGAGCTGGCCGACGAACTGGCCCGATCACTGGCCCAGCAGGCGGCGGCTTGAACGAGGTGCTCACGGACTTTGGGGCGTGGGCTCCTGGGTGAGGCGGCGTTCGGCGAGTTCGGCGTACAGGGCGGCTCCGTCGGCCAGGACGGCGTCGTCGAAGGCCGCCTGCGGGGAGTGGTTGTAGGCCGCGCTGGACGGGTCGAGGTCGGCGGGGCAGGCGCCGAGGGCGAGGAACGCCGACGGCACCTCGTCGCAGATGAACGAGAAGTCCTCCGCGCCGGTGAACGGCTGGGGTGCCTTGACGAAGCGGTGCTCGTCGAACACCTCGCGCACGGTCTCACCGGCGAACTCCGCCTCGACGGCGCTGTTCACCGTGACCGGGTAGCTGACGTCGTACTTCGCGTCGACCTCCAGGCCGTGCGCGGCGGCTATGCCGTCGAGGAGCTTCAGGATGCGCTCCTGGACGCGCTCGTGCGCCGAGTGGGAGAACGAGCGTATCGTCGCCTCGAACCGGGCCTCGTCCGGGATGATGTTGTCCGCCGTGCCGGCGTGGAAGCTTCCCACGGTCACCACGACCGGGTCGAAGACGTCGAATCCCCGGGTCACCATGGTCTGCAGCGCGGTCACCATCTCGCACGCGGCCGTGATCGGATCGCGGGCCAGGTGCGGGGTCGAGCCGTGCCCGCCAGCCCCGCGCACGGTGACGAGCAGCCGGTCGGCCGCCGCCATGATGGGGCCGCTGCGGGTGACGAAGACGCCGCGCGGGAGCAGCGAGCTGATCACGTGCAGCGCGTACGCGGCCACGGGGCGCCGCCCGGACGCGTCCAGCACCCCTTCCTCGATCATGATCTTGGCGCCGCCGGCGCCCTCCTCGCCGGGCTGGAACATGAAGACGACGTCGCCGGCGAGCCGGTCGCGCCGGGCGGCGAGCAGGTGGGCGGCTCCGGCCAGCATGGTGGTGTGCAGGTCGTGCCCGCAGGCGTGCATGAGGCCCGGGGACTGCGAGACGACGGGGCCGGTGCCGCGCTCGGTCACCGGGAGCGCGTCCATGTCGCCGCGCAGCAGCACGGTGGGACCGGGGCGCGCGCCGCGCAGAACGGCGGTGACGGAGCTCAGCCGCTTACCGGTGGAGATCTCCAGCGGCAGGCCCTCCAACGCGGTGAGCACCTTCTCCTGGGTCCTCGGGAGGTCCAGTCCCAGCTCGGGTTCCCGGTGCAGCGCGTGGCGCAGCCGTACGAGCTCCTCGCTGATGTCGCGGGCGGCTTCGCGAAGGGACACCGGGCTCCACCTCCAGGTCTGGGTGCCGTTCATGTGTCGATTCACACGATATTGAGGGACTTGATGGGAGACGGCAAGTATTTGACCGTCATGTGGTCTGTTACCAGGTCCTTTCCGGAAAGGAACCGAATCGTGGGGCAGGGGGCGTACGACGGCGGCCGGGTGCCGTGCCGATGGCGCATGTCCTCCTCGTCCCGGATTCCAACCTAGGGGGATGAGGACGACATGCAAGAGCACATGCAGGCCCTGCGCCAGGAAGTGGGCCGTCACTGGTGGGTGCTCGCGATACGGGGCGTCGTCGCGATCGTGTTCGGCGTCCTGGCTCTCGCCTGGCCGCTGATCACGCTTCTCGCGCTGGTGGTCCTGTTCGGGGCCTGGGCGATCGTCAGCGGGATCTTCACGCTGATCGGCGCCTTTCGTGGCGCTCACTCGGCCGAGTTCAGGGCCTGGATGATCGTGTCCGGCGTCCTCGGGATCGTGGCGGGCCTGATCGCGTGGGCCTGGCCGGGGATCACCGCTCTCGCGCTCCTCATGCTCATCGCCGCCTACGCCGTCATCATCGGCGCTGTGGAGATCATCGCCACGGTGCGCAGGCACAGGGCCGGGGAGACCGATTGGATGTACCTCGCCAGCGGAGTGCTCGCCGTGATCTTCGGAATCCTGCTGTTCATCTGGCCCGCGAAGGGCGCACTCGCGGTCACCTGGCTGATCGGCGTCTTCGCGATCGTGTACGGCGTGTCGCTGCTGGTGCTGGCCTACCGCGTCCGCGAGATCGCCCACCGCGGCCCGGCCGGCACGGCGGCCCACGCCGTCTAGCCGCACTCTGGTCGCCATTCGGCCCGGCCGCCGAACGAGGCCCTCTCGGCGAGCGCAGCCGGCTGGGACGGCGACCCCTGACCGCCGGGCTACGCCGCGACGAGGGGCCCTTGGCGTCGGGCGCTGGAAGTCGTCACGGGCCGGTGAGGCGATCGGGCTCGCGGCCCGTCTCCCCGGCCCGGGCGGGTCGATGTGCGGCGAAGCCGGCGGGCGGGTCGCGGCGCTGTCAACCCCTGATGGGGCATAAAAAATCGCGCGGTAAGGGGATACTGCCGAAAGATATCCTATTCTGCGGCCTTGTTTCCGGGAATACTATGGCAGGGAGCGTCTGACTCTACCTGGAGGGCCCATGAGCGTGCTCGACCGTCTCTCCCGTCATCTGCTCGTCGACGGTTTCCGGCTGGAGCTCGACCTGGAACGCAGTCGTGGGTGCTGGATCGTGGACGCGGGATCGGGCCGCCGTTACCTCGACTTCTACTCCTTCTTCGCCTCGGCCCCGCTGGGGCTGAACCCCTTCGACGACGATCCGGACTTCCTGGCCCTGCTCGGCCGGGTCGCCGCCAACAAGCCGGCGAACTCCGACCTGTACACGCGCCACCTCGCCGACTTCGCCGACACCTTCGCCCGCGTGCTCGGCGACCCCGAGCTGCCTCACCTGTTCTTCGTCGAGGGCGGGGCCCTCGCCGTCGAGAACGCTCTGAAGTGCGCCTTCGACTGGAAGAGCCGCCACAACGAGCAGCACGGCCGTCCCCGCGAGCTCGGCACCAAGGTGCTGCACCTCACCAGGGCCTTCCACGGCCGCAGCGGGTACACCCTTTCCCTGACCAACACCGAGCCCGTCAAGACCGACCGCTTCCCGGTCTTCGGCTGGCCGAGGATCGACGTGCCCGCCATCCACTTCGGCGACGTCGAGGCGGCGGAGGAGAGGGCGCTGGCCCAGGCGGCCGCCGCGTTCGACCGCCACCCGCACGACATCGCCTGCTTCATCGCCGAGCCCATCCAGGGGGAGGGCGGCGACAACCACATGCGTCCCGAGTTCCTGCAGGCCGTGCAGCGCCTGTGCCACGAACGGGACGCGCTGTTCGTCATGGACGAGGTGCAGACCGGCGTCGGCCTCACCGGCACCCCGTGGGCGTACCAGCAGCTCGGCCTCGCCCCCGACATCGTGGCCTTCGCCAAGAAGGTGCAGGTCGGCGGCATCATGGCGGGGCGCAGGGTCGACGACGTCCGGGGCAACGTCTTCGAGGTCAGCGGAAGGATCAACTCCACCTGGGGTGGCGGGCTGGTGGACATGGTGCGGTCCCGCCGCATGCTGGAGATCATCGAGCGGGACGGGCTGATACCGCGGGCCGCCGCGCTCGGCGAGACCCTGCTCGCCGGACTGCGTCAGTTGGAGGACGCCTTCCCGGAGCTGGTGAGCAACGCGAGGGGCCGGGGCCTGATGTGCGCCTTCGACGTCGCCCACGGCCGGGACCGCCTGATCGCGTCCCTGCGTGACGATGAGGGCGTGCTCGTCCTGCCGTGCGGCGAACGGTCCGTACGGCTCCGTCCCGCGCTCTCGGTCACGCTGGAGGAGATCCAGATGGGTCTGACGGCCCTGTCGCGCGGTCTGTCCGCTCTCCAGGAATCCCGGGTCTCCCGCTCCGCCGAGACCTCCAAGGCCGCCCAGCCCGCCTGACCCGCCACGGACGATTTCTCCGGACGCCCGCCCATCCGACCGCCGCACGAGCGCGCCGGTCCGGCCGTACGGGGTGCTCGCCGCCGCGGCGCCGGCCGGCCGGCCGGCGTGGTGAGCCGCCGTACGCGGTGCTCGCCCTCGCGGCGCCGGGTGGGGGCCGGGCGGTCGTGGGCGGGCGGCCGGGCGGCGTGGTGAACCGCCGTACGGTGGGGGCGGCTTCGCCGTACGGTCGCGGGACCGGGGAGGAGGCGGCTGGGATGGGTCAGGAGCTCTGCTCTCCGGATGTGCCTGACCTCCACATGCCGATGGCGGTCATCCGGCAGTCGGCGCCCAGCTTGGAGTAGATGCGGTTGACGTGGTTCTTCACGGTCTTCTCGCTCAGGAACAGCCGTTGCGCGATCTCACCGTTGGAGTGACCGGTCGCGATCAGCTCCATGACCTCGGCCTCGCGTTTGCTCAGCCCTGTGTGCGCGTGCTCGTTCCATGTGGCGTCTTCGACACTCATCCGGCCTCCGGTGGCACGAATCATTGTCAGATCGCCGAGCCCCCCGCGCTGGCGGCGTAGCGGTTCTGTGCGAGCATAGCCCGCCGTTTCCGTCTTTGGGGTGCCTGCTCCACGAGAAAGACTCGCATTCAGTGGAAATGTGGGTGGAACGGCGGCGTCGGGGCCGTCCCGGGAGTGGTCATGGGACGGGGTGGGGGGCCGTGGCCGGTTCGAGGTTGCGGGTCATGCGTTCGAGGACGCTGACGGCCGTGCGGTACTCCTCCGGGGAGATGCCGGTCATGGAGAGCTCCCGGAAGGCGCCGACGCGCTGGGCGACCTCGCTCAGGTGCTCGATGCCCTGCGGGGTGAGGGTGAGCCGGGCGGGCGCGGGCCGGGTCGCCCAGCCGGCGGCGAGCACGGCGTCGATGGCGGCGGTCAGGGTGGAGGCGTCGGCGTTGGCGGCGAGGACGGCAAGGACTTCGGCGTCGGTGACATCGGGGGTGTCCTGGACGACGTTGAGGACCTGCCAGGCAAGCCGGGTGAGCCCGAATTCCTGCAGCATGTCGTTCATGTAGCGGGTGAGGGCGTGGTCGGCGCGGTTGAGCCAGTAGCCGATCGGCTTCATCGTGGGTGTTCTCCTGAGCATGGTGGCGGTCCAGGCGGACCGGATCGACGGTGCTTCGACGTCGAGAGGCGGTACGACGGCCGTTCGCGTGTGAGGCGGACGCCTTCAGTGGTGGGCGTTCGCGGTCGTGGCGGTGAGTAGTGCGGACCAGTCCTGGGCGGTGGCCCAGTCGGCGAAGCTCGTCCAGGCGATCTCGGGGTGGTCGCGGCGCAGCGCGGCCACGTCGACGTCGAGGCCGACGGCGGTGAAGTAGCCGAACATGGCCGCCAGGTCCGCCGACCGGCTGCGCACGTACGCCAGGGGCACCTCCTGGTGGGCGATCGGACGGCCGATGGCGGAGGCGAGGATCCGCGCGATCTCGCCGGGCGTGCGCTCGTCGGAGGCGATGTCGATGCGACGGCCGGCGAATCGGTCGCGGTGGTGGAGGGCCAGGGCGGCGAAAGCGCCGATGTCGGCGGCGGGGATGAGGGTGAGCGGCTGGTCGGCGGGCATGGGCCAGGCGAACGTGCCGGTACGCAGGCCGTCGAGGGTCCAGCCACCGGCGTAGTTGTCCATGAACGCCGCCGGCGCGATCACCGTCCACGGCACGCCGGACCCGGCCAGATGCCGCTCGATCAGGTGCTTGCTCTCGTAGTGGGGGACGCCGGTGTCGCGGTCGGCGTGGGCGGCGGAGGTGAACACGATGTGCCCGACGCGGGCGGCCGCCGCGGCGTCGACGAGGGCTTTGCCCTGGCGGACCTCGGTGGCGATGTCGGTGCCGAACGGTGTGGTGACCGCGAACAGGGAGTCGGCGCCGGCGAGCGCGTCATCGAGTGAGGCGCGGTCGTCGAAATCGGCGTGACGCACCTCGGCTCCGAGCTCGCGCAGGGTGCCGGCGGCGGGCGAGCCGGGGTGGCGGGTGAGGGCGCGCACGTGGTGGCCGGCGGCCAGCAGGGCGCGGGCGGTGGCGCCACCCTGGGCTCCGGTGGCTCCGGTGACGGCGACGGTCAGCATGGTCTTCTCCTGCAGCTGTAGTATTGCTGTATGGCGCATTAGTTGCGCCATGCAGAAGACTAGCAGAGGATTGCTGCGCCACGCAGCAATTGGGAGCGTGAGCACGATGACAGGCATGCGTCGGGGCCGGCTGTACGAGGAACTGTCGATGGCGTCGCGCCGCTATCTGGCGTCGTACGTGCTCTTCAACCAGGCCGTCGCCGACCACCTCGGGCTGCACCCGACCGACGTGCAGTTCCTGAGCCTGCTCACGGCCGCGCCCGGGCCGCTGACGGTCAAGCAGATCGCCGAGATGACGGGCCTCACCACGGGCTCGGCGACCCGCCTGGTGGACCGGCTGGAGCGCGGGGGCTACGTGACCCGCACGCCGGACCGGGAGGATCGCCGCCGGGTACTGGTCGCCCCGGTGCCCGAGCGCGTCGCCCGCGTCACCGCGGTGTGGGACGACCTCGGCCAGGGCTGGCAGGCGCTCTACGCCGAGCACTCCGACGAGGAGCTCGAGGTGATCGTCCGGCACATGCGCCGCGCGTACGACCTCAGCCACGACCAGATGGACCGCCTGCGATCCCGGCCGAAACCGGAGTGAGCCCGAACGGGGTCCACGCCTTTTTGAAGCTGTAGCGGCAGGTGGGAGAGGTTTCAGCCGCCGCCTGACCGACTCTCGCGGCGTTCTGCCGTGAACCGCCGCTCCCAGATCCCGCCGCCGCGCGACCTCCGCCCGGGTCCGCTCCAGCGCGATCGCCGCTCTGCTCCTTCACTTGGGCATGCGCAACAGCGGCATGCGGAACAGGACCCCCGGCCGAAAGGCCGGATCGGGGGGAGTCTCAGCAGGGGATCCGCATGCGGGACGCGTTCGGCGACACCTCGGGCAGGCTGGGGACGACGTCGACGGTGAGCACCGCGGTGCCGTTGGTCTTGCCCTTCCTCTCGATGACCTCGCCGAAGGGCAATTTCGCCGTTCTGTCCCTGGTGTTCACCGTGCGCTCGCCCAGGTAGCGATAGGTGTGCTTGTCGAAGATCAGGTCCGAGCGAGTGCCGTCGCCCCGGTCCATCCCGACGGCCAGGCCGGGCCGGCCGGCGACGTCCGCGGTGTCGGGGATGAGCACGATGCCGTCCAGCCCCGCGGCCACCTGGTAGAGCGCGGCGCTCAGGGTGGGGCGAACCACCGACTCGGCGACCAGGCCCTGGAGGGAGGACCACATGCGCAGCGGATCCGGGCCCGTGCCGGCCAAGATCTTCGCGCGCACCTGCGCGGGGTCCGTGGGCCAGCTGCCCAGCCGGGCGTAGGCCGGTTGGCCGGGGCAGGCCGCGGGCTCGTACACGGTGTCCTCGACGCCGTGGTCCCAGCGGTCGCGGGGCGCCGGTCCCGTGGCCGACACGGCCTGCTCGCGGCTCAGCCAGGGCTTGCCGACGTCGGCGGCCTCCCAGCGTTCCTCGTTGACCAGCAGCTCGGTGTACTGCTGCCGCGTGCCGGCCTCGTCCGCCGTGAACAGGCTGCTCTGGACCAGCATTCTGGTGTGCACGTACTGGCCGCGGGCCGGCACCGTGTCCGGCTGCTCGGCGGCGGCCCGCGCGGCCAGCTTGAGCAGCGTCTGAGCGTCGGCGGGAGGCGCGGCGAGCGGGTTGCCCGGATCGGAGCCGCCCAGGCCCACCTGGGTGGCGAGGATGCCGACGGTGAGCGCCGCCGCCATGGCGCCGGCCAGGGCGACTCGCCTGGTACGCAGGAAGGCGCCGGGACGGGCGAGCACTCCCCGTCCGCCGGGACGGGCGATCGTGGACATCAGGGCGGCCCGGGAGGCCGCCAGGTCGTGCGCGCTCGGCTCGGGTGTGTCGGCCCACACGCGGCCGAGCTCCTCCATTTCATTCATGGTCTGTCCCCTCCAGAGCCAGCCGGATCTTCTTGCGCGCCCGGTTGAGCCGGGAGCGGACAGTCCCGACCCGGACGTCCAGCGCCTCGGCCACCTCCTCGTACGTCAGCCCCGCCCACGCCACCAGCAGCAGCGTGTCCCGGTCGCGGGCGCCCAACCCGGCCAGGGCCGCCACCAGCGGCTTGTTCACCGCGAGCGTGTTCACGCCGTCCTCCACCAGCCCGCCGCCGATCTCCGCCGGGTGTACGCCACCACGCACGTACGCCCGGTAACGGGCCGCCTCGCGCCTGCGCCTCTTGCTGATCACGTTCGAGGCGATGCCGTACAACCAGGGCCGGGCGTCGGCCCGGCAGGACTGGTAGCGGTGCCGGTGCTCGAACGCCGCCAGGAACGTCTCGGACACCACGTCCTCGGCCCCTTCCGGACCGAGCCTGCGCGCCGCGTAACGGTGCAGGGCGGGAGCATGCCGGTCGAACAGCGCGGCGAATGCCTGCGGCTCCCGCAGGGAGCGGCGGATCAGATCGGTGTCGGCGGCCTCGGCTGTCGCCGGTTCGGCCATGAACGATTCAGCTCCTTCGCGCGGGTGCGGCAGATTCGCCTGTTATTACCGCTGCTCCGCCGAAGAGTTCACGCCGAGGCCCTGCGATTTCTGCTCCGAGGAAGGCGTGGGCGAGCATGGCCAGGGTGACCCCAGCCGACCCACGAGCAAGATCAAGCTCTATCGCTGGAGGTCGCGCTGGTACCACGTGCCCGACTTGCCGCCGAGATCGGCCGGGGTGGCAGGGCCGACCGGGACGAACCCCGCCTTGGCCAAGACTCTCTGGGACGCGATGTTGTCGTGGGAGGTGGCCGCCCGCAGTGTGCGCAGGCCGTGCATCGCTGTCGCCGTCCGGCACAGCTCCCGGACGGTCGCGGTCGCCACGCCGCGGCCGGCGACCCGCTCCGCGACCCGGTAGCCGAGCCTGGCAGTGCCGTCCTCCAGGTCGTACAGGTTGAACCTGCCGAGTACCGAGCCGTCCTCGGCGACGAGCACGTAGAAGGCACAGATGCCGGCCTCCTGCTCGGCCAGCGAGTCGTTGTACCGGTCGGTGAACCGGTCGAAGAAGTCGTCGCCGCGGTCGGAGATCGAGGCGGCGAAGTAGGTGCGGTTCGCGAGCTCGAAGGCCAGGACCGCCGAGGCGTGACCGGCATGCAGCCGCTTCAGCTCGGGCATTGCCCGACTCTATCCAGATCGTGCGCGGAGGCCACCTGAGTTTCCGCCAGTGGCGGACAGCCCCAAGACCAGGGCCCACAACGATCTACGCCTGGAGTACTGAGATCCGGGCTCCGCTCCCAGGATGGGACATTCTGCCCTCGGTGTGCGTCAGGAAACCAGGAAGGCCCCGGTCATCTCGCCGATGACCAGGGCCTTCCTGGTTTCCCACATGGGGTGAGTGAAGGGACTTGAACCCTCGACATCCAGGACCACAACCTGGCGCTCTGCCAACTGAGCTACACCCACCACGCCCCGCGGTCAGCACCGCGGCACAGGGAAAAGTGTAGCGGTCTTTCAGGGGTTGTGACGCCGTGGCCGGTCAAGATCCGGTGATGGCTTCCGCGACCTCGCGCGCGGTGGCCGAATCGGGGCCCGGCTGCGGCACGAAGACGGCGGCACGGTAGTACTTCATCTCCTGCACGCTCTCGGTGATGTCGGCCAGCGCGCGGTGCCCGCCCTGCTTGGCCGGAGAGGCGAAGTAGACCCGGGGGTACCAGCGGCGGACCAGTTCCTTGACGGAGGAGACGTCGACCATGCGGTAGTGGAGGTACGCGTCGACGGCGGGCATGTCACGCGCGAGGAAGGACCGGTCGGTGGAGATGGAGTTCCCGCACAGCGGAGCCTTCTTGGGCTCCGGAATGTGCCGGCGGATGTACTCCAGGACGACGGACTCGGCCTCGGCGAGTGTCACGCCCGTCTCGAGGGCGGTGAGCAGGCCGGAAGCCGTGTGCATCTGCCGCACGACCTCCGACATCTGCTCCAGCGCCTCCCTGGGCGGCTTGATGACGATGTCCACACCTTCGTCGAGCTGGTTCAGCTCGCCGTCGGTCACCAGGCATGCCACCTCGACGAGCGCGTCACGGCCGAGATCGAGCCCGGTCATCTCACAGTCGATCCAGACCAACAGGTCACTCATAATGCTCAGCGTAGTGCCCGGTCATGAAGCCTTGAGAGAGTCCAGTACGCGATCGATCACCTTAGTGTCGAGATTGTCCGGTACGGAGACGTAAAGCAGGGTAGGTCGCTGCCCCGAGCCCTGGTCGATGACGGCGATCAGGCCCTGCTCCTTCTTGAACTTCCAGCCCGCCTGCTTGGCCGCGGCGGTGAAGTCCATCTCGTACCGGAGCATCCACGCCTTCTTCCCGTCGACCTCGAAGGCCGCGTCCTTCAGGGCCTTCTTCTGGTGGGGAGGGCTGTACCAAATCTTCTCGTAGTTCAGCAGGACCTCGCCGGTCGTCTTGCGGAGATCCTGCGGGCCGGAGTAGTCGAAGACCTCGGGCAGCCTGGCGGTGGACACGGTGCCGATCCAGTCGTGCCCCTGGCCGTCGTAGTTCTTCTGCGAGACGGTCTGCGCGGTGCTCGTCCACGTCGGGAAACGCGGGTCGGGCATGCCCTGGCCGTTCACCTCCTGCCAGCTCGGCACCGTCCAGTCGCCGCCGGGGAAGGTGTACGAGACGCCGGTGCGCGGGTCGGTGATCACACTGCCCTTGGGCTGCGGCAGCTCGGCAGGGAAGTCGGTGGACGAGCTCGGCTGGGGCGTGGGCGACTCGAGCGGCGGGGTGATCTGCGGGTCGGACGGCTCCGACGGCTCGATGGTGTAGCTGGGCAGCGGCGACTGCGCGGCCGTCGGGGTGTCGTCGCGGTTGACCACGCTCAGGCCGATGACCAGGGCGACCACGAGCAGCACGGCCACCGCGCCGCCTCCGAGCACCCACGGCAGCGGGCTGCGCTTCTTCGGCGGCGCCCCGAAGTCGGGCACCGGGAGCTGGGCGGTGGCGCCGGGCTGGTTGCCCCACGGCTGGGGACCCGTCGGGCCGCCGTAGGGCCCCGTCGGCGCTCCCGGCCCGCCGTACGGCCCGCCGGGCCCGCCTGGGGCGGCGTACGGCCCTGTCGGCCCGCCGTACGGAGCGGCGCCGGGCCCGCCGTAGGAGCCGGCCGGCTGGGCGAACTGACCGGTCGGCCCCTGGCCGCCGGGCGGCGCGAACTGGCCGGGAGCGGGCCGGCCGGGACCCGGCTGCGGGTACGGCCCGGTGCCGGGCGGGGGAGCCGGTTGCGGGTAGGGGCCGGTGCCCTGCGGGGGAGCAGGGTGCGGCCCGGTGCCGGGCTGCGCCTGGGGTCCGGTGCCGGGCGCGGCCTGGGGGGCGCCCGGCTGCGGGTGCTCACCCGTGGGGGGCTGGAAGGCGGGGGCGTCGCCGCGGGGCTGCGCTTCCTCGTCCGTGCTCTGGTCCTGGGGAGAGCCGCCGGTCTCGGACGGCGAGGCGGTGCCGGGCTGCCCTTGGGGACCGGTGCCCTGCTGATCCGTGCCGGGCCGCGGCTGCTGGTCCGTGCCGGGCTGCGGCTGCGGGCCCGTCGTCTGCTGGGCCTGCGATCCGGGGCCGGGCTGCGCCCACTGACCGGTGGTGACCGGACCGGCCTGCCCGGCGGAACTCTCCAGGGGGTGGGTGGCATCGGTCCACTGCGTGCCGTCCCACCAACGCAATTGGGGGGTTCCGTATGGGTCCGGGTACCAGCCGGCGGGGGTCTGCGTCATGCCCGCCAGGATAGTGACATCCCCTTTATCGCGCATTTGGCAGCGCATGGCGGACATCTGACCATGAACGGCTTGCCCTCGGCGCGAAGAGCCGTGTGGACCACCCGCTGCCGGCCGGGCCGCCCGTGCCCGCCGGGGGCGAGAAGATCACTGCTTCCCCGCGATCCGGCGGGCATCCGCGTCCGCATATTCCAGCCAATCCGAAAAGAGCCGCAAATCAACATCTGATCTGCAAACGCGGTTGATTAAACATTGATCCCCCTATGTCACTCTTTCCCGACATGGGGAAATCGCGCCGGAGGGGGCCGGCGGGGTTCTCGAAACAACGGGGCCCGCACGTGCGGGGGACGGAAAGAGGCGGCGGCATGGCGCAGAAGAACGTGACCTTCAACGACTTCCAGGAGCTGGTCATCGACCGCCAGAAGGCGGCCCTGCGGCTCAACGGCGGGGTCACGATCACGAACTTCAAGAAGATCCCCAACACCTTCATCAGCGTCGGCCTGAGCGGCACCACCGTGGCGGCCGACCACAACGGCGAGATGACCTACGACAGCGACGACAAGAAGGGCTACTACCTCGACCGCTTCGAGGTGAACGTCCTGCTCGACTCCCCGGACTACTACGTCTCCACCGACGCGCCGACCACCACGATGGGATCCGGCGCCACCACCAGCAGCGCCCAGCTCGCCCTCAACCTCTCGGCGGGGACCTTCGGCCCGGTGCCGACGACCGGGATCGGCGAAGGAGTCGCCATCGGTGAATCCTTCACCGCCAACCTCACCGACTGGCGGGTCGAGAACCACTCCGAGAACAACGCCGTCCGGCACGTCTACTACATGGCGGCCTGCGGTGGCGGGGCCCACGCCTACAACCGGCCCGAGGACCTGGTGGACACCAGCTTCGAGGGCGGCTTCAAGGGCGCCCCGCTGCTCGCCGTCCCCCACCTCTCGATCGCCAACATGCCGCTGATCGACACCGGCATCTTCGTCAGCCGCGAGCAGCAGCTGTCGGACGTGACCCTCCGCATCGTGATGAGGGCCCACTTCGTCTACGTCGAGAAGACCTTCGAGCTGTTCGTCGTGAAGATCGACACCAAGGGCCGGACCTGGACCTACGAGTACGACGTCAAGCTTCCCGTGTCGCAGGTCGTGCCCGACTGAGAACCGGCGCACCCGGATTCGCCGGCGGGGCGTACGGCACTCCGCCCCACCGGCCGACGAAACAGACTCGCCACGCCAGGAAAGGCACGACAATGCCCGAAGGAACGGAATTAGAGGCTCTTCCCGACGCGCTGTTCTACGAGATCGCCGAGTTGATCCCCATCAGGTCGGTGATCGACTTCGGCGGCCGCTCGATGACATTCTTCAGGAAGGTCAACGGATACATCGAATGGCTGATCGGCTCCGGAAATCTCCTGAAGATCGAATACAGCGGCGACCCGACGCGGCTGCCCACGGGGGAGCCCGTCCCTCCCATCTGGAAGGAGAACGGGGTGGACGTCGCCACGGCCGTCGAGGGGATACGGTCGGGTGATTTCGTGCGGCGCAACACCCCGATGTCCGTCGAGGAGAAGATCAGGGTCTACGACAAGGCGATCTGGACCCTGATCCGGGCCACCCCTGAGGAGAGGACGGACCTGCCCCTCGACTGCGCTTTCATGGACGCCCAGCGCCAGGCCCTCGCGGCCGCCCAGTACGACGACGACGATCTCGCCCTCCGGCAGAACCTCTACGACTACGTGAGTCACTGCCTGAAAGAGATGAAGCTGGTCTACCGGGACGAGGACTGGCACGTCTGGCCGGAGCAGGACGTCGACGAGACGATCGCGGACTGGGCTTCGGGCAAGATCCAGTACGACGCGCAGCAGGTGCCCGAGTCGGTGTGAAGCCGGGCCGTCCCTGAGGACTCCGGCTTCAGCACTTGTAGGTGAACGACGCCTTGTCCTCCAGCGGGGTGCCCGGCGCGGTGGGGGACAGGACGCGCAACCGGGCGGTGAGCTTCCGCGTCCCCTTGCCGTGCACCTCCCACTTCAGGCTGACCTGGTGGGACGACTCGCCCGAGGCGATCGGCTCGGTGTGCTTGACCGGCTGCTCGCCGCTCGGCAGCCACTCGTAGGACACCTCGCCGGCGCCGCCGTTGGTCGTGATGACGCCGATGACGTTCACCGTGGTGTCGCAGCCCTTGACCTTGGGCGCCTTGACGTCGACGGCGGTGACCGACAGCGGTGCGCCGCGCTGGAGCCTCCAGGCGGCCAGCGCGACGGCGAGGATCAGCAGGAAGAGCACGCCGGTCCACAGCCCGCCGCGGCGCCGCCGTCGCCGCGCCGGGCCCCGGCCCAGCCGGTCCTTGGCGGGGACGGTGAGCTGCTGCTCGCGCCCGGCCCGCCAGATCTGCGCGGCCGTCGTGTCCACCGGGACGCCGGGCCCGAAGCGCACCTCACCGCTCGGCGAGGTGCCGGGCCCACCGTTCGGTGCGCCACCCGCCGGCCAGGCCCCGGCCGCCGCCGCGTACGGCATGCCGCCACCGGCCGCCGTACCGGAGACCGGGCCGGAACCGGGGGGGTAGAGCAGGGTGACGACCTCGCCCTCGTCCCCCTGGGCGGGCCTGGCGGGCGGCGGTGCGCCGGTCGGGACGTCGGCGGCCGACCACCACTGGATGGTCCGCACGAGCCGCTCCCGCGTCGCGAACCCCGCGGGCAGCAGCTCGCGCCCCTCGACGAGCACGTCGCGTGCGGCGCCCAACCCCTGGGTGGCCGCCGTGGTCGCCGCCCTTTCGAACAGCCCGGCCGCGCCCAGGTCGCCCGCGGCCCAGGCGGCGGCGAGGCCGCGCGCCAGCGCCGCCCACGCCGCGAGGTCACGTTCGGGGGAGGCGGCGTCGCCGCGCAGGGCCGTGGCCAGCCCGCGCTCGGCCAGCAACGCCGTGCCGTCCTCGCCGATCACCACCGTGCCGGCGTGGAGGGAGCCGTGGGCGAGGCCCGCCGCGTGCACGGCGAGCAGGGTCTGGGCCGTCTCGACCAGGACGGTGGCCGCGCTCCCGGCGTCCGGGGGCTGCGCCTGGGGCCGCCCGTCCATCAGCTCGGCCAGGGACGGCGTCGCGGGGCGGGCCGTCAGCAGCCAGACCTCGCCGCGCGCGGCCACCAGGTCGGTGACGGGCATCAGGCCGGTCAGGCCGCTCTGCGACAGCCGGCGGTCGGCCGTCACCGCCGCGACGAGCCGTTCGCGGGCGCCGGGGTCGGCGAGTGAGTGCGGGTCGAACCTCAGCGCCCCGCCGCGCGTGCCGTCGGGCCCGACGACGTCGGTCCAGGTGCCCATCTCGCTCGCCCGGGACCGGCCCGTGAGCAGGTGTCCCGCGATGCTGCCGCCCTCTGGCATCTACCGCCGCCTCCGGTGCCGTCCCGTCATCCGCTTCCGCAGGACCAGTGTGGCGGGAACCAGCCCGGCCGTCACCAGGCCGAGGGCGAGCGTGCCCGCCGGCGCCTGCGGCGAGGGGCTCTCGGGCGCGGGGGTGTCGCCCCTTCCCCTCGGCGGCGACTCCTCGGACGAGGGCGACGGTGAGCTGGTCACCGGGCTGGGGGAGGCGCTGGTGGGCGTCGGTGTGGGGGTCGGCTTCGGCTTGCCCTGGGGCAGGGTGTTGTCGGCGTCGGGCGCCGATTCCTCGGAGTCCGACGGCGAGGGGCTGGGGGAACCGGAGCCGGTGGCCTTGGGACTCTTGGACGCCTTCTTGCTCGGCGTCGGCTTCGGCGTGGGGCTCTTCTTGGCGGGCTGCGGTGTGGCGGTCGGGACGGCGGCGGCGGATTTCGTCGGGGCCGGGGTGGTGGTGGCCGGTTCCGCGGTCGGGCTCGTGGTGGAGTGGTCCGGAGTGGTCTCGACGGCGGGCTGGCTGGGGGCCTCGGTCTGGTCGATGGCCGGTTCCTCCGAGCCGCCTCCCGAGGGCGTCGCGACCGTCGTCTGGGCCTGCAGCTTGGTGTCCCCCAGCGAGCCCACCAGGACGGCCGTCAGCGCGGCGACGACCGCCAGGCCGACCGCCCCCACCGCGATCTTGAGGCCGAGCTTCGTCGCGCCCCGGCCTCCCCGGCCGAGCCCCGTCTCGGCGAGCGACGTGCCCGCCTGCGGGGTCTCCTCGGCGAGGGGGAACATCAGCGCGAGCAGCCCGGCGAGGCCGGCGAGCCTGCGGCGGCCGCGCTCCTCCCAGTCGGGCCCGTAGGCGTCGAGGGCGACCGCTTCCAGTTCGGCGAGGAAGATGTCGGCGGACGCCGGCCGGTCGGCCGGGTGCTTGGCCATGCCCCGCTCGACCAGGCTCCGCAGCGGCGCCGGGACCTGCTCCACCGGAGGCGGCGTCGCCTGGTGCTGGCGGGCCAGCGCCGCGATGTGCTGGGCCTGGAACGGCCGGGTGCCGGTGAGGCACTCGAAGAAGACGATGGTCGCCGCGTAGACGTCGGTGGTCGCGCCGGCCGGGGCCCCCGCCCACTGCTCGGGCGCCATGTACGGCGGGGTGCCCGCGCCGCTCACGCCCTCGCCCGACCGGACGGCGATGCCGAAGTCGACGAGCTTGCTGTGGCCGGTGCCCTCGATGATGATGTTCTCGGGCTTGAAGTCGCGGTGCACGATGCCGTTGGCGTGCGCGGTGGCGAGGCCCAGCAACGAGCCCTTCAGCAGGACGAGCGCCGCCTCGGCGCCGGTCGGCCCCTCCGAGCGGAGCATCGTGCGCAGCGAGACGCCGTCGACCAGTTCCATGACGATCGCGGCGCCGCCGCCGTTCTCGACGTATTCGTAGAATCGCGCGGCGTAAGGAGTGTCGAGCAGCTCCAGCAGGCGCGCTTCGTGCCGGAAACGGATCACGAATCCCGGATCGGCGCACAGCTCCGCCGACAGATATTTGATCGCGACGAATGACCGGTCGGCATCGTGGCGTGCCATGACGACACGCCCCGAGGCGCCGGTGCCGAGATCGCGGATCTCGGTATATCCGGGGACTCGCCATGCCCCCGTGTGGCCGTCCATGCGTTCTCCTTATGTGGCACCGGGCCCCCACCCATGACCGAGAACGAAGCTTAACGGCGGCTTATGGGATACGTGATGTCTAAATACACATTTGGCATCTTGTCGGATCGATTGTCAGCATTTCCGGTCCGGGGGTTTTCGGGCTCCGCGGCTCCGCCACCAGCGAGGATGCCGTCCGGTCACCGCCCCGGCGCGCGCCGTTCGGTGATGTGGGCCGGAACCGGGATGCCCGGGGGGAGGACGGGGTCCGGCTCGGGGGCGCCCCAGGTCTGCCGGAGGGGCAGCACGCCCGCCCAGACGGGCAGCGCGTAGTCCTCCTCCTCGTCCTCCGGCGGCCCCTGCCGCACCTTCACCGACGCCTCCTCGAGGGAGAGCGCCAGTACGGCCGTCGCCGCCAGCTCCTTCTTGGTCGGCTGGCGCACGGCGTCCCACTGGCCGGGAGCGAGCTGCTCGGTGAGCGCCCGCAGGCCCGCGATCCGCTCGCCGGCGTCCTCGACGATCCGGGCGACGCCGTAGATCATGGCCGACCGGTAGTTGATGGAGTGGTTGAAGGACGACCTGGCCAGCACGATGCCGTCGAGGTGCGTCACGGTCACGCAGACCTCGCCCGCGGTCCGCAGCGACCTCGCGCCGGTCGAGCCGTGCAGATACAGCGTGTCCCCGACCCGGCCGTACCCGGTGGGGACCACCATGGGATGCCCGTTCACCACCACGCCCAGGTGGCAGACCAGGCCGGCGTCGAGGATCTCGTAGAGCTCGGAACGGTCGGTGCGGCCGCGATGCTTCTCGCGGTTGAGGGTGGTCCGGGAAGTCGAGGACAGCATGCCGCTACGGTATGGAGTGAGTGGACTGGCGGCGTATGTCCACTCTTGAGCATTTTCGGGAGACCACTTGCGCGGCCATGTCGACCTTCCCCTCGTCCTCGACCGCGAGGCCTCCCGGCCGCTCGTCGTGCAGCTCGGCGACCAGTTGCGGGACGGCGTGCGGGCCGGCGCGCTCAAGCCCGGTGAGCGCCTGCCCTCCAGCCGGGCCCTCGCGCGGCTGCTGGGCGTCAGCCGCACCGTCGTGACCGAGGCCTTCCAGCAGCTGTACGCCGAGGGATGGCTGGAGGGACGGCACGGTTCGGGCACCTACGTCGCCGACCTGGCACACCTCACCCCCCGCAGGAGCGCTCCACAGCCCGCCGCCGCGGACCCCCGCACCAGCGACGATCTGTGGTGGGACGAGTGGGAACGCCCGTGCCACGACATGATCGACCTGCGTCCCGGCAGCCCGTGGGTGCTCGACTACGACAAGGCGGCGTGGCGGCGCGCCTGGCGCCTGGCGGCCGACCGTCCGCCGTCCGACGACGTGGACCCCTACGGCCTCCCGCACCTGCGCGCGCTGCTGGCCGACCACCTGCGCCGGGCGCGGGCCGTACCCGTGGGTCCGGAGAACGTGATGGTGACGCGGGGGACCGGCCACGGCCTGGACCTGGTGGCCGCCACCCTCCTGCGCTTCGGGGACGGCGCGGGGGTGGAGGAGCCCGGCTACCGGGTGGCCCGCGGGGTCTTCGCCGCGCGCGGCGGCCGCATCGTGCCGTGCCCGGTCGACGACCAGGGCGTCGTCCCCGCCGAACTGCCCGACGACCTGCGCCTGCTCTACACCACCCCCGCCCACCAGTGGCCGCTCGGCGGCAGGCTGCCGATCGCCCGCAGGGAGCGGCTGCTCGACTGGGCCCGCCGCACGGGCGCCGTGGTCGTGGAGGACGACTACGACGCCGAGTTCCGCTACGACGTCGCGCCGCTGGCGGCCCTGTACGGCCTCGACCCCGAACGCGTCGTGCTGCTCGGCACACTGTCGAAGTCGCTCGCGCCCGACGTCGGGATCGGCTGGCTGGTCGCCCCGCCCGCGCTGCTCGCGCGCGTCGCGCGCACCCGCGAGCTGCTCGCCGACCGCACCTCCGGACCCGTCCAGCAGGCGGTCTCGGTGCTGCTGGAGCGGGGAGACCTGGACCGGCACCTGCGGCGCATGCGCCTGGAGTACGCCCGTCGCCGGGCCGCCGTCGTCGAGATCCTCGGCGGCCGGGTGAGCGGCGACTCGGCCGGGCTGCACGTCTTCCTGCGGCTGGCGCGGGAGGAGGTCGCCCCGCTGGTCACGGCGTCGGCCGAGCGCGGGGTGCTGCTCGACACGACCGAACGGCACCACCACGGCCCGGTACGCGTCCCCGGCCTGGTCATCGGGTACGGTTCGGCGTCCCTGGCCGACGTGCGGAAGGCCTGCGAGATCATCGCGGGCCTTCTGTAGGCCTGTTTTCCCTGGTCGGGCGATATACGCGGTCCGGTACCGGCAGTGATCAGCTCGGGCCGGTGCACGGAAGACGGGTCCGGGGTCAGGCCGCCCGGTCGAGCAGGTGGTCGCCCGGTGGGGGCGGCGCGGGGCGCAGCGACTCGACCACCGGCAGTGCCCGGTGCGCGTACAGCGGGTCGACCGGCAGCACGTGCCGCGCCCACCAGCGCGCCGTCTCGCGGTCGGGCGACGGTTCCACAAAGGGTTCGGCGTAGTCGTCGTACGGCGGGTCGTACAGGTAGCCGGTCGGGACGCCCCGCCGGGCCAGTTGCGCGATGGCCTGGTCGCGGTCGGCCACCAGGAGCGGCACCCGGAACAGCGGCTGGTCGAGGTGGTGCGGCACACCGCCCGCCACGGTCGGCAGCTCGGCGAGCCTGGCGACGCCCGCCAGCCTCCGGGCGCGCTCGCGGGGGAGCCGCGCGAACCGGCGGCCCTGGTACCACCGTGCGACACCGCCGCGCGCCGCGCGGTAGTCGTGCAGGTCGGCCTGTACCCAGGCGTCGAGCGCCGGGAGGCCGGGCGCCCGCGCCAGTGCCGCCCGCAGTTCCTCGGGCCGCAGCGCGATGCGGTACCCCTCCCGCTGCTCCTGGAGTCCCAGGGCGCGGGCCAGTCGCATCGCCGGACGGGCCATGTCGAACTTCAGGGCCAGGTGGCGCAGGGCCGAGGTGGCGACGCCGAGGAGGTCGCGGCGCAGGGCGCCGGGCTGGAGCAGCAGGTCGCGCTCGCGTTCGAGCACGCGCCGGTCGGCGGCGCTCTCCACGGCGAGCACGCCCCCGGAGCCCGCGCCGGCGTGCTTGGAGAGACTGAACACCCCGGCGACGCCGAACGTGCCGAGGGGGCGGCCGTTCACCGAGGTCTCGGCCGCGTGGGCGACGTCCTCGATCAGGACGGTGCCGGACAGGGCGAGCACGTCGTCCGGCAGGCCGTACAGGTTCGTGGTGAGCACCGCGTCCACGGCGGCGAGCAGCGTGCGGGCGACCTCGATGTTGCCGTCGAGGACGGAGACCGGGGCGATCACCGGGACGAGGCCGGCGGCGAGGACGAGGAAGAGGATCTCGTCGGCCGAGATCGGCGACATCAGCAGCCGCTGCCCCGGTGTGCACCAGTGGCGTAGCGCGAGGTAGAGGCCCAGACGGTTCGAGGGCAGGTAGACGCACTCACGCCCGGTACGGGCCGCGATGATCTTCTCCGGGCTCACGTGCCGCCTCTTTCCCCCCGCGTGGTCCTCCCAGAAGAACCGTAGCGGATGGGAATGGTCCGACTACGCCCCGATTGAGGTACGAATCCTGCCGTATGTCTTCAGGGCCAGGTCGGCGGTCTCACGGAGCATGGAATTGGCCAGGACCGTTCCACGGGCCTTGCGGACCGGGACGCGGACCAGCCAGTGCACCCCGGCCCCCGGCGTCGGCCGCGCGATGCGGCCCTCGGCGACCCAGAGCTCCCCGGTCTTGAGCTTGTCCTTGTACTCCTTCTCGCCGCGGCCCATGTCGATGAGCTGGATGCCCGACTCCGCGGCCTTCTCGGCCATGGCCAGGTGGTGGATCAGGCCGGGGGAGTACTTGGCGAAAGCGGGGTCGTAGGCGGGGAACCAGCCCGCGAGGGTCGTCCGGGTGCGCAGCCCGAAGTGCCCCGCCACCGGGCGGTCGCCGACGTAGATCATGTCCAGCGACCCGGCGAAGTGCTCGGTGTTCGACTGGAGGAGGTTCTCGACCAGCCGCAGGATCCACGGCCGGGCGAACCGGTCGGTGCGTCCGGTGCGGCGGTACTGGTCGGTCTTCCAGTCGATGAGGGTGCGCAGCACGGCCTCGTCGGTGGTGGCGTACTCGTGGCGCAGCTCGCCGAAGTCGCGCTGGAGCTTGCGGCTCTTGTACGCGGTCGACTTGTAGGTCTTGCCGGACACGCGCTTGAGCACCTCGACGTACGCCTCGTAGCCGTCGGACAGGTCGATGACCGGCGACGGATGGCGGGTGTGCTTGGCGGGGACCAGCGGCTGCCCGGCCTGGAGGTGGTCGAACTCGAACACCGCCAGGCCGCACGCCTTCATCAGCTCCTGCGGATCGAACTCGATGTCCTTGGCGTGCACCATGCCCTGGGCGTCGGTCAGCCCCGCCGCGATGGGCATGCCGATGCCGAGCTGGTGGCGCTCGAAGGGGAAGAACCCCACGATGTCGGGACCGTCGCTGAGCACGGCCACCCGCGCCTGCTCCCGCACGCGACCCGTCTCGATCGTGAACTCGGGCGACAGGAATGGGCTGTCCAGCGAGGGGGCGTCGTTCTGGAGCACCCGCCACCGGGCAGTCTCGGAGGGGCCGAGCTCGCGAGGGTGAACGACGGAGATTCGCATGGCTCCTACTGGGTCGTGCGGAGCGGAGATGGTAAGTCTCCCCCTTTTACCCAGCTTGGGGCCTGGGATGTAATACCGTGATAAAGATCAGATCACGGTATGTGAGGGCCGATGGTCTAGCTGTCCACCGTGCATCCCTGGTCCATCTCCTCGCGGGGTCGTGGAACCTCCAGCGAGGGCGTGTTCCCGCCGACGATGCGGTGCACGTCGATGGGACCCGGATCCCCCTCGGAGGTGCCCGGCACCTGGGAGTTGCCGAAATGCCCGCCCCTCGCCCACATCCGCAGGCTGCCCTTGGCCGCCAGCGAGTGCGGATAGGGGAGCGGAGGGCCGGCGGGCCAGCACCTCGGCACCTCCCACGAGTCCAGCCAGGCCAGGATCTCGTCCAGCCCGTCCATCTTGCTCTCGGTGAAGGGTTCCTCCACCGAGCCCAGGACGCGGATCTGGACGCACACGCGGCCGTGCCGGTTGAGGTCACCGGGCAGGCCGCTCGCCGCCCGGGTGGGGGGCAGCGACTGGATGATCTGGCCGGTTACGGGATTCCAGACCAGATGCGCGGGACGGTCGATCTGTACGAGCCGCTGGGCCACCGACTTGGCGGACACCCGTTGGGGATCGGTCGGCCAGATGAACCAGACCACGCGGGGGGCGCCTCCCCCCATGGGGCCTGAGTCCTCGAGAGCGGGAATTCGACTGGCGATGGGCAACCATGCCTGGGCCACTGTGCCCCCTCAAATCCTCGGTCGCGCGGTTTATACCCCTTTCCCCAAGCGGTTGACACCTGATGATCTTTGATTATTAATAAACCGCCCAAGATGTGACTTGCGTTCTTCGTGGGGCATTGTCCAGGCTGTTATGTGCATGTTGGGGCCTGTGGGGGCAGGGGCACCGGCGAACGCATGGGCAGTCGCGACAATTCAAGGGTTCTGCAAGCGTGAGCGGATACGGTGACCAAGTGGTGGACAACAGTGGCCGGCATGCCAAGCGTCGCTACCTGCCCCGCGGCCCGATCGCCATAGGCGCGGGAGTGGTGGCCCTCGCCCTCGTCGCGGGGCTCCTCGCCGTCGCCGCTCGCCGCGGCGCCGACCGTCCCGACGGGGTGGCCGCCACGATCCTCGCCTCCCCCGAGCCGCCGCCCACACTCGAACAGCCGCCCGTCGTCCAGAGCTGGCCGCGCTGGGGGGTGACCCACACCCAGTACAGCCTCGACAACGAGACACCCGAGGTGCGCGCCCGGGCGTCCGACCTGTTCAGCAGGGTGCCCATGCTGCAGAACCAGCACATCATGGGCTGGGGGGCGGGCAACCCCGAGCCCGCGCCGGGCAAGTACGACTTCCGCGACCTCGACCGCCGCGTCAAGCTAATGGCCACCACCAGGGCCCAGCCCGTGCTGACGCTCTGTTGCGCCCCCGACTGGATGAAGGGCGGCTCCGAGGGACGCACCAGCTGGAGCAAGATCGAGGTGGCGCCGCGGCGCGACCACTTCGACGACTTCGCCGAGCTGGCCGCCACCGTCGCCAAGCGCTACCCGACCGTCACCCACTTCATGGTGTGGAACGAGTTCAAGGGCTTCTGGGACGAGGCGCACAACAACTGGGACGTCGAGGCGTACACCGACCTGTACAACCGGGTCTACGACGCGCTGAAGAAGGTCAACCCCAAGATCCAGGTGGGCGGCCCGTACATCCCGGTCGACAGCCACGTCTCCACCGCCAACGCCTCGGAGCTGAAGGGGCCGTGGGGGGTCGTCGACCGCAGGGTGCTCGACAGCGTCGACTACTGGCTCCAGCACAAGAAGGGCGCCGACTTCATCGTCGTCGACGGGTACTCCGTGAGCAGCGACAGGGGCGTCGTCCCCGACGAGTTCACCGCGCTGAAGAAGTTCTCCACGGTCACCGCCTGGCTGCGCCAGGCCAGTGGCGACCTGCCGGTGTGGTGGGCCGAATGGTACGTCGCGCCCGACAACGCCGACTGGGACGAGCAGCACTACACGGCCGTCAAGACGGTGGCCATGATGGAGTTCGCCAGGAGCGGGGCCGCGACGGCGCTGTACTGGAGCCCCCAGCGCAAGGGCGGCGGCGACTGCCCCGGCTGCCTCTGGTCGCCCGCGGACGGCCAGGAGATGCCGATGGCGGGCGTGCTCAGCGGCTTCACCCGGTGGTTCCCCGCCGGCGCCCAGCTGGTCGACGTCCGGGTCTCCGATCCCCGCGTCCAGGTGCTCGCCGTCGACAAGCAGATGATTATGGTCAACACCGCCTCCACCCCTCTGTCGGTGGACGTCGACGGCCGCCGCTTCCAGCTCAACCCCTACGACGTCAAGTGGGCCGACAGAGGTCAGTAGGGGTCACGAGCCGAAACCCCGGCGGAGCGCCGCCAGACCGGCGTCGAACCAGGCGTCGTAGTAGTCGTCGCCCGCCTCCTGGGGGGAGGTGCCGGACGGCGGGGTGCCCACCTGCGCCAGGGCGTGCCCGAGGGTGAACACGGCCACCGACTGGAAGGCGAAGTGGACCTGGCCGAGGTCGTCGGCGTCCAGGTCGACGGGGGTGAGGATCGCGCCGAGCAGCTGCTCGGCGATCTCGGGGCTGACCGGATGGGTCGCGAGCAGGGGCACCGCGGCCGGGTGGGCGAGCAGGACCTGCCGGTAGCGGCGCCCGAACGACTCCAGGGCCTGCGTCCAGGGGCCGCCCGCCGGGGGCTCCAGGGCGGCCTGCGCGGCCAGGTGGTCGACGACGCCGGCGAGCATGGCGGCCTTGTTGGGCACGTACCGGTACAGGGCCATCGCCTCGACGCCGAGTCGCTCGCCGACCTTGCGCATGGAGAGCGCGTCGAGGCCCTCGGCGTCGATCACCGCGAGGGCGGCTCTGATGATCTTGTCTTTGCTCAGTACGGCGGGTCGCCCGCCTCGTGATCGCCCTGTGCTCACCCGCCAAGGGTAGTGAAACCCACGCTGACCAGCATGACCAGGATCAGCACGCCTACCACCATGTGCTGGACGTCGATGACCACGTCCGGCCCTCCGTAGGCAGAATCTTCCAGGTGCGGGAGTATTCCCGCTGGTACGCCGCGCGCTGGGCCGCGAAGCTGAACCCGAAGTAGGGCAGCCACCAGCTGATCACGTGGCCGATCACGGTCAGCACGGTGAGGATCAGCGCGACGACGTCGGCGCCCAGCGCCACCGCCACGGAGATCGCCGCGAATATCGGATAGTTGATCGCGGCCAGCCCGAGCCTTTCCCGCACCGGCTGGCCCTCCAGGTCGTTGAAGGGGAACATCGGGATCCATTCGGTGACCGCCAGATAGATGACCATGACGATCGGGGTGACGAGGGCAAGAGTGTGCATCGTCGTGCCTCCAGTTTGTTTATGACGTAAGCTTACATCCTAAACAAACTGGGTGCGCGAACGGTGAGAAGTGGGCTCGTGTCGATTCAGCCGCCGGTCAGGGTGAGGAAACGCTCGACGATGACGGCCAGGGCGGCGACCGTCATGACCAGGCCGAAGACGTAAAGCCTGCGCCGGACGCGCGTCGTCCGCTCCGGGGCCCGCAACCTGGCCAGCTCCGCCCCGAACAGGGCGGCCACGGCGAGGGCCAGCGCGACCAGTCCGAAGGGCGTCCACGGCGTCGAGCGGTCGCCGACGCTGGTCAGCGGCAGCGGCGGCGGGATCTCCGAGCCCTTGGGGTAGGAGCGCAGTGTGTAGAGCGCCGCGTCGCCGTTGGAGTAGACGCGCTTGAGGGACGACGAGGAGTCGAGCGCCGCGCGGAAACGCCGCCCCCAGTCGGCCCCGAAGCCCTGGTTCAGCTCGAGGTAGGCCGCCTGGCCGCGCGTCATGATGACGAAGGTGTTGCGGGCCTTGCCGCGCAGCGCCGTCAGCACCCCGCTGAGGTCGTTCGGGTCCTTGGTGACGAGCGCCTGGTCGTACTCCACCCGGTCGATGTCGCGCTCGCGCCAGGGGATCGTGGGCGTCACCTCCTCACCGAGGACGGGAACCAGGTACAGCAGGCGGGCGCTCGGCCGGTCATGGGCGTAGACGTACTCCATGGCGGCGGCCTCGCCGGTGGTGACCCGCTCGAACTTCTCGTTGCCGTACCGCGCGACCAGGAACGCCACCGACAGCACCAGCGCCGTGCCGCCCGCGAGGACGGCCGAGACGCGCCGTGTCGTGCCGGGGTTCAGACGTAGCCTGCGCCGGGCCGGCTGCGTCTCGCCCTCGCGGGCGCCGCCGGTGTGCGCGGGAAGGTTGGGAAAGAAGGCGTACGCGCCGAGGACGCAGGCGGCGGGCAGCGCGAACATGTACACACGCAGGCCGATCTCACCGCCGTAGCTCTGCAGCCCCAGGGCCAGCACCGGGATGCACAGCAGCACCGCCGCGGCACGGTCGCCCACCCCGCGCCGCAGCCGCCGCAGCAGGCCGACGGCGGCGAACAGGAGGATCACGCCGCAGATGGCGAGCCGGATCTTCAGCACGATCGCGTGCTGCGGGTCGGTGCCGACCAGCCGGTCGCCGGTGTTCTCCTGCAGGTTGGCGAAGATCTTGCCGATGCCGCCGAACAGCTCGTTGATCCGGCCGCTCCAGAACGGCGTGGCCTGGTAGTTGACCCAGGCGACCACGATCAGCCCGAGGAACACCGGCAGGGCGAGCGTCAGGGTGCTGCGCCGCAGCACGATCAGCCCCGTCAGGGCTCCGAGCATCATGAACGGCGTGATCTGGTGGGTCGCCGTGGTGGCGACGAACAGGCCGACCAGCAGCGTCAGCAGCACCACCCGGTCGGTCACGGTCGTCGGCCTGGCCGGCAGCTCGCCGGGGGTCAGCCGGTCGAGCCGGGCGAGCAGGCGCCGCAGGACGCCCTTGGCGGGCAGCGGCGCCGTCCTCGGCTCGGCGCGGCCGAACCAGCGCATCAGGATCGCGACGAAGACGAGGTACAGCGCGTAGGTGAAGCCCTGCGGCGAGAAGTAGTCCTGACCGATCCACTGCACCAGCACGAACAGCAGCGCGGCGAACCAGCGCGCCCGCGTCGTGGCCACCAGCTGCCGCAGGATCAGCACGAACGGCAGCAGGTAGAGCAGGTTCGAGACGAACGGCGTCCACTGCAGGATCGGCGAGGGGTCGTGGATCCCGGCGGCGCGCAGCACGAACCCGAACAGCGCGAAGAAACCGGGCCAGGCGAAACGCGCGTCGAGACCCGGCAGCGCCTCGCCGGCCCGCCCGATGTACTCGGCGAAGCCCGCGTGCACCCACGCCGTGTGGAAGCGCGGCTCGGTCTCGACGAGCGCGGCGGCGCCGTGCAGGGTGAACGTGACCGCCGCCAGCTGGAACAGCAGCACTCCCTTGCGGTCGGTGTTCTGCGTCAGCGTCACGAAGAACGAGACGATGATCAGGCCGATGGCGGCGAAGGCCGTGATCGGGAGCACGGAGATCAGCCCGAGCCCGTTGATCTGGGCGAGGTCGACGCCCCGCATGGGGCCGTACGGCACGCGCAGCGCCAGCACGTACATGACCAGGCCCTCGAGGGTCAGCAGCGGCGGCAGCCACCCGGCCGCGCTCGCCGCGATCCGCGTGACCAGCGACGGCCTGGCCTCGGACTCGGCGGACACCTCCGCCGCCGCCCCGGGCTCCTCCGGAACCCCGGCCTTCCCGGGGCCCGCCTGGCCGGCGTTCTCCTCCGGGGCGGCCTCGGCCTCCGGCTCCGCCGGGGCGGCGGGCTCGCCGAGGTCGTCCCGTCGGATCACCGGAGTCGGGTCGTCGAGCTCCAGCGGCTCCTCGGCCGGGGCGGGCTGGACGGCCGGGGCGACCGCGCCGTCGCGGGCGGTCGGCGGCAGCGGGATGACCTGGGTGACGTCGTCGTCCTCCGGTTCGTCGGCCGCGACCGCTCCGGCGGACGCGTCCTCCACCTCGGCGGACGCGCCCTCCACCTCGGCGGCCTCGCCGGACGGTGATTCCGCGCCCAAGCTCTTGTCCGCCGGCTCTCCGTCCGCCGGCTCTCCGTCCGCCTGCTCTTGCTCCGCGGGCTCTTGCTCCGCGGGCTCGATCTCGTCCTCGGAGGTGGCGGGCTCGACCTCGATCTCGTCCTCGGACGGTTGCTCGTCGCTCAGACCGGTGTCGGGGTCGGGGGCGGGGTCCGATGGTAGTGGGGCGGGGCGGGGGAGCCGGGAGGTGGCGTCGCCGTCCACGTCCGTGCCGTCGCCGGCGATCTTCGTCGCCGTCTCCTCTTTCACCTCATTGCCCGTCCGTTGCCTCACGTAGACCATGATGCGGCCTCGGACCCCTCCCGCGCGCCCGCCGCCTGCGGCGTTTCCCCGGCGTTCAGGATCTTGCGCAGACCCCCGAAGATCAGCAGAGCCACCAGGGTCTCGCTGAACAGCAGTCCGTACCCGACCGCGGTGATGCCCGTGATGGGCAGCAGGATGACCGACGACGAGAGCACCAGCACCGCGAGGCCGATCTGCACCAGGGCCAGCGTGCGCGCCTGGCTGCGGGCCCGCAGCGCGCTCAGGTAGATCTCGATGAGCACGCGGGGCAGCACCGCCAGCGCCATGAGCCGCAGCAGCGGCGTGCCGTGCTCGGCGAAAGCGGGCCCGAACACCGAGAGGATCGGCGGGGCGGCGAGGATCGTGACGGCGACCACGGGCCCGATGATGAGGTACGCGCGCCGTAACGCCTGACGGCAGTTGGCGGCCAGCCGCGTCCGGTCTGACGACCCCTCGACCGTGAGGGACGTCGCCATGTTGATCGCCAGTAGCTCGATCATGGCTCCCAGGGTCTGTGGCATCGAGAAGTACCCGAACATCTCGCCGCTCACCTTGGAGGCGACGTACACCGGGAGGAAGTAGACGATGGCGAGCACCGAGAAGGCGCCGGGGTAGTCGCCGGCCAGGAACCGGCCGATCTCCCGCAGCCGGGGCGGCCGGGAGCCGGTGGGCGCCTGCCGCGCGTGGCGGGGCACGAGGACGCCGAAGATGAAGATGCTGATCGGGATCAGCGCCACGGCGGTCGGGACGATCCACGACACGTAGATGCCGTCGTCGGGCAGGGCCCCGGCGACCGCGACGAGCAGCCCCATCTTGACCAGGCCGAAGCACAGGCTGTTCACCGGCACCCACACGGCCTTGCGCATGCCGGCCAGCGCGACGTCCTGAAGGGTGAACACCGACCAGATCGCCACGGAGGCCAGGAAGAACAGGCCGGGCCCCAGTCCGGCCAGCGTGCTGTAGTTCTCGCCCCACACCGGCAGCGTGAGGAGGAACCCCGCCGCCGCGACGACCGCCGTGAGCGTCGCGATGAGGTAACCGCGGCGGATGAACTCGCCCGTACGCCTGCCCGCGACCGGGATGAACCGGGCGAGCGCGCCGGTGAGGCCGAGCGCCGTGAGCCCGGCGAACAGCCGCATCGCGGTGATCAGCGCCTGGCTGCGCCCGAAGTCGGCGGGGGAGTACAGCCGGGCGGCGAGCAGCCAGTAGCCCATGCCGAGCACCGCCGTGATGCCGGTGTTGGCCATCAGCGCGTAGCCGTTGAGGAACAGCGGGTTCCTGAGGTCGGTCAGGAGGCGCCGCCAGAGGACGGCCACCCTGCCGGCGCTCTTCCCGGGATCGTGCCGGTCCGGACCGCCGGCCACGGTGGTGCTCATGGTCGCGTCACCCCCTCTTCGACGCGAGGCGTGCTGCCCGCGGTTACGTCATTCACGCCCGACCACTTGGCGCAGGCCGTACCGCGTGCGGCGCACGACGGCGTAACCCTTGGTCAGCGCGTGTTCCTTCAGATAGATGATCGGGACGCCCCGCCCTTCGACCGCCCGCCGGAAGCGGTTCATGGTCGTGGAACGGCTCACGGTGAGCCGGGGCAGTGCCATCACGTCGTCGGCGTCGCCCGCCAGCGCGTTGGCCACGGCGCAGGCCGCCCAGTAGCCGGCCTTGCGCACCTCCCGGCGCACCCGGGCGCTGGAGTAGCCGTACGGGTAGGCCATCGTGGCGACCGGGCGCCCCACCTTGTCCTCCAGCAGGGCCTTGTTGCGGCGCAACTCCTGGCGCAGCGCCGCGTCGGGTAACTGGTCGAGCTGCGGATGGCTGTGGCTGTGGCCGGCGATCTCGATTCCGCAGGAGGCGGCCTCGCGTGCCTGGCTCCAGCTCAGCATGCGGTCGAGCGGGCGGCCCGCGGCGTCGGAGCCCGCGTCGCTCACCCAGCCGCTGGTCAGGAACACCGTGGCAGGGAAGCCGAGCTGTTCGAGGACGGGCAGCGCCTCGGAGTGGAAGTCGGCGTACCCGTCGTCGAAGGTGATCACGATCGGCCGCTCCGGCATCGGCGCGCCACCCGTGCCGTACAGGGTGGCGACCATGTCGCCCAGTGTGAAGGGGGTGAACCCGCGGTCCTTCAGATAGGTCATCTGGGACTCGAACACCGAGGGGCGCACCGCCAGCGGCCGCGTGGCGCCGTTCGGGCGGTCGGTGACGGAGTGGTACATCAGGATCGGGACACGCATGCCGTTACCGTTCGTTCTCGATGGTTCGCCCGGCACGGGCGCCGCGCACGCGCAGCCGCAGGGCGCCCACGGCGTATCCCCACGTCGTCCAGGCGAGGCCGACGACGATGGCCCCCGCGCGGGCGAGCCCGGCGGGGTCGCCGCGCAGCGTCGCGGCGACCCCGCGCAGGACGCCCAGCGGCAGTGTCCGCGCGACGTAGCTGCGCTCGCTGGACAGCCCGTCGCCGGCACCGACACTCTGCGCGACCAGGGCCTTGGACAGGCCCTCGGCGTAGCATCGGGATCGGAAGTAGCGGAACGTGGCCCGCGAGGCGGGCACACGGTGGCCGATCATCGCGTCCGGCTCGAACATCATGAGCGAACCGGGCCTGCGCTGCGAGAGCCTGATGCAGAACTCGGTCTCCTCGCAGCCGAGGGGGCGGCTCTTGCGTCCCTGGACGCTTCGGCCGATGCCGGAATGGAAGCCACCGACCTGGCCGACGACCTCCCTGCGGAAGGCGGCGTTGCCTCCCATCACGTTGCGGATGGGCCTGCGCTCGGCCGGAAGGCCGCGATAGGTGCATCCGACGGTCCAGTCGAACTCGTCGGGGAACCACCGCGGCCTGCGGCCGGTGTCCCACATCGGTCTGGTCAACCCGCCGACCCCCACGACGGCCGGGGTGCCATCCATCGCCTCCTCGAACGCCTCGAGCCAGCCGGCGTCCGCCACCGCGTCGTCGTCCAGGAAGGCCACGACGTCACCGGTGGCGGTGGCCACGCCGGTGTTCTTGCCGCCGGACAGTCCCCGTTCGTGGGTGTTCTCCACGACGATCGCGTCGGTGTACTCCCGTTTGAGCCGCAGGTGCAGCTCGGGGTTGTGGTCGACGACGAGGATCAGTTCGTGCGGCTGACGCCTCTGGCCGCGCACCGATTCCACGGCGGCCCTGATGTCGTCCCACCGCTCCTCGGTGTAGACGCAGATGACGACGGAGATCTTCATTTCGGCTAGGCCGCGCCCTGGTCGGCGGTGGCCTGGTCGTCGGCCGCCTGGGCGGAGGGTGCCGGCGCGATCTCCACGGTGGGACGCCGCCACTCGCGCAGGATCGTCTTGAGCACACGCCAGCCGTCACGGACGACGCGCAGGTTGCTCTCGCCGTGGATGCGGCAGCGCTCGTGGCTCGGCACCTCGTGGACCTTCAGCCCGGCCTTGGCGGCGCGGATGTTCAGCACCGTCTCGACCTCGAAACCTTCGCAGTCGAGGTCGAGGACCTGCAGGTGGCGGGCCCAGAAGGCGTTGTAGCCGTAGCAGAGGTCGGTGTACTGCGTGCCGTAGATCCAGTTGACCAGCGAGCGCAGGACGCTGTTGCCCAGGCGGCGGCTGAAGGTGAGGTCGTCGCTGCCACCGCCGCTGGCGTACCGGGAGCCCTTGACGAAGTCGGCCCCGGTGACCAGGGCGCCGACGAAGTGGATGATCTCGCGCCCGTCGGTGGAGCCGTCGGCGTCGATCATGACGATGATGTCGCCGGTGCAGGCGGCGAATCCTTCACGCAGGGCGTCCCCCTTGCCCTTGCCGCGCTGCTGGACGACGCGGAGGTTCGGGCGCAGGCGACGGGCGACCGCCACGGTGTCGTCGGCGGAGTTGCCGTCGACCAGGACGATCTCGTGGATCCAGTGCGGCAGCGTGGCGAAGACGTGCGGAAGGTTCTCCGCTTCGTTCATGGCCGGGATGACCACGCTGACGGTCGGGGAAATGGCCAGGTGAGAGGTGAGGGGGGTGAAACGGTCCACTGTGGGCAGTGGCCTCAGGTTGTGAAGCTGAGTTTTCCCGTTGTGCTTGGTGATCTCGGGACTCATTCGAGGGATGTCCTTCCGGGCGGTCTGACATCGGCGGCGACTGCCAACAGGACCGGCGCGACTGGACGGAGAAGGGAATCTCCGTCCCGGTCAGAGCAGCAGAGGGTGTGGGCTCTTCGCAGATCTCGGGGGAGCTTTCAGCGCACCCCCGATGGTTCCTTTTCGACTGTTTCGGGCTGGAGAGAAGTGCGGACTCGGCCGAAGCCTTTCAGCAGCCGATCGGCCAGCCGGTACAGCGAGGGCCGATCGACGACGATGCTCCGTGCCTTGTTCACGGGGGTGCGTCCCATCCAGTGCACGGCGGCGGTCGCCGACGGACGGGAGACCCGGCCCTCGGTGACGTGGGTGACGCTGTTCTTCAGCCAGCTCTTGTACTCCCGGCCTCCCTTGCCCATGTCGACCTGACCCAGGCCGTGGGAGGCGGCCTGCTCGGCCATGTGTAAGTGGTGCATGATCCCGGGGGAGTACCGGGCGAACTCGGGGTCGTAGGCGGGAAACCATCCGACCAGGGTGTGGTGGGTGCGCAGGCCGAAGTGGCCGGCGACCGGGGTGTCTCCGGCGTACAGCATGGTGAGGACACCGCCGAAGTACGGGGAGTCGCAGGCGTGCATCTCGTCGAGCAGCTCGACGATCCACGGCTGGGCGAACCGGTCGACCCGGCCCGTGCGGCGGTACTGGTCGGACTTCCATCCGGTCAGCATCCGCATCGTCGCGGGGTCGGTGGCGCGCCACTCGAGGCGGATCTCGCCCTGCTCGCGGGCGAGCTTGCGTTCCTTGTAGCGAACGGTCTTGTAGTTCTTGGGGGAGTTGGCGCGGACGTAGTCGACGTACGCCTCGAAGCCCTCGGTGAGGTCCATCATCGGCACCGGGCGCACGGCCGACTCGTGGGCGGCCCAGGTGGGCTGGCCGGCGACCATGTGGTCGAAGTCGAACACCGAAAGGCCGCAGGCGCGGATGAGGTCGCGGGCGGGAAGCCTCAGGTCGGTGGAGGCGATGAGGCCGTGGCAGGTGGTGAGCCAGCTGCCGAGGGGCTTGCCGATGCCGAAGGCGTGCTTCTCGAAGGGCAGGAATCCGACCGTCTTACCGCCGTCCTCGATCACCGCGACGCGCACGTAGGACCGTAGCCTGCCGAGGGCGAGAGTGAATTCGACGGATAGGAAAGGATTGTCCAATGTGCTAGTCGCCTGCTGAAGCTCGCGCCATCGGGACAGCTCGGGCTTGCCGAGCTCCCCGGGCCGAACGACCGTGACTTTCACCTTGAACCGGCCCCCTGTTCGGTGTGCACGCTGCCGTTCCCCCGGTACAAAGACCGAAGCACCCACATAAAGCCACCGAGAACCGCGACGGTGGCCACTCCCGCGCGGGGGGACCAGGCGTCGAACAACAGCATCGCCTCGGCCAGCAAAACGTTTATAACGAGACTGGCCGCAGCGCCGACAGTTAAAGCAGCAAGAGGGTCACGATCACGCAACAGTCCTACGACCGATGCCCCGGGCACTACCAAAAGGAACAAAGGGGTAAGAATCAGGCGTGCCGGAGTCTGAATGTCGGCGAGTGCGATTACCGCGCCTGCGGCGCACGCGACCGCCAGCACCCAAGTGAGCGCTGTCCTGTTCGTACGCATCTCTCCTGGCTCCGCTGGTCAAGGCCGATTCATGACCTGGTTGATCGCTCTTCTCATAGGACCAACCACGCTATGCGATCGTCAATGCCGACGCCCTACCCCGGTCAACGGTTTACAGCCCTCATGGCAAGAACCGTTGTGTGGACCGCGGGGTCACCCCCCCGGCGGCCATTGATGCCGGTGGTGCCACTGGGACGCCAGAGACCGAAAGCTGTTCACCAACGTACCCCCCGAAGACGGCAAAAACCGACACGGCGCGCGGTCAGGTGGCGTCCACACTCGACTGCTCACTCGCCTGAGGGGTCGAAGTCGCCGAGTCGGACGGGCCCGGCGTGGGGTCGGGATCCCGAGGCGGATCGGAGCCGGCGGGCGGGTCGTCCTGGCCGTCCCACGAGATCGCGCAGGAGGGGCCGCCGGTCGCGGAACGCAAGGTCACCGTGGCCTTCCCGGGTTCCTCGGGCGCCGAGACGATCACGGTCAGCCGCGCTTTGACACCCGGCTTCAGCACCCCGCTCGCGGGGGTCACCGTCACCCCCGCGGTGGCGTTCGCCGACCACGCGACGGTCGCGTTCCTCGCCGAGACGAGGATCACACCCGAGCCTTCTCCGCCCAGCGGGCCGGGACAGGAGACCACGAGCTTCCCGGCGGGGGCCTGAGCCGGACGGCTGGGGGTGCGGGTCGCCGTCGGGAGCGACTGCCTCGGCCTCGCGCCGCCGGGCGACGGGGACGCGCCGGCCGTCCGCGCCGGCGTGGCGGACGGCGGCGGCGTGGCGGACGGCGCGGGCGTCTCCGTCTCCGCCGGCGCGTCCGAGGGCTGAGGGGCGTAGCTGATCTGCAGCTCGCCGGGGGTGTGACTGGGGAAGCGCAGCGTCTGCGTCGCGCCGCCGGGCGGCGAGCCGTCCCGTCCGCTCGCCACCACCATCGCGCCGGTCGCCACCAGGACACAGGCGACGGCGGCGAACACGGGGGCCGACCTGCGGGAAGCCTTGCGCGCCGCCTTCGCGGCCCGCTTGCCCGTCCCCGCCCGCCGGCCGCCCCGCCCGTCCGGGGACGGGTACGCGAGCGTGATCTCGGCGCGCTCCTGCCCGGCCCGGCGCTCGGCGACCACGCCGCGTTCCGGCGTGCGCCCGTGCCCGCCGCGGCGCTCGGCGGCGGCCACCGGGGGGAAGCCCTCCTTGTCGAACACGCCGGACGCCGCCATGATCGCCGTCCGGTCCGGGCCGCGCTCGGGCTGGGCGCAGGTCTCGGCGATCCTCCGGCGCAGTGACAGGGGAGGGAAGGCCACGGGCACGATGTCGAGCAGCCGCTCGGCCGACACCCGTCGGTGCCGGCCCTCCGTGCACTCCTTGCAGCCGATGATGTGCCGGGTCAGGCGGCGGCGCAACGCCTGGGGGAGCGGCCCCTCGATGGAGTCGAGCAGCGCCGAGAGGTCGGGGCAGTGCGCCCGTCCGGTCCTCGCGAGGATCACGGCGGCGGCGGCGTTCTCCAGATGGTCCCGGGCGCGGGCGAGCCGGCTCCCCGTCTGACGCGAAGTCAGGCCGAGCACCGTGCCGATCTCCGCGGGGGTGAGCTCGTGGCGCAGGGCCAGGAGCAGCACCTCCCGATCCTTCTGCCCGAGCTCGGCCAGGGCCTCCCGCACGATCGCGGCGAGTTCCGGGTCGTCCTCGTTCCCTTCGAGGAACGGCTCGGCCGCCATGCCGGCCGCCGGCGTACGGCCCTGGCGGGACGCGCACTGGAAGCGCGTCAGCGCGTACAACCAGGCGCGCAGCCGGGACGGCTCGCGTAACTCACCGGCCCGGCCGGTGGCGGTGACGAGCGCGTCGTGGACGGAGTCGGCGGCGGCGTCGGTGTCCCCGAGCACCGAACAGGCGTAGTCATTGAGTCGGTCGGCGTATGCGTCGTAGAGGCCGTCCGCCGCGCGGCTCTCCGCACGGCACAGGGCCTCGACCAGTCGTTGATCGTCGGCACGGCCGACGCTCGGCCATCCGGGCACGAATCTTCCTCCCCGCAGGACGGGTACCTGGCTTTCCGGTCGCGTACTTCGCGAGAATTTCCCCTGCCCGCGCCAGGCCCCACACGCGTAGGACGCCCGTTACCCGGGACTGGTTCACCCCGAATTATTTGATAATCAGCAGGTATGAGCTGGGAAAATGGCGTTTTTAGGGGTTCCTGGGACTGCTGTTTCGAGACATCACTGATGAGGTGAGGACCGGTCACGCGGTCGTGCCGACGCGGTGACGCTCCGCGATCGATCCGCCGCCCGGACCCGCAAAGTCGAAAGGCGCCCGATCCCGGACCCGCGGGGGACCGGGATCGGGCGCCTAAGCCCGGGCCGTCGCCGGTGCTAGCTCGCACTGGCCTTGCACTTCGGGGCGCAGATGCGGCGGGAGATGCCCTCGAGGAAGACCTTGCGGATCTCCAGCGCGGTGTTCGGGAAGAACGCCTGCCCCTGCGTCGCCTTGGCGATCGCCTGCATCTGCCGCCGGCCGGCCGCGTCGTCGGCGCCGAGCGCGACGATGATGATGCTGATCGGCTGGGCCGGGTCGAACTCCTGGCGGAGCTTCTTCAGGATCGCGGCGTTGGAGATGCCGCCCTCGGGATCGTCGTTGCCGACACCGTCGGTGAACACCAGGATCGTGTTGATCTTGTCGGCCTCGTACTCCGCCTTCATCTTGTCGTAGGCGGCGGCCAGGGTGTCGTTCAGGCCGGTGTCACCGGTGGCCTTCGCCCTGATGGCGGCGAGCTGCCGGATGACCGCCTCCCGGCGGGTGACACCGCCGAGCTTCGCGCCGATCGGACCGATCGGCACCGCCTCGCGGTAGTCGACGCCCTTGCCGTCGAGGTTGGTCGAGAAGATCCAGGTGCCGAGCTCGGTCTTGTCCGGGAACAGCTTCAGTCCCTCGGTGGCCGTCTGCGCGATCAGATGCATGCGGTCCCCGGGAACGCCGACGGCGGGCAGCGCCATGGTGCCCGAGATGTCGAGCAGGGCCAGGATGCGGCTGCCGAGCCTGAGCCGGGACCACGCCTGCGACAGCTTCGTCACCGAGGAGGCCTGCGGGGTCTTCAGGGCGCGGGGCGTGGCCGGCTGCAGCCCGTTGGCCGGGCTGAGCGCGCCGCCCCCCTTGCCGTCGGGGGTGCGGAAGCCGTACTCGCGGACCGTCTGCTGCCCCTGCGTGGTGGACAGCGCGGCGGCGAAGTCCTTCGCGGCGTCCTGGGTGGCCTTGTCCTTGGCGGTCACCACGACCGGGTAGTCGAGGCTGATCGTGCCCTCCGCAGGGTAGAGCGCGACGATCTGCCCGGGCTTGCCCTTGGCGTTGTACGCCCAGATCGCCTGCTCGGAGGCGATGCCGATCGGGGCGCGCGAGGACTGCTTGGCCATGCTCGCGAACATGTTGCCCGGGGTGGTCACGGCGCTCTCCGACAACTGCCGCAGCACGCCCACGAGCTGCTCCTCGCCGGAGCCCGACGCCTGGAGCACGCTCGAACCCGCCAGCAGGGCGCTCAGCCCGGCCGCGTTGACCGTCGGGTCCAGCGGCAGGACGCGGATCTTACGTCCCAGGCCGTCGGGGGTGGCGGCGTTCGCGGCCGACATCAGGCCGCTCCAGCTCGCCTCGCCGAACGCGCTGCGCAGCCTCTCGACCACGGTCTTCGGCGCGGCGAGGACCACCGGTGAGCGGGCCACCGAGCCGACCGGCGCCGGCAGGCCCGCGGCCTTCTGGCCCGAGCTCAGCTTGGCCAGCCAGAGGCTGGAGTCGGGGATCCAGACGTCGGCGTCGAACTTGCCGCTCGTCACACCGGACCCGGCGATGGCACTGGTGACGCCCGCCGGATCGGCGGCCTTCACCGAGGCCGCGACGCACCTGCCGTCCACGGTCGCGCCGGACTTGTTGTAGGCCTCCGCGAACTTGGTCATGGCGGGCTCGATGTCGGGGGAGGCGACCACGCGCAGCGCGAGTTTGCCGCCGCCGCAACCCTCGTCGCGGGTCACGATCACGTACGCGGCGACGCCCAGCAGCACGGCGAGCGCGACTGCTCCGGCCAGGGGTACCAGCACCTTGCCCCGGCTCGCGCGGCGACGGCCTGTCGGCTGCTGATAAGGGTTGTAGCCGCCTTCCAGCTCGTCTGTACGGTGACGTCCGCCCACGGTGGCCTCTTAAAGGTCGATCTTTTCCCGGCATCGCGCGCTTTCCAGCGACCATATAGGGAGATCGCGGGTAATGCTTACGGAACCATAGCGTTAGGGGTTATTGGCGCAAAACCGATCATTTCCAGGTGTGATTACCCTCAGCACCCGGATCCGGCGAACCACGTGACACCGTTCCGGGAGTGTTTCCGCAGGTCCGTCCGAGAGATCCGCCTCTCGGCCGCGCGCCCCGGCGCCGGTCGGCGCGCTGACGGTTCCCCAGGGGCTTCGGCGGGGAATGTGGGCCGCGGGGTGCTCTGGGACGCGTGGCGGGGTACGGGTCAGATGGTTCCGTGGGATCCATGTCAGGGGTCGGTGGTGGTTCGCCGAGACCTTCGGCAGGGTGCGGCGGCGGTTGCCCGGGTCCTTGGCTACCCCCTCGCCGGTGGGCGAGCGGGCTTCAGTGGGAGCAGGAGTGGCCGCGCCAGGCCCGGCACCCCTCCTGGACGGCCACCACCGCGAGCATGATCGCGACGAGCGGGTCGAGCCACCACAGGCCGAACGAGGTCGCGGTGAGCCCGGCCAGGACGCAGCCGGCGACGATGGCGCACAGAAGGTTCTGCGTGCCCTCGCCCCTGGTCGCCGCCGAGCCGAGCCGGGCGCCGAGCCGGCGTTTGGCCAGGCCGAGCGCCGGCATGCTCACCAGGCTGACCGCCGTGACGACGATGCCCAGCGCGGTCGGCGCCGAACGCTCGCCCGCCACCAGGTCGTAGCTCACGTGCAGCACGAGATAGGGCGCGAGCAGCCAGAAACTGACCGCCACCGCCCTGCAGGCCCGCCGCTCGGCGGTGCCGGAGTGGAGCCGGCGCCCGGTGAAACGCCAGATCACGATCAGGCTGGCCAGCGCCTCGACCAGCGAGGACCACCCCCACCCGATGAGCGCGACGGAATGGGCCGCCAGCCCTGCCGCCAGCCCGAGCGAACTCTCGGCGCCCAGCCACATCAGGGTGGCGACCGACAGGGCCCTCGCCGTGCGCGCGTCACGCAGCCACGACGCCGCCGGGGCCGAGGGCGGCGCCTGCGTATGCTGATCTGGCACCATCGCCCCCGATCGTCGGAACCGGCCGTACACAGCGCTTCGTAGTCTAGCGATTACCTTCTGTGTCGAACGGCTCGTCCGGCAGCCTGTGGACAACCGGACCTTGCCCGGCCGTTGCCGAGCATCTGATGAGCCGTGTCGGTGGGGCGGTGGGAGGCGAGGGCGTCTTCTCCGGCATTTCCCTTTCACGCCGATGGTGTGGTCGTAACGGGTGTACGGCTGTTGTCGGGTGCCTGATGGTTCGCGCCGGTGTGAGTGACAGGTGGGGGGTTCTGGGTCCCGGTATTTGGTGGCCCGTGCCGATATGCGGGGGTGAGGTCACTGGTCTGGTGGGTGGCGCCACCGTCCGGTGTCCGTGCTGGTGTGAGCCCGAGTGTCAATCTTGTCCGGACGGCGGTGGCCGTGGGACCGTTCCAGGGCCGTCTTCACAGAGGAGAGCCAGTGCCCTTCACGCCGAGCCATGTCGCCGCGGTGATCCCGCTCGTCTCCTCGCGTGCGACGCGCCGGGTGCTCGACCCGTGGGCGCTGGCCGTGGGGTCGATGGTGCCCGACCTGCCGATGTTCCTGCCCTACCTCACGGACTACACCGGGTGGCACTCACCCAAGGGGGTCGTCACCACCGACGTGGTGGCGGTCATGGTGCTGCTGGCGCTCTTCGAGTTCGTCTTCCGTGACCCGCTCACCGCGCTGTCCCCCGCTCCGATCGCGGCACGCGTCGCCGCGCTGCCCGGGCCGTCCTGGCGCAGGTTCCCCACCATCGTCCTGGGGGCCGCGGTCGGGGCGGCCACCCACGTGTTCTGGGATTCCTTCACCCACAGCTGGGGTGCCGAGTTCTGGGGATGGAGCTGGATGACCGCCCCGGTGTTCGGCTGGCTCACCGGGTTCCGCCTGATGCAGTACGCCTCCTCGGTCGCCGGGCTGGCCGTGGTCGCCTGGTGGGCGGCCCGCGCCCTGCGCTCGCCGGCCGCCGCACCCGGCACCAACGGCGCGCGCGGCCGTGGCGGGGACGGCGGCGAGGTCTCCCGGCCGGTGCTGCCGGTCGTCGTACGGCGTGGCGTGCTGGCCGGCACGGCCGTGACGGCGTGCCTCGCCTCGGGGTTGTGGACCCTGGTCGACCCGCCCAACCCGGCCTTCGGCTGGGCCGGGGTGATCACCAAGACCGGGGTCGGCCTGCTGGTCGGCACCTGCGGGGCGCTCACCGTGTACGTCCTGCTGTGGCAGCTCGCGCGGGCCATACGCTTGTCTCGTGCCTGAGCTCATACCGGTGGAAGACGCCGCCGACCCCCGGCTGGCCGATTACGTACGGCTGCGCGACGTCGAGCTGCGCAAGAGCCTGGAGGCCGAGCGAGGCCTTTTCATGGCCGAGGGCGAGAAGGTCATCAGGCGGGCCGTCGCCGCCGGGTACCCCATCCGGTCGGTGCTGACGACGCCCCGATGGCTGCCCGGGCTGGCCGACGTGCTCGGCGAGGCGCGCGTCTACCTGGTCTCCGACGAGGTGATGGAGGGCATCGCCGGATTCGCCGTGCACAGGGGCGCGCTCGCCTCCATGGCCCGGCTGGAACTGCCGCCGGTCCGCGATCTCCTGGCCGGCGAGCCGGGGCCCGATCCCCGCTTCGGCCCCCGCGCCGGCGGCCCGCCCCGGCGCGTCCTCGTCCTGGAGGACCTGGTCGACCACGGCAACGTCGGCGCGATCTTCCGCTGTGCCGCCGCTCTCGGTGTCGAGGCCGTCGTCCTGTCGCCGCGCTGCGCCGACCCGCTGTACCGCAGGTCGGTGAAGGTGTCGATGGGCGCGGTGTTCGCCGTGCCGTACTCCCGGATGACCGACTGGCACCACGGTCTGGACGACCTGCGGGCCTGTGGGTTCCAGCTCCTCGCCCTGACCCCGGACCAGTCGGCCGTGCCCATCGACAAGGTGCCGAGGGGGGAGCGGGTCGCCCTCATGCTCGGCTCCGAGGGCGACGGCCTGTCCTCCCGCTGGCTCCGCGAGGCCGACCAGCCGGTGTGCATCCCGATGAGCTCCGCCGCGATGGAGCTCGGTGTCGACTCCCTGAACGTGGTCGCCGCCGCCGCCATCGCCTGCCATGGCCTGATGCGCGGGCAGGACGCCTGATCGCCGCGCCTGCACTCATGGTCTCGCTCCGCTCGGCGGGCTCGGTGCCTGCTTGAGGGGGCGAGCTCTGTTCGATGGTCTCGCTCCGCTCGGCGGGCTCGGGGCCTGCTTGAGGCGGCGGCTTTCGTCGTCGTCCGGGCTCGTCCCTCACCCTCCCTCCTCCTCAAGCCACCGCCGGCCCCGAGCCGGTCAGGCGTCGGTGGCGGTGTCCAGGAGGTTGCGGGCGGTGCGGTAGCGCGCCGCGTCGCTCTTCTCGCCGAGGAGCGCGCCGACGAGGGTGTGGCCCTCCCGCTCGGCGACGAACATCAGGCAGAACCCGGCCTTCTTGGTGTAACCGGTCTTCATGCCCTCCGCCTCGTCGGGCAGCAGGCGGTTGCTGTTGTGCCAGGTGTGGGCCCGGTGCGCCGCGGTCTTGCCGACGCGGTACTTCTCGGTGCGGGCGATCGTCGCGATGACGGGGTCCTTGAGGGCGGCCTCGGCGAGGGTGACCTGGTCCTTGGCCGTGGAGTAGTCACCGCCGGTCTGCGGGAGACCGTCGGGGTTGGTGTAGTTGGTGTCGGCCATGCCGAGGGCACGGGCGGTGCTGTTCATCTTCGCCACGAACGCCTTCTCGCCCGGCCCGTACCGCCGGGCCAGGGCGCCCGCCGCGTCCGCGCCCGAGGGGAGCAGCAGGCCGTACAGCAGGTCGCGCACGGTCAGGCGTTCGCCGCCCCGCAGCCCCGCGGCGGTGGCTCCGCTCTCGGCCGCGTGCCGGACGTCGGCCTTGGAGACCGTCACCACGTCGTCGAGCGAGGCGGCGCGGCGCACGACGTAGGCAGTCATGATCTTGGTCAGGCTCGCCACGGGCACCCGGCGCGTCTCTCGCTTGGCGAAACGGACCGTTCCCGTCGTGGCGTCGACCAGGTAGACCTCCTTGGCGGTGACCTGGGGAGCGGACCGGGCGAGAGCCGGGTCGACCAGGCCGACGGCCGCCAGGGTGGCGGCGAGGAGGGAGAGAACCACCATGCGCATCCGGTAATGATCGCACGTCTGCGGACATACCGGCCCCGGGTCTGTCCCGGTGTCTCCTCCGGAGGCTGCAAGCCGACGGCAAGTAGGAGGCAACCCCCGCCCGCTACACCTTTGAATGGACGAAAGGGGAGGGACATGGGAGCGCGCGGCGGCCGAAGGCCTGCGGGCGGAGCGGTGTCGGTCATCACGGGCGGGGCGGCCACCATCGCGAAGCTGCTGGTCGCGTGCCTCGCCTTCGCCGGGGCGTACCTCGGCGCGACGGCGGAGGAGCGAGACGCCGGAGCCGCGGCCACCGCGACCGTGATCCTCACCGCACCCGCCACGGTGATCGGCCCCGCCGACACCGCTCACCCCGGTCGTGGGGCCGGCAGGGGCGGGCCCGCGGGCCGTGCCGGAAGGACCGGCCATCACGCCGACCGCCACCTGAAACGCGAAGTCAGAGTTCGAGGGATGTACGGGCGGCGGTGACCCAGCGGGGGACGCCCACCCGTTCCGCCACTGCCAGGGCCTTCTCGTAGTGCTTTCGGGCCTCCTCGGGCTGGCCGAGGTGGCGGGCGAGGTCACCGAGGGTCTGGGCGACCGGCCACAGTGCCACCACGCCCGTGCCCGCCCCCGCGATGCGGTCGTCGAACGGGCCCAGCGTGGAGTAGGCGTCCTGCATGCGGTCGCGGTCGCCGAGCAGCATGCCCGCCAGCGCACGCCAGGTCATCGCCAGCTCGTACAGGAAGTCGGGCCGCACGGCCGTCCTGGTGGCGGCCACCGCGCGGGCGTCCTTGATGTGCCCCGCCGAGGCGAGGGCGACGGCGTAGGCGTCGAGGGTCCACTTGGCCCCCCGCCGGTGGGCCTCCTCCAGCGGATCGACCATGTCGGCCGCGTTGCCGTCGACCAGGCGCAGGCAGAAGGTGGTGATCAGCGGGAGGTCCTGCCGTCCTTCGAGCATGCCGGCGCGGGCGGTCAGGCGGGCGGCGTCGCGGTACGCCCGCTCGGCCCCGGCGTAGTCGCCGGCGATCATCAGGCGCTGCCCGGCGTACCAGGCCCCGACGGCCGACGCCGACGGCAGGTCGTACCGCCTGGCCAGCCGCTCGGCCGCGCTGATCTGCGCGTCGGCCTCGGCGAAGTCGCCGCGCGCCGCCGCGCACTCCATCAGCACCAGGTGGGCGAGCGCCTGGACCGCGATCTGCCCGGAGGCGGCCCCGACCTCCAGCAGCTCGCGCCCGATGGCCTCGCGCTCGTCGACGACCGTGATCGCGTACGACTGCCTAAGCCGTCCGCTCAGCGCGACGGCCAGCAGCGCCGGGTCGCCGCTCTGGCGGGCGAGCTCCTCCGCCTCGAGCGACGCCTCGTACCCCCGCCCGGTCGCCGAGCCCTCGAGCTCCAGCGCCAGCGTCGCCAGCAGGCTGGCCCGCAGGGACTGCTCGCCCGGCGGCAGCTCGATGAGCGCCCGCTCGGTGACGTCGACGATCTCCCACGCCGTGCGGGTGAGATCGCGGGCGATGCCCTTGTACGGCACGGCCACCGACGCAGCGACGCGGGCGGTCAGCTCCAGGTCGCCGAGGGGCAGCGCCGCCTCCATCGCCTCGCGGCGGCGGGCGCGGGCGGCCGTCATGTCGCCGCACAGCGCCAGCGCCTTGATCAGGCGCAGTTGCAGCAGCAGCCGGTCCTTGGGAGGGCCGCCCACCGGGTGGGCGCGGTCGAACGCCGCGATGGCGCGCTCCCACAACGTCGCGGCCTCACGATGGGCGAAGCGGCGTTCGGCCTGCTCGGCGGCGAGGCCGGCGTAACGCCCGGCCTTGGACGCGGTCTCGGCGGTGCCCGCCGCGTCGTAGTGGTGGGCCAGGGCCGCGACGTCGGACGGCGACAGGCTCTCGATGACCGAGGCCACCGCGGCGTGCAGGCGTGACCGGCGTAGCCGCGAGGCGTCGGAGTACAGCGTGTCGCGCACCAGGTCGTGGTCGAAGCGCAGCCGCCCGGGACCCGGCTCGGTGACGAGCCCGGCCAGCAGCCCGGCCTCCACGGCGTCCACGACGGCGTCCTCGTCGCCCGAGACGTCCACCAGCACGTCGATGTCGACGTCACGCCCGATCACGGCCGCCTGCAGCAGGATCTGCTGGGCGGTGACCGGCAGCCGCGCGATGCGGCGGCGCAGCACGTCGCGCACGCCCGAGGGCACCTCGGAGATCACCTCGGCGGCGGTGGCCCGGCCCCCGGTGGCCTCGGAATCGAGCAGCCGCACCGTCTCGCGGACGAAGAACGGGTTCCCGCCGGTGCGCTCGATGATCGTGCTGACGGCGTCCTCGTCGACCTCGCGGACGCACGTCGCCCGTACGAGCTCGGCCACCGCCTCCTGGTCGAGCCCTTCGAGCCCGACCCGCACGGGACCGAGCCGGGCGAGCGCCGCCAGCACGTCGGACTGCTGGTCGTCGAGCTCGCCGTCGCGGCAGGTCACCACCAGCAGCACCCGGCTGGTGGCGAGCAGGCTCGGCAGGGCGCGCAGCAGGGCGAGGGTCTGGTCGTCGGCCCAGTGGAGGTCCTCCAGGACGATCAGCACCGGGGCCTCGCGGGCGATGCCGGCGATGTAGCCGCCGACCGCCCGGTGCAGGCGGAAGCCGCCGGACGCCTGGTCGTCCTCGTCGGCGGGGGCGGCGTCGTCGAGGAGCGGCGCGAGCAGCGGGCCGTACTCTCCGGTCCCCCGGACGGCGACGAGCGCGCGCAGGACCTCGACCCAGGCCCAGCCGGGCGGGGTGGCGCTGCTGTCGGGGCAGCCGCCGAAGGCGGTGATCCAGCCCTGCCGGGCGAGCGCGAGGCCGACCTGGCGCACGAGGGTGGTCTTGCCCGCGCCGGGGTCGCCGCCGACGACGGCGGCGGTGAAGCGCCCGGCGAGCGCGTGCGGCGCGGCGCCGGTCAGGCGGGCCAGCTCGGCGTCGCGGCCGACGAACGGCTCGGGCTCCAGCGGGGGCAGGTCGGCGGCGTGGCTCTCGGGGCGCGGCGGCCAGGTGCCGACGGCCTCGGCGAAGCGGGGCCGCTGCGGCACCACGAGGTCGAGGCCGGCGTCCTGGGAGAGGATGTCGGACTCCATCTTCCGCAGGGCGGGCCCGGGGTCGATGCCCAGTTCGTCGGCCAGGGTCGTCCGGGCGCGGCGCAGCGCGGCCAGCGCGTCGCCCTGCCTGCCGCAGCGGTAGAGGCCGAGGGCGAGCAGCCGCCAGCCCTCCTCGCGCAGCGGGTGCTCGCCGGTGAGGGCCTCCAGGTCGGGAACGGTCTCGGCGTGCAGGCCGAGGCGCAGCCCCGCGTCGGCGTGGCGTTCGCGGGCGACCAGTCTCAGCTCGGCCAGCCGGCTGACCTCGGCCTCCGCCCAGGCCTGCTCGGCGAAGTCGGAGTACGGGGTGCCGAGCCAGAGCCCGAGCGCGGTCTCCAGGCTCGCGCGGGCCCGCTCGGGGTCGTCGTTCTCGAGGTATTTGCCCGCCGACCTGACCATGCCTTCGAAGCGGATCGCGTCGACCTGCTCGGGCGCGGTGCGCAGGGCGTAACCCGAGGCCACCGTGACCAGCAGCCGGTTCGGGCCCCCGCGTGGGCGTCCCGGCTCCAGGACGCGGCGCAGACGGGAGATGTAGACCTGCAGCCCCGACTGGGCGCCCTTGGCCCCCTCGTCGGTCCACAGGTCGAACAGCAGCGTGTCGACCGGCACGACCTGGCCGCGCGCGACCAGTAAGCGCGCGAGCACAGCGCGTTGCCGTAGCCCGCCGAGGTCGACCTCGCCGTCGTCGTCGTACGCCTCGACCGGTCCAAGTACCCGGAACGTCACCATGTCAGTCGCCACGCTATGCGGGCCCGCCGAGCACGACAAGGCATTCGCCTGGGCCCGCCTTCCTACTCCTGCCCGCCTGCGACGGGAACCTCGACAGATCAGGGTGTCACGAGGCTACAGGTGACCGACGGTGTCCGACGACGGGTGCGCCGCGAGCGATCTGGAGGAGCGGCGCGGTCAGGCGCGGGAGGCCGGTTCGGGCGATCGGTCGTCGACGGGGTTGCGGCGGCGCAGCAGCGACCACGCCCCGAGCGCGAGGCCGCCCCAGGGGATCTCGATCGTGTAGGTCCAGAAGCCGAACAGGATCGCGGCGGCGGTGGCGGCCCCGGCGGGCTGGCCGAAGGCGATCAGCGTCAGGGCGGTGCCGCCCTCCATGATGCCGGCGCCGCTCGGGGTGATCAGCGCGCTGGTGAGCACCCGGCTGATCGCGAACACCGCCACGGTCTCGGCCGGGCCGGGGTAGGAGCCGGTGGCCACCTCGCAGGCCGCCATGATCAGGCACTGCAGGGCCAGGAACGCGATCATGCCGAACGACAGGCCCGCCCAGCGGCGGCGGACGATCTCGGCGGTGTCGGCGCGCAACCGGTGGATGGCGTCGGAGGCGGCGTGCTCGGCGGGACGGATCCGGCGGGGCAGCAGGCCGATGAGCTTGTCGAGCACGCGGCCGAGGAGGTCGGCGGCGGGCTTCCAGTACAGCGCGGCGGCGACCACGGCGACCAGCACCAGGATGGAAACCGCCCCGCCCCACGCGGCGCTGGTCAGCCGGGCGCTCGGGATGCGGCCGGCCATGAGCAGGGCGATGATGCCGACCGCGGGCAGGATGAACCGGAACAAGGTGTTCCAGATGCCGGTGACCACCGTGTAGACCACGACGGGCCGTGTGGTGAAGCCCCAGCCCCTGGTCATCCCGAACGTCAGCGCCACCCCGGCGGCCCCGCCGAACGGCAGCAGGTTGCTCACCGCGCTTCCGGCGGCGTTGAGGGTCAGGGCCTGCAGGTGCGTGAGGCCGGGCAGCGCGGAGGTCATCACGAACGTGTAGGCGTAAAGGCTGGCGAGCCACAGCACCGTCATCAGGAGGATCATCTGCCAGCTCATCCGGCCGAACAGCGCGCCGATCTCGTGCCAGCTGACGTTCGCCCCCGTGAGGCCGTGCACCAGCTGTGGCAGGAACACCACGAGCAGGACGGCAAGGGCCAGGGAGACGGCCGACAGGCCTGCCTGGACCCACTTCTTCCTCATCAGGGTGCCCCCATCGATCGATGTCGTGCCGCCGTCCGCCCCGCCGTACGGCCGCGCGCCTCCCAGTCTGCCCGCGCCCCCGCACCCGGGATCTCCTCCTCCAGAAGGAAATCTCCCTGACCTCGGACGGACATGTCCCACCCCGTGATGGAAAAGGCTGTTCCCTCCAGAGAGGGCCTTTTTCACCAGCAAGTATCCCGGGAGGAGGATCCTCATCCCGCGGCGGGAAGACCGCTACCCGGCGTCGTCCGGCAGGTCGTCGAACGGGTGCGTCAGCCGCGTGCCCGGCGGCAGGTCGCGCCGCACGTACCACTCGGTGCCGAAGATCAGGCGGTACAACGGACCCGGGATCTTCAGCATCACCCCGAGTGTACGGTCGCCGTCGCCGCCCGTCGCCTGCGTGGCGTGCGCGGCCATGCTGGCCCGCTTGACCTTGGTGAACTTGCGGACGTTGACCCGGTGGGTGATGACCTCGCCGGGGGAGTAGGCCCGCTCGAAGGAACGGACGTCGAACTCCGGGGGGAAGCGGTAGAACCGCTGCGCCAGCCGTAGCCCCCTCAGCAGGGGATCGCGGTTCACCGTGGCCTCCAGCAGGATCGGCGTGCCCGCGATGCCCGCCGCCCGCTGCCCCACCCGGTAGACCTGCACGTGGTCGGGGTGACCGTAGCCGCCGGCGGGATCGTAGATCGTGAGCAGGTCGGCGCTCTCCTCCTTGAGCACCGCCGCCAGGCGCTGGGCCGCCTCCTCGATGTCGGCGTCGATGAAGGCGTTGTCGGGGCGGTCGTCACCAGTGCCGCCGTCGTCGCCGAGCCCCGAGTCGCCGTAGCCGAGCAGCACCACGCGCGCCACGCCGAGCACGGCGGCGGAGGCGTACAGCTCGGCGGTGCGCGCCTCGGCCAGCTCGTCGCCGTGGGGGAGGTCGGCCAGGCCGCGTTCGCCTGCGGTCGCCACGACGAGGACGACCCGATGGCCCTCGGCCGCCAGCATCGCCATGGTCCCGGCCGTCAGCAGAGCCTCGTCGTCGGGATGGGCGTGGAAGAACACCGCGGTACGTGCCACGCCGCCATGATTCCATGACCGGCCCGCCGAGGTCCCGGGTGCCTCCCCGGGACGCGTCCCCGAACCGTTCAAGAACGTTTCCGGAAATCTCCGTGATCGCGGGACGGCGGGTCATCCCGCAGGAGGAGGCGGACCGTCCCCGGGGCCGTTTGAAGCGGCTCCCGGGCTCTGCAAGGCTGGCGGGGTGCGGATCCTCCACATCAGTGACTGTTATCTGCCCCGGCTCGGGGGCATCGAGGTGCAGGTTGCCGATCTGGTACGGGCGCAGTCCGACGCCGGCCACGAGGTCGAGGTGGCCACCGCGACCCCAGGCGAACGCCTCACCGGCGTGCACCGGATCACCGCCCCGCTGCCGTTCGACCTGCCGGTCCACCCCCGTGGCGGCCGGCACCTGCGCCGCCTGATGGCCGCGCGGCGCCCCGACGTCGTCCACGTCCACGCGGGGGCGGTCTCGCCGTTCGCCTGGATGGGCGTGCGCTCCGCCGTGCGTGCCGGGCTGCCGGTGGTGGTGACCGTGCACAGCATGTGGGATCCCGTGACGCGCGCCCTGTACCGCGGGCTCGACGCGCTGTACGGATGGACCCGCTGGCCCATCGTGGCCACGACGGTGAGCAACGCCGCCGCCCGTCCCATCCGCGCCGTCGTGGGCGGGCGCGTGCCCGTCGACGTGGTGTCCAACGGCCTCGACGTCTCCGCGTGGCGGCCCACCGGGGAGCCGCGCGCCGGCGACCCTGACCGGATCCACATCGTGGCCGTGGGGCGCCTCGCCCCGCGCAAGCAGCCGGTGCGGCTGCTCAAGCTCCTGCTGGCGGCGAGACGCCGCGTGCCCCGGCGCGTCGCGATGCGGGCCACCCTGGTCGGGGACGGGCCCGCGCGCGGCTCGATGGAGCGGTTCCTGCGCTCCCACGGCATGGAGGGCTGGGTCTCGCTGCCCGGGCGCTACACGCGCGAGCAGATCCGCGAGCTGCTCGCCTCGGCCGACGTCTTCGTGGCGCCCGCGCCCAGGGAGTCGTTCGGGATCGCGGCCCTGGAGGCGCGGGCTGCCGGGCTGCCGGTGGTGGCCAGGGCGCAGAGCGGGGTCGCCGACTTCGTACGGCCGGGCAAGGAGGGGCTGCTCGGGCGTACCTTCGACGAGCTCGCGGGGTCGGTGGCGCGGCTCGCGCGTGATCACGAGCTACGCGAGCTCATCGCCCTGCACAACAGGGAGACCGAGCTGACCCGCTGCACCTGGCCGGCCGTCCTGGAAGGGTTCGAGCGCTCCTACCGGCTGGCGGCCACCAGGGCTTAGGCCTGTTTTCCGCACGAGCCCGGATCTCCCCGGTCAGACGCTATATGCGGTCCGGCACCGTCAGTGATCAACCTAGGGCGATGTGCGGAAAACGGGGCTCAGGCGCAGGCGGTCCCCAGCTTCGTGGAGGCCGCGGCGGCCTCGTTGGCGGCCTTCTGCAGGTCACCCGCCGCTGCGCCCGGGTTCTTGGCGTCGACCTTGAGCGAGCCCCACGAGGAGGCCATGTCGCTGAGCGTGCTCTTGAGGTCGCCGTCCGCCTTGCCGGACAGGTCCTTCAGCTTGGCGCCCAGGTCCGCGCTCGCCTGGTTGAACTTGTCGAAGTCGCCGGCGGTGGACGCCACCTGCGAGCTGTAGTCGCGGAGCGCCTGTAGGGCGTCGTTGCAGACGGCCTTGTCGCCGCTGCCACCGCAGGCCGCGGCGCTCAGGGAGAGGAACAGGGACGCCGTGGTGACGGCGAGGACGCGGCGGGAAACGGTGATGCTCATTATGTGCCCTTCCTAGTGATCTTCGTGGTCGACGAGCTAGGCATCCTAGTGATTCGTCGCGACACAAAAGGTAGGAATGACACCTTGCGGATCGCTTACAACCCGCCTGCACGACGGGGTCGTCCACATCGCCCTGTGTTATCGGGGCAGGTCTTCGAAGCGGAGGCGCTAGAAGGGGAGCACCCGGCCTGAGGGGCTGCGAAGATCAAGGGGGCTGGGTCGGCGCGGTGGTCTCGGCCGTGGTGTGATGAGAATCCGCTTCACGTGCGTCTCCTTAGGTACGGGCTCACACTTCCCTCGTCGCTAGTCGGCGGACAGGTCCCTTTCCTCACGGGGCGGTACCGCGGTCGGGCGAGGTGCGTGGACCCGACCTCACCTCCTGTTTACCCCTTATTGGGCCGCCGCAGACGCTTTCGAGGCCAGTTTCTCCGATCTTGTCGGAGCTTGTAACCCCTAGCGTCCCCCTGGCAGGGCGGCCGCGCCGCGCGCCGCCGCCGCGTCTGGCATTCGCATAACCGCAGGTTAAGAACGCTGTGTTCCCGGCGAAGCCGCGCTTTGTCCCGCCCGGGTGCCCGTCGGCGGCCCGGTGCTCCGCCGTCGCCGGCAGGGTCACCGCAGGACCAGGTCGAGCAGGACCGAGACGATGGTGGACCCGACCGCCGCCGACAGCAGCCAGAAGCCCCACCGGATCAGCCGGTACTTGCGATCGACGATGCGGCTCAGCCTGCGGACCTGGTCGGCGACGCCTCGCAGATCGGGCCGCGCGGTCCTGACCAGCGCGTTCACCAGCGCCTGCACCGAGTCGAGCCGCACCACGTCGCCGTAGTACGCCACGGTCCTCGGATCGCCGATCTCCGAGACGCCCGTGCGGGGATAGACCGCCCCCGCCAGACACGCCAGCGAGGCCAGCGCCGCCACCGCCCCCGTCCACCAGAGCCACTCCACCGAATCGGCCAGCCTGAACGGTGTCCAGCTGCCCGCGATCAGCCCGCCGGTCACCGCCCCCAGGCCGACCCCGGCGATGCCGAGGAGCACCTGGGCCTTGGCGTCGGCCTTGTTGACCTCCTCGCGCGTCTCGGCGAGGAGCCTGGTCGCGTAGGCGTAGGCCGCCGCCTCGGCCTCGGCCCTCGCCTCGGGCCGGGGGATCCTCCCCAGTCGACGTAGCACGCTCAGATCCCGTCCTCCGCTCAGGTACGTGACTGCCGGGAGCATGCCACGAGCCCCCGACAGGCGTACAGGCAGAAATACCGGTTGGGCGCCACCCCTGGGGTGAGTGAGCGGCCGGCGGGGTCAGCGGGCGAGCAGGTCGATCACCCCCGTCGTCCCCTCGTCGCCGTGGCCGCCGGCGAGGCGGCGCTCCATGAGGGCCATGAAGGGGGTCAGCAGCTCGGGGCTGACACCCTGCTCCTCGGCGGTGCGGAGCAGGGTGGCGTTGCCCTCCACCATCATCGCGAGGTTGGAGGTCACGCCCCTGGTGTAGTCGCCGCTCTCCAGCTGCTCGGCGATGCCGTAGGCGTAGCCCGCCATCGCGTTCAGCCACGAGACGAGCAGCGGCGCGAAGTCCTTCGGCGCGATGTCCTCCTTGCGGATCAACGCGAAGGCGTGCGCGACGCCGGCGAACATCCCGGTCATCGCGCTCAGCAGCGCCACGTCGTGCAGGGCGGCGTGGCCGGCGTCCTCGCCGACGTAGCGCCGGCCCGCGGGGACGGCGAGGGTGTCCTGGTGGGTGTCGTACGACTCCCGCGACCCACTGTAGAAGATGTACGCGCCGGAGTCCGGGACGCCGATCATCGGCGGGACCGCCATGATGCCGCCGTCCAGGAAACGGGCGCCGCGCCCGCGGGCCCACTCGGCCCGGGCCCGGGACTGGGCGGGGGTGCCGGTGGTCAGGTTGACCAGGTCCTTGCCCGCCAGATCCACCGTCGCCAGGGCCTCCCCGACCGAGGCGTCGTCCAGCAGGCAGACCACGACCAGATCGCTCGCGGCCACCGCCTCCGCCGCCGTCGCGGCGACCCGCGCCCCCTCGGCGGCGAGCGGCTCGGCGCGGCCGGGGGTGCGGTTCCAGACGGTCAGCCGCCGCCCGGCGGCCAGCCAGGCGCGCCCGAGCGCCGTTCCCATGGCGCCGAGTCCGAGAAGGGTGAGGTCCGATTTGTCGGAAATGCTGTTCTCCATGCGGACTAGGCTTGCGGCGGGCTCCGGAAACGCTCAAGTACGCACTTTCAAGTGCGCGCTTACCCGGGGGTTAGCGAGCAGGCAGGAGGGCTGGGCGATGGCGACGGCGCGGAGGCCGGGGACGCACATCTGCGGCATCGACGCGGCGATGGGGCTGATCGGCGGGAAGTGGAAGGTGCTCATCCTCTGGGCGCTGGACAAGAGGCCATGCCGCTTCGGCGAGCTGCGCAGGCTGCTGCCCGGCATCACCGAGAAGGTGCTCGCCTCCCACCTGCGCCAGCTGGAGGACGACGGCATCGTGCACCGCGAGGTGTACGACGAGGTGCCGCCGCACGTCGAATACTCCCTGACCGCGCTCGGCGCCTCCCTCAACCAGGCCCTGGCCCCGCTCGGGGCCTGGGGGCGCGAGAACCTCCTCGGCGGGGTGCCGCACGCCCGCGTGTAGGCGTCCTGGGTAAGGTGCCACCAGGAGTTGATACCAAGCACTTGGTAGGTGGCCGTGGACCCGCGAACCCCGGTACTGGTCGGAGCCGGCACGGCCGGGCAGCGGTGCGATGACCCGCTGGAGGCTCTCGACGTGCTCGGCCTCATGCGCCGCGCGGCCCTGGCGGCGGCCCCGCGAGGCCTGCTGGAGCGGGTGGAACTGGTGCTCGTCCCCCAGGGCACATGGCGGTACGCCGACCCCGGCCGCGCACTGTGCCCGGCGGCGCGCACGGTCGTCGCCCGGATCGGCGTCCTCCAGCAGACCCTGATCACCAGAGCCTGCGCCGGCATCGCGTCCGGCGCCGTGGACGTCGCGCTGGTGGCCGGAGGAGAGGGACGGCACCGGCGGCTGCGGGCGAAGATCGCCGGCACCGCCCTGCCCGAAGAGGAGGCGGGCCCGGCCCCTGACGAGGTGATGGAGCCGGCGCGCGACATCGTCGCCCCGCTGGAGACCGAGCGCGGCCTCGTCCTCCCGGTGCAGCAGTACGCCGTGATGGAGACGGCGCTGCGGGCGGCCGAGGGGCTCTCCCCGGCCGAGCACGAACGGGAACTGGACCGCCTGTGGTCCGGCTTCGAGCGCCTCGCCGCGCACCCCGTTTCCGGCAGGCCCGACATGCTCTCCTACCCCTACCGCAAGTGGCACTGCTCCCAGTGGAACGTCGACCAGGCGGCGGCCCTGCTGCTCTGCTCGGCGGATGCCGCCGCCTCGCTGGGCATCCCGCGGCACGACTGGGTGTTCCCGCTGGCCGCGGCCGAGTCGAACGTCATGGTCCCGGTGACGGCACGGCCGTCCCTGCACCGCTCCCCGGGCTTCGCCGCCGTGGGAACGGCCCTCGCCCGGCTCTCCGGCGTCGCGCCCGCCGACGCCGGTCACCTCGACCTGTACAGCTGCTTCCCCTCCGCAGTCCGGATCCAGGCCCGTGAGCTCGGCCTCACCGGCCGCGACGACCTGACCGTCACCGGCGGGATGCCGTTCGCGGGCGGCCCGCTGAACAACTACGTGCTCCAGGCGACCGCCGAGATGGCCCGGGTGCTCCGCGAGGACCCCGGCGCCACTGGCCTGGTCACCTCGGTCTCCGGCATGCTCACCAAGCAGGGCGCCGCGCTGTGGTCCACCGGCCCGCCCGCCGCCGGCTTCCGCTGCGAGGACGTCCCGGCGGACCCGGCGGCGCTCCCGCTCGACCCGGGCCATACGGGCGAGGCGGTCGTCGAGGGCTACACGGTCACCTACCAGGGCGAGAGGCCATCCCGAGCCTTCGCCGTCCTGTCCACCCCCACCGCCAGGACCCTGGCCACCTCCACAGAGTCCCTCGACTCCATGACCGAGGAGGAATGGACCGGCCGCCGCGTCACCGTGAGGGACGGCCGGTTCCGCTGACCGGTGCCCTTCCGCCCCTCCCCGCGCGGGTTCGGTGGACGCCTGCCTGGTGACCTTGGTGTGGCTAGAGTTCTGATCAGATGGCCCGTATCCCCCGGAGAACGCATGCCGCAAGCCCAGCCCCTGGAGACAGGCGACCCCGCACGCCTCGGCGCTTACCGGATCACCGGGAGGATCGGCGAGGGCGGGCAGGGGGTCGTCTATCTCGGTGAGGCGGACTCCGGCGGTTTCGTGGCCGCCAAGCTCTTCCACGCCCGTCTCGGGCAGGATCCCGTCTTCCGCGACGGCTTCATGCGCGAGCTCGACGTCGCCAAGCGCGTGGCCCGCTTCTGCACGGCGCAGGTCCTCGACTCCGGCATGGAGGGCAACCGGCCGTACATGGTGAGCGAGTACGTCGAAGGGCCGTCGCTGCAGCAGGTGGTGAGCAGTGAGGGGCCGCGCGGGGGCAGCGCCCTCGAACGCCTCGCCATCGGCACGGCCACCGCGCTGGTCGCCCTGCACGACGCCGGGGTCGTCCACCGCGACACCGTCGCTCCGCCGACATCCGCGACGTCCCGTCCCGTCCAGCACCACTGCTACACCCGCCGCTGACCATCCGTGGACGATCAGTTCCTGCGGAGGATGAAGGGGGCTTCGTCGTCGCCCTCGCCGACGGAGCCGACGGACCACAGGGTGGAGGTGCCGGGGACGCGGGCGATGCCGGTGCGGGCGATGTCGTCGGACGTGGGGTACTGCTGATCCTCCGCCTCGGCGCGGAGCAGCGGGCCGTACGACCGCGTCCACGTGCGGCCGTCGAAGTGCAGGAACAGCGACTGACCCGAATGGTCGGCGTCGACGCCGCTGATCCAGACGTCGCCGGCCGCGAGAGCCGTGACCCCTTCGAGCCGCCCGCGTGGGATCGGCACCTCCACCCGGGACCACTGACCGCCGTCCCAGTGCAGGACGAGGGGGGTCTCCGAGCCGTCGGCACGGGCCGAGACGGCGCCCACCGCCCACACGTCCGACGGTGTGATCATCCAGACCCGGCGGAGCACCCCACCCGGGATCTGCGGTGTCCGGCCGCGTTGCCACGAGCGGATGAGCGGCCCCGAGACGGCCGTGCCGTGCCAGATCATCGGAGTGCCGGAGGCGCCACCCTCGGAGGCGGGCGCGTCGGTGCCCACCGCCCACACGTGGCCCCGCTTCGCCGTGACGGCGGTGAAGTAGCCGTCGGCGCGCAGGGCGTTGCGGAACTCTTGGCCGGTCCACTCGGTGATCACGCCCTGGGTGAGATTCCTGCCCACGAGCCACGCGTGCCCCCCGGTGGCGGCGACGTCGGCGAGCAGGTAGTCCTCCGCGACGCCGTAGGGGTGGAAGCCGGTCCAGCGGGTGCCGTCGTAATGGGTGGCGAAGGGGCTTTCGCCGTTCCCGACGGCCCACACGTCGTCCGGCCCGCCCGCGCTGACGCCGACCAGGTGCCAGACGTCCTCGTCGTCGACGGGGACCTCGCTCCACCGCGTGCCGTCCCAGCGTTCGAGGGCCGGCATGCCCTCCTCGTCCTCGGCGCCCGCCTTGTAGCCGACCGCCCAGGCGTCACGCCCGCCGGTCGCGGCGACGTCGAGCAGGGCGGCGTTCCCGGCCAGCTTCGCGCCCGCCACCGGCCGCCAGTCGGGTGAGACGGTCGTCCTTCCCGTGGCGGTGGCGCCGGGGACGGCCGGCGTGCTCCCGGGGACGGACGGCGAGGCCGGACGTGCCGTCGGCGTGGCGGCGTGGCCGCCCCCGGTGCAGCCCGTCACCAGAGCCAGACACGTGATCGCGATGGGCCACCGGCGCTGTTTCCCCATGGAACGGCATGCTTCCAGGAGCGTCAGGTGGCCGCCACCGATCTGACCCGTCCCTTAGACGACGCCGATGCGGCGGGCGACGTCCTCGTACACGCCGAGGACGAGGTCCCAGAATCGGGGGACGTCGAGTGTGGTGCCGACCAGGGCGTTCGGCACCCGGTCACCGAGGTCGAAATGGGTCACGGTCATCCCCGAGGTGAACCGGCCGGCCGTCTCCACCTCGACCACCGCGGGCTCCACCGCGATCAGCGTGGGGTCGATGAGGTACGCGATCGCGCACGCGTCGTGGATGGCGGGCCCCTCCTCGGCGGTCACCATGCCGTAGAACTCGACGCAGGGGACGAGCAGGTCCGTGCCGAGCCTGCCCATTCCGCGCATGCGGTCGACCACCTTGCCGACGGCGAGGGCCTGGCGGCTGACGTCCAGGCCGATCATGGTGACCGTCCAGCCGGCGCCGAAGACGATGGCGGCGGCCTCCGGGTCGGCGGCGATGTTGAACTCCGCCGCCGGGGAGAAGTTGCCCCGGGTGTAGGAGCCGCCGAGGATGGCGAACTCGCGCGCCCAGCCGACGATCCGGGGCTCCTTCAGCAGGGCGAGGGCGATGTTGGTCAGCGGCCCGATCGCGACCAGGGTGATCTCGCCGGGGGCCGCCTTGAGCGTCTCGATGATGAAGTCGGCGGCGTGCCCAGCGCGGACCGGGAGCGTGGCCTCGGGCAGCCGGGCCTCGCCGAGGCCGAGGTCCCCGTGCACCCCGGCGGCGTTCACCCGGCTGCGCAGAAGGGCGCCCTCGCTGCCGGCCGTGATCGGGACCTCGGGGAGGCCGAGGAACTCCCGCAGGCGCAGGGCGTTGTCGGTGGTGTAGGCCAGGTCGACGTTGCCGCCGACCGTGGTGATGCCGACGATGTCGAGCTCGGGGCTCCCGTGAGCCAGCGTGATGGCGAGCGCGTCGTCGATGCCGGGGTCGCAGTCAATGATGATCTTCTTGGGAGCCACCCTTGCAGCTTGGACGATTCCGGACATATCGGCAACTGGGAATAGTGGCCGGCGGCCGGGTTCCCTGGCTGCGGGAGCGGCGGGGGCTGTCGCCTCGTCTCGACCTAGAGTGCTTCGAAGGGGTTCACGACCGACACCCCTGTGCCGGTGAAATCCTTCACGTTCCTCGTCACGAGCGTCCAGCCGTTGACTCTGGCCGTGGCGGCGATCAGGCCGTCCATCGTGGGCAGAATGCGCGCCGCCTGGAGTCGCCCCCATTCTTCCGCGATCTCCGAGGTCACGGGAGCGATCCGGTCGCCGAACTGACGGTGAAGGGCGTGCAGCCAGCGTTCGAGGACGGTCGCCTGCGCCGGATCCTTGCGTCTGCGGATCTCCACGCCTCGACGGATCTCCCCGATGGTCAGCGTGCTGAGATAGAGGGCGGGCCCGTACGCCTCGCTGATCCACGTCCTGACCAGAGGGTTCGCATCGCGTCTCCTGGTTTCGGAGACGACATTCGTATCGAGCAGGTAGCCGGCGCCCATCAGTCGAAATCGATCTCTCGAGGAAGGTCCCGGTTCCGTGGGAAGTCGAGATCGCCGTCCACGTATGGCCCAGACAGGAGGAACCTGACGAAGTCGCCGCCCTCGCCCTTGAGCCGACGATATTCGGCGATGTCGATCACGACGGCGACCTCTTCGCCGTGCCGGGTCACGACCTGGGGGCCCTCGTTCACCGCGCGGCGCACAACCTCGCTGAAGCGTTGTTTCGCTTCTTGGAGCTGCCATCCACTCATGAGGGCCCCTCTGTCTAGTCTGTCTAGACCGAGAATAACCCGCAGAACGGGTCCGCGTCGGCTTCGGGAGCCGATCACACGCGGGGAATAGTGTCCGGCGGGGCCGGGTTGCGGCGGTCATGGAGCTGACCAAGCGGGGACGGGTGCGGATCGAGCGCACCGCCAAGCGCGTCCGCGCGTACGCGGAAGGGCGGCCGGTGGCCGACACCGCGAACGCGCTGCTGGTGTGGGAGGTCCCGTACTACCCGACCTATTACTTCCCGGCGGAGGACGTCGACATGGAGCGGCTCACCGCCAACGGGCGGACGAACCACTCCCCGAGCCGGGGTGACGGCGAGCTGTACGACATCGACGGCCGCGCCGACGCCGCCACCGTCTACACCGACTCGCCCATCGAGGAGCTCAAGGGCAGGGTGCGGTTCGAATGGGGCGCCATGGACGCCTGGTTCGAGGAGGACGAAGAGGTCTTCGTCCACGCACGGGACCCGTACACGAGGGTGGACATCCTCGCCAGCTCGCGGCACGTGCGCGTGGAGGTGGACGGCGTCACCGTGGCCGACTCGCGCAGCCCCCGCATCCTCTTCGAGACCGGGCTGCCGCCGCGGTACTACCTGCCGAAGACCGACGTCCGCCTCGACCTGCTCCGCCGCACCGACACGGTCACGCACTGCCCGTACAAGGGATCGGCGGAATACTGGTCGGTCGGCGATCACGAAGACATCGTGTGGTCCTACCGCACGCCCCTGCCGGAGTCGCAGAAGATCGCCGGCCTCGTCTCCTTCTACAACGAGAAGGTCGACATCTACGTGGACGACGTCCTTCAGGACCGCCCGAACTCGAAATTCGCCTGACCGAAATGGGAAACGGCCGGCGGTGTCCGGTGAATTGATTTCCCGGGGTGCCGGGACCGGCTCGCGCCTCCCCTGACGCGAGCCGCTCCCGTCGTGGTCAGCGGCGGATGACGTGCAGGACGCTCGCGATGCGTTCCGCCGCGGTGACGATGTCGGAGGCCTGGCCGATGCGGCCCGCCCAGGAGAGCCAGAACCACCATTCGCCGTCGGCTTCGTTGGCGGCGAGAACGTCCTCGGTGACGGCCGGGGCCATCGGGTTGATCACGCGCAGCCGTGGATACAGGCCGGTGCGTGCGGTCAGGCGCACCTTGAAGGCGTGGGCCTCCAGTTGCGCGGCGAGTCGCTCCAGGTGGTCGATGGCCTCGACCGACTGGGTGCCGGATTCTGCCGTCTTCATCAAGGTCTCCAGCGGTGACATGAGGACCGGATGGGGACCAGAGTGGACCGGGGTACCCCTATCGGCAATCGGAGCAAATCCACTGATTCGTGGAATACCGGCGGGTAGAGCAGGGGTTTACGTGGAAACCACGCGGGTGTCCAGACATCGTTCGCGTAACAGTGCGAAGCTTTAGGTGCCGTCTGGTTAACATCGGGGAAACAACCCTAAGGCCGAAGACTCCAGTGGCGGGGGGCGAAAATGGCCCGTGGAGAGCACTCGCCGGCGTGCGCGCGACGCTGGCGTGAGCAGGCCGTGACCCGGCAGTGGACTCTATGGCAGACCGCCCAGGCCATCCATGGCTGCTGCGGGGTAAGCCTGCTGAAGGCCCACAGGCTGGCGCGCGGCTGGTCGGCGCGGCAGGCCATCGAGGAGCTCGAACGCCTCTGCGAGATCCACTCCCTCGGCTCCCCGCGCGCCAGCATCGACCTGCTGAACGCCTGGGAGAACAACCGGGCCCGCCCCAGGCCGCAGACCATCGACCAGATCGCCCGGCTGTACTCCGCCAACGCCGTCCGCCTCGGCCTCGCCGCCGACTACTGCGACGACGGCGACGCCCCCGACATCGTGGTCGTCTCGCCCGCCCACCCCGTCCAGGCCGAGGAGCCCGCCCCGCCGCGCCCGTCCAGCGGGACCGCCGACGACGACGCCGAGCGCCGCGCGCTGTTCCACCACGCGCTGCTGGCCTCGGCCCCGCCGCTGAACGGCCGCCTGCTCGCCGAGGTCGAGCGCACCCGCCAGGACATCGACCGCACCCTCGCCTCCGCCACCGTCAGCGAGGACCAGCTCGACCGGCTCGACGAGCAGGTCCTCCGCTACCGGCGCGAATACATCAAGAGCGCCCCGCTGCCGATGCTGTACCGGCTGATGCTCGAGATCTCCGACGTGCGCAGGCTGGTCGCCGCCCGCCAGCCCGCCGCCACGCAGCGCCGCCTGCTCAACGCCACCACGATGCTCGCCCTGCTCTCGGCCGACGCGCTGATGAAGCTCGGCGACACCCGGCAGGCCCACGCGTGGTACGGCACGGCGCGCGCGGCCTCCGACGACGTCGGCGAGGTCAGGCTGCGCGCGTTGGTGCGGGCGCAGGAGGCCATGCTCCCGTACTACTACGGCGACCTCAACGAGACCGTAAGGCTGGCGCGCGAGGCGCGGATGCTGGCCGGAAGCGCTCCGAGCTCGCCGGCCGCCCTCGGTGCCGCCGCCGAGGCGCGGGCGCTGGCCCGCATGGGCGAGCACCAGGCCGCCCGCGCCGCCCTCGCCGAGGCCGAGCGCATCTTCTCCCGCATGCCCCGCGAGGGGGCCGACCACCTGGCGTTCCGTTTCTCCGAGCGGCGGCTGCAGTTCTACCGCATGGGCACGCTCATCGAGCTGGGCGAGGCCGCGCAGGTGCAGGAGTGGATCTCCCGTTCCTCCAGCCCCTACACCATCGACCCGGCGCTGGTGCTGCTCGACCAGGCGGCGCACGTCGCCCGCGCGGGCGGGTACGACGAGGCGTGCCGGCTCGCCGAGCAGGCCCTGTCGCAGGTGCCGCCCGAACACCGCACCACGATCGTGGTCAACCGCGCCCGCACCCTGCTGTCGACGATCCCCCGCGTCCACCGCAGGACCCCCGCCGCGCGACATCTGCACGACCTGCTGGCCGAGGCGGGCCCGCAGCCGGCCCTGGACCGCCCATGAGCATGCTGGCGGACGAGGCCACCGCGATCCTGCGCGACGTGTGCGCAAGCGTGGGGCTCGACGCCCGGGACGCGCGGCTGCTGCGGGTGCGGAGCAACGCGGTGTTCAAGCTCAGGGACGAGATCGTCGTACGCATCGCCACCGCGCCGGACGCCCTCACCCGGCTGCCGGTCGTGCTCGCCGTGGCCCGGTGGCTGGCCGATCAGGGATTCCCCACGGTGCGCCCGGCCGACGAGCTGTGCGACCAGCCCCTGGTGTACGACGGGCGCGTGGTCACCTTCTGGCACTACGTGCCGGCGAGCGGCCGGCCGACCACCCGCCAGCTCGGCAGGATCCTGCGCACCCTCCACCTGCTGCCGGTGCCGCCGTTCCCGCTGAAGCGGCTCGCCGACCCGCTGGCCGAGGTGCGCGATTCGGTGGAGCACCGCAAGGAGGTGCTGACGCCGTGCCAGCGGGCCTGGTTGCGCGACCGGGTCGCCGAGCTCACCGCCCGGTGGGAGGCGCTCGACACCGAGGGGCCTCCGGTGCTGCTGCACGGCGACGCCTGGATCGACAACCTCCTGCGCTGCCAGGACGGCCATGCCGTGCTGTGCGACTGGGACGGCGTCGCCGTCGGCCCGCGCGAATGGGATCTCGTGCACACCTACCACGGGCAGCGCCGTTTCGGGCTGACGACGGCGGACGTCGACGACTTCGCCGGGGCGTACGGCTCCGACCTGCGCCGGTGGAACGGTTACCCGACCCTGATGGAGGTCCGGGACATGTACGCCGTCGGCATCCACATCCGCAACGCGGCCCGCGACCCGTTCTCCCGCAAGGAGCTTCCCCGCCGCCTCGACTCGCTCACCCGTGGCGACGGGCACGCCCGCTGGTATCTCGCCGAACCCGCCTGAAGTCGCAAAAGCCTAAATTAACGGACGAACGGGAACGGTCGCGCCGCGACACGCGTGATGCCTTGTAATCGGCCTGGGCGCTCGATAAAGTCACCGTCGTTGCAGTCGTGCATTCCTCGAACGTCTTTTTCATCGAAAGCGCCCGCGGGAAGTTTAGTGACGGCGGTCGTTTCTGCTTTTCCTGCGGTCTCCGCGGATGCAGGTCCGGTCCGCCACGCAGCCCCGAGCCGCCGACCCGGCGGCCCGGTGAAGCTCCTACCTGGGAGAAGCAGTTGTCTGAAGGTACAGTCAAGTGGTTCAACGCCGAAAAGGGCTTTGGCTTCATCGCCCCGGACGACGGAAGTGCCGACGTGTTCGTGCACTACTCGGCCATCACCTCCGGCGGCTACCGCAGCCTGGATGAGAACCAGCGGGTCACTTTCGTGACCGTGCAGGGCGCCAAGGGTCCTCAGGCCGAACAGGTCACCGTCATCTGAGGTCGATGATTCTCATCTGGGCCCGTACCGCGCGCGGTACGGGCCCTCAAGACGTCCGCCACCGGCGATAACGCAAAAACCTCGTCGAGATTCTTTGCCGTTCCTTGGGGTAGTGGCGGGCGTGTGAGAGTGACCTATACCTCAGACGTCTGGTGGAAGAACGCCGTCGTCTACTGCCTGGACGTGGAGACGTTCGCCGACGGCAACGGCGACGGCATCGGCGACTTCCGCGGTGCCGCCGAGCACATCGATCACCTGGAACGGCTCGGCGTGACGTGCATCTGGCTGATGCCGTTCTTCCCGAGTCCCGACCGCGACGACGGGTACGACATCAGCGACTTCTACGGTGTCGACCCGCGGCTCGGCACGCTGGGGGAGTTCGTGGAGTTCATGCGGACCGCCCGCGACCGGGGCATCCGGGTGATCGCCGACCTGGTCGTCAACCACACCTCCGACGAGCACCCGTGGTTCAAGGAGGCCAGGTCGAGCCGCCACTCCCGCTACCGCGACTGGTACATCTGGTCGGACACGCCCGAGCCCGACGACCCCAACGGCGTGGTCTTCCCCGACAAGGAGCACAGCCTCTGGGAGTACGACGAGGGCAGCGGCCAGTACTACTTCCACCGCTTCTACCGATTCCAGCCCGACCTCAACACCGCCAACCCCGAGGTGCGTGACGAGATCTCGCGGATCCTCGGCTTCTGGATGGAACTCGGCCTGTCGGGATTCCGGGTCGACGCGGTGCCGTTCCTGATGGAGAACCTCTCCAAGGACGGCGACCGGTCCAAGGGCGGGGACAAGCTGCCCGACGTGCACGAGTTCCTGCGCGACATGCGGGCCTTCATGAACCGCCGGGACGGCAGCGCCATGCTCCTCGGCGAGGTCAACCTGGAGTACCCCGACCTGCTGAAGTTCTTCGGCAGCAACCTCGGCGACCAGGTCACCATGTGCTTCGACTTCATCGGGATGCAGCGCATGTACCTCTCGCTGGCCAGAGGCGAGGCCCGCCCGCTGGCGGAGGCGCTGCGCGAACGGCCGGCTCCGCCGAGGGACTGCCACTGGGCGACGTTCGTCCGCAACCACGACGAGCTCACCCTCGACAAACTGAGCGAGTCCGAACGCCAGGAGGTCTTCGCGGCGTTCGGCCCCGACAAGAACATGCAGCTGTACGGCCGGGGGCTGCGCCGCCGCCTGCCGACCATGCTGGGCGGCGACCTGCGCCGGATCAAGATGGTCTACAGCCTGCTGTTCTCCCTGCCCGGCACCCCCGTGCTGTTCTACGGCGAGGAGATCGGCATGGGGGAGAACCTCAGCATCGAGGGCCGCGAAGCTGTACGAACCCCTATGCAGTGGACACCACACAGGAACGGCGGCTTCTCCACGGCGGAGCCGGAGAAGTTCCGCAACCCGATGGTCGAGGGGAAGTACGGGCCCGAGCACATCAACGTCAGCGCCCAGCGGCGCGACCCCGACTCGCTGCTGATGTGGATCACCAAGCTGACCGAGCAGTACCGCGGGTGCCCGGAGCTGGCGTGGGGCGACTACCAGGTGCTGGACACCGGGGAGGACGCCGTCCTCGCCGTGCGCGCCGACCTCGACGGGGGGACGGTGCTCGCGCTGCACAACTTCACCGACGCGGAGGTCGCCCTGGAGGTCACGCTCGACGGCCTGGACGACGACAAGGTGCTCACCGACCTGCTGGTCGACGGGACCGTGAAGATCTCCGCCGAGGGCCGCGCCGAGATCCAGCTGGACGCCTACGGCTGCCGCTGGCTGCGCGCCTCGGAGCCGGAGCTGGCGCCCGCCGACGCAGGGGACATCGCCGAGTCCGAGGCACGCCGCAAAGGCCTCGCCGACTGACCCGAGCGGAGCGAGGCCGTCGAGCACCGCGAGGGGCGCGGCGGTGGTCTGAGGAGGAGGGAGGGTGAGGGACGAGCCCGGACGACGACGAAGGCCGCCGCCTCAAGAAGCGCCCCGAGCCGCCGAGCGGAGCGAGGCCATGGGCACAGTCTCGGGAGGTTTGCGCTGGTAGATATGGATCAACCCTGACCTGTCCCTGGGCTGGAGCCCGGGGAGGTCGGGGTCGGCTCGGGGACGCGCCAGGGCTCGATCCGGCCGATCTCCGGATGTCCGGACACCCCGCCGGCCGCGACAGTCAGGTGCATGACGAGTCGATTGACGGTTGGCGGGTTCGCGGCCCTCGCCGGGGGCGTCGCGGCCATGGTGACGCTGCACGTGATGTCCGATCTGGACCCGCTCTGGGGGATGATCAGCGAGTACGCGTTCCACCCGTACGGGTGGCTGCTGGCCGCCTCGTTGACGCTGCTCGCGGTGGGGGCGGCCCTGTTCGCCGTCGAGATGTCGCGGCGGGGGATGCCGCCGGCCGTCGTCGCACTGGTGGGCGTGTGGGGCAGCTGCATGGTGATGATCGCGGCGTTTCCCACCGACCGGCCGGGGATGTCCCTGTCGATGTCCGGCGGCATCCACCGGTACGCGGCGTTCGCCGCCTTCCTCGCCATGCCGGCCGCGGGATTCCTGCTGGCGGCGCGCGGCGGCCGTCACGCCCGGCCGCTGCGCTGGCTGAGCTTCGCCTCCGCCTGGTTCCTGCTCCTGGTGCTCGTGCCGTACGGCGTCCGCATGGTCGGCCTCGACCCCGGTGTCGTCCCCGCCGGGCTCACCCAGCGTCTGGTGGTCGTCACCGAGGTCGCCGTCCTCACGCTGATCGGGCTGTCAGCCGCCACAGGCCGCGTAGCTGAACGCGTTCTTGATCCGGTAGGAGTCACGGAGCTTCTTGGCGCCGGTCCGCGGGTCGATCTGGAAGATGCGCATGTGCACCGTCGAGCCGTTGCCCGTGGGGGCGTGCACCGTGACCTCGTGGTCGCCGGTCCAGTCGATCATCTCGGGGGCGTCGTCGCCCGGGAATCGCACCTTGACGCTGGACACGATGGTCTGGGAGTCCAGGTCGTAGACCTTCAGGGTGTGGCTGCCGGATGAGTAGAGCGCGACGGAGCTGCCGTCGGCGTTCAGCGCGAGCGGGTTCTGCTGCGCGACCACCTGCGGCGGCTCCTGCCGCTTCACCTGGTGCCCCTCCAGGTCGTAGGTGACCAGCTCGGTGGTGTTCTCGTTGGTGTCGCGGGTGGTGAGCACCTCGTCCTCGTCACCGCTGAACCCCACGAAGGAGCCGTGCTTCCGGACGGTGCCGAGCTGCTTCCCTGAGGCCACGTCGAACAGCCGCAGCCACCCCTGGTCGCCGCTCGCCACGGCGAGAACGGCCCCCTTGAGCGACAGGTTGAACGACAGGTCGGCCGTGCTGGTGTGCCGGGGGATGGCGGTCGCGGGCATGACGTGGACCTTCCCGGTGAGCTCCCGTACCACCAGGCGATCGTCCCGCTGCCGGAGGTAGGCGATGTACTCGCCGTCGCCGCTCACGGCCGTGGGGGAGGGCAGGTCCTTCATGACCTTGCCCTTGGCGTCGTGCGGGAACACCCGCGCGTCGCGCAGGGTCTTCTTCTTGCCGCTGTGCAGGTACAGCTGCCAGGGGCCGCAGGCGACGTTGTCGCCGTGCTTGTCCTTGCAGCTCTTCAGCGAGGCGTAGCGGACGGAGTCGGCGTGCATGCCGTGCTCGGCGTGGGCCGCGTGCTGGACGCGGGTGGTGTGCGCGGTGGTCGCGGCGGTGGCCGGTACGACCGTCGCCATGGCGGCCGCGAAGAGCGCACCCACTGTGAGAAACCTCATGATGTCTCCTTTCACCGGGTTAGACCATCGAAAGGAGAAGGAGGTTCGTGCCGTTACCGAGGGGTTACCTCGACGGCCCGGCCCCGGTTCACCGTACGGGAACCGGGGCCGTGGATCAGCGGACGACGCGGGCTCAGATCAGCCCGAGCTGCTTGACCGCCTCGCGCTCCTCGCCCAGCTCCGCGACGGAGGCGTCGATGCGCTCACGGGAGAACGCGTTGACCGGCACTCCCTGGACGATCTCCCACCGGCCGCCGCGCGAGACCGCCGGGAAGGAGGAGATGAGGCCCTCCGGCACGCCGTACGAGCCGTCGGACGGGAGCGCGACCGACGTCCAGTCGCCCTCGGCGGTGCCGTTCACCCAGTCGTACACGTGGTCGATGGCGGCGTTGGCCGCGGAGGCCGCCGAGGAGGCGCCGCGGGCCTCGATGATGGCGGCGCCGCGCTTGGCGACGGTCGGGATGAAGGTGTCGCGCAGCCAGGCCTCGTCGACCTGCTCGGCCGCGATCTTGCCGTTGACCTCGGCGTTGTACAGGTCGGGGTACTGCGTGGCGGAGTGGTTGCCCCAGATGGTCATCTTCTTGATGGCCGTCACCGGGACCTCGAGCTTGGCCGCGAGCTGCGAGAGCGCGCGGTTGTGGTCGAGCCGCGTCATCGCGGTGAACCGCTCGGCGGGCACGTCCGGGGCGTGCGACCGGGCGATCAGGGCGTTGGTGTTGGCGGGGTTGCCGACCACCAGCACGCGTACGTCGTCGGCGGCGTGGTCGTTGATCGCCTTGCCCTGCGGGCCGAAGATGCCGCCGTTGGCCTGCAGCAGGTCGCCGCGCTCCATGCCGGCGGTGCGGGGGCGGGCGCCCACCAGCAGCGCGACGTTGGCGCCGTCGAACGCCTTGTTGACGTCGTCGCTGATGTCGATGCCCTGGAGCAGCGGGAAGGCGCAGTCGTCGAGCTCCATGGCCGTGCCCTCGGCGGCCTTCACGGCCTGCGGGATCTCCAGCAGGCTGAGCCGCACCGGCACGTCCGGGCCGAGCAGGTGGCCTGAGGCGATGCGGAAGAGCAGCGCGTAGCCGATCTGACCGGCGGCGCCGGTGACGGTGACCTTGACGGGAGCCTGCGTCATGACTGTCCCCTACGTGGGCGGTTGAAGGTTATCCGAACAGCCGAAGGGTATCCGCTCGTTTCCCCACCCCTCACAGCCAGGTCCACCGAAGCCGGACCGGCAGCAGATGAACGAGGGGTGGATCCCGCCCTCATGCCCGGTCTGGCATGGTTCCCGCCGACGCCACCCCGGCCGCCCCCGGCGCCGACGCGGCCGGAGGTGGTGCGGCGGGGTCGGCGCCGATGACGGCGGGTGAGCCGGTGAGCCTTCCTACTTGAGGCCCTTGTCGAGGCCGGCCTTGCGGAGGGCCTCGGCGAGGGCGCCGGTGGGGGCGGGGCGCTCCTGGCGCTGCCGGCCGCCGCCGCGCTGGGCGCCGCCCTTGGCGCCGCCACCCTTGCGGTCGCGGTTCCCGCCCCCGGTGGACGGCGCGGACCGGCCGTCGTCCCGGCCGGTGGCCTCGTCGTCGAGGCGGAGCGTCAGCGAGATCCGCTTGCGGGGGATGTCGACGTCGAGCACCTTCACGCGCACGATGTCGCCGGGCTTGACGACCTCCCGGGGGTCCTTCACGAAGGTCTTCGACATGGCCGAGACGTGGACCAGGCCGTCCTGGTGCACGCCGACGTCGACGAACGCCCCGAACGCGGCCACGTTGGTGACGACGCCCTCGAGGAGCATGCCCGGCTTGAGGTCGGACAGGGTCTCCACGCCTTCTTTGAAGGTGGCGGCCTTGAAGGCGGGACGCGGGTCGCGGCCCGGCTTCTCGAGCTCCTTCAGGATGTCGGTCACGGTCGGCAGACCGAAGGTGTCGTCGGCGAACTCCGACGGCTTCAGCGACCGGAGCACCGCCGTGTTGCCGATCAGCGACTTGATCTCGCTGCTGGTGGCGTCGAGGATGCGCCGCACCACCGGGTACGACTCGGGGTGCACGCTGGAGGCGTCGAGCGGGTCGTCGCCGCCCGGGATGCGCAGGAAGCCCGCGCACTGCTCGAACGCCTTCGGGCCGAGCCGCGGCACCTCCTTGAGGGCCTGGCGCGACCTGAACGGGCCGTTGGCGTCGCGGTGCTGCACGATGTTCTCGGCCAGGCCCGACCCGATGCCCGACACGCGGGTGAGCAGCGGGGCGGAGGCGGTGTTGACGTCGACGCCGACGGCGTTCACGCAGTCCTCGACGACCGCGTCGAGCGAGCGGGACAGCTTGGTCTCCGCCAGGTCGTGCTGGTACTGCCCCACGCCGATCGACTTGGGGTCGATCTTGACCAGCTCGGCGAGCGGGTCCTGGAGCCGGCGCGCGATGGAGACCGCGCCGCGCAGCGAGACGTCGAGGCCGGGCAGCTCCTGGGAGGCGTAGGCCGAGGCGGAGTACACCGACGCGCCCGCCTCCGACACCACGATCTTGGTGAGCTTGAGCTCGGGGTGCCGCTTGATCAGGTCCCCGGCGAGCTTGTCGGTCTCGCGGGACGCCGTGCCGTTGCCGATCGCGATCAGCTCGACGGCGTGCTGCTGGGCGAGGCGGGCGAGGACCGCGATCGACTCGTCCCACCGGCGCCTCGGCTCGTGCGGGTAGATCGTCTCGGTGGCCACGACCTTGCCGGTGGCGTCGACCACGGCGACCTTCACACCCGTACGCAGGCCGGGGTCGAGCCCCATGGTGGGACGCGTGCCGGCCGGCGCGGCGAGCAGGAGGTCGCGGAGGTTGGTGGCGAACACGCGCACCGCCTCGTCCTCGGCGGCCTGCCACAGGCGCATCCGCAGGTCGATGCCCAGGTGGACGAGGATGCGGGTGCGCCAGGCCCAGCGCACGGTGTCGGCCAGCCAGCGGTCGGCGGGCCTGCCCTGGTCGGCGATGCCGAAGTGGCGGGCGATGCGCTCCTCGTAGAAGCCGGGGCCGTCCTCGGCGGGGGCCTCGTCGGGCTCCATGGTGAGGGTGAGGATCTCTTCCTTCTCACCGCGGAACATCGCGAGGATGCGGTGGGACGGCAGCTTGGTGTACGGCTCGGCGAAGTCGAAGTAGTCGGCGAACTTCGCCCCGGCCTCCTGCTTGTCCTCGCGGACGCGGGCGACCAGGCGGCCCCGCGACCACATCTGCTCGCGCAGGCCGCCGATGAGGTCGGCGTCCTCGGCGAAGCGCTCGATCAGGATGGCCCGGGCGCCTTCGAGGGCGGCGCCGGTGTCGGCGACGCCCTTGTCGGCGTCGACGAAGGCCGTGGCGGCCTCCAGCGGGTCGCGTGAGGGGTCGCCGAGGAGCTCGTCGGCGAGCGGCTCCAGCCCTGCCTCGCGGGCGATCTGGGCCTTGGTGCGGCGCTTCGGCTTGTAGGGAAGGTAGATGTCCTCCAGCCGGGCCTTGGAGTCGGCGGCCATGATCTGGGCTTCCAGGGCCTCGTCGAGCTTGCCCTGGGAGCGGATCGACTCCAGGATCGCGGCGCGCCGCTCCTCCAGCTCGCGCAGGTAGCGCAGCCGTTCTTCGAGCGTGCGCAGCTGCGCGTCGTCGAGGCTCTCGGTCGCCTCCTTGCGGTAGCGGGCGATGAACGGCACGGTCGCGCCGCCGTCGAGCAGCTCGACGGCGGCCTTCACCTGCCGCTCACGCACGCCGAGCTCTTCGGCGATCCGCTGATGAATGGAGATCGTCACGATCCTGGTCCGCCTTCGCTTTGGGTTCGGGGAAGATTCTGCATGCTCCGGGCCCCGATTGTCGCCTTGGGCGGTTCGGGCTCGCGGGGGAGCGCGGTGCTCGGTACCACCCTTACCCTCGGTGGGAAGAAGCTGCGACACTGGGCACTGCCGCCGCCGGGGAGGCGCGCCGGCGGTCCCCACGGCCGGGGAGAAAGCGGAGGTGGGCATGAGATACCTGCTGGTGCTCGTCGCGCTGATCGTGGTCGTCTCCTGCGTGCTCATCCTGGTCCGCTCCTGGACGTCCAGCCGTCCGGCCGTGCCGGCCCGGGAGAGTCCGAAGGAGATCCTCAAGCGCCGCTACGCCGCGGGCGAGATCGACGAGGACGAATACCTGCGGCGGATGTCCGGCCTCTCGCAGGACTGGTAGCGGCCGGCCGTCCCGGGCCCGCGAACGTGTGAAGGCCGGGGCCGGGTCCTCTTTCGGATCCCGTGCCCCGGCCTGGTTCCACGTCCGGGGGCGGGTCACGCCCCCGGACCGCGATCCGTCAGCCGAGCCCGCTCCTCATCGCGGTGATGAGCTCGCCGTTGGTGGTGTCGCCGCTGAGCTCCCAGAAGAAGGAACCGCCGAGACCCTGGTTCTTGGAGTAGCTCATCTTCCCCGCGATGGTGCTCGGGGTGTCGTAGCTCCACCACTGGCCGCCGCAGAAGGCGTACGCCGTGCCGGCGACGGTGCCGGTCGTGGGGCACCTGCCCTTGATGACCTTGTAGTCCTCGATGCCCTGCTCGTAGGTGCCGGGCGCGGGACCGGTGGCCGTGCCGCCCGGGGCGCTCTGGGTGACGCCGGTCCACCCGCGGCCGTAGAAGCCGATGCCGAGCAGCAGCTTGCTCGCCGGGACGCCCTTGCTCTTGAGCTTCTGGATCGCCGCGTCGGTGTAGAAGCCCTCGGTCGGGATGCCCGAGTAGGAGGTCAGCGGCGAGTGCGGCGCGGTCGGGCCCTGGGCCGCCCAGGCGCCGAAGAAGTCGTAGGTCATGACGTTGTACCAGTCGACGTACTGGGACGCGCCGGCGTAGTCGGTCGCGTCGATCTTGCCGCCGTTGGTGCCGTCCGCGGTGATCGCGGCGGTGATCAGGTAGTTCTGCCCGAAGCGCGAGCGCAGGGCCGACATGAGGTTCTTGAACGCGTTCGGGCCGCTGGTGTCACAGGTCAGGCCGCAGGCGTTGGGGTATTCCCAGTCGATGTCGATGCCGTCGAACACGTCGGCCCAGCGCGGGTCCTCCACCAGCTTGTAGCAGGAGTCGGCGAACGCCGCCGGGTTGGCCGCGGCCTGCGGGAAGCCGCCGGACCAGGTCCAGCCGCCGAAGGAGTAGATCACCTTCAGGCCCGGGTACTTGGCCTTGAGCTTGCGCAGCTGGTTGAAGCTGCCGCGCAGTGCCCCGTTGTCCCAGGTGTCGGACTGGCCGTCGACGCTCTCGCCCGCGTTGTAGAAGCGGTCGTAGTCGGCGTAGCTGTCGCCGATGGCGCACTGCCCGTTGGTCACGTTGCCGAAGGCGAAGTTGATGTAGCCGAGCTTGGCGGCCGAGCCGCTGGTGTCGATGTTCTTGACGTGGTAGTTGCGCTGGTAGACGCCCCAGTCGACGAAGTAGCCGAGCAGCTTGTTGCCGCCGTTCCCGCCTCCGCCCGGCTGGGTGGTGACGTTGAGGGTGTTGCTGGCGGTGGAGAGGTTGCCGGCGGCGTCGCGGGCCTTGACGGTGTAGCTGTAGGCGGTGTTGGCGGTCAGGCCGCTGTCGGTGTAGCTGGTGCCGGTGGCGGTGGTGACGAGGGTGGCGCCCCGGTAGACGTTGTAGCCGGTGACGCCGACGTTGTCGGTGGAGGCGTCCCACGCCAGCGAGACGCTGGAGGAGCTCGTCCCGGTCGACCTCAGGTTGCCCGGCGTGCTCGGCGGCGTCGTGTCGGTCCCGCCTCCGCCGGGCTGGGTGGTGACGTTGAGGGTGTTGCTGGCGGTGGAGAGGTTGCCGGCGGCGTCGCGGGCCTTGACGGTGTAGCTGTAGGCGGTGTTGGCGGTCAGGCCGCTGTCGGTGTAGCTGGTGCCGGTGGCGGTGGTGACGAGGGTGGTGCCCCGGTAGACGTTGTAGCCGGTGACGCCGACGTTGTCGGTGGAGGCGTCCCACGCCAGCGAGACGCTGGAGGACGTCGTGGCCGTGGAGCGCAGGTTGCCGGGCGCGCTCGGCGCGGTGGTGTCACTGCCACCGCCGGTCGTCGGCTGCCAGAGCGCCGGAACGTTCGGCGGCTCCCAGCCGGGGAGGGAGGTGTGGCTCTGGAGGCACTTGTAGTCGACGCCGTTGTAGGAGACGACCTGGCCCGCGGTGTAGGCCGTGTTCGGGGCCCAGGCGGGGGCCGCCAGGGCGACGCTGCGGGAAACGGCGACGGTGGCCGACGCGCTCGGGCCGACCGCCACCGCGGTGCCGAGCGGCAGGAGCAGCGCCCCCGCGGCCACCAAGACTTTGGCGAACTTGTGTTTCATGTGGTGCTCCACGTCCATCGGGCGGATGCGAGAGGGGGGTCGTTGTGGACGTCGTGCGGAGCCTTTTGCCGGCCGGAGAGAGCAGAGGCGCGGCACCGCACCGTTCGTGGGCGAACCTGAAACCGGAGGGATCAAACAAAGGACGGCGGTGATCGCGACATGACGGCGACCTTCCTACCTCGGGATACCGAGTTTATTTATAGGAAGCTTTCCTTTTTATTTACGCGAACGCTACCCCGGCCCGGCGTGGGTCGTCAACGTCTCTGACGAACCGAGTCGGGATCCGGCCGCCCCTCCCTTGTTGCAACTAGTTGTTGCAGTTGGCGCTCTCCTGCCCCATACTCACTCCTAGCGCTACATCAGGTTGCGTTAAGCGTGACGTGACCATCGATCTCTTGTGAGAGCGGTGCTCTTGACAAGTTCGCGGACTTCCGGTTCATTGATCTCTTGTGAGAGCACCGCTCTCGCAATCACTGCCGGAAGGATCGCCCGGTGAAGGAGAAGCCCATGCGCACCCTGTTCCTGGAGACGGCGGACGGCCGTATCGCCTACGAGACGAGCGGCCCGGTCGACGGCCCGCTCGCCGTCCTCGTCCACGGCATGGGAGACACCCGCGCCACCTACCGTTTCCTCGCCCGCCGCCTCGCCGGGGCCGGGTTCCGGGTCGCGGCGATGGACGTACGCGGGTACGGCGAGTCGAGCACCGGGTGGCCGGACCACGACGTGGCCTCCGTCGGCGCGGACCTGCTGGCGCTCGTCCGCCACCTCGGCGGCCCCGCCCTGCTGGTCGGCCACTCCATCGGCTGCGCCTCTGCCGTATGGGTGGCGGCGGAGGCGCCCGCGGAGGTGACCGAGCTGGTGCTGATCGGCTCGTTCTCGGGCGAGGGCCGGATCAAGGCCTGGATGAAGGCCCTGTCACGGGCGGTCGGGCGCAGCGCCTTCCTGTGGGCGATGTTCGTGCGCTCCTCCTACCCGACGGCCAAGCCGGACGACTTCGGGTCCTACCTGAAGGAGCTCAAGGCGAACCTCCGCGAACCCGGACGGGCGGCGGCGCTGCGCGCGCAGATAGAGCTCTCCTTGTCCGGCGTCGTGACCCGGTACTCGGAGGTCACGTGTCCCACCGTGGTCGTGATGGGCACCAAGGACCAGGACTTCCCCGACGCGACGGCCGAAGCCCACCTCATCGCGTCCAAGCTCGGCGGCCCCGTCGAAGTCGTCCTGGTCGAAGGCGCGGGCCACTACCCTCACGCGGAGATGCCCGGCGACACCGCCGACCGCGTCCTCCGCGCCCTCACCCTCCACCCGGCCCCTTCCCTCTGATCTTGGTGCCGGCCGGTGCCCGGCGGGCCGGGCGGGGATCAGAAGGGGACGCCGCAGCGGAGGATCACGTTGGCGTACGGGTGGGCCTCGCCGGTGCGGACGATCAGTTTGCTGGTGTGACTTCGGCGTTTGAGCTGTTCGTGGGGCACGTAGGCCAACCCGGGCAGGTGGGCGTTCAGCAAGGCGTCGCAGGAGGGGTTGGCGGCGCGGACCTCCTCGGCGGCCGTGGCGCCCTCCACGACGATCTCCCGCAGGATGCCTTCCAGCACGTCGGCGAACGCGGGTATCCCCGGCAGGAACGCCAGGTCGACGACCTCGGCTCCCTGCGGCAACGGCATCCCGCTGTCGCAGATCAGCAGCTCGTCGGTGTGCCCGAGCCGGGCGATGGCGCCGGACAGGGCCGCGTTCAGGATCCCTGACCGCTTCACAGGTTCCCCACCTCCGCGGGCGCGGTCACAGGTTCTCCGCCTTCGACAGGCGTCACAGGCCTTCCACCTCCGCGAGGGTCGGGTACGAACTCTGGGCGCCCGGCCGCCGTACCGTCGCCGCCCCGACCCGCGCCGCGAAGGCCGCCGCCTCGGCGAGGGTGTCGCCCCGGGCGAGGCGCCAGGCGAGTGCGCCGGTGAAGGCGTCGCCCGCTCCCGTCGTGTCGACGGCCTCGACCCTGGGGCTGGGGACGGTGGTGACGCCGTCGGGCCCGGCGACGAGCGCGCCGTTCGCCCCGAGGGTGATCACCACCGATCGCGGGCCGAGGGCGAGCAGCGCCTCGGCCTGCTCGGCCGGGGTGGCGACCTCCGCAGCGGCCCCGGGTGCGGAGCCGGCGGTCTCACCGGTCGATGAGGGGGCGTGCTCGCCTCCGTCCGCCCGGTGAGCGGCGGTCCGGAGGATGAACGACGCCTCGTGCTCGTTGACGACCAGCGGATCGCAGAGGGACAGCAGCTCGGCGGGTACCGGGGCCGGGGGCGAGAGGTTGAACACGACCCGGCGCGCCGCCCGCGCCGCCGCCAGCACGGTGGGGAGCGGGGTCTCCAACTGCATGGACACCACCCGGGCCGAGCCGATCAGGCCGGCGGCAGCGGCGACGTCCTCCTCGCTGAGGTGCGCGTTCGCGCCGGGGGAGACGATGATGCTGTTGTCGCCCTCCGGCCCGACCGAGATCAGCGCGACCCCGGTCGGCGTGGAACTCTCGTGCAGGTGGCCCAGATCGACCCCGTCGCGGTCGAGCGACTCCCGCAGGAGCCGGCCGTGCGCGTCGGCGCCGACCCTTCCCAGCAGGGACACCCGTGCGCCGAGGCGGGCCGCCGCGACGGCCTGGTTCGCCCCCTTGCCGCCGGAATAGGTGGCGAGGTCGGAGCCGAGCACGGTCTCGCCCGGGCCGGGGCGCCGGTCGACGCGGACGACGAGGTCCGCGTTGACCGACCCCACGACCACCACGTCGTACGGCTCGATCTCCCGAGTGCCGAGATCGTTCATCGTTTCGTTCCCGGATGCGATCAGGAGGCGGAGAACTCGGAGACGTTGTCCTTGGTGGCGATCTTCACCGGTACGTCCAGCTTGGCGGTGAGCTTCTCGCCGCCCGCGGCCTTGACCGCGTTCTGGACGGCCTGCTGGCCGAGGAGGGCGGGCTGCTGGGCGACGCTGGCGGCCAGCGTGCCGGCCTGGATGGCCTTCAGGCCGTCCGGGGTGCCGTCGAAGCCGACGACCTTGACCTCCTTGCCGGCCTTGGCGCCGAGAGCCTTGATCGCACCGAGCGCCATCTCGTCGTTCTCGGCGAAGACGCCCACGATGTCGGGGTTCGACTGCAGCAGGTTGGTCATGACGTCCAGGCCCTTGGTGCGGTCGAAGTCGGCGGGCTGCTGGGCGACGACCTGGATGTTCGGGTACGCCTTGATGCCGTCGGTGAAGCCCTGGCCGCGGTCGCGGGCGGCGGAGGTGCCGGCCACGCCCTGCAGGACGACGACCTTGCCCTTCTCGGAGATCTGCTTGGCCAGCTCCTGGGCGGCCAGCTTGCCGCCGGCGACGTTGTCGGAGGCGACGGTCTGCGCCACCTGGGCGTTGTTGACGCCCCGGTCGACGGCCAGGACGGGGATGCTGGAGCGTTCCGCGACCTTCACGGCCGGAGCGGCGGCGTCGGAGTCCACCGGGTTGAGGATGATGGCCTTCATGCTCTGGCTGGTGAAGTTCTGAACCTGGTTCACCTGCTGGGAGGCGTCGTTCTGCGCGTCGGTGACGGTCAGCGTGGCGCCCAGCTTCTTGGCCTCGGCCTCGGCGCCCTGGCGCAGCTGCACGAAGTACGGGTTGTTCAGCGTGGAGATCGACATGCCGATCTTGACGCCGCTCCCGGACCCGCCGGAGGACGACCCGGAGCCGGAGCCGCCGGAGGACGAGCCGGATCCGCAGGCGGTCAGGCCGAGGGCGAGGGCGGCGCCTGCCGCGACGAGGGCGGGGATTCGCATGATGGTGTACCTCATTGGTCTAGCCGGGGACTTGCGATGGGTCTAGCGGGAGCCACGGCGGCGGAGCGTGTCGAGCAGGACCGCCAGCGCGATCACGACTCCGATCACGACCTGCTGCCAGAAGGCGGAGACGGAGAGCAGGTTGAGGCCGTTGCGCAGCACGGCGAGGATGAGGGCGCCGACGAGCGTGCCGAACGCCCGTCCCTTCCCTCCGGACAGGCTCGCCCCGCCGATCACGACGGCGGCGATGGCGTCCAGCTCGTATCCCGAGGCGGCCTGCGGCTGCGCGGAGGCCAGGCGGCTGGCCAGGACGACCCCGGCGACCGCCGCGAACGCCCCCGACAGGGCGTAGGTGACGAGCTTCTGCCGGTTGACCTTGATGCCGGACAGCCGGGCGGCCTCCTCGTTGCCGCCGAGCGCGTACATCGCCCGCCCGGCGTAGGTGCGGTTGAGGACCACCGCGGTGATCACGCCCATGAGGGCCATGACGAGGACCGGCACCGGCAGGTATCCGCCGATCGTGTCGCCGAGGTGGGACACCGCGTCCGGCATCGCGATCGGGCTGCCCTGCGAGACGACCAGGGCGAGGCCGCGCGCCACACCGAGCATGGCGAGGGTGGCGATGAACGGCGGCAGCTTGCCGTAGGCGATCAGCGCGGCGTTGACCAGGCCACAGGCCAGGCCGACGACCAGCGCGATCAGCGTCGCCACCGGCCAGGGGAGGCCGGAGTCGGTCGCCGTCCAGGCGAGCACGATCGCCGACAGCGCGGCGACGGCACCCACGGACAGGTCGATGCCGCCCGTGATGATCACGAACGTCGAGCCGAACGCGAGGATCGCGGTGACGGCCGCCTGGACGCCCACGTTGAGCAGGTTGGTGACGGTCAGGAAGTCGCCGGACAGCAGCGTGAGCGCGATGGCGAGCACGACGAGCGCGGCGAGCGAGCCGTTCTCTCCCAGCCAGGCCCTGGTGGCCGGGCGCCTGGTGAGCACGTCAGTGGACACGAGCATCCTCCACCTCGGTGACCGCGAGCGCCATCACCGAGTCCTGTGTCGCTTCGGCCGCGTCGAGTTCGCCGACGAGCCGGCCTCTCGCCATAACGAGGACGCGGTCGCTCATGCCGAGGATCTCGGGGAGATCGCTGGAGATCATGAGCACCGCGTGCCCGGAGGCGGTGAGCGAGTTGATCAACTGGTAGATCTCGACCTTGGCGCCGACGTCGATGCCGCGCGTGGGCTCGTCGAGAATGAGCACTTTGGCGTCGGCCAGCAGCCACTTGCCGATCACGATCTTCTGCTGGTTGCCGCCGGACAGGGTGCGGACCTCCTGGCCGAGGCCGCTCATCCGCACCCCGAGTTGGCCGGCCACGCGGGCGGCGGCCGTGCGCTGCCCCTTGCGGTCGACGAAGCCGCCCCGGCTGGCGCGGCGCAGGGTGACCAGGCCGAGGTTCTCGGCGATGTCGGCGCCGAGCACCAGGCCCTGGCCCTTGCGGTCCTCGGGGACCAGGCCGAGCCCGGCCTCCATGGCGGCGTTGACGTCCCCGCCGGGCAGTGGGCGGCCGTCCATCAGCACCTCGCCCGAGTCGTACGGGTCGGCGCCGAACACCGCCCGGACCACCTCCGTACGTCCCGCGCCGACCAGCCCGGCCAGGCCGACGACCTCCCCGGCGCGTACCTCGAAGGAGACGCCCGCGAAGGCGCCCGCCCGGGTCAGGCCGGTGACCTTGAGCAGGGGCGCGCCCGGCGAGGACGTCTCGCGTGGGTACTGCTGGTCGATGGGGCGCCCGACCATCAGGCGGACGAGCTCCTCCTCCGGCGTGGTGGCCGGCACCTCCTGCACCGAGCGGCCGTCGCGCAGGACGGTCACCCGGTCGCCGATCTGGGCGATCTCCTCCAGGTGGTGGGTGATGAAGACGATGGCCACCCCCTGGTCGCGCAATTGCCGGACGATGGTGAACAGCCGCTGGACCTCGCTGGTGGTGAGCACGGCGGTCGGCTCGTCCATGATCAGCACGCGGGCGTCCAGGGCGAGCGCCTTGGCGATCTCGACCATCTGCATGCGCGCGATGCCCAGGTCGGCCACCTTGGTGCGCGGATCGACGTCGATGCCGACCCGTCGCAGCAGCTCGCGGGCCTGCTCGTGCATCCGCTTGGTGTCCACCAGGCCGAACCGGCGCGGCGGGCGGCCGAGGGCGAGGTTCTCGCCGACGGTCAGCTGCGGGACGAGGTTGAACTCCTGGTAGATGGTCGCGATGCCCAGCCGCTGGGCGTCCCCGGCCGTACGGATCTCGACGGGCTCGCCGTCGACGAGGATGCGGCCGGTGTCGGGGTGGTAGGCCCCGGAGAGCATCTTGATCAGCGTGCTCTTGCCCGCGCCGTTCTCGCCCAGAAGGACGTGCACCTCGCCGGCCCTGAGGCTGAAGTCGACCCCGTCCAGCGCCACGACGCCGGGGAACCGCTTGCCCAGCTTCTCGACCCGGAGGATCTCCCGCGTCTCGCTCACGACGTGGACCTTCCTGTTTCTCCTGCTTGTGTTCCGGCTTCTCCGCACGATCCACGGACCACCAGCGCGGCCGGCAGCACGACCGACTCCGCGCTCCCGCCGCGCAGCATGCCGAGGATCACCCGTACGGCCCGTCTGCCCAGCTCCGCGGTCGGCTGGCTGATCGCGGTGATCGGCGGGTCGATGTGGGTGAACCACGGCACGTCGTCGAAGGAGACGACGGCGACGTCGCCGGGGATCCGGAGCCCCCGCTTCCGGATCTCGTCCAGCGCGCCGAGGGCCATGAGGTTGTCGCCCAGGAAGATGACCTGCGGCGGGCGGGGGAGGTCCAGGAGCCTGGCGGTGAGCGCCTGGCCGCTGCCCGCCCGGAAGTCGCCCAGCTGGACGTACTCCTCCGGGACCGCGAGGCCGTTCTCCGCCGCCGCCGACAGGAAGGCTTCGGTGCGTTCCCTGCCGGTGGACAGCGTTCCGGGGCCGGAGACGAAGGCTATCCGCTCGTGGCCGAGAATCCGCAGGTGGCGGACCAGTTCCCTGATCGCCTCGGCGCCGTCCGCGCGGACCGACGGTACCTCCAGCCCGGGGAGCGTCCGGTCGAGGAACACCAGCGGGCGGCTGCCCCGGGCCACCTCCTCGATCAGCGGAGTGATCTCGGCGGTCGGGCAGATCAGCAGGCCGTCGACGCGCTGTTCGAGCAGGGTCCGCACGTAGTGGTCCTGTTGGTCGGCGCGCTCGTCGGCGTTGCCGATGATGACGGTGTATCCCGCTTCGCGTGCCTCGTCCTCCACGGCCCGGGCGAGCTCGGTGAAGAACGGGTTGAGGATGTCGCCGATGATCAGGCCCAGGGTCCTGGTCGCCTCGGTGCGCAGCGAGCGTGCGACGGCGTTCGGCACGTAGTTCAGCGCGGCCATCGCCTCGTACACACGGTTCCGCGTCTCCTCGGTCACCGAGGGGTTGTCGTTGAGCACGCGGGAGACCGTGGCGACGGACACACCCGCGTGCGCGGCGACGTCCTTGATACGAGCCACCCGTTCCTCCCATGTAATCGGTTACATGAGAGTAGGTAATCGATTACATCGGTGTAAACCGGCCATCGTGTGACTTGCATCACAGTTTTCGGACGCTGTCGTGATCCGGACGGACGATGGGGCCATGGAGCCCGACGACTTCGCCGCCGGGGTACGGCCGTCCGCCGAGCGGGAGCCGATACCCGAGGACCTCCTCGCCGCCGTCGAGGAGCTGCTCGCCGTGCCCTCCACGGCGGACCGCCCGCGCGAGCTGCGCCGGGCGCTCGACCTCGTCGTGGACGTCGCCGGCCGGGGAGCCACCGTCGAGCGGTTCGAGTCGAACGGCAAGCCGAGCGCGCTGCTCTACCACGGGGCGGCGCGGCCCCGGTTCCCCGTGATCCTCAACGCCCACCTCGACGTCGTGCCGGCCCCGCCCCACCAGTTCCGCCCGCGTCGCGAGGGCGACCGGCTGTACGCCCGGGGCGCGCAGGACATGAAGATCTCCGCCATGGTGCTGGCGCGGGTCTTCGCGGAACTGGCCGCCGGCCTGCCCTACCCCGTCGCGCTGCAACTGGTCACCGACGAGGAGACCGGCGGGCGCGACGGCACCCTGCACCAGCTGGAGCAGGGGGTCACCGGTGATTTCGTCGTCATCGGCGAGCACAGCGGGCTGCGCATCGTCACCGACTCCAAGGGCATGGTCACCGTCACCCTCAAGGCCACCGGCCACGCCGCCCACAGCGCCTACCAGTGGCTCGGGGACAACGCCCTGATCAAGCTGCAGCGCAGCCTCGACAAGCTGCTGGCCCGCTACCCCGTGCCCGACGAGGAGGTCTGGGCCACCACCGTCAACCTCGCGCGGATCGAGACCTCCAACACGGCCCGCAACCTCGTCCCCGCCGACGCCGAGGCCTGGCTGGACATGCGCTTCGTCCCCGGAGACCCCGACCTCGACGGCAGGAGCGCCCAGGAGATCGCGTCATACCTGGCGACCTTCTGCGAACCCGGCGTCACGCCGTACGTCGGGCACGCCGACCCGCCCCACCACGCCGACCGGGACCGCCCGGAGGTGCGGGCGCTGCGGCGGGCCGCCCGCGGGCAGGGGTACCGCGCCGAGTTCCTGCGCAAGCACGGCGCCGCCGACAGCCGGTTCTACCACCAGCGAGGCATCGACGCCGTGATCTTCGGCATCGGCGGGGACGGCCAGCACGGGCCCGACGAGTACGCCGACCTGACCACGGTCATGCCGTACTACCGGGCGTTGCGGGAGTTCCTGAGCACCCCCGCCGCCGATCAGTAGGCCTGGCCGACGTAGACGCCCCAGCGGAAGGGCGGGTCGGGGACGATCTCGTGCTGCGGGCCGTCGCTCTTGACCTCCTCGACCATTTCGCTGGGGAGGACGCGAGGCGGCAGCTGGCCGAACCTCGCGAAACGGAGGAAGGCGTACTCCTCGTCGGTGAACCGCTCCGTCTCAGGCATGGCCGACCTCCTTGTTCCGAATCTGATTCTCCTTGGCGGATCAGCGTCTCGCAACGCCCTCAACGGGCGGAGGGAGAAGGTGGTTCCACCGCGGCCCGAGGGCGTGGACGTACGCGGCGCGTTCGTGGGCCAGCTCGTCCCAGCTCTCGGGCTTCTCCGCCACCGCAAGGCACTCGCTGTCGTGCAGGCCCCACACCTCGGCCTCCACCCAGCAGAGCCGGCGGTACTTCCTCGGCGCGACTACCTGGGAACCGAAGTCCCAGCCCACCGCCGAGACCGGCTTCCCCGAGAACTGCCTGGCCGCCCTTTCCACGTATTCGCGCCTGGTCACCGTCTCGGGGTGCAGGAAGGAGAGGTCGAATCCGTTCGCGCCGAGCCCGAAGGCCGCCAGGCCGTACAGGAACGTCGCCTCGATCCCCCTGGCCCGGCAGAAGGCGGCGATCCGCCGCGCCCCGCCGAGCGTGCCGGCGAACGACAGGACGTACAGCCGCCGCAGGGTGTGGTCCTCCAGGTAGCGGCCGAGGGCCGCGACGATCGTCGCCCCCGACGCCACGGTGTCCCCCACCAGCAACGTCCGCGCCGGCGCCTCCAGTTGCGCGTACGAGACGGCGACCCGCGCCGACTCCGCGGCCACCGCCACCCGGGAGGTCGCGACGAGGTTCACCGGCAGGTTGCCGCCGCCGCCGCGCAGGACGGCCTCGCCGAGCTGGTACACCAGCCCCTTGCTCAGAATGGTCAGCTCGGCGCTCTCGCCCGGGGCGTACTCGTCGGCCAGATGGGCGACGAAACGGCGGCTCGACTCCAGGCAGGCGCGGCGGAAATCCGCTCCGATGAGGTTACGGTCGAAAAGCAGGCGTTCGAGGACGGGATTGCGCACCAGGTACAAGCGGGAGGTTCCGGTCCGCGCCATCAGTTCCGCGGTGCTGTCTTCCGCATCGAGGATCACCTGGTCCTCCTAATCTGTGCCGTCAGACGGGCAGGGGCATCACCCGGGTATCCGATCGAGCCGGCGCAGCGCCTCCAGCATCGGGACGTCTCCCGCGAGCACGTTGTCGCGGTATTCGCCGATCGCCCTTTCGAGCCACCCGGGCACATCGGTCTTCTCCGGCAGGGTCCCGGCCGTCACGAGCTCCGCGAGTGCCTCGCCCGCGGCCAGGAAGTCGTCGACGATGGCCGCCGACAGCGCCGCGACGTGCGGATGGACGTAGTCGTGCACGGTGACCCCGCGATATTCGAGCAGGTCGGCCCGGTACTTGGAGTTCGGCGGCGCCACCACGATGACCGGCGTGCCGAACGTCCCCGCGGCCGCCATCTCGACCCCGATGCCGAGGCCTCGCTTCTCGCGCGCGTCCACGACGACGGCCGTGGCCACCATCACCTGGTACATGTCGCGCCCGAACTGGCCGAGCGTGTTCCGCGGGTCGGTGATGGGGTCGTCGGGATTCAGGAATACGACGTCATGCGGCTCGGCTCCCTTCGCGACCTCCATCCGCTCCGTGTCCGACCAGGTGAGCTTCCTGACGTCGGAAACGCCCTTGGCGATCGAACCAGAGCAGTACACCGAGACCTTCATTGGTGTTCCCTCGCCACGTCCGTTCCGCCCGCGAGGAATCCCCGCGCGGGATGACGGGAACGGTCAGCCGAGCATCGGCGTCAGGTGGTCCGCCACGACCGCCAGGTTGGACAACGCATCCCCACAGGTGACGGCCGTGTCGAAGTGCCGCGACCTACTGGCGCCGATGATCGCGAGCCGGAAGGCGTCCGCCGAGCCGTTCCCGAACAGCATCGACGTAATCATGCCGAACTCAGGGCTGGATCTCAGAAGAATGAGCTCCTTCCAACTGGCCCCACAACGGACGAAATGGTCGATCCGCAGCCATCTCAGCGCGAGATCGAGGCGGCGGGAGGACAGGACCCGCCCTTTCATGTCCTCCGCCGAGCCGTCCAGAGTGCAGGAGAGCGGCCCGATCGGAAGGTCGGTGAGAATCGTGGTGTCCAGCTCGCGCACGTAGCAGCGCAGGTAGGCGGCCGACAGGAACAGCCCGAGGAGACTGCCCGCGTCGCCCGGCAGCGGCCCGGGCAGCGTCCGCTCCACGAACCTCTTGACGAACGCCTGCCCCTCCAGCCGTTCCGGCGACTTCGCCAGCACGCCCTCCACCCGCCGGTACGGCCGCCGCGTCGCCCGCACGACCGCGTGCACCACCCCCGACAGCCCGCCGTCCGGGACGAGCGCCTCGCGCCACAGCTCGGCGATGCCGGCGGCGGTCGGCCTGCCGGAACGGGGATGCCAGGCGAGGTCGGGCAGCACCTGCCGAGGTGAGGGCGCAGAGTAGGGGTTCCGCTCGTCCCTGCGGTACTCCGAGGCCTTGATGTCGCGGTAGGCGGTCAGCTCCGGCGTGGGCGAGGTGTGGCGCACCAGGCCCTCGTGGACCAGCGGCTCGATGCGGCCGAGGAACACGTCGAACCACGGCAGCTCGAAGATGTACGACGACGGGAAGATCAGATAGGCGTCGGTCACCAGAACGGCCAGGCGGGTCGCCTGGAGCGCCTGCTCCAGTATCCGCCCGGCGTCGTCCCTGGTGACGTCCTTGCCGTAGCACGCCAGGATCTCCGGGTTGATGTACTGGAGGAACACCGACCGCTCGCGCCGGTAGGCCTGGCCGTCGTCCGGGCGGGCCGGCCAGGTGACGTTGACGTGCAGGTCGCGCCCGGCCACGTACGCGTCCCGGCGGGCCGCCACGTGCTGCACCCAGGGCTGGTCAGGGTCCATCGTCGTCCGTGCCGCGTGGCTCGATGCGTGGTGATTCGTGCACGTCCACGCCGGGAGATTCAGCGGGGGATTCGTACACGCGCGGCGGCATGCCTTCGTACACGTGCCGGCGCGGCAGGTCGTCCACCCGCCACGTCTCCTCGTCGTCGCCGGAGAACCCGCACCGGTCCACGTTCTGAAACACGTGCTGGTCCCGCCCGGCGGCGTACGCGTCCCGTCCGGCGGTGATCTCCTGGACGACGCTGAAGGAGTCGCGGGCGGCGAGCTGCCGCACCTCGCGGACGAATTCCCGCAGCTCCGGGGCGGCTTCGCGGTGCTCGGCCAGGAAATCGGCCAGCAGGCCCGCCCAGCGCCGCAGCTCGTCCGCCGGCACGTTTCCGGAGGGCTCCTCGGGCGACCGTAGCCGTTCGTCGGCGGCGTCGAGCTCCTCGATGAGCAGGCTCTCGTCGTCGCGGCGATGCCGGTTGAAGATGGCGGAGAGTTTCGCCTTGGCCGTCTCCCAGCTGTCTCTCGCCATGGCCTGCACGAGCGCGGTGCCGGCTGCGGCGGCGAGGCCGGCCAGGGCGGGGTCCATCGCTGCTCCTTCGTCTGCGATGCGTTCCCCACTTGACGGCTTACAGTCAGGCCAGTATGCCGCGCCCGATGGCGGTTTTCCAGGCCTTTCGAACACGTATCTCGCCAATTTGTGCGGGTGGCGATAGGTTCGGCTTTCTGCCGGATAGATCCGTTCTGGGTAGTTTCTTCCGCACGGCAAGGTCGACTTCCCGTAAACTCCCACCCCTGTCATGGCTCCTGCATGATCGGGGATAGAGATGCTCACTCGGAGGGACACGCTCCGGCTGCTGGCCGGTGCGGCCGCCGTCGGCGCGGCAGGCACGCAGGCCGTCCCGGCGCTCGCCGCCGGCCGCGTGTGGAAGGTCACGGGCGCGAGCGGCGCCGGCCTCTCGTCGTTCGACACCACCCTCAAGACCTTCATGCAGGCGCGCTCCATTTCGCACGCCTCCCTGGCCGTGGTGCGCAAGGGCAAGCTTGTGCTGGCCCGCGGCTACAACTGGACCGCGGACACCTCGTTCCAGGCCGGCCCCACCTCGCTGTTCCGCGTGGCCAGCGTGAGCAAGCCGGTCACCGCGACCGCCGTGATGAAGCTGGTGCAGGACGGCAAGCTCAGCCTGTCGGCCAAGGTCGCCCCGCTGCTCGGCCTGAGCACCGCCGGTGACCCGCGCCTGGCGAACGTCACCGTGCTTCACCTGCTGCAGCACCTCGGCGGCTGGGACCGCGACGTGTCGGCGGACCCGATGTTCCAGGACCGCGCGGTGGCGGGCGCGCTCGGCGTCTCGCTGCCGGTGAGCCAGGCCGACATCATGCGGTACACCTCCAAGCGCGCGCTCGACTCCGCCCCCGGCTCGAAGTACGCCTACTCCAACTACGGCTACATGCTGCTCGGCAAGATCATCGAAAAGGTCAGCGGCATGTCGTACAGCGCCTACGTGCAGCAGAAGGTGCTCGCGCCGGTGAAGATCAAGCGGATGGTGCTCGGCCGGTCGGCCAAGAGCCTGCGCCGGGCCACCGAGGTGCCGTACTTCTCGCAGAACACCGGCACCACCGTGCTCGACACCTCCGGCACCGTGGTGCCCGCGCCGTACGGGGCCTTCAACATCGAGAACATGGCGGCGCACGGCGGGTGGCTGTCGTCGGCCGTCGACATGGCGAAGTTCACCACGATCTTCGACGCCGCCGGGGTGCTGACCTCGACGTCGATCTCCAAGATGTTCGCCAAGCCGTCCATCGGCGTCAACGCCGACGGGTGGTACTACGGCCTCGGCTGGATGGTGCGCCCGGTCACCGGGGGCAGGAACACCTGGCACGACGGTTCGCTGCCCGGCACCTCGACCCTTATGGTGCGACGGTTCGACGGACTGAGCTGGGTGGTGCTGTTCGACCAGCGCGACGACGCCTCCAAGCTGAACTACAGCGACATCGACCCCGCCCTGCACAGGGCGGCCGACGCGGTCAAGACCTGGCCCACGACCAACCTGTGGACGACCTACGGCCTGTGAACCCGTCCGCGGGCCGGCCCGCGGACGGTGAACCCGCCGCCGTCCACTCGGGGCCGCCGGCCCACTCGCGGAGCTACTGCCCGTGACCGCCCGTTCCCGCCTTGACGGCTGAGCGGGGGCGGGCCAGGAGCGCCGGCAGGGGCGTGCCGAGCGCCCACTCGGCCAGGCCGCCGCGGTCGATCATCGACAGCCCGGCGGCCCGGCCCTCCCTCAGGGCGGGCGGGGTGAACCCGCTGGAGGTCACCAGGACGCCGGTGTGACCGGCGTAGGCGTGAGCGAGCGCGCCGAGGAAGTTGCGCACGTGCGGCGAGCCGAGGTTGTTCGACCAGCGTTTGCACTGCACGGCGAACCGGCCGCCGTCAGGGGCGGTGGCGACGACGTCGACCCCGCCGTCGCCCGCCTTCCCGATCACCGAGACCTTGCGGAACCCGTCGCGCCGCAGCAACTCGGCGACCAGGTGCTCGAACCGCTCGCCGGTCATCTCGTCGATCGCCTCCAGCCGGGCGTTGGCCCGCAGGAAGTGGTCGCGCTGCCGCCGCGCCCGCCGGGCCGCCAGCAGGGCCACGCCGATCACCACGGCGGCCGCGGCGAGCGTCGCGGCCAGGAGCCATGGCCAGGACGTGCGCACGAACCCCACCGCCGCGTTCGCCAGCGGAACCGCCACGACCAGGCCGACGATCAGTGGAAAGACGCCGTCGCCACCGGAGCGGCGCCCTCGGCGCCGGGTCGACCGCCGTCGCGTCATCGGGTACCTCCTTGTCACGAGGTGGTCACACCGACGAGTGTGAACCCGCCCACCGACAAAACCGCGGGGGCGGTGGAGTTGGCCAGAATGGTGCCGTGCTTCATGTTCTTGTCGTGCGTTACACCGCCCCGATGGACCGGGTCGCCCCCGTCGTCCCCGGCCACGTCGACTATCTCGACCGATGGCATTCCTACGGCGTCTTCCTGGCTTCCGGGCAGACCGAACCGGAGGAGATCGGCGGGGTGATCCTGGCGGCGGGCCCGCGCGAGCTCGTCGAGAAGGTCGCCGCCGAGGACCCCTTCGTGCTGGCGGACGTGGCGGCCTACGAGATCATCAGCGTGAACGTCGCCCGGGCCCACCCCGAGCTCGGCGCGCTCCTGGAGTCCCTGGGCGAGCCCGAGCGGGCCGGCGACCGCTGACGGCCGCCCTCGGTCACTGGGTGACGGCGGTCCGCAGGGCGTGGAACTGCTCGAGCAGGGCGCGGTCGCCGTCGAGACGGACGGCGTCGTCGTCGGCGCGGTTCCACAGCCACAGCAGCAGCGGGCCGGGCTCCCCGCTGATCAGGGCGTCGGCGTCGAATCCGGAGGCGGCGTCGCTCACCTCGACCCCGGCGGGGGTGGCCACGACCCTCCAGGCGTGGTGCCCGGTGAAGACCGAGAGGGGACGCTCGTCGGGCTTGTCGAGCAGCGTGCCCATGTCGTCCTTCCAGTGAGCGCTGCCGTAGCCGAGGAACAGCTTGAGGACCTCGTCGATGCCGTCGATCGCGAGATCGGCCGGGATGGGTGAGACCGGACGCCCGGCGACGAGCTCGGCGTCGACGCGGTGGATCACGGTCTCCTGCGCCATGCGGCGGATCCAGAAGCCGACGGTCTGGTCGGGCTCGTGCCAGGTGGCGGCGTGGTCGGCGGGGGAGTGGGCGGCGAACTGCCCGGTCAGCGCGGCGTGGCACCGGTCGAGGGAGACCAGCGGATCGGCGTCGAGCACGCCCGGCGGATACTCCTCGGGGAACGCGCCGAGCCGGATGCACTCGGTCTTGTGGAGGTAGACCTTGGCGACGTGGTCGGCCAGGTCGGCCGCCGTCCAATCCGGGCACGAGGGCACCCGCGCCGCGGGATCGGCCTCGGCCACGGCGGCCCGGAGCAGGGCGAAATCGTCCTCGAGACGGCTCAGAAGGCGAGATGTTTCCATGCCCACCATCGAAGCAGCTCCGCACCGCCACCCACACCTTGATTCCTCCCGCTCCGGCCTCGGGGACCTGCCCGCTCGATGCGCCGGGAACGGTCGCTCCGGCTCGGTCGCCCGCGTCCCCGGCCGCCTGGCGTGCCGGGAACGGCGACCGGGCTACCTCGCGGCCTCACCCCGGTCGTAGGCGGCGGCGACGCGTTTGGGGACGCACATGCGCCACGCGTCGGTGACCAGCTCGCGCATCTCGGCCTGGTCGATGGCGGCGAGCCTGACGCGGACCCAGTTGTAGCGCTCGTCGGACGGGATCGGCATGAGGAACTTGTCGGGCTCCGAGGCGACGAGCGCCGCGCGCTCCTCCTTGGGAAAGCCGAACCCCATCAGCGTCTCGTCGGGGGATATCGCGGCGTAGACGATGCGCCCCACGCGGAACTTGACCCGGTCGCGGATCAGCTTCTCTTCGGTGCGGGGAAGCGAGAGGGCGACCTGGCGCACGTCGTCGAGCGTGACCATCACGCACCGCCCTCGAGCCGGACGCCCACGACGACGTCGCCCGGGGCGGCGCGGAAGCGGGGTGACCGGCTGTCGGGGGTGGCGGGCTCGGCCGAGGCCGGGCGGCGGACCGTGCGCGCCGTGAACGGGCGGGGGACGGGGAGGGGAACATCAGGGGTCGTCACAGCCGCAGGCTAGCCACCCGCACCGACATTTCCGTCCCGCCACCAGGGGGATCAGGGAGTGGTGCGGGTGAGCAGGAGGGCGACGTCGTCGTACTGCCGGGGGAGGGCGTCGATGATGCTGTCGCAGGTGGACTGGAGTGTGTCGCGGGAGGAGCTGAGGGACTCGCGCAGGGCGGCGATGCCCGTGTCGATGTCCTGCTCGCGGCTCTCGACGAGACCGTCGGTGTAGAAGGCGAGGGTGCTGCCCACCGGCATGTCGACACAGGCGGTGGAGAAGGCTCCGGAGAAGGACGGGTCGCCGAGGCCGAGCGCCAGCCCGGAAGGCAGTTCGAGCACGGACGCGGTGCCGTCGGGGCGCAGGAGGATGGGCGGCGGATGGCCCGCCCGCGCGAGGGAACAGGTGCGCGTGTCGAGGTCGATGACGGCGTACAGGCACGTGGCGCACTGGATGGAGTCGACGTCCTCGGCCATCTTGTCGAGCTGGCGCAGCACCTCGTCGGGCGGGAAATCGCAGGTCGCGAAGGCGCGTACGGCCGCTCGCAGATGGCACATGCCGCCGGCCGCCGCCGCGCCGTGCCCCATGGCGTCGCCGATCACCAGGGCGATGCGCGTCTCGGACAGGGAGATCACGTCGTACCAGTCGCCGCCCACCCGCGAATCGCTCGTGGGAAGGTAGCGGTGGGCGATCTCGAGGCCGGGCGGGACGGTGAGCGTGCGCGGCGCGAGGTTCTGCTGGAGGTCCTGCGCGGTGCGGCTCTGGCGGGAGTAGAGGCGGGCGTTGTCGATGCACATGGCGGCCCGCGTGGCGAGGTCCTCGGCGAGGGTGGTGTCGTGCTCGTCGAAGCAGGGGCGGTCGGAGAGCCGGGTGAGCGAGATGAAGCCGAGCTTGGTGCCGCGGGCGGTCAGCGGGGCGTTGAGGAACGAGCAGCCGTCGAGGACGTTCGGCGTGCGGTCGCCCAGCACGCCGCTGATCTTGTCGAGCTCGCGGAACTCCAGCTCGGCGGAGCTGAAGATGACGGGGGAGCCCTCGGACATGCAGCGCGCGGAGGGGTGGTGCGGGCCGTAGGTGACGACCTCGCGGGTGGGGAAGGCGGCGGCCCAGTCACGCTCGTCGGTGGCCCGAGCTCCGATCTTGAAGGCGAGCCGGCGGACCGAGATCGATCCGTCGGCGGCGGGGTCGGGATGGCGGTCGTCGCGCATGAGGCCCTCGACGACGTACAGCATCGCGGTGTCGGCCAGCCGCGGCACGGCGATGTCGACGAACTCCTCGGCGGCCTGACTCGGGTCGAGCGTGCCGCCGATGCGGCTGCTCACCTCGTTCAGCAGGGCGAGCCGCTGCCGGGCCGAGACGTCGGCCTCGGTGCCGGCCGCCTGGAACAGCGTGGCGGCGTCGGTAGCGGTCACCAGCACCGAGCTCGCCACCCCCGGCATCACGAGCGGTTCCCAGCTGAACGCGACGTCGCGGATCTGCCCGTCGGAGCACTCGGCGGGCAGGATGTCGCTCCAGCGCCCGCCGGCCATCACGACGTCGAGGGCGTGGCGCACGGTGGAGCGCCGCGTGCCGCGGAACAGCAGGGCGCAGATCTCGTGGCCGAGGGCGCGTTCGCGTGGGCGGCCGAACAGCCGCGCCGCCCCGTCACCCCAGTGGGTGACGCACCCCTGCCTGTCGAGCACCAGGGCGGCGAAACCCGCCAGGTGCGCCGTCACGGGCCGGGAAAAGCGGACGTCGCTCATCGCCGACCCTGTTTTCACCGCACGCGTCACCAGACCTCCTGAGAAAGAGAGGGGACATCGTGTCCGGGACCGCGTGGAGCGCGGGAGGTGCCTGCCACCAGGCCGGGCACCGTCCGCGACTACCGTGAGTAAAGTAGCATCCACTGTGCGCCGTCCTTCGGGAAACCTCCGCAACCCGAAGCGTCTGACAACCGTGTGGTTGTGGAATGTCGCTTGGTCGGGGCCTGCCCGGCCTCGTTTGACGGCGTCCGAAGGAGTGGCAGGCATCACACCTCCGGTAGGGAATTGTGGGAACACCGGTGGTGGTTGGCCAGAGCGTGACGCATGACCTGCCCTTGAACGCCCCGTTGCCCTCGTGCGGGGACTCGTCCGGCATGTGTTGTCGTCGTTCCTGAACCGGGGCGTCTGATCACCCCGTTCGTCGCGTGTCGTACCCGCCTTCTATTTCGGATATAACCTACCTGTGATACGTGTTTCCGGCCTGCGTAAGGTCTACGGCACCGGCGTCGTCGCGCTCGACGGAGTCGATCTCGACGTGCGCGAGGGCGAGATCTTCGGCGTGCTCGGGCAGAGCGGCGCCGGCAAGAGCACGCTGCTGCGCTGCGTCAACCTCCTCGAACGACCCACCAGCGGCACCGTGACCGTCGCCGGGCAGGAGCTCACCGCCCTCGACCTCGCCGGCCTGCGGCGCGCCAGGCAGCGGATCGGCATGATCCACCAGCACTTCGCCCTGCTGTCGTCCCGCACCGTCGCCGGGAACGTCGCCTTCCCTCTCGAGGTCGCCGGCGTGCCGCGCGCCGAGCGCGGCAAGCGTGTGGCCGAGCTCCTGGAGCTGGTCGGTCTCGACGGCAAGGCCTCCGCCTACCCGGCGCAGCTGTCCGGCGGCCAGAAGCAGCGCGTCGGCATCGCCCGCGCCCTCGCCGCCCGTCCCAAGGTGCTGCTGTCGGACGAGGCGACCAGCGCGCTCGACCCGGCGACGACGCAGTCGATCCTCGCCCTGCTCAAGCGGCTCAACGCCGAGCTGGGCCTGACGATCCTGCTCATCACCCACGAGATGCACGTCATCAAGAGCGTCTGCGACTCCGTCGCGATCATGCGGGACGGGCGCGTCGCCGAGGCCGGTACGCTCGCCGAGCTCGTCGCCAGGCCCGGCTCGCTGCTCACCCGGGAGATCTTCCCGCTTCCCGAGCCCGCTCCCGCCGGCAGCGTCACGGTCACCTTCGCCGGGCAGGCGGACGAGCCGGTGATGTCGAGCCTGGTCCGCAAGTTCGACGTGGACGTCAACATCCTCGGCGGGTCGCTGGAGGACCTGGGCGGCGTGCCGGCGGGACGCCTGCGGGTGCGCCTGGAAGGCAGGAACGCCGCCGGCGCCCTCGACTACCTGCGGCAGCGCGACGGCCTGATCCTGGAGGAGGCCCCATGAGCGGGGACGAACTGCTCGACGCGCTGGCGCAGGCCACCGGCGAGACCGCGCAGATGGTGTTCTGGTCGGCCCTGCTCACGCTGGTCCTCGGCCTGCCGCTCGGCGTGCTGCTCGTCGCCACCGACCGCGGCGGTCTCGTTCCCGCCCCCGCCGTCAAGGCCGTGCTCGGCGGGATCGTGAACGTCGGCCGCTCGCTGCCGTTCATCGTGCTGATGGTCGCGATCCTGCCGTTCACCCGCCTGGTCACCGGCACCACGATCGGGACGACCGCCGCGATCGTCCCCCTGACGCTCGGCGCCGTCCCGTTCTACGCCCGGCTGGTGGAGACCGCGCTGCGCGGCGTCGAGCGCGAGGTGGTCGAGGCGGCCCAGGCGATGGGGGCGAGCCGCAGGAGGGTGGTGGCCAGGGTGCTGCTGCCCGAGGCGCTGCCGGGGCTCGTGGCCGGGCTGACGGTGACGGTCGTCGCGCTGATCGGCTACTCGGCCATGGCCGGGGCGATCGGGGGCGGCGGTCTCGGCGACCTCGCCATCAGGTACGGCTACCAGCGCTTCGACACGGCCGTGATGATCGTCACCGTGGTGCTGCTCGTCGTGGTCGTGCAGCTCGTCCAGAGCCTCGGGGATCTCGTGGCCCGGAGGCTGTCCCGCAAGTAGCCCCTCACGACCCGGCCGTTCTGCCTGAGGCACGGCCTGACGCTTGAACATTTGAACAAATGAGATGAAGGAGATGCAAGGTGCGTAAGCTGATCGGCGCCGTGGCCGCCGCCGCGCTGGCGTTGGTGCTCGCGGGGTGCGGAGGGTCCGGCGGGTCCGGCTCGGACACGGCCGCGGCCAAGGACGGCGTGCTCAAGGTCGGGGTCAGTCCCGTGCCGCACGGGGAGATCCTGAAGTTCGTCAAGGACAAGCTGGCGGCCTCCGCCGGGCTGAAGCTGGACATCGTCGAGTTCACCGACTACGTGCAGCCGAACGTGCAGCTCCAGGAGGGCCAGCTGGACGCCAACTACTTCCAGCACCGCCCCTACCTCGCCGACTTCCAGAAGTCCAAGGGCGGCAAGGAGATGACGTTCGTCCAGGCCGTGCACCTGGAGCCGCTCGGCCTGTACTCCAAGAAGGTCAAGTCGGCCGGCGAGCTCGCCAGCGGCGCCACCGTGGCCGTCCCGAACGACGCCACCAACCTCGGCCGTGCCCTCAAGCTGCTCGAGGACAACGGCGTGATCAAGCTCAAGCCCGGCGTCGGCACGGCCGCCACCGAGCGTGACGTCGCGGAGAACCCGAAGAACCTGCAGTTCAAGCCGCTGGAGGCCGCGCAGCTGCCGCGCTCGCTGGAGGACGTGGACGCCGCCGTCATCAACGGCAACTACGCCCTGGAGGCCAAGCTCAAGCCGGCCACCGACGCTCTGGTGCTGGAGAAGGCCGAGGGCAACCCCTACGCCAACGGCCTGGTGACCCTCAAGGGCCACGAGAACGACCCCAACATCAAGAAGCTGGCCCAGCTCCTGGCCGGCCCCGAGGTCAAGAAGTTCATCGAGGACACCTACCAGGGCTCGGTCATCTCCGCGACCTCCTGAGGCCGGGGCCCACGGGAAGTCCGGCCGCCCGCCGTGACCCGGCGCCGTCTTCGCCGTTCGGCTTCTCGCCGTCGCGGCGCCGGGTATGGCGGTGGCCAGGACGGGCCGCCGGTCCGGACGCGGTGCCCGTCCCCGGAGAATCGCGCGTTCACGTCTCCGACGGCGGGCGGCGCAGGCCGTTGAAGGCCATCTCGCAGACGGCGTCGGCGAGGGTGTCGGCGTTCATGCCGCCGCGCGGCCGGTACCACTCGGTCAGGGAGTTGACCAGCCCGAACAGCATGCGGCCGGCGACCGCGGGGTCGATTCCGGGGCGGACGTCGCCCTCGGCCCCGGCCAGCTGCACCAGCTCGCCGACCATGTGGTCGAACTCGCGGCGCCGGGCGAGCGCCTGGCGCTCCACCTTGGTGTTCCCCCGCACCCGCAGCAGGAGGGTGACGAACGGGAGCCGCTCCACCAGCACCCGCACGCTGCTCCGTACGAGGCGCTCCAGCTTGTCGATCGCCCGGCCCTCCATCTCCGTGACCTCGGCGGCCGCCTCGAACAGGCCGTCGAGTGCGCGGTCGACGGCCAGGCGCAGCAGTTCGTCCTTGCTGGTGACGTGGTAGTAGATCGCCGACTTGGTGATGCCGAGCCGGCGCGAGAGATCCTCCATGCTCGTCGCCTCGTAGCCGCGCTCGTTGAACACCTTCACCGCGACGGCGAGCAGGGACTCCAGGTCGTAGCCGGGTCGGCCTCGACGGGACGGGGTGGCGCGGGCGGTGGTCACCTCAGGAGTATCGCAACCCGCCGCTCACCTGCGCCCGTGGAGGGGGCTCAGCGGGCGCCGGAGGCGCGGCGGTCCACCAGGCGGCGGAGTTTGCCGACCGAGCGTTCCAGGGTCTCGGGGTCGACGACCGAACATTCGACGGTGACGCCGATCGTCTCCTTGACCGCCTCGACCAGCTCGCCCGCCGCGAGGGCGCGGCGTTCGGCGGGGCAGCCGGGACGGGCCTCCACCTGGACGGTCATGTGGTCCAGGCGGCCGGGCCGGGTGAGCACGAGCTGGAAGTGCGGGGAGAGCCCCGGGGTGCGCAGGACGATCTCCTCGATCTGGGTGGGGAAGACGTTCACGCCCCGCAAAATGATCATGTCGTCGCTGCGCCCGGTGACCTTCTCCATGCGGCGGAAGGGCCGCGCCGTGCCCGGCAGCAATCGGGTCAGGTCGCGCGTGCGGTACCGGATGACCGGAAGGGCCTCCTTGGTCAGCGAGGTGAACAGCAGCTCGCCCTTCTCGCCCTCCGGCAGCGGCTCGCCGGTCAACGGGTCGACGACCTCCGGGTAGAAATGGTCCTCCCAGATGTGCAGGCCGTCCTTGGTCTCGGCGCACTCCTGAGAGACGCCGGGCCCCATGACCTCCGACAGGCCGTAGATGTCGAGGGCGTCGATGCCGAGGCGCTCCTCGATCTCCTCGCGCATCCCCTCCGTCCACGGCTCGGCGCCGAAGATCCCGATGCGCAGTGACGTCGAGCGCGGGTCGACGCCCTGCCGTTCGAACTCGTCGACCAGCGCGAGCATGTAGCTCGGCGTGATCATGATGATGTCCGGCCGGAAGTCCTGGATCAGCTGCACCTGCCGGGCCGTCATGCCGCCCGACACCGGGACCACGGTGCAGCCGAGGCGCTCGGCGCCGTAGTGGGCGCCGAGCCCGCCGGTGAACAGGCCGTAGCCGTAGGCGATGTGCACGATGTCGCCCGGGCGGCCCCCGGCGGCCCTGATCGAGCGGGCCATGAGGTCGGCCCAGGTCGACAGGTCGCGCTCGGTGTACCCGACGACGGTGGGACGGCCGGTGGTGCCGCTCGAGGCGTGCACGCGGCGGACGCGCTCGCGCGGGACGGCGAACATGCCGAACGGGTAGCCGGCCCGCAGGTCGTCCTTGGTGGTCATGGGGAAGCGTGCGAGGTCGGCGAGGGTGCGGCAGTCGTCGGGCCGCACGCCGGCCTCGTCGAACGAACGACGGTAGAACGGCACGTTCTCGTAGGCGTGGCGCAGCGTCCACCGGAGACGTTCGAGCTGGAGGGCGCGGAGCTCCTCGGGGCCGATCTTCTCCTCGGGGTCGAGCCGGGAGGGGTCCGCCGTGGTGTTCCCGAGGCCGCTCACAGGCTTCCCCTCCGTCCGTCCCGGCCGCGGCGCAGGGGCGTTCGCCCGCGACCGGCCGGGGATGATCCGTCGCCAGTTAATGGTCGCCGCTCCTCGGCTGTCAAGGGTGCCCGGGTCGCGCCGCCCCGCAGCGGGTAGGACGCGGGATGGCCGCCGCGCCACGGCGGCGCCGTCCCGCCGGCCGGGGTTAATATCCGAACGAACGGCCGGTAAGTGAATCCTCGATGGGGAGGTCCTCGATGGCCCCGCTCAGCAGCTACGTCACCGGTTCCTGGCACGTCCCCCGCGATGAGGGGCTCCCGCTTCACGACGCCGTCACGGGGGAGGAGGTCGCGCGGATCTCCTCGGCGGGGGTCGACTTCGGGGCCGCGCTGTCGTACGGACGCCGGGTGGGCGGCCCGGCCCTGCGCGAGCTGACCTTCCACCAGCGTGCCGCGCTGCTGAAGGCGCTGGCCTCTCACCTGCTCGAACACCGCGACGAGCTGTACGAGTTGTCGCTGCGCACCGGCGCGACCCTCGGCGACTCCAAGTTCGACGTCGACGGCGGGATCGGCGTGCTGTTCTCCTTCTCCAGCAAGGGCAGGCGCGAGCTGCCGAACGACCGGGTCCACCTCGACGGCGGCGTGGAGCCGCTCGGCAAGGGCGGCACCTTCGTCGCGCAGCACGTCCACACCCCCCTGCGCGGCGTCGCCGTGCAGATCAACGCGTTCAACTTCCCCGTCTGGGGGCCGCTGGAGAAGCTCGCGCCCGCCTTCGTGGCCGGGGTGCCGTCGCTGATCAAGCCGGCGGGCCAGACGGCGTACGTCACCGCCCGCCTGGTCGAGCTGATCATCGGCTCCGGCATCCTGCCCGAGGGCTCGCTGCAGCTGGTCTGCGGGAGCGCGGGCGACCTGTTCGAGCATCTCACCGAGCAGGACCTGGTGGCCTTCACCGGCTCGGCGTCCACGGCGCAGAAGCTGCGCACGCACCCGGTCGTCGCCGCCCGGTCGGTGCGGTTCAACGCCGAGGCCGACTCCCTCAACTGCTCGATCCTCGGCCCGGACGCCGTGCCCGGCACCCCGGAGTTCGACCTGTTCGTCAAGCAGCTGGTGACCGAGATGACGGTCAAGGCGGGGCAGAAGTGCACGGCGATCCGGCGGGCGTTCGTCCCGGCGGAGCTGATCGGCGAGGTCGCCGAGGCCGCCGCCGCCCGGCTGGCGAAGGTCACTGTGGGCAACCCCGCCGACCCGTCGGTGCGCATGGGCGCGCTGGCGAGCCTCGGCCAGCGCGAGGAGGTCCGCCGGGCGCTCAAGGCGCTGATCCAGGCGGGTTCGGTGGTGTACGGCGACCCCGAGCGCGTGGAGGTCGTGGGCGCCGACGCCGAGCGGGGCGCGTTCATCTCGCCCGTGCTGCTGCGCGTGGACGACCCCGACCGTCCCGAGCCGCACGAGGTCGAGGCGTTCGGGCCGGTCAGCACGCTGATGCCGTACACCTCCGGCGACCAGGTGGTCGAGCTGGCCGCCCGGGGCCAGGGCAGCCTGGTCGGGTCGGTGGTGACCGGCGACCGCGACTTCGCCCGCGACGTCGTGCTCGGCGTCGCGCCGTGGCACGGCCGTCTCCTCGTGCTCGACCGGGAGTGCGCCAAGGAGTCCACCGGGCACGGCTCCCCGCTGCCCGTCCTGGTGCACGGCGGGCCGGGCCGGGCCGGCGGCGGCGAGGAGATGGGCGGGATCCGGGGCGTGCTGCACCACATGAACCGCACGGCCGTGCAGGGGTCCCCGGCGGTACTGGCGGCGGTCACCGGACGCTGGGTCTCCGGCGCCGAGCGTGCCGTCACCGACGTCCACCCCTTCCGCAAGCACCTGGAGGAGCTCCGGGTGGGCGACACGGTGGTCGCCGGGCCGCGCGCGGTGACCCTGGACGACATCGAGCACTTCGCCGAGTTCACCGGCGACACCTTCTACGCCCACATGGACGAGGAGGCCGCGCGGGCGAACCCGTTCTTCGACGGCAGGGTCGCCCATGGCTACCTGATCGTCTCGCTGGCGGCCGGGCTGTTCGTCGACCCCGACCCGGGGCCGGTGCTGGCCAACTACGGCCTGGAGAACCTCCGCTTCCTCACGCCCGTCTACCCCGGCGACGAGCTGACGGTCACGCTGACCGCCAAGCAGATCGACCCGCGCGAGGGCGCGTCGTACGGCGAGGTCCGCTGGGACACCGACGTCACCAAGCAGGACGGCTCCTCGGTGGCGAAGTACGACGTGCTCACCCTGGTGGCCAAGCGCGAGGGCTGATCGGCCCGGGTCCCGGGTTGCGCCGGGGCCCGGCCCTGGGCCAGACTGATAACTGACCGAATGTTCGGTAAAAGGGGTGGCGGGTCGTGGCTGACCTCCAGGAGCACTTCGACCGTACGATCGACAAGGACCAGCGCATCGAGCCGCGCGACTGGATGCCCGAGGGCTACCGCGCCACGATGGTGCGGCAGATCGCGCAGCACGCGCACTCGGAGATCATCGGCATGCAGCCCGAAGGCGCGTGGATCACCCGCGCCCCGTCGCTGCGCCGCAAGGCGATCCTGCTGGCCAAGGTGCAGGACGAGGCCGGGCACGGCCTGTACCTCTACTCCGCGGCCGAGACGCTGGGCGCCGACCGCGCCGAGCTGACGGAGAAGCTCATCGCGGGACGGCAGAAATACTCGTCGATCTTCAACTACCCGACGCTCGGCTATGCCGACGTCGGGGTGATCGGCTGGCTGGTCGACGGGGCCGCGATCTGCAACCAGGTGCCGCTGTGCCGCAGCTCCTACGGGCCGTACGCCCGCGCGATGATCCGTATCTGCAAGGAGGAGTCCTTCCACCAGAGGCAGGGGTACGAGCTGCTGATGACCATGATGAAGGGCACCGAGGCGCAGCGCGCCATGGTCCAGGACGCCGTGGACCGCTGGTGGTGGCCCTCGCTCATGATGTTCGGCCCGCCCGACGACGCCTCCCCGAACACCGCCAGATCGATGGCCTGGAAGATCAAGCGGCACACCAACGACGAACTGCGGCAGCGGTTCGTCGACATGACCGTCCCGCAGGCCGAGGCGCTCGGCGTGACCCTCCCCGACCCCGACCTGACCTGGAACGCCGAGCGGGGCCACTACGACTTCGGCGAGATCGACTGGTCGGAGCTCCAGCGGGTGATCAGTGGGGACGGCCCGTGCAACGCCCAGCGGATGGCCGTGCGCCGCGCCGCGCACGAGGACGGCGCCTGGGTCCGCGAGGCGGCGCTGGCACACGCGGGCAAGCGGATCCGTACGGACGAGGCGGCGGAGGTGGTCGCGTGACCGGCTGGCCGTTGTACGAGGTGTTCGTGCGCAGCAAGCGCGGGCTCAACCACGTGCACGTCGGCTCGCTGCACGCGGCCGACGACGAGACCGCGCTGCGGCACGCCCGCGACCTGTACACCCGGCGCAACGAGGGCGTGAGCATCTGGGTGGTGCGCTCCGACCACATCGCCGCCAGCAGCCCGGACGAGAAGGACCCGTTCTTCGCCCCGAGCGGCGACAAGGTGTACCGGCACCCCACCTTCTACTCCATCCCCGACGACGTCCCGCACATGTGAGGCAGCCATGTCGAGCGAGCACGTCCACGGCAACGCATACGAGGGGCTCAACGAGGGCGACGACCCGCGCTGGGCGTATGGCACCGGGTTCGCCGACCCGCTCGCCGGCGTCGACACGCGCGTGCCCGGCGGAGTGGACGGGGCCGACCTCGCGGCCTACTGCCTGATGCTCGGCGACGACGCGCTGATCATGTCGCACCGCCTGCAGGAATGGTGCACGCACGCCCCCGAGCTGGAGGAGGAGGTGGCCCTCGCCAACATCGCGCTCGACCTGCTCGGGCAGGCCCGGCTGCTGCTCACCCGCGCCGGTACGGCCGACGGCTCCGGCCGCGACGAGGACGCCCTGGCGTTCCTGCGGGAGCCGGGGGAGTTCCGCAACGTGCGGCTGGCCGAGGTCGAGAACGGCGACTTCGGCCACACCATGGCGCGCCTGCTGGTCTTCTCCATCTGGCGGCTCGCCCTGCTCGACCGGCTGACCTGCTCACGCGACCCGGTCGTGGCGGCGGTGGCCGCGAAGGGGGTGAAGGAGGTCGCCTACCACCGCGACTACGCGGCGGGCTGGGTGGTGCGCCTCGGGGACGGGACGGCGTACTCCCGTGAGCGGATGGCGGCGGGGCTCCAAGCGGTGTGGCCGTTCGTGCCGGAGCTGTTCACCCCGCACGAGGCCGAGCTGCGCCTCGCCGAGGCGGGGGTCGCCGTGGACCCGCGCCACCTGCGTGAGGAGTTCGACTCCGTGCTCGACCAGGTCCTGTCCGCCGCCACGCTCACCCGGCCGCCGGACGTCCGCGCCGAGGCGGGGGGCGGCCGGGAAGGGTCGCACACCCCCGCGATGACCGCGCTCCTGGCGGAGCTGCAGAGCGTCGCCCGCGCCCATCCGGGGGCGACATGGTGACGCGGATGGGCGCGCGGGCCGTGGCCGAGGCCGTGGCCGATCCGGAGCTGCCCATGCTGACCCTGGCCGACCTCGGCATCCTGCGCGACGTCGAGGAGGACGCCGGGGGCCGCGTCGTGGTGACGATCACCCCGACGTACAGCGGCTGCCCGGCGATGGCGGCCATCCGCGCCGACCTCTCCGCCGCGCTGCGCACCGCCGGGTACGCCGACGTGGAGGTCCGCACCGTCCTGACACCCGCCTGGACGACCGACTGGATCAGCGAGAGCGGCAAACGGAAGCTGGCCGAGGCCGGGATCGCCCCGCCCGGGCCCGCCCCCGCGCGCCGGCGCGGCCCCGTGCCGCTGACCCTCGGCATGCCGGGCCGCCGGGTGGTCTGCCCGGTGTGCCGTTCGGACGACACCGAGGAGCTGTCGGCGTTCGGCGCCACCGCCTGCAAGGCGCTGTGGCGCTGCCGTGCCTGCGGGGAGCCGTTCGAGCGCGTCAAGGAGATCTGAAGTGGCCGTCCGAGCGAGATCCGGGGTGAGCCGAGCATGACCATAGCGGGCGTACGGGACAGGCGCCGCGCCGGTTTCGCCACGCTGACCGTGGCGCGGGTCGAGCCGTTGTGCGAGGACGCCGCCGCGATCACCTTCGACGTCCCGGCCGAGCTCGCCGCCGACTTCGCCTTCCTGCCGGGCCAGTCCTTGACGCTGCGCAGGATGGCCGGCGGGCGTGAGGAGCGGCGTTCGTACTCCATCTGCTCACCGGCGGACGGCCCGCTGCGCATCGGCGTCCGGGAGATCCCCGACGGGCTGTTCTCCACCTGGCTGGTCCGCCGCCTCCGGCCCGGGGACCGCGTGGAGGTGCTGCCTCCCAGCGGCGGCTTCACCGCCGATCTCGACCGCCCGGCCCACCATGTGTTCGTCGCGGCCGGGTCGGGCATCACGCCCGTGTTGTCGATCGCCGCCACCGCCCTGCGCGCCCCCGGCAGCCGTGTCACCCTCTTCTACGGCAACCGCACCACGCGCAGTGTCATGTTCGCCGAGGAACTGGCGGACCTGAAGGACCTCGCGCCCGCCCGGGTCGAGCTGGTGCACGTGCTGTCCAGGGAGCCGCGCGAGCCCGAGCTGTTCACCGGCCGGCTCGACGCCGCCAAGCTCCGCGTGCTGCTGCCCGCGCTGACACCTGTCGCCGACGTCGGCCACTGGTGGCTGTGCGGGCCGTACGGGCTGGTGAGCGACGCGCGGCAGGTGCTGGCGGAGCTGGGGGTGGCCGGTGAGCGCGTCCACCGGGAGCTGTTCTACGTGGACGAGCCGCCGCCCGCTCCGGCACGCCGCGCGGAGGGGCCGGGGGAGGCGGCGGCGAAGGTCACCGTGACCCTGGACGGCCGGACGACGACGGTGGCGCTGCCACGTGACGTGACCGTGCTGGAGGGCGCCCAGCGGGTACGACCCGACCTGCCCTTCGCCTGCAAGGGAGGCGTGTGCGGCACCTGCCGGGCACGTGTCGTCGAGGGCGAGGTGGAGATGCGCCGCAACTTCGCCCTGGAACCGGCCGAGGTCGAGGCCGGCTACGTCCTGACCTGCCAGTCCCTGCCCGCCTCGGACGCGGTGACGGTCGACTTCGACACCTGACCCGCCTGCGCCGGCGGCGGCTGGTTCGATCCGTTCAGGCGTGGAGGGCCGGGGAGGAGGGGCCGGGGAAGCGCAGGCGCCAGCGGGCGCCGTGGGCGGTGAGCGAGAGCTGGGAGAGCGGCTCCACGTCGATGTTCCAGAACGCCTCGGCCGGAGCGCCGACGGCGTGGACGGCGGCGGCTCTCATGACGGCGGGGTGGGTGATCGCGAGCAGCCTGCCGCCCTGGTCGCTCCGGGCCCGCAACCAGGTGGCCACTCGCCCGATCAGGGCGATCACCGATTCGCCGCCGTGCGGGGCCGCGGCCGGGTCGGCCAGCCATGCGGCCAGGCCGTCGGGGTCGTCCGCCTGGACGTCGGTCAGCGTGCGTCCCGCCCAGCGGCCGAAGTCGCAGTCGCGCAGCCCGTCGTCGGGCGTGGCGTCCAGGCCCAGGCCGGACGCGGTCTGCAGGCAGCGTGCGGACGGTCCGCACAGGACGGCCGGACGTGGCGGCGCGGTGCCGGGAGAGGCGCTCTCGCCGCGCCGGCTCGCGAGGGTGGGGAAGTGGGCGAACAGGTGGCCGGCGCCGGCCGCCTCCCGTCTGCCCCGGGCGTCGAGGCCTTCGTCGGACGGGAAGGCGGACTGCTGCAAGGCATCGGTCGAACCATGGCAGACCATGACAATCCTGACCGTCACTCGCGTCCCTTCCGTGGGGTAAACGCGGTAATTGTCTCCCTTCGCGCCCATTGACGCGCCCGCCGTCCACACCGTACCGTCCAAACGACATTGTTGACGGTGTGGGGAAGCCAGCGAGACTCTGGCACGGCCGCGCCACTGTGACCGGCCCTCCGGGGACGGGAGTCAGACCCTCCGTCGTCACCGCCACCCCCTATGGGACGCGTGATCCCCGAGGAGGCACCTTTCCATGGCCCAAGCCGCCGTTCCCCAGTCCCGGCCCGCCCCCATCGGCATCCCCGTACGAGACCTGCTGCCGTGGGCGATCTTCGCCGGTGTTCTCGCCCTCGTCCTCATCTACTTCGTCGGCGCGGAGCAGGGCGCCACCTCCCTGATCTCCGGCAACGTCGTCCACGAGTTCGTGCACGACGGACGCCACCTGCTCGGCTTCCCCTGCCACTGACGGGGGCCCACCGCAGCATGGTGAGAAACCTGCTGGTCCGCGGCATGCTCGCGGGCCTGTTCGCCGCTGCCCTGGCCCTGGTCCTCGCCTGGGCCTACGGGGAGCCACAGGTCGCCACGGCGATCTCGCTGGAGGACCACGCGGGGCATGCCTCGCACGCCGCCGAGCACCTCGCGGGAGCGGCCGCCGGTCACGGGCATGAGCACGAGTCCGAGCCGGTCAGCCGTGGGGTGCAGTCGACCCTCGGGCTCGCCACGGCGATCGGCGTGTACGGCGTCGCGATCGGAGGCGTCTTCGCGATCGTGTTCGCCTTCGCGTACGGGCGGCTCGGGGCCTTCGGGGCCCGCGCCACCTCCGCCCTGCTCGCCCTGGGGGCGTTCGTCACCGTCCAGCTGGTGCCGTTCCTGAAGTACCCGGCGAATCCCCCCGCCGTGGGCGACCCGTCCACCATCGGACGCCGTACCGGCCTCTACCTGGCGATCCTCCTGATCAGCGTCCTGCTCGCCGTGGTGGCGCTCCTCCTCGGCCGCAGGCTGGCGCCCCGTCACGGCGACTGGAACGCGTCGGTGCTCGCCGGCGCCGCGTTCCTCGCCGCCGTGGTCGTGGTGTTCCTGCTCATGCCCTCGGTCGACGAGGTGCCGCCGGACTTCCCCGCCGCGCTGCTGTGGCGGTTCCGGGTCGCCTCGCTCGGCACGCAGGCCGTCCTGTGGGGCACCCTCGGGCTGGTCTTCGGCCCGCTGGCCGAGCGGGCGCTGAACCCGGACCGTACCCCGTCGCCGATCCCGGCCGCCTGAACGCGGCCGGGCGCACCCGTGGCGGCCGGCCGCCGCGAAAGGACATCACGACATGCTCGCTCGGCCCGTGGCGGCCGTACGGCCTCACTACCCGTTCACCGCGGTGGTGGGGCTCGACGATCTCAAGCTCGCGCTCATACTCAACGCCGTGTCCCCCCGTACGGGCGGCGTCCTCATCCGCGGGGAGAAAGGGACGGCGAAATCGACCATCGTCCGTGCGCTGGCGGCGCTCCTGCCGCCCGTCGCGGTCGTCCCCGGTTGCCGCTTCTCCTGCGACCCCGCCGCCCCCGACCCGGACTGTCCCGACGGACCCCACGAGCCTGCCGGGGAAGACGGCCGGCCGGACGCCGCCGAACGGCCGGCGCGGCTGGTGGAGCTGCCGGTCGGGGCCTCCGAAGATCGCCTGGTCGGATCCCTCGACCTGGAGCGCGCCCTCACCGAGGGCGTCAAGGCGTTCGATCCGGGCCTCCTGGCCGCCGCCCACCGGGGCGTGCTGTACGTGGACGAGGTCAACCTGCTGCACGACCACCTGGTCGACCTGCTCCTCGACGCCGCCGCCCTCGGCACCTGCTACGTGGAGCGGGACGCGGTGTCCGTCCGCCACGCCGCCCGGTTCCTGCTGGCCGGCACGATGAACCCCGAGGAAGGCGAGCTGCGGCCCCAGCTGCTCGACCGCTTCGGCCTCACGGTCGAGGTAACGGCGTCACGCGATCCGGCGGCGCGGGCCGAGGTCGTACGGCGCAGGCTGGCGTTCGAGGACGACCCCGAGGGCTTCGCGGCCGCGTGGGAGGCGGAGGAGCGTTCGCTCGCCCAGCGCATAGCGGAGGCGCGCCGCCGTCTGCGCCAGGTCACGCTGCCGGAGACCGCGCTGCGGCGGATCGCCACGGTGTGCGCGGCGTTCGGCGTGGACGGCATGCGGGCCGACCTCATCACCGCCCACGCGGCCGTGGCGCACGCGGCCTGGCGCGGAGGTACGGAGGTCACGGCCGAGGACATCCGGGAGGCGGCCCGCCTGGCGCTGCCGCACCGCCGCCGGCGCGACCCGTTCGACGCGCCCGGCCTGGACGAGTCGGAACTGGACGACCTGCTGCGCACCGCCGGACCCGGCCCGGAGGGCGACGACCCGGACCCTGACCCGGGCGGCGCGCCCTCCGGGAACGAGGCCCGGGACGGCTCCTCGCCGGCTCCCGGTGCTCCCGAACAGGGCAGAGACGCACAGGACGGCACCGCGCCCTCCGCGCGGGACGCCACCGCACCTGCCGGCCAGGACGGCACAGCATCTTCCGGGCAGGACGGCACAGCATCTTCCGGGCAGGACGGCGCCGCACCTGCCGGGCGGCGCGGCGGCACACGGGACGACTCCACGGCGGCCGCGGCCGGGGGGACGCAGGCCGCGGCCGAGCCCGGCAATCCGTACCGGGTCCGCCCGCTGGCCGTCCCGGGGGTCGGCGACGGCAGCCCGGGACGGCGCTCGCGTTCCCGTACCTCCTACGGCCGGATCTCCGGCGCGCGGCCACCGCGGGGACGCCTCACCCGGCCGCACCTGACCGCGACGCTCCTCGCCGCCGCCCCCCACCAGCGTGAACGCGGCCGCGGCGGCCCCGGCCTCATCGTGCGCGCGCCCGACCTGCGCGAGGCGGTCCGCGAGGGCCGCGAGGGCAACCTCGTCCTCTTCCTGGTGGACGCCAGCGGATCCATGGCGGCCCGCCGCCGCATCAGCGCGGTCAAGGGAGCCGTACTCAGCCTCCTGCTGGACGCCTACCAGCGCCGCGACAAGATCGGCCTGGTGACCTTCCGGGGGGCCGCGGCGGAGCTGGTCCTGCCGCCGACCTCGTCGGTGGAGGCCGGGGCCGCGCGCCTGCGGCTGCTGCCGACCGGCGGGCGGACGCCGCTCGCGGCCGGCCTGCGCCGCGCCGCCGAGGTCCTCCGCGTCGAACGGCTCCGCGACCCCTCACGCCGGCCGCTGCTGGTCGTGGTGACCGACGGACGGGCCACCGCGGGCACGGAGACGGACGTCCGCCGGGCGGCCGCGCTGCTCTCAGGGGTGGCCGCCGTGGTCGTCGACTGCGAGAACGGCCCGGTCCGGCTCGGACTCGCCAGCACTCTCGCGGCCCGGCTGGGCGGTGAGGCCGTACGGCTGGAGCACCTCGCCGCCGGCGGCCTGCACGACCTCGTCCGCGACCACAGGAAGGCGGCCTGACATGCCCCAAGGAAAGCCGGCGGTGGTGCCGGACGACGGCCTGACCACCCGGCAGCGGCGCGGCCGGCCGCTCCTGCTCGTCCACACGGGGCCGGGCAAGGGGAAGTCGACGGCGGCGTTCGGCCTCGCGCTGCGCGCCTGGAACCAGGGCTGGCCGGTCGGGGTGTTCCAGTTCGTCAAGTCGGCCAAATGGCGGGTCGGTGAGGAACGCGCCCTGAAGGTGCTCGGCGAATCCGGCGAAGGCGGCACGGTGGCCTGGCACAAGATGGGCGAGGGCTGGTCGTGGATCAAGAAGTCCGGCACCGAGGCCGACCACGCCGCCGACGCCCGCGAGGGATGGGCACAGATCAGGCGCGACCTGGCAGCGGAGACGTACCGGCTGTACGTACTGGACGAGTTCACCTATCCCCTCAAATGGGGCTGGATCGATGTCGGCGAGGTCGTGGACACGCTGGCCGGCCGCCCCGGCAACCAGCATGTCGTGATCACCGGCAGGGAGGCTCCACCGGCTCTCCTGGAGGTCGCCGACCTGATCACCGAGATGACCAAGGTCAGGCACCCCATGGACACAGGCCAAAAGGGCCAGAAGGGCATCGAATGGTAACCCACCAACCGCCCCCCGCCCCTACCGCTTCGGTCCGTGTCGTGGGTGGGACTCTTGAGGGCGCCGGGTCGGCGGGATGTGGTGCGGCGGGGGCGGTGCCTGGTGCGGTGGTTCCGGGGTCTCCGGTCGCCGCACTTGCCGCTTCGGTCCGTGTCGTGGGCGGGTTTCTTGAGGGCGCCGGGTCGGCGGGATGTGGTGTGGCGGGGGCGGTGCCTGGTGCGGTGGTTCCGGGGTCTCCGGTCGCCGCACTTGCCGCTTCGGTCCGTGTCGTGGGCGGGTTTCTTGAGGGCGCCGGGTCGGCGGGGTGTGGTGCGGCGAAGTCGGCGCCCGTGTACGGCGTGTACCGGATGAGGGGGTGCGGTGGCTGAGGTTCCGCGTCTGGTGATCGCGGCGCCGTCCTCCGGGGCCGGCAAGACCACGGTGGCGACCGGGCTGATGGCGGCGCTCGCGGGCAAGGGGTTCACGGTGTCGCCCCACAAGGTGGGGCCCGACTACATCGACCCCGGCTACCACGCGCTCGCCGCCGGGCGTCCCGGACGCAACCTCGACCCCTGGCTCGTCGGCGAGCGGCTGATCGGTCCCCTGTTCGCGCACGGGGCCGCCGGTGCCGACATAGCGGTCATCGAGGGCGTGATGGGGCTCTTCGACGGGGCCACCCCCACCGACCCCGCTGACTCGGCGGCCGCCGGCGACCTCGCGTCGACCGCTCACGTCGCGCGGCTGCTCGACGCGCCGGTCGTGCTGGTCGTGGACGTCTCGGGCCAGGGCCGGTCCGTCGCGGCGCTGGTCCACGGGTTCATGTCGTACGACACCCGGGTCCGCGTCGGCGGCGTGATCCTCAACCGGGTCGGCTCCCCCCGGCACGAACGGATCTGCCGCGAAGCGCTCGCGGAGACGGGGATCCAGGTGTTCGGCGCCATCCCGCGCACCGGCGTCGTCGCGACCCCGTCCCGCCATCTCGGCCTCATACCTCCCGCCGAACGCAGCGCCGAGGCCGTCACCGCCGTGTCCGGCATGGGGGAGCTGGTGGCGTCCACCTGCGACCTGGAGGCCCTCGTCCGTCTGGCCCGCACGGCCTCCCCTCTCGCCGGCGCCGCCTGGAGCCCGTATGAGGCGGTGGGGGGCACGCCGGCCGGGACGGACCACGTCGTCGCGGTCGCCGGCGGGAAGGCGTTCACGTTCGGGTACGCCGAACAGGCCGAGCTGATCGAGGCGGCGGGGGGCACGGTCGTCACGTTCGACCCGCTCACCGACGAGCGGCTCCCTGTGGGCACGCGGGCGCTGCTGCTGCCCGGCGGGTTCCCGGAGGTGTACGCGGCGGACCTGTCGGCCAACCAACCCCTGCGCCGCGAAGTGGCCGCCTTCGACGGCCCCGTCGCCGCCGAGTGCGCGGGCCTGTTGTACCTGTGCCGGGAGCTGGACGGCCGCCCGATGTGCGGCGTCCTGGACGCGACGGCCGCGATGACCGACCGCCTCACACTGGGCTACCGCAGCGCCGTGGCGGTCCGCGACTCCGTCCTGACCAGGGAAGGCGAGCGGTACCAGGGGCACGAGTTCCACCGCACCCGCATCGTCACCTCCGCCGCCTCCGGGCCGCTGTACAGGTGGCGGGGCGGCGCCGACGGGTACGGCGGACCGTCACTGGCCGCTTCGTACCTCCACCTGCACTGGGCCGGCAGTCCTCGGCTGGCGGCGAGGCTGGTGTCCCGTGCCGCCTGAAGGCTCCGTGATGGTCGTCGGGATCGGGGCCGACGGATGGGCCGGCTTGCCCGTGGACGCGCAGAAGGAGATCGCGGCGGCCGAGGTGCTGATGGGAAGCGTTCGCCAGCTCGCACTCGTGCCGGACACCGGGGCCGAACGGATCGCCTGGCCGTCACCGCTGCTGCCGGCGCTGCGCGGGCTGCTCGCCGAACACCGGGACAGGACCGTGTGCGTGCTGGCCAGCGGCGACCCGATGTTCCACGGCATCGGTACGACGCTGGCGAGGATCCTCGGTCCCGGCAGGGTCCGGGTGCTGCCGCATCCTTCGTCGGTCTCGCTGGCCTGCGCCCGCCTGGGCTGGCCGGTCGAGGACACCACCGTCGTCAGCCTGGTCGGACGGCCACCGGATCTGCTGAACCGGATCCTCCAGCCCGCACGCCGCGCCGTCGTGCTCAGCGCGGACGCCGGCACGCCGCGCCGGATCGCCGAGCTCCTGGTGGCGAAGGGGTACGGCGGCAGCGCGATGACGGTGCTGCAGCGGCTCGGCGGCCCCGACGAGCGGATCACGACCGGGCACGCGTCCTCGCGGTGGCCGGACCTGGATCCGCTGAACGTCGTGGCCGTGGAGTTCCGGGCCGACGCGGGCGTCGTGCCGCTCTCCAGCGTGGCCGGCCTGCCTGACGAGGCGTTCGAGCATGACGGGCAGCTCACCAAGCGCGAGGTGCGCGCGGTGACCATGTCCCGGCTGGCGCCCCGGCCCGGGGAACTGCTGTGGGACGTCGGGGCGGGGGCGGGCAGCATCGGCATCGAGTGGATGCGCGCCGATCCGGCGTGCCGGGCGGTCGCCGTCGAGTCCCGTCCCGAGCGGGCGGCACGGATCCGGCGCAACGCCGCGGCCCTCGGTGTGCCCGGCCTGGAAGTGGTCACCGGATCGGCCCCGGCCGCCCTGGCGGGCCTGCAACGGCCTGACGCGATCTTCATCGGGGGCGGCTGCACGGCCGACGGCATGGTCGAGACCTGCGTGAACGCTTTGAGCCCCGGCGGACGGCTCGTGGTCAACGCGGTGACGGTCGAATCGGAGGCCGTCGTGGCGGCCTGGCACGCGCGCCTCGGCGGCGACCTCCTGCGCATCGCCGTCCACCGGGCCGGTCCGGTCGGCGGCTACACGGCATGGCATCCGGCGATGCCGGTCACGATCTGGACGGCGGTCCGCGAATGACACACCGGAAGAGCGAGGGCCACCGGCCGGCCGCCGTCGACCGGCGCCGGATTCACCGCCCACTTCCCACCGCCTCGGCGCCGCGAGAACACCCGCGACGGGACCGGAGCGGGTGAGGCCGCGTGGTGGGGCGAGTGGCGCGCTGGGTCGGAGGGGGGCCGCGTGGTGGGCCAGTGGCGTCGGGGTCAGACAGGGCGGAGTTGCGCGCAGCACATCGGGCCGCGTCCGGTGAGCGGCGGTGAGCGTCCGATCACCTGTGGTGGCCGGGGCCGGAGTGGGTGGGGCCGCGTGTGGTGGGGCGAGTGGCGCTGGTCCGGAGCGGCTGGGGCTGTGTGGGGCTGATCCGGAGTGGGTGGGGGTTGTGCGTGGTGTGGTGAGCGGCGGTGGCGTTCGCTCGTGTGGTCGTGGGTGTCGTGTGAAGGCCGTATGTGGCGGTGGTTGCTGGATGAAGGAGGAAATCGTATGGCGGTGCATTTCATCGGGGCGGGGCCGGGGGCGGCCGATCTCATCACCGTGCGCGGGCGCGACCTGATCGCCGCCTCCCCGGTCTGCCTGTACGCGGGCTCGCTCGTCCCGAAGGAGCTTCTCGACCACACGCCGCCCGGGGCGAGGCTGGTCGACACGGCGCACATGAACCTGGACGAGATCGTCGCGGAGATGGTCACCGCCCACACGGCCGGGCACGACGTGGCACGGCTGCACTCTGGGGACCCGTCCATCTTCAGCGCCATGGCCGAACAGATGCGCCGCCTGGACGCCGCCGGGGTGCCGTACGACGTGACGCCCGGCGTCCCGGCGTTCGCCGCGGCGGCCGCCTCGCTGGGGCGGGAGCTGACCGTTCCGGGGGTCGGGCAGACGGTCGTGCTCACCCGGACGTCGGCGCGGTCCACACCCATGCCGGAGGGCGAGGACCTCGGCACGCTGGGCCGCAGCCGTTCCACGCTGGTGCTGCACCTCGCCGTGCAGCGGATCGAGGCGGTGGTGGAGGAGCTGAAGCCGAACTACGGCGAGGACTGCCCGGTCGCGGTCGTGGCCCGTGCGAGCAGGGACGACGAGGTGATCCTGCGCGGCAGGCTCGGCGACATCGTCCGGCAGGTCAAGGAGGCCGGCGTCGTCCGGACCGCCGTGATCGTCGTCGGCGCGGTGCTGGCGGCCTCCGAGTTCCCCGACAGCCACCTCTACTCGGCGGCCCGCGACCGTGGCCGCTGACGGCGGCGCGGCCCGCGAGGCGCAGGGGGATTGGGGCGGTGGTGGGGTGATCGACTACATCCGGGACGGGGCGGAGATCTATCGTCGTTCGTTCGCGACCATCCGCGCCGAGGCCGATCTGGCCGGCCTGCCGGACGACATCGCCCAGGTGGCGGTCCGGATGATCCACGCCTGCGGCATGGTGGACCTCGTCGCCGATCTCGGCTGGTCCGCCGGGGTGGTGGGCGCCGCCAGGGCCGCGCTCCGGGCCGGGGCGCCCGTCCTGTGCGACGCCGCGATGGTCGCCTCGGGCGTCACTCGAAGGCGGCTTCCCGTCGGCAACGAGGTGCTGTGCACCCTCGGCGACCCGCGTGTGCCGGAGCTGGCCCGTGCGCTCGGCACCACCCGCAGCGCGGCGGCGCTGGAGCTCTGGCGCGACCGGCTCGACGGTGCCGTCGTCGCCGTCGGCAACGCGCCCACGGCCCTGTTCCGGCTCCTGGAGCTGCTGGAGGGGGGAGCGGGGCGGCCGGCGGCCGTGCTCGGCGTACCGGTGGGGTTCATCGGGGCCGCCGAGTCGAAGCAGGCCCTCGCCGGGTTCGGCGGCGGCATCGAATACCTGGTCGTGCACGGCCGCCGGGGCGGCAGCGCGATGGCCGCCGCGGCCGTGAACGCGATCGCCTGCGAGGAGGAGTGAGCAAGAGCATGAGCGAGTTCGCCGCCCGAGACGGGAACGCGGACCGGCCGGCCGGCCGCGGCGCGAGCGGGCGCGGCCTGGAGGGGGACGGTGGTGGTGTGACCGCGTCCGCTGGTGGTGGCGCCCGCGGGTTCGGGGTGGGCGGTGGTGGTGTCACTGCGGCCGTTGGTGGTGGGGTGGGCGGGTTCGCGGTCGGCGGTGGCGAGGGGGATGTGTCCGCCGATGCCGCGGTGGTGGACGGTTGTGCGGGGCGTTTGTGGGGGGTGGGGCTGGGGCCGGGGGATCCGGAGCTGGTCACCGTGAAGGCGGCCCGTCTCGTCCGGGAGGCGGACGTGGTGGCCTACCACAGTGCCCGGCACGGCAGGAGCATCGCCCGGTCGGTCGCCGAGCCGTATCTGCGTGGCGACCAGATCGAGGAAGCCCTGATCTACCCCGTCACCACCGAGACCACCGACCACCCGGGCGGGTACCGAGGGGCGATCGAGGAGTTCTACGCCACCTGCGCCGAACGGCTCGCGGCGCACCTGGACGCCGGGCGGGACGTGGTGGTGCTGTGCGAGGGCGACCCGCTCTTCTACGGCTCGTACATGCACATCCACAAGCGGCTCGCCCACCGCTACCGCACGGAGGTCGTCCCGGGGGTGACCTCGGTGAGCGCCGCCTCGGCGGTCGTGGCACGGCCGCTGGTCGAGCGGGACGAGACCTTGACGATCCTGCCCGGCACGCTCCCGGCCGAGACCCTGGCCGCCCGGCTGGCGGAGACCGACTCGGCCGCGATTCTCAAGCTCGGCCGCACCTTCACCTCCGTCCGGGAGGCGCTGGAGCGCGCGGGGCGTCTGGAGGAGGCCTGGTACGTCGAGCGCGCGACCACCGGGCGGCAGCGGGTGGCGCCGCTCGCGGACGTCGCCGCCGAGGACGTCCCCTACTTCTCTCTGGCGATCCTGCCCAGCCGCCTGACGCCCCCGCATGCCATGCCCGGGGCCGAGGTGACCGCGACGGGTGGGAACCCGGATCGCGGGCCGGGGGGCGAGGTCGTCGTCGTGGGGCTGGGGCCGGCGGGACGGCCGTGGCTGACGCCCGAGGCGCAGGACGCGCTGGCGACGGCGGACGATCTCGTCGGGTACGGTCCCTATCTCGCCCGGGTGCCGCCGAACCCCCGTCAGCGGCGGCACGCCACCGACAACCGGGTGGAGGCCGAGCGGGCGGCGCACGCGCTCGAACTCGCCCGCGCCGGCTCCCGGGTCGCCGTGGTCTCTTCGGGTGATCCCGGGGTGTTCGCGATGGCGAGCGCGGTGCTGGAGGTGGCGTGCGAGCCGAGGTTCGCGGACGTACCGGTGCGCGTGCTGCCCGGCCTCACCGCCGCCCAGGCCGTCGCGGCCAGGGCGGGAGCGCCGCTGGGGCACGATTATTGCGTGCTCTCGCTCTCCGACCGGCTCAAGCCCTGGGACGTGATCGCCGAGCGTCTCGCGGCGGCGGCGCGCGCCGACCTCGTGCTCGCGATCTACAACCCGGCCTCGCGGAGCCGTACGTGGCAGGTCGCCGCCGCGCGGGACCTGCTGCTCGGGCTCCGCGCCCCGGACACACCGGTCGTCATCGGACGGGACGTCGGCGGGCCGGCCGAGAGCGTGCGGGTGACGACGCTCGCCAAGCTCGATCCCGCCGAGGTCGACATGCGCTGCCTGCTGGTGGTGGGGTCGTCCATGACCCGCGTCCATGAGCGGAGCGGCGGTGCCACGGTCTTCACGCCGCGCCGCTATCCGGCATGACGCGGGAGATCCGTCCCCAGCCAGGCCAGCGCCTCCTCCACGGTCTCCACCATGGGCGCGTCCGGGAGGGGAGGGCGCCGTACGACGACGACCGGGAGGCCGAGCCGCCGGGCCGCGGCGAGCTTGGCCACGGTCATCGTCCCGCCGCTGTCCTTGGTGACGAGCGTGTCGACGCGGTGCTCGCGCATCAGCGCCAGTTCGCCGTCCGGCGTGTACGGACCCCGGTCGAGCAGGAGGTGGTGCCGGCGCGGCAGGGGCGGCTGCGGCGGGTCGACCGTCCGGATGAGGAACCACAGGTCGTCCAGGTGGGCGAAGGCGGGCAGCCCCTGACGCCCGGAGGTGAGGAACACGCGGCGGCCGAGGCCGGGGAGCAGGGCTGCGGCCTCCTCCAGGGAGGAGGTCCAGTGCCAGCGGTCCCCGTCGCCCTGCCGCCATCCGGGGCGCCGGAGCACCAGCAGGGGGACGCCCGCGGCGGTGGTCGCGGTGACCGCCGAGGCGGTGATCCGTTCCGCGAACGGGTGGGTGGCGTCGACCACCGCGCGGATGCCCTCCTCGCGCAGCCACAGCGCGAGCCGGTCGGGGCCGCCGAAGCCGCCGACGCGCACCTCGCCCTCGGGGAGCCGCGGGGCGCTCACCCGGCCCGCCAGCGACGAGACCACGCGTACCTCGGGGCGGCGGGTGAGCTCGGCCGCCAGCTTGCGCGCCTCGCCGGTCCCGCCGAGCACCAGTACGGCCGCTTTCATGCCGTTCTCCCTCCCCTGCACCTTTCGCCGCTTCACATCCTTGTGGCATGAGCACCGGTCTGCGACACGGCTGGACCACCGGCGCCTGTGCCACGGCGGCCACCACGGCGGCGTACACGGCGCTGCTCACCGGCTCCTTCCCCGACCCCGTGGAGATCGTCCTGCCGCGCGGGCAGCGTCCGGCGTTCGCGCTCGCCATGGAGGAGCTGGCCCCGGGGGATCGGGCGCGGGCGGGGATCGTCAAGGACGCCGGGGACGATCCGGACGTCACGCACGGCGCGTTGATCTACGCCACCGTCCGGCACGGCGCGCCCGGAACGGGCGTCGTCTTCCGCGCGGGTCCCGGCGTGGGCACGGTGACCAAGCCGGGGCTGCCACTGGAGGTGGGCGAGCCGGCGATCAACCCGGTACCGCGCCGGATGATGGGTGAGCACGTCGAACACGTCGCCGCGAAGTACGGCGGCAGCGGCGACGTCGTCGTGGAGATCTCCGTCGAGAACGGCGAGGAGCTCGCCCGCCGCACCTGGAATCCCCGCCTCGGCATCCTCGGCGGCCTGTCCATCCTCGGCACCACCGGCATCGTGGTGCCCTATTCGTGCTCGGCGTGGATCGACAGCATCCGGCGCGGCGTGGACGTGGCCCGCGCCGCCGGGCGGCGGCACGTCGCCGCCTGCACGGGCAGCACCTCCGAGTCCGTCGCCGCCGCGCTGTACGGGTTGCCGGAGGACGCGCTGCTCGACATGGGGGACTTCGCCGGGGCCGTGCTGAAGTACCTTCGGCGGCATCCCGTCCCCCGGCTCACCGTGGCCGGCGGGATAGGCAAGCTGTCGAAGCTGGCCGACGGGCACCTCGACCTGCATTCGGGACGGTCGCAGGTCAGCATGGCGGCGCTCGCCGAGCTGGTGCGGGCCTCGGGCGGCGGCCCTGAGCTGGCCGGCTCCGTCCTGACCGCGAACACCGCCCTGCAGGCCCTGCGGCTCTGCGAGCAGGCGGCCCTGCCCCTCGGGGACCTGGTCGCCGAGCGGGCGAGACGCGTCGCGCTCGACGTGCTGCGCGGCGCCCCGGTCGAGGTGGACGTCGTCGTCATCGACCGCGCCGGGACGATCGTCGGCCGCGCCTGGTGATCCCGCCCGCCTGGGCGGGAATCGTGATCACGTCACAGGTGGTAGGCGTACTCGGTGAACTCCCAGTCGGTGACATGCCGCTGGAAGCGTTCGACCTCGTTGCGCTTGTAGGCGAGGTAGGAGGTGACGAAACCCTTGCCGAGCAGGGCGGTCAGCTCGGCGTCGGCCTCGAAGGCGTCGAGCGCGTGGGTGAGCGTCATCGGCAGCACGGCGGCGCGCGAGGTGTCGTAGCCGTAGCCCTCCAGCGGCGCGGGCGGCTCCTGCCCGGCGCGCACGCCGAGCAGCGCGGCGGCGATCGTGCCGGCCAGCAGCAGGTACGGGTTGGCGCTGGCGTCGCCGAGGCGCAGCTCGAAGCGGGTGCCGGAGCCGCGCTCGGGCGGGACGCGCACCATGGCGCTGCGGTTGTCCAGGCCCCAGTCGACCAGCCAGGGGGCGAGCGTGTCGGGGCCGAAGCGCTTGTAGGAGTTGATGGTCGGATTGGCCAGCGCGGCCAGCGCGGGGGCGTGGGCGAGCACGCCGGCGATGGCGTGCCGGGCGGTGGCCGACAGGCCGTACGGCGCGGCCGGGTCGTCGAAGGCGTTGCGGCCGTCGCCGTCGGCGCAGGACAGGTGGAGGTGGAAGCCGGAGCCGCCCTCGTCGTTGAACGGCTTGGCCATGAAGGTCGCCAGGCGGCCCTCGACCCTGGCCAGCTCCTTGATCGCGGACTTGAACAGGAAGGACCGGTCGGCGGCGTCCAGGGCGGCGGAGTGCACCAGGTTGATCTCGAACTGGCCGCTGCCGAACTCGTGGTTGCCCATGCTCACGCCCACGCCGAGATCACGCAGGTGCCGCAGTGTGCGCAGCAGGTGGGCGTCGGGGTCGCCCCGCCGTCCGGCGGTGTAGACGTTCCCGGGGGCCTCGCCGTAGCGCCGCCAGCCGGACGGCGCGGCGGGGTCGGGCTCGCACAGGTAGTACTCCAGTTCGGGGCCGGCCACGGGGGCGAGCCCGTGCTCGGCGGCCCGGTCGAGCACGGCCCGCAGCAGGTCGCGTGGCGACTCGGGGACCGGGGTCCCGGTCGCGGGATCGAGGACCTCGCCGAGGCACCACGCGACGCCGGGCTCCCAGGGCAGCGGCGTGAGCGTGCCGAGGTCGGGCCGCACCAGGATGTCGGGCAGCCCGGCGTCGAGGCCGCCCGCGACGGGCACCACGTCGCCCTGGGGGCTGGTGTGGTAGATGGCGCGGCAGAAGGAGAGCCCGTGCCCGCACGCCCCCGCGAGGTGCTCCACCAGGACGTCCCGGGCCCGGTCGGCGCCGATGAGGTCGGGGTACGTCACGCGGACCACGTCCACCCCCTGAGCGGCCAGGCGGGCCAGGTGCTCCTGGATGTGTGCGGTGTCGTGAGCGCTCATCGGCGTCCCCTCGGGAGGGCGGGTGGAGGCACGGCGGCGTGACCTCGGCTTTGTTTGAAGCCAAACGATAGATTTCGGCGGGCCGCCTCGCAAGGGGGCGGTCCCATCATTTTCGGCGCCTGCGGCTCTTGACCTGGTTCCGGCCACTCCTTATGTTGTTTGAACTCAAACGAGTTTGGAGGTGCGGCTCATGAAGGTCGTCGGGGACATGGACAGGTGCCAGGACCACGGGCAGTGCGTGTTCTCCTCGATCCGTCCCGCTCGGGCGGCCCATGGCCCGGCACGCCCCGCCCGAGCAGCCCGCTCTCACCGCATAAGGAATCGCACCCCATGACCACAGTCCGCGGCTTCCTGTACCCCCGGACCGCGACGGGACGCTCCTCCCTCATCCCGGCGCCGCCGTGGCACTACTCCGGCGACCTGCTCACCGTCGAGTACCGGACGGACCCGGCGCGGGTCTGTGAACTGCTGCCCGAGCCGCTGGAGCTCGCCCCCGAGGACCCCGGCGCGGTCGCGCTGATCTGGGCCGACTGGCAGTCCTGCTCGGCCTCCCGCGAGGAACTGCTCGATCCGGTACGCGCCCAGTACAAGGAGGCGTTCGCGGTCGTGCGCTGCTCCTACAAGGGGCGCACGTACTCCCGCTGCGTCTACATCTGGGTGGACAAGGACTTCGCCGTCGCCCGCGGCGTCCACCAGGGGTACCCGAAGAAGCTCGGCTCCATCCACCTGACCCGCCCCCATCCGTACGGGCCGGCGCCCCGCGTCGAGGCGGGCGCCCGCTTCGGCGCGACGCTGGCCGCCGCCGACCGCCGGCTGGCCCAGGCCGTGGTGACGCTGCGCGAGCCCGCCGAGGGCAACGGCTTCGTCAACGGCCACCCGATGGCGCACCACCGGTGGCTGCCCTCCATCGAGAAGGACGGCGGGCTCGCCCTCGACGAACTGGTCGAATCCGGCGCGGCCGCGTTCGAGGGCGGGACGCCCTGGCGCGGCGAGGCCGACCTGGAACTGTTCGAGGCGCCCACGGAGGAACTGGCCCGGCTGGAGATCCACGAGCCCATCGGGGCGTACTACCGCCAGGTCGGCGTCGTCTGGGACGGCGGCAGGCTGCTCGAAGCGAAGGAGCGCTCATGACCACCCACACCGCGACCGTCGCCGGGGTCGCCGTCGACACCCGGCACTGGATCGGCGGCGCCCGCGTCGCCTCCGCCGCGACCTTCACCGACGAGTCCCCGATCGACGGCCGCGCCCTGGCCGAGATCGCCCGCGGAGGGCGCGCGGAGGCGGACGCGGCCGTCGCCGCCGCGCAGGCGGCCTTCCCCGCCTGGGCGGCCACCCCGCCCGCCGAACGCGCCCGCCTCCTGCGTGCCGTCGCCGACGGCGTGGACAAGCGCCTGGAGGAGCTGGCCATCGTCGAGACCACCGACAACGGCGCGCTGCTGCGCTCCCACCGGCGTGGCGTGATGCCCCGCGTCGCGCACAACTTCCGCTTCTTCGCCGACCGGCTGGAGGAGCTGGGGCACGAGGACTTCGACACGCGCGGCCACACCAACCACGTCTCCTGGGACCCGGCGGGGCCGTGCGTCCTCATCACGCCGTGGAACGCGCCGCTGATGCTGGCCACCTGGAAGGTCGCCCCCGCGCTCGCCGCGGGGAACACCGTGGTGCTCAAACCCGCCGAGTGGTCGCCGCTCACCGCCTCGCTGCTGGCCGACATCGCGGCCGAGGCCGGGCTGCCCGCCGGGGTGCTCAACCTCGTCCAGGGGTACGGCACCGAGGCCGGGGCCGCGCTCGTGGCACACCCCGGCGTGCGCCGGATCAGCTTCACCGGCTCGGTGCCGACCGCCCGGCACATCGCCCGGGCCGCCGCCGCCAACCTCGTCCCCACCAGCTTCGAGCTGGGCGGCAAGTCCCCGCTGCTGGTCTTCGCCGACGCCGACCTCGACCTGGCCGTGGACCTCGCGGTGGAGCAGTACGACAACGCCGGCCAGGTGTGCCTCGCGGGCACCCGGCTCCTCGTGGAGTCCTCGATCGCCGAGGAGTTCACCCGCCGTTTCGTCGCCAGGGCGGAGGCGCTGCGCCAGGGCGACCCCCGTGACGAGGCCACCGACATCGGCCCCAACATCCACGCCCGCCAGCTGGAGAAGATCGACGGCTTCGTCCGCAGGGCGCTGGCGGCCGGGGCGCGCGCCGTCGTCGGCGGCGGCCCCAACACCGACCTCGGCGGCCTCTACTACCGGCCGACGCTGCTCACCGACGTCGCCCAGGACAGCGAGATCGTCCAGGAGGAGGTGTTCGGCCCGGTGCTGACCCTGCAGACCTTCGACACCGAGGACGAGGCGGTCCGGCTGGCCAACGACACCCGCTTCGGCCTGGCCGCCACCCTCGCCACCGGCGACCCGGAACGCGCCGCACGCGTCACCGCCCGGCTCGTCGCGGGGACCGTCTGGGTGAACTGCTTCTTCGTCCGCGACCTGCGGGCGCCCTTCGGCGGCTCGCGGGAGTCCGGCGTCGGGCGCGAGGGCGGCACCTGGAGCTTCGACTTCTACTGCGACGTGAAGAACACGGTCACCGCGCCGCGGGGATGGCGCGGTCATGGGTGAGATCGTCGGGGCGGGCCTGCTCGCGCACGTCCCCACCATCGTGCTCCCCGAGCGGACCCGGCGGGAGCTGAACGAGGGCAAGGAGATCACCCTGGTCACCGGCCTGCGCGAGCTGCGCGCGGACGTCTTCGAGACCCTCGACTACGACACGGTCGTCGTGCTCGACTCGCACTGGGCGACGACCGTGGAGTTCGTGGTCACCGCGCAGGCGCGGCGCGCCGGGCTGTTCACCTCGGAGGAGCTGCCGCGCGGGATGTGCCGCATGCCGTACGACTTCCCCGGCGACCCCGAGCTGGCCCGCAACGTCGCCTCCTTCGCCGGCGCGCACGGCACCTGGATCACCCCGATCGACGACGAGTACCTGCCCATCTACTACGCCACGATCAATCTGTGGAAGTACCTCGGCGAGGGGCTGCCCGACAAGCGGTGGGTGAGCATCGGCGTGTGCCAGACCGGTGACATGGAGGACCACCTGCGTCTGGGCCGCGCCCTGGCCGACGGCATCGCCGCCACTCCCGGCCGCAAGGTGCTGGTCATCGCCTCGGGCGCGCTGTCGCACACCTTCTGGCCCCTCCGGGAGCTGCGCGACCACGAGGCCAGCGACCCGCGCCACATCTTCACCCCCCAGGCCAGGGCGGCCGACCTGGAACGCATCGCCTGGTTCAGGCAGGGCCGCCACGACCGGGTCCTCGCGACCATGCCGGAGTTCTGGAAGTACAAGCCCGAGGCCCGCTTCTCCCACTACCTGATGATGGCCGGCGCCCTGGGCGAGGAGGCGTGCACCGCTCCCGCTCGCCAGTACGGCGAGTACGAGAACTCCGTCGGCACCGGCCAGGCCCATCTCTGGTTCGACCGTCCGCCCGGCGGCTGGACCGCCCCCCGCACCCCCCAGGAGAGCGTCCATGCCTGAGTACCGTCGGATCCTGCTCGACGGCGCCGTCGTCGAGACCGTCCGCGAGGGGGACGAGCTCGTCGCCGGCGACGGCCGGCGCGTCGCGGCCGGCGACGCGCACCACCTGCCGCCGACCGTCCCCACGAAGATCATCGCGGTGCACCTGAACCACCGCAGCCGGGTCCAGGAGTTCCAGATCGCGCTCCCGGCCACCCCGACGTACTTCCACAAGCCCACCTCCTCGCTCAACGCCCACCGAGGGGACGTCGTGCGCCCGGAGGGCTGCAAGTGGCTCAACTACGAGGGCGAGGTGGCCATCGTCATCGGCAGGACCTGCCGCAACGTCTCACCCGCCGACGCGGGGGCGTACATCGCGGGGTACACCGTCGCCAACGACTTCGGGCTGCACGACTTCCGCGACACCGACGCCGGATCCATGCTGCGCGTCAAGGGCTCCGACACTCTCTGCCCGCTCGGCCCCGGCCTGGTCACCGGCTGGGACTTCCACGGCAAGTACCTGCGCACGTACGTCAACGGCTCGCTGGTGCAGGACGGCTCCACCGACGAGATGACGTGGGACATGCACTACCTCGTCGCCGACATCGCCCGCACGATCACCCTCCACCCGGGGGACGTCCTGCTGTCCGGCACGCCCGCCAACTCCCGTCCCGTCCGGCCGGGCGACCTGGTCGAGGTCGAGGTCGAGGGCCTCGGACGGCTGGCCAACCGCGTCGTGACCGGCCCCACGGCCATCCGCGCGGACGTCGGGGCGCAGCCCACCGAGTCGGAGGAGGTCCTGTCCACGGCCCTGGGCGGCGACTGGGAGTTCCGGGGCATCCGCCCGCCCCGGCGGAACCCGTGATGGAGGCACGTTGATCCCCGACATCGGACACGACGGATGGGTCGCCCGCGCCGGACGGCTGGCCCTTCCCGTCCACCACCACATCGCCGGCGCCGACGAACCCGGCGGGGGCGCGACGTTCGAGGTCGTGTCCCCGCGGGACGGCCGGGTCCTGCGCGAGGTCGCCGACGCCGGGCAGGCCGAGGTGGATCTCGCCGTCGCCGCCGCCCGCCGCGCCTTCGACCACGGCCCCTGGCCGCGCCTGGCGCCCGCCGAACGCGGCCGCGCGCTGCTCCGGCTCGCCGACCTCATCGAGGAACGACGCGCGGAGCTGGCGCTGACCATCAGTCTGGAGATGGGCAAACCCATCAAGGACGCCTACGAGATCGAACTGCGCGCCGCCGTCTCCACCTTCCGCTGGTACGGCCAGCTCGCCGACAAGCTCGCCGACGAGTCGCCGCACACCGCGCCCGACGCCCTGGCGCTGGTCACCCGCGAGCCCGCCGGCGTGGTCGGCGCGGTCGTGCCGTGGAACTTCCCGCTCACCATCGCCTCCTGGAAGGTCGCTCCCGCCCTGGCGGCCGGCTGCACGGTCGTGCTCAAGCCCTCGGAGCGGTCGCCGCTGTCGGCGCTCGCGCTGGCCCGGCTGGCGACGGAGGCGGGGCTGCCGCCCGGCGCGCTCAACGTCGTCACCGGGGACGGCCCCGCGGCCGGACGGGCGCTCGGCCTGCACCCGGACGTGGACGTCCTGGCCTTCACCGGATCCACGGCCGTCGGCCGCCACTTCCTGAGGTACTCCGCCGGCTCCAACCTGAAACGGGTCTGGCTGGAGCTCGGCGGCAAGTCGCCGAACATCGTCCTCCCCGACGCCCCCGACCTGGACCGCGCCGCGGCCACCGCCGCCTGGGGCATCTTCTTCAACCAGGGCGAGATGTGCACCGCGCCCTCCCGCCTGCTCGTCCACTCCTCGATCGCCGAACGCGTGACCGAGGCGGTCGTCGCGCGGGCGCGCGAGCTGCGGGTCGGGGACCCGCTCGACCCCGCCACCGAGATGGGCGCGCTCGCCGGCGAGGCCCATCTCGGCCGGGTGCTCGACCACGTCCGTTCCGGAGTCGGCGAAGGGGCCCGGCTGCGTACCGGCGGATCGCGCGCGCTGGGCGGCACCGGCGGCAGCTACCTGGAGCCCACCGTGTTCGACCGGGTCGGGCCGCGGATGCGGCTGGCCCGTGAGGAGATCTTCGGGCCGGTGCTGTCGGTGCTCGCCTTCGACGACCTGGACCAGGCGGTCGCGCTCGCCAACGCCACCGAATACGGCCTGGCCGCCGGGCTGTGGACCTCGGACCTGTCCACCGCCCACAGGATCTCCCGTGCCCTGCGCGCCGGAACGGTCTGGGTGAACTGCTACGAGGAGGGCGATCTGAGCGTGCCGTTCGGCGGGATGAAGCAGTCCGGCAACGGCCGCGACAAGTCCGTCCACGCGCTGGAGAAGTACACCGAGCTCAAGACCACATGGATCCAGCTGTGAGCCGTCGCCCCCTGATCGCCGTCCCCGCCCGCTTCTCGGCCTCGGCCTCGGCACTGCGCTACGCCGCCGAGGTCAACGCCCGCGCCCTGGTCGAGGCCGTGTGGCGGGCGGGCGGGGAGCCGGTCTCGCTCCACCCGCACGCGCCGGGCGGGGTCGCCGACCCCGACGAGGTGGCCGCGCGGCTGGCCCGCTTCGACGCCGTCCTGCTCCCCGGCGGCGGTGACCTCGCGCCGCACCGGTACGGGGAGGCCGCCGCGCACGAGAGCGTCTACGACGTGGACGACGAGCAGGACGGCTTCGACCTGGAGGCCGCCCGCCAGGCGACGGCCGCCGGCCTCCCGCTGCTGGCCGTCTGCCGCGGCCTGCAGGTGCTCAACATCGCGTTCGGCGGCACCCTGGAACAGGACATGGGAGGCCCGGAGCGGGAGCACCGCCATGTCGTCCATCCGGTCGCCCTGCTGCCCGGATCCCTCCTGGAGCGGGTCACCGGGGCGGGGAAGGTGAGCGTGTCGTGCTACCACCACCAGCGGGTGGCCCGGCTCGGTGACGGCCTGACCGTCACCGCCCGGGCCGCCGACGGGACGATCGAGGCGCTCGAAGCGCCCGCGCTGACCTCCTGGCTCGCCGCGGTCCAGTGGCACCCCGAGGACGGCGCCCATGAGGACCCGGCCCAGCAGTCCATCTTCGACGCCTTCGTGACCGCGGCCCGCTCCCGCTCGTGAGGTCCTCGATGCCGCCTCCCAACCGACACAGAACACATAGGTATTGACGGTAGATCGTTTGGATCCGTACGTTTTCATGCCAAGTATCTCCTGGAATGAGGGCTGCAATGTCCCAACCTGCGGACCTGGTCCTTGTCGACGGTGAGGTCATCACCGTCGACGGCGCGTTCACGGTGGCCCAGGCCATGGCCGTGACCGGCGGTTCGATCACGGCGGTCGGCTCGAACGCCGACATCCGCGCGCTCATCGGGCCCCGCACCGAGGTGGTCGACCTTCACGGCCGGACCGCACTGCCCGGCATCAACGACTCCCACCTGCACGCCTGCGCCTTCGGGATCACCCGGCCGCCGCTCGCGCTCGACGCGGGCCACCCGGCCGTCACCTCGATCGCCGACGTCGCGGCGGCCGTCCGGGAGGCCGCCGGCCGCACCCCGCCGGGGGAGTGGATCCGCGGAAACGGCTGGGACCTCGGCTACCTCGCCGAATGCGTGGGCGGCCGCATGCCGAGCCGGCACGACCTCGACGCCGTCGCCCCCGGCCACCCGGTGTGCCTCCAGGACTTCTCCGCCCACATGACCTGGGCGAACACCATGGCACTCCGGCTCGCGGGGATCACCGGCGACACCCCGGTCCCCGAAGGGGGAGTGGTCCACCGGGACGCGGACGGGGAACCCTCCGGCCTGCTCGCCGAGGGCGCCCAGGCGCTGCTGAGCCGGCACCTCCCGCCGTACGGCCGTGGCCAGATCGAACGTGCCATAACGAGTGCGATCGGCATGCTGCACAAGGAGGGGATCACCAGCTACACCGAGCCCGGACTCGGCCCGGGAGGCAGTGAGCTGTTCGGCGGCGCGGCGGGCGCGGAGCCGCTGGACGTGTACGCGGACTTCGCCCGGCGGGGCGAGCTGAAGGCCAGGGTGAGCGTCCTGCTGCTGTTCACCGCCATGGCCGGATCGGCGGCGAGGATCGAGGAGGGGCTGCGGGAGTTCGCCGCCCCCACCGGGCTCGACCCGCGGCTGCTCAGCGTACTCGGCGTGAAGATCTTCGCCGACGGCATCCCGCCGAACAAGACCGCGTGGATGCACCAGGAGTACCTCGGCGGCGGCCTGGGATGCCTGTGCGTGGACGGCGGGGGAGACCTCGAACGCAGCGAGGAACTGGCCGAGATGGTGCGGCTGGCCCACGCCGCCGGACACCAGATCGGCGTGCACGTGACCGGCGACCGCGCCATCGACGCGGTGGTGGGCGCCTTCGTCGCCGCCCAGCGGAAGCATCCGCGCGACGACCCTCGGCACTACCTCATCCACGCCGACTTCGCCCGCCCGGAGACCCTGGCCGAGCTGGCCGCGCACGGATTCGGGGCCAACATGAACCCGGCCATCAAGTGGACCACCGCCGAACTCGTGGAACGCATGCTCGGCCCCGGGCGGGCCGCCTACCAGTGGCCCATGCGCACGGCCCTCCGTGCCGGCGTAAAGGTCACCAGCAGTTCCGACGCGCCCGTCACCTACCCGAACTGGCGCCAGGGCGTGGCCGCCATGCTGCTGCGCGAGTCCAAGATCAGCGGACGGGTGTACGGGCCCGAGGAACGGATCGGCCTGGAGGACGCGATCCGCGCCTACACCGTCAACGCCGCCTGGCAGGACTTCGCGGAGGGGTGGAAGGGCTCCCTGGAGCCGGGCAAGGTCGCCGACGTCACCGTACTGGACGGCACCCTCACGACCCTCGATCCGCACGAACTCCCCGACACTCCCGTCGCCCTGACCATCTTCAACGGCGAAGTCGTCCACAGCATCTGACCCCGCCCGCCGCTCGGCCTTTCAGCGACCCCTGAAAGTTTCAGTCAGGATCCGGTCGTCCGCAGAAGGCTTTCGCCTCCCGATTTCGGAGCGCATCGATGGTGGCCAGGCCATATGCGGGAGGTCGGTCGGGGAGTCGTCCCTGTGGCGTTGGGGGAGCGTTGACAGTCGCCGTGCGTGATTCCGATACTTTCGCCACAGAATCGATAATTTCGTGAGCGGCGCCCCTCGAGCCGCTGTCGATCGGGACGTCTGCCACGACCCGGCTCCCCGATCGCCGACCGCACCTTCACGAGGAAGGAAGCGAGCACATGAACGACGCCCCCGCCCGCCCGAAGGGCCGTGGCCGCGTCAGGGCGCTCTTCACCGGCGCCTGTGCCGTGGCGCTGGTCCTGACCGCGACGCTCCTGCCCGGCACCGCCGGCGCCGACACGACCGTGTCCTCGAACCAGATCGGCACCAACAACGGCTACTTCTATTCGTTCTGGACCGACAGTCCCGGGTCGGTCTCCATGAACCTGGGGTCCGGCGGCAATTACGGCACCTCCTGGCGTAACACCGGGAATTTCGTCGCCGGTAAGGGCTGGAGCACCGGCGGGCGCAGGGCGGTGAGCTACTCGGGCAGCTTCAACCCGTCCGGCAACGCCTATCTGAGCCTCTACGGATGGACGAGAAATCCGCTCGTGGAGTACTACATCGTCGACAACTGGGGCAACTACCGGCCCACGGGAACGTACAAGGGCACGGTCACCAGCGACGGCGGTACGTACGACATCTACGAGACGACGCGATACAACGCCCCCTCCATCGAAGGCACCAGAACGTTCAACCAGTACTGGAGTGTCCGGCAGTCCAAGAGAACGGGCGGGACCATAACCACGGGCAACCATTTCGACGCCTGGGCCCGTTACGGAATGAATTTGGGCAGCCACGATTACATGATCCTGGCCACCGAGGGATATCAGAGCAGCGGAAACTCCAACATAACGCTGGACGGGTCCTCCTCCGGTGGGGGCGGCGGCGGAGGAGGCGGCGGCGGTTGCACCGCGACCCTGTCCGCCGGCCAGCAGTGGAGCGACCGGTACAACCTCAACGTCTCGGTCAGCGGCTCCGGCAACTGGACCGTCACCATGAACGTCCCGTCCCCCGAGAAGATCATCGCGACCTGGAACACCAACGCCACCTGGCCCAGCGCCCAGGTGATGGTGGCCAAGCCGAACGGCAGCGGCAACACCTTCGGTGTGACCATCCAGACCAACGGCAACACGACCTGGCCGACGGTCTCCTGCGCCGCGAGCTGAACCAGGGCACCGCTACCGGGGGTGCGGCGGCCACGGCCGCCGCATTCCCTGCCTTCGGCCGACGACCACCTGCGGTACGCCGTGAACGGGCGCGACGCCCTTCTCTAGGGGCGGGCGGCGTGGTCGAGCAGCCGGGACGTGGCGCGGGCGAACTCTTCGGGATTGTCCAGCATGATGTTGTGCCCGCAGTCGGCGACGGGCACCAGCGGCACACCGGCGGCGCGCAGCCCGTCCGCGCCGGTCGGTGGCCCGTCCTGCTCGGGGTAGAGGAGGCCGCGGCGGATCTCCAGGCGCAGGAGCAGCTCACGCATGGTCGGCAAGGTGCCCCGCGCCAGGTTGACGCCGCTGCGGTACAGGGCGAGGGGATCGGCCAGGCCCATGGTGGACCACCACAGCGGGCCCACCCGGTCCCGTACCTCCTGCCGGCCGTAGCGGAGGAACTCCTCCTCGGTGTAGGTCATGATGCCGCTGCTGCCCGGGGTGCCGCGGTCCGGGGAGACGGGGTCGAGGTTCGGGTCCACCAGGACGAGCGCGGACACCAGGCCGGGGTGCCGCGCGGCCATGACGATGGCGACCGCGCCTCCCATGCTGTGGGCGATCACCTCGGCGCCGACGGCTCCGGCCGATCTCATGGCCTCGGCCAGGGCGTCGGCGTGCTCCTCCAAGGTGTAACCGAAGTCGGCGGGCCGATCGCTCAGGCCGAAACCCAGCAGGTCGACCAGGAGCGACCGGCGGCCCGCGAGCAGCGGATGGGTCGCCACCCCGGCGAAGTACGGAGCCGACATCGCGCCCAGGCCGTGGACGTAGACGCGGGGCGGCTCGGCCCCGGGCAGCTCGATCCACCGCATCCGGGCTCCGTCCGGGTGGACCTGGGCGTCGTGCATCGAATGTCTCCTTCCGGCTGGACTATCGAGAGGAATATACATCGATATCGAGGTATCACGGCAAGGGGGTACGATCGGCGTCATGCTTGAGCTCGCCATCCTCGGTTTCCTTCGCGAACGACCCCTGCACGGGTACGACCTGCGCAAACGTGTCGCCGCGCTCACCGGGCACGTGCGGCCGATCGCCGACGGCACCCTGTACCCGGCCATCAAGCGCATGGAGACGAGAGGCTGGCTGACCCGCGAGACCCAGGCGGGCGCCGCCGCCGCCCCCCGGCACATGCTCCACCTGACCCCGGCGGGTGAACGGGAACTACTGCGCCGGCTGCGTGAGCCGGAGGACCTCGACATCAGCGATGAGAACCGCTGGTTCGTCCTGCTCTCCTTCCTGCGTCACCTCGAGGACGCGCAGGCGCAGGCTCACGTGCTGAGGCGACGCCTGGCGTTTCTGGAAGAGCCGAGCAGCTTCTTCTACGAGGACGGCCGCCCGGTCCGTGCCGAGGAGGTTCCCGACCCGTTCCGTCAGGGCCTGCTGATCATCGCCAGGGCCACCAGCGCGGCCGAGCTGAACTGGCTGCACGCGACGCTCACCACACTGGAGAACGCCGAGCCCTAGTCACTCGGAGGCCATCCGGTCGTGACGACCACCGTCATGTCGTGGCGGCTCTCCTCGCCTCGGCGACCAGGGCGGCCGTTGCCTCCATGTCGCCGTGATGAAGGCCGTGCCCGGGGGCCGCCGGGAATCGCCCCGTCCAGCCGTCCAGGTCGATGCGGTAGCCGCCGTTCCCGGTGGCGATGACCGTCACCACGGTGCCGCCGGGGCGTCCGCATCGGCGTTCACATCCGGCCCAGTGCACGGGGAGCCGTCCGCGGGGCTCCGCGTCCCGGACGGCGGGGCGAGCGGCTTCCATGCGCGCTGTGGCGGACGCCGCGTCGGCTCGGACGTCCGACAGGGACTTGGCGCAGCCGGGGCGTCCCGTGCACGCGGTGACCCCGTTCCACTCGGATTCCGGGTCGCCGACCAGGCCAGCGGCTCCCAACCTGGTCAGCCACGGCGTGACGGCGTCACCGTCGATCCCGGGGACGATGAGTGTGCGCGAAGGGGTCAACCGGATCTCGCCGTCTCCCGCCTCCGCGGCGGCGGCCAGAGCCTGCGCCTGGCCGGCCGTCAACCGGCCGAGGGGCGCCATGACGACGATGGCGTACTTCTCGGGGGGCCACCCAACCGGTGTCTTCTCCTCTGACGACGGCCGACCGGCCCGCCGTACGGCGGCGCCGTCTTCGCCGTACCACTCCTCGCCGCCCCGGCGCCGACAAGAGAACGCACCAAGCCCCGGGAGAGAGGGAAACGCGCCGAGGGGTGGAAGGGCCGGGGGCGCGGCGAGGGGTGGGAGGGCAGAGGGCGAGGTGGGGGTGGGGATGGCCAGGGACGAGGTGGGGGTGGGGAGGGCCGAGGTCGGGGCCAGGGGCGGGAGGGCCGGGGGCGAGGTGGGGGTGGGGAGGGCCGAGGTCGGGGCCAGGGCCGGGAGGGCCGGGGACGAGGTGGGGGTGTAGAGGGTCGAGGTCGGGGCCAGGGCCGGGATGGCGGGGGGCGCGGCGAAGGCCGGAAGGGTGGGGGGTTGGTCCGTTTCTTGGGGTGACGGTTCGTCGGTCTTGGGATGGACGAGGGAGGTCAGGCGGTGGGTGATGCGGGTTGGGCCGTCGTTCAGTTCGGCAAGGCGCCATGCGGTGGAACCTTGGGTGGCGCGTTCGACGAGGAACAGTTCGGCCACGGTCACCATGGCCGGTACGGCGTCCGGCAGGCTGAGGCGTAGCCCGGTGTCGGTGCCCGCGAGCAGCAGCGCGGCCTCGTGGGTGTCCCTGTGCGGTGGCGTCGAGCGGGCGGCACGAAGCGGGAGGAAGGTGACGTCCGGCGCGAGGCGCAGCATGTCGCCTCTGCCGTCGTCGAGGGCGAACAGGAAGCGGCCGGAAAGGCCGGCCAGGGCCGGGCAGGCGCGGAGGGCCTCGTCCAGTTCGCGGACGAGCGGCATGACGTCGAGCAGGCCGTGCCCGTCGAGCCCGGACATCGGGGACGCCAGGATGTTGCGGACGCGTTCGTGGGTGGCCGACGGGAGCAGGCCGGCGGCCGCCATCCGAGCGGCGAACCCGGCCTGCGCCGGGTCGTCGAGGCCTCGCACCTGCACGTTCGCGCGCGAGGTCAGCTCGATCACGCCCGACCCGAGGGTGGCGGCCGCGTCGGCGAGTTCGCGCAGCCCGCGAGCGCTGAGGAGCCCTCCCGGCAATCGGACGCGCGCCACCGCACCGTCCGCGGCGGGGTGGGTCCGCAGCGCCCCCGGACAGGCATCGGGCCGGGAACGCCCGGATGGTTCGGCGGGGTGGGGACGTCCGGGGGGTTCGGTGGAGCAGGGACGCCCGGAGGGTTCGGTGGAGGGGGAACGTCCAGAGGGTTCGGTGGAGCAGGGACGTTCGGAGGGTTCGGTGGAGGGGGAACGTCTGGGGGGTTCGGTGGGGTGGGGACGTTCCGAGGGTTCCGTACGGCGGGAAGGGGTGGGGAACTCCGCAGCGGCCACGTCGAGGATGTTAACCCGACTTATCGCAATAAGCCCGACTCCGTGATCTGATAGAGGGCGACGGCACAAGGAGGAAGCCGGTGTGAATCCGGCGCGGTCCCGCCACTGTCACCGGGGAGCAGACCCCACCGAAAGGCCACGGCCCGGCAACGGGCGGGAAGGCCGGGGTGAGCGTCGATCCGGGAGCCAGGAGACTCCTGGCCGTCGTGTGGACCACTACCCGGGGCGCGGACCCCGAGTGAGGATGTGCCGTGCGCGGTCACTCGATGCTGCTCCTGTCGACCTCCGACACCGACCTTCTGAGCGCCCGCGCGAGCGGCGCCCCGTACCGGCTGGGCAACCCGGCCAGGCTCACCGCCGAGGACCTTCCCCCGCTGCTCGACGGCGTCGAGCTCGTCGTGGTGCGCCTGCTGGGCGGGCGGCGGGTGTGGGAGGAGGGGCTGGACGCCCTGCTGTCCGGACCCCGCCCCGTCGTCGTGCTCGGTGGCGAGCAGGCGCCCGATGCCGAGCTCATGGAGCTGTCCACGGTGCCCGGCGGCGTCTGCGCCGAGGCGCACGCCTACCTCGCGCAGGGTGGACCGGCGAACCTGGCGGAACTGCACCGGTTCCTGTCCGACACCGTCCTGCTGACCGGCCACGGCTTCGCCCCTCCGGTCCCCACGCCCACCTGGGGCGTCCTCGACCGCGAAAGAGCGGCGGCGGCGCCGGGAGGCGGGACCAGGCCGGTCGTGGGGGTCCTGTACTACCGGGCGCACCACGTCGCGGGTAACACCGGCTTCGTCGAGGCGTTGTGTGATGCGATCGAGGACGCCGGCGGGGAGCCGCTGCCCGTCTACTGCGCATCGTTGCGCACCGCGGAGCCCGGGCTGCTCGACCTGCTCGGACGTGTGGACGCGCTCGTCGTCACCGTCCTCGCGGCCGGCGGCACCCGCCCGGCGACCGCCTCGGCCGGCGGTGACGACGAGGCGTGGGACGTGGGCGCGCTCGCCCGGCTCGACGTGCCGATCCTGCAGGGCCTCTGCCTGACGGGCGACCGGGAGACCTGGGCGGCGAGCGACGACGGGCTCTCGCCGCTCGACGCCGCCTCGCAGGTCGCGATCCCGGAGTTCGACGGGCGCATCATCACGGTCCCGTTCTCGTTCAAGGAGGTCGACGAGGACGGGCTCACCGTCTACGCCGCCGACCGTGAACGCGCCGCGCGGGTCGCGGGCATCGCCGTCCGCCATGCCGCCCTCCGCCACGTACCCCCCGCGGACCGGCGGATCGTGATCATGCTCTCGGCCTACCCCACCAAGCACGCGCGCGTGGGCAACGCCGTGGGCCTCGACACGCCCGCCAGCGTCGTACGCCTGCTCGCCGCGCTGCGCGGGCGGGGGTACGACATCGGGCCGGACGGAGAGATCCCCGGCGTGGCCGAGCAGGACGGCGACGCGCTCATCCACGCCCTCATCGCGGCGGGCGGCCAGGACCAGGACTGGCTCACCGAGGAGCAGCTCGCCGGCAACCCGGTGCGCGTACCGGCCCGAAGCTATCGCGCCTGGTACGCCACGCTTCCGCAGGACCTCCGGGGGGAGATGGAACGGCACTGGGGGCCGCCGCCCGGCGAGCTGTTCGTCGACCGGTCCGGCGACCCGGACGGGGAGATCGTCCTGGCCGCGCTGCGGGCCGGGAACGTGGTCGTGATGGTGCAGCCGCCGCGAGGGTTCGGGGAGAACCCGATCGCGATCTACCACGATCCCGACCTCCCGCCGAGCCACCACTACCTGGCCGCCTACCGCTGGCTGGCCGACGGCTTCGGCGCGCACGCCGTCGTCCACGTCGGCAAGCACGGCAACCTGGAGTGGCTGCCCGGCAAGTCCGCCGGGATGTCCGCCTCCTGCGGTCCGGACGCGGCGCTCGGTGACCTGCCGCTGATCTACCCCTTCCTCGTCAACGACCCGGGGGAGGGCACGCAGGCCAAGCGGCGCGCCCACGCCACCCTGGTCGACCATCTGGTGCCGCCCATGGCGCGCGCCGACACCTACGGCGACATGGCCCGCCTGGAGCAGCTCCTCGACGAGCACGCCTCCATCGCCGCGATGGACCCGGCCAAGCTGCCCGCGATCCGCGCCCAGATCTGGACGCTGATCCAGGCGGCCCGGCTCGACCACGACCTCGGGGTCGAGGACCGGCCGCACGACGCCGAGTTCGACGACTTCCTGCTGCACCTCGACGGCTGGCTGTGCGAGGTGAAGGACGTGCAGATCCGCGACGGGCTGCACGTGCTCGGCGAGGCGCCGACCGGGGCCGCCCGGGTGAACCTGGTGCTGGCGATGCTGCGCGCCCGCCAGATATGGGCGGGCGCCGAGGCGCTGCCGGGCCTTCGCGAGGCGCTCGGGCTGGCCGAGGACGGCACGGCCGGGCGGGCGGGCGTCGACGACGCCGAGACGGTGGCGCGGGCCCTCGTCGAGGGCATGGAGGCCCGTGACTGGGACCCGGGCGCGGTGCCCGAGGTCTGCCGGGCCGTACTCGAAGAGGTGCCGGGGCCGGTCGGGGAGATCCTGCGCTTCGCGGCGACGGAGATCGTGCCGAGGCTCGCCGGGACCGCCGGGGAGATCGAGGCGGTGCTGCACGCGCTCGACGGAGGGTACGTGCCGGCGGGCCCCAGCGGGTCACCGCTGCGCGGGCTGGTCAACGTGCTGCCCACGGGCAGGAACTTCTACTCGGTGGACCCCAAGGCCGTCCCGAGCCGGCTGGCCTGGGAGACCGGTCAGGCGATGGCCGATTCCCTGCTCGCCCGCTACCGCGCCGACACGGGGGACTGGCCTCGTTCGGTGGGCCTGTCGATCTGGGGCACCAGCGCCATGCGCACCGCCGGGGACGACGTGGCCGAGGTGCTCGCCCTCCTCGGTGTCCGGCCGGTCTGGGACGAGGCGTCGCGCCGCGTCACCGGGCTGGAGCCGATCCCCCTCGAGGAGCTCGGACGCCCGCGCGTCGATGTCACCGTGCGCATCAGCGGCTTCTTCCGCGACGCGTTCCCGCACGTGGTGGTCATGCTGGACGACGCGGTACGGCTGGCCGCGGGCCTCGCCGAGCCGGAGGAGCTCAACTACGTACGGGCGCACGTGGCGGCCGACCGCGCGGCCCACGGGGACGAGCGGCGGGCCACCATGCGCGTCTTCGGGTCCCGTCCGGGCGCCTACGGGGCGGGGCTGCTGCCGCTCATCGACAGCCGCAACTGGCGCGACGACGCCGACCTGGCCGAGGTGTACGCCGTGTGGGGCGGTTTCGCCTATGGAAGGGACATGGACGGCAGGCCGGCCCGCGCCGACATGGAGGCCGCCTACCGGCGCATCGCCGTCGCGGCGAAGAACATCGACACCCGCGAGCACGACATCGCCGACTCCGACGACTACTTCCAGTACCACGGCGGCATGATCGCCACGGTGCGCGCCCTCACCGGCAGGGCGCCGGCCGCGTACATCGGGGACGGCACCCGCCCGGACGCCGTGCGCACCCGCACCCTCTCGGAGGAGGCGGCGCGGATCTTCCGCGCCCGGGTCGTCAACCCGCGCTGGCTGGCGGCGATGCGCCGCCACGGATACAAGGGCGCCTTCGAGCTCGCCGCCACCGTCGACTACCTGTTCGGGTACGACGCGACCACCGGCGTGGTGGCCGACTGGATGTACGACCGGCTGGCCGCGGCGTACGTCCTGGACCCCGAGAACCAGCGTTTCCTGGCGGAGTCGAACCCGTGGGCGCTGCACGGGATCGCCGAGCGCCTGCTCGAGGCGGCCGACCGGGGGATGTGGCAGCACCCGGACCCGGCGATCCTGCGCGATCTCCAGGAGGCCTACCTCAAGGTCGAGGGTGACATCGAGGGCGGCGGCGACGTCCCCGGCGCTCCGTGACTAAGCCGTGATCCCCAGGACGCCGGCTGTTTCTGGAAGATCCCCACGGGCCCGAGTCCCAGGCGGAAAGATGGCGACATGGCGCGCAGGGATACACCGTGGGGCGCATGGGAGCACGCGCCGCCCTCCGAGGTGGCGGCGTTCTTCTCCGTCCCCCGGGATCCGTGGTGGATCGCCGGAGGCTACGCCATCGAGCTTGCGGTGGGCCGCCGGTTCCGTGAGCACGCCGACATCGACGTGCTGCTGTTGCGGCGTGACCAGCTCGCCGCGCAGCGGGCTCTGGCGGGCTGGGAGTGGTGGGCGGCCGACCCGCCGGGAGTGCTCCGCCCGTGGGTCCTGGACGAGATCCTGCCGGTGACCGTCCACGACATCTGGTGCCGTCCGGGGCCGGAGGAGCCCTGGCGCGTCCAGATCATGCTGGACGAGTCGGACGGCGAGGAGTGGGTCTCGCGGCGCGACGCCCGGGTGCGGCGCCCGATCGACCGTCTCGGCCTGGTCACCGCGGACGGCGTGCCGTACCTCGCGCCCGAGGTCCAGCTGTTCTACAAGGCCAAACGCCCGAGGGGGAAGGACGAGCAGGACTTCACCGAGACGCTGCCCCTGCTGGACGGCGGCCGGCGCCGCTGGCTCGCGCACGCCGTCCGCCTGGTTTACGGCGAACACGCGTGGCTCGACCGGCTGTCCGAAACCCCCGTCTGACCACCGCTACCCGGCCGCGCCGGCGGGGTCGAAGCGGCGGGCGACCAGCACGAGGAGTCCGGCGACGGCGGCGAGGGCCGCCGAGACGGCCGTGACGGCGAGCCATCCGCCCGACTGCCACTGGCGGGTGGCGAGCGCGCCGAACGCGGAGCTGCCGAGGTAGTAGGCCAGCAGGTACAGCCCCGAGGCCTGCCCGACGCCCGCCCCGGCCCGGTGGGCCCGGCCCGCGACCCAGCCGCTGGCCAGCGAATGCGTGCCGAGGAAGGCGAACGTCAGCACGGCGAGCCCGGCCACGACCACCGCGAGCGGGGCCGGGACGGTGAGCAGCACTCCCGCGAGCAGCAGCCCCACGCCGGCCAGGGCCGCGCCGCCCCGGCCCACCCGGCCCGCGAGCCGCCCGGCCGCGTGGGGCGCGAACAGCCCCACCGGGTAGGCGAGGAAGACCAGCACGGCCGCGCCGCCGAGCAGGTAGGGGGCGGCCTCCAGCCGGAAGGCCATGGCGTTGTAGAGCCCGACGAACGCCCCCATGGTGGCCGCGCCGACCAGGCACAGGGCGACCAGCGCCGGGTCCCGTAGGGCCAGCCGGGTGGTGCGCAGGATGTCGGACGGCCGGGGGCTCGACCGTACGAAGCGGCGTGACGGCGGGACCAGGAGCCACAGCCCGGCGGCGGACACCACGGTCAGGACGCCGACGCCCAGCGCCGCGCCCTGCCAGCCCCACAGCGCGTCCAGCGGTCCGGGGAGCAGCCGACCGGCCGCCCCGCCCGCGGCCGTGCCGGTGATGTAGGCGGCGTTGGCCCGCAGGTGGGCGCTGCTGTGGATCTCCTCCCGCAGGTACGCCAGCGCCACCGCCGGCAGGCCGGCCAGCGCGACCCCCTCGGCGGCCCTGATGGCGAGGAGGCTGCTCCAGGTGGGCGCGAACGCGGCGGCGATCCCGAGGACGGCCGAGCCGGCGAGGGAGATCCGCATGATGACCAGACGCCCGGCCACGTCCGAGACCGGGCCGACGAACAGCAGCGCCACCGCCATGGTGATCGTGGACAGCGACAGTACCGCCGCCGACTCCGCCGCCGTCACGTGGAACTCGCGGGTCAGGCCGGGCAGCAGCGGCTGCACGTAGTACAGGGCCAGGAAGTTGGCGAACCCTCCGAGCATCAGCCCGTACATGATCCGCCGGTAGGCGCGGTCACCCGGCCCGTATCCGGCGTGCTCCGCACGGCCCGGGGCCGGGGAAGGAAAGGGACGAGAGGGCGGGGCGGCGTGATCGGGGAGCGTCGAGGTCACGCATCCGATGCTGCTCCCTTTGTCCTGATGCTCAAAATGCATCCTTTGACACTGCTGATGTCGCTCGCGCATCATGCCTGCATGGACGTGCAGACGCTGCGGTGGTTCCTGTCGCTGTGCGACACCGAGAACATGCGGGACACCGCCGCCATGGAGAGGGTCAACCAGTCCACGCTGTCGAGGTCACTGGCGCGGCTGGAGGCCGACCTCGGCGTGGAGCTGTTCCACCGCCACGGGCGGCGCCTGGCCGTCAACCGCTTCGGCGCGCTGTTCCGCGAGCACGCCCGCCGGGCCGTCGCCGACCTCGACGTCGCGCGCCGCCGCATCGACGCCCTCGCCGACCCCGACACCGGCCTCATCCGGCTCGGGTTCCTCCACTCGGTCGGACGCTGGCTCGTCCCGGAGATCCTGCGCGACTACCGCGCCGTCACGGCCGGGATCCGGTTCGAGCTGCACCAGGGTTTCGGGCGTGAGTTGTTCGCCTGGCTGCGCGACGACGACATCGACGTCGCCCTGGTCACCCCGCCCAAAGACGGCGCCGACGTCCGCTGGCACCGCCTGCGCGAACAGCAGTTGTGCCTCGCCCTGCCCGCCGACCACCCGCTCGCCGCCGAACCCGGCCTGGAACTGCGCGACGTGCGGGGCGAGCCGTTCATCGCGTTCGCCCAGACCACCGACCTGCGCCGCGTCATCGACCGGCTCTGCGCGGAGGCCGGCTTCGAGCCCCTGATCGCCTTCGAAAGCGAGGAGATCGCGACGGTGCGGGGCCTCATCGGCGCCGGGCTCGGCGTCGGCATCCTGCCGCGCCCGGCCGTGCTCGAGCACGACGACCCCGTCTACCGGCCGCTCGATCCGCAGCGGCACCGTCCGATCGGGCTCGCCTGGTACGCCACGCCGCCCCCCACCGCGGCGACGGCGAGGTTCATCGAACACCTGCGCCGTACCGGCGGATCAGAGACCAGATCTTGGTCCGAAAATATGCACGTGCACGGCGAGGGGGAAAAAGAGGATGATTAGATCATGAGTTTAGGTATTGTCCCGCCCGTCCGGCTGGGGGAGTCGGCGTTGGCCGACGGGCGGAAGCTCGGCTGGGCCGAGTGGGGGCCGGAGGACGGCGTCCCGGTGCTGCTGTGCCCGGGGGCCGCCACGAGCAGGTGGCTCGGTTTCGGGGGAGACGTCGTCGACGAGCTGGGTGTGCGGCTGGTGTCGGCCGACCGGCCGGGGCTGGGCGCCTCCGACCCGCTGCCCTCCCGAACGCTCGAGGACTGGCCGCGTGACGTGGAGCAGTTGACCAAGCTGCGGGGGCTGGAGGGGCTCGCGGTCGTCGGGTTCTCCGCCGGGGCGCCGTTCGCGCTCGCGTGCGCGGCGGCGGGCATCGTGACCGCGGCGTCGATCGTCTCGGGCGGGGACGAGCTCGCGCACCCCGAGTTCGCGGGCGACCTGCCGCACGAGGTGCGGTTCCTGGTCGACGGCGTGGCGGCCGACCGCGAGAGCGCGGAGGCGTCGATGCGGTCGTTCGCGGACCCCGAGGTGATGACGGCCACGGTCAAGGCCATCAGCTCCCGCGCCGACCGGCAGATCTACGCCGACCCGGAGTTCGCCCCCGCCTTCCGCCGCGCGCTGGAGGAGGGGTTCTCCCAGGGGCACGAGGGGTACGCCCGCGACACGGCGATCGCGCTGAGCCGCTGGCCGTTCGACCCGGCCCACATCTCGGTGCCGGTCGACCTCTGGTACGGCATGCTCGACAGCAGTCCGGTGCACTCGCCCGACCTCGGCGACTTCCTGTCCCGCCGCATCCCCACGGCCACGCGCCACGTCGTCCCGGACACCGGAGGCGCCCTGCTGTGGACCCATGCGGCGGACATCCTGCGCGCCCTGCTCGGACACACCGCCGCGTGACGGATCCGGCCCCCGCCGGGCGGTTCGGTCAGGAGGTGGGGAGGCCGGCGGCGCGCGTGCCCGCGTAGGTGCTGTGCGACCGTACGGCCGGCGGGGTGCGCAGGCCGGGGTTCGACATGAACAGCGTGCGCAGGCGGCCGAAGGGCCCGCCGGCGATCTCGGCGTCGGCCACCTGGTCCAGCAGCCTGGTCTCGTGGCCGCTGAGGTCCCGGTGGACCTTCTCGGCGAGGTCCCAGCCGTCCCAGGGCAGCACCTCCACCTTGTTCAACGCGGCGAGGTCGCGGACGACGTTGCTCTGCACGAAGTCCATGCCGTGCAGGTCGAAGAGCGAAATGCCGAACGTCGCGGCGTCGGCCTCGCCGGCGCGGCACGCCCGCCAGGCGTCCCCCGCCACCAGGAACCGGTCACGCGGCACGTCCATCGGGTCGAAGGGGATCGCGAGCGCGGCCATCATCTCGGGCGCGGGCAGCTGCGCGTCGACCAGCGTCCAGCCGCGTTCTGGGTTCCAGTACTCGGTCACCCAGTGGTCCTCGTTGCGCCCCGGCAGGAAGTACGACGCGAAGCCGCAGCGGATGCGGGCGGGCGTGCCGGTGGTGCGCAGCAGGGAGCACAGCACGAGGGCGAAGTCGCGGCAGGTCCCGGCGAACCTCCTCGCGGGCGGCCGGGCCACGGTGAGGGGCGCGGCGTCGCGCTCGGCGATGATCCGCAGGATGGCGGAGACGTAACGCGTCTCCGCCTCGTTCCTGCGGTTCTCCGGCAGCGTGAAGCCGAAGACGGGCGTCTCCTCCCGGTGGATGAGGAGGTTGCGCACCATCACGGCGAGCTCGGCCGGGTCGGTCGGAATCCCCTCCAGGCGGCTGAGATCCCCCGGATCGCTGTAAACGCTGTGCGTGAGGTAGAAGGCCCGCTCTTCCGCGTCCAGTCCTTGACGTTCGCCGGTCATGGTCCGCCTTCCCTCGCGATGAGATCCGGGTATGAGCGGCCCTAGTTTGGCGGGAATCGGCGGCGAATATCCACGGTATTGATCGAAAACTCAGGAGACTCTCAAGACTCCGGCGTGGCCGTGTCGCCGCGGTGCGCCGGACCGTGCGGGTCCGCGCAGTGCCGGTCGTCGCCGGTGCCGCCGATGCTGAGCAACTGAGGGGTCGCGTGGTCGACCTGCAAGGTGGTGTGGTCGATGCCGTACTCGTCGTGCAGCAGGCGCTCGGTGGCGAGCCGGACGGCGTGGCAGTCGGTCCCCGGATCCACCAGGATGTGGGCGGACAGCGCGGCGTAGCCGGAGGTGACCTCCCAGATGTGCAGGTCGTGCACCTCGACGACGTGGTCCAGCGCCGCGGCCCTCCTGCCGATCTCCGCGGGGTTCATCCCGGCGGGGGCGGCCTCCATGAAGACCCTGCCCGAGTCTCGTACCAGGCCCCAGCCGGCCTTGAGCATCAGCGCGGCGACGACCAGCGCGGCGATCGCGTCGGCGCGGTTCCAGCCGGTCAGCCAGATCACCAGGCCCGCGACGGTGGTGGCGATGAAGGCGTAGAGGTCGCTGAGGATGTGCTGGAAGGCTCCCTCGACGTTCAGGCTCGATCTGTTCGCCCTGCTCAGCAGCCATGTCGCCGCGAGGTTGACCACGATTCCCGCCACGCCGGTGGCGACGACGTACGCCCCCTCGACGCTGGGCGGCCTGAACAGGCGCCAGACCCCTTCGTACACGAAGTAGGCGCTCAGCAGCAGCAGGGTGATGCCGTTGATCTGGGCGGACACGATCTCGGCCCGCTTGAGGCCGTAGGTGAAGCCGCCCCGTGGTGGACGCTGGGCGATGCGCATCGCGACGAGGGCGAAGACGAGGGCGATGGCGTCGGTGAGCATGTGGCCGGCGTCCGTGATCAGCGCGAGGGAGCGCGCCAGGATGCCGACGACCACCTCGACCGCCATGAAACCGACGATCAGCGCGAGCGCGCCGGTCAGCTGGCGGCGATCGGCCTCGGGTGCGAGGGCATGCCCGTGGCCGTGGCCGTGCCCGCGCCCATGGCCCTTGTCGTGCCCTTTCCCGGGTGCGGCGGGCTTGCCGGCTGCGTGTCCCATCTCGTCCCCGTGCCCCGTGGCGCGGCTCGGCTCACCCATCGTTCGGTTCCCCCTCGGTGTGCCTGGCGTGGGTGATGGCCAGGTCGAGCAGCATCCGCACGTGGGAGTCGGCGAGCTGGTAGTAGGCCATGCGTCCCGAACGCCGCACCTTGACGACCCTGCGCATGCGCAGCAGCCGCAGGGCGTGGGAGGCGCCCGACATGCTCTGCCCGGTGGCGGCGGCGAGGTCGCACACGCACATCTCACCGCCCTCGAGCAGGGCGGCCATCATCCGCAGCCTGCCGGGGTCGGCGAGCAGGCCGAAGATCTGGGCGAGATCCTGGACCGTGTCGTCGGAGGGCAGCGCCCGGCGGACCGCCGCGACCCGGTCGGCGTCGACGACCGGCACCGAGCAGGCGTCCGGCTCCATCACCACAACGTTTGAACGATCCTTCATATGTAAAAGTGTAGGGAACGGGCGTCACGGCTGTCGAGGGGCGGCTGTGCCGGCCGGACGGGTGGGGGACGGCACAGCCGAGGGGAAGGACGGTCAGCCGGTCACCGGCGACGGGGGAGCGGTCACAGCGGCGTGAACCCGCGGGCGTCGCGGCGGTAGTTCAGCACCACGCCGGTGTCGACCTCGTAGAACCACCCGTGCAGGCGCAGCCGGCCGGAGCTGAGGCCCCGGGCCACGCGGGGATAGCGGCGGAGCTTGTCGAGCTGCGCGACCAGGTGCGACCGCGCCGCCTCCTCCTCGTCGTCCGGCGGCACGTCCCGCCACCGGTGCGTCTGCAGCAGCCACCACCGCGTGGTCGGAGCCGAGCGCAGCGTCCAGGAGCGGACCCGGCCCTGGACGGCGCCGCAGCGGCTGTGGCCGCAGACGACGAGGTCCTGCACGCCGAGGACGGACACGGCGTACTCGATGGTCGCGGCCTCGGCGGTCAGCCGCCCGAGGCGGTAGGGCGGGATGACGTTGCCGGCGGTGCGCAACTCGAACAGCTCACCGGGCCGCGCCCCCGTGATCAGGGACGGGATGACCTGCGCGTCGGAGCAGGTGATGAACATGGCCTGGGGCGCGACCCCGTCGGGGAGGGGGTCGAGATGCCTCCGGTCACCGCTGAGCCTCTGGTGGAACGTTCGGGCATGATCGATCAACGACTGCATGGACATGGACTCCTTGGTGCTGACGATGGGCATGGAGGACCGGCCGGGCGCGCGGCGGCCACCCCCGCCGGACGCCCGGCGACGGTCATGAACGGCAGGTCGCGCCCCGGTTCCCGCAGGAGGGCACACCGCGTACGCACGGGTGCCCGCGCCGCCGGGCGGAACCCGGATGCGCGCGGGAGAACCTTCTGATCAGCAGCGGAAGACGGGCAGCAGCGGGCCGGTGGGCCGCGTCGATCGCAGGGCGGAGACGTCCGGTCGGGACGTCCGTGCCAGGAGGTCCGCCTCCCCGACGGCCCTCGGCCTGCGCGCGGAGCCGGCGCCATGGCGCGACGCCGGAGGCGGGTGCTTGATCCACCCGGCCGCGAAGGGCTGGTGCAGGGGCTTGGGACACTCGTCGTGGTCGGCGTCGCCGGGGGTGTGCGCGGGAGAGGGGTGCGCCGGCGTGCCGACGGCCGGTTCGGCCTGGACGACCGGCGAGGAGACGTGGTGGTCGTCGTGCGGGATGACGCCGACGGCGAGCAGGATGGAGGCGGCCACGGTCACGAACGTGCGAAGTGCCCCCCACATCACGGATCGCCGTTCTGTCAACGCACCGCCCCACAACTCATAGCGTGCACTTGATTACCGATAGTAGTCGACGGGTCGCGGAACGTACATGGGCTCCTTGGCAAATTCGCTGGTCACCCTATGGGGAAGGGAGATCTGGGCCTTCCCCGTGGCCCGCGGGTGCGGAAGATGACGGCCGGCGAGACCGGGCAGGTCCCGTCGCGGTGAGCGGGGATCACGACACGGGCACTCGGCGGACATCCGGTGTTGTGCGCCGCGTCATCGGGCATGCCTAACGTGGCCGCCATGAAGAGAACCATGATCGGGCTGGGCGCGCTCGTGCTGGCGCTGAGCCTCTCCGCCCCGGCCTTCGCCGACCCCGGCCTCGACCGGCACGACGGCCGCGGCGCGTTCGGCCGCGCCACCCTGACCGGCTTCGCCTCCCTGCCGGCGGAGACGTACGTGCCCGGAAGCGAGCCGTCGGGCGCCAAGCTCGGCACCACCCCGATCAACGGCATCACCCCGCCCTTCCCCGCCCAGCCGGTACAGGGCTTCAGCGGCATCGCCGACCGTCACGACGGCACCTTCGACGTGCTCTCCGACAACGGGTACGGCAGCAAGGCCAACAGCGGCGACTTCCTGCTGCGCGTCCACCGCGTCAAGCCCGACTTCCGCACCGGCACGATCAAGGTCGTCGGGGGTGTGAACCTGAGCGACCCGGACGGCCGCGTGCCGTTCCCGCTGACCCGGGCCGACCGCACGCTGACCGGGGCCGACTTCGACGTCGAGTCGATCGTGCGCGACCACGACGGCACGTACTGGATCGGCGACGAGTTCGGCCCGTTCCTGCTGCACTTCTCCGCCGCCGGCGCCCTTCTGGAGGCCCCGGTCGCGCTGCCCGGCGTCCAGGCGCCGGAGAACCCCTACCTCAACGGTGGGACGCCGAACCTCGGCAGCAGCAAGGGCTTCGAGGGCATGGCGCGTTCGGCCGACGGGCGCAGGCTCTACCCGCTGCTCGAGGGCACCGTCGCCGGGGATCCGGCCGGCACGCTGCGGATGAACGAGTTCGACCTGCGCGAGCGGGCCTATACCGGCCGCCGCTGGGTGTACAAGATGGACGACCCGGCCGACTCCATCGGCGACATGGTGGCGGTGGACCGCCACCGGTTCCTGGTGGTCGAGCGCGACAACCTGCAGGGCGACGCCGCCAAGATCAAGCGGGTCTACCTGGTCGACATCCGGGACCGCGACGGCGACGGCGCGGTGGACAAGACCCTGGTCGCCGACCTGCTCGACCTCGCGAACCCCCGCGGCCTCGGCGGCTTCGGCCCGACCTTCCGCTTCCCGTTCCAGTGCATCGAGGACGTGGTGATCCTCGACGACTCGACGATCGGGCTGCTGGACGACAACAACTTCCCGTTCTCGTCCGGCCGCACCGCCGGCAAGCCGGACAACGACGAGTTCATCACCGTGCGCCTCTCGCGTCCCCTGGGCGCCGACCCGCACGCCTACCGCTGAGCCCCCGGCGGGCCCGCCGGTGTCGGTCCCTGGGCCCGCGGCACCGCTCACCCCGCGGGGGAGGCGCCCGGCGGGGTGGCGGTGACGCGGGTCCAGTCGATCCGGGCCTGCGCGGCGTTGCCGCCCGCGGTGCCGGTCACCCAGTGGGTGACCTGCGGATTCTCCCGGCTGTTCTGCACCGGCCAGGTCACGCCGGTGTCGGCGCCGTCGCGGTGCAGGCGGGCCACCCCGGCGCTGTCGACGGTGACCTTCCAGGTCGACGGCGCCGCCGCGGTGGCCGAGGAGTAGATCTTCTCCCAGACGTTCGAACCCCGCTTCATCGTCCAGACGCCGCTCTTCTGCACCGTCAGCATCAGCCGCGCGTAGCCGTTGGCGACCTTGGTGCCGAGGCTGACGCCGTCGCCGGTGGCGGGGTCGAGGGCGCTGTCGTCGTCGACCCGGCCGCGGAACTCCAGCGTGAAGTCGCAGCCCTTGGCGACGTCGAGCCCGATGGACGCCCTGGACATCCCGCGGCCGGTGCTGCGCAGCAGCAGGCGGCCGCCGGCCACCTCGGCGACGCCGCCCGCGCCGTCGAGCGTCCAGTCGCCGAAGGTGTCCCAGGTGCTGCTCGCGACGTCCTCGACCACCTCGACCAGGTCGACCAGCGCCTCGGCGGGCGCGGCGGGCGTACCCGAGCACCACACGGCCACCTGCGGGGCCTCCGGGGACGCCGCCACCACCCACCGCGCGCCGGTCTCGTCCCCGTCGCGGAACAGGGCGGCGTGCCCGCGCGGGTCGACCGCGACCTGCCACAGGTGGGAGGCCGTGTCGCCGGGCGCGGCGTGGACCCGGGTCCACCCGCTGGTGCCCTCGGCGAAGGAGTACACCCCGTCGGCCTGGAGGGCGAGCATCAGCCTCCTGGTCCCGGTGGCGACCTTCAGGGCCAGGCCGGCGCCCGCCCCCGTGGCCGGGTCCAGGCGGGAGTACGCGGCGACGCGGGCCCCGATCGCGGCCAGGAACCCGCCGGAGGGCCCGTACCGCCGGACGACACCGGAGAAGCCCGCCGCCGGGGCGGCGGCTGTTTCCGGTGAGGGGCCGGTGAGGGCGTCCTGCCGGGGGCCGGAGTCCGCCAGGCGCAGGTGCCCGGCCGGGTCGAGGGCGACGACGCCACCGCCGTTCGTCACCGTCCAGCCGGCCAGGCCGTCCCAGCCGGGGCCGACCCCTGTGAACGCCCGGGAGACGTCCAGCTTCGCCACCGTGATGTCGACCTGGTTGTGCTCCCAGATCACGAAGAACCGGCCCGGCTCGTACTCGTCCGCGCCGGCGTAGACGTCCCAGCCCCGCGCCGCGCCCTTCGTCAGGCGCGGGCCGTCGGCGAACAGCCGGCCGGGGCCCCAGGGGGCGTGCGGCCGCTTGATCTTGTAGCAGAGGACCTCGCGGTACTGGTCGGGCTTGCTCTCGCCGGAGCCGCTGAAGGGCCCGGCGAAGGTGTTGTAGATCGCGAGGTACTGGTCGCCGGCGTCCTTGGTCAGGAACCCTTTGACGTAATAATTCGGGATATTTAGGTCGAGGGTCATCGGGGACCAGGTGAGGCCGCCGTCCTTGCTCGTGGCGGACGCCGCGTACGACGGGTGGGTGCGGTAGAAGGCGTCCTTCTGGGCCGCCGACGTGCCGCCCGTCAGGTTCAGCGTGCGCCCCACCAGCAGCAGCGTGCCCGGGTCCTCGTTCGAGACCACCAGCTGCGGCTCCTCGACCGCGACCCCCGGCGGGTTCGCGGCGAGCGCCCCCGGCGTCCAGGTGACCAGGTCGGCCGAGCGCAGCACCCCCGAGTGCTTGGCGCCCTGGTAGGTCCGCCAGTACGGCAGCAGCCACGTCCCGCCGTACTTCAGCGGCTTGCCCGCCACCACCACGCCGTGACCGTTGGCGGGCACCTCCACCGTGATCGGGAAGTCGGCCCACGTCCGGCCCCCGTCGAGGCTCCTCTTCGCCACCATGGCCACGGGGAAGCCGTTCACGGAGCCCCCGGCGTCGCGGTCGGCGGCGATCGTGATCCGGCCGAGGAACGCGTACAGGACGCCGCCGTCCCTCAGGAAGATCACGTAGTGGTAGCGGTAGGTGGAGCCGGCCGCCGCGAGGGTGCCGGTCGTCCAGGTGGCCCCGCCGTCGGCCGAGCGCGCGTACATGATCGAGCCCTGGTCGGTGGGCGACGGGTCGCGCGCGTCGCGGACGCCCGCCCGCCACCCGGCCACCAGCGTCCGCGCGTCGAGGGCGACGATGTCGGGCACGCGGTTGCCCTCGTGCGCCAGCTCCCCGCGCGCGTCCATCTCCGCCTGCCCGTACACGACGACGGGATCGCTCACCGCCGTGCCGACGACGCCGGCGGGGCGGGTCGGGAGGCGGCCACTGCCGGAGGAGCCGGTCGGGATCATGAGCTCCAGCGAACCCGACCCCCTCGCCGGCCGCAACGAAGTCCACCGCCCTTTCACCCGCTGTTCACGGACGCGGTCCCGGGATGCCGGTCGTCACGGGTTCTCCGAGGACATTTGTCACAGGCAACTCCGGACGAGCTTCACTGCCGCCGGGGGACCGGCCGGTGGAGGCTGAAGGCACCCCCTCGGCAGGAAGGCAGGCACGTCATGTGGCGTCGGGTCGCCCCCGCGACAGGACTCTTCTTTCTCTCTCCTCTGGTCGCCGAGTTCCTGCTCGGCAACATCCCCATCTCCGCCCTGTTCGCGCTCGTCATGCTCGCCCCGATGTACGGGGGCGGGGCGCTGCTGATCCGCGAGGTCGTACGGCGCTCCGGGCGGGGCTGGCCGGCGATCGTGCCGCTCGCGCTGGCCTACGGCGTGCTGGAAGAGGGCGTGACCACCCAGTCGCTGTTCAACCCGGACTACGCCGGGCAGCGGCTGCTGGACGTCACCTACATCCCGGCGCTCGGCATCGGCGCCTGGTGGTCGGTCTTCGTCCTCACCCTGCACACCGTGTGGAGCATCAGCGTCCCCATCGCCGTGATGGAGGGCCTCACCCCCGCGCGGCGGACCACCCCGTGGCTCGGCCGGTTCGGCCTGGGCGTCACCGCCGTGCTGTTCCTGTTCGGCGTGGTGTCCACCACGGTGTTCTCGTTGAGGATCTCGCCGTTCGTCGCCTCCGTGCCGCAGTTCGCGGCTGTGGCCGTCGCCGTCGTGGCCCTCGTCGTCATCGCCTTCGCGCTCGGGCGGCCGGCCCCGGCGTCCGTACCGGCCCCCGGGAGCGCCGCGCCGAACGCCTGGGCGGTCGGCGCGGTCACCCTGGTCGCCTCCTCGGCGTGGTTCCTGCTCGGAGAGGTGGTGCTCGGCTGGGCGACCGTCGCCGGCTACCTGCTGATCTCGGCGCTGGTCGCCTACCTCATCGCGCGGTGGAGCGCGCGGCCGGGCTGGCGGGACACGCACCGGGTGGCCGCGGCGGGCGGGGCCATGCTCACCTACGCCTGGCACGCGTTCCCGCAGGGGCCGATCATGCCGGTCTCGCCGACCGTGGACCTCATCGGCAACGCCGTCTTCGCGGCCGGCGCCGTCGCCCTGCTCTTCCTGGCCGTACGGCGGGCGGGCGGCGCCCCCGTCGCAGACCTCGGCCTGCGGGAAGGGAGCGCCGCCCCGGGCGGTGTCTCGTGATCCTCGAAGGGCAGCCTCTCAGGCCCGTTCTCCGCGCGTCGCCCAGAGAGATCCGGGCTCGCGCGGAAGACGGGCCTAGGGGCTGGTGCAGGTGAGCGACGGACTGCCGGCGCTCCCCGACGCCACGTACCCGAAGGTGGTGGAGCCGCCCGCCGCGAGGTTGCCGTTGTAGTTGGCGTTCTTCACCGCGATGGAGGACCCGCTCACGGTGTAGGTGCCGTTCCACAGGCTGTTGACGGTCGTGCCGCTCGGCAGCGTCCAGCCGACGGTCCAGCCGTTGATCGCGGCGGTGCCGGTGTTCTTCACCGTCACCTCGGCCTGGTAGCCGCCGGACCAGTTGCCGGTGGTCTTGAAGGTCGCCGAGCACGCCCCGTTCCCGGGCGGGGTGGGAGTGGGCGTCGGGGTCGGCGTCGGGCCGGGGCCGCCGCTGCCCGGGCCGACACCGGTGACCTCGCCGTTGCCGCCGTCGAAGACGACGTCCGAGCAGCCGTAGAAGGTCTCCTGGCTGTCGGAGCGGGTCCACACCGAGTAGATGATGTGGCGGCCGCTCTTGTTCGACGGGAGCGTGGCGTTCCAGTAGTAGTAGGCGCTCTCATTGCCCGGCGAGCCGACACTCGGCGGGTCCGGGGCGGTGTAGAACGGGGTGCTCTCCAGGTCGCTCCAGGCCAGCGGGCGCGTCGGGCTCCAGCTGTCCTTGGTGATGTAGGTGCGGAACGACCCGGGGTGGGCGGCCCACTTGTTGTACCTGAACTGGATGTTCGCCCCCGCGGTCAGGTGGGTCACCGGCCAGTCGTTGCGGGCGAGGTCGTAGCCGCTGAAGTCGTACACGACCGCGCCGCCGCTGCACAGTTTCCCGTCGGGGATGAACCCGCTCATGCGCCCCCCGCCGTCGGAGCGCAGCACGGCGAACCAGTTGTACAGGGAGTTGGGCCCGCTCTGCGCGACCGCCGCGGCGCAGGCCGGGTTGTTCGGCTGGATCGCGCCCGTGGAGGTCAGGCCGTCCTTCCAGCACAGGTAGGTGCGGCTGCCCGGCATCATCATCGCCCCGTGCGCCGACGCCTGGCCGGGCAGCAGCACGATCATGAGCAGTGTCGCGATGAAGGCCGCCGTGCCGGCGATCGTGATCTTTCGTCGCTTTCTCACATGGAACACCTTTCGAGGAGGCACGAGGGAACCCGATGCGAAAGCGCTCACGCGAGCAAAACTGTAGGTCGCCGCCCCTGGGCTGTGAATCGGCCGCCGGACGGCTCGGCGGCCGGCGCCGGGCCTGGTCGCTCGCGTCGCAGGTGGAGCCCGTGATCGGCGCTCCGTGCCGCGTCCGCCCGCGGGGAACGGCGTGAAAGTTTCGCGCGGAGATCCGCCAGGATGGACGTGTGGACGCACGCCCTGTCTCCCCCTCCGCGCTGATCGAGGAACTCGCCGACCGCGTGGCCGGGCGGCCCGCCGGCTCCTGGGTGCGGGTCGCGGTCGACGGGGCCCCGGCGGCGCGCCCGGCGGACCTCGCCGACGGCCTCGTCGGCCCGCTGCGCCTGCGCGGGCGGGAGGTCCTGCGCGTCTCGGCGTCCGACTTCCTGCGCCCCGCCTCGCTGCGCTTCGAGTACGGCCGTACCGACCCCGACGCCTTCTACGACGACTGGCTCGACTACGGCGCGCTGGCCCGCGAGGTGCTCGACCCCCTCGACCCGGACGGTTCGGGGAGGGTGCTGCCGAGCCTGTGGGACAGCACCGCCGACCGCGCCACCCGGGCGCCGTACGTCACCCTGCCGCGCGGTGGCGTGCTCCTGATGGACGGGGCGCTGCTGCTCGGCCGGTGGCTGCCGTTCGACGTGGCCGTGCACCTGTGGCTCTCGCCCGGCGCGCTCGCCCGGCGCACTCCGGACGACCAGAAGTGGACCTTGCCGGCCTACGCCCGTTACGAGGAGGAGGGGATGCCGTTCGACGTCGCCGACGTCGTCGTCCGGTGCGACGATCCCCGGCATCCCGCCGTCGTCACCGGCCTGTGAGGGCTCGGGCGGTCGCCGCCCGAAAGATGGTGTTATGTGCCTTTCTGGGCATATATGCGGTGGATAGCCGTTAGTCCTGCTTCCACGAGACACGAGGTCGTCGAGATGTGTGGAATCTGTGGGTGGGCCGACTTCGACCGCGATCTGACCGAGTCCAAGGACACCCTGCGCGACATGACCGAGACCATGGCCTGCCGGGGGCCTGACGACGAAGGGATGTGGATCTGCCCGCACGCCGCCCTGGGGCACCGGCGGCTCGCGATCATCGACATCGAGGGCGGCCGCCAGCCGATGATCGCCGAGGAGGACGGTGAGGTGCTGGCCGTCCTCACCTACAGCGGCGAGGTCTACAACTTCCAGGAGCTGCGCGCCGAGCTGTCCGCGCGGGGGCACAGGTTCCGCACCCGCAGCGACACCGAGGTCGTCCTGCGGGCCTACCTCGAATGGGGCGCCGATCTCGCCGCCCGCCTCAACGGCATGTACGCCTTCGCCATCTGGGACACCCGCACCGAGGAGCTCGTGCTCGTCCGCGACCGGCTCGGCATCAAGCCGCTCTACTACTACCCCACCCCCAGCGGCGTGATCTTCGGGTCGGAGCCGAAGGCGATCCTCGTCAACCCCCTCACCCAGCCCCACGTCGTCGACGCCGAGGGGATGAACGAGCTGATCGCCTTCGTCAAGACCCCCGAGTGCGGCATCTACCGGGGGATGTTCGAGGTCCGCCCCGGGGGCGTCGTGACCGTGAGCCGGCAGGGGGTCGCCAAGGACCGCTACTGGACGCTGGAGGCCCGCGAGCACCCCGACGACGTCGACACCACCGTCGGCACCATCCGGGGACTGCTGGACGACATCGTCCGGCGTCAGCTGATCTCCGACGTGCCGCTGTGCACGCTGCTGTCCGGCGGCCTGGACTCCAGCGCCGTCACCGCGCTGGCCGCCAGGGCCCTGAGCGAGCAGGGCGAGGGCAAGCTGCGCGCGTTCTCGGTCGACTTCGTCGGCTACGCCGAGAACTTCAGCCCCGACGAGATGCGCGACACCCCCGACACGCCGTACGTCCGCGACCTGGTGCGGCACCTGGAGCATCTCGGCGTCGAGCACCACGACATCGTCCTCGACTCGGCCGACCTGATGGACCCCGCCGTACGGGCCGCGGTGCTGCGGGCGCGCGACCTGCCGACCGGCATCGGGGACATGGACACCTCGCTCTACCTGCTGTTCAAGGCGATCCGCGGCCATTCGACCGTGGCCCTGTCGGGGGAGTCGGCCGACGAGGTCTTCGGCGGCTACCGCTGGTTCCACGACCCGGAGGCGGTGAACGCGGGCACCTTCCCGTGGCTGGCCTCGGTGGGCGGCCGGCGGTTCTCCGGCCTGGAGCTGGTCCTCTCCCGGGACGTCGCCCAGCGGCTCGACCTGCCCGGATACCGCGCGCGGCGCTACCACGAGGCTCTGGACGAGGTGCCGCGCCTGCCGGGCGAGAACGGGCACCAGGAGCGGATGCGCGAGGTGAGCTACCTGCATCTCACCCGGTTCGTGCAGATCCTGCTCGACCGCAAGGACCGCATGAGCATGGCCGTCGGCCTCGAGGTGCGGGTGCCGTTCTGCGATCACCGGCTCGTCGAGTACGTGTTCAACACGCCGTGGTCGATGAAGACCTTCGACGGCCGGGAGAAAAGCCTGCTCCGGGCGGCCACGGCCGACGTGCTGCCGCGTTCGGTGCTGGAGCGGCGCAAGAGCCCGTACCCCTCGACGCAGGATCCGGCCTACGAGAAGGCGCTGCGTGACGAGGCCGCCCGCCTGCTGGCCGCCGGGACGCTCGCCGCCGGGCCGTACATCGACCTGCAGAAGGTGCGCACCATGCTCGAACAGACCCAGCCCGGCAGCGACCCCGACGTCCGCAGCGCGCTGGAAGGGCTCCTCCAGTTCAACGCCTGGCTGGAGAAGTATCAGGTGCAGATCAGCCTCTGAAGGGCATCCGTGCCCGCTCGACGCCGATCTCTTCTCGGTGCGGGTGTGATCGCGGAGGCGGCCTGCGGAGAACGGCGCTAGGGAAGCCGGTCAGGGCAGGAGCTGACGCGTTCGAGGGCGTCGGCGATGCCCTTGCGCAGCATGTCGCCGTACGGCCCCTCGGGCAGGGCGCCGACGTGGTCGGCGGCCAGGTTGAAGTAGCGGGCGGCCTCGGGGAGGTCGCCCAGCAGCTCGTGGGACGCGCCCATGTTGAGGTAGAGCGAGGGGTAGAAGCCGCTGACGCGCTCGTCGCCGACGGCGTCGGCGTGGTGCAGGGAGACGGCGTTCCACAGCAGGGTCTCTTCGGCGGAATCCTGCTGGCGGGCGACGTAGTGTGCCGCGACGCAGGCGTCGAGGTCGTCCGTCCGCTCGGCCCACGCCTGGTCGAACAACCGCCGGGCCTCCTGCGGCCTGCCCTCGGCCTCCGCGCGCATGCCCTCGGCGCACAGCCTGACGACGGGGTTGTCGAGATCGAGCTCCACGGCTACCTCCTCTGTCCGGTCCCCAGCAGCCTAGGCCGGAGGACCGACAAACGCCGAGAGATCATTCGCGGGCTTGGGCGGCGCACTCGGGGCAGAGGCCGAACAGCTCCACGGTGTGGTCGACGTCGACGAAGCCCGCCTCGGCCGCGACCCGCTCGGCCCAGCGCTCCACGGCCTTGCCCTCGACCTCGACGCTGCGGCCGCACGACCGGCAGGTCACGTGGTGATGGTGGCTGACGGTCGCGCAGCGGCGGTAGAGGGTCTCCCCGCTCTCGTCGCGGATCGCGTCGACCACCTGGTCCTCGCTGAGCACCTGCAGATGACGGTAGACGGTGGTCAGCCCCACGCGCTCGCCCCGGCGGCGCAGCTCGGCATGGATCTCCTGGGCGCTGTGGAAACCGGTCAGCTTGCCGAGCACGGTGACGAGAGCCTCGGCCTGCCTGGTGCCTCTGACCCGGGTGCCCCGGGACTGCTCCAGTTGCTGCGGAGGCACAGGAGATTGCGACGTCATGCCGAGCCCCTCCCGCCGGTCTTCGCGTCCACTTCGCCACGACTTTCACCGCTGATACGAACATTACCAACGGACTCCCTTGTCCTTTCGCTCCACAGCGCGGAGACGGGGCCGGCGCGGGTCCGCGTACGCCGTGGGCTCCCCGGCGTGCGAATCTGGTGCGGGCGCCCCCGGCGCCCGCCCGCCCGATCACCGAGCCGAGGAGTCGATGAGCTTGTCCTGGCGTCACTTGCCCGAACCCGCGCGGTCGATCGCCGAGGGGACGGCCGAGGCCGTCGCGGCGGCCGGCTCGCGTGACCTGGAGGCGTTCCAGCAGGCGACGGCGCGGCTCGCGGCGCTGGGGCCCGGCCAGGTCGGCCTGGTGCTGGGCGAGGTCGTCAGATCGCTGCTCGAGGACCTGCATCATGGCGGCCTGGCCGCCGACGACGTGCAGGCGCTGGTGGAGCGGTGCACGCGGTCCGCCTCGGAGTGGCTCGACGGCGTGAGCCCGGATGTGCTGGTCATCCTGGTGGCCGGAGCCCTCGGCGTTCACCAGGCGGAGGTCGAGACGTTCGGCATCGACGCGGCGCAGGCGGCCCGGCACGGCGCGCTGCTGGTCGCCGACCTGATCGCCGTCTCGGGCCACTCGCTCAACGCCTGCCTGGGGGCGGTCTTCGCCGACATCGCCCGGGCCGAGGCCTCCGAGACCCCCTGAACCCCGCCCGCGAAATCAGTACAGGTGGCGGGCCGAGCCGACGAGGGCCGGCCTGCCGAGGTGCGCCGCCGTGACCCGCACGCCGGTGGCACGCTCGGCCAGGGCCATGGCGGCGAGCACCGGGTCGAACTCCTCGTCGTCGAGGCGGTCGTCGACGTCCTTCTCGTCGACGGGAATGCCGATCTCGCGCATCTGGTCGGCCAGCCGGTCGGGGGCGTCGCCCCAGCGCGAGTCGGGGCCGTCGGTCTCGAAGCCCGTGACCAGGCGGCCGTCGGCCGCGTACAGGAACTGCCGCTGGTCGTCCACGCCGAGGAACACCGTGGCCATGACGGTGCCGGCGGACAGCCGCCGGGTGACCTCGACGAGCGTGCCCATGCGGCCCCCGGCCTCGAGCAGGACGCTGCCGCCGACGGCGGGATACGCCGCGAGGGGATGCTCCTGAAGGCTCCACCCGGAGGGCTCGACGGGCTCGGCGGTGACGCCGACGCGGCGGAAGGCCTCTTCGGGGGACACCTGACGCACGAACAGCAGGCAGAACCCCGTGACGCATAAGCTCTCGCCGTACTTCTCGTCGAACCAGGCGTAGTCGGCCGCCGTCGCGCCACTCATGGGGGGAGGTCCTCTCGACGTTCCTTCACCCCGCGATCATTCCAGCCGCCACCGACAAAATCCCGGCCCCGCCCGCCCTGCCACGGCGCCGGATTCCCCTCAGGATTCGGCGAGGACGATGAGGCGGTCCTGGGCGGTGAGGGTGAGAGGGGACTCCTTGTCGGGGTTGAGAGTGACCCCGTAGTGGGGCGGGACCGCGGAGGTGCCGGCAAGGCGGTAACCCAGGGCGGTCTCCCCCCGGAGACGGGCGGCCTCGATGACGGTCGCGAAGTTGATCGTGCCGGGGGTGACGTACTCCTCGACCGGCTTGAGGTAGATGTCCGGGCCGCGATGGCTGAACAGCAGGTCGAACACCTGGGCGAGGTGGCGGTTCTCGGCGACCTGGGTGAGGAGCTGGCTGACCAGCTTGCTGCTGACCACGAAGTCGTCGGCCTCGGCCACCTCGGCGAGGACCCGGTTGCGCTCGTCGTTCATCTCGCTGACGATCGCGCCGGCCACCCGCATGTCGCGCAGGTGCAGCAGCGTGATCAGGGTGCGGGCGTCGGCCTTCTGGGCGTCGCAGGCGTCGTCGGACAGCACGATGACCTGGTCGTAACCGCCCACGTCCAGAGCCTCCAGCGCGGCACGGTTGGTGGTGTCGCACTCCCGGGCGTAGACGAGCATGCCGGGGACGGCGGGGAAGTCCTTCGTCTGGTCCCCCGCGAGGTGGATCTCCGATCCCGGCAGCAGGTAGTGGCCGAGCTCCTGGAGGATCCGCGCCCTGCGCCTGCTGGAGCCGAGCATGAGCATGCGGGAGGGACGCCGTTCGGCCGCCCCCGGCTCTCTGATCGCGTCGCGGTGGACGGCGGGAGCGGACGTGGCGAGGCGGATCTCGGAGTCATCGCGGGCGATCACGATCACCTGGTCGCCCTCTTCGATGAGGCCGTCCGTCGCCGGGTTGAGCTCGGCGGTGCCGTCCGCGCGCCGCACACCGAGCAGCGTGGCGGTGGCGTACGCGGTCAGCGCCTCGCCGTAGGTCCGGCCGACGAGGCCGGGCTCGGTCCTGAGGTAGATCTCGTCGCCCTCGAAGTTCAGCAGGTCGCTGTAGACGGCCGACAGCCCCGACTGCCGGCACGACTGCACGACCAGGCGGGCGGCGATGTCCTGGGAGTCGACCACCTCCACGTGGGACCCGCCGGCGATGCGCGCGACCGCCAGGTTGCCGCTGTCGCTGACCGCGGTGACGACCGGCGGGCGGGTGGCGGGCCAGTCGCGGTGGCTGAGCGCGAGCAAGGTCTTGATCAACTGGGAGTCCTCGGTGGGCAGCACCAGGATCGCGTGCGCGGAGGCGGGGCTGACGAGGTCCAGCGCGGAGGGCTCGGACGGATCGCCGGTGCGGCAGACGACGAGGGTCGTCCCGGTGTCGCCCAGCCGGGCGCGCAGGTCCTCCTCCATCTCGATCTTGTCGCGCGGGGCGAGGACGGCGATGATCGACCGTTTCTCGCTCGCCTTCGCGGTGACGAGCTCCCGGATGATCGAGTAGATCTCGTCCGACCAGCCGAGGATGACGGTGTGCCCGTTCTCCACCACCCGGGAGCGGCCCTTGCGCAGGCCTTCGAGCTTGGCCTCCAGGCCGGTGGTGAGCACGCCCACCAGTGCGCTGACGATGAACAGGCCGCCGATGGTGACGACGAGCATCATGAAGACGAAGAACCAGTTGCCGCCGTCGCCGGCCACGGTGCCGGTGTCCATCGCGTGCAGCAGGCTCTGCCAGGCGACCTCGAACCAGCCGAGCGCTCCGGCGTCCTTCCCGGCGGCGAAGGGCGTCGCCAGCAGGGTGACGAAGACGATCAATGCGGTGGAGGCCACCGCCAGCCAGCCGATGAGGGCCGGGGTGCCCTTGGACATCGTGTTGTCGAACCAGTAACGCAGACGATCGCGAGACACCTTTGTTCGCCGCCTCTGAATGTTTGCCCTTTTTGTGGCAGTTTGCGGACTGGTCATGGGGCGGGAGCATAAGACAGCTCGCCAAAGGGCACAACTGGCGGTGATCTCGGCGGTGAAGCCGCCTCACCCGCTGGACGGAACGAGGTTCGGCGCCGAACGAACAGGCTGCTCAGCGGCTATATCCGTAAAAAAGCAGAAATGTTTGCCCGCGGTGGGGCGGGCGGCGAGAATGGCGGCGGGAAACGACGGAGAAGCCGCCGGCCCGGCGAAAAGCTTCCCGGCGATGAATGAGGAGACCGCCTCCGCATGGGGAGGGTGAGTCGGCCCCGCCGTACTTCCACGGCGCCGCCTGCCATGAGCTCCCGTCGCGGTCGGTGATCTTAGCATCCAGCCGCTCACGCGCGCGGGGCCCCGCCCCTCCCGGAGGATGTCCACAGGCGCCCCGCCGATTGCACGGGTCACTGCGGCGGTCCGGGACAATGGAGGCGTCAGGCTTTCGAGGAAGGATGTGCCCATCGTGGCTATGAGCGCCGAGGCCGACTGGGTCTCACGATTCGCGGACGAGGTCATCGCCGAAGCGGAGCGTCGCGCGCCCGGCAAACCGATCGTCTGCGCTTCGGGCCTCAGCCCGTCCGGCCCCGTCCACCTCGGCAACCTCCGCGAAGTGATGACGCCCCACCTGGTGGCCGACGAGATCCGCCGCCGGGGTCACGAGGTCGTCCACATCATCTCCTGGGACGACTACGACCGCTTCCGCAAGGTGCCCGCCGGCATCGACTCGTCCTGGTCGGAGCACATCGGCAAGCCGCTGACCTCGGTGCCCGCCCCGCCCGGCAGCACCTACCCCAACTGGGCCGAGCACTTCAAGGCGCCGATGATCGCGGCCCTGGCCGAGCTGGGCGTGGAGTTCCACGGCATCAGCCAGACAGCCCAGTACACCTCGGGCGCGTACCGCGAGCAGATCCTGTTCGCGATGCGCGAGCGTGAGCGCATCGACGCGATCCTCGACCGCTACCGCACCAAGGCCAAGCCGGCCGCCAAGAAGCCGCAGCAGAAGCTCGACGAGGCCGACGCCGCCGCCGCGCAGGCCGCCGAAGAGGGGTCCGGCGCCGCCGCCGAGGACGACGGCAAGGCGGCCGCCGGCTACTTCCCGTACAAGCCCTACTGCTCGGTCTGCGAGCGCGACTTCACCACCGTCACGGCGTACGACGACGAGACCACCGAGCTGTCCTACACCTGCGCCTGCGGCCACGAGGAGACCGTGCGGCTGTCGGAGCACGACCGCGGCAAGCTCGTGTGGAAGGTCGACTGGCCGATGCGCTGGGCGTACGAAGGGGTCGTCTTCGAGCCCTCCGGCGTCGACCACCAGTCTCCGGGCTCGTCCTGGACGGTCGGCGGCCACATCGTGAAGGAGATCTTCGGGGCCGAGCAGCCGATCGGCCCGATGTACGCCTTCGTCGGCATCAGCGGCATGCCGAAGATGAGCAGTTCCAAGGGCGCGGTGCCGACCGCCGCCGACGCGCTGGAGATCATGGAGGCGCCGCTGCTGCGCTGGCTCTACGCGCGCCGCCGGCCCAACCAGTCGTTCAAGGTCGCCTTCGACCAGGAGATCCAGCGGCTGTACGACGAGTGGGACGCCCTGGAGCGCAAGGTCAGGGACGGCTCGGCGCTGCCCGCCGACCAGGCCGCCCACGCCCGCGCGATCTCCACCGCGCGGGGCCCGCTGCCGTCCACGCCCCGGCCGCTGCCGTACCGCACGCTGGCCTCGATCGTCGACGTGACCACCGGCGACCCGGAGCAGACGCTGCGCATCCTGCGCGACCTCGACCCGGAGAACCCCATCACCTCCCTCGACGAGACCCGGCCGAGGCTCGACCGCGCCGAGCGGTGGATCGACACCCAGGTCCCGGCCGAGCAGCGCACCCGCGTCCGCGAGGAGCCCGACACCCGGCTGCTGGCGTCCCTGGGAGACCGCGAGCGCGAGTCGCTGGGGCTGCTGCTGGAGAGGCTCGACGACCACTGGTCGATCGAGGGGCTCACGGAGCTGGTGTACGGCGTGCCGAAGGTCCAGGCCGGGCTGGCTCCCGACGCCAAGCCGACGCCCGAGCTCAAGGTCGCGCAGCGTGAGTTCTTCGCCCTGCTCTACACCTTGCTGGTCGGCCGTGACACCGGTCCCCGCCTGCCCACCCTGCTGCTGGCCGTCGGCGCCGACCGCGTCCGCAAGCTGCTGGCCGTCTAGCCGCCCGCCCCGCTCCCGGCTCGAGGGAGCAGGGCTCCGAACCATGTGAGGGCCGCCACCCACCTGGGTGGCGGCCCTCACATTTTCGGCCGTCCGGAGGGGCGCCGTCGCATGCGGGGCAAGGGATTCGGACACATCGTCGCAGGTAGACGGCTTGGTAAAAATTAGCTTCATGGTAGTGTGTGAGCCAGAAAAAAATTGACCACCCTGCCCTGGCGCCCGTATGGTCCTGGCAATCGGGGACCTGGAGAGCACACTTCATGAAGCGACTCGCAGTGATCGCGGTTCTGGCGGCGATCGCCACAGCAGCCACTGCCTGCGGCACCACGGAGGCGACCGGCACCGCCGGTCCGGGCGGCATCTACACCACGATCGACGGCTCGAAGCAGATCGACGCCGCCGCGCCGATCAACCCGTTCAACCCGCAAGGCAGCACCTTCGCCGGCTACGACGCCATGTCGCTGGCCTGGCCCAAGAACGACCTGACCGACCCCAACCAGTTCTATCCGGGCATCGCCCGCAGCTGGACCACCACGCCCGACCAGGGCGAGGTGGTCATCCACCTGCAGCCGAACGCCCGCTGGTCCGACGGCAGGCCCGTGACGAGCGAGGACATCCGTACGTCCATCGGCCTGGCCTACACCCAGGGCGGCAGCGCGTACACCGTGAACGCCGGGACGGCGGGCGCGGCGGCCGACTTCCAGATCATGGACGCCAAGACCATCAAGATCGCCCAGGGCAGCAACCGCAGCAACACCTTCCTGCGCAACATCCTGTCCACGATCGTCGTCCCCGCCCACGTGTACGGCTCGCTGCTGCCGGCCGACTTCTGGGCCACGCTGAAGGCCGCCCGGGGCACCGGCCCCGCGGCCGACAAGGCCAAGTCCGAGATCTCCGGGCTGTCGCAGAAGGTCATCGCCTTCGCGCCGAAGCAGGACGTCTCGGCGGGCCCGTTCGTGCTGGAACGTATCAACCCCGGCGCGGCCCTGCTGAAGAAGAACCCCTACTTCTACGACGCCGGCAAGATCGCGCCCGCCAAGGTCAAGGTCCTCAACTACACCGGCAACGAGCAGATCTGGAACTACCTGGTCTCCGGCAAGCTCGACAGCGCGCCGTTCACGGCCGTGCCCGCCGCGGTGATGGAGCGCATCAAGCAGGCCCCCGGCAACGAGATCCGCAAGGGGTACTCGCCGGTGGCCGCGTCGCTGGCGTTCAACCAGGCGCACAAGCCGTACGACAACGTGCACGTGCGCCGCGCGCTCGCCTACCTCATCGACCGCGCCCAGGTCACCAGGATCGCCTCACCGGAGGCCGGCACGCCGTCGGTGACCACGACCGGCATCCACGGCAGCGCCGCCAAGGCCTGGCTCGGCGACGGGCTCGGCTCCCTGGACGCCTACAAGGTCGACCCGGCCAAGGCCGAGCAGGAGCTCAAGGCCGCCGGCATGGTGAAGAGGAACGGCGTGTGGGCGATGCCCGACGGCAAGCCGTGGAAGCTGCAGGTCCATGTGCCCGCGTCGTTCTCCGACTGGGTGGCCGCGGCCAAGTCGATCACCAGCCAGCTGAACGACCACGGCATCGACGCCAGTGTCGTCACCTCGGCCGACTACGTCCTTTACCTCAGCGAACTGGCGTCCGGGAAGTACGACGTAGGCTTTTGGCTGATGGCGCTCGGCCCGTCGTCGTACAACATCTACCAGCGCCTCTACGGCTCGGCCAACGGCTGGTCGCTGCTCGCCGGACGGCTGCGGCACTCCTCGCCGGGCAAGGACGGCAACTGGATGGGCGGCCCCGAGACCATCGACGGGGTGAACCCGGGTGAGCTCACCAACAAGCTCAACCTCGCCTCGCCCGACGAGCAGAAGCGGATCGTGGCCACGCTCGCGAAGCTGACCAACCAGCAGCTGCCCGTCATCCAGCTCTACGACTACGTCAACACCCAGTTCGTCAATTCCACCCGCTACACCGGCTGGCCGCCGGCGGGCAGTGAGGCGCTGCGGCTCCCGGCCGGCGTGTGGATGCAACTCGGAATGATCAGGAAAAAGCAGGCATGAAGCTATTCGCGGTCCCGGACGGCAGCCGGGTCAAGGCGGTGACACGACGCCTGGCGGGCCACCTCGCCCGCGGACTGGTCATGATCTGGGTCGTCACCACGATCAGCTTCGTGATCATCCGCAACATCCCCGGCGACCCGGTCCTCGGGCAGTACGAGACGCTGATCGAGAAGGGCATGTCCCCCGAACAGGCCGAACGTGCGACGGCGGCCCTGTACGGGTTCCTGCCCACCGGCAGTCTGTGGGAGCAGTACCTCGACTACCTCAAGTCGCTGGCCCACCTCGACCTCGGGCAGTCGCTCAGCACGCCCGGCACCGAGGTGGTCACGCTGATCGGCTCGGCGATGAAGTGGACCGTGCTGCCCGTCCTCGGCGGCACCCTGCTGAGCTTCGTGCTCGGCGTGACCCTCGGCGTGTACGCGGGCATCAAGCGGTCCGGCAAGCTCGGCGACCTGCTGTCGATCTCCGGCTCGCTGCTGCACGGCGTGCCGCAGTACGTCATCGGCCTGCTCGTCCTGGCGATCTTCACGACGCTGTGGCCGATCCTCCCGCCGGGCGGACCGGTCGACGTCGAGTACGTGCCGGGCCTCAACGGCGGCTACCTCGCCTCGCTCGTCCAGCACGCCACCCTGCCCGTGCTGACGTACGCCCTGGCCAGCTACGGCGGCTGGGTGCTGGCGATGAAGTCGAGCGTGGCCACCGTGCTGGGCGACGACTTCATCCTGGCGGCCGAGCTGCGCGGGCTCACGCGGGGCCTGCTGTTCAGGTACGTCGCCCGCAACGCGATCCTGCCGCTGTTCACGATCCTCGCGCTGTCGCTCGGCATGCTGTTCGGCGGCGCCATCTTCATCGAGCGCATCTTCAACTACCCCGGCCTCGGCCTGCTGCTGGTCAACAGCATCGGCGCCCGCGACTACGCCCTGATGGGCGGCACCTTCCTGGTGACCACGGTGGCGATCATCGTGGCCAACATCGCGGCCGATCTGTTCTACGCGGTGATCGACCCCCGGGTCCGGACCGGAGGTACGGCATGAGCGTCGCGATCCTTCAGGAAGGCATGGGCGGCGGCAGGCGCGCCACCCTGCGGCGCAACTTCTGGCGCGGCGTGGGCCGCGTGCTGCGCCGCAAGCCGAGCCGCATCGTCGGCGTGGCGATCGTCGCGCTGTTCGCCCTGATGGCGGTGTTCGGGCCGATGCTGTACCCCGCCCACCTGCCCCGGGACAACAACGCGCTGTACGCGCCGCCGAGCCTGCAGCACCCCTTCGGCACCGACTTCGAGGGGACCGACGTGCTCGCGCTGGTGGTCACCGGCTCGCGGTACGTCATCCTCACCGGTCTCGCCACGGCCGTCATCACGGTGGCCCTCGGCACGGCGCTCGGCCTGATCGCGGGCTTCCACCGGGGGCGCTGGGACACCGCGCTCATGCGGCTCACCGACCTGCAGCTGACCATCCCCGGTCTGCCGCTGCTGCTGGTGCTGTCGACGGTCTGGAAGTTCAACGGGCCGCTGGAGATGGGCCTGGTGCTCGGCCTGCTCGGCTGGGGCGGCGTCGCGCGGGCCGTGCGCTCGCAGACCCTCTCGCTGCGCGAGCGCGGCTTCATCGAGGCCGCCAAGGGGCTCGGGCTGTCGAACACGCACATCATCGTGCGCGAACTGCTGCCCAGCATGGCGCCGTACATCGCGATGAACGTGCTCATCGCCGTGACCGGGGCGATCTACGCCCAGGTCGGTCTGTTCTTCCTCGGCGTCCTGCCGTTCGACTCCAACAACTGGGGCGTGATGCTGAACCTCGCCGTCTTCGGCGGCGGCGCGCTGACCAGCGCGGCCGCGCTGCCGTACCTGCTGGCCCCGCTGCTGGCCATCCTCCTGCTCACGCTCGGCATCGTGCTCATCGTCGACGCGATGGACGAGATCTTCAACCCGCGGCTGCGTGAGGAGTAACCGGTTGATCATCAACTCTCCGCGCCGGACGGCCGGTCCGGCCACGGCGGCGCCGGTCGCACGGCGGACGCCCCCCGGCGTGCGCGTGCGCGATCTCACGGTGGTCTACAAGACCCCGCTCGGTGAGCTGCCGGCCCTCGGCCGCGTCAACCTCACCATCGAGCCCGGGACGATCACCGGCATCGTCGGCGAGTCCGGGTCGGGCAAGTCCACGCTCGCGCTGTCGCTGCTGAACGCCGTCCAGCCGCCCGGCCGCATCGCCGGGGGCAGCGTCGAGATCGACGGCCTCGGGGACGTGCTGCGCCTCGGCGGGGACGACCTGCGCCGGGCACGCGGCCGGCACCTCGGCTACGTCTTCCAGGCCGCCCAGAACTCCCTCAACCCGCTCAAGACGGTCGGCAAGCAGCTCCTCGACCTCGGCCGTTCCCACGGTGTGGAGGACCTGCGGGCCCTCGTCCGCGACGCCAAGGCCCTCCTGGAGCGCATGGGTCTCGACGGCGCCCGCGTGCTGGACTCCCACCAGCACGAGCTGTCCGGCGGGATGCGCCAGCGGGTGGGCATCATGCTCGCCCTGGTGCTCAACGCCCAGCTGGTGATCCTCGACGAGCCCACCACGGCCCTCGACATGATCACGCAGGCCACCATCCTGCGCATCGTGCGCGAGGTCCACAAGGAGCGCGGACTGACGACCCTGATGGTCACCCACGACATCGGGTGCGCCGCGGAGGTCACCGACAACCTGGCCGTGATGTACGGCGGGCGCGTGGTCGAGCACGGCCCGACGATGGAGGTGCTCGGCCGTCCCCGCCACCCCTACACCCAGGGCCTGATCCGGGCGATCCCGCGGCTGTCCGGCGACATCGCCGAGGCGCGGGCGCTGCCCGGGCGTCCGCCCACGCTCGGCACGCTCCCGAAGAAGGGCTGCGTCTTCGCCGAGCGCTGCCCGCTGCGCATGGACGTCTGCGTGGAGGCGGAGCCCCGTCCGGTCACCCGTGACCGCAGGACGGTGGCCTGCCACGCCGTCGAACGACCGGCGTCTACCGTGGAAGAGGAGGAGTGGGCGTGATCACAGGCACCGGCATCACCAAGACCTACCGGCAGCGCGGGGACGTCCTCGGCGCGCGCGAGGTGCGCGCGCTGCGCGGCGTCGACTTCGCCGTTCCGAAGGGCGGGGCGGTCTCCTTCATCGGGGAGTCCGGGTGTGGCAAGACCACGCTGGGGCGCATCGTCGCCGGTCTGGAGACCTACGACTCCGGCGAAGTCGTCATCGACGGCACGCCGATGTCGGGGCTGCGGCACAAGCAGCGGCAGCGGTACTTCCGCAAGATCCAGCTGATCCACCAGGACCCGTACTCCGCGCTCAACCCCAACCGGACGATCCACCAGACCCTGCAGGCGCCGCTCGCGCTGCGCGCCCGCCAGACGGGCCGTCCCGCCTCCTGGATGGACGAGCGCGCCGAGGAACTGCTCACCCTGGTCGGCATCGACCCCGGGTACGCCCTGGGCCGCTACCCTCACCAGCTGTCGGGTGGCATGCGCCAGCGCGTGGTGATCGCGCGGGCGCTGACCGTCGACCCCGAGATGCTGGTGGCCGACGAGTCGGTGTCCATGATCGACGTCTCCATGCGGCTGAGCATCCTGGGACTGCTGAAGGACCTGCGTGAGCGACTCGGGGTGAGCGTGCTGTTCATCACCCACGACATCGCCACCGCCCGGTACATCGGCGACGACAGCGAGCTCTACGTGCTCTACCGCGGCCAGGTCGTGGAGCGGGGGGACACCGAGACGATCATCTCGGGCCCGGTCCACCCGTACACCCAGGCGCTGCTGTCGGCGATCCCCGTCCTGCACGGCCTGGAGAGGCCGGGCCCGGAGCGCGTGGTGCCCACCGAGGCGCTCAACGCGCGCCAGTCCGAGGCCGGATGCCTGTTCGCGAGCAGGTGCCCGTTCCGCGTCGACCGCTGCGAGGCCGAGACCCCGCACCTGATGCAGGCCGGATCCGCGGGACACGAGCACGCCTGCTTCCGGCCCCAACGTCGCAGCGTGATCCCGGAGGAGGCGGTGGCGTGACGGGCGCCGGAGCCCGTGCGCGGCGCGGGCGCCGCGGGGCGTCCGAGATCCGGGCCGCGAGCCCGGACGAGCTGACCGGCGTCCGCGACACCGCGCGGGCGGCGCTCGCGCTGGACGCCGCGGACGTGCCGCTGCTGGTGTCGCGCCTGGCCGCCCCTCCCGAGGGACGGCAGTGGGCCGCGCTGGTGACCCCCGGCCTCGAAGGGGTCGCGTTCGTCTCGACCTCGTGGAGGACCGAGGGGGTCGGCTGCGTCGACCTGCTCGCCGTGGACCCCCACGCGCAGGGCCAGGGGATCGGACGCGCGCTGGTCACGGCCGCCGAGGAGTGGCTGCGCGAGCGGGGCGTCCGCGAGGCGCGCCTGGCGGGCAACCCTCCCTGCTACGCCTGGCCGGGCATCGACGTGCGCTACACGGCGGCGGCCTGCCTGGCCGAGAGCCTCGGCTACGAGAGATACCGCACCGCCTTCAACATGACCGTCGACCTCACGGGCTACCTCCCGTCCGGCGCGGAGCCCGTCTGGGACATCGCGGGGGGCACCGGTGTGACCGGTGGCGTCGAGGTCGGCTTCGGCTTCGCCGCCGGCGTGCCGCCGACGGGGGAGGGGCCGGAGGTCCCGGCAGGCGCGGTGTCGTACGAGCAGGAGCTGGCCAGTCTGGCCTCCGCCGGCGTCGCCGTGCGCACGGCCCTTCCCGACGAGCGGGAGGCCGTCGTCGAGTTCGCCCGCGAGCACTGGAACGACAACTGGGCCTGGGAGGTCTCCCAGGCGACCGGCTGCCACTACGCCGTCCGAGGAGGCGAGATTCTCGGTTTCGCCTCCTGGGGGAGCCGGCCGTGCTGGTTCGGCCCCATGGGCACGGCCGAGGCGGCGCGCGGGCTCGGCGTCGGCAGGGTCCTGCTGCGGCGGTGCCTGCAGGAGCAGGCGGCGACGGGGCAGCGCAGCACCCAGATCGGCTGGGTGGACCCGTGGCGGTTCTACGCCAGGACCGTCGGGGCCCGCGTGGAGCGCGTCTTCTGGCTCTACCGCCGGTCACTCGCGTGACCCGGCGCCAGGCACATCATTTGACGATCCCCCCGGAATATGAGGAGTCATGACCCAATCTCCTGTGGTCCTCGCCACGACCGAGCAGAGCGATCCGCGCTACCGCCAGATCGACAGGCTGCCGACCGACGAGATCGCGCGATTGATGAACGCCGCGGACTCCACGGTGCCGGCGGCGGTCGCCGCCGCCGTCCCGCAGATCTCCGCCGCGATCGACGAGATCGCCGCGCGGATGCGGCAGGGCGGGCGGCTGCTGTACGTCGGCGCCGGCACGTCCGGACGGCTGGCGGTGCTGGACGCCTCGGAGTGCCCGCCGACCTTCGGCACCGACCCTGAGGTGGTGCGGGGCATCATCGCGGGCGGTCCCGCGGCGCTGACCCGCTCGGTCGAGGGCGCCGAGGACGACGCCGAGGCGGGGGCCGCGGCGATCCGGGAGCAGGGTGTCGGGCCGCTGGACTCGGTGGTGGGCATCTCGGCCAGCGGCCGGGCCCCGTTCGTGGTGGCCGCTGTGACGGAGGCGCGCCGGCTGGGCGCGCTGACCGCAGGCCTGTCGTGCAACACCGGGGTGCCGCTGTCGGCTGCCGCCGACCACCCGATCGAGGTGATCGTCGGGCCGGAGGTCGTCACCGGGTCGACGCGGCTGAAGGCCGGCACCGCGCAGAAGCTGGTGCTCAACATGATCTCGACGATCTCGATGATCAAGTGCGGGCGCACCTTCGGGAACTACATGATCGAGGTGTCCGCCAGCAACACCAAGCTGGTCGACCGGGCCGCCCGCATCGTCGGCGAGATCACCGGCGCCGACCTCGCCGTCGCCCGCCGCACGCTGGAGGCGGCGGGGCACGAGGTGAAGACGGCGGTCGTGATGATCACCCGTGACCTCGACGCGGACGAGGCGCGCCTGCTGCTCGCGGCCTACGACGACCGGCTCGACCTCGTGCTGGAAGCCCGCGAGCAGACCGCCTGATCGTCCCGAGGCCCTGGCCGGTGACCGGAGGACCGGACCGGGGATAATCGGCGGACGTGTCCCATCTGATCGATCTGGTGTGGCCTGACGAGGCCGACGACGTCCTGCGTGACCAGGTGCACCGTCTGGTGCACGACGTGGTGGAGGCCGGCGGCGCGGTCGGCTACCTCGAGCCGCCCGGCCGCGGGGAGACCGACGCCCTGCTCGACGGCGTGCTGGCCGGCGTCCACCGCGGCGAGGCGGCGCTGGCCCTGGCGCGGGTGGACGGCACCGTCCAGGCGATGGCGCTGTGGCGGCGGATGCCCGGGCACGTCTTCCGGCGCGCCGCCGAGGTGGGGAAGGTCATGGCCCACCCGTCGGCGCGCGGGCTCGGGCTCGGCCGCCTGGTCGTGGCGGCCGTCGTGGACAGCGCCCGCGCGGCGGGGGTGGAGACGCTGACGCTCGGGGTGCGCGGCAACAACTACGGCGCCATCGAGCTGTACGAGGAGCTCGGCTTCCGCGAGTGGGGCAGGCTGCCCAACGTGATCGAGGTGGGGCACGAGCGCTTCGACCAGGTCCGCATGTACGTCGATCTGGGCAGGGCCCCGGGGGTCGTGCTGCGCGGCTCGGCGCCGGGCGGCCCCGGGTCCTCCCCGAGCCGCCTGCGCGGCCGGGCGTCCTAGCCCCGTTTCTCGACAGGGCGGACCTGGAGTCGGGAGCCGCCGGGCAGGGCATATCTCCCGGTGAGCGGTCCGGCATGAGGAGGGGAGATGGCCGTACGGATGCGCCGCGTCTACGAGGACGCCTCCGCGGACGACGGGACGCGCGTGCTGGTCGACCGCCTGTGGCCGCGCGGGGTGCCGAAGGAGGCCGCGCACGTCGACGAGTGGCTCAAGGACGTCGCGCCGTCCAACGAGTTGCGCACCTGGTTCGGCCACGATCCCGCCAGATTCGAGGAGTTCAGGCAGCGCTACCTCGCCGAGCTCGACGACACCGCCCGGCGTGACGCGCTGGAGCGGCTTCGCGAGCTGGTGCGGCGGGGGCCGGTGACGTTGATCACCTCGACGAAGGACGTCGCGCACAGTAATGCCGCCGTTCTGGCCGACATCCTCGGCGGGACCGTCTGAAACCGGCGAGGCGGGCGTAAAAGTCCGGTGTGGATCGCGGGTAAATCCTGAGGTTCGGCGGCGAGAGGAGTAGCTTCTCTCAGCGTGTCTTCAGGGCAGGTTTACCACTCGCCCAGCCGTCTGGTGCACCATAGCTGGGTGTCTTCTCCCTATAAGAGCGACATAACCGTACATAACCGACATCCTCGGAGAGCCGCGAGGATCGCGCGGCAGGCGCGGTTCCGTGTGGGAGTGACGCTGCTCGCCATGATCGCGATCCTGGGGGTGCTGCTCGACGTCACCATGGCGCACGTCGTGCAGAGCGACACGGTGGTGGAGACCGTGTCGAAGCCCAGGCCGCCCGCCGCGGCGCACACCGGCGCGCACGCCGGCACCAAGAGGTCCGGCGCGCGCGACTCCGGGGCCGTGCGCAAACTCGTGGCGCTGGGCGACTCGGTCCCGGCCGGTTCCGCCTGCGACTGCACCACCTACGTCTCACTGATCGGCGAGGCCCTGGCCGCCAGGCAGGGCGTCGAGGTCGACGCCAAGAACCTCGCCGCGGCCGGGCTCACCACCCAGGGGCTGCTCGACCAGCTGGAGGACGATTCGGCGCGGCAGGCCCTGGTCGCCGCCGATCTGACCATCATCACCATCGGAGCCAACGACTTCGACAGCAGCACCATCCAGGACGACGACTGCGCGGCGAGCAGCGGGCTGTCGTGCTACAAGGACGAGCTGGCGCAGCTGCGCGCCAACATGGACGCCATCCTGACCAAGGTCCGCCGCCTGCAGGGGCACCAGGGCAGCCGGATCGTCGTCACCGGCTACTGGAACGTCTTCATGGACGGCGCCCCCGCGCGCGCCGAAGGGGACAAGTACGTCACCAACAGCGACAAGCTCACCCGGGCGGTGAACGACACCCTCGCCGCCTCCGCCGACGCCGTCGGCGCGCGCTTCGTCGACCTCTACACCCCCTTCAAGGGCGACGGCGGCACCCGGGACGACACCTCGCTGCTCGCCGACGACGGCGACCACCCCGACGCCAGCGGGCACCGGGTGATCGCCCGCGAGGTCCTCGCGGCCCTGGCCACCGCCTGACATCGGGCGAAGCCGTTCTTTGCCGAAGAATTCCCCCGCCGGGAGTTTCTCCGGAACGGCCGCTCCTTTTTCCGTTTCCCCCAGGTGAAGAATGCGGCCCGCCCCGTGATGGGGAAGGTGCGGCGGGTTATCGTTGGGCAAGGGGGAGAACATGCTGAAGCGAATATGCGCCATTGCCGCGCTGCTCGTGGTCACCGGGGCGGGCCTGCTCGTCATGCCGGGCGCCGGGGCCGACGCCACGGCGAAGCGGAGGACGACGGTCAGCAGGAATCAATACAATATCCTGATCAACCAGTGCCGGTATGCCAACAGCGTCACGCTGCGCAAGAAATGCCGGGCCTACGTGCGGAAGCACTATCGCATCGGCAAGTGGAATCCCGATCTCGACTGCCGCACCTATTCCGGAATCACGGTGTGCGGCAAGCTCATGCTCAGCAGGAGAGAACGCCGGTGTGTCACCCTCATGGTGCGGGCCGGCCTGACGCGGCGGCGCGCCGAGGTCGAGTGCTACGCCTTCGTCTGAGGGGCACCCCCGAGGTTTGCCGCCCTCGGCCTGGGTATGGGCTGCGATTCATCCGCATCCGCAGGAAGATCATGAACGTGGAACGCGGCAGCAGCAAGCACGGCCCCCGTCTGGACGAGGAGATCAAGCACGAGACCGAAGGCCTCGTCCGGGGCGGCGGCACCAGTCACGCCGAGGAGTGGAAGGAGCCGGAGCCGGTCCAGGACCGCGAGGCCGACCTCGCGGGACGCGGCTACGCGCCGGGACACGAACCCGGGGTGGCGCCCGGCATGACACCCGAGACGGTCGAGCAGCGCGGCAACCTCGCCCGCTGGCTGAGCGACGCGGGCTTCCCCGCCGACCGCGAGCAACTTCTCGCCCATGTCGAGGCCAACCCGGCGGTGCCCGAGTCCGTGATCGAGGCTGTCCACTCCCTGCCCGACGGCGCCTTCCGCAACATCGGCGAGGTGGCCCAGGCGCTCGGCCTCGGCGTGGAGCGCCGTAGCGGCGACTGAACGGGCGTTTCGTCGCGAACGTTCCGGGTACCGCCGAGCGCGTCCGGCCCGCCCAGCGAGGAGGAGGAGATCCACCATGGAACACAGCGGCGACGTCATCACGGTCCTCACCACCGACCACCGTGAGGTCGAGCAGATGTTCGCCGAGCTCGAGAAGCTGCGGGGCACCGGTGAAGAGGAGCGCCGGAGGGATCTCGTCGAGAAGGTCGTCACCGAGCTCGTCAAGCACTCGGTCGCCGAGGAGGCCTACCTCTACCCCGCCGCCCGCAGGTTCCTGCCCGAGGGGGACAGGCTCGCCGATCGCGAAATCGCCGAGCATGCCGAGGCCGAGCGCCTGATGAAGGAGCTGGAGCGCACCGACACCACCGATCCGGCGTTCGACCACCTGCTCGACAGGTTCATGGCCGCGATCCGCGAGCACGTGCACGAAGAGGAGAGCGAGCTGTTCCCGGAGCTGGTGAAGTACGCCGACGCCGAGGAACTGCACAGCCTCGGCAAGAAGGTCCGGGCGATGAAGAAGATCGCGCCCACCAGGCCTCACCCGGCCGCGCCCGACAGTCCGCCGGCCAACAAGCTCATCGCCCCCGGCGCGGGCCTGGTCGACCGCGTCCGCGACCTGCTGAGCGGTCGCGCCAAGGACTGACGCCGTCGTTTCGGCGCAGGTCAGGCGGGCAGCAGCCAGATATGAGAGTGATAGTCGTCGGCGCGACGGGCAATGTCGGGACGAGTGTGGTCTCGGCGCTGGAGGCCGATCCGCAGGTCCGCTCCATCGTCGGGGTGGCGCGGCGGTTGCCCGGCTGGCGTCCCGGGAAGACCGAGTGGCGTTCGGCGGACACCGCCACGTCCGACCTGACGGAGATCTTCACCGGGGCCGACGCGGTCGTGAACCTCGCCTGGCTGTTCCAGCCGACCCGCGACCCCGTGACGACCTGGCGGGCCAACGTCCTCGGCGGCATGCGCGTCTTCCGCGCCGTCGCCGAGGCCGGGGTGCCCGCCCTGGTCCAGGCCTCGTCGGTCGGGGCGTACTCTCCGGGCCCGAAGGACCGGCCGGTGGACGAGAGCTGGCCGACGCACGGCTGGCCGAACAGCACCTACGCGCGGGAGAAGGCGTACGTCGAGCGGGTGCTCGACGTGTTCGAGCGCGACAATCCGGCCATCCGGGTGGTGCGGATGCGCCCGGGCCTGATCTTCAAGCGGGAGTCCGCCAGCGAGCAGCGCCGCCTGTTCGCCGGCCCCTTCCTCCCGAACCGGCTGCTGCGTCCGGAGCTGTTGCCGTTCGTGCCGGACATTCCCGGCCTGCGGTTGCAGGCCCTGCACTCCGACGACGCGGGCGAGGCGTACCGGCTCGCGGTGACCCGCCCGGTGTCCGGGGCGTTCAACCTCGCCGCCGACCCGGTCGTCGACGCCCGGACGCTGGCCGGACTGCTCGGCGCCCGGCCGGTGCCCGTACCGGCCGTGGTCGCGCGGGCCGCGGCGGCCTGGGGCTGGCGCCTGCGCCTGTTCCCGGCCTCGCCGGGCCTGCTGGAGATGGCGCTGCGGGTCCCTCTCATGGACACGGCGCGGGCCCGCACCGAGCTGGGCTGGGCGCCGCGCCACACGGCCCTGGACGCCGTCCGCGAGGTCATCGAGGGCATCCGCGGCGGCGCGGGCATGGACACCCCGCCGCTCACCCCCGAGACGGGGCGGCAGGGACGCCTGCGGGAGCTCGCCACCGGCGTGGGCCGGCGCCCCTAGCCGGCTTTCGGGCGGCTCGACCCCGGCACTGCCCGAGCCTGTCCTGGTCGAGGGGTACGGCAACTTCCTCCGCCTGATCTCGCAGGCCCGGGTCAAGCAGGGATGACGCCGCGCGCCAGGTGGGCCAGCGCGGCGGTGATCTGCTCCGGGCCGAGCCCCCGCTCGCGCTGGTGGGTGTACACCTCCGACGCGAGCGGCGCCAGCAGCGCGTCGGCGAGGGCGTCCGGGGCGGGGACGCCGCCGTCGCCGAGCAGGGCGCGCACGTGCGCCCGCCAGAAGCCGTAGGCGCCCGTCGAGAACCGCAGCCGCCCCGACTCGGCGCCGAGCACCAGCCTGCCGTGGGTCTCCAGCAGCTCGACCATGGCGGCGTAGAAGGCCGCCAGCCGTTCGCCGGGAGGCGCGCCCGGCCCCAGCGGAGGCTCACCGTGGAGCAGGAGCTCCTGCAGGCGGCGCTCGTGCTCGTCCAGCAGGGCCAGCGCGATCGAGGCGGTGTCGGGGTAGCGCCGGTAGAGGGTGCCGCGCCCGACCCCCGCCGCCTTGGCGATGTCGTCCATGGTCACGCCGCGCGGGTCGCGCGTGGCGAACAGGCCGGCGGCGGCGTCCAGCACCTTGGCACGGTTCCGGGCGGCGTCGGCCCGCTCGCGCGGGCGGGTCTCCTCGTCGACCGGCTCGCCGGTGAGGAGGTCGGTACGGCGGTCCATAGGGGGACTGTAGCCCATCTCGAGACAACTGGACACACTGTCCGTTTGCTGGTTACAGTGAGGCCGTTCCCAACAAGCGGACACGCTGTCCGGTTACGTCGAAGGGCCGACCATGACCACATTGCTGCACCTGGACGCCAGCGCCCGCCGCCGCTCGATCAGCCGGGAGGTGGGCGAAGCCTTCGCCCGGTCGTGGCGGGCCGCGCACCCCGGCGGCGCGTACGTGCACCGCGACCTCACCGCCGACCCCGTCCCGCTCATCGGCGAGGCGTGGACCGAACTGTGCGACCACGTGCTGGAGCACGGCATCACCGAGACCGACCGGCTGAAGGAGGCCGTGCGCACCGAGGCCCAGGCCGCCGCCTGGGCGATCGTCGAACCACTGCTGACCGAGCTGGTGAACGCCGACGTCGTGCTGATCGCCACGCCGATGTACAACTACTCGATCCCGGCCTCGCTCAAGGCCTGGATCGACCAGGTGACCTTCCCCAAGATGTCGCTGAAGGGCCGGCGCTTCGTGATCGCCACCGCCCGCGGCGGGTCGTACGCCCCCGGCGCCCCGAAGGCGCCCTACGACCACCAGGAGCGCTACCTGCGCGACTTCTTCGAGGGGCACTTCGCCGTCACCGACACCGTCTTCGTCAACGCCGAACTGGCCAACGCCCGGCTCGACCCCGCCATGGCCCATCTGCGGGCCGCGCACGAGGAGTCGTACGCCGCCGCGCTGAGCGCCGCCCGCAGGCTCGCCGAGGAGTACTGATGGGCTGGGTGGTCCTCGTACTGGCCGGGCTGGTCGAGATCGCCTGGTCGCAGAGCATCAAGCCGACGGAGAACTTCACCCGTCCCTGGCCCACGCTGCTGTGCTTCGTGCTGGCCGCCGTGTCGGTCTACCTGCTCTCGCTCGCGATGCGCACCCTCCCGGTCGGCACGGCGTACGCCGTCTTCACCGGGATCGGCGCGATCGGCGCCATCACCCTCGGCATCGTGATCCACAAGGACCCGGTCACCGCCGGCAGGATGCTCGCCCTGTCGCTCATCCTGGGCGGCATCGTCCTCGCCCGGATCACCGGTCCGGGATGACACTTCGTGGGTCAGGCGCGGCGGGCGCGGGCGCGGCGCTTCCCCTCGTGCATCGCCTGGACCCGCGCGACCGGGATCGTGTGCCCCTCCTCGATCAGGTCGGCGGGCAGCCGCTGCGGCTCGGGCATGAGCTCGGCCCACGGGTCGCGCTCGCCCAGCAGCCGCGGCGCGGTGCGCACGGTGAAGTCGCCCGGCGCGACCGCGTCGAGATCGTCCCAGGCGACCGGGAACGACACCGGCACGCCGGGCCGGACACGCGGGCTGTAGGCCGCCACGACCGTCGCCCCGCCCGCCCGGGTCGAGTCGAGGAACACCTTGCCGCCGCGGTCCTCCCTGATGAACGCCGTGGTGGCGAGGGCCGGGTCGAGCCGTTCGGCGCGGGCGGCGAGCGCGCGGGTGGCCGCGGCGACGTCCTCCACCGGGGCCGCGGCGTCGATCGGGACGAAGATGTGCAGCCCCTTCGCGCCGCTGGTCTTCACCGCCCCGGCCAGGCCGTCGTCCGCGAGCGCCTGCCGCACCAGGTGGGCGGCGCGGACGGCGGAGGGGAACGCGTCCCCCGGCGGCGGGTCGATGTCGAGCACGAGGTGGGTGGGGTGCTCCCAGTCGCCGGAGCGGAACAGGGCCGGGTGGTACTCCACCGAGCGCTGGTTGGCCAGCCACAGCAGGGTGGGCCGGTCGTCGCAGAGAGCGTAGGAGATCTGCCGCCGTGAGCTCTCGGCCCACACCGTCACCGTCCGCACCCACGACGGGGCGTACTTCGGGACGTTCTTCTGCATGAACGGATCCTGGCCCTGCCGCACCCGCACCACCGACAGCGGCCGGTCGCGCAGGACCGGGATGAGACGGCCGGCGACCGCGTCGAGATAGTCGACCAGGTCGCGCTTGGTCGCCTCCGCCCCGTCGAACAGTGGCTGGTCGAGGTTGGTGAGCGATACCCCGTCCCGTACCTCATCGCTGGTCATCCACTCACCCTGCCCACCACGGACCCCGAGGTCAACACACCGTGCCCCTCACGTGCTCGGGGGAGGGGTAGTCCTTCAGGTCGATGTCGGTGGCGAACTTGTCGGTCAGCTTCAGCATCGCCCTCAGCATGAAGTCGTACTTGAACATCCAGTTGCGCATCCGGATCCGCCCGGAGGTCGGCGGGGCGAGGAACGGCCCGGCGTTGCCCTTCTTGGTGATCTTGGCGTAGCCGCGGAACGCCTCCTCGTACCTCTGGAACGCCACGCGGTGGTCGCCGCCGGCCGCCGCCAGCTCGCCGGCCAGCACGTACGCGCCCACGACGGCGAGGCCGGTGCCGAAGCCGCCGAGCGTGTTGCCGTACGCCGCGTCGCCGAGCAGCACCACCCGGCCCCGCGAGTAGTGGTCCACCTCCGACCGGCTGATCGAGTCGAGGTAGAACTCGCGGGCGTCGGGCAGCTGGGCCATCAGCTCCGGGACCCGCCAGCCCATGCCCTTCATCGCCTCGGCCAGGATGCGCTTCTGCTGCTCGACGTCGTAACGGTCGAATTCGAGCCGCTCGGAGGCGAAGACGAAGAACGCGGGCGCCTTCGGGCCGCCGACGGCCGCCATCCGGCCCGGCTCGTTGTACATGACGGGCTCGCGCCCGACCCGCACGTCGGCCAGCGCGTAGTAGTGACCGAGGTGGTGCACGTACTGCGACTCCGGGCCGAACGCCAGCCGCCGCACGTTGGAGTGGATGCCGTCGGCGCCCACCACGATGTCGTAGGTGCGCGGCGCGCCGCGCTCGAAGGTGACGTGGACGCCGCCCACGGACTCGGTGAGCGAGGTGATGGAGTCGCCGAAGACGTACTCACAGCTGCCCGCGGTCCTCTCGTACAGCAGGGCGGACAGGTCGCCGCGGAGGATCTCCATCTCACCGCCGGTGAACTCGCCGGGCAGGATCGCCAGCGTCCTGCCCTCGGCGTCGATGATGGCCTGGTCGGTGCCGCCGGTCTGCCGCCGCCGCACCTCCTCCAGGATGCCCATGCGGCCGAGGACGGTCCTGTGGGTCGCGCCCTTGAAGTCCACCGCCTGCCCGCCCAGGCGCAGCGCGGGCGCCTTCTCGACGACAGTGACGGTGCAGCCGTAGCGGCTCAGCCAGTAGGCGAGGGCGGGGCCGGCGATGCTCGACCCGGAGATGAGGACTGTCGTGTTCTTCATGTCCCCGAGCTTCGCGGCCCGCGCTGACAAACCACCGACCACCGGCTGACAGCGCCCCCACCCGGTGGAAGCGGCTGTCGGTGGCGTGGTGGCGGGCACCGCGCGCCGCCGCCGCTGCGATTCGCAGGAGCACTCGGTGCCCGCGCGTCCACGATGCCGGGAGACGGTCCCGGTGTACATGACGATCTCTGCACGGTACTTGCCGATTCGCGCACGGACCTCAGCCGGAAGATGACGACGGGAGCGCGGCGTCGAGCAGGACGGCCAGCGCGTCCTCGCGGCGCATGCCCGCGCCCCGGGAGTACGCCGAGGCGAACGCCTCCGCGCCGACGCGGTCGCGGGCGGCGGTGGTGATCCGGGCGACGTCGGGGTCGCCCGTCACGGCCGTCCCGCGCAGCGCCACCGCGACCCCCAGCAACAGCGCGGCCCGCTCACCGGCCGTTCGCTCACCTTCGGCCTCCGGTCCGGTCGCGGGCGCCAGCAGGGCCACCCCGGCCTGGCCTTCGGCGGCGTCGGCCAGGTCGGCGTGCAGGGACAGGCGGCGCGCCACCGCGAGCGCCTCGCCGTAACGCAGCCGGGCCTCGCCGGTGCGCCCCTCGGCCTCCGCCAGCCGCGCCAGCGCGGTGAGCACGCGCGCCCGCGTGCCGTCGCCCCAGAACGCGCCGGTCGACGAGGCCGCGAGCGCGGCCTCCAGCAGGCGGCGCGCCTCGGCCGGGTCGCCTTCCAGCCGGGCGATCTCGCCCAGCCCCAGGTAGGCCTCGGCCGGCTCGTCCGGCTGCCCGGCGCGGCGCGACAGCTCCGCGGCGCGCCGGTAGTCGGCGGCGGCCTCGGCGAGCCTCCCCTCGCGGACCAGGCACTCGGCGCGACGGCTGAGCACGTCGACCATCTCGTCGAGGGCGCCGAGCTGCTCCAGGAGCTCCAGCGCCTCCCGCCACAGGTCGTGGGCACGCGTCCACTCGCCGCGCCGGCCGGCGAGCTGGGCCAGTGAATCGAGGGCCTGCGCCGTCCCCCAGCGCTCGCCCAGCCCGCGGAACTCGGCCAGCACGTCCAGCAGTCCGCGCTCGCTCGCGGCGGGCTCGCCGGCGAGCATCTTCAACAGGGCCTCGCCCAGCCTCACCAGGGCGAGGAGCCACGGGTCGGTGCCGAGGAGGGTGCCCGCGTCCGGGTTCTGCCGCACCGACGGCCCCGCGGCCATGCCCCAGAGGGCCGCGGTGAACGGGTACCGCAGCGGCCGGCCGAGGGTCCGCATGATGCCCTCGGCCCGATCCCTGTGCGCGGAGCCGGCCCGGGGCACGGCGTGCAGCACGCACATGACGTACTCCTCCTCCAGCCCCTCGGCGGGCTCCGGCACCGCCTGGAGGAGCTCGGCCGCGGCCGCACCGACCTGCCCGCGCCGCCCGCTCAGCCAGCAGTACGCCGCCAGTGCCGTGATCAGCCGTAGCGCCGTCTCCCGGTCGTCGCGCACCGACCAGCGCAGCGCGGCCATGAGGTTGCTGTGCTCGGCCGACAGCCGGGCGAGCCACTCCAGCTGCTCGGCCCGGCGCAGGTGCGGGTCGGCGCGCTGGGCCAGGTCGAGGAAGTAGCGGGCGTGCGCCCGGCGCAGAAGCTCCTGCTCGCCGGCGTCGGCCAGCCGCTCCGCGCAGAAGAACAGGATCGTCTCCAGCATGCGGTAGCGGTCGCCGTCGGTCTCGACCAGCGACTTGTCGACCAGGTCGGCCAACAGGTCGGCCGCGTCGTCCAGGCCGCACACCGCCTCGACGTCGGAGAGGGACGCCCCGCCCGCGAACACGGCGAACCGCCTGGCCAGCGCCTGCTCGCCCGGTGTGAGCAGGTCCCAGCTCCACTCCACCACCGCGTGCAGGGTGCGGTGACGGGCCGCCGCGGTACGGTCGCCGCGCGACAGCAGCCGGAAGCGTCCGTCCTCGGCCAGGCGGGCGGCGATCTCCTCCACGGTGAACGACCGCAGCCGCGCCGCCGCCAGCTCGATGGCCAGCGGCACCCCGTCCAGCGCGGCGCAGATGCGGGTGACGGCCTCGACGGTGTCCGGCCCCAGCTCGAACCCCTGCCGTACGGCGGCCGCCCGCTCGGCGAACAGGCGCACCGCCGGGTAGTCGCGCGTGGAGTACGCCGTGAGCTCGGCGGGCGGGACGGGCAGCGGCGCCAGCGGCACCAGCGTCTCGCCGGTGATGCCGAGGGGCTCGCGGCTGGTGGCGAGGACCCGCAGGCCGGGGCACTCGCCCAGCAGGCGACGCGTCAGCGTGGCGGCGGCCGTGATCACGTGCTCGCAGTTGTCGAGCACCAGCAGGAGCTCCTGCCCGGCGAGCGCCGTCACCAGACGCTCGACCGGGTCGGACACGCGCAGCGGCTGCAGCCCCGTCTCGCGGAGCCCGAGCGCGCCGAGGATCGCCTGGGGCACCTGGTCGCCGCCGTCGAGCGGGGACAGGTCGGCGAAGCACACCTCGTGCGGTCCGCGCCCGGCCGCCTCGATCGCCAGGCGCGTCTTGCCGATGCCTCCGGGACCGATGATCGTGACGAGCCGGGAACCGCCCAGCGCGTCGATCCGCCGCAGCTCCTGCTCGCGTCCCACGAAGCTGGTGAGCTGCGCGTGCAGACCCTGGCGGGCGGGCGGCGCCGGGCTCTCGGCCCGCAGGACGGCGAGGTGGACGGCGGCGAGCTCAGGGGAGGGGTCGGTCCCGAGTTGCTCGGCCAGCACGCGGCGGAGGTTCTCGTAGACCTCCAGCGCCTCGGCGGGACGCCCGGCCGCGTGCAGCGCGCGCATGAGCTGGGCGGTGAGCCGCTCGCGCAGAGGGTTGGCCTCCACCAGCCGCCGCAGCTCGGCGACCGAGGTGCCTTCGGGAAGGGCGAGCTCCGCTTCGGCGAGGTCTTCGGACGCGGCCAGCCGCAGCTCCTCCAGCCGGGCCACCTGCGGCCCTCCGGACGGCAGGTCGGCCAGCGCCGGCCCTCGCCACAGGCCGAGCGCCTCCCTCAGCAGGGAGGCGGCGGTGTCGTGACGCCCCGCGGTCAGCAGTCGCCGCCCCTCGCGGGCGAGCCGCTCGAACCGGTGGGCGTCGACGTCGTCGGGGGCGACGGCGAGACGGTACCCGGTGCCGTGGAATTCGACCAGGTCGGAGGGCAGGCTGCGGCGCAGCCGGGACACCTGGGCCTGCAGGGCGCCGATCGCGTCGGCGGGGGGCTCGTCGCCGTACTGCCCGTCGATCAACCGGTCGACGCTCACCACGTGCCCCGCGTCGAGCAACAGCATCACCAGCAGGGCTCGCGGGCGGGGGCCGCTCACCTGGATGGTCTCGCCGGTGGCGGACCGGACGTCCAACGGCCCGAGGATGCCGAATCGCATGGGTCGATTGTGCCGGTTTCGCGAACGCGGACGGGCCCCGGCCGGGCTCCTCGCCGGTGACAGGGGCCGCGAGAGTGCCGTCCGGTCAGGAGCGCGCCGCTGGGCCGCCGCCCACCGGGCCGACCGAACCGCGCCGGATCAGGGTGGCGGGGAGGGGGACGAGAGGCGGGGGGTTCGTCGCGCCGCCGATCAGCGCGGCGAGCCGCTCCCCGGCGGCGAAGCCGATGTCGTACGTCGGCTGCGCCACCACGGTGATGGGGGGCGTGACCAGCCGCGCCCACGGCTGGTCGTCGTACATCAGGACCGAGACGTCGTCGGGTATCCGCAGGCCCTCCTCCTGCAGCGCCCCGACGACGACCTGGCCGATCAGGCTGTCGGAGGCGATCAGGGCGGTCGCCGGGTCCGCGCCGCGGACGAGGTCGGCCACGGCCCGCCGGATCGCCGCCTCCTCGTGCGGGCAGGGCCGCAGCAGGCCGGGGTCCCAGGTCAGGCCGTGGTCGGTGAACCCGCCGACGAGGCCGGCGACGCGGGCCGCCACCGGGGACGGCAGTGGGGTGTGCCCGCCGTCGGCGGTGGTGATGTAGCCGATCCGGCGGTGCCCCAGGGCCAGCAGAAGATCGGCCGCCTCGCGTGCGGCGGGCTCGATCTCGGCCCGGGCGGCGTCGACGGCGAGGCCGGGGACGGTGCGGTCGAGCAGTACGAGCGGGCGTCCGGCGTCGACCACGGCCCGCAGATGGGCCGCGTCGCTCGCCGAGGCCGGGGCGACGACCAGCCCGTCGACCCGCTTGTCCATCAGCATGTCCACCGCGGCGCGCTCCGCCGTCACGCGTTCGCTGGTGTTCGCGAGCACGACGTTGAAGCCGGAACGTTCGACCGCGTCCGAGATGCCTCGCGTCGCCAGCGAGAAGTAGGGGTTCTCGATGTCGCCGACGACCACGCCGACGCTGTGCGAGCGGCCGGTGTTCAGGGTGCGGGCGGTCTGGTTGGGGCGGTAGTTCAGCCGGGCCGCGGCGGCCAGCACCCTGGACCGGACGGCGTCGCTCACGGCGCCGTAGGCTCCGAGCGCGCGAGCCGCCTGAGCCTTGGAAACGCCGGCCTCGCGGGCGACATCGGCGACGGTGAATTCGCGCTGGTTGCCTGCCTTCGCCATGGATCCTTCCCTGCTGGGGTCGCCGCAGCGCCGGCGGCGCTGGATGGATTGTCCACCAGACCACCCCTTGACGTGCGGGCGGCGGCTCTCTTAGCCTTCGACAATCCCACTGAGACCGGTCTCAATCACTATACACATCGGTGAGACCGGTCTCATCTGAATCGCACCCCTGGGCGGTCCCCGTGTCTCCAACCCCTCGCAAATCCGTACTGGTGACGCTGCTGGCGCTGGTCGCCATGCTGGGCCTCGCCGCGTGCGGCGGCAGCACCGAGAAAGGCGCCGACAACCCCTACGGGCTGATCAAGCCCGGTCAGCTGCGGGTCGCCAGCCTCGGCGACGCCAAGCCCTACACCTTCACCGACGCCAACGGCGAGTTCACCGGCTTCGACGTCGAGCTCTTCCGCGACGTCGCCAAGCGGATGGGCGTCAGCGACGTCGTGTTCACCGGCCAGGACTTCTCGGCCATCCTGCCCGCGGTGGCCAACGGCCAGTTCGACGCCGGGGTCGCCGCCATCGGCATCACCGACGCGCGCAAGAAGACGGTCGACTTCAGCATCGGCTACCTGGCCGGCTACCTCACCGTGATCACCAAGAAGGACTCGGGCATCACCTCCGCCGACGGGCTCGCCGGCAAGCGGCTGGGCGTCGTCCAGGGCACCCTGCAGGAGGCCTACGCGGTCAAGAACTTCCCCAAGGCCAACCTGGTCCGGTTCCCGGACAACAACGCCGCCATCTCCGCCCTCAACCGCGGATCGGTCGACGCCCACTTCCTCGACTACGAGGCCGCCAAGTCCTACATCACGCAGTTCGGGCTGGTCAGCGCCGCCGACATCCCCTCCTTCGACGCCCCGGCCGGGTTCGCGATCAAGAAGGGCAACTCCGCTCTGAAAGCGGCGCTGGACAAGGCGCTGGTCGCGGCGATGGAGGACGGCACCTGGAAGCGGCTGTACGAGAAGTGGTTCCCCGGCTCGCCGATGCCCAAGCAGTACCTGCCCGGCGGCGACCACACCGGTACGCCGGTCGCCGGCAAATGACCCGGCCGCCCCGACGCGCAGAAGGGAGTTGACGTGGACTGGCTGGACGACCTGATCCGCACCTTCTTCGACTTTTCCGCGATGGCCGAGGTGCTTCCGCAGATGCTGGCGGTCGGCCTGGCCAACACGCTGATCATCTCGGTCGCGGCCACGGCGATCGGCCTGGTGCTCGGCATGCTCGTCGCGATCACGGGCATCTCGACGTCGCCGTGGCTGCGGATCCCGTCCCGGATCTACACCGACCTCTTCCGGGGACTGCCGGCGATCCTGACCATCCTGCTCATCGGCCAGGGGTTCGCCAAGCTAAGCCAGTCGATCTTCGGTCCCTCGCCCTACCCGCTGGGGATCATCGCGCTGAGCCTGATCGCCAGCGCCTACATCGGCGAGATCTTCCGAGCCGGCATCCAGAGCGTCGACCAGGGCCAGCTCGAAGCCTGCCGGGCGCTGGGGATGAACTACGCCAAGGCCATGCGCCTGGTGGTCGTGCCGCAGGGCGTGCGACGGGTGCTGCCGGCCCTGGTCAACCAGTTCATCGCCATCGTCAAGGACTCGAGCCTGGTCTACTTCCTCGGCCTGCTGGCCAGCGAGCGAGAGCTGTTCCGGGTCGGTCAGGACGCCGCGATCCTGTCGGGCAACCTGTCCCCGCTGGTCCTGGCCGGCGTGTTCTACCTGGTCGTCACCGTGCCGCTGACCCACCTCGTCAACTACTTCGACCACCGCTTCCGCACCGGCCGGCGCAAGGCCGGACCGGTGAGCGGCCTGAAGGAGCTCGACGAGCTCGACAGCGGCAGCCCTCTCGCCACAGGGAGCAAGGCATGAACAAAGCTGATTCCCCGGGGCGGACCTCGACCTTCCACGGCTCCAGCCTGGAGCTGGCCGGCCTGTCCATGGCCTACGGCAGCTTCGACGTGGTCCGCGACGTCAGCTTCGAGGTCCGGCCGGGCAGCACCACCTGCGTCATCGGACCATCGGGATCCGGCAAGTCGACCCTGCTGCGCGGCATCAACCGGCTGCACGAGCCCAAGAGCGGCGAGGTGCTGCTGGCCGGCGAGAAGGTCTCGACCATGGTGCCGGAGCGGCTGCGGCAGCGGATCGGGCTGGTGTTCCAGCACTTCAACCTGTTCCCCGACCACACCGCCCTGGACAACGTGGCCCTGGCGCCGTGGAAGGTCAAGGGCATGCCCCGCGCGGCGGCGCGCGAACTGGCCGGCCGGGCGCTGGCCGAGGTGGGGCTCGCGGAACGGGCCGACCACCGGCCCCGCGACCTGTCCGGCGGGCAGCAGCAGCGCGTCGCGATCGCCCGGGCGCTGGCCATGGAACCGGAGGTCATGCTGTTCGACGAGGCCACCAGCGCGTTGGACCCCGAGCTGGTCAAGGGCGTGCTCAACCTGATGGCCGGCCTGGGCGAACGGGGCATGACCATGGTCGTGGTCACCCACGAGATGGGCTTCGCCCGCCGGGTCGCCGACCAGGTGGTCTTCATGGACGAGGGCGAGGTGGTCGAACGGGGCACCCCGGAGGCGTTGTTCGAGCGCCCGCAGAGCCCTCGCTTGCAGCGGTTCCTCTCGGAGGTTTTGTGAACGGGCAGCGCGACGGCCGGCCGATCCGGACGGCGATCATCGGCTTCGGCACCGGCGGGCGGGTGTTCCACGGCCCGCTCCTGGCAGCCGACCCCGGGTTCGACGTGGTGGCCGTGGTCACCGCCGACCCGGCTCGCCGGGCACAGGCGGCGAAGGACCACCCGGGGGCCGCGGTGCTGCGGACCGCCGACGAGCTGTTCGCCGAGGCCGGCCGGCTCGACCTGGTCGTCGTCACCACACCGCCCGACACCCACTACGACCTGGCCATGGCCGCCCTCCACCGCGGGCTGGCCGTGGTGGTGGACAAGCCCTTCACGGTCCGGGCCGAGCAGGGACGAGAGCTGATCGCCGAAGCCGAGCGGCGGGGGCTGCTCCTCACGGTGTTCCACAACCGCCGCTACGACGGCGACTTCCGCACGCTGCGCCGGCTCGTCGCGGACGGGACGCTCGGCGAGATCCGCTCCTTCGAGTCCCGTTTCGAATGGTGGAAGCCGGACGAGCCCAAGGCGTGGAAGGCCCAGGCCCTGCCTTCCGCCGGCGGCGGCATGCTGTTCGACCTCGGGCCGCACCTGCTCGACCAGGCGGTGCAACTGTTCGGCCCGGCCGACTCCGTGCACGCCGAACTCACCCGCTACCGGCCCGGCGCGGGAGGCGACGATGAGGCGTTCGTGTCCCTGGTACACCGGAACGGGGTGCGCAGCCACCTGGCGATGAGCTCCCTGGCCCCTCTCGAACGGCCCCGGTTCACCGTCGTCGGATCGTCGGCGGGCTTCGTCAAATGGGGGCTCGACCGCCAGGAGCCACAGCTGGACAGCGGCGTCGGCCCAGGTGACGCCGAGTACGGCCGGGAGCCCGCCGAGCACTGGGGCCGGTTGGGCGGACGGGACGGACAGTCCCCGGTACCGACCGAGCCGGGCCGCTACCCGTCCTTCTACCAGGAGCTGGCGGTCGCCCTGACCGAGGGCGGCCCGCCCCCCGTCGCCGCCGGTGACGCACTGGCGGTCATCGAGCTGATCGAGCGGATCTACGCCACCACCGACATCCGTCGCGGTCGCTGACCCGCCACACCCACGCACCGATCGGCCGCCCACGACGGCGCCGTCGGTGGCCCACGAAAGGATCAACCGCCTTCATGAGCAGCACCCAGCCCCGGACCGTCGTCGTCGGCGGCGGCATCATCGGGATCTCCACCGCCCACCACCTCGCCCGGGCCGGCGCCGACGTCACATTGATCACCGAGGGGGAGCTGACCAGCAACGCATCCGGCCGCTCGCTGTCGTGGCTCAACTCCGCGGGCATGCGCAGCGAGGAGTACCACCGGCTGCGGATGGCCGGCATCGACCGCTACCGCACCCTCGCGGCCCGGCAGCCGGGGCTCAGCTGGCTGCGCTTCGACGGCGGCCTGGCCTGGCAGGCGCCCGACCACGCCGACGAGCTGCGCCGCGTCCACGAGCACGAGCTGGCCCACGGCTACGACAGCCACCTGATCGACCCGGGCCGCGTGGCCGAACACACCCCCGGCGTCGACCCGGCGGCCATCCCACCGGCCGGTGCCATCTGGAATCCGGGCGAAGGCTGGGTCGACCTGCCCAACCTCGCCCAGCATCTGATCAAGGAGTTCGCCGAGCGCGGCGGCCGCCTGGTGACCGACGCCGGACCCGTCCGGGTCGAGACCTCCGGCGGGGCGGTGTCCGGGGTCCGCACCGCCGGGGGTGAGCCGCACGCCGCCGACACGGTGGTGCTCGCCACCGGCCCGGCGGTGCCGGCCATGGCCGCCGAACTCGGCGTCACCATCCCGGACCAGACGCCGATCTCCCTGCTGGTGACGACCAAGCCGGTCGACACGCCGCTCCGGGCGGTGCTCAACACCCCCCGCGCCTCGCTCCGCCCGACCCCGTACGGCGCCCTGGCGGTCGACTCCGACTGGCCCACCGCCGACATCCGCCCGAACGCCGGCGGCGGGTTCGACATATCGGAGGAGGTCGTGGCGCAGCTGCTGGCGGAGGCCTCCCGCCTGCTGGCCGGCAACCCGCGACTGGAGGCGGAGCGCTGCGCGATGGGGCCCAAGCCGATCCCCGGCGACGGCGACCCGGTGCTCGGCCGGGTCGACGAGGTCGGCGGCCTCTGGGTCGGCTTCACCCACAGCGGCGCCACACTCGCCCTGATCGCGGGTGAGCTGCTGGCGTACGAGATCGGCACGGGACGCGCGCACCCCATGCTGGCCCCGTTCAACCCGCGCCGCTTCCGGTAGCCCCGGCCGCCGCGCGCGCCGTCCCCCGCCTCACGAGGGTTCGAGATGACGCCGGGCCGACGCGACCCGTCCGGCCGCTCACGGACGTGAGCGGCCGGGCAGTCGGTCAGCGGAGCCGGTCGCGTAGTCGGGTGTGAACGGCCGGGCAGTCGGTCAGCGGAGCCGGTCGCGTAGTCGTACGCACTCCCGCACGAAGCGACTGGCGCGGCCGCTCTCCGCGAAGGCCGACACGGCCGGGATGTCACCGCGGGCGTTCGCCCAGGTCGCCACGTCGGTGGCGAGCGCCACCGCCTCGGAGTGGGTGACGTTCGGCCGCTCGCCCTCACCGGGCAGCAAGGTCGGCAGCATGCTCCGGAGGATCTCCCAGACCTCCTTGTACGCCCCGCCGTGAGCCGCCTCGGTGAGGGCGGCGAGTACCGGACGAACCTCGTACCGCGCTCGACGGATCAGGGGCACGAGCTGGCGGCCGACGGCCTCGGCAGGCAGATCCCCTCTCGCCGCCATCCGCAGCAGCGCCTGCACCGCCTCCTGATGGCGCCCGGCCAGGAAGCCGGCCAGGACGAGGGCCATCGCGTCCCCGGCCGGGCCGTCCGCCTCGGCCAGCGCCGTGAGATACGGCGGATAGATCCTCCAGTGGTGCCACTGGTAGAGCAGGTGAGGCAGGTAGTTGACGGCGACGACCTCGCGGTGCGACGGCAGCATCGCCGGCCACCAGTCCATGTCGTGGCCATGCTCCGCCCCGCGCCACGTCGCCGGCTCCTGCAGCAATTCGTCGATGAGATCGTCCCCGGTCGGCTCCGCCCGCAGCACCGGCAGCAGCCGGACCGCGCCGACGTGCTCCGGCTCGCGCTCCTCGAAGAGGTACTCGGTGCAGTCCTCGATGTAGCCCCACTTCACGCCCGTCTCCGGGTCCGGCATGCCGCCCCCGGCCAGCCAGGCCGCGGCCGACGAGGCGGCCCGCGAGCCCACCCGGGAGGCACGCTCGGCGGCGACGGGATGGGCCCCTCGGGGGAGCCTGAGCAGGGCCTGCCGCAGGTCGGCGGCGAGCGGTTCGACACCGGCGGCCGCGCACGCCTCCAGCCGGTCCACCAGCACACCGGGATCGAGGTGCCCGGTCATCAGCGTGGGCGTCGCCAGGAGCACGGGCGGCAGCGTCCCCTCCCGCAGCGCCACGCGCAGCTCGCTGAGCCGGCGCAGCAGGAACATGTGCGGCGGCGAGACCTGCCCGGGCTCCGGCAACCTGAACCGCCGGCGCATCTCCACCGCGGGGTCGGGCTCTTCCTCCCCGCCGAACAGCTGCCGGTAACCGGTGGAGCCGATACCCACCCGGAATCCCGGTTCGCCGGGTTCCGACGGGGGCACGGGCAGCCCCTCGAGCGTCGCTCCGGAGACGCCGAGTTGCGCCATCTGCCGGAAGATCTCCTCCCATACCTGCTTCGGCATCTCGCCGAACGCCGGCCCGGGCTCGGGATCGTCCGCCTCCGGCTGGTCCTCCTGCGCTTCCTCCGATACGGCCATCACGCGCACCGAGAAGCTCGCTTCCGCCCAGGGCTCCACCGGCTCCGGATCGGGCACGCCGGGGTCGGCGCCGGGATCGATCACCTCCTTGGCCAGCGCGGCGAGCCAGAAGTCGGGACGGAGCCAGCGTTCGGTCTCGTACAGGTGGGGATAGGAGTCGCGGAAGGCGGGCGCCAGCGTCGCGCGCAGGCCCTCACGGTCGCTCCACGCCTGCCGGACGAAGCCGGCGAGCCACCGCTCGCACACCACCCAGCCATGAAGATTGCACGTGCCGAGATCCAGGGGGCTCACCGGGAACGGGGCGGGGCCGGCGGGCTCGGGCAGCGCCGCGGGAGTGAACGCCTCCGGGGCCTCCTCCACCGTCACCTCACCTCCGAACCCCGCCGCCACCCGCGCACCGAGATCCGCGGGCAGCATGGGCACGGCGTCGGCGACCAGCGCGCGGCCCGTGCCGAACGCGGCGGCGTGCTTGAGGGCGAGCTCCGCCGCGCGCTGCTGAACCCCGAAGGAGGAGTGCGCGAACGCCGTCACCAGCGCCGGCGCCAGCTCGTCCGCGCACGAGGACACCCGCCGCACCTCTTCGTTCAACCAGCTCAGACCGGCGCGGGCCAGCTTCGCTTCCTCACGGAAGGTCAGCGCGCCGATCGCCTCGGCGACGTCGGCCACCTCGTGCGGACCGGTACGGCGCACCTGGGCGAGCGCCACCTCCGCGACGGGGCCGGGGGAGGAGGGCAGCAGCCGGAGATAGTCACGCGCCCGCGCCGACGACTCCTGTGGCGTGGGATCCACCAGGTCGTGCAGCCGTACGAAGAAGCGCAGGTCGGTGGCATCGCCTCCCCGCAGGAAGCGGCTCACACAGCCGTCGAGGATCTCCTCCCGCGACATCCGGCCGGACGCGAGAAGCCGCCGGAACAGGGCGAGCCACGGCGTGGGCACCCGCGTCAGCCGTTCCTCCCGCAGGGCGCGCCCCGCCCCCTCCGCCTCGAAGATCCTGGGCAGCAGCCGGCCGATCAGCGGATCGTCACGACGCACAGGAGCGGACAGCCAGGCCACCACGAGCGGGTCGTGCTCGGGCGGCTCACAACCGGTGACCCGCAGCATGGCGAGGGCCAGCGGGACGACGCGGTCACCCGTCCTGCGGATCTTCCGCGCGAGCCGGACCGCGACATCGGCCTGCCAATCCGCAGGCCGGGCGGACAGTACGCGTACCAGCCCGTCCGTGTCCCGCGGCGGCGTCCACCGCGGGTTGAACTCGCGGCGGGTCAGCCAGGCGACGACGGCGGCGGCCCCCGAGATCGAGCCCGCCCCCGCGATCCGCAGCGGCTCGGCGAACTCGGCGATGGCGTCGCCCACCTCCCAGCGGACCTCCTGCTCGAACCACTCGCGATCCTCGTCGTCGAGGCCGTTCTCAGTCGTGTGACCCTCCCAGGCCGTCCGGGCGGCCGTGTCGCGCATCTCCTTCAGGAACCCCGGCAGCCGCTTCGCCACCTCGGCGCGTTCGGCGCCGGTCAGCGTGACCACGCGGTCGGTCAGCCCCTTGACGTCGCGCCCGGTGATGAGGTCGCATACCTCCTGCCAGGCGCTCACGGCGCCACCTCCACGCCGGCACGGGCGACGATCCTGGCGGCCAGCACGTGTTTGCACGGCCCCCGCGAGCCACGGTGGTCCCACCACCACTGGCAGGTGCACGACCCCTCGGCCAGATCGACCTTCCGTACACCGCCGTCGGTCCGCACGCGCGCCGAGCCGCCCGCGACCTCCACCGCGCCGGCCTCGACCAGGGCTCTTGCCGCCGTCAGCCGCGGATTGAGGTTCTGCACGTGCTCCCGGTCGTAGGGCAGCTCACGGTGGAAGTGCGCGGCCTCGGCCAGGTCATAGCCCACGCGGCCCGCCACACCGAGCCGGGTGAGCGCCGCCCGGACCCGTGTCGTGGACAGACCGGCGCGGTCGGCCAGCAGGCCGATCTCCACCTCGGGCTCGAAGTTGAGCAGCATGCCCACCAGATCGGCGTCGGCCTCCGCCTCGTCGGTCGCGAGATCGGCCAGCACCGCGCCCTCGCCCGAGAAGCCACGCCAGCGCTCCGGCGACAGGACCAGCGTGTAACGCATCCCCGGCAGCTCGAGCTCCCACGCGCTGGAAGCAGGCCCGCCAGGATCGGCCGGGCCGTACACCTTGAGGCTCCTGGCGAAGCGGAGCAGGGGTAGCAGCGTGGCCAGGCGCCCCACACCGGACAAGCACACCGCTCCCGGGCCGGGCCGGTCGCCGACCCGCAGCTCACGGCCGGCCGGAGCGACCCACAGGTCGGCCGTGGCCCGCTTCGGCAGCGAACGGAGGAACCGTACGGCGCCCACGCCCGGCAACTCGGCCCTCAGGTCCATGCCCGCCGCGATCACCTGCACCTCGGCGAACCCGCGCAGCCAGCGCTCCGGCAGCGGCACCTTCTTCTCCACGACCGCGCCGTCGAGCGTCGTCACCGTCAGCTCGTCGGCACCGACACCGAGGTGCAGCGGGTCGCGCGTCCCCACCCTGGCCAGGGCCTCACGCAGCGGCCCGTTGACGTCGACGTTGGTCGTCCCACGGTCGAACACCTCGCCGTCCAGCGCCCCGCCGAGCAGGTCCAGCCGCGCGTAGACGCCCCCGCACGCCGAGAACGACTCGAACCGCAAGCGGTCCCCACCGCAGGTCACGACCGGGTCCCGCGTCCACCCCGGCCGCGGCTGGTGGTAACGGGTGAGGGCCACATCGGCCACCCCCAGCAGGGCCGCGGCCGCAGGCGCCGCCTGCGTCACCACGCCGCTGAAGAACTTCGGCGCGAGAACGGGCCCGCTGAGCGCCCGCCCACCGGACGTGGCCAACCCCAGCCGCCCGTCCACCAAGGTAGAAGGCGAGGCGTAACTGTACGCCTGCGTCGCACTTGTCATGCCGCCGGAGAGTAGAGATCACCACCGACAAAAGCACCGACGAGGGCGCCTCCTGATCGGGACTCGAGGTCGTACCCTGAACACCGCCGGATCTCCTTCATCAGGGCGAAAGTGCTCAGATCCCGCCCAGAGGTCCCCCAGAGACCACCCGTCCGAACGAGCCGCCGGCCTCACCGCCCAGGTCGGGACGGCACCTGATCCAAGTGAACGAACACTGGTGGGCGGCCCCCGTCTCCAAGCCATAGACTCAGACCGAGCCGACATGCCGAACGGGTGCTCACTCAAGCCGTGCACGGACGGTCCCCGGATCATGCACAATTGTGCGAGAGCGCCCTTAGCTCAGCTGGATAGAGCACCGGACTTCTAATCCGACGGTCGCAGGTTCGAATCCTGCAGGGCGCGCCCCTTACGACCAGCACGAAAGAGCCCCTGACCAGCGTGTATGCCGGTCAAGGGCTCTCTTGCTGTCTGCGGTGGTGTGCGGCTAGCGGCGGGGGACTGCGGGTGGCTGTGCCAAATACGTGCCCAAGTTTTGGGGTGGCTTCCGGATCACTCTTGAAGGGCGTCGGCGATGCGGCGCTTGGCGGCCTCGTCTTGCCCGACGATGCACTTGGCGTAGATCCTGAGCAGGACTTCCACGCTGTGGCCGGCCCACTCGGCTACCTGCGTAGGCGCTACTCCGGCGTTGAGCCACGTGGACACGCAGGCGTGGCGCAGGTCGTAGACCCTCCTGGCGATCGGTGATGCGGCTTCCTCCGGCGTGAGGGCATCCCGCCGGGCCTTAGCCCAGACCCGCCGGTAGGTGATGCTCGGGAGTTCTCCCCCGCGCACGCCGGAGAACAGCCGGCCGTCGGCAGCTTTGCCGTACGGCGCGGCCAGGTGGGCACGGAGAATCCGGACGAGTGCGGGCGAGATCGGCACGGGACGGGCGTGACCGTCCGCGCGGTGCTTAAGCGAGCGTTCCTCGCGGATCGTTCCGCCATCGGTCCACTCGCGGCCGGCGAACGGGGCCGCCTTGGCGAAGTGCAGCTCTCCCCACTCTCCAGACTCTTCCCACTCGCCGGTCTCCTCGTTCAGGACCAGGGGCGGAAGGGTGATGTTGTGGTCCCGCAGGTTGACGACTTCCTCGGGGCGCAGTGCCGCGTAGTACATCAGGGCGAAGAATGCCACCAGGCGTTTGCCGCTCGGCTTTTGGGCCTCTACAGCGGCCAGCAGGGCGCGGGCTTGGGCGTGGTTAACCACGCTGCGACGATCCACCTCGTGACTGTTTTTCGGCGCCTTCCACTTGATGCCCTTGAGCGGATTCCCCTGAAGCAATTTCAGCTCCACGGCGTAATCCAAGGCATTTTGCAGGATGGTCTTGTTTCGGAGAACGGTGCTCGTAGCCGCCCGCTTACCGTCCAAACGAGACGTAGCCGTGTCGATCAGGGCTCTTACGAGCACGGGATCATCGGTCAGCGCAGAGACGGGCTTGGTGTTCACGGACAGCCAGCGAAGTGCTTCGGCCGTTTCCCCAGATGCCTCGTCCCGCTGCTTGGTGTTGAAGCCCCAACGGCGCAGGGCCGTACGGAGAGCGAGGCCATCAGGCTTGCCTCGCTCGCTCGCGAGCATGGCGGGGGTAGCAGCGGTGAGTGCGCGGGCGATGTCCTGACGGTACTTTGCTGACGCACCCTTCCATTTCATGTCCACGAACATGCAGGCGAACCCATACCAACTCACGTCCGAGCGCTCAGCGCGGTTCCATGAGATCGGCTCTCCAGCGAGCAGGCTGAACGCCTCTCCCTTCCGTGCGGCGGCCTGGATTTCGCCCCGATAGGTGTCGGCCTGGGCCGCGTTGCGAAATGGCTTCTTCCATGTCTTGTTACCGACCTTCCACCGTACGTAATAGGTCGTGGACTTCTTGCCTTTGTATACCGCGGTCTTGTAGACGCGAACGTCGTAGGTCATGTCTTTCATCAGGCGGCCTCCTCCTGTGCGTCGAGCCACTGTTCGTAAGCGGTTCGGCGGATACGAAGTTCACCGTTGGGCAGCTTGATACAGCGCGGGGCGCGTCTCTTGGCGCGCCACTCATAGAAAGTGCGTGGGCTGATTTGGAGTTCTTCGCAGAATTCGGCGAGGGTGAGCGTTCCTCGTGGCTTGGTCGTGGCCATAGGCGGTCTCTCCTGCCTCTCGGCGGTCAGGCGGTTGGGCGGCAGAGGTCGGGGTGGACGGCATAACGCGGCGAGGGGTTGCCGCGGGTACCAGGCGCTTCGGGCTCTCGGCGAATCCAGCCGAGGTGCTCCAGCAATTCGAAGGCGGGCTCTAGATCGGCGGCCTTCTTGAATCGGCGTTGTAGAGCGCGGTGTGCATCGCGACGGGTGAAGCGTCCGACCCGTGCGCGGCTCAGCCACTCGTGGACGACGCGGGCGGCCTCTTGCTCGGGGTCGGCGCCCATGGCGTCGAAGGCGGCAAGCGCGTGGCCGGTGAAGTATTCGCCCAGTTCCATGGCGGCGGCCATGGTGGTGCCGGCGATGGGGTGGCGCCATCCGTCGTCAATGTGGGTGACCATGTGCAGCAGTCCGGCGATGCGGGCTACGGCGCCGTCGAACTTGGCGGCCCAGTCGGCGATGTGGTTCAGGTCGCCGGTGTGCGGGCGTAGCCGGGGTTCGGTGTGGCGGCGTTGGACGACGAACAGCTCGGCGGCTTCTGGCGAGAGGATGAGCCGGGCGGGGTCTTCCCAGCCGTGCATGTTCATCACGAGGCGTTCGAGGTTGGTGGCGTAGGTGGCGGACACGGTGTCGGGGATGGCGTCGGGTTCGGTGTTGCGGTAGCCGACGTTGGAGGCTGGGAGGCTGTAGAGGATGCGGCCCAGTAGTCCTTTGCCGCGGAAGCCGGGTGAGCGGGCGAGTTCGGTGATGATCTCGGGTTGGACGGCGAGGCCGAGGGTGAGGGCGGGGTTGTCGATGCGTTCGCGGCGGTCGCGCCGGTCCACGATGAGCAGGTCTCCGGCGTGGCCTTTGAGGAAGAGGTCCAGGTTGGGTGTGCCGGAGTAGCGGCCTGCCAGGGTGGCGAAGATGCCGCCCTCGGCGCTGAGTACGGCCAGGCGTCCGCCTTGTTCGGCGAGCAGGGTGGTGGCGGTCTCGGGGGTGGCGTCGTCGCTGACCAGCCGGGGGACTACCGGGATGGTGATGTCCTCGACGGCCAGGGCGGCGCTTTGTGCCTCGGCCAGGGCATCGGGGACGGTTTCCCCTCGGGCGGTGGTGGCCTTGGCGGTCGCTTTCTCGGCGGCCTCGCGGGCGACCTTCTGCGCGATTTTGGCCTCGGTGATCTGCGGTTGGATCCGTTCTTGGAGGATCTTCTCTGCGGTGAGCAGCGGGGTGACGATGGCGCGGAATACCGGGCTCTTGCGTGAGCCGGGTGGCATGGCGACGACGGTGTAGATGTTGACCGGTTCGGTCCAGGTGCCTCGCACGCACACGATGGCGCGTCCGCCGGCGGCGGTGGAGACGGCGGCCAGGGCGATGCATCCTGCCAGGTCTGGCGGGGTCTGGGTTTCTTCGGCCAGCGCACAGACGAAGTCGGCCAGCCAGCCGGGGAAGACGTGGGCGGGGAAGACGGGCAGGGCACCGCGTGTGCCGAGCGGGACGGGGGTGTCCCAGGGCCGGTCGGGGGTGGTGATGCCGGTGACCAGATCGGCGGCGCGGGCGGCGGTGTCCTCGGCGGTGTCGGCGTAGCCGAGTTGGGCAAGGCGCTGTCCGGCGGTGATGAGGCCGCGCCGGTGGGCGTGCTCGGCGACGATGCGCGCGTAGTGGGTGAGGTTGGCGGTGGTGGGCGGGGCCTGCATGAGGGTGTGCAGGTATGGGGCGCCCCCGATGCGTGACAGCTCTCCGGTACGGGTCAGCCGGTCGGCGATGGTGATGGGGTCGGCGGGTTGTCCGTCCTGCTGTTGCGCGACGATCGCGGCGAAGACGATCTGGTGTGCCGGGCGGAAGAAGTCGGCCTCGGCGAGGAGGCCGGCGGCGGTGGCGGCGGCCTCGCTCGACAGCAGCATGCAGCCGAGTACGGCTTGTTCGGCGTCGATGTCGTGGGGCGGCAAGGTGTTCATGCCGCCTGCCACGTGGATGCCGTGAGCGCCTCGGCGATGGTGCGGCCGATGTAGTGGGTGTAGGCGGGCGGGATGGCCTCGGCGATCTCCCTGCGCACGTCGGTCCAGGTGATGCCCATGGCGTCCTGCCATTCGGTGATGCTGCCCTTGCCGCCCCCGTCGCCGTAGACGGCCACCATGTCGCCCTCGTAGAACCGGCCGTGACGCCAGCCGCGTACGCGGTGGCCTCGGTGACTCGGCTCGTCGAGCTGGGGGACGGCGAGGCCGTGCAGCTCGAACTGTCGGTGCCGGAACACCCGCAGACCGGGGAACATCAGCCCGCACAGCACCAGATCGGCGCGCATCTTGGCCTTGCCCACCGGATTCTCAATGAGCCAGGGGCGCCCGGTGGACATCAGGGCCTCGCGGGTCTGCGCCATCAGGCTGCGGTGGTTGACCCTGCCCTGGTTGGTGCCGGCGGTCAGGGTGCAGTCGGCCTGACAGGGCGGACAGGCGTTGATCACGTCGTACTCGTGGCCGTGCTCACGGACGAAGGTGATGGCGTCGGCCTGGTGGAAGGTGAACGGGTAGTTGGGCTGTGGAGCGATGTCCACGCCGGTGACCTCGAAACCGGCCAGGTGATAGCCCATCGAGGCGCCGCCGGCACAGCAGTACAGATCGAGCAGCCGCAACCCGTTGGGCCTGCGCTGGTCAAGCGACGGAAGGGCGGGGCGGATGTCGGCCAGCCTCACGCGGCACGCCCCGATCCGCCGCAGAAGCGGCAAGAGCGGTGACGCCAGATCGGCGGGGTGATGCTGGTGGCGTCCCAGGTGGCTTGCGGGTGGGCGAGGATGGCCAGGCGTTCCCAGCCCAGCGGCACGACCGCTTGACCAGGGGTGAGCAGAGCCGGGACGGCGGCGATGGCGAAGGTGCCGAGGCCGGCGATGCGTATCGACTCGCCGGGGGTCAGGGCGGTGGTGGTCTTGCTGGACTGGTTGACGGTGTGGCGGGGCGGAAGGTGCTTGCTAATCGGATGGATATGGGTCATGGGGTGTCCTCCGATCGGGTCAGCGGTGCGGGTGGCTGTCATGCCGAGGGGCGTGTTTCTCGCTTCGTGGTCGAAGGTGGGTGGCGCGGCCTCGGCGTCGTCCGGCGTGGTGTCGCCGAGGCCGCGCCAAGGAGGGGTTAGAACGGCGGCTCGTCGTTGTCCCAGCCGCCGGGGGAGGCGCCGGCGGGGGTGGCGGTCGTCCACGGGTCGGCTTCGCCGCCGGGGTTGCCGTTGCTGCGGCGGGTCTTGGTCGGCTTGGCGGTGGCGTAGCGCAGGCTGGGGCCGATCTCGTCCACGGTCAGTTCCATGACGGTGCGCTTGTCGCCCTCGGCGGTCTCATACGAGCGCTGACGCAGCCGGCCGGTGACGATGACGCGGGTGCCGCGGGTGAGCGACTCGCACACGTGCTCGCCGAGGTCGCGCCAGGCCGAGCAGCGCATGAACAGCGGCTCGCCGTCCTCCCAGCTCTTGCTCTGCTGGTTGTAGTGGCGCGGGGTCGAGGCGACGGTGAAACCGGCCACGGCCAGACCGCTTTGGGTGAAGCGCAGTTCGGGGTCTGCGGTCAGGTTGCCGATGACGGTGATGGTGGTCTCGCCGGACATGGGGCGGGTTCCCTTCTGGCAGTGGGCGGTGAGGGTCAGCGATGGCCGAGACGGGGGCGGACGCCGCACAGTGGGCAGCGGCGGGAGGCGCCGCCCTGCCGTTTGAGGGCGCGTTCGCGGGCGCGGGGGCCGGTCCAGGTGCGGGCGAGGGTCCAGCCGATGCCGGCGGCTTTGACCACGGCCAGCAGTCGGGCGCCGTGGCCGGTCTGGTGTTCGGCCAGCCGGGCGTCAAGGTCGGTGGTCCAGCCGAGGTAGTGCCGGGCGTGCTTGTAGGGCTGGGTGAAGTGCAGGAGGTAGATGGTGCCGGTCATCGGGTGCCGTCCCGGTGGAGGCGGCGGGCGTAGACGTAGAGCTGCCAGCCGATGCGGGGGCGCATTCCGGTGCCGTTGCAGGCGCGGCAGGTGCGGTTCTTGCCGCCGGGGCGGCACCGCTTGCAGGTCCCCCAGGGCGAGGCGAGACAGAAGCTGACGTAACCGAGGGTGACGGCGGGCGGGCAGAGGACTAGCAGGGCGATGAGGGGTCCCACAGGGGCCTCCAGGGCAGTTTCCGGGGTTTTCGCAGATGGGGTGCTAGACGCTAGTTCGCTGGTAGATCAGCGGATGGGGTGCTAGCGGGGGTGCTAGGTCTAGCGGGGGAAGGTGCTAGACCTAGCACCGGTTCGCGGGTCAGGACGCGGTGCCGGAACCACGCTTTCCGTCACGTTCGGTGATGGCGGTGGTGATGTCGTCGCGGGTGATGCCGCGCCGGTTGGCGCCCTTGCCGCCGCCCTCGGGGGTGCCCCACACCTGCCCGGTGCGGACGCCGTAGGGCTTGAGTGCGGTGGTGAGCTGAGCGGCGCGGGCGTCGGCCTCCAACTCCATCCACGGGCCGTAGACCTCGGGGCGAAGTTCGGCCAGCCGGGCGACCACGACCTCGTTCCACACCTTGGCCTCGGACGGGGCGACGACGGCGAGGACGTCGGCGAGCAGGTCGTGACTCGGTGCGGCGGGGGCGGGGGTCTCGCCGAGGGCGTGACCGGACAGGGTGCCGGCGGCCTGCCGTAAGGCGTGGGCGCGGTCGGCGATGCGCTGGGTGGCGGGGGTGTCGAGGTAGGCGGTGCGCACGACCTTGGGCATCGGGGTTGCACCGACCAGGTAGCCGATACCGGCGTCGATCTCGGGTACGAACACCGTGGCGCGGATGCCGTTCTTGTAGGCCGAGGTGCCGAGGATCATGTCGTTCTCGACCTGTCCGGCCACGCGCAGACAGAACCGGATGGACACGTTCGCCGAGATGCCGGTCGGGAGGCTGTCCTTGTCCGGGCGCTGGGTGGCCAGGATCAGCACCACACCGAGAGCACGGCCGAGTTTGATGATGAACTCGGCGTCATCACCGGCCTGCTTGCCGTACTCCGGGTGGGCGAACAGGTTCTGGCACTCGTCGATGATGCACACCAGCGGGTGAAGGCCGAGGCTGCGCTTGTCGGCGATCTGCCGGGTGACCCGCTTGTCCGGGCACAGGTCCGGCGGCAGGCTCTTGAGCGCAGCCGAGCGGCGCATCACCTCCTTGCGCAGCAGGGCCAGCGAATCGGCGGCGTAGCCGATGGCCTCATCTTCGATCCCGGACACGTACCGGTGGCACAGTTTCTCGTAGGGGTCCAGGTCGCCGGTGCCCTTGAGTTCGTGAATCCACGGCTCGGTGGTCGGGTCCAGCACCACGCCGCCGGCCAGCCCGCGGACCGACGCGGTCTTGCCCTGTCCGGGCAAGGAGCCGATCAGGATGTTGTGTTGAATGAGCGGCACCACGACCGCACGGCCTCGGGGGTCGGCGCCGAACGGGACGCCCTTGAACACGTCGTGACTTGCTGCTTTGACCAGCGGGGAGCGGACCATGGTCTTGGACAAGTCTTTGTCACCGACCCACAGGATCAGGCGCCCCTCGTGGACGGATGAGTCGCCCTCGGGCCAGATGCAGCCCAGCGGGCGGCGAAGCGCCGAGGCGAGCCGGTCGCGCCGGTCCATCACATCGGCGACGGTCACGCCGTAGGGAAGATCGATGTCGGCGCGCCATCCGGGGCCGTCCCGGGTGATCGGCGCGACGAAGCGCACGTCGGCATTCTTGGCGTTGATCCCGGACACGCCGATCGCGGTCAGCGCACGGATCACGATGTCACTGGTGAGCTTCTCCACGCTCGTGGGGATGACGGCGCGGTTGATCAGCGGCCGGTCGGCGGGCTTGCCGAGCACGCCGAGCACGGCCAGGGCGACGGCGAGGGCACCCCATTGCGCCGCGGTGGGCGCCGAGGCGACCAGGATGCCCGCGATCAGCAGCGTGACCAGGGCGGCACCAGAGACCCACACGCGCAGCCGGACGCGGGCGTCACGCTGCCGGGAAAGCTTGAGGTAGTTCTCCGGGTCAACCTTCTGCACCGCGGCCAGCCGTACCGGCTCGCCTTCCAGGTCCCATGTCCACTTGACCATGCCACCGACCAGCCGCGCGAACCCACGCGGGGAACGGAAGGCCAGCCGCCCGGCGTACAGCGGGGCGCGGGCGAGCTGGTAGCCGGTGACATGGGCGTAGTGCACGCCGACCCATCGAAGGGTGTGGATGGCCTCGGTGCGCGAGCGAAGCCACAGCGGCACGATCGGCCGGCGGGTACGGGCCTTTTCTTCCAGGTCCGTCAGCCAGTCGCGGCGTTCGCCGCCGGGCTGGTCAACCCGGA
>NZ_JAHDTF010000016.1 GCF_018531465.1 Sphaerisporangium fuscum
GCCCGCTGACGCCGCGCCGGCGGCGAGCGTGACCGGCGGGGAGAACGGCGTGGCCGCCGCCGGTGAGGAGGCCGCCGCCGGGAAGGCCGCGCTCGGCCCCATGACGACGGAGGCCGCCGCCAGGGAGACCGCGCTCGCCCCCGTGGCGACGGAGGCCGGCGCCGATCAGGCGGCCGGCGAGAGCGCGCCGGCCGAGGCGCCCGTGAAGCGCACTCGGGCGCGCCGCGCCACCGCCAAGGACCCCGACGCGCCCGCGACGACCCGTCGCACCCGCACCACCAAGAAGGACGCCGCCCAGGCGGGCGAGGCCGCCGGGACCGAGGCCGAGGCCGCGCCGGTGAAGCGCCGCCGCACGCGGAAGACCGCCGAGGTCCCCGAGACCCCGGCGGAGCCGTCGGTCGCCGCCGAGCCCGCCGCCGGGGCGCCCGCCACCACCGAGGCGGGCGCCGAGCCGCAGCCGGAGACCGCCGAGCCGTCCGTGAGCGTCGGCGCCGTGGCGGAGGAGGCCGAGGTCGCCGAGGAGGTCCTCCGGACGCTTCCCGAGGAGGAGCCGCTCGACGACGAGCCGGCCGGTGAGGACATCACCGACGAGGCCGAGGCGAGCGCTTCGCAGAGCTCCCTCTTCGCCGATCCGTTCGGCCTGGCCGCCATGGCCGAGCGCGCCGTGGCCCCGGCCGTCACCTTCCAGGCGCCCGCCGCGGTGTTCACGCCGATCTTCCAGGCGCCCGAGCCGCGTCCCGCCGTGCCGCCGGTCGTACCGCAGCCGTTCCAGCGGGCCGAGCCCGTGGCCGATGAGCTCGAGGAGGCCGACGACGCCGCCGAGGCGGTCGCCGACGACGAGGACGACGAGGGCGATGCCGGCAGCCGCCGCCGTCGCCGCCGTCGCGGAGGCCGCGGCCGGGGCAAGGTCCGCGATGCCGACGAGACCGAAGAGACCGACGACGAGGGCGACGATCAGTCCGCCGCGGCCGACGAGGCGGAGACCGGCGAGGCCGAGCAGTCGCATGAGGCGGCCCAGGACGCCGACGAGGGCGGTTCGTCCTCACGGCGTCGCCGCCGCCGGCGTCGCAGGGGCGGTGACGATCTCGAGGCCCCCGCCGACGACCCGCCGAACACGGTGGTGCGCATCCGCGCGCCGCGCGCGGGCCGGCCGGTGTCGGTCGACGAGGTGCAGAGCTTCCGCGGGTCGACCCGCCTGGAGGCCAAGAAGCAGCGCCGCCGCGAGGGCCGCGAGCAGGGCCGCCGCCGTCCGCCGGTGATCACCGAGTCGGAGTTCCTGGCCCGCCGCGAGTCGGTGGAGCGGGTGATGGTGGTGCGCCGCCAGGGCGGCCGCACGCAGATCGCCGTGCTCGAGGACGGCGTGCTCGTCGAGCACTACGTCGACCGCGAGGCCAGCCAGTCGTACGTCGGCAACGTCTACCTCGGCAAGGTGCAGAACGTCCTGCCGTCGATGGAGGCCGCGTTCATCGACGTCGGCAAGGGCCGCAACGCCGTGCTGTACGCCGGCGAGGTGAACTTCGACACCGCCGGGCTCGAAGGCCAGCCCAAGCGCATCGAGTCGGCGCTGAAGTCCGGCCAGTCGGTGCTGGTCCAGGTCACCAAGGACCCCATGGGCCACAAGGGCGCCCGGCTCACCAGCCAGATCAGCCTGCCGGGCCGTTACCTGGTGTACGTCCCGGACGGCTCCATGACCGGCATCAGCCGCAAGCTCCCCGACAAGGAGCGCACCCGGCTGAAGAGCATCCTGAAGAAGGTCATGCCGGAGAACGCCGGTGTGATCGTCCGGACCGCCGCCGAGGGGGCCTCGGAGGAGGAGCTCAGCCGCGACGTCGCCCGGCTGTCGGCGCAGTGGGAGAACATCCAGCGCAAGGCCAAGTCGGCGAGCCCGCCCGAGCTGCTCTACTCCGAGCCCGACCTGACCATCCGCGTGGTGCGTGACGTCTTCAACGAAGACTTCTCCTCCCTGGTGGTGGCCGGCGACGAGGCGTGGGGCACCGTCGACGAGTACGTCCGCTACGTCGCGCCGCACCTGGCCGACCGCCTCACCAAGTGGGAGGACGGCGACGTCTTCGCGGCCTACCGCATCGACGAGCAGATCGCCAAGGCGATGGAGCGCAAGGTGTGGCTGCCGAGCGGCGGCTCGCTGGTGATCGACCGCACCGAGGCGATGACCGTCGTCGACGTGAACACCGGCAAGTTCACCGGCCACGGCGGCAACCTCGAGGAGACCGTCACCAAGAACAACCTCGAGGCGGCCGAGGAGATCGTCCGGCAGCTGCGGCTGCGCGACATCGGCGGCATCATCGTGATCGACTTCATCGACATGGTGCTGGAGAGCAACCGCGACCTGGTGCTGCGGCGCATGCTGGAGTGCCTGGCCCGCGACCGCACCAAGCACCAGGTCGCCGAGGTCACCTCCCTGGGCCTGGTCCAGATGACCCGCAAGCGGGTGGGCCAGGGCCTGCTGGAGGCGTTCTCGACGCCGTGCGAGTGCTGCAACGGGCGCGGGCTCATCGTCTCGACCGAGCCGGTCGAGGCCAAGCCCGAGCCGCGTGGCACGCAGGGCAAGATGGCGATCGAGAAGGCGGTGGCCGAGAAGCTGGGCAAGGTCAAGGCCGGTGCCGACAAGCTTCTCAAGGAGGTGGGTGTCGCTGTCGCGGCGAACGGCGAGGCCGGTCGTGATAGCGTGACCGATGCGCTTGACAGCTCCTCCGACGAGGACGGCCAAGACGCTCAGCCTTCCGCCCGGGGGCGGCGACGCTCCCGCAAGGCCACCAGACCGGCTGGGCCGGCCGAATAGGCCGGCGCCCGGCGTACCGTCCGGTTCGACCAGGGGGCCCGATATCCGGTATCCTGGTCAACCGGTGCGTCCGGTGGCGTGCCTAGCTTCGCGCGCCTACCCGGTTCGCCGGTCGTGTATCGACGGGAGCTGGATGCTAGAGGCGCAGCGTTCAGCGAGCAATTAGCCAGAAGAAGGGTTCCGCGGTGTACGCGATCGTTCGTTGCGGCGGCAGGCAGCAGAAGGTCTCCGTCGGTGACGTCCTCGAGGTGGACAAGGTCGCCGGTGAGGTCGGCTCCACGGTGTCGCTGTCGCCGGTGCTCGTCGTCAACGACGGCGATGTCACCACCGACGCTGCCACGCTTGGCAAGTTCGAGGTGACCGCCGAGATTCTCGGCGAGACCAAGGGCCCCAAGATCCGCATCCTCAAGTACAAGAACAAGACCGGCTACAAGAAGCGCCAGGGTCACCGCCAGCGGTACACCCAGGTGAAGGTAACCGGCATCAACCCCGGGAAGTAGTGGTAGCGAACCATGGCACACAAGAAGGGCGCCTCGTCCACCCGGAACGGCCGTGACTCCAACGCCCAGCGGCTCGGGGTCAAGCGTTTCGGTGGTCAGCTCGTGAACGCCGGCGAGATCATCGTCCGCCAGCGCGGCACTCACTTCCACCCGGGTGACAACGTCGGCCGTGGTGGCGACGACACGCTGTTCGCGCTGGTCGCGGGCCACGTGCAGTTCGGTAACAAGCGCGGCCGTCGCGCCGTCAGCATCGTCCCGGCCGCGGAGTAGATCCGCTCTATCGGGACCATGGGCCGCCGGGCCGCGTGATGAACGCGGTGGCGGCCGAGCCAGAACGTTGATGAGGCGGATCGACCTGTCGATCCGCCTCATCGTCGTTGAGGCCCGTTTTCCGCCAGGCGCCTCGGCGCAGGCCGACGCGGAAGCCGGGTGAAGGGCCTCGCCGTCGCGATGAGCGCGGAGGAGGTACGGCGTACGGCCAGGGCGGTCGCGCCGGCGAGAGGGAGTAACGGTGGCTGAGTTCGTCGATCAGGTGGTCCTGTACATCAAGGCCGGTGACGGGGGACACGGCTGCGCGTCCATCCACCGGGAGAAGTTCAAGCCGCTCGGCGGCCCCGACGGCGGCAACGGCGGACGCGGCGGTGACGTCCTGCTCGAGGTCGACGCCAACACCTCCACGCTGCTCGACTACCACCACCGCCCCCACCGCAAGGCCCCCAACGGCAAGCAGGGCGCGGGCTCCAACCGTGACGGCGCCAACGGCGAGGACGTCGTGCTGAAGGTGCCCAACGGCACCGTCGTCAAGGACGCCAGGACCGGCGAGGTGCTGATCGACCTGGTCGGCGTGGGCACCCGTTACGTCGTCGCGCAGGGCGGTCACGGGGGCCTCGGCAACGCCGCGCTGGCCTCCACCAAGCGCAAGGCTCCGGGCTTCGCGCTGCTCGGCGAGCCGGGCGACGAGCTCGAGGTGATCCTGGAGCTCAAGACGGTGGCCGACGTCGCGCTCGTCGGGTTCCCCAACGCCGGGAAGTCGTCGCTGATCGCGGCGCTGAGCGCCGCCCGCCCGAAGATCGCCGACTATCCCTTCACGACGCTGGTGCCCAACCTCGGCGTCGTGACCGCCGGGGAGACGGTGTTCACCGTCGCCGACGTGCCGGGCCTGATCCCGGGCGCCTCCGAGGGGCGCGGCCTCGGGCACGAGTTCCTCCGGCACGTCGAGCGCTGCTCGACGATCGTCCACGTGCTCGACTGCGCGACGATCGAGCCGGGGCGCGACCCGCTCAGCGACTACGAGGCGATCGAGGCCGAACTGGCGGCGTACGGCGAGCTGGACGACCGTCCCCGCCTGGTCGTGCTGAACAAGGCCGACGTCCCCGACGCCCGCGAGCTGGCCGACATGGTGCGGCCGATGCTGGAGGAGAAGGACCTGCGGGTCTTCACGATCTCCGCCGCCACCCATGAGGGGTTGCGGGAGCTGTCGTTCGCCATGGCCGAGATGGTCACCGCCGACCGGGCGTCCCGGCCGGTCGAGGAGCCCACCAGGCTGGTGATCCGGCCCAGGCAGTACGGCGACACCGGGTTCGAGGTCCGGCGCATCGACGACGACACCTTCCAGGTCACCGGTGAGAAGCCCGAGCGCTGGATCCGGCAGACCGACTTCAGCAACGACGAGGCCGTGGGCTACCTCGCCGACCGCCTGGAGCGGCTCGGCATCGAGAAGGCCCTCAGCGAGGCGGGCGCCAGGGACGGCGCCGAAGTGATCATCGGCCCGATGGAGGGCGGTTACGTGTTCGACTGGCATCCGACCCTCGACGCCGCCGCGGTCGCTCAGGGCCCGCGCGGCACCGACGACCGTCTCGGCTAGACCGGCAGGAAGGACTTCGCGCGTGGACTACACCGGACGGGAGCGAGTGGCGACCGCTTCGCGCCTGGTCGTCAAGGTCGGCTCGTCGTCGCTGACGACGCCGCAGGGCACGATCGACGTCGACCGGGTGGACGCCCTGGTCGACGTGCTCGCCGCGCGCCGCCGCGCGGGGACGCAGATCGTGCTGGTGTCCTCCGGCGCGATCGCGGCCGGGCTCGGGCCGCTCGGCCTGACCGCCCGGCCGCGCGACCTCGCCACCCAGCAGGCCGCCGCCTCGGTCGGCCAGGGCGTGCTGGTGGCCCGCTACACCTCCTCCTTCGCCAGGTACGGCCTGCGCGTCGGCCAGGTGCTGCTCACGGCCGACGACATGATGCGCCGTTCCCACCACCGCAACGCGCAGCGCACCCTGGCGCGGCTGCTGGAGCTCGGCATCGTCCCGGTGGTCAACGAGAACGACACAGTCGCCACCGACGAGATCCGCTTCGGCGACAACGACCGCCTGGCGGCCCTGGTGGCCCACCTCATCCACGCCGACGCGCTGGTGCTGCTGTCGGACGTCGACGCGCTGTACGACGGCGACCCGCGCCAGCCGGGCGCCCGGCGCATCCCGCAGGTCGCCGGGCCGGAGGATCTCGAGGGCGTCGAGCTCGGCAGGTCCGGCCGGGTGGGCACCGGCGGCATGATCACCAAGGTGGAGGCGGCGCGCATCGCGACCGGCGCGGGCGTCCCGGTGGTCCTGACGGCGGCCGCCCACGCCGCGCAGGCCCTCGCCGGGCATGACGTCGGCACCTACTTCCAGCCCGACGGCCGCCACCCCGGCACCCGCCTGCTGTGGCTCGCCCACGCCACCACCGGCCGGGGCCGCCTGCACCTGGACGCCGGGGCGGTGGAGGCCGTCGTCGGCCGGCGCAAGTCGCTGCTGCCCGCCGGAGTGACCCTCGTCGAGGGCGACTTCAGCGCGGGCGACCCCGTCGACCTGTACAGCCCGCACGGCACGCCGGTGGCGCGCGGGCTGGTGAACTTCGACGCCGCGGAGATCCCCGAGCTGCTCGGCCGTTCCACGCGCGAGCTGGCCGCCACGCTCGGGCCCGAGTACGAGCGGGAGCTGATCCACCGCGACGACATCGTCATACTGGACCCGAGCATCGAGAGCAGGAGCGCGAGGCATGTCTGAGGCCGATGACTTCCTGAAGGTCGCCCACGCCGCCCGGGAGGCCGCCGCCGATCTGGCGCCGCTGCCGCGCGCGGCCAAGGACGCCGCTCTGCGCGCGATCGCCGACGCCCTCGAGGCGCGTGCCGGTGAGATCGTCGCGGCCAACGCCCTCGACGTGGAGGCGGCGCGGCGCGGCGGCACCGCCGAAGCCATGATCGACCGGCTCCGGCTCGACGAGAAGCGCGTGCGGGCCATCGCCGCGGCCGTCCGCCAGGTGGCCGATCTGCCCGACCCCGTCGGCGAGGTCGTCCGGGGGAGCACCCTGCCGAACGGCCTGGAACTGCGGCAGATCCGTGTGCCGCTCGGCGTGGTCGGCATCATCTACGAGGGGCGCCCCAACGTCACGGTGGACGCCGCCGCGCTCTGCCTCAAGAGCGGCAACGCCGTGCTGCTGCGCGGCTCCTCCAGCGCCTACCAGTCCAACAGCGTCCTGGTGAAGGTCATGCAGGAGGCCCTCGACGCCACCGAGGTGCCGGCGGCGGCCGTGCAGCTCGTGCCGGGCACCACCCGCGAGTCCGTCAAGCACCTCATGCGGGCGCGGGGGCTGGTCGACGTCCTCATCCCGCGCGGCGGCGCGTCCCTGATCAACTCCGTGGTCGAGGAGTCGACGGTCCCGGTGATCGAGACCGGGGTCGGCAACTGCCACGTGTACGTCGACGCCGACGCCGATCTCGACCTGGCCCTGGAGATCCTCGTCAACGCCAAGGCCCAGCGGCCCTCGGTCTGCAACGCCGCCGAGACCTTCCTGGTCCACGCGGCGGTCGCCGACTCGTTCGTCCCCTCGGCGCTGGCGCGGCTGGCGCAGGAGGGCGTGACCGTGCACGGCGACGAGCGGATCGCCTCCTACGGCCCCTCGGTGGTGCCCGCCACCGAGGACGACTTCGGGGCCGAATACCTCTCCCTCGACATCGCCGCGGCGGTCGTCGACTCCCTCGACGACGCCGTCGTCCACATCCGGCGATACGGCTCCGGCCACACCGACGCCATCGTCACCCGCTCCCAGCAGGCCGCGCGGCGGTTCGTCGCGCGGGTCGACTCGGCGGCGGTCGCGGTGAACGCCTCGACGCGGTTCACCGACGGCGGGGAGTTCGGGTTCGGGGCCGAGATCGGCATCTCCACCCAGAAGCTCCACGCGCGCGGCCCGATGGGCCTGCCGGAGCTCACCTCCACCAAGTGGGTGTACACCGGCGAGGGCCACCTGCGTACCGCCGCCGGCACCGTGATCGCCGGATCGTAGCCCCCGCGAGGGGCGTCCCTCGCCGCCGAGCGAGGGCGTGGGCACGGCCGCGGCGGTGGTCTGAGAGCGCCCCGAGCCGCCGAGCGGGGCGAGGCCGTAGGAACCGCCCCCTCGCGACGCCGCCGTTTACGGATTTTCGGTGGAAGGTGGGGTGTGGTTTCGGCGCGCCGCCGTGGCTCGGGGACCGATCGGCGCTATGGTGGCGTCTCCTATGGGCGGACGGCGAGTGGGCGGGCTCGGGCGAGTCGGCCCGTACACCATGGTGGAGCGCCTCGGCCGCGGCGGCATGGGCGACGTCTACCTCGCCGTGGGCCGGCGCGGGGTCAAGGTCGCCGTCAAGATGCTGCGTGATCCGATCGGGGACGATCCCGATGCGCGATTAAGGCTGGACCGCGAGGTGCGCGCGCTGCGCCGGGTCGAGAGCCCCTACGTCGCGCGCGTCCTCGACGCCGATCTGTCCGGTGACCGGCCGTACCTCGTGATGGAGCACATCGAGGGGGAGACCCTCCTCGACAAGGTGCGGCGCAGCGGCCCCCTGTCGGGGGCGAACCTCATCGAGCTCGCCCGAGGGCTGGCCACCGCGATAGCCATCATCCACGCCGCCGGAGTGATCCACCGCGACGTGAAGCCCGCCAACGTGGTGCTCGGCCCCGACGGCCCCGTGCTGATCGACTTCGGGATCGCCCAGGTGGCCGACGCGACCCGCGTCACCATGACCGGAACGTTCCTCGGCACCCCGGGCTACTCCGCCCCGGAGGTGTTCGCCGAGGAGCCGGTCGAGGAGCCCTCCGACGTGCACTCGTGGGCCGCGACGGTCGCCTTCGCGGCCACCGGACGGCCGACGTTCGGCAGGGGCAGCGTCGAGGCGCAGATGTACGCCGTCCTGAACGGGCGGGCGGACCTGGCCGGGGTGCCGGGGCTGCTGCTGCCGTTGATCAGGGCCGCGCTGAACCGCGAACCGGGCAAGCGGCCGACCGCCGCGCTGCTGGCCGACAGGCTCTCGCGCCTCGCCCGCGCGACCGCTCCGGCCACACCGGTCCTGGGCGCGCCGCCACGCCGCGACGAGCCGCCCTCTGGGCGCGTCAGAGACGAGCCCGCGCGCGTCCGAGGGGACGACCCGCCCGGTGGGCGTGGCAGGGCGGGAGAGCCATCAGGCGCGCGTCCGCGCGGCGAGGACACGCCGGGCGGCCGGGGACGTTCCGGGGAGCAGGAGCAGCCGGACGAGGCGGCCACGTCGCGGGCCCCGGAGGCGGCCGAGGCCGCCACCGACGGCGTGACTCCGCCGCCGCGGAAGAAGACGACCCAGCCGCGCCCGTCCGCGCGGACGGGGGTGCCCGGAGAGCGCGTCCGCGTCCGCCGCGCGGAAGGCCCCGAGCGCCGCGCCAAGGCCGAGGGCGCCGAGCACCGGCCGCGGGCCGAGGAGAAGGCCCGGCGTGCGGGGGGTGAGGCCAAGGAGGCGCAACTCGCCGCCGAGGCGGTGCAGGCCGGCGGCTCCACCGCGCCGGGCAGCGCGATGCTGGTCGTCCTGGCCATGGTGGCGGTGCCGTGCGTGGTGGCGTCGGTGATCTGGCCGCTCGCGACGTTCGTGATCACGGCGGCGTTCTGCGTGCTGGCCCGTGCCTGGTGGACCGGCCACTGGCTGGTCCGCAACCGCCGCTCGCCGCGCGTGCGCGGCACCCTGCGGGTGGTGACGCTCCCGGTGACCCTGAGCGGGGCGCTGCTCAGCGCGGCGCTGTGGCCGGGGCTTCCCGCCTCCGCCATTGCCGCCTCGGCCTTCTGGGTGGCGGCCGGAGGGCACATGGACGACGGGTGGTGGAACCAGGCGGGTCCCATGACGGTGGCCGGCGTGGTGTTCGGCGTGGTCTGCGGCGGTATCGTCGGCCGGGAGATCGAACGCGTGGGCGACCGCGCCCCCGACCTTCGCCGGGAGGGGCTGCGCGCGCTGTCGGTGCTCGGGGGTTTCGTCGCGCTGTGCGCGGCGGCCGTCCGGGTGCTCGCCTGGATCATCCCCCATGCGCTGTGACCCGCCCGTGGGGCGGGCCGGCGCATGGAGGATGATCACGCGGTGGCGATCGAATGGCGAAGAATGCCCGGCCCTGCCGCGGCCGGGGGAAGGAACCACTCGTGACATATCCGGACCCTCAGTACCTCGGAACCGGAGGCGAGGTCACCGCGACCTACCGTCCCACCGGGCAGGAGCCCGATCTGGTCTACCCGAGCGGGAACACCGTGCACTACCTGGCCACCGGCGCCTCCACCGGCGGGCTGTTCGGCCTGTACCGCTGGGAGATGGGCCCGGAGCCGAGCGGGCCCTCACCACACTTCCACAGGTCGATCTCCGAGTCGTTCTACATCCTCACCGGGACGGTGCGGATCTACGACGGAAGGCGCTGGATCGACACGGTGCCGGGAGACTTCGTCCACGTACCGATCGGAGGGATCCACGCCTTCCGCAACGAGTCGGGCGAGCCGGCGTCGATGCTGCTGCACTTCTCGCCGGGAGCACCCCGCGAAGGCTACTTCGAGGGGCTGATCGACCTGGGCTCGGCGACCGAGGAGGAACGGGCGGAGTTCTATCTTCGCCACGACAACCACTGGGTCTGACCGGAGACTCCGGCCGCCCCGCGGGCCGCGACGGGCTCGCTCAGTTGTCCCGGCGGGCGAAGCGGTTGAAGATGCGCTCGCCGGCGTTGACCGCGCCCTCGGCGACGTCGCGGAGCACGCCGATGAACGGGTCCTGCGACTGCGCCCACGACTCACGGTAGGAACGCGCGGCAGCCTTGATCTCCTCGGAGACGCTGGCGTTGGCGTCGTCGGCCCGGCGGGGGTAGTTGCCGGCGAGGATCGCCTCGTATTCGCCCTGGCGGCGCCACCTGTCGAGCTCGGCGACCCGCATCACCGCGAAGGGGTGGGTGGTGCCGAGGAGGTTGAGCACCTTCAGCAGGCCGTCGCGCACGTCACCGGCGGTGTCGTACTCACGGGCCTGGTCGAGGAACGCCTCGATGTTCATCTCGTGCAGGCGGGAGCCTCCGGCGAGCTTCATCAGGGCGCGCATCGCGGCCTCGGGGTCCTGCCCGCACAGCAGGCCGCCGCGGTCGGCCGACAGCTCCGCCTTGCGCTGCCACTCCTCGAGCGCCGTCACGATGATCCGCAGCCCGATGTAGCCGAGGGGGATCCACGCCACGCGCGTGGCGAGCCTGGTGAGGATCGTCAGCATCGTGCCGTAGACGGCGTGGCCGGACAGGATGTGCGAGGTCTCGTGGCCGACGACGAAGCGCAGCTCCTCCTCGTCCATGAGGTCGAGAAGGCCGGTGTTGATCACGATGAACGGGTCGTCGAAGCCGATCGCCATGGCGTTCGGCTGCGGGTCCTGCTGGACGTAGATCTCGGGGATCCGGTGGAGGTCGAGCAGGTAGGCGCTGTCGCGGCCCATGTCGTACAGGTCGCGGAACTGGGTTTCGCTCGCCCGCACCGAGGAGGCGAGGAACATCAGCCGGAGGCGGCGCTCGCTGAACAGGCCCGACATGCGCTTGAGCACCGAGTCGAAGCCGGACAGGGAGCGCATCGCGACGAGAGCGGACCGGTCAGCCGGATGTTCGTAGGCCCGGGAACTGATGCCGGGCAGCTGTACGCGGTTGCGATCCGGGGTGGTGGTGGTCATGGTCGGCATGCTACGTCGGGGCGGATGCCGGTGCGCGGCCTTCTTTCGCGCGTCTCCCGATGACCTTCGCGGGACGGCAGGGGGCGGGTTCCCGCCACCTGCGGGAGGCAGGCTAGGGTCCGACGCATGAGGAATGGGGCCCCCATCAGGCGGCTTGGCATCATGGGCGGGACCTTCGACCCGATCCACCACGGGCACCTGGTCGCGGCGAGCGAGGTCGCGCACCACTTCGAGCTCGACGAGGTGGTGTTCGTCCCCACAGGGCAGCCGTGGCAGAAGGCCGAGCAGGCCGTGTCCGCGGTCGAGGACCGCTACCTCATGACGGTGATCGCCACCGCGTCCAACCCCCGCTTCTCGGTGAGCCGGGTGGACGTCGACCGTCCGGGGCCGACGTTCACGATCGACACGCTGCGCGACATCGCCACGGGGTACGGCCCGGATGTGGAGCTGTACTTCATCACCGGCGCCGACGCGCTGGCGCAGATCCTCAGCTGGCGCGACGTCGACGAGCTTTTCACCATGGCGCATTTCGTAGGCTGTACCCGCCCGGGTCACGTCCTGCAGGACCCCGGGCTGCCGAAGGGCAAGGTGAGCCTCATCGAGATCCCGGCGCTGGCGATCTCGTCGTCGGAATGCCGGCAGCGGGTGGCCGCCGGCGAGCCCATCTGGTATCTCGTCCCCGACGGCATCGTCCAGTACATCAACAAGCGGCACCTGTACAGGAAGCCCTGACCGGAGAGGCTCCTCCTCGGCACGTTCCCTGCCTGAGCGCGGCGCGGTCATGCCGTGACCGTTCGCGCGAAGAAATCACATTGACCTCACGGGTGATCCTGGCAGGAGAATGGCTAGATTTGATGGGAGCGCCGACTCCGTACGCCGCACAGGAGGAACAACCCACATCGTGACCGCATCGGAAAGATCCCTCCAGCTCATCCGGCTCGCGGCCGAGGCCGCGGCCGACAAGCTGGCGGACGACATCATCGCCTACGACGTGAGCGACCAGCTCGTCATCACCGACGCCTTCCTGCTCTGCTCCGCCTCCAACGACCGCCAGGTGCGCGCCATCGTCGACGAGATCGAGGAGCGCCTGCGGATCGACCTGCACGCCAAGCCCGTCCGCCGCGAAGGCGAGCGCGAGGGCCGCTGGGTGCTGCTCGACTACCTCGACATCGTGGTCCACGTCCAGCACGAAGAGGACCGCACCTTCTACGCCCTCGAGCGCCTGTGGAAGGACTGCCCCGCCATCTCGCTCCCGGACAGCGTCTCGCACGTCCGAGCCCAGCGGGCCCGCGGGACGGCAGGTGAGTGACGGCAAGGGCGCAGGCCGCCGCGTCGTCTTCTGGCGCCACGGGCAGACGCTGTGGAACGTCGAGCAACGCTTCCAGGGCCACACCGACATCCCGCTGGACGAGACCGGCGTCGCGCAGGCCGAGCGGGCGGCGTCGCTGCTCGCGTCCCTGCGGCCGTCGATGATCGTCTCGTCCCACCTGCGACGGGCCCAGGACACCGCCGCCGCGCTGGGCGCCCTGGTCGGCCTGGAGGTCAACGTCGACAAGGACCTCCGCGAGCGCGGGGGCGGCGAGTGGGAGGGCCTGACCCGCGCCGAGATCGCGGCCGGCTGGCCCGTCCAGTACGCCGAGTGGGAGGCCCCTGGCGGTGAGGTCGTGACCGACGTCGCCGACCGCGTCGCGGCCGCCACCCGCCGCTGGGCCGGGCAGCTGGACGACGGTGGGCTCCTCGTCGTCGCCTCACACGGCGCGGCGATCCGTCTGGGGCTCGCGCGGCTGCTCGGCCTGCCCGAGGAGCTCTGGCCGGCCCTCGGCGGTCTCGGCAACTGCTCATGGTCGGTGCTGCAGGAGGGCCGCAAGGGCTGGCGCCTGCTCGAGCACAACGCCGGCACCCTTCCCGAGCCCGTGAACAGCGACGACAGGCCCGAGGCCGCCCCCGCCGCGAGCTAGCCGGACGTACGGCTTGCGCCCGCGCCGCCTCTGGCGCGAGCCGTACGACGGCACCCGTGGCCGGGGCGCTCAGGTGTCGATTAGGTGAACCGCCGGGAATCGCTATATGCTCTCCGAGCGCCGCGACGGGAACACCCTGAGCGGTGACCAGGGGCTATAGCGCAGTTGGTAGCGCGCCTCCATGGCATGGAGGAGGTCTGGGGTTCGAATCCCCATAGCTCCACAGTTTGTGGGTAGCGCGGCAGCGTCGATGGCATGGAGGAGGTCTGGGGTTCGAATCCCCATAGCTCCACAGTTTGCGGGTGGCGCGGCAGCGTCGATGGCATGGAGCAGGTCTGGGGTTCGAATCCCCATAGCTCCACAGTTTGCGGGTGGCGCGGCAGCGTCGATGGCATGGAGCAGGCCTGGGGCCCGTATCCCCATAGCTCCACAGTTTGCGGGTAGCGCAGGGTGTGCAGGTCTAGGGCACTGGACACGCGGGTCGGGATTCACTACCTCTAGGGTGGCAATGCCCCCACGGCCCGCGTAGTAGAGGAAAAGCCGCAGTTGACCAAGAACCTCACCAATTGGGCACGTAACATCACATTCCAGGCGGCGGACGTCGAGCGGCCCTCGTCCCTCGACGAGCTCCGCGGCCTCGTCGCCCGCAGCGCCAAGGTGCGGGTGCTCGGGAGCGGGCACTCCTTCAACGAGATCGCCGACTCCACCGGCACCCTCCTCTCTCTGGAGGGCCTGCCTCCCGCAGTGGAGATCGACACCGCCGCCGCCACCGTCAGGGTGGCCGCCGGGGTGCGGTACGCCGAGCTCGGCCGCCGGCTGCACGACAAGGGCTACGCGGTGCACAACCTCGCCTCGCTGCCGCACATCTCCGTCGCCGGCTCGGTCGCCACGGCCACCCACGGGTCGGGCGACGGCAACGGCAACCTGGCGACGGCCGTGACCGCGATCGAGATGGTCACCGCGGACGGCGACGTCGTGGTCCTGAGGCGCGAGGAGGACGGCGACCGCTTCCGGGGCGCGGTGGTGGGCCTCGGCGCGCTGGGCGCGGTCGTCGCCCTGACGCTCGACATCGTCCCGGCCTTCGAGGTACGGCAGCGCGTCTACGAGGGGCTCCCGGCCGAGGCCCTGGACGACCACTTCGACGACATCATGTCCCGCGCCTACAGCGTGAGCCTGTTCACCGACTGGCGCACCCCGCGGATCAACCAGGTCTGGGTGAAGGAGCGGGTGGACGGGGACACCGGCTCCGCGTCCCCCGGGCCGCTGTTCGGAGCCCTGCCCGCCGACGGGCCGCGCCACCCGGTGCCCGGGATGTCGGCGGTGCACTGCACCGAGCAGCTCGGCGTGCCGGGCCCGTGGTTCGAGCGGCTGCCGCACTTCCGGCCCGACTTCACCCCGAGCAGCGGCGAGGAACTGCAGGCGGAGTACCTTCTGCCCCGGCGGCACGCGGCCGAGGCGCTGCGTGCGCTGCGGGTGATCGGCGACCGGATCGCCGCCGTGCTGCAGATCTCGGAGATCCGCACGATCGCGGCCGACGAGCTGTGGCTGAGCCCCAGTCACCGGCAGGAGACGGTGGGCCTGCACTTCACCTGGATCAAGGACGCCGCGGCCGTGCTTCCGGTGCTGGGGATGATCGAGGAGCGGCTGGCGCCGTTCGGGGCGCGTCCGCACTGGGGGAAGTTGTTCACGATGGCGCCCGGCGACCTGCGCGCCCGGTACGAGCGCATGGACGACTTCTGTGCGCTGGCGCGCCATTACGACCCGTCGGGCACGTTCACCAACGACTTCGTCGCCCGGTACGTCTTCGGTGGCCGTTAGGGGCCGTCCGGCGGCCGATTCACCCCGATGCGCGGGCCGCGACGGCCGCCGCGAGGCGGGGGGAGGCGAACTCCGTGCCGCACACGAAGCGCAGCAGCGGCCCGAAGCTCGCCGCGGCCGCCAGGCCGGTGAAGTACAGCCCGGGGACGGATGACTGGAAGGAGCCGTCGAGCCGGGGGAAGCCGCCCGCCCGCGTGATCCGCGATCGCAGCCCCGGCGCGAGGAAACCCAGCGCGTCCAGGTCGACTCGGTAGCCCGTGGCGGCCATGACGTGGTCGGCGGTGATCTCACCCGAGCCGGTGGTGAGCACGATCTTGTCGCCGTCGGCCCGGGCCCCGGTCAGGCGCGTCCCGGAGATCACCGGCAGCCTGCCGGCGACCCTGTCCTTCAGCCACCAGGAACCGAGCGGGCCGAGCACCCTCCTGACGAGATCGAGCCGGGTCCCCTCCGGGAGGAACCGGAACATCGGCGCGAGGTTGGCGAAGGCGTACAGCGCCCACGAAGGGCCGAGGCAGGTGTCGGGCGCGAACCGCTTCCCCTGGCGCGGGTCGCCGCCCCACCGCACCTGCCGCCGCGCCAGGACGCGTACCGAGGCGCCGGCCTCGCGCAGCAGCGCGGCGCCTTCCAGCGCCGACTGCCCGGCGCCGATCACGACGACGTCGCGTCCGGCGAACGGCGTGAGGTCGTGGTGCCGGGAGGAGTGCGAGACCAGGGCCGGATCGAGCCCGCGCAGCTCCTCGGGGACGTGGGCGAACCCGGTCAGGCCGCTCGCGACGACCACGGTGGCCGCCTCCACGTCCTCACCGGAGCCGAGCCTGAGACGGAACCGCCCGCCGTCATGGTCGAGCGAGACGACCGGGGTCTCCTCCAGGTCGTCCACCAGCCGCGAGCGGAACCACATTCCGTAGTCCACGAACAGCTCGATCGGCACGCTGTCGTGCTCGCCGAGCGCGGGGCGGCCGATCTCGGCGCAGTAGTCGGCGAGGGTGTGCCCGGGGGCGGGAGCCGACATGCTGGAGGCGTCGGGGGTGGATTTGAGCAGCATGCCCGCGGGCATCCCGTCCCGCCAGCTCGACATCGGCGTGCCGAAGGTCCGTACGGCGAGGCCCCGGCCGCGCAGGTGCGCGGTGGTGGACAGGCCGTAGGGGCCGGCACCGATGACGACGACGGGAGTCATGCTGGGTCCTTTCGCTTGATCAGACGGAGCCGGAGCCGGCGCGCGGGCCCGGGGCGGCGGGCCGCGGCCAGGCGGCGCGAGCGCCACAGCTGCAGCAGGTGCGCCACTCCCGGCCCGACGAAGCGGAAGAGCATCACCACGAACGGGCGCGGGTCGTCCCGGGCCAGCCAGGCGAGCTCGGTCTCCGTGGCCCTGGCGGGGGCGGACGGCGTGGTGTACCCGCTGCGGCGGTAGGCGAGCATCGCCGGGAGGTCGATGTTCTCCACGACCATGCGGCGCCCGTCGAGTTGGCCGGACGCCGGCACCTCCCGCCCGGTCAGGTCGAGGTGCATGGCCCGTACGACGTCGACGCCGGCCTCGGTCTCGAACAGCCGGAACTGCGCGCCCATCCGGGGGTTGAAGTCCAGGAGCTTGTAGCGGCCGTCGCGGCGGTCGTAGCGCCAGTCGAGGTCGGCGATGCCCTGGAAGCCGATGTCCTTGACGAATCGTGTGGCCAGTTCCGCCAGCGCGGGGTTGGCGACGATGTACGCGCACGCCGTCATGCCCGCGTGCGGCGGCCAGGACCGTACCTTGACGCCGGTGAACAGCACCAGGCAGGTGGAGGCGGTGTCGCAGTACAGGTGGACAATCCAGTCCTCCGCCTCCTCGCGGGGCAGGTAGTCCTGGAGGATCACGCTCGGGTGCTCGCCCCAGGTGCCGGCCAGGGCGAGCAGCTGGGCGGCGTCGTCGAAGCGGGTGGTCCCGGCGACGACGGGCGCCCTGCGGCGTTCGAAGGCCTCGAGGTTCTTGGCGACCACCGGGAAGCGGGCGACGGCGGCGTACTCCCGCACCTCCTCCAAGGAGGTGGGGAAGGCCGCGCCGGGGGTCGGTGCGCCGTACCGGACGCACAGCTCGTGCAGGCCGCGCTTGCTGGCCAGGCGGCGTGGCAGGAGGGGGTCCACGGCGGGGAACAGGAACCGCTCGCGCAGGATGTGCGCGTGCTCGGCGATGAGGACGGCGGCCTCCTCGTCGGTGGGGACGAGCACGGTGGGACGGCCGATGCGCCTGCCGATGGCGAGCAACCCTTCGACCAGGCGCGCGGCGTCCTCCAGGCCGGTGGTGGGCCACACGAAGCGGCCGGTCAGGTAGCGGGAGAAGGCGGCGGGGGTGAAGCGGTCCTCGGTGATCGCGTACACCGGGACGCCCAGCCGGCCGAGACTGCGGATCGCGCCCACGCCGCCGTGGTGCAGAGGGTAGTGGCCGATCTTGACGATCAGCGCGGGCACCGACCGGTCCGCCTCGATGGCCATGCTCGGCACAGCAGCCCCCTTGGACATGGAACGACCAGGCGTTCCATGAGTGACCCCGACCCGAAGACGACCCCCGACACGTCGCGGGAGCCACTATAAGCACTCAAGTCGTAAAAACTCTTGATATTGCCGCTTCTGGCCACGCGGACGATCAGGGTGTCTTCGGGCGGGTCGTTCAGGACGCCTTGCGGGGGAGCGCCACCACGCCGATGGCGAGGGCTCACCAGAAGCTCCCGGAGAAGGCGTGCGCGACGGCTCCGGCCGCCTGCCGGCCGCGCGCGGCGGCGTCGGCGAGCGTGCCGTCGGTGCCCGGGACGCCGGCGCGTAGCAGGACCTGCAGGACCACTGCCAGCACGGCGACGCCGATCGAGGTGGCCACCCGGACCAGGATGTTGCTCATGGTCGTCGCGGCCGGGATCGCGGTCCTCGGCAGCCCCTGGTAGACCGCCGCCATGAACGAGGGGACGACCAGGCCGTGCCCGAGCCCCACGACGAACAGGGCACCCGCGAGCAGCGGCAGCGCGGTCGCGGCGTCGATCCGGGTGTAGGCCACGATGCCGAGCAGCGCGACGACGACGCCGGCGATCCCGACGCCGCGGGAGCCGAGCCGGTCGGTGAGGCGCCCGGCCAGCGGCATGGTGATCATCGCGCCGACTCCCAGCGGGGCGACCAGCAGGCCCGAGCCGAGGACGGTCTCGTGCCGGATGAGCTGGTGATACAGCGGCACCAGGATCAGCACGCCGAACACCGCCATGGAGTGGAAGAAGAGGGCGCCCACCGCCGTGGCGAACGCCCGGTGCCGCAACACCCTCAGGTCCAGCAGGGCGGCGTCGCCCCTGCGGAGCGACCGCAGGGCGAAGGCCGTCGTCAGCACCACTCCCGCCGCCAGCCCGGCCGGCGCCCTGGGGCCGGTGAGACCGCCGGGCTCGCCGGCCTGGGCCAGGCCGTAGACCAGGGCGGCGAGGCCGGGGGAGAGCAGGGCGAGCCCGAGGGCGTCCAGCCGCCCGGCCGCCTCGTTGCGTTCCTCGCGCGGCAGGAGCCAGACGGCGAGCAGCAGCGCCAGCCCGCAGAAGGGCACGTTGATGTAGAACAGCCACCGCCAGGCGAGGTGGTCGAGGATCACCCCGCCGAGCACCGGTCCCAGGACGGGCGCGAGCATCGCGGGAACGGAGACCACCGCCATCACCCGGCCCATGCGCTGCGGGCCCGCCGCCTGGGCCAGCATGCTCTGCCCGACCGGCATGAGCAGGCCGCCGCCGATCCCCTGGAGGATCCGGAACGCGATGAGGCTCGCCGCCGACCAGGCGGCCCCGCACAGCACCGAGCCCGCGATGAACAGGGCGAGGGAGACGATCCACATCGTCCTGCCGCCGAAGCGCCGCACCACCCAGCCGGTGATCGGGATCGTCATGGACAGCGCCAGGGTGTAGCCGGTGACCACCCACTGGATCGTGGACAGGGAACTGCCGAACTCGCTGCCGAGCCTGTTGACCGCGACGTTGACGATCGTGCTGTCCAGGACCGTCATGATCGCGCCGAGCGCCACCACCAGGGCCATTCGTCGCATGGCGGCGGTCGACGACTACGTCCTCGGCTATGTCACGCGCGAGATCAGGGAGTCGGAGGCCCCCCGCCGTGAAGGGCTCACCCAGGCCGAGCGGACCGCGATGCTGCAGCCGTACCTGAGCGACCTGGTCGGGAGCGGCGACTTCCCGAACCTCGCCCCGCTGCTGAAGGACGGCCTTCCCGTCGTGGAGGACAACTTCGAGCGCGGCCTGAAATGGCTGTTCGACGGCATCGCCGCCGAGCTCTCCCTCCCCTGACGCCTCCGGCGGCCATCGGGTTGCCCCGGGAGGGATGTCCACAATAGGCCACTACTGCTGGTGACCAAATGACCGCAAGCGGGGATATGAGCGGCGATAGTCGGAGAGTTCACGTCTGTCGCGAACGAAAGGCTGCGATGAGATCCCTCCGGCACCCCCTCGCCCTGGTCGCCCTGGCCGCCGCCATGGTCATGTCCCCGCTGCTCGCCGCCCCCGCCTCCGCCGACCCGCCGGAGGTGGCGCTGTCGCTGTCGTCGTCCCAGGTCACCGTGGGGGACTCCGTCACGGTCACCGCCACCGTGACCAACGTCCACGGCTTCACGGTCCTGGGCGCCACCGCCCGGATCTTCACCATCCCCGCCGCCCTGCCGTCGTACGCCACCCTCACGGGGTGCACGGGGGCCACCGGGCCGTGCGGCACCGTCTCGGACGCCGGCGGGCCCATCGGGTTCCAGGCCCCGGTCGGGGCCCTCGCGGGCGGCGCGTCCGCGACCGTCGCCTTCACCTTGTCGATCGCCCAGAACGCCCAGCCGGGCGACCAGACGTTCCAGGGGGAGCTGCGGGGCTCGAACTACGGCTCCGTGACCGTCGCCGGGCCCGTCCTGACGGTCGTCGGCCAGGCCGACGCGGCCGTCGGCCTCACCGCCGCGCCCAAGCTCGGCCTGCTCGTCCCGAAGATCGAGTTCACGGTCCGGGTCACCGACAACGGGCCGGGCGTGCTGCGGGACGCCACCGTCACCATGCCGCTCCCCGCGGGCCTGTCCGGCCTCTCCGCCGACTGCGGCACCTCCGGGAGCGTCGTGACGTGCACGACCGGGCAGGTCGGCGTGGGCGCCTCGGTGACCAGGAAGTTCTCGGTCCCCGTGGGGCTGCTCGACATCGGGGTGCCCTACACCTTCCGCGCGGCGCGCACCGCCTCCGACCCGGTCGACCCGGTGGCCGCAGACGACGCGGCCCAGGTCCAGTGCACCGTCGTCTCGATCGTCCTGGTCACCTGCCACTGACCGCGCCCGGGCCCTCTCCCCGGCGGTCACGCCAGGGGAGGGGGCTCCTTGCGAGGGACCGGCGCGGGCGGCCGATAACCTACCTGCCATGGTCCCGACTCTCCCGGCCACGCCATGATCGGCGGGTTCGCCGCCTGGCTGATCGCCGGCTCGCTGCTCCTCGCGGTGCTGTGCGTGATCACGGCGATCAGGAACAGGCCGATGGGGGTCGTGCTGCTCGCCGGGCTGGCGGTCCTGGAGGTCGCCCTGCTCGTCCAGGCCGGCATCGGGATCGCCAAGGTGATCGGCGGGGAGAGCCATCACGAGACGCCGACGTTCATCGGCTACCTCGCGGGCACTATCGTGATCCCTCCCGCCGCCGCCTTCCTCGGGCTCGCCGAACGCAGCCGCTGGGGTACGGCGATCGCCGCCGTCGCCTGCTTCGCCATCCCCGTCATGACCGCCAGGCTGCTCCAGATCTGGCAGGGCACGGCGTGACCGGTGCGCCCGTCAACACCGGGCCGGGCCGTCTGCTCGTCGCCGTGTACGGCCTGTTCGCCCTGGCCGCCGGATCGCGCGCCGGGCTGCAGATCGCGACGAAGTACCACGAGGCGCCGCTCGCCTACACGCTGTCGGCGTTCGCCGCCGCGGTCTACGTCGTGCTGACCGTGGCGCTGGCGCGCGGCGCCCGCCGTACCGCCCTGGCGGCCTGTGCGATCGAGCTGGCCGGGGTGCTCGTGGTCGGCACGATGAGCGTGTTCGACCCGGCCGCCTTCCCCCACGCCACCGTCTGGTCCGGGTACGGCAGCGGGTACGGTTTCGTCCCGCTGGTGCTGCCCGTGATCGGCCTGTTCTGGATTTTCAGTAGGTCGAAGTCCGAATAGCCGGCCCGATGATGGGCAGGGCAGGTTTCCGTACCCAGAGAAAGGGAGGAAGCCTGATGAGCACGATCGAGCACTCGGTCGACGTGGCCGTGCCGGTCCGGACGGCCTACAACCAGTGGACGCAGTTCGAGAGCTTCCCCGAGTTCATGGAAGGCGTGGAGTCGGTCAAGCAGCTCGACGACACCCACCTGGCCTGGAACGTCCAGGTCGCCGGGGTCCACCGTGAGTTCGAAGCCGAGATCACCGAGCAGCGCCCGGACGAGCGCGTGGCGTGGCGCTCGCTCGACGAACCCCGCCAGGGCGGCGTGGTGACGTTCCACCGCCTCGACGGCGACACCACCCGCGTCATGCTCCAGATGGAGTACGACCCGGAGGGGTTCGTGGAGCAGATGGGCGACAAGCTTCAGCTCGTCCGGATGCGGGTCCACGGCGACCTGGAGCGGTTCAAGAAGTTCGTCGAGTCCAAGGGATACGAGACCGGCGGCTGGCGCGGTGAGGTGCCGACGCCGCCCGGCGGCGACCACGGCGCGGCCGCCCGCACGGCCCCGGACGCCGACGTCCTGTCCGGTACCGGCACCACCGCCGGGACGGGCGTGTCGCCGGAGAGCGGCCCCGGCCCGGCCACTCCCGCCGGCGCGGGGGCGGCGTACGGCGAGCCGATGCCGCCGCGGACGGTGGGGCGTGACTACCCGCCGGAGACTTCGCTCCCGGCTCCCGGCAGCGGCCCCGTCTCCCCGCAGGGCACTCCGCGCTGGGACGACGAGCCGCCGCTCACCCCGGAACGCCTCGCCTGAGCGAGGAGACCGGATCGACCACGGAGGGCGGGGGAGACCCCGCCCTCTGTCGTGTGCTCCGGAGGGGGCATTACCTGTGTAAAGGCAGGGGCAAAAGTCTGTTACGCTAATGACATCCAATCATCCCATGATTCGATGAGCGTCTGACAGCAGGAGGAACGACCCCCGCCATGAGTGTGCTGGCCCCCGATGATTTCGCCACCGCCGCAGCCGACCGCAGGTCGGGCGCGGGCGGCCGGCTGGCGTGGCTGGTCGCTCTCGGCATCGTCCTGGCCGCGCTCAACCTGCGCACCGCCGTCACCAGCGTCGGCCCCCTGCTGAACCAGGTCAGCGACGCGCTCGGCATGTCGGGCGTGGTGACCGGCCTGCTCACCACCCTGCCGGTGCTCTGCTTCGCCGTCTTCGGCGCCATGACGCCCGCGCTCGCCCGCCGTGCCGGCGAGCACCGCCTGCTGCTCGCCGCTCTGGTGTTCCTCGGCGCCGGGCTGCTCGTGCGCGTCCTGGTCGACTCGACACCGGTCTTCCTCGCCGCGAGCGTGCTGGCGCTGTCCGGGGGCGCGATCGGCAACGTGCTGATCCCGACCCTGATCAAGCGTCACTTCCCGCGCCGCAGCGGGCCCATGACCACTCTGTACGCGACGGCTCTGGCCGTCGGCACCATGCTTGCCGCAGCCGCGACGGTCCCCATTGAGCGGGCCGCCGACGGTGACTGGCACGTCGCCCTCGGTGTGTGGGCGGCTCTCGCCGCTGTGGCCGCCATTCCGTGGCTTGCGCTTCTGCGCAGTGAGCCGGAGCGGGACAGCGGGCGACAGGACGCCGGTCCGCGGGCTCTGGTGCGCAGCAGGCTGGCCTGGGCGATCGCCGGGTACTTCGGCACCCAGTCGCTCGTCGCCTACGTGATGTTCGGCTGGCTCCCGCAGTTGCTGCAGGACCGCGGCTACACCACCGGCCAGGCCGGCGTGGCCCTGGCGGTGTTCTCGGCCCTCGGCATCCCCGTCTCCGTGGTGGTGCCCGCGGTCGCGGCGCGGATGAAGAGCCAGCGTCCGATGGTGATCGGGCTGGTCGTGCTGTACGTCATCGGCTTCGCCGGCATGCTCGCCGCGCCGGTCTCCACGATGTGGGTCTGGATCCTGGCCGTCGGCGTCGGCATGGGGTCGTTCCCCATGGCGCTGACCCTGCTGGCCCTCCGCACCCGCACTCCCGAGCTCACCGGCGCCCTGTCGGCGTTCGGCCAGAGCGTCGGGTACCTCATCGCCGGCGCGGGCCCGATCGTGGTGGGCGTCCTCTACTCCGCGACCGGCGGGTGGACCCTGCCGTTCGCGCTGCTGTTCGCCGTCGTGGCGGCGCAGGCCCTCACCGGCTGGTACGCCGCGGGCGACCGCTACGTCGAGGACGACCTGGCCTGATCCCCGGCGGGTCTCGCCGGCCTGCGCCACGTCCTACCTGTTCCCATGCCTGAGTTTCCGGCATGGGAACTTGATTGTTAGCGTTCTCATCAGGACGCGTCAAGCATCACTTCGATTACGAATACCCTTCACCTGGGAAAGGCTGGTCGATGCCGCTTTTCGCGGCCGGGTCTTGACACTCTGTGGTGTTATCGCAAACACTCAGAAATCCCAGCGAAACATGAGGCGGGCCCCACGTCATGGGCTCACCGATCGACCTCGTAGTTGTTTTCTCCGATCCGCTCACCCCTCCCTCGCCCCGTTCGCGCTGCTCAGAACAATCGCTTGCTCGAAGGCCGCGGACGCGGTGGGACACCCCCCACGATCAAGGAGAGACATGTTCAGCAAACCGCCGGTTTCCCCGGGAGTTCCACGTCCGCGACGGTGGGCACGGCGCCCGGGGACGGCCCGGCCGAGGCGGCTCCCGGCGATGCTCGCCGCCGGCCTCCTGGTCTCCCTGATGGCCGCCTGTGGCGGCGGAGGCGGCGGCTCGGGCAAGCTCACGCTCGGATTCGCCCAGGTCGGCGCGGAGAGCGGCTGGCGCACCGCCAACACCAAGTCCATCCAGGAGTCGGCCGAGCAGGCCGGCATCAACCTGAAGTTCTCCGACGCCCAGCAGAAGCAGGAGAACCAGATCAAGGCCATCCGCTCCTACATCCAGCAGAAGGTCGACGTCATCGCCTTCTCGCCGGTCGTGGAGTCCGGGTGGGACACCGTCCTCAAGGAGGCCAAGGACGCCAAGATCCCGGTGGTCCTGACCGACCGGGCCATCGACTCCGCCGACACCTCGCTCTATGTGAGCTTCCTCGGCTCCGACTTCGTCGAGGAGGGGCGCCGGGCCGCCGACTGGCTGGTCAAGGACAGCCAGGGCAAGTCGGGCCCGATCAACATCGTCCAGCTGGAGGGCACGACCGGGTCGGCCCCGGCGATCGACCGCAAGAAGGGCTTCGAGGAGGTCGTCTCCAAGGACCCGAAATTCAAGATCGTGGCGTCGCAGACCGGTGACTTCACCCGGGCCAAGGGCAAGGAGGTCATGCAGGCCTTCCTGAAGGCCCAGCCCAAGATCGACGTGCTGTTCGCGCACAACGACGACATGGCGCTCGGCGCCATCCAGGCCATCGAGGAGGCCGGCAAGAAGCCCGGCGTCGACATCAAGATCATTTCGATCGACGGCGTCAAGGACGCCTTCCAGGCCATGAAGGACGGAAAGATCAACGTGGTCGTCGAGTGCAACCCTCTGCTCGGCCCCCAGCTGATGGACATCGTCAAGAAGGTCACCAAGGGTGAGCAGGTGCCCAAGCGCATCCAGACGCAGGAAGGCGTCTTCACCCAGGACCAGGCCGCCGCGGCGCTGCCGAACCGCAAGTACTGACGACCGGGCGGGCGGGCGCCGTACCGGCCCGAGCCGGACGGCTCCCGCCCGCGCCGCGCCTCATCAAGCACGGTCACACGACCCACGGCGCCGCGAGAGGAACGTGCGCATGGCTGAGCCGCGACCCGTTCTGGAGATGACGGGCATCGGCAAGGAGTTCCCGGGCGTCCGGGCCCTGTCCGACGTCGATCTCCGCCTGTTCCCCGGGGAGGTCCACGCGCTGATCGGCGAGAACGGCGCCGGGAAGTCGACGCTGATCAAGGTGCTGACCGGCGTCCACCGGCCCGACTCCGGGACCGTCCGCATCGAGGGACAACCGGTGCGCATCACCGGCACCCCGCAGGCGCGACAGGCCGGGATCAGCACGGTCTACCAGGAGGTCAACCTCTGCCCGAACCTGTCGATCGCCGAGAACATCTGCATCGGCCGTGAGCCGCGCCGCCGCGGCGTGATCCGCTGGAAACAGGTGCGCCGGCGGGCGGGCGAGCTGCTCGCCCGCGTGGGCCTGGACCTGGACGTGACCGCGCCGCTCGGCTCCTGCTCACTGGCGGTCCAGCAGCTCGTCGCCATCGTGCGCGCACTGGACGTCTCGGCCAAGGTGCTCATCCTGGACGAGCCCACCTCCAGCCTGGACCGCGGCGAGGTCGAGCGGCTGTTCACGGTGATGCGGCGGCTGAAGGACGAGGGCGTGGCGATCCTGTTCGTCTCGCACTTCCTCGACCAGATCTACGAGATCTGCGACCGCATGACCGTGCTGCGCAACGGCAGGCTCGTCGGCGAGTACCTCACCGCCGAGCTCAGCCGCATCGACCTCGTCCAGCGCATGATCGGCAAGGAGCTCCACGAGCTGGAGGAGCTGCACGACCACGACAGGCCGCCGGTCGGGCCGCCGCTGCTGGAGGCGCGCGGTGCGGGCCGCGGCGGAGCCGTCGCCCCGTTCGACCTCACCGTCCACGAGGGCGAGGTCGTCGGCCTGGCCGGTCTGCTCGGATCGGGACGTACCGAGATCGCCCGGCTGGTGTTCGGCGCCGACCCGGCCGACAGCGGGAGCATCGCCGTCGGCGGCCAGACGGTGCCGCTGCGCTCGCCGCGCGTGGCGATCTCGCGCGGCATCGCCTTCTGCTCGGAGAACCGCCGCGCCGAAGGCCTGGTCCCGGAGCTGACGGTCCGCGACAACATCATCCTGGCCCTGCAGGCCGCCCGGGGCTGGGCCCGCCCGCTGCCCGCCGCCCGGCGGGAGGAACTGGTGGCCACCTACATCCGCACGCTCGGCATCCGTCCCGCGGACCCCGACATGCCGGTGGGCAACCTGAGCGGCGGCAACCAGCAGAAGGTGCTCCTCGCCCGCTGGCTGATCACCGAGCCCCGCCTGCTGATCCTCGACGAGCCCACCCGGGGCATCGACATCGGGGCCAAGGCCGAGATCCAGAAGCTGGTGGTGTCGCTGTCGGAGCAGGGGATGGGGGTGCTGTTCATCTCCGCCGAGATCGAGGAGGTGCTGCGGCTCAGCCACAAGATCGAGGTGCTGCGCGACCGTCAGGTGGTGGCGGAGCTGGCCGTCGGCAAGGACCTGACCGCCGGGAGGGTCATGGAGACGATCGCGGGCGGAGCGGGCCGATGAGCACCACACCGGCGTCACGTCCCGCCGCCCTGCTCGGGCACCGGCTCTTCTGGCCCCTGGTGATCCTCGCCGCCCTGCTGGTGGGCAACGTCGTCTTCAACCACGACTTCCTGGCGGTCCGGGTCAAGGACGGCCACCTCTACGGCAGCCTCGTCGACATCGTCCACTTCGGGGCCCCGCTGATGCTCGTCTCCCTCGGGCTCACCCTGGTGATCGCGACCGGCGGCATCGACCTGTCCGTCGGCTCGGTGGTCGCGATCAGCGGCGCCCTGGCCTGCCTGTGGATCAGCGGGCAGGACGACCAGGGGAGCGTGGGCGGGACGGTGGCGGCCGTCGGCGTCGCCCTCGCCGCCTCGACGGTGCTCGGCGTGTGGAACGGGGTGCTCGTGGCCCGCGTCGGCGTGCAACCGATCATCGCCACGCTGATCCTGATGGTCGCCGGCCGGGGCATCGCCCAGCTCGTCACCGACGGGCAGATCATCACGATCTCCAGCCCCCCGTACAAGCTGATCGGCGGCGGATACTGGCTGACCCTGCCGTTCTCGGTCATCGTCGTCGGCGTCGTGGCCGTGCTCACCGGCCTGCTGACCCGCCGGACCGCTCTCGGGCTGCTGGTGGAGTCGGTCGGCGGCAACGCCGAGGCCAGCAGGCTGGTCGGCATCCGCTCCCGAGGCCTGACGATCATGGTCTACACGTTCTGCTCCCTCTGCGCGGGCGTCGCCGGCCTGATGATCAGCTCGAACGTCTCCAGCGCCGACGGCAACAACGCCGGCCTGTGGATCGAGCTCGACGCGATCCTCGCGGTGGTCATCGGCGGTACCTCGCTGAACGGCGGGCGGTTCCACCTGAGCGGCACCATGGTGGGCGCTCTGATCATCCAGACCCTGTCGACCACCGTCTACAGCACCGGCATCCCCCCGGAGACCACGCTGGTCTTCAAGGCCGTGGTCGTGACCTGCGTCTGCCTGCTGCAGTCGCCGGCGTTCCGGGCGAAGGTGTTCCGGCGCCGGGCGCGGCGCGAGGCCACGGCCGTACCGGCGGACGCCGAGGCGGCGGCATGAGGCACGGCGGGGGCGGCGAGGCGGCCACGGACGGCGAGGAACGAGGTACGGCATGGCCACATTGACGAGAAAGCGGACCGCGGGCCTGGCGGTGATCACCTCGCGCGGCAGGCTGCCCGTGATCGTGACCGCGGGTCTGCTCGTGGTGATGTTCGCCGCGGGCTCGCTGCAGTACGACGGGTTCTTCTCCGGGCAGGTGGTGCTCAACCTGCTGATCGACAACGCGTTCCTGCTGGTCGCGGCGGTCGGGGCGACGTTCGTGATCCTCACCGGCGGCATCGACCTGTCGGTGGGCGCCATGGTCGCGCTGTCCACGATGATCTGCGCGTCGCTCGTGCAGCACCACGGCTGGCCGATCTACGCGGTGATCCCGCTGGTGCTGGCGGTGGGTGCGGTCGCGGGGTTCGTGATGGGCTACGTGATCCACCATTTCCGGATCCAGCCGTTCATCGCGACCCTGGCGGGCATGTTCCTCGCCCGTGGGCTGTGCTACGTCATCAGCGTCGACTCCATCTCGATCACCGATCCGGTGTTCACCGACCTGGCGCAGGCGCGGCTCCCGCTCCCCGGCGGCACGTTCGTCTCGCCGAGCGTGGTCATCGCGCTGGTCGTGGTGGCCGCGGCGTTCTACGTGCTCCACTACACCAGGCTCGGACGCGGCGTGTACGCCATCGGCGGCGGCGAGCAGTCGGCGCTGCTGATGGGCCTGCCGGTCGCCCGCATCAAGATCACGGTCTACACCGTGAGCGGGCTGTGCTCGGCTCTCGCCGGGGTGCTGCTGACGTTCTACATGCTGTCGGGCTACAGCCTGCACGCCGTCGGCATGGAGCTCGACGCCATCGCCGCGGTCGTCATCGGCGGCACCCTGCTGACGGGCGGGTCGGGGTACGTGCTCGGCACGCTCCTCGGCGTGCTGGTCCTCGGCCTCATGCAGACGATCATCAGCTTCCAGGGGACGCTCAGCTCCTGGTGGACCAAGATCGTGATCGGGATCCTGCTGTGCGTCTTCATCCTGCTGCAGCGCCTGATCGGCACCCGGAAGGCCCGGTAGCCGTCCGGTCCGGGGCAGGTCGAGGGCCCGTACGGCCTGCGCCCGGCCGAAGCGTGACACACGGCCTGGTGAGCCGGCCTTCCGGTTCCGGTTTCCTTGTGGTGGCCCGGTTCCTATAGACTGTCCGCGCATCGCAAGGGGCTATAGCGCAGTTGGTAGCGCGCCTCCATGGCATGGAGGAGGTCTGGGGTTCGAATCCCCATAGCTCCACACATTGTGGGTAGCGCGGCAGCGTCGATGGCATGGAGCAGGCCTGGGGTTCGAATCCCCATAGCTCCACAGTTTGTGGATAGCGCGGCAGCGTCGATGGCATGGAGCAGGCCTGAGGCCCGTATTCCCATAGCTCCACAATTCTCGAAATCCCGCTCGATCATCCGATCGGCGGGATTTCTGCGTTCACCGGGGTCGTCTGTGGCACAGTCGAGGGATCAAAAGATCGAAAGGTGTGAGTCTTGGCAGTCCCCCTCGCCGCGTTGATGCTGGCCTCGTTGCTCACCTCTCCGTCCGCGGCGCTGCCCGCGTGCCCGCAGATATTCGCGCACGGCGGCTACCCCACCGGTGCCGACGCCTGGGAGAGAGACCAGGTGCGTCAGCCCAACAACCCCACGGCCATCCGCCGGTACAAGGGCTGGGGCGCCTCGGGCGTGGAGGCCGATCTGCAGCTCACCAAGGACGGCACCAAGGCCGTCATGTGGCACAACACCTCCACATGGGGTCTGACGGGCGCGAAGAAGAACATCACCGACATCTGGTGGGCGGCTGGCGACACGGCGCTCAAGGGCCGCACCATCGACCGCGGCCCGTTCCGGGGCGAGACCGTCCACACCTTCCGTGAGTGGCTGGCCACGATGAAGGCCACCGGCATGGTCGGGCTGGTCGAGATCAAGCCGGAGGCCCGGCAGTCGCTGCTCAGCTCCGACGCCTCCATCAGGTCGCGGGCCTGGGCCGAGGTGCTCGACCCCGTGAAGGAGAGCCACCGGTCGCAGGAGATCATCCTGTACTCCCACGACGGCGCTCTCGCCGCCGAGCTGAAGAAGAGGGTCAGCGCCGCGGGCATGACCCAGGTGCTGAGCGGCGGCCCCGTCTGGCCCGAGGTCACCAAGTGGGAGGAGCCGCCTCCCTCCTGGAAGCTGAACGAGAAGGCGTGGCGGGCGGCGCTCGACGGCGGCGCCAAGCGGGTGGCCACCGACTACACGGCCCAGTTCAGCGCCTGGCTCAAGGGGAAGTGCCGCTGACCACGCCGCGGGAGGCGTCCCGCGAAATGGGGTGGCCAGGCCGGGCCCACTAGAGTGACCCGCGGGAAGCTCAGATCTCCGGGAGGGTGGGCAGCGTGGAACCCGACACTTCGCGGGCCGGACGGCCGGGGCACGTGGTCGTACGACGTGCCCTGCCCACCGAGCCGTCCGTGCGCGCCTCGGCGTCGCTGTTCGTCACCGAGGCCGAGCGGCAGGGCGTCCGCGCGGGCCGGCGGATGCTGTACGTCGGCCCCGAACCCGCCGCCGAGCACATCGCCGAGGCCCTGCGCGTCGCCCCCGGGGCCGACGTGCTGGTGCGGCGCAAGCTCCTGCTGGCCGACGACGTGCCCGTCCGCATCGCCACCAGCTACTTCCGCCTCGACCTGTTCGGCGGCACGCCGATCTGTGATCCCGGCTTCGTCCGGCCGACCCTGCAGGCGGGCATCGAGGCGCTGGGCCACCGCTTCGGCCACGCCGAGGAGTACCTCCTCGCACGCCGCCCCACGGGTTACGAGTCCGAGACGCTGTGGCTGGAGGAGGGGGAGTGGGTCGTCCAGATCGTCCGCACCGGCCACGCCGTCGACGGCACCCCGATCCACACCCTGGAGACCGTCTGCGCCGCCTCCCGCAACATCTTCCCCATCACTCAGGTGTTCGGCGCCGACGAGTTCTGATCCGCCGGGACGGCCGGTCGGCTTTTCGCCGACGGCGACCTGCGGATCCATCGCGGCAGGCGGGGCGGCGTCCAGGCGCGTGATCCGAGGAGGGTGATGGCGGCGGGCAGCAGCACGCCGCGCACGACGGTCGCGTCGATGACGATGGCCACCGACAGCCCGACCCCCATCATCTTGTACTCGATCGCGGTCAGCAGGACGAAGACCGTGAAGGCGGCCGTCATGATCGCGGCCGCGCCGGTCACGACGCCCGCGCTGCCGCCCACGCCTTCGACCACCGCGTCCCGGGAGGTCGCGCCGGCGGTCCGGCGTTCCCGGATCCGGCTGAGGATGAAGATGTGGTAGTCCATGCTCAGGCCGAACAGGATGACGAACATGAACAGCGGCAGCCAGCCGACCACGCCGCCGTACGGGGTGAATCCGAGCACCCCGCCCAGGTGACCGCCCTGGAAGGTCCAGGTCAGCACGCCGTAGGCGGCCCCGATCGACAGCAGGTTCAGCACGATCGACACCAGCGGGATCGCCAGGGAACGAAAGGCCGCGGCGAGCAGCACGAACGCCAGGACCAGGACGAAACCGAAGACCAGCGGAGTACGTCCAGTGAGCTGTTCGGTGAAGTCGTACGGTACGGCGGTCCGTCCGGTCACCGCGTAGCCGACATCCTTCAGGGAGTCGAAGGCGGCCGGCAGGGTGGTGCCGCGCAGGGTGTCCAGTGACGTGTTGGCGGCCTCACCGGTTCCGAAGTGGGCCAGCGGAACGCGCGCGATGAGGACGCCGTCCCGTCTGGTGGTCCAGCTCGCGCCGATCTCCGTCGCGGCCCGGCTGGCGGCGGGCGTCTCGAGCGCGCCCTCGCGCGTCTCCCACACCACCACGGTGGCGGGGGATGGAGATCCAGGGAAGGCATCCTGCATCCGGAGCGCGGCGTCCACCACGGGCACCGTCCGCGGCAGGCTGTCGGTGACCGCCGCGTCCTGCAGGCGCATCCCGAGCGCGGGCAGGGTCAGCACGATCAGCGCCAGCAGCGCCGCTCCACCCCACAGGACGGGGCGGCGTACGACCGCGTGGGCCACGGCCGACCAGAAGCGGGACCGCCCGGCGGTGACGCGGCGCCGGCCCGGCCAGGGGAGACGCCCCTTGTCGACACGGTCACCCAGGACGGCCAGCAGCGCGGGCAGCACCGTGACCGATCCGATCAGCGCGAGACCGACCACCAGGACGGCGCCGATCGTCAGGCCGCGGAAGTTGTCCAGCCCCGTGAACAGCAGGCCGCCCAGGCACAGCATCACGGTCAGCCCGGAGACCAGGACGACGTGCCCCGAGGTGCGGGCGGTGACGCGCAGCGCCTCGGCGACACCGCGCCCGGCGGCCCTTTCCTCCCGTTCACGGCGCAGGTAGAACAGCGTGTAGTCGATGGACACGGCGATGCCGATGAGCAGCACCATGGACGAGGTCGCGCTGTTGATCGGCACCCAGTGATCGATCAGCCGCAGGAAGCCGAACGTTCCGGCCACCACGGTGAGGGCCAGCAGCAGCGGGATGCCCGCGGCGACCAGCGAGCCGAACACCACGAGCAGGATCACCACGGTGAGCGGCAAGGACAGCCGCTCGGCCCGCTGGAAGTCTCCGCGGATGCCCTCGTCGACGGCCAGGGACAGGCTCCGGTCACCGGCCTGGGCGAGTCGGACCCGCGGGTGACGGGCCGCCACCTCCCGGATCGCCGAGACCGCCGTCTCGTAGTGCTCCCGCGACCGTTCGTCGGGTCCCGCGACCTCGAAGGTGACCAGGCCGGATCGGCCGTCCTTCGAGATCAGCCGCGTCGAGTGCGCGGTCAGGGGCGAGCGGACCGCCGCGACCGCGTCCGGCGTGCGGCTCAGTGCGGCCACCAGGTCCCGGGCGGCTTCCAGCGGCTCCGGGTCGTCGGTGAACCGGCGTCCGCCGTCGCGTGCCTGGATCAGCACGTTCTCCAGGACCGGCACGTTCACCCGCCGCTGGTCCAGCACGCGCTCGGCCCGCCCCGCCTCGCCCGGATCGGTGCTGCTCACCGATGGGCCGGTCACCAGAGCGCTGGAGAGGATCCCGATGACGACCAGTGCCAGCCAGCAGGTGATCGCGAGTGTGCGGTGCCGGGTGGACCATCCGGCGATCCGTTCGACGAACGGGCGGCTGGGCGGCGGGCCGGCCGATTTGCTTTCAGGCAGCATGAACTGCTGTCCTTTCCGTAGGAGGAGCGATCCTGTGAGAACTCGCCTGCGGGCGAGATGGTGCTTCTTCCACCTGGGCCGTCGAGTTGCCGCTCGTCGGCCCAGGGCCCTGCTTTCACTCGACCTGTTCGAGGATCCGCTCGATCGAGTCCATGCGTGCCTGTACGGCGGCCAGGCGTTCGGTGAGCTCGGCCAGCTGCCGTTCGGTGCTCTGCTGGACGGCGAGCCCGTCCTCGGCGAGCTTGCGGTACCACAGTTCGCGATCCAGCAGCATCCTGGCCCGCCGCCCGGCGCCGATCTGCCAGGCGACCACCGTGACCACCACGATGAGCAGGGTGAGCAGGCCCGCGGCCCCGACGACCTGGGTCCAGTCGGTGTCGTACATGAGAAGAGCCGGCAGTTCGCGGCCGTTCATCACATGGATCCTTTCGTTCCGTCGCCGTCGTCGCCCGGCACGGTGAGGGTTCGGGCCGCGGTCTCGACGACCTCCGGCGTCAGAAGGAACGCGAACGGGTTCACCTCGTAGAACTTCATCGCCTTCCCGTCGTCCGAGATCTCCATCCGTGCCGACACCAGACCGGCCGCCTCCAGCTTTCGCAGGTGGACCTGGAGGAGGGCGCGACTGATCCCCAGCTCGCGGGCGAGCCGGCTGACGTAGTTGCGCTCGCGCACCAGCGCCGCGAGCACTCTGAGTCGGTGGGGGCTGGCCAGGGTGGCCAGCACGCGTACCAGGTCGTCGCCGCTCGGCGCGGAGCTGCTCATTCGTCGACCCCGCACATGCAAAGAAAAGTTAGCACATGCCTCATCTGATTGGCCCTCCCTGCCGGAGGCGGTACGGACGCCCGTCACGGTGAGGTCCGGACGTGCGGAAAAGGGTTGGCCGGGGCAGGAAGGCGGCTGGGAGACTTGGGCCATGCCGTGGACGTTCTCCGAGCGCATCGCCGAGTTCCCCGACGCCGCCGAAGCCTGGCTGCGGCGCGATCCCGTCCGCAACACCGTGCCGCTCACCGTGCTCGCCCGCGTCCGGGGCGGGCTGTGGGGGGACGGCGCCGTGTTCGGCTGGCTCACCGACGGCGGCGAGGTGAGGGGAGCCGTCGTCCACACCCCGCCCTACGCGCTGCTGCTGGCCGACATCCCGCAGGACTCGGTCGCCTCCCTGGCCGAAGGGCTGCGTGAGCGTGACCTCGCCGGGGTCAGCGGCCCGAAGGACCAGGTGGAGGCGTTCGCGTCGGCGGCCGGACGCGAGCAGGCCGGGCGGACCTCCATGCGCCTCTACCGCCTCCGGACGCTGCTGGCCGCCTCGTCCACGGGCGCGGCGCGGGCGGCGGACGGCGACGACGTCGAACTGGTCACCGGCTGGATGGCGGCCTTCTCGGAGGAGGCCGAACCCGGCTTCCGCCGCGCCGGAGGACGGGAAGCGGTGCGCGAGGATCCGAGGCCCCGGGTCGAGCACGGCGTCCGGCAGGGCGAGGTCGTGCTGTGGGAGGACGGCGGGCGGCGGGTGGCCACGGCGGCGTTCTCCCGTCCGATCCTCGGGATGTCGCGCATCAGCTCGGTGTACACCCCGCCCAAGTTCCGCGAGCGGGGGTACGGCTCGGCGGTGACGCACGCGGCCACCCGCGCCGCCCAGGACGCGGGGGCCGACGTGGTCGTGCTCTTCACCAACCTGGCGAATCCAACATCGAACGCCATCTACCAGGCGCTCGGCTATCGCCCGGTCGGCGACTACACGGCCGTCAACTTCCGGTAGCCGCTCTCACGCGCAGGCGGCGCCGTTCAGGGTGAAACCCGAGGGGGCGGAGGCGGCGCCGGTGGCGGAGGCGGTGAAGCCCAGGTCGATGACGCCGCCCGCGGCCACGTTGCCGTTCCAGGAGGCGTTCTTCACCGTCACCGTGGTGCCCGACTGCGTCCAGACGCCGTTCCAGCCGGACACCGTCACGCCCGGGGCCACGGTGAAGGTCACCGTCCAGCCCGTCAGCGCGGCGCCCCTGTTGGTGAGGCTGATCTGCCCGTTGAAGCCGCCCTGCCACTCGCTCTGCTTGGTGTAGGAGGCGGAGCAGGCGCCGGGGGTGGGCGTGACCGTCGGAGTGGGCGTGGGGGTCGGTGGCGGTCCCGGGGTCGAGGTGCCGGTCGTGTAGGCGATCCCGGTGTAGGCCGCGCCGCACGGGCCGCAGGAGGACGGGAGCGAGAAGGAGTACACCCGGCCGCCGTTGACGAGCGCGTCCGAGACGTCCCTCACCCGGATCTGGTATTGCGTGCCGCCAGAGACGGTGGGGGCGATGATGTACGACTGGCCCATGTCGCCGTTCATCTGCGCGGCCTTCCAGACGCCGTCCGCCAGGTACTCCACGCCGTGGATGCCGTTGGCGAGATGGGAGACGGCGATCGCCGGCCAGTAGCGCTGGGCGCCCTGCAGGAAGCCGATCCGGATGTCGCCGGTGTAGTCGGGGGCCGGGACGAACGACCAGGTGATGTGACGGTTGTTCCAGTGCCCGGGGTACATGTCGCCGACGGGGCCTCCGTTCCTGACGAATCTGTTCAGCGAATTCTTGGCCAGGTCGAGGTGGTAGGGGTCGTCGCGGCACCAGGCGTTGGCGTCGCCGCAGCTGTCGGCCACGAGCATCGTCAGCGTGGCGCCGTTGTAGGCGTCGCCCACCCAGGAGCCGTTGCGGCAGAAGGCCTGGCCGGGCGCCCCGTCGTTGACGCCGGTGCAGTAGTCGGAGATCGACACCCGCACCCAGCGGCCGCAGTTGAGCCCGTTGTTCCACATGCCGATCTTGGACGACATCGACGCGGGCAGGGGGCGGGGGTAGTTCCCGTAGTCGCCGGGGGTGTTGAAGACGTTGAGCGCGACGAAGTCCTGGCTCTCGAGCTCCGGCTGCGGCAGGCCGCAGCCGCCGTAGGGGGAGCCGAGGCCGTCGAAGTAGGTCGCGTTGCCGGTCACCGGCGCGGGCGGGTCCGCCACCGCCGAGGCCGTCGTCGCCGGCTGCGCGACGAGCAGTGCCGTGACCAGCGAGGTGGCGAGCAGTGCCGCCGGCCACCATCGGCGGCGCCTTCTCGCCGGTTCTGCCGCCTGACAGGTATCACCCATGGCCGTCCTGTCTTTCATCGCCGCCTCCGTTTACGCCGTCCCTGACCTCGCCGGACCGTGCTCGCGGTCCTCCACGAGGGCGGGGTCACCGTAAATCCGGATGAAAACGGCGGACAAACACGTGCCGGTGTCCTCCGTCTCCGCCGCAGGTCATCGTGGTACGTCCCGCCCGCCGTCGGTGAAAGTTGCATGAACTGACCGGTCGACCAGGCAGCGGAGGAGGTGTGACAACCGTCTCGGATCGGACACAATTGCGCGGCCACCGAGGGGCCCTAGTGGCAATTGCCGTCATTTGTGACAAGTTGGAAATTCCCCGAACGAGAAGCTTAACTATCTGTCCTGACCAGACTTGACGGCATATGTGATGTACCTCTATTTAATGAGGAGTCGGATAACAGGGTCGAGTGTTGGGTGGACGGGATGACAGCGAGAGGCTCGCGCTCGGCGCACCGGGCTGCGCAGGCCGACGCGTTCGATCGGATCGGCGAACGGTACGACGAAGCCTTCCCGTACAAGGGCGGGCAGATCGCCTCCGCCGAATGGGTTCTACGCAAGCTCCGCCCGGGCGCCCGGGTGCTGGACGTCGGCTGCGGCACCGGGCTGCCGACGGCCAGGCAGTTCGTGGACGCCGGATGCCACGTGACGGGCATCGACATCTCGCCCGTGATGCTCGAACTGGCCGACAAGCACGTCCCGGAGGCCGACCTGCGCCGGGTCGACGTCGTCGACCTGGACGCGACACTCGGCCGCTTCGACGCGGTCGTCGCCTACTTCTCCCTGTCGATGCTCCCGCGCGGCGAGATCATGAGCGCCCTGCTCAAGCTGCACGAGCTGCTCGTCCCCGGCGGCTGGCTCGCGGTGGGCATGGTGGAGATGGACGTCGACGACGTGCTGATCCAGGTGCTCGGCGCGCCGGTCCGGATGACGGGCTACCCCCGGTGCTCGCTCCGCGCGGTGGTGGAGGAGGCCGGGTTCAGCGTCCGTGAGCAGATGGACCTGGCCTACGTCCCGGCGAACGACGGCGATCCGCTGGAGATGCAGATCTTCCTCAACTGCCGCCGCAACACGTTCTGAGCCCGCCGCGCGCGCGTGTTTGACGGGTGAGGACGCGGGCGTCTAGGTTCCGGGATACCGACTGGTCGGTTCGAACGGAGAGCGCTATGCGGGTGCGGGACCGGGTCGTCGTGGTGACCGGCGCGGCGAGCGGCATCGGACGGGCGATGGCCGAGCGGTTCGCGGCGGAGGGCGCCGCGGGCGTCGTCGTCTCCGACCTCGACGAGGCGGGCGCGGCGCGGGTGGCCGAGAAGATCGGCGAGCGAGCGGTCGCCGTACGTGCCGACGTGTCGTCGCAGGACGAGGTGCGCGCCCTGGTCGAGGCCGCCGAGCAGGCCTTCGGCCCGGTCGGCCTGTTCTGCTCCAACGCCGGCGTCATCACCGGCCACGGGCTGGAGGCGGGCGACGACGAGTGGGAGAGCACCCTCGCCGTGAACGTGCTCGCCCACGTGTACGCCGCCCGCGCGGTCGTGCCCGGCATGGTCGAGCGCGGCGAGGGCTACCTGCTGAGCACGTGCTCGGCCGCGGGGCTCATCAGCTGCCCCGGCGACGCGCCGTACGCGGTGACCAAGTCGGCCGCGATCGCCTTCGCCGAATGGCTCGCGATCCACTACCGGCCCAAGGGCGTCAAGGTGAGCGTGCTCTGCCCGCAGGGCGTGCGCACCGCCATGCTGGAGCGCGGCGTCGAGGAGGACCATCTCACCTTCCGCGCGGTCGCCGCCTCCGGCACGATCCTTTCGCCGGCCCAGGTGGCGCAGGCGGTGGTCGACGGCCTCGAGGCGGAGCGGTTCCACATCTTCCCCCACCCCGAGGTCGCCGAGTTCGTCCGGCGCAAGTACGACGACCCGGACCGCTGGCTGGCCGGCATGGCCCGCTTCGTCGACTCCCTGGAAGAGTGAGCGCGAGGGGCGCGGCGGTGGTCTGAGGAGGAGGGAGGGTGAGGGACGAGCCCGGACGACGACGAAGGCCGCCGCCTCGAGGAGCGCCTCTCGCCGCCGAGCGGAGCGAGGCCATGGGCACGGGCGCGGCGGTGGTCTGAGGAGGAGGGAGGGTGAGGGACGAGCCCGGACGACGACGAAGACCGCCGCCTCAAGGAGCGCCCCTCGCACGCCGAGCGAAGCGAGGCCATGAGCACAGCGAGCCCGCCGCGCAGCGAGGTCGTCAGACGTTGAGGGCGGCGAAGGCGCCCGCGCCGATCAGCGCGACGGCCCAGGCCAGGTCCAGGTTGAACCACGCCCGGCGCAGCACCGAGACGCCCAGCCGCTCGTAGACCACCACGGCCAGTGTCGCGGTGACGGCCAGCATCGCCAGGGTGTGCACCGCGGTGAACAGCAGCGTCTGCTCGCTCAACGCCAGGACGGCCTCGTGGTGACCGGTCAGCGTGATCGGGAGCAGCATCAGCCCCGCGCCGTGCGCGGTCGCCATCAGGAACGACCACCCCGCCAGCTGCCACCCCGTGACCCGCATCCCGACCCAGCGAGGATGCCGCCGCCGCAGCAGCTTCCAGATCCCGAACCCGCACACCAGCGCCGCCACGCCGTACGAGGCCGGCCTCGGCGGGGTGGCCACCCGGGCCGCCGCCACGAGCGCCAGGGTGAGCAGCACCGATGCGGCGTGCCCGAGCACGATCGGCGGCAGCGCCTTCAGGACGGCCCGGCGCGACCTCTCCTGCAGGCCGAGCGCGACCGCGAACAGCCACCCCATGGCGGGGTTCAGGCCGTGGAAGGCGCCGAACCCCGCCAGGGCGAGCCATTGGGTGAGTTCCATGCGTCAGGACGGGTAGCAGTAGGAGTCGGACGAGGAGTCGCCGCCCTGCAGCCGCACCTGGTGGGGCCGGCGTCCGTCGGTGGCGAAGTCGACCAGGAAACCCTCGTCGAAGGCGATGGACCCGTCGTCGGCGATGTCGACCTTGGCCAGCCAGCCCGAGATGCCGTAGGGGTAGAAGACGTCGTCCCAGGAGCGGTAGAGCGAGTTGGTGAAGTAGACGCGCCTGCCGTCGCGGCTCACCTCGACCATCTGCGGGCCGCCGTTGCGGGGCGTGCCCGGTGTGCCGGGATGGGGGTCGCGCCGGGCGATGCCGCCGATCCGCACCGACCCGGTCTGACGCGGGTGGAGCGGGTCGGACACGTCGTAGGCCAGCAGTTCGCCGGTGCCCCAGGCCGACACCAGCAGGATGCGGTCGTCGAGGGTGAGGGAGATGTCGCTGACCAGCGGCGGGACCGCGCCGAACTGCTTGAGCGGCTCGGGGAGGAGAGCGGGGTCGGCGGGCTCGGCCGGGATCGTGATCGTCTTCCTGGCCTTCCAGACGCCGTCGTCCAGGTACCAGGTGAAGATGTTGGCCGACAGGTCCTCGACGCTGATCACGGTGTTGACGAACCCGTAGGTCTTGGTGGGGTCGTGGGCGGGGCGCAGCTCCAGGGCCATCTGGTGCTGGTCACCGAGGTCGATCTCCTGCAGGTGGGTGCGCTTGCGCAGGTCCCACACGTGCAGCTTGTGGCCGTACTTCCGGCCGACCAGCAGCTCGAGGTCGGGGCCCGCCTCGATCATGTTCGGGGTGCCCCACTCGCTGGTGACCATGCGGTCGTGTCCGAGATGCCACCAGAAGTCGTAGTGCAGCTGCTGGGTGCCCCGGTCGGCCTCCCACTGGCCGAGCGGCTCGAAGGTGTCGTGGTCGAGCATGAACACCCCGCCCGGCGCGTCGCCGTCCACGTTCCCCAGCGCGCTGACGTAGACGGCGTCGGTGCCGCAGTGCACGGTGTGCGGCCGGCTGTAGCCGGTGCGCTCGAAGAGCGTCTCCGGCTCGATCGTCTTGACCAGCTTGGGGTGGGCGGGGTCGTCCTTGACGTCGAAGATGTAGATCCGGGAGGAGCGCAGGCCCGGGACGACCAGGTAGCGCCGCTCGACGTGGGGGTGCGGCGCGTACGGGCACAGCGCGGCGCTGCAGACGTTCCACCCGAAGTGGTGGAGCTCGTCCCCGGGCACCGACATGTCGTGGACGCCGACGACCGTCCCGTAGCCCGGCGAGTCGGGGTCGAGGTCGACGGTGGCCAGCCCGTCCGGCCTGCCGTTCCCTTCGGCGTCGAGCAGCGCGAGGTACGCGAGCCGCTCCCTCGGCGCCCGCATCGCCTCGGTGGCGGAGGGATAGAACGTGGGATCGGGTTGGATCAGCACGACGGCCCCTTTCGGACAAGGCTATATAACCCATCAATCTTGTAGGAAAAGCTGGCCTTGTCCAGTGATTGGCCGCCATCGGCCGCGCGGCGGGTCACGCGCCGGGCACGGTTCGCCGTCGCTTGGATGACGGCTCAGGCGGAACGTGAGAAGGGTTCGTCGTAGGGGGTGACACCGAGGGAGGCCTTCCGATGAAGTCACGAATCCTCGTCTGTGCGCTGCTGGCGCTCGCCCTCCTGTTATCCGGCTGCGGAGCGTCGTCCCACGACGCCTCCTCCGCCCGCCAGCCCGCCCACCCCGCGGGCCCGGCCCAGGGCCGGAGCGAGGAGGTGCCCCTCCGGACCCCCGGCGGCGGCCAGGGCACACCGTCCCAGGACACCATCTCCACCTTCGCGCTCGACGTCGACACCGCCTCGTACGACTACGCCCGCGCCACCCTGCGCGAGGGCCGCCTGCCCGACCCGGCGCAGGTCAGACCCGAGGAGTTCGTCAACGCCTTCGACCAGGGGTACGCCGAGCCCGAAGACGACGGGTTCTCCGTCCAGATCGACGGCGCCAGGGCCGGCGCCGACGGCGCCGCTCTGCTGCGGGTCGGACTGCAGACCCGGACGGCCGACAGCGCGGCCCGCAGGCCCGCCGACCTGACCTTCGTGGTCGACGTCTCCGGCTCGATGGGCGACCCGGGCCGGCTCGACCTCGTGCTCGACGCCCTGCACACCATGGTGGACCGGCTCGGGCCGGGCGACGAGGTGGCCATCGTGTCCTTCAGCGACCAGGCGACGGTGCGCCTTCCGATGTCCCCCGTGAGCGACCGCGCCCGGCTGCACGAGGCCATCGACACTCTCGCCGTCGAAGGGTCCACCAACCTCGAAGCCGGGCTCGTGACCGGGTACCGGGAAGCCGCCCGCGCCTTCCGGCCGGTGGCGGTCAACCGGGTCGTCCTGCTCTCCGACGGCCTCGCCAACACCGGGGACACCTCCTGGCAGGGCATCCTCGACCGGGTCGAGGAGTACGCCGCCCGCCGGGTGGCGCTGCTGTGCGTCGGCGTCGGGCGGGAGTACGGCGACACGCTCATGGAGCAGCTCGCCGACCACGGGGACGGCGCCGCGCTCTACGTCGCCACACAGGAGGAGGCACGCAAGGCGTTCGTCGAACGGCTCCCCGCCACGCTCGACCTGCGCGCCCGCGACGCCAAGGCCCAGGTCGCGTTCAACCCCGCCGCCGTCGCCTCCTACCGGCTCGTGGGGTACGAGAACCGGATGCTCTCCCAGCAGGACTTCCGCGACGACGCCAAGGACGGCGGCGAGGTGGGCCCCGGCCACGCCGTGACCGCGCTGTACGCGCTGCGGCTGCGCCCCGGGGCGTCCGGGCAGGTGGCCGTGGCCACCGTACGCTGGCAGGACCCCGACACCCGCGAGCCCGCCGAGACGAGCCGGGCCGTGGAGATGTCGCAGCTGTCCGGCGAGCTGTGGAACGGCGCCCCGCCGAGGCTCCAGGTGGACGCGGTCGCGGCGGCCTTCGCGCAGCGGCTCAGGCGCGCCGGCGACGAATTCTTCCCCGATGGGCTCGACGGCCTCGCCGGGCACGCCGAGCGGCTCGCCACCGCCACCCAGGACCCGATGGTGACCGAACTGGCCACCCTGATCCGCACGGCCCGCACCATGGAGTGAGCACCGCTCCCGGCCCGCGGGCCCGCCCCCGGTGGCCGCGGGCCGAGCGTCGGGCGAGAGACGGCCGAGGCTTCGGAGGCCGGCCTCTCGGATCTTCGTCCGGTTCGGCACCCCGGTCGATGTCCGATACACTGGCTGCGCGCCACCCGGTCGACCCGACCGGTCACGGCGTGACCAGGGGCTATAGCGCAGTTGGTAGCGCGCCTCCATGGCATGGAGGAGGTCTGGGGTTCGAATCCCCATAGCTCCACAGTTTGTGGGTAGCGCGGCAGCGTCGATGGCATGGAGCAGGCCCGGGGTTCGAATCCCCATAGCTCCACACTTTGTACGTAGCGCGGCAGCGTCGATGGCGTGGAATGATCACGCGCTGATCATTTCGATCGGCGCGGGTTTTCGGTTTCCGGGGGTCGGTGCGGGAACTCCTTCACGGCCGATCCGCGGCACCGGCCGGCTTCGTGATCGTTCCGAACTTCTCGCCCGCGTTGAGGCGGGTGATGAGGTCCGCCACCGCACGACGTCCCCCGTTCGCCGTCACCCACGTGCTCACCTGGCACGCCGCCTTGGCGTAGGTCCGCTTGTCCGTGCCGGCCGCTCGCAGCCAACCGTCCAGCGTCGCGGGAAGAGGGCCGTCCGCGCGCACCAGGCACCGGTCGGCGGCCGACTCCGGCGCGAGGTAGCGCCGATCATCCGAGACCAGCACGGCCAAGCCTTCGTCGAACCACTGCGGCACCTCGTCACCGCCCGAGTCCAGCCGCGCGTGCAGTTCGACGTGCGACATCTCGTGGGAGGCGATGACCGGGTCCACGCCGCCGGGCGACAGCATCACCGCGCGGTTCAGCACGGCGATGCCCCGCTCCCCGCCTCCGCCGATCCGCCGGTAACAGCCGTCGGTGAGGCAGGCGAGGATACGCGGCGAGGTCCTCCTGCCGCCGTAGAAGTCGCGGACGCGCCGGTTCGCCTCCTCCACCACCGAGATCACCTGCTTCCCGCGCCACGCCGGCAGATCCGCTTCCGCGTAGACGCCGGGGGCCAGTCGTGCCAGCCCGTAACACCCCGGACAGGTCGTGGCGGCGACGGACGGAAAGGCCGAAGCCACGACGGCGACCGCCGCCACCGGCAGGGCCGCGAGCCCCGTGAGCAGCCAGACCCGGCCCCGACGCGCCGTCCCGCCCCGATCAGGCATCTGCGGCACCTCGGTGAGCTCTCGCTTCGATCATGCCGGCCACCTTCTTGCACGCCCGGCGCTCGGCACATCGGACCAGGGGCTGACGTCCCCTGGTCTGAGGCCGGAGTCCTGGGTGGCCGGATAACGTCGGCGGCATGGACGACACGAGCCCTCTCCTGGTCCGGCGGCTGAGCCGCGGTCAGCTGGTCGCGTTCGACTGCCTGATGGCGTGGGGGATCTCGCTGGCCTTCCTCACTTCGTCCGCCCCGGCGCAGACACCCCCATGGGTGCGGCCGGCCGTCGCGCTGGGGCTGGGGCTGCCGCTGGCCGTCCGGCGGCTCCGGCCGAGGACGGTGTTCTGCGGCGTCCTGGCGGTCGCGCTGGTCGCGACCGTGTTCCACGTGGTGCGCATGCCGTACCTGGCACCCGCCTGCGCTCTCTACACGGTGGCTCTGACCGGCAGGGAGATCGCCGGGCTGCCGACCGCATGGGTCGCCGCGCTGACGGCGTTCGTGCTGACCGGGTTGCTGGTGGCTCCGGTGTGGTGGGAGGACGGCCTGCGGGAGGCGTTGTCCGGCGTCGCGGCCATGGGCGGGGCCTGGACGGTGGGGCGCGCCGTCGCCGAGCGCCGGGCGTACGCCAAAAGGACGGCCGAGCAGCTGGCCCGCGAGTCGGTGGCCGAGGAACGGCTGCGCATCGCCCGCGAACTGCACGACGTGGTCGCGCACAGCATGGGCCTGATCGCGGTCAAGGCGGGCGTCGCCAACCACGTCATCGGGAGCAGTCCGGAGGAGGCGGGCGACGCGCTGCGGGTGATCGAGTCCGAGAGCCGCAGCGCGCTGGCCGAGATGCGCCGCATGCTCGGGCTGCTGCGCACGGACCCCGCCGAACTGGCGCCGTTCCCCGGCGTCCACGGGCTGCCGTCGCTGGGTGAACGGGCGAACCTGGCGGGAGTAAAGGTCGAGATGGACGTGCGGGGGGTCGAGGAACTGCCGCAGGGAGTGGGGCTCACGGTGTACCGGATCGCGCAGGAGGCGATCACAAATGTGATCAAGCATGCGTCGCCGGCACACTGCCGGGTGGACATCGAGGCCGACGGGAGGCGGGTGCGCGTCGAGGTGACCGACGACGGGCCCGGGCGCAGGACGCTGCCGCCCAACGCCGGCGGGCACGGGCTGATCGGGATGCGGGAGCGGGTCCTCATGTACGGCGGCGTGTTCGAAGCCGGTCCCCGGTCCGGCGCGGGCTTCCGCGTCTTCGCGTGCCTGCCGTACGAGGGAGTGTCATGATCCGGGTGGTGGTCGCGGACGACCAGGCCCTGCTCCGGGGCAGCTTCCGGGTCCTGCTGGAGTCCGAGCCCGACATCACCGTGGTCGGCGAGGCGGGCGACGGCGCCGAGGCGGTCGAGCTGGTCCGGCGCGAGGATCCCGACGTGGTGCTGATGGACGTGCGCATGCCGGGGATGGACGGCATCGAGGCGACGCGGCGCATCGACGGGCGGGCCAGGGTGCTGATCCTGACGATGTTCGACCTGGACGCCTACGTCTACGGGGCGCTGCGGGCCGGGGCGAGCGGCTTCCTGCTGAAGGACGTTCCGCCGGCCGACCTGCTGGCGGCGGTACGGGTGGTGGCGGCCGGGCAGGGGCTGCTGGCGCCGGCCGTGACGCGCAAGCTGATCGAGGAGTTCGCCCGGATCCCCGCCCGGCCGGTCGTCCGTGGCCTGGACGGCGTGACCGGGCGCGAGAGGGAGGTGCTCACGCTGATCGCCCGAGGGCTGTCGAACACCGAGATCGCCGCCCACCTGCACCTGAGCCTCGCCACCGTTAAGACCCACATCGGGCGCCTGCTCACCAAGCTCGACGCCCGCGACCGGGCTCAGCTCGTCATCGCCGCCTACGAGAGCGGCCTGGTGACGGCGGCGCCGGCTCGTGGGGGTGACGGCGGCTGAGGGTGGTTCACCTGGCCGGCCACCGTACGGCGGCGCCGTCTTCGCCGTAGCCGGTTCCCGCCGACCCGGCGCCGAAGAGAAAGCGTCAGGCCCAGCGCCGGGACACCACGGGGGCCGGGGCGCGCGGCTGCTGAGCAGGGGTGTGCTCGGGGGTGTGCGGTTCGGTGGGGGAAGGGTGCCGGGGTCGGGTCGGGCGGGTGGTGAGGGCCTGTGGTGAGGGAGGTGTGTGGGTTCGGTGGGGGAGGGGCGGGGTCAGGTTGGGCGGGTGATGATCAGGCCGGTGCTGGCGGGGGTGCCGTACTGGTCGATGGAGACGCGGACCGGGACCTCGCCGCCGGGGAGCGGGGCCTCAGGGTGGGCGTGGACCTGGCAGGGGTCGGTCAGTTCGACGTAACGGCGGAACGTCGCGTACATCTTGGCCGGTACGACGGGCACCGGGTGTGTGACCAGGAGGGCGGCCTGGCGCATGGCCTCCATGAGGGCCATCCCGGGTACGTGGTCGACCTCGTGGTCGAAGAGCACGGGGTGGGCGGGGTCCACTCGCAGCGGCCAGCCGCCGTCCGGTGACCCCTGCGCCAGCACGACGTCCTCGGGCCGGTCGCGGCCGACGAGCGCGGGATCGACCGGCTCGGCCAGGGACGCGGCGACAATGCCGGGGCCGCGCAGGGATGCGGCCGCAATGCCGGGGCCGGCCTGGGATGCGGCGACAATGCCGGGGCCGCGCAGGGATGCGGCGGCAATGCCGGGGTCGGGCGGGGACGCGGCGGCAATGCCGGGGTCGGCCAGGGATGCGGCCACAAAGCCAGGGCCGGGCGGGGGCGCGGTGGCAATGCCGGGGTCGGCCAGCGATGCGGCGGGAATGCCGGAATCGGGTGGGGATGCGGCGGGGGTTCGCCGGGAGGAGGTGGCGCGCAGGCGGTCGTACGCCGCCCGCGAGACGCAGTCGAACCTGCCCTCGCCCATGCCGATGAGCTCCCCGTCACGGTAGAGGTCCACGTGGCCGCGCAGGCCTGCCAGGGTCGTGCCCCGGTGGCGCACCTCACTGCGGGTGAAGCGCAGCACCAGGTTGGTCGGGCCCCAGCCGACGGTGAGGTCTCCGAGGCCGGCCTCGTACGACAGGTCCCACAGCAGGAAGCGGCGGTCGAGCGGGCAGTCGAGCTCGGCGTGGCTGACCACCAGGCCCGCCTGGCGTACGGTCTCGGCGATCAGCAGCGGATCGTGGCACCCTCCGACGGGCCGGTAGAAGCTGTGCGTCCGGGGCCACTGCGCGGCGAGCAGGGAGGTCTTCTCGTCGAGGCTCCGCCATCCGGTGATCATCACCTCCGACACGGCCGCGCGGTGCACCAGATGACGGGAGACGGGCTGCTCGAAAAAGGCGGGGCCGACCGATAACTCCGGCATGACGTGGACGTTCATGGCTGTCACCTCCAGAGTTCCTGCCTGAGAGGTAACGCGGCCGATACAATACCGACCGAGCGGTTTCTTTCAGGAGGAACTTCATCCCTCATGGCTAAACAGGCACGTGCACTGGCGACCAGGCAGCGGGTTCTCGAAGGCGCGGCGGAGGTGTTCGAGGAGTACGGCTACGCCGCGACCACCATGGCCCAGATCCTGGAGCGCTGCGGAGTGACCAAGGGGGCGCTGTACTTCCACTTCGGCTCCAAGGAGAAACTGGCGAGGGCGATACTCGAGGCCGACGAGAGGCTCCTGGCGTCCCTCGTCGCCTCCGACCGGCCGGCTCTCCAGGTGGTCATCGACGCGAGCCACGGCTTCGCCAGGGAGCTCCAGACCAACGTCATCGCCCGGGCCAGCGTGCGGTTGGCGATCGAGCACGGCACGTTCTCACAGGTCGAGTTCACCACCCACGTGATGTGGCAGGACGGTGCCAGGGATCTCCTGGCGCGGGCGGGGCGCGAGGGCGTGCTGCTGCCCGGCGTCGACGTCGAGGCGGTGGCCGAGACCGTGGTCGCGGCCTTCACGGGGGCGCAGATCGTCTCCCAGGCCGTGTCGGACCGGCGTGACCTGCGCCGCAGGCTGACCAATTTCTGGACCCTGCTGCTGCCGGGCATCGTGCGGCCGGAACTCGTCGGCCGCTTCGACCCCTCCGGCGGCTATATCAGCGTGTAGCCGCCGTCCACGGGCAGCGTGACGCCGGTCACGAACGACGCGCGGTCGCTGGCGAGCCACGCCGCCGCCTCGGCGACCTCCTCGGGTTCGGCGGTCCTGCCCTGGGGTGTGACGGCGTGCAGCAGTTCCTCCATCCCCGGCCGCAGGGCGAACCACGCCTCGATCATCTCCGAGCGCGTGGTGCCCGGCGCGATCGCGTTGACCCGGATGCCCTGCTTGGCGTACTCCGCGGCGGCGGCCCGGGTCGCCCCGACGACGGCGTGCTTGGCGATGACGTACGGCGCCGCCACCGGGGTCGCGACCAGGCCTCCGACGCTGCTGGTGTTCACGATGGCCCCGCCGCCGCCGGCGAGCATCTGCCGGATCTGCCGGCTCATGCAGAGCCACACCCCCCGCAGGTTGACCTCGACGATCGCGTCGAAGACCTCGTCGTCCATCAGGTGCATGGGCGTCTGCTCGGCGCCCAGTCCCGCGTTGTTGAACGCCACGTCGAGCCGCCCGTAATCGCCGACGGCGGTGGAGACCGCACGCTCGACCTCCTCGGGCCGGGTCACGTCGGTCACCGAGTAGGCGGCCTCGAATCCCTTCGCCGTCAATTCGTCGACCAGGTCCCTCAATTCGCGTTCCCGGCGTGCCGCGAGGACGACCGCGGCGCCTTCGCGGGCGAATACCCGCGCCGCCGCGGCGCCGATCCCGCTGCTGGCCCCCGTTATAAGGGCGACCTTTCCAGATAATATTCCCGACATGTCTATATTGTCATCGCGTCGCTCGCCTATTGGCAATGGCGGGATTGTATAAACTGTGTGAATTCCCTTGAAATGGGATATCGCCTTTTCCGGGTTTAGGTGCCTGCGCGATAACGGTGCATGAGCGCCACCGCCATCGCCCCCTCGCCCACCCCCGAGGCGACCCGCTTCACCGAACGCGCCCGCACGTCCCCGGCCGCGAAGACCCCCGGCACGCTGGTCTCCAGCAGGTACGGCTCCCGGTCCAGGCCGAACACGCCCGCGGGCACGTCCGCCCCGGTGAGCACGAACCCGTGGTCGTCGCGTGCCACCGCGCCGCCGAGCCACGCGGTGCGCGGCCGGGCGCCGATGAAGGTGAACACGAAGCCCGCGTCCTCCTCAATGGTCTCGCCCGTGACGACGTCGGCGAGCGTGATGCGCTCCAGGCGCTCCCCGCCGGACAGCCCGACGACCTTCGTGCCGAGCCGGACCTCGATGGACGGCGTCCGGCGGATCTCGTCCACCAGGTACTGCGACATGCCGGCCTCCAGGGAGGCGGCCCTGATCAGCATCGTCACCCGGCTGGCGTACTTGGCGAAGTGCAGGGCCGCCTGCCCGGCCGAGTTGGCGCCCCCGATGACGTGCACGTGCTGCGAGATGCACGACTGGCTCTCGGTGGTCGCCGCGCCGTAGTACAGCCCCGCGCCGGCGAAGCGGTCGGCGCCCGGCACGTCCAGGCGGTTGTAGGAGACGCCCATGGACAGCAGCACCATCTCCGCGCTGATCTCGGTGCCGTCGGCCAGCGTGATGATCCGGGCGGGATCGGCTCTGCGCAGGCCCGTCACCTCGACCGGATACAGCAGCTCGGCCCCGAACCGCCGTACCTGCGAGACGGCCCGGCGCGCCAGGTCGCGCCCCGACAACCCCGCCGGGAAGCCCAGGTAGTTCTCGATCAGGCTGGAGGTGCCCGCCTGGCCGCCCGGCACGTCGAAGTCGACCAGCAGGGCCGACAACCCCTCCGAGGCCGCGTAGACACCCGCCGCGAGCCCCGCGGGGCCGGCGCCGATGATCACGGTCTCGTAGTGCGGGCGCGACGCCGAGGCCGACAGGCCGAGCCGCTCGGCGAGCCGCGCGCTCGTCGGCGCGGCCAGCGGCTCGCCGTCCGGGAAGATCACCAGGGGCAGGGCGTCCGTCCGGCCCTCGGCGAGCCGGCGGGCCTCGGGGTCCACCTCGACGTCGAGGAAGCGGAACGGCTGCTCGTTGCGCGTGAGGAAGTCGCGGACGGCGTGCGTCGCGGGGGAGACCAGGAACCCGACCACCGTGATGCCCTGGTAGGCGGGCCGGTAGGAGGCCAGCCAGTCCGACAGCAGGTCGTCCAGCACCGGGAACAGGCGCTCTTCGGGCGGGTCCCACGGCTTCATCAGGTAGTGGTGCAGCCGTACCCGGTTGATGGCCGTGATCGCCGCGTCGGTGTCGGCGTACGCCGTCAGCAGCACGCGCCTGGCGTCGGGGAACCTCGCCCCCGCCTCCAGCAGGAAGTCGACTCCCGTCATCTCGGGCATCCGCTGGTCCACCAGGAACAGCGCCGGGTCCTCGCCGCGCCGGTCCAGCGCGTCGAGGATGCCGAGCGCCTCCTTGCCGGAGGAGGCGCCGAGGACGCGATAGCTGCCGGAGTAGACGGTGCGCAGGTCACGCCGGACGGCGCGCAGCACCTGCGGGTCGTCGTCGACGGCGAGGATCACCGGCCTGCCGGTCTCGTCGCTCACTGCCCGACGACCTCCTCGTCCACGTAGCACCAGGCCCAGCTCTCACCCGGCTCGACGGAGGCGGCGATCGGATGCCCGCTCGACCGGTGGTGCTTGGTCGCGTGCCGCCCCCGGGAGGAGTCGCAGCATCCGACGTGCCCGCAGCTGAGGCACTCTCGCAGGTGCACCCAGCGCTGTCCGAGCGCCAGGCATTCCTCGCATCCGGTGGACGCGGCCGTCACCGGCCGGATCTGGTCGAGGTGCGTGCATCGGGCCACGGCGGCCTCCTTCTGCGGCAGGGGCATGGGCCAGGTGGTGCACACACTAGGCACCAGGCCCGCCCGGCGGGTGCCGACCTGATTTAGTCGGGCGAATCCCGGCGCACCCGACGAAGTGTGACCGGATCCTTTGACCCGCCCGCCGGTACGGTGCGACGCTCCGGCTCATCGGGTGCGAGAGGAGCAGGCCATGGACGGCGGCACGGTGGCGGAGGCCGAATTACGGGCCCATCCGCTCTTCGACGGGCTCACCGGCGAGCAGTACTCCTGGCTCGCGTCGGCGGCCCGGTCCCGGGAACTGGCCGACGGCGAGATGCTGTTCGAAGAGGGGACGCCGGCGACGTTCTTCGTCGTCCTCCTCGACGGCGAGCTGCTGATCTCCAAGCTCGTCGACGACCGGGAGGAGGTGCTGGCCCGCCACTCCACGCGGCCCGGCGCCGAGACCCGCGCCTCACTGGCCCACACCTTCACCGGCGAGCTGTGCGTGCTCGCCGGCGACGCCTACCTGGCCACGGCGACCTCGGTCGGCGACAGCCGCGTCGCCCTGTACGGCAGGGACGCCTTCCTGCAGATGCTGGTGCGCACGCCGAGCGTGTCTGAGCTGGTCGTCCCCGTGCTCGCGCTCCGCGCCCAGGACATGATCGTCAGCGCCGGGCGGCGCTCCACCCTGGCCTCGCTCGGCACCCTGGCGGCGGGGATCGCCCACGAGCTCAACAACCCCGTCGCCGCGGTGACCCGCGCGATCGGCGAGCTGGACGGCGCGGTGGCCGAGCTGGAGGAGGCCGCCGAGACCTGGGGGGAGATCGCCACCGCGGCGGAGCGGGAGGCCGTACGCGCGGCGCAACGCGACTGGTGCGCCCGCCCGCGCGGCTCGGGCCCCGGTGACGCGCTGGCGATGACCGAGACCGAGGAACGCCTGCAGGACTGGGCGGAGGACCACGGCCTCGCCGACGGGGCCTGCCTGGCCGAGCTGCTGGCCGAGCGCGGCCTCGACGTCGACTGGCTCGAGGACCTCGCGGGACGGCTGCGGGCCGACCGCCTCCCGGCCGCGCTGCGCTACCTGTCGGAGAGCCTGCGGGTGCGCTCCTCGGCGATCGAGGTACGGGACGCCGGCACGCGCGTGCAGGCGATCGTGCGCAACACCAAGGAGTACACCAACCTCGACCGCGCGCCCGAGGCCGACGTCGACGTCCGGGAGGGGCTGGAGGCCACCCTGGCGATGCTCCGGCCGAAGCTCGCCGGCGTCACCGTGGTCCGCGACTACGGCACGACGCTGCCGCGGATCCCGGGCTTCCCCACCGAGCTGAACCAGGTGTGGACCAACCTCATCGACAACGCGGCGGGTGCGATGGGCGGCGGCGGCGAGCTGACGGTGAGCGCGCGGGCCGAGGGCGGCTGCGTCCTGGTCGAGATCGCCGACACCGGGCCGGGCATCGACCCCTCGGTGCTCCCCCGCGTGTTCGAGCCGTTCTTCACCACCAAGGACATCGGTGCCGGGACCGGTCTCGGCCTGCACCTGACCCACCGCATCGTGACCAGGCGGCACCGGGGGTCGATCACGGTGCGCTCCCGCCCGGGGGATACCCGCTTCCAGGTGAGACTCCCGGGGCGACCGGGTGGTGAAGCCTGTGCGGCGCCGCCGGCCCGGACAGGTCGCGCCGTGCCCGATGCCGGATCTCGGCCCAGGTGAGCAGCACCAGGACGGCCGCGAGCGCGGCGGTCACCTCCAGCGGGGTCAGGAAGGCGGACACCGCGCCCACGGCCAGCGCCCCCAGGGCGGCGGCCACCCGGGAGGCGACCAGCCGCCTGCTGAGCGGGCGCCGGATCACCAGGTGCGCCGCCGTCGTCGCCAGCAGGAACGCCGAGGCGCCGCCGGCCAGCGCGAGCCCAGCGCCCGCGGGGAGGTGGCCGGCCGGGTGCTCGATGAGCACCTCGGAGCCGACCGCCGTGGACGCGAGCCCCGCGAAGATCAGCAGGTGGCCGTACCCGTAGGCGAAGCCGCGCACCAGCGTCGAACGCCCGCTCGTGAGGGCGTTGATGATCACACGGTCGTCGACGTGCTCGAAGTAGACCCACCACAGGCAGGCGGCGATCACGAACGCGAAGAACGCGACGGGGAACGCCGCCGGCGTCCAGCCCGTGCCCCGCGCGCCCCACGCCACCGCCAGCACCGACTCGCCGAGCACGATGAGGGTGAACAGGCCGAGCCGTTCGGGCAGGTGGGAGGCGTGCGCGGGGGGCGAGTCGACCCTGAGGTAGGCCAGGAACGGCGTGGCGATCTCCACCAGCAGCGCCAGCGCCCACAGCGTCAGGTGCCAGGGCGCGGGGACGGCCACCGAGGCCAGCCAGAGGGCCCCGCCGGCGGTGAACCCGGCGACGTAGATGCCGCAGAGCTGCCGCAGGGCCGGGTACGACACCGGGGCGCCGGCCTCGTCGGTGCCGGCGTGCCGCCCGGGAGCGGCCCCGGCGGCGTCGGCGGCGTTGCGGGAGGCGGCGAAGCGCGCGTAGCCGTACAGGCCGACGAGGATCGCCTGGAGCGCGGCGTTGGCCAGCGCGAACCCCTGCGGGCCGCCGAGACCGGCGCCCGGTGAGGGGGACATCGCGACGCCGATCGTGCCCGCCAGCATCAGGGAGCCGAACATGCCCGCGAGCAGGGCGATCCTGAAGTGCGCCGCCTCGGTCTCGAACAGGTCGGCGTAGTAGGCGAAGCTCATCCACACCCACCACACCGGCACGAACAACGCCAGGAACACAAGGACGCCGTGAGGCGTCATGTCTCCGCGCAGCAGGCGTGCCAGCTCCGACACCGCGACGACGAAGACCAGGTCGAAGAAGAGCTCCAGCCACGAGGCGTGGGTCTCCTTCGTGGAGCCCGCCAGATGGCGCAGCTTCGGGAAGCGCGCGCTGCTCACGTACCTCCTCGTGAAGGGTCGCGGAACGGATCAAAGGACGAGTTCGGCCGGTACATGCCCCGCGGGCATCTCGGCCACGCGCACCACCGCCTCCGCGACGTCGTCGGGGCGCAGCATGGACGACCGGGGCATCCAGCCGCGCGCCCAGTCGGCCATCGGCGTGTCGACCACCCCGGGGCAGATCGCGCAGGCCGCCACCCCCTCGCCCGCCAGTTCCTGGTGGAGGGCGGCGGTGAAGCCGACCACGCCGAACTTGGCGGCGCAGTACAGCGAGAACCCGGCGTCCGCCCGTTTGCCGGAGATGGAGGCGATGTTGGCGATCAGCGAGCGGCCCCGGTCGCGGGCGGCCTTGCGCAGGTAGGGGAGCGCCGCCTGGGAGAACGTGATCGTGGCTCGCAGGTCGATGTCGAGCACCTCGGCCACGGTCTGCTCGCTGTAGGAGTCGAGCGGCCCGGCCGCCAGCACCCCCGCGCTGTTGACCAGCACGTCCAGCCGTCCCCAGTGCTCGGCGTGGGCCGCGACGGCGGCCCTGGCCGAGCCGGCCTCCGCCACGTCGGCCACCACCCCGTGCACCTCCGGGGCGGCGCCGCGGCCCCACTCGTGCCCAAGGTGGTCCACGGCCTTGCCCAGCTTGCCGGAGTCGCGGCCGAGGACCGTCACCGCGTACCCCCGCGCGAGCAGGGCCCCGGCGACGGCCAGGCCGATGCCGCTGGAGCCGCCGGTGACCAGAGCCGCCTGACTTGGAGCGCTCATGCTGTCTGTTCCTCCACGATGCCGGGGACGATGGCGGCCATCGCGCGCTCGGCGAGCGCGCCGATGGTGAGAGCGGGGTTGGTGCAGGCGGCGCTGCCGCCGGGGACGAGCGCGCCGTCCACGACGTACAGCCCGGGGTAGCCGTTGACCCGGCCGTATCGGTCGGTGGCCAGGCCCAGCGGGACGCCGCCGCAGGGGTGGCCGGTGAGGCCCGCGTCGACCGCCTCGATCTTCCCGGCGCCGATCCGGTCGAACGTCGAGCGGGCTCCGTCGGCGATGACCGTGACGCCGGGGTCGGTGGAGGGCCAGCGAAGGCCCACCGCGTCGGTGCCGGCGTCGTAGTGGAAGGAGCCCTTGGCGGGGCCGAGGCCCATGCCGATGAGCCCCATGGAGCCCTCCGGCATCCCGGCCTGCGGGATCGGCATGCACGCCAGGGCGACGGGCGCGACGGGGTTGTCCAGGTCCTCGATGACCGCGCCGGCCGGGCCGCCCTCGCCCGGCCCGGTCGGCGGCAGCCCGCTCCTGATGATCACCAGGTCGCCGTTGGCGCCCCACCGGGTCCCGACGGCGTCGTCGAGCTTGGGCAGGGCGCCGGTCTCGCGGGCGCGGACCAGCAGCCGCGTGGTGGCGACCGATCCGGCGGTGAGGAACAGGTGCCGGGTGTGGACGTCGCGGTGGGCGAGCACGCGGCCGTTGTCGTCGATCTCGTCGTAGGCCACCACGAAGCCGTGGTCGTTCTCGTGCACGTCGGTGACGACGTGCAGCGGCAGCACCTCCACCTTGCCGGTGGCCTCCGCGCGCGCCAGGTAGGTGCGGTCGAGGCTGCGCTTGGCGCCGCTGTTGGAGCCGTACCAGACCTGTCCCGCGATCAGCGAGGGCGGTACGGCGCCGGCGAGCTCGGCGCGGATGACGTCCCAGTCGAGGCCGAGCTCGAACAGCCGCGCGGGGATCCCCGCGGCGGAGGCCTCCTCCAGCAGCACCCGCTGGCCCCGGTAGTGCTCGTGGGCGAGCACGTCGGCCGGCATCGTGGCCACGCCCACCCCCTCGCGCACCTTGGGGTACCACACCTCGTCCAGCTCGTCGTAGTCGAGCCAGGAGGGGAAGACGCGGGCGAACATGTCGCGCCGGGGCTGGTAGAGCACCGTGTTGTACACCAGCGACCCGCCGCCGACGCCGGCTCCCACCAGGACGTCGATGCCGTCGCCGCGCACGCGTTCGAGCACACCGGTGTAGACGTCGATCGGCACGTCCTCCTGGGCGGGGGCGACCGTGACGGGGCTGAGCCAGGCGGCGCGGCCGTCGGGCTTGTCGTAGGTGGCGAAGGTGTCGTGGGCGCCGGTGACGGGCCAGCGGCGGCCGCGCTCCATGACGACCGTCCGCACGCCGGCCTCGGCGAGCCGGAGCGCGGCGATGGCGCCGCCGAACCCGCTGCCGACGACCAGGGCCTCGATCTCGTTCATCTCCCGCCTCCGGCGATCAGGAGGGTCACCTCGTGGTCCTTGCCCAGCACCTCTTCGGCGAGGTCCAGGGGGGTCTTGCCGTCGTGGCCGACCAGGTCGAGCGGCGCCCCGGCCTCCACCAGGACGCGGGCGCAGTCGGCGTAGCCGTGCCACAGGGCGTCGTGCAGGGGGCTGTAGCCGTTGGTCGCGCCCTGGAAGGCCAGGTCGATGCCCGGCCGGGCGACGAGCAGCCGGGTGATGTCGGCGTGCCCGTTGTAGACGGCCTTGTGCAGGGGGACGGCCCCGAACGTCGGCTCGACGGCGTTGACGTCGGCGCCGGCCGCGAGCAGCGCCTCGACGATCTCGGTGTGCCCGTCGCGGCAGGCCACCAGCAGCGCGGTGTGGGCGTCGTTGAACCCGTTGACGACCGGCCAGCGCATGTCGACGGGGAACCCGGACGCGAGCAGCTTGCGCACCGTGGTCACGTCGCCGCCGGTCACGGCGTCCATGAGCCTGTGGGCGTGCGCGGCGGCGTCGTCGGCCTCCTGGCGTGCCTTGAGCAGCCGGTCGGACTCGACGAGGCGTTCCTTGCCGAAGGTGTTGACGTTGAGCTCGTACTCGAAGTGCTCTTTGAGGGAGAACCCGTAGTGGGTGGACAGGTTCAGGCCGGCGCCGCGGTCGAGGAGCACCTCGACGATCTCGGGCCATTTGAACCACAGGGCGTCCATGAGCGGGGTGTGGCCGGTCGTCGGGGCCACCGAGTCGACGAAGGCGCCCGCGTCGAGCAGGGCGCGGACGATCTCCGCGCTGCCGCCCTGGCAGGCCTTGTGCAGGGCGGTCGCGCCGGCCTTGGCGTCGCCGGTGAGGACGTCGGCCCCGGCGGCGAGCAGCGCGCGTACGGCGGGGAGGTCCGCCCGGCCGCAGGCGGTCATCAGAGCGGTCAGGCCGGTTCCCGGATCGCGTTCGTCGGGATCGGCGCCCCGCTCCAGCAGGTCGTTGATCCGCGTGATGGCGCCGCGGCGCACCGCGGCGGTCAGCTCGCCTTTCATGTGCCACCTTTCGGTCAGGCGTCCGATGAGGTGGACAGTAGGGCCGGTCACCCCTGCGTGGCCATGAACGACCCCTATTCGCCGGGCACTTTGTCAGATGGTGGCGGACACGGTCGGGCGTGCGAGGATAATCGCATATTTCCGTTTCGCTATGCGACTTGACGTTATTTGCTCATTCAATCAGCGAAGTCCAGAAGTCCGGACTTCTCCTTTGACCGCCGGATAAACCCGCTGGGATGCTCAATTCGAAGATCCTCTCCGGAAAAGGAGATCCCATGATCCATCAGTTCATCCTGGCGGCACCCAAGCCGGGCATGACCGCCCAGGAGTTCCAGGACTACTGGGTGAACGTTCACGCGGTGAAGTTCGCCGCCAAGATCCCCCAGATCCGGCGCTACCTCATCGACTCGCGCGTGCCGTTCGACGCCGACCGCGGCCGGCCGCCGCTCCCGCACCAGGGGATCGCCGAGATCTGGCTCGCCAACGACGAGGAGCAGCTCGCGTCCCTGCAGACCGAGGAATTCCTCCAGGGCGCCCGGCTGGACGAGCCCAACTGGGCCGCCTTCTGGCTCACCATCGTCCTCGACACCGAGGCGCACGAGATCGTGCCGGGCCCGGCCGTCGCCGACGCCAAGCCCTCCTGGGTCAAGCTCACCACCCTCATCAAGCGCAAGCCCGGCCTCGCCCTCGACTACTACCGCGAGCAGACCCTGACGCGGTACGCCCCCGAGGTCAGCGGCCTGCCCGGCCTGCGCCGGCACCTGCACGCGCACACCAGGAACGGCTTCTACACCTTCGGCGAGGCGAGCTTCGACAGCGTCGAGCAGATCTGGTTCGACAACGTCGACGCCATGCGCAGCGCGCTGGCCTCCCGCCACTTCGAGGAAAGGGTACGGCCGGCGCTCGCCGCCGTCGCCGACCCCGCGCACGTGTTCTCGCTGGCCGCCAGGGAGGACTGGATCATCGGCCCGCAGGAGAGGTCATGAGCAAGAAGATCCTGGTCGTCCTGTCCGAGCACGGCTACTGGGGCGAGGAACTGGTCGGCCCCCTCACCCACTTCGACCAGCGCGGCTACGAGGTCGTCTTCGCCACGCCCACCGGCGGCCGCCCGCACGCCCTGCCGCCGAGCATGGACCCCGACTACGTCGACCCGCCGCTCGGCCGCTCCGTCACCTCGCCAGAGGTCGCCAAGCTCACCCGAGAGCTGGACGAATCAGACCGGCTGGCCGGCCCCGCCGACATCTCCGCCTGGGTGCCCGAGCGGCCGTACACCAGCGAGGACGGCTACCTGCGCAAGCTGGAGGCCTACCACCGCGCCGTCGCGACGGTCGAGGCCGACATCGCCGGCTACGACGCCATCCTGATCGTCGGCGGCAGCGGCCCCATCGTGGACCTGGCCAACAACGAGCGCGTCCACGCCCTGATCCTGGCCTTCCTGCGGGCCGGCAAGCTCGTCGCCGCCGAGTGCTACGGCGTGGCCTGCCTGGCGTTCGCCCGCGAGTGGGAGGACCGCAAGAGCGTCATCTGGGGCAAGCACGTCACCGGCCACTGCAAGGAGTACGACTACAAGGACGGCACCGGCTTCCTCGGCACCGACTTCGTCATGGGGCCCCCGCCGTACCCGCTGGAGTACATCCTGCGCGACGCCACCGGGCCGGAGGGCCGCTACCACGGCAACTTCGGCAAGGAGACCTCGGTCATCGTCGACCACCCCTTCGTCACCGGACGCTCCACGCCCGACTCCTACCTGACCGGGCAGAAGATCGTCGAGGCGCTCGAAGACGGCCTGCGCCGGTTCGGCTGGTGAGACACCCGTGACCAGACGCGGCAACGAGGCGATCATCGAGCAGTTCCTCGCCGACGGCATCACCCACATGTTCGGCAACCCCGGCACCGTCGAGCAGGGCTTCCTCGACGCGCTGGAGAAGTACGACGACTTCCACTACGTGCTGGCCCTGCAGGAGGCCGTCGCGGTGGGCATCGCCGACGGCTACGCCCGCGCCACCGGCGGACCCGGCCTCGTCCAGCTGCACAGCGGCGTCGGCCTCGGCAACGGGATCGGCATGATGTACCAGGCCATGCGCGGCCACACCCCGCTGGTCGTGGTCGCCGGCGAGTCCGGCGTCCGCTACGAGGCGATGGACGCGCAGATGGCCGTCGACCTGGTCGCCATGGCCCGCCCGGTCACCAAGTACGCCACCAGGGTGACCGACCCGTCGTCGGTGCTGCGGGTGCTGCGGCGCGCCGTCAAGACGGCGATGACGCCGCCGCGCGGCCCGGTCTTCGTGGCGCTCCCGCTGGACGTGCTCGACCAGCCCAACGACGAGCCGGTCCTGCCGTCCACGGTGCCGCACACCAGGACCGTCCCGGTGCACGAGCTGGTCGCCTCGGCGGCGGCGATGCTCCGCGGCGCCGGACGGCCGCTGGTGCTCATCGGCGACGGCGTGGCCGAGTCGGGCGCCCAGGAAGAGCTCACGCGCGTCGCCGAGCTGCTCGGCGCCGAGGTGCGCGGGGTGACGGTGTCGGAGATGTGCATCGACGCCCGCCACCCCCTGTACGGCGGCGAGCTCGGCCACATGTTCGGCGAGGTCAGCCGGGCGGCGGTCGAGAAGGCCGACGCGGTGCTCGTCGTCGGCACCTACCTGTTCCCCGAGGTCTTCCCCGACCTCGCCTCGCCGTTCCGGCCCGGCACCCGCATCGTGCACGTCGACCTGAACTCCTACGAGATCGCCAAGAACCACCCCGTGACGCTCGGCCTGGTCGCCGACCCCAGGGCCACGCTCGCCGCGCTCGAAGGCGAGCTGCGCCGGTCGATGACCCCGGGGGAGCGCGAGGCGGCGGCGCGGCGGCTGCGGGCGGCCACCGAGGCCCGGCCGCCGGAGCGGGAGGACGACTCACTGCCGGCCGCCTTCGCCGCGCAGCTCGCGGCCCGGGCCCCCGAGGACGTGATGGTCTTCGACGAGGGCCTGACCGCCTCCGGCGTGCTCGCCGCCCACCTGCCGGCGCGGCTGCCCGGCCACTGGTTCCAGACGCGCGGCGGCTCGCTCGGCGTCGGCATCCCCGGCGCCGTCGGGATCAAGATCGCCCACCCGGAGAAGACCGTCGTCGGCTTCACCGGCGACGGCGGCAGCATGTACACCATCCAGGCGCTGGCCACCGCGGTCCGCGAAGGCGTCGGCGCCAAGTTCGTCGTCTGCGACAACCGCGGATACCGGCTGCTCGACCTCAACATCGAGCAGTACTGGCGCGAGCGCGACATCCCCCCGCACGCCTTCCCCCGCTCCTTCGACCTGTCGCGGCCCGAGATCGGGTTCGTCGACATCGCCCGCGGCCTCGGCGTCGAGGCGGTGCGGGTGGACAAGCACAGTCAGGTGGAAGAGGCGGTCGAGCGGATGCTGCTGGACGACCGGCCCTTCCTGGTTCACCTCATCACGGAGTAGCCGTGGCCCCTGTACGCGTCGCGATCCTCATGGAGAGCGACTTCTTCGAGCCCGAGATCTTCTACTACGAGCGCAGGTTCGCCGAGGAGGGGGTGGACCTCGACTTCCTCACCAGGCTCTGGGGGCAGCCGTCCCTGACCTTCACCGGCCACGAGTACCGCGCGCCGTTCACCGTCTCCAAGAGCCTGGAGGACGCCGACCCGGCCGGGTACGCCGCCGTCATCGTCCCCTCGGGCATGGTGTCGGACCGGCTGCGTTACACCGACGACGTCGACCGGCTCGCCCCGGCCACCGAATTCCTGCTCCGCGCCTTCGACGACCCCGACGTCATCAAGGGGATCATCTGCCACGGCATGTGGCTCGCCTCCTCGATCCCGCAGGTCGTGCGCGGACGCAAGATCGTCTGCCACAACAACCTGGTCGGCGACGTGCGGAACATGGGCGCGGAGTACGTCGACAGGGACGTCGTCGTGGACGGCGACCTGGTCACCGGCCGTTCGGGCCACCACTGCCACCTGTTCGCCAGGACCCTCATCGACCTGCTGCCGGACAGGGGCCCGCTCTCACAGAAGGGAGAGACGCCGTGAACTTCACCTTCTCCGACACGATCGCCGGCCGCGTCACCGGCTACGACGGCCCGACGAAGACGGCCACCGTCGTCACCGCCGACGGCCGCGACTTCGCCCTCTCGCTCGACGGGGAGCTCAGCGCCGAGCTGCTGCGCAACCTCGGCGAGCCGTACACCGACGCCACCGGGCAGCTGGAGGAGATGCTGGTACCCGGCCGGTTCCTGTTCGCCTACGGCGTGTTCTACCCCCACGGCGACACCCCGATCTTCGACGCCAAGCGCGTCGTCTTCGTCGGCCGGCGCCCCGGCGACCACCGGTTCGAGGAGTCGAACTGGTGGATCCACCAGCTGGAGGAGATCGCGGCCTTCTACCGCAAGGCCCAGTTCGGCGACGGGCCGGTCGACTTCGGCGAGTACCGCACGATCATCAGGCTGGGCGGCGAGAAGACCTCCAGCCACGTGCAGGAGACCGACACGATCTCGCGCCTGGTGTACGGCATGGCCTCGGCGTACATGCTGACCGGCGACGACACCTACCTGGAGGTCGCCGAGCGCGGCACGGAGTATCTGCGGGCCAACCTGCGCTTCGTCGACCCCGACGAGGACATCGTCTACTGGTACCACGGCCTGAAGGTCGACGGCGACGTCCAGCGCAAGCTGTTCACCTCGGAGTTCTCCGACGACTACGACGCCATCCCGATGTACGAGCAGATCTACGCGCTCGCCGGCCCCGTCCAGACCTACCGGATCACCGGCGACCCGCGGATCAAGGCCGACGCCGACGCGACGCTGCGCCTGTTCGACAGGTACTTCCTGGACCGCGAGCAGGGCGGTTACTACTCGCACATCGACCCGATCCTGCTCAGCCCCGACCACGAGTCACTGGGGGAGAACCGGGCCCGCAAGAACTGGAACTCCGTCGGCGACCACGCCCCGGCGTACCTGGTCAACCTCTACCTGGCCACCGGCGACCCGGCGTACGCGAAGTTCCTGGAGTACACCTTCGACACCATCGTCGAGCACTTCCCCGACGACAAGAACAGCCCGTTCGTCCAGGAACGCTTCCACCGCGACTGGTCGCACGACCACAGCCACGGCTGGCAGCGCAACCGCGCCGTCGTCGGGCACAACCTGAAGATCGCCTGGAACCTCATGCGGATGCACTCGCTGAACCCCAAGCCGCAGTACATCGAGCTGGCCTCGCACATCGGCGACGTGATGCCCGGCGTCGGCGCCGACCGGCAGCGCGGCGGCTGGTACGACGTCGTGGAGCGGGTGCGCAGGGACGGCGAGGACTACTTCCGCTTCGCGTGGCACGACCGCAAGGCGTGGTGGCAGCAGGAGCAGGCGATCCTGGCCTACCTCATCCTGTTCGGCATCACCCGCCAGGAGCGTTTCGGTGACGAGGCCCGCATCGCCGAGGCGTTCTACAACGCCTTCTTCCTCGACCACGACGAGGGGGCGGTGTACTTCAACGTGCTGGCGAACGGCATGCCGTACCTGCTCGGCACCGAGCGGTTCAAGGGCAGCCACTCGATGAGCATGTACCACTCCTCCGAGCTGTGCTACCTCGCCGCCGTCTACAACAACCTGCTCGTCAAGGGCAGATCGCTGGACCTGCACTTCAAGCCCGACCCCGGCGGCTTCCCCGGGCGCGTCCTGCGCGTCGCGCCCGACCTGCTGCCCCCGGGCTCGGTCAGGATCGGCGCCGTCGAGATCGACGGCGAGCCCTACGGCGACTACGACGCCGGCGCGCTCACCGTCAAGCTCCCCGAGGCGACGGGCAGGGTGAAGGTCAAGGTCACGGTGGAGGCGACCCCGCGATGAGCGTCACCGTCACCAGCCGGACCGTCGACGGCGTCACCGTGGCCCGTATCGACGGCGAGATCACCAGCACCACCGCGTCCGGAGTGCAGGAGCGGCTCCTCCCGCTGGTGCGGGACGCCGGACGGCTCCTGGTCGACTTCTCCGCGGTGCCGTACGTGTCGAGCGCCGGCCTGCGGATGCTCCTGCTGCTGTACCGCCGCGCCCAGCAACTGGCGGCGGCGATCGTCCTGGTCGGCCTGTCGGAGGAGGTCAGGTTCGTGATGTCGGCGACCGGGTTCCTCGACTTCTTCGAGATCGGCGACGATGTCGAGAGCGCCCTGGGACGCGTGCGGCCATGACCGCCGAACGCATCGACGAGTTCCCGACGCGCCGCATCGGGGGGTACCGCGTAGGCCACGGCCGCCCGTTCCCCTACGGCGCCCACCTGGTGCCGGGCGGGGTCAACTTCTCGGTCTACAGCGACCGCGCCACCTCGATGTCACTGGTGCTGTTCGAGCGGGGAGCGGACAAGCCGGTGGAGGAGCTGCCGTTCCCGCCCGAGTTCCGGCTCGGGAGCGTCTTCGCCATGACGGTCTTCGGGCTGGACCCGGAGAACCTGGAGTACGGCTTCCGCGCCGACGGCCCCTTCGACCCCGCGCGGGGCGACCGGTTCGACGCCGGGACCGTCCTGACCGATCCGCACGCCCGGCTGTTGTCGGGGCGCGACAGCTGGGGCGTGCCCCCCGACTGGGACAAGCCGTACCAGTACCGGGCCATGATCGCCTTCGAGGACTTCGACTGGGAGGACGACGCCCCGCCGCGCATCCCCACCGAGGAGCTCGTCATCTACGAGACCCACGTCCGCGGCTTCACCCGGCACCCCTCCTCCGGGGTGTCGGCGCCGGGCACGTACGCGGGCCTGCGCGAGAAGATCCCCTACCTGCGGGAGCTCGGGGTGAACTGCGTCGAGCTGATGCCGGTGTTCGAGTTCGACGAGTTCGACAACTCGCGCGCCGACCCGCTGACCGGCAGGCGGCTGTACAACTACTGGGGCTACAACACCGTCGGCTTCTTCGCCCCCAAGGCCGGCTATGCCGCCACCGGCGCCTACGGGATGCAGGCCGACGAGTTCAAGACGCTGGTCAAGGAGCTGCACAAGGCCGGCATCGAGGTGGTCCTCGACGTCGTCTTCAACCACACCGCCGAGGGCAACGAGCACGGCCCCACGATCTCGTTCAAGGGCCTGGACAACTCGACGTACTACATGCTCACGCCCGAGGGCTACTACTACAACTTCAGCGGCACCGGGAACACCGTCAACTGCAACCATCCGGTCGTGCGCGACTTCGTCCTGGCCTGCCTGAGGTACTGGGTGTCGGAGTACCACGTCGACGGGTTCCGCTTCGACCTGGCCGCGATCCTCGACCGCGGCCCGGACGGCAGCCCGCTGCCCAACCCGCCGCTGCTGGAGCAGCTGGCCTACGACCCGATCCTCCGGCACGCCAAGCTCATCGCCGAGGCCTGGGACGCCGGGGGCCTCTACCAGGTCGGCCACTTCCCCAACTACGGCCGCTGGGCCGAGTGGAACGGCAAGTACCGCGACGTGCTGCGCAGGTTCATCAAGGGCGACGAGGGCACGGTCGGCGAGCTGGCCGCCCGGATCGTCGGATCGCCCGACCTGTACGGCGGGCGCGGCCCGACCGCCTCGGTCAACTTCGTGACCGCGCACGACGGATTCACCCTCCACGACCTGGTCTCCTACAACGACAAGCGCAACGAGGCCAACGGCGAGGGCAACGCCGACGGCGCCAACGACAACAACAGCTGGAACTGCGGCGTCGAGGGGCCGACCGGCGACCCCGAGGTCAACGCGCTGCGGATGAGGCAGATGAAGAACGCCCTGGCCATCCTGCTGACCAGCCAGGGCGTGCCCATGCTGCTGGCCGGCGACGAGGCCGGCCGCACCCAGCTCGGCAACAACAACACCTACTGCCAGGACAACGAGCTGTCGTGGTTCGACTGGGACCTGGTGGAGACCAACGCCGAACTGGTGGGCTTCGTGCGCAGGCTGATCGCCTTCCGCCGGGCTCACCCGATCCTGCGGGAGGCGACCCACCCGCTCGGCGTCGACTTCTCCGGGGTCGGCCTGCCGGACGTCAGCTGGCACGGCGTGGATGCCTGGCGACCCGACTGGTCGCCCGGCAGCAGGCTGCTCGCCGTGATGCGCTGCGGGCGCGACGCGGCCGGGGCCAGGGACCACGTCTACGTGGCGATGAACTCCCACTGGGAGGGACACGACCTGGAGCTGCCGGAGCTCACCGGCGGCGCCGTCTGGCGGGTCTTCGCCGACACCGGCACCGCGGCACCGGACGACGCGCACGAGCCCGGCGCCGAGCCGGTGACGCCGCATCCCCGCCGGTACCACATCGGGCCGCGGTCGGTCGTGATCCTCACCGGGTCCGTCTGACCGGGCCTTCCACCCCACCACCAGGCCGGCCCCGCAGGGACGGGACCGGCCGCGCACCCAGGAGACCTCACGTGGCATTCACCGCGACCCTCAGCACGGACACCGGTACCGCGACCATCCACCTGGCCGGCGAGCTCGACGCCTCGACGGCGCCGCTGTTCCACGACGCCATCGAGAAGGCGGCCGCCACCGGCGCCGGCCGCCTGGTCATCCACGCCGCCGACCTCACCTACATCGCCAGCGCCGGCCTCCGGGCCCTGGTGTTCGCCCGGCAGAAGCTCGGCGAGGAGATCGCCATCGTGATCGACGGCGCCACCGAACCCGTCGCCCGGGTGATCCGGATGGCGGGGCTCGACCGCAGCTTCGAGATGACCGGTTCGTGAGGGAACGGTGCCCCGGATCCCGGCGTCGCTCGAATCGCTGGACGAGGTGGCGGGCTACATCCGCGCGCTGGCGGACCGCGCGGGTCTGCCCGCCGCCCGTGCCCACCGGCTGCGGCTGGCGGCGGACGAGCTGGCGACCAACATCGTCGTGCACGGCTACCGGGACACCCAAGGCGAACTCGCGGTCGAGGGGGGCGTCGACGGCGAGACCGTCTGGGTCCGGCTGGAGGACGACGCGCGGCCGTTCGACCCGCGCGACGGCCTGCAGGCGCCCGACCAGGACCTGCCCGTCTCGTGCCGCCGCATCGGCGGCCTCGGCGTCTACCTCGCCCTGACCGCCCTGGACGGTTACACCTACGAACGGGTGGCCGGACGCAACATCAGCACGCTGCGGATCCGTAGGGATGGAGCGAAATGACGCAGACCGGCGTATTAGTGCTGGACGACGGCCCTACGCTGCCCCCGCAGCTCCGGCAGGCCCTGGAGGAGGCCGGGACGAGCGTGCAGACGCGCTCCCCGGCCGAGGTCCTCGCCGGAGACCACCTGCCTCCCGCCGACGTCCTGCTCGTCTCGGCGCAGGTGCCGCCGGACATCGTCAGGGCGGTGGGCAGGCGGCTGGACGAGGAGGACCGGCATCCGGTGATGCTGGCGTTCACCGAGAACGACTTCGGCGCGCTGGAGCGCCACATCAACGGCGGCCTGGACTATCTCGTGCCGCCGTTCCTGCCGTCCCTGGTCCGCACCCGGCTGCGGAGCTGCTACGTCCGGGCCGAGCTCGGGCGTACGCTCCGCCAGATCGAGACCCAGGCCGACCTGCACCGGTACGAGCGCGAGCTGGAGATCGGGAGGGAGATCCAGCTCGGCTTCCTGCCCGATTCGCTGCCGACCCCCGACGGCTGGGGGATCGACGTGCGCTACCGCCCGGCCCGTACGGTCGCGGGCGACTTCTACGACGTGTTCGAGCTGGTCAACCGGCGCCGCCTGGCCTTCGTCGTGGCGGACGTGTGCGACAAGGGGGTCGGCGCGGCGCTGTTCATGGCGTTGATCCGCAGCCTGCTGCGGCACACCGCCGAGCAGAGCGGGTCGCCCAACCTGATCGCCGACCTGATGGCGGGGGACGACACGCCGGGGGTGCCCGTCGTCGGCGCGACACCTCTGATGAACGCGGTCGTCGGCACCAACGACTACCTGGCGCGCAACCACCTGCGCCAGGGTTACTTCGCGACCATGTTCTTCGCGGTGCTGGACCCGGTCACGGGCAGCCTCGTGTACGTCAACGGGGGACACAACCCGCCCGTCCTGGTGCGGGCGGGCGGCGGCGACCCGGTGGTGCTGGAGCCCACGGGACCGGCCGTCGGCGTGATGCGCGACTCGGCGTTCTCGCTCGGCTACGCCCACCTGGACCCCGGCGACCTGCTGTTCATCTACACCGACGGCGTGACCGAGGCGCGGGCGCCGGACCGAGGGTTCTTCGGGGAGGAACGGATGCTGGACCTTCTGCGTGGCGGCGCCGGCTCGGGGGCGGACCTGCTGCGGCGCGTCGACGGCGCGCTGAGCGGCTTCGTCGGCGAGGCGGAGCAGTCCGACGACATCACCATGATGGCCGTGCACCGGGCGGCCCCGTGATGGCCCGCATCGTCACGCTGCACTCCTGCCGCGGCGGCACGGGCAAGTCGAGCACGGCGGCGAACATGGCACTGCTCCTGGCCGCCGAGGGCCGGCGCGTCGCCCTGGTGGACGCCGACATCCGGTCGCCGGCGGTGGAGACGATGTTCGGGTCCCCTGGAGGCCGCGACGGGTGCTCGCTCGCCGACTACCTGGTGGGCCGCTGCGAGATCGAGGACGCCGTCAGGCCGCTGGCGAGCGGGGGGCTGTTCATCGTGCCCGCCAGGACCGGCATGACCGCCATCAACGAGATCAGCGCCAACGGCTACGACGTCGGGCTGCTGAACGAGGGGTTCGGCCGCCTGATCGCGGCCCTGGACCTCGACGTGCTGCTCCTGGACACCCACACCGGCATCAACACCGAGACCGTCATGGCGGTGGCCGGCGCGGACGCGCTGGTGATCGTGACCCGGGCCGACCGGCTCGACCTCGCCGGGGCGGCCGAGAGCGTCGCCCTGGCCGACAGGTTCGGATGCGTGCGGCGGGCGGTTGTGGTCAACATGGTGCCCGACGCCGCGCCGAGGAGCGACCTGGTGCTGCGCGCCGAGACGGCGTACGGCACTCCGGTCACCGCCGTGCTGCCGTACGTGCCGGAGATGGCCGAACTGGCGGGGGAGCAGATCTTCGTCAGCGCCCACCCGGGGCATTCGCTGGTGGCCGGCTACCAGAAGATCAACTCCGCCGTCCTGTGAAGGGGCTGCCCGGATTCCTCGGCGCCCTTTCGCCGGATGACTTTACAGGCGACTTGACAGAGTAGGAATGTAAAGGTGTTTCCCCAAGTGGGGCGGGAGTAGTCTCACCAGCACGAATCGCAGGTGTTGCGGTTTTCCGGCCGACAACGCGGGAGAGATGAAATCGTGGCTTTCATTATCGGAAGTGAAGATTTACTCTCCGGCGCTTTCCAGTACTTCTCCCTCGGCTTCGGCCGGTCTCCCGCGGGCGCGGGAAAGGCCGCGCGCCTGTGGCGGGTGCTGGGGGCCCACGCCACGGCGTCCGGCACCGCCTTCGCGGTCTGGGCGCCCAACGCCCGCGACGTCCGGCTGGCGGGCGACTTCAACGCCTGGCAGGGGGCGGAGCATCCCCTGAGCCGGCGTGGCTCCGGTGTGTGGGAGACATTCGTGCCCGGCGTCGGGGACGGCTGCCGCTACGCCTACGAGGTCCACGGGGCCGACGGCCGGTGGCGGCGCAAGGCCGACCCGCTCGCCTTCGCCGCCGACCGCTCCTGCCCCGCGACGTCGGTGGTCTTCACCTCCGCCTACCGGTGGAGCGACACGCCCCGGCCCGCGCGTCCCGCCCGGGCGCCCCACCAGGCCCCGATGAGCGTGTACGAGGTCCATCTCGGCTCCTGGCGGCCCGGCCTGGGGTACCGCCGGCTCGCCGACGTGCTCCCCGGGTACGTGGCCGGTCTCGGCTTCACCCACGTCCAGCTGCTGCCGGTCGCCGAGCACGCCGGCGACGAGCGGCTGCCCACCGGGCTCTACGCGCCCACCGCCCGCTACGGCGGGCCGGACGACTTCCGCCACCTGGTCGACAGCCTCCACCAGGCCGGCGTCGGCGTGATCCTCGACTGGACGCCGCGGCGCTTCGCCCCCGAGGAGTGGGGGCTCGCCCGCTTCGACGGGACGCCGCTGTACGAGACCACCGGCGCGGGCGGGCCGGCCGCGGGGACGCGGGCGCCGGCGTTCGACCACGGCAGGCGGGCCGTGCGCGAGTTCCTGGTGGCCAACGCGGTCTTCTGGTGTGAGGAGTTCCGCCTCGACGGGCTCAAGATCGGCGCCGACGACTCCCCGTGGCCGGGGTCCGCCCGCGAGGGCGAGCCGCTGTTCCGCCAGGTGAACCAGGCCCTCGTGGCGCTCGACGCGCCGGCGGTGCGCGTGGCGGAGGAGCCGGACGCCTGGGGCGGGGACAGCGCGCTCACCGGCCCCGAAGGGCTGGGCTTCGACCTGGCCTGGAACACCGGCTGGACCGACGACTGCCTCGGCTACCTGGGGCGCGACCCGGCCGAGCGCAGGTACCACCACGGTGAGGTGACCTTTCCCATGGTGTACGCCTACTCCGAGCACTACGTCCTGCCCGTCTCCCACGCCACCGGGTCGGTGCCCGGGAGGGTGCCCGGGGAGGAGCGGGTGCGGCGGGCCACCACCAGGGCGTTCCTCGGCTTCATGTGGGCCCATCCCGGTAAGAAGCTGCTGTTCATGGGGCAGGAGTTCGCGCAGGAGGAGCGGTGGAGCCCGGAGCGCGGCCTGCGCTGGGACCTCGCGGACGAGGGGGTGCGGCGGCTCGTCCGCGACCTGAACGCCGCCTACCACGGCCTGCCGTCCCTGTGGCGGCTCGACTCCTCGCCCGGCGGCTTCAGCTGGATCGTCCCGGACGCCGAGGAGGAGAACGTCCTGGCCTTCCTGCGGTACGACGACGAGGGCACGCCCGTCGCGTGCGTGTGCAACTTCTCGCCGGTCGTCCGCGAGGGGTTCCGCGTCGGCCTGCCGTTCCCGGGCCGGTGGGCCGAGGTGATCAACACCGACGCCCTGCCGTACGGCGGGAGCGGGGCCGGCAACCTCCGCGACGTGGCGGCCACCGAAGCGCCCTGGCACGGCTGCGATGCCAGTGCGCCGGTGGTGCTGCCGGGTCTGTCGACGATATGGCTGCGGCCGGTTTCATCTGACAAAGTCAGCGAGGACTGATTCAAAAAAACCGCACGGGCGGTATGGTTTTCTTGCACCGGACTCGGGGGTGCACGGCATCTTTGAACTCGCCTCTCGACGGACTGGAGGGGGTCGCCCGTGGGCGTCAGTTCGTTATCTGCCGAACGAGAGGAAATATCCTCGGAATTCTTCGCCAGGTTCTGCGGCATGGTCTTCTCGTCGCTCAAGCGCCGTGACCAGCGCCGCTGGGCCCGGCTCTACCTGCGCGGGCTGCTGTCGATCGAGGGACGCAAGACGATGCGGGGGATCGCGTCGCTCGAGAGCGGGCCGGCCGTGGAGCAGAGCCTGCAGCAGTTCATCAGCCAGTCGCCGTGGGGGTGGATCGCCGTCCGGCGCACCCTGGCCGGCTACATCGAACAGGCCGTCCGCCCGATCGCGCTCGTCGTCGAGCCCGTCGTGATCCCGAAGTCGGGGGAGCACTCGGTGGGGGTCGAACGGAGGTTCGTCAGCAAGCTCGGCCGGCTGGCCAACTGCCAGCAGGTCGTGGGGGTCTGGCTGGCCTCCGAGCAGGCCGCCTACCCCATCGACTGGCGGCTGATCCTCCCGGAGAGCTGGACCGACGACCCCGGGCGGCGCCGCCGCGCCGGAATCCCCGACGACGAGATCAGCCTCAGCGTCGAGGAGTGCGCGGCGGAGGTGGTGGCCAACATCGCCGCCGCCTGGGGACTGCGCCGGCGCCCGGTCGTGATGGACGCGCGGGAGGTCGACGTCGGCCGTCTGATCTTCGAGTTCACCGGGCGGGGCATCCCGTTCGTGCTGCGCGTGCACGACTCGATCCCCGTCAGCCCGTCCGATCCGCGGATCCCGCTCGGCATGGGCCGCCGCATCGAGGCCGGCCGGCTGGTCGACGCGCTGCGCGACGTGGGCCGGCTGGTCGACAACCCGAAGGCGGCCGTGGACGCCTCCGCGGGCACCCCGCAGCGCGCGGCCCGGGCCGTGAGCGCCCAGGTGCACACGCCGTTCCGTTCCCCGACGGCCGACGCCGAGGAGGCGGCCCTGACCCTGCTCGGCACGTGGACCGCTCCGGGGCAGCGGTCGGCCGCGGTCTGGCTGTCCAACATCGGCCGGCTGCCGCCCGGGATGCTGCTGCGCATCGCCCAGACGGCCGAGCGGGTCGCGTGGGACCGCGCGGGCGTCACCCACCATCTCGGGCTGCGCGACTTCGAGGGCAGGTCGTTCCGCGGATGGCATCACCACGTGACGCTGGTTTCGGCCGCGCACGCCTTCTGGATGCTGCTGTCCGGCGGCGACGGCCTGTTCCCGCCGGTCGCGCCGCTCCCGGCCGTCCCCTCGCGCACCGCCTGAGGCGGTCAGAGCGCCGCGACGGCGTGGTTGCGGAACGTGTGGCGGTAGGCCAGCGGCGCCACCCCGACCGTGGCGTGCAGGTGCTGGCGCAGCGACACCGCCGTGCCGAAACCCGACCGGGCGGCCACCTGGTCGACCGTCAGGTCGGTGGTCTCCAGCAGGTGGCGGGCCCGCTCGACGCGCTGCAACGTCAGCCACCGCGCGGGGCTCAGCCCCGTCTCCTCCTTGAACCGCCGGGTGAAGGTGCGCACGCTCATGCGGGCGTGCCGGGCCTGGGCGGCGAGGTCGAGCGGCTGGTCGAGCCGTTCGAGCATCCACGCCCTGGTGGGGGCGGTGCCGGCGTCGCCGGGCTCGGGGAGCGGGCGCTCGATGAACTGCGCCTGGCCGCCCTCGCGCCAGGGCGGGGTCACGCAGCGCCGGGCCGCGCGGTTGGCCACCTCGCTGCCGTGGTCACGCCGGACGACGTGCAGGCACACGTCGATGCCGGCGGCGACACCCGCGGAGGTCAGCAGGTCGCCGTCGTCGATGAACAGCACGTCGGGGTCGAGGAGCACCTTGGGGTACAGCGAGCGGAACAGCGCGGCGTTCCTCCAGTGCGTCGTCGCGGGGCGCCCGTCGAGCAGGCCCGCGGCGGCCAGGACGAACGCCCCCGTGCAGATCGACATCATGCGGGAGCGCCCGGCGGCGTCCCGCAGGGCCTCGCGCAGCTCGCCGTCGATCGTGCCGTCCACCAGGGGCGACCCGCCGTGGATCCCGGCCACCAGGACCGTGTCGGCCGTGGCCAGGACCGACAGGTCGTGGTCGGGCACCACGGTGTAGCCGCCGGAGCCGCGCACCGGACGGCCGCCGGGACTGCAGGTGACCACCTCGTACAGCTTGCGGCCCTCGGAGTCCTCGGCGATCCAGAACACCTGGCCGGGGATCCCGAGGTCGAGCGTGGCGAAGTCGTCGAGCGCGACGACCGCGATGCGATGGACCATGGCCCGATTCTTACACATATTGGCCATCCGGCCACTCGTGGCGGATGACCGGAGCCGTCCATGATTACGCGCATGAGTGAGACGTCTGACGTTGCGCGGAGGCGCCTGCCGCACCGGGCCTGGCTCGTGGCGGGAGTCGCCCTGGTGGCGATCGTCGGGGCGGCGGGCTTCCGGGCCACCCCGGGGGTCATGATCACCCCGCTGGAGGAGGAGTTCGGCTGGACGCGCGGGACGATCTCCCTCGCCGTGTCGGTCAACCTGGTGCTGTACGGCCTCACCGCGCCCTTCGCGGCGGCCCTGATGGACCGGCTCGGCATGCGCCGCGTGGTGGCCGTCGCGCTGCTGCTGGTGTCCCTGGGCAGCGGGCTGACGGTGTTCATGACGGCCAGCTGGCAGCTCGTCGCGTGCTGGGGCGTGCTGGTCGGGCTCGGCACCGGGTCGATGGCCCTGGTCTTCGTCGCGACCGTGACCGACCGGTGGTTCGTCCGGCACCGGGGCGTGGTCACCGGTGTGCTGACCGCGGGCGGCGCCGCGGGACAACTGGTCTTCCTGCCGGTGCTCGCCTGGATCGCCGAGGGGCCCGGCTGGCGTACGGCCGCGCTGGTCGTCGCCGCGGCGGCCCTGGCCGTCGTCCCCCTGGTGTGGTTCTTCCTGCGCGACCGGCCCGAGGACGTCGGCCTCACCGCCCTCGGCGCCACCGCGGACTCCGCTCCGGCCCGCCCGGCTCCCGCGGCATCCGGGGGAGGGGCGGCGGCACGGGCGGTCAGGGTGCTGGCGTCGGCGGCGCGCACGCGGTCGTTCTGGTTCCTCGCCGGCGGCTTCGCCATCTGCGGGGCCAGCACCAACGGCCTCGTCGGCACCCACTTCATCCCCGCCGCCCACGACCACGGGATGCCGGAGACCGTCGCGGCGGGCCTGCTCGCCCTCATCGGCATCTTCGACATCACCGGGACGATCTTCTCCGGCTGGCTCAGCGACCGGGTGGACCCGAGGGTCCTGCTGGGCGCCTACTACGGGCTGCGTGGCGCCTCGCTGCTGGTGCTGCCCTCGCTGTTCGCGGCGACCACCCAGCCCAGCATGCTGATCTTCATCATCTTCTACGGGCTCGACTGGGTCGCCACCGTGCCGCCCACCGTGGCGCTCTGCCGCAGGATCTACGGCCCGGACGGGGCCGTGGTGTTCGGCTGGGTGTTCGGCTCCCACCAGGTCGGCGCGGCCATCGCGGCCGTCGCGGCGGGCGTGACCCGCGACCACCTCGGCCACTACGACGCCGCCTGGTACGGGGCCGGCGCGCTGTGCGCGCTCGCCGCGATCATGTCGCTGCGCGTGAGCCGCGGCCGCGGCGCCACCGCGGAACCGGAGCCCGTCCCCGCGGCCGTGGCCGCCGACGGAGGCGGCGCGGCGGCTCGCGCGCGGGCCTGAGATCCTTGGGTGCGTGAACCGGCCAGACCAAAGAGTGCTCCCCCTAGTCGTACGAATCGAGCGGGCCACACCTCCCGAGCGCACCGACGCGCTGGAGGCGGCCGCGCTCGCCGTGCTCACCTTGCTGACCGACGGGCGTTCGACCGGCGGCGAGTGGGCCGAGGCCGTGCAGGCCTGGGAGACCATCGGCATCCGCAAGGTCGTGCGCCGGGCCAGGGGCGCCGAGTGGCGGCGGGTGCAGGAACTGCCCGGCATCACGGTCACCGTCCGGTCGGCGGAGGTCCGCGTGCACCCGCCGATCCCGCTCGACGCCTGGCCGAAGGAGCTCTCCCGGCTGCAGGTGTCGGGCACGGACCTGCCCGACTCCGCGCCGCCGGACCCGCCCGGGCCGGACGCCGCCGTGCTGTGGCTCAACCCCGCGCTCGGCATGTCGGCCGGCAAGGCCATGGCCCAGGCGGGGCACGCGGCGCAGCTCGCCTGGTGGGGCACCGACGAGCACGCCCGCGCCAGGTGGGTCGCCGAAGGGCTGCCGGTCGCGGTCCGAGCGGCGGATCCGCGCCGCTGGGCGGCGCTCGTCGACAGCGGGCTTCCCGTCGTGCGCGACGCGGGGTTCACCGAGGTCGAGCCGGGCAGCCGTACGGTCGTCGCCGACGCGCCGTGGCTGCGCGCCGGAGGCCACCGGCCGGCGGCCTGGGGTCCTCTCCGCAACCCCGCGAACTGAACGAACGCCGCCGGTGCCCGTCCGCCCGCCAGGCCTACTGTCAGGGCGTTGACCGCGAGTGAAACCCCTGGTCAGTACGGCACTCGTTCCCGAAGTGTGATCGGGAACACCGGCGGCGCCGGGGGTTTTGCCGTACGCTCCGAGCGTGTCAAATGGGGTGGATGGGGATTACGGGACTAAGGCCGTCCCATCGTATGTAATGGCAGAAGCCGAAACGGCGCCACTGCCCAAGATCTCGATCGAGGAGCCTCCGCCCTCTCCTCCGCCCGCCAAGCGTTCCAGGCTCGCCAGGCTAGGCGACCTGCCGATGCGGGTCATCTACCGCAGCCTCACCGCCGGCGTCGCGGTGCTCGTCGTGGCGGCCGCCGCGGTCGTCTTCTTCGTGACGGGCGGCTGGAACGGCAGGCCCGCCTCGACGGTGGCCGCTCCGCCGCCCGCCGACCCCTCCGCGTCCGCCGCCGGCGCGCCGGGCTCCACGTCCTCCCCGCTGCCCGCGTCCGTCCCCGGCTCCCCGTCCGCTTCCGTCGCCGCCACGGCCTCGGGTCCGGTGGCGGCGACGGTGTCCGCCGAGGCCGTGCCACCCGCCTCCGCGCCCGCCTCGCCCGTCCCCACGCCGGCTCCGGATTCGGCCACGGCCTCGCCTGCCGCGTCGTCCTCCGGGGCCGCTCCGGTGTCGGCCGGCGACGCCGCCTCACCGGCTCCGTCCGGTTCGGCGGTCTCTTCGGCCTCTCCGATCCCGTCGGCTTCGGCCGCCTCTTCGGGGGCCCCGGACGTCTCGGGAACGCCGGTCGCTTCGGGGTCACCGGTTCCTTCGGGTTCGCCGACGGCCACCGCCTCTCCCTCCGCCGGGGCCGGCAGGAGCGCCCTCGCCGCGGCACAGGCGGACCCCCGGCTGCCGAAGCCGCCCCGGAAGGCGCACAGGCTCGCGAACTTCCCCGGGGCCGGCGCGCCGACCAAGGGACAAGTGAAGGACCGCCGCTCCGGAATCAGCTTCGCCCGGTTCGTCAAGGCGTGGAAGCTCGTGGGGTCCTCGCCGTTCGCGACCCGGCGGGCGCTGCCCGCCCCCAAGGGCGTGAAGTACCGGGGCATGCTCGCCTCCTGCCCCGTGCCGATCGCGGTCCAGGACGATCTGAAGGACACCGCGTTCCTCGCCGCGCGCTGGACCCTGAACTACCACCCCGCGGGCTCCAGGATCACCTGGACGGCCTCCCAGCCGATCAAGGCGGGCAAGAGCAAGGGCTGGCTGCTCGGCTACCGGGTGCACTACAAGGCCGGAGGGAAGAAGCGCTTCTCCCTCGCCGCCGTCGCGCTCGTCCAGGTGCACAAGGAAAAGCCCGCCCTGGTGTTCGTCACGATCCCCGACACCCAGAAGAAGCGCTGGGCCGACATCAACACCGTGATGTCCAGCCTCCGCGCCCTGTGACCGGCCTTGTCCGGACGGCGCTTCGCGGGGAACCGGTGGGAAGCGCCGGAGCGGGGCAGGGGCTTTGCGGGGAATCCGTCGGGAGAGTCCGGTAGGCGCGTCCGTCCTCAGGGTCCCCTAGGCTCGTGAGACGTGACCGAGATCGTTCTTGCCTCCGCCTCGCCCGCGCGGCTCGCGCTCCTGAGCAGTGCCGGCCTCGACCCCAAGGTCATCGTCAGCAACTTCGACGAGGACAGCGTGACCGCCGCCACCCCCGCCGAGCTCTGCCTCACCCTGGCCCGCGCCAAGGCGTCGGTGGTCGCCGAGGGCCTGTCCGGGGCGCTGGTCATCGGGTGCGACTCCGTTCTCGAGCTCGACGGCGTCGCGTACGGCAAGCCGCGCTCGCCGGAGGAGGCCGTGGAGCGCTGGCGGTCGATGCGCGGCCGCACGGGCCGGCTGCTCACCGGGCACTGCGTCATCGACACGGCCGGCGGCGCGCAAGTGGCCGAGGTCGCCGCCACGGTGGTGCGGTTCGGCACGCCGTCCGACGAAGAGATCGACGCGTACGTCGCCACCACCGAGCCGCTGCGCGTGGCGGGAGCCTTCACCCTCGACGGCCACGGCGGCTGGTTCGTCGACGGCATCGACGGCGACCACGGGAACGTGCTCGGGATCTCGCTGCCCCTGCTCCGGCGCCTCTTCGCGGAGCTGGGCGTGTCCGTGACATCCCTGTGGAAACCAGGAACTGTCAGCTGATCTTTCGACGAGCCGGACGTGAGGCGTTAGCCTGCCGGGCATGAACAGCATGCGGCGCGCGGTCGGTGGTTTCGCCGACGGCATCCGGTACGTCTTCAAGGGGCTCGGCTGGGTCGCGCGGAACCCGCGTCAGTGGCTGTTCGGGCTCGTACCGGCGCTCATCGCGCTGGTGGTCTACGTGGTGGCGCTGGTGCTGCTCGGGACGTACGCGGGCGATCTGGCCGCCTGGGCCACGCCGTTCGCGGACGGGTGGAGCGCGGGCGCGCGCGGGACGGTGCGGGTCCTGCTGGCGATCGTGGTGTTCGCGCTCGGTCTGGTGCTCGCCGTGGTCACGTTCACGGCCGCGTCGCTGGCGATCGGCGAGCCGTTCTACGAGAAGCTGTCGGAGCGGGTGGAGGACGATCTCGGCGGCCTGGTGAAGGTGACGGACCCGCCGATGTGGCGTTCCATCCTCCGCTCGATACGCGACAGTTTGATCACGCTCGGGTACGTGCTGATGTTCAGTGTCCCGCTGTTCGTCCTGGGGTTCGTGCCGGTGATCGGGCAGACCGTTGTCCCGGTGATCGGTGCGCTCGTGTCCGGATTTTTCCTGACAGTGGAGCTGACGGCGCTGGCCATGGAACGGCGCGGCCTCGGGCGCAAGGAACGCTTCGCCGTCCTGCGCGCGGACAAGGGGCCCGCACTGGGCTTCGGAGTGCTGCTCTTCCTCATCTTCCTCGTCCCCTTCGGCGCCGTCATCGCCATGCCCGGCGCCGTGGCCGGAGCGGCCATGATGGTCCGCCAGAGACTCCTCCCCCACGCCCCCCAGCCCCCTGACGCCCGCTCCGCCTGACCGGGAGGCCGGACTCAGCTGAACGGGACGGCCCGGCGGCGCGTCGTCTCTTGGACCACTCCGGGGCCCGCCGGTGCTCCACACGGGTGCGTGCCGACGGTGCGACCTGGAGGGGGCGAATCGGACGGCCGCTCAGGGAGTGGAATCAATGGGCCGACCGGAGGTGGCGAATACGGCGGCCGCTCAGGGGTATCGATGGGCCGACCTGACCTCGATTCGGGTGCCGATCGCCTTGGCAGGCCGGCCAGGGCCTGAATCTTTTCCACAGCGCGAGGCATGCGTCCCGCTTTGCCCGCTCGGATATCCACAGGACCGCCGTCCGGCGCGATGCGATCCCGCTGAATCGGCGAGGCTCTGGGGCCATGACGCCGACACCGATCCTCCTCACCTGCCCCGACGACATTCTCGGGGCCGTGCCCTATCTCCTGGGCTTCCACCCCGCCGACAGCCTCATCGTCATCGCCTTCTCCGGCAGAGGCGTGCGCGGGAGCCTCCGCCTCACCACGCGATGGGACCTGCCGGCCCTGCCCGGCGCGTTCGACCAGCTCGTGCCGCTGCTCCACCGAGAGCGGGTGACCCACACCATACTGGCCGGGTTCGGCGTGGGGCCGCTGGTGACACCGGCGGTCGACGAGGTGATGAGGCTCCTCGCCGATGGAGGCATCGAGGTGATCGAGGCTCTCCGGGCCGAGGGGCCCCGTTACTGGTCCTACACCTGCACCCGTGTCGAATGCTGCCCGCCGGAGGGCCGGCCGTACGACCCGGTTGCCGGGCACGTCGCGGCCCAGGCGACGGTCGAGGGCCTGGTCGCGCTGCCCGGTCGCGAGAGCTTGGAGCGGTCGGTCGCCCCGGCCGGGGGCAGGGCCCGGGCCGGGATGCGCGAGGCCACCTCGACGGCCGTCGCCGAAGTGCGGTCGAGGCTGATCGGCAGCCCGGACCTGGCTCTCTTTCCCCGGGAGTTCGTCGCCGAAGGGCTCGCGCGGGTGCGCCGCTCGATCGAGAGGTTCGGGGCGGATGGCCGACTGGCCGATCAGGAGGCGGCCCGGCTCGGCATCGACCTCTCGGTCGTCCGCATACGAGACGAGGCATGGACTCTGATGGACGACCACACGCAGGACGTCCACATCGGTCTATGGGCCGACCTCACCCGCAGACTGGAGCCGGCGTTCGTGCCGCCCGCCGCGTCGCTGCTGGGGGCCGCCGCCTGGCGCCGCGGCGACTGCGCGCTGGCGGGCATCGCGGTCGAGCGGGCCCTGGCGATCGACTCGTCCTACTCCATGGCCAATCTCCTCGCCCAGGGCCTCCAACTGCTGGTCAGCCCCGAGGTCCTGCGCACCCGCATGCCCACACCCGAGGAGCTCGACTCGGGCATGGGGCCGCCGCGCATGGAGTGGCTCCACCCGATGTTGATCCTCCTTGAGGACCACGCCGTGCTGAGCCTATGACGACCCGCCTTCGCCGGTCACCCATACGGCCTGGTAATCGAAATAGCGCTCAATGTCCGAATAGCCGGAATGGCGGGAGCGTGTGGGGGAGGTTCAGTCCTGCGGGTTGTTGCGGCGGCGCTCGTTGTAAGCGCGCATCCTGCCCGGATAGCCGGTCAGCTGGACGTCGTAGACGGGAAGAGCGAGGTTTCTGGCCACCTTGATGATGACGGCGGGAGAGCCGACTCTGCGGCGGGTCCACTCGCCGTCATGGGCCACCGCCACCGCGGTGGTGTCCGTGGCGAAGGTCTCGGGCTCGACGTAGAACTCGACGCCGCGCCGAGACTTGGCGAAGGCGATCAACGCCTCGATGTCGCCGTCGTTGGCCTCCCGATCGAACTTCGCGATCTTCGGGCCACGCAGGCGACGAATTCCATAGCGATCACGCCATCCCATATTCCTTGTATACCTGGCCCGACCGACAAATGGGGGCCTCCGGGCTACATCGGGGTCGTGTCGGGGTTGTTCCGGATAGACCTACCTTGTTGGTCTCGCCAAAGATGAAGGAGAGGACTCATTTCGAGGAAAGGTACGGCCACCAATGGCAGGGGTAGTGAGACCATCGGCGACACCGTCCACCGGAGGGTGGGGGCCCGTGCCTCATCCTCAGCTTCGCGTGACCGACCACGACCGTGATCAAGTGGTCGAGCACGTCACCGCGGCGTACGCGGAAGGCCGGCTCAGTAAGGACGAGTTCGACGAACGTCTCCACCTCGCGATGACCGCACGAACGCACGCCGACCTGGCGCCGATCGTGCGCGACCTGCACCCGATGCGACCGGTGCCGCACGTCCCGCAGCCGCCGCTCGCGATGGGCGCTCCCTACGCGCCGGCCCTGACGGGTAGCGACCGGCTGGGCGCCGTCGCGGCGCACGTGCTGCCGCTCTGCGGCCTGTCCATCATCGGTCCGTTGATCATGCTGCTGACCGCGGGGAGGACGTCGCCGTACGTGCGTCACCACGCGGTGGAGTCGCTCAACTTCCACCTGACCCTGCTCGGAGCCACCATCGCGCTGCCGTTCACCATCATCGGGGTCGCCCTGATCCCGTTCCTGTGGATCGCGGCCTTCGTACTGGGCATCGTCGGCGCGGCGGCCGCCCTCGGAGAGGGACGGTTCCGCTATCCGCTGACGATCCGCCTGGTCAAGTAGCCCTCCGCCGTTCCCATGAGCCGTGGCAGGGGGATGGTCTCGGCCTTGGCGAGGGGTGTTCATGAGGGGGGCGAAGAAACGAGCTTGGCCTTGCTGACCGCCGCTCTTGAGAGTCAGGGGGAGAGAGCTTGGCGTTGCTGACCGCTGGTCTTGAGAGTCGGGGGGGTGGGCTGGCGTTGCTGACGGTTGGTCTTGAGAGTCGGGGGGTGGGCTGGCGTTGCTGACGGTTGGTCTTGAGAGTCAGGGGGGGTGAGCTGGCGTTGAAGACCGTTGGTCGAGAAGGTCAGCGGGCGAGGACGGCGTACATGACGGGCATCGCGCCGGTGCCGAGGCTGCCGATGGCGGCGAAGGCGGCTCGGGACAGATCCAGGCAACGGCCGGACACGTAGGGGCCCCGGTCGTTGATGCGCACGGTCACGGACTTGCCGTTGAGTGGATTGGTCACACGGACCTTGCTGCCCATGGGGAGGGTCTTGTGGGCCGCGGTCATGGCGCTCGGGTCGAACCGCTCGCCGTTGGCCGTCACCTGGCCCTCGTCGTAGAAGGAAGCTCCACACCTGCCTGAGGCGATGACCTTGGGCCGGGCGGCGCGCTTCTTCGAGGCCTTCTTCAGCGTCGCAGCACCGGAACCCTGCCGCCGGTTCCCGGGGGCGCCGACAGAAGCCGTCGTCACCGCGTCCCCACTCACCGGACCGACGGATGATGCCGTCTTCGGCGTCTTCGGAAGAACGGGCCATGCGATGTCGGGGATGGAACTCGCAGACGAAGCCGTGTTCGCGGTCCCCAGGATGGCCGGTGATCCGGTGTTCGTGGGTTTCCGGGCGGCGGAGGATGCCGTGTCTGCGGTCTGGGGGGCGGGTGATGCGGTGTTGGGGGTTGTCGGGACGGCCGGTGATGCGGTGTTGGTGGTCTTCGGGGCGGCGGGTGCTGCTGTGTCCGCGGTCTGGGGGGCGGCGGCGGGTGATGCGGTGTTGGGGGTTGCCGGGATGGCCGGGGACGCGGTGTTCGTGGTTTTTTGGGCGGCGGAGGATGCTGTGTCCGTGGGCTCCGGGATGGCGGCGAAGGATGCGGTGTTGGGGGTTGCCGGGACCGCCGGGGACGCGGTGTTCGTGATCTCCTGGGCCGCCGGTGACGCCGTGTCCGCGGTTCTCTGAACCGAAGGTGAAACGGCGTGGTTCTTGCTCGAGCCGGCCGTTCGACTCCTGCTGCCGCTGCCGCTGCCGCTGCCGCTGCCGCTGCCGCTGCCGCTGCCGCTGCCGCTGCCGGACCCCGTGTCGTCTCCGGCACCGGTGCCGCTGTCGCCCCCGATCCCGGTCCCGTTGTCGGTCCCGGTGTCGGTTTCCGAGGGGGAGGGGGTGGGGGGCGGGGGGTTTGACGGGTCGTCCGGAACCTCCCCAGGGGCGGAGGGGCTGGTGGTGGGCCACGGCGCGGAGTCGGTCGGGTCCGGCTCGTGGGAGGGGCCGCCTACTCCGCCGAAGGGCGGTATGTACGCGGGCGTCGTCCTCGGAGAGTGCGGGGCCGGCGTGGACGAGGACTGCGAGCCGGCGGGGCGCGCCGAGGAGGCGGCGGCAGGTGAGGGGGCCGCGGCGGTCGCGGCGGTGGCAGGCTTGGCCGGCCTCGCCGAGGAGGAGACAGCGCCGCTCGTCCTGCTGGAGGACGACGTGGGGGTGGACGTGGTGTCCGCGGCATCGAGGGGTGGGGTGGTGACGTCCGTCGGCTGTGCCGCGACATCGCCCTCGTTCACCGTGAGAGGCGGGGGCGCGCTGGTGGTCGTACGGGCCGCGGCGCCGAGGTGGGCGGTGGCGGTGGGCTGGTCGCCGCCCATCACTGCCCACGAGGCCGTGGACGTGGCGGCCACGACGGCGGTGACGGCGACGGCCGATGTCCAGTGTCGCTTCGCGGTGACACCGAGATTGGGGAAGGTCTTCTCGTACCAACGGCTGGGGGAGGCGTGCTGACCCAAGAGGAACCACGGTCCTAGGTAGGCGGCAAGGACAGGGGACGGACCTCGCTGGAGGCGCGAGAGGACACGAAGGAGGGGTTACGTGTCGCCACCGTCCCGGCTACGTGGCAAGCGCGAAGAGCTTGCGCCACGAAAAGCACCATATGGGACAAACGGGTAGTAAAGTCACTAAAAGTAGACGTAAGGTGATGAACCTCACGCTGACGGTGATCATCCCTGGTAGGCGACCCGATCGGGGCGTGCATCGTGCCGGGAAGCGCGCTCGGCGAACTGCCTTCGGGGGGCTCGTCGAGTTGGGCTTTGCAGGGGTTCCTCAGAGGATGGGCGCGGCAGCCGCAGGGCGGAGGGCTGGCCGGTCATGTCGGGATTTCGGAATCCTGGCCACCAAGGCCGACACCTTCATGACCGATCTTGGCCATCTACGCCGATTCAAGATCAACCGCCGCGAATGTGGCACTCGCGACTTTGTGCGGGGCGCGGTGGTGCTGAGAGGCCGGCTTGTGCGGTTGCTGGGGTGGGTGGGTGTGGCGTGCTTGTGCTGCCGCATCGCACTCGGAGGACATGCGTCGAAATGTGGCACTCGCGACCTTGTGGCGGGGGCGCGGTGGTGCTGAGAGGCCAGCTTGTGCGGTTGCTGGGGTGGGTGGGTGTGGCGTGCTTGTGCTGCCGCATCGCACTCGGAGGACATGCGTCGATCAGCCGCGTGGACAGCTCTCCGGGTCAAGACATCTAGAGGAGGAGTTCGCGGACGGAGTCGACGGTGTCGGCGTCCTCGGCTCGCTTGTCGGGGCGGTAGCGCAGGACGCGGGCGAACCTCAGGGCCATGCCGCCGGGGTACCGAGGCGAGCGCTGCACCCCGTCGAAGGCGACCTCGACCACCATCTCCGGGCGTACCCGGACGACCCACTCATCACTCGGTCCCTCGGCCAGGGCGAGGAAACGCTCGGTTTGCCAGGCCAGCAGTTCGTCGGTGAGTCCCTTGAAAGTCTTGCCGAGCATCACGAAGTCCCCCGACTCGGGGTCCCTGGCGCCGAGATGAAGGTTGGACAGCTTTCCCTGCCGCCGTCCGTGGCCCCATTCCGCGGCCAGCACGACCAGATCGAGGGTGTGGCGCGGCTTCACCTTGATCCATCCCGCACCCCGCCGCCCGGCGGCGTATGTCGCGTCAGGGGATTTCGCCACCACCCCTTCGTGCCCATGCCTCAGGACGTCGGCGAAGAACGACATTCCCTCCTCGGCGTCACTGGTGAGCAGGCGCGGTGTCAGCAGCTCGGCGGGTACGGCCCGTTCGAGCGCCGCGTGTCGCTTGCTGTCGGGAAGGTCGAGGAGGTCTTCTCCGCCGATGCGCAACGCGTCGAAGAAGAACACGCTGAGCGGCGTCGTCTCACGCAGCCGCGCGACATCGATCTTGCTCGCCACACGGCTCGCGGTGACCTGGAACGGCTCCGGCCTGCCGTCGGGGCGCAGGGCGATGACCTCCCCGTCGAGGACGATGTCGTCCACGGGAAGCGCCAGCACGGCCTCCACGAGCTCGGGGACCTGCGTCGTGATGTCGTCCAGGGTCCTGGTGAAGACCTTGACCTCCGCGCCGGAGCGGTGCGCCTGGACGCGTATGCCGTCGAGCTTCCATTCAAGTGCCGCCGTGCCGCCGAGCTTCTCCAGGGCGGCCCTGACGTTCGGCGCACTCTGGGCCAGCATGGGGGACACCGGCCGTCCGACCTCGAGGTGGAAGGAACGCAGAGACTCCACGCCGCCCGTCAACGCGGCCGCGCCGACCGCCGGCAGCCATCCGCGCAGGGTCAGTGCGCGCCGTACTTCGGCCGTCGGTGTGCCCGCCGCCTTGGCGACGGCCTCGATCATCACGCCGTTCAGCGCGCCCTGCCGCAGTTCTCCGCCGAGCAGGCGGAGCAGGAAAGACTGCTCCTGACGGGTCAGCGAGCGGAACAACTGGTGGACGAGGTCTTTGCGGGCGGCCTGGGATCCCGGCCCGGACTGCGCTTTGATGCGGCTCAGCAGTTGGTCGACCTCGGTGAGAGTCGCGGTGGCGATCTGGCGGGGGTCGGGGAGATCCTGCAGGGTCCGCCATCCGACACCGATCTGCCGCTGGGGAAGCTCGCCCGCCAGGTAGGCGATGGCGATCTCGGCTTCCCCCGGTTCCACGCGGCTCAGCAGCTCGGCGAGGTGCCGGATCTTGGCGAGGCGGGCGGAGTCGGCCGCGATGGCGGCAGAGGTACGCGCGAGGTCGATGAGCAACACAGATCTCATCGTGCCAGCTCAGCGCCGCGCATGCCGCAGGCGGGAGCCGATATGCGGAGATATGCGGCAAAAGCGCTTTTGACTCTCGACAAACCACCTTTTCGGAGGCGGACCGCAAAAGGGGATCCCCTCCGCCTCCATCCGCGCCCTCGTACGCACGCCACCCGCGAAGACCCGCAGTGCCGACTCTGAAGCCGGTACCGGTGACCGGCCCTGGCATTCCGGATCTGTGACGCTCACCCATTGGGTCGGAGTCATAGGGATCTTTGCTGCTCACCTGGCGGGTCGGAGTCAGCGGGATCGGTGTCGGCCACAGGCTGGGGCGTGGGGATCGAGGGAGCGGCGATCGAGGTGGCGGGGGCGATCGACGGGGCGGCGGCGATCAAAACGGGGTAGGCGATTCAGAGTGGGGAGGGGGATGGCGGCGGGTTGAGGTGCAGGTGCGGTCAGGTCGGTACTGCAGGGGGAACGCCTGCGGTACCGCGCACCTCCGTCGTCCACAGCTGCTCACGCCGAGCGGCGCCCGCGCCGGCTCGCCTGCGACGTCACCGCTCGCCGCCGCCAAGCCCACAGCCTCGTACGAAGGCCCTGCCCGCTGCTCTGAGTCGGCGCGGTGGCTCGACGGCACGATATTCGCGGGCTGTGAGTGGGCGTGGTCGCTCGCGGCACGTTTATGGTGGACGTGGGCCGGTGCAGCGGCCCTGTGGCGCACTCGCCGTCGCCATGAGCCGGCGCGGACGCCAATGGCGCACTGTGTGCGGTTGTGAGTGGGCGTGGCCGCCTGCGGCACTTTTGTGGCGGACGTGGGCCGGTGCAGCGCCCAGGGGTGCGCTCTGTGCGGCTGTGAGTGGGCGTGGACGCCTGCGGCACTTTTGTGGCGGACGTGGGCCGGTGCAGCGGCCCAGGGGTGCGCTCTGTGCAGCTGTGAAGTGGGCGTGGGTGCCCGCGACACGTTTGTCGTCGATATGAGCCCGGTGCAGTGGCTCGGGGGCGCGCTCCCCGTTGCCGTGAGCCGGTGTGGTCGCCGGTAGCACTCGGGTCGTCGGCGGTGAAGTCCGCGACCGTGGTGGAGGTGTGCGGCGGGCGAGATCGCGCCGTCGTCTGTGGTCTCCCGCGGCGGCCGGCCGGTCTGCCGTCTTCCGGTCGGACGTCGGCCGGCCTGTGAGGTCGGCCGGGATGCCCGCTTGTGATCGGAGAGCCTGTGGTTACGGCTCCGATGTCACGTTTGCTGTGGGCAAGGTCGCGCCGCTGCCGTACGGGCTGCGGTAGGCGTTCGGCCGCCGCGGTGAGCTGGTGCCGGAGGCTCGGTGCTGAGCGGTCAGCTCACGCCGAGCAGGTCGACCACGAAGATCAGCGTCTCGCCCGGCTTGATGGCGTTGCCCGCGCCACGGTTGCCGTAGCCGAGGTGCGGCGGGATCGTGAGCCTGCGGCGACCGCCGACTCGCATGCCCGCGACACCCTGGTCCCAGCCCGCGATGACGCGGCCGGCGCCGAGCGGGAACTGGAAGGAGTCGCCACGGTTCCACGATGAGTCGAACTCCTCACCGGTGGAGAACGAGACGCCGACATAGTGAACGGTCACCGTGTGGCCCGGCTTGGCCTCCTCGCCGTCACCCACGGTGATGTCAACGATCTCGAGATCCGCCGGCGGTTCGCCTTCCGGAAAGTCGATCTCGGGCTTCTCGAGTGCCACGTGTTCTCCTTGGTTAGGGATACGCGCCCCTGAAAACGAAACGAGCGCGCCTGGACGGTGTCGGCCGCTTCCACAGCCGACCGCACGACTCTACGGGGTAGGGCCGGATCCAGGGGCACCGAGGGCCGTTCTGTGGACAGAGCCTGCGTGGAGAGGGAGTGGGCGGGAACCGTTGATCGTTAATTGTCCCTGCAGGTCAGAGGGCATTTCTGGCTACGTATGAGGATCAGACCCGCCTGCATGCCCGTCGGAGCGGCGGGCTGTGGACAGCGGTGACTCCGGGGTGGACGCAAGGAGGCGCTGTGGGCCGATTTGTCTGGTTCGCACTGTGTCTGGACCGCTGAGGCAGTCGGCCGGCGCACGTCAAGGGACGGCGAAATGTCGTCAGGCCGCTTTGGCCTCCGGCGAGGGGCCTCCTCGACCGGGCGCCGCGGCGCTGGCCTGTACAAGGGGTACGGCACGCGGGCGTCGGCCTTCAGCATGAGGAAGACGAACAGCGACGAGGGACGTCCGCGGACGGATGCGGGCGCACGGTCGGTTATCGGCACGGACGCCGCTTTCTCAGTGGACGGACGCCACGCTCAGGGATGTACGCGGACGGATGCGGACATGCGGCCGTCACGCCGCGGCTGGCGGGCGTGTGGCCGCGGAGGGGTGTCGCGGACGGGTGTGGGCACGGGCCGCCATGTCAGGGGGTACGCGGACGGCGGGTGTGGGGCCAGCGGGCATGCGGCCGCGCCAGGCGTGTGCGCGGACGGATACCGGCACGCGGCCGCCGCGCGGTGAGGTGTCTGAAGGGATCTCCGAGGCGAGATGGGGTTGAGTCTCCACCAAGGGGAGGCGCGAGGGTGAGGGCATGGACGGCGACACGCTCTACACGATCGGCGAACTGGCCCGGCGTACCGGACTGACGGTGAAGGCCATTCGGTTCTACTCCGACCGCGGGATCGTGCCCCCGGCCGACCGCAGCCCGACCGGCTACCGCCTCTACGACATCGACGCCGTCGCACGCCTGGACCTCCTGCGGACTCTGCGCGACCTGGGGCTCGACCTGCCGACGATCCGGAAGATCCTGGACCGGGAGGTCTCGCTGCCCAAGGTCGCTGCCGCGCACGCGGAGGCGCTGGCGGTGCAGATCCGGACATTGCGTCTGCGGCGCGCGGTGCTCACAGCGGTGGCCCGGCGCGGGTCCACCCCTGAGGAGATGGATCTCATGCACAAGCTGGCCAAGCTCTCCGAGGACGAATGCCGACGTCTGGTCGCGGACTTCCTCGACGCCGCCTTCGGTGACCTGGACGCCGACCCGGCGTTCGCCGGGATCATGCGTTCGATGACCCCCGAGCTCCCCGACGAGCCCGAACCGGAGCAGGTCGAGGCGTGGGTGGAACTGGCGGAACTGTCCCAGGACCCGGAGTTCCGGGCGGTCATGCGCCGCCTCGCCGAAGATCATGCGGCCGAGAACGGCGGCGCCGGGTCGCGCCGGGATGCGATCGCGACGGTCCGTGACCAGGTCGGGGCGGCCCTGGCAGCCGGTGTCGACCCGGCCTCGCCACAGGCCGATCCGATCGTCGCGGAGGTCACGGCCGGGTACGCCCACCTCGTCGGTCGTCCCGACGACTCCGGCCTCCGCCGACGGCTGGTGAACCGCCTGGAGACCGCGAACGATCCTCGCAGGGAGCGGTATCTCCGGTTGCTCGCGGTGGTCAACGGCTGGCCTGCTCCGGAGAGCCCGGCTCCGGCGCTGGACTGGACGATTCGGGCCCTTCGCGCCCGGAATCAGGGCTGTCCCTCTCCGATGCAGGGGCCGTGACTGCGGACGTCGCCGGCCGCCTGCCCGAGGCGTACCTGAGTCAGGTGAACCGGCCCCTCCGGCTCCCCGTGGGGGACGGCCGGAGGGGCCGGCGGGCGAGGTAGGCCGGTGAACGACGGCTCCGGCCTACCGGGTGGATCAGTCGAGGCACGAACCGGGCCCGCCGCCCCGCCTCAGGTTCGAAGCGTCAAGAACTCCGAGGGGTGCCGTCTTCGCCAGGGGCGGGGGAGGAACCGGTGCTCCTGGACGGCGAGGGTGCCGACCCTGGGGCGGTCTCGCCGGTGGCCCCGGCGTCGGCCTCCAGCGAGGGCGAGGACGAGGACGAAGACGTCCTGCCCTTGGACGAGGCCCCGGTGTGGTTCTCTCCTCGAAGGCGCGAGGCCGTGGCGTCGTCGTTGTCGAGGGCCGAGGCCGCCGTACGGTTCTTTTGGAGGGCCGGGCTTGCAGCGGGGTCCTCCTGGGGGGCTGAGGTCGCCGTACGGTTCTGCTGGAGGGCCGGGCTCCCGGCGCGGTCCTCCTGGACGGCCGAAGTCCTCGTACGGTTCTTGCGGAGGGCCGAGCTTCCAGCCGAGTCCTCCTCGACGGCCGAAGCCGCCGTACGGTCCTCCTGGGCGGGTGAGACCTTGATGCCGTCCCCTTGCACAGGTGAGGTCGCGACGCCGTCCTCCTGGCCACGCGAGGCCCTGAGGCCCTTCGCGGGCGAGGAGCTTCCGCCGGCGGGCGGAGTCTGGGCGGGTCCGGTTCGCGGCGGTGCGGCGGCCGATCGTACGGACGAGAGCGGGATGGCGACGGTCGCCTCCTCCATGGCCTCCGCAGGAGTGGCCGCGGAGCCTGTGGGACCGTCACCGGCTGCTCGCCCGGCGGCCGGGGGTTGCGGGTTCGCCGGCGATTCACTGGACGACCATCCCGGGCCGTGTGGGTCCGTCGGCGAGAAGGGGCTCCCGTCGGGCGACGGCCCGGTGCCGGTCTGGGACGTTGGTGTCGCTGCGGGGCCGGTCGGATCCTCCTCCGGGGTCCGCTGGTTCGGCACGGGGAGCGGCCCGTTGGACGGCGGCCGTGCGACCACGACGGTGTCGGCGGGCCGCATGCCGCTCTCCAGGATCGCGAGAGCCTCCTGCAGGGCGCCGGAGGGGACGAGGACGTCGTACCGTCCGGCCACGATCACACTGCGGGAGGTGAAGTCGCGGGTGCCGCCCTTGAAGGCGTGGCTGGCGAACCCGAAGGCGGCGCCCGTGATGGCGCCCCACAGCACCGCCCAGACCACCAGCATGAAGAAGGAACCCGTGGTGGTGAACAGTCCGAGGAAGAGGCCGACGACGAGTCCGAAGACGGCGCCGCTGATCGCTCCTGACAGGGCGGCGCGGGCGTTGGTCATGCGCCCGGTGACCGTCTCCTCCAGGCGCAGGTCGCTGCCGACGATCGCGACGTTGTGGACGGGATATCCGGCGTCCGAGAGCGTGTCCACCGCACGCTGGGCGGCGGGGTAGTTGTCGTAGCTGACCAGGAGCCGCCGGTCGGCGGCCAGGGGTGCGGCCAGCCCAGGGGACGAATCGATCATGACGTGACATCGCCTCCGCGGCTAGGGGGTCGTTGCCGCTCCCGACTACCCGCCGGAGCCACGATCTCACCAATTCGGATGATCCCGGTCCTTCGGGAAGGCGTTCCCCCAGGCCGTACGCCGGGCTGCCCACCGTAGAGCGGCACCGCCGTCGCCGTAGGGCCTTCTCGGCCGTCGCGGGCACCACCGCCCGGCCGCCGGAGCGGGACCCCGCTCGGCCGCTTCGGCACCGGCGAGGAGGCCGCGTCCGCCGCGCTGTTCCTGAGGGCGAACGACTACGAGCGTCCTCACCGGTCGACGGAGGCGGCCCCCTCGTCCGAGCAGATCCGTGGGCCTACCAGCTCTGGTGGAGGGGCATGCCCTCGGAGTAGCCGGAGGAGCTCTGGATCCCCACGACGGCCTTCTCGTGGAACTCCTCCAGGCTGGTCGCGCCCGCGTAGGTCATCGACGACCGCAGCCCCGCCACGATGGCGTCGATCTGGTCCTCGACGCTGGGCCTGACCGGGTCGAGGTACATGCGGGAGGTCGAGATGCCCTCCTCGAACAGCGCCTTGCGGGCCCGGTCGAACGGCGTGTCGTCGGCGGTGCGCAACCGTACGGCGCGGGCGGAGGCCATGCCGAAGTTCTCCTTGTACCGGCGCCCGTCGGCGTCCGTGCGCGCGTCTCCGGGCGATTCGTACGTCCCGGCGAACCACGAGCCGATCATCACGTTGGAGGCGCCGGCGGCGAGGGCGAGCGCGACGTCCCGCGGGTGCCGCACGCCGCCGTCGGCCCACACGTGCCGGCCGAGCCTGCGGGCCTCGGCGGCGCACTCCAGGACGGCGGAGAACTGCGGCCGCCCGACGCCGGTCATCATGCGGGTCGTGCACATGGCGCCGGGCCCGACACCCACCTTGACGATGTCGGCGCCCGCCTCCACGAGGTCGCGCACGCCGGCGGCGGTGACGACGTTCCCGGCGGCCACCGGTACCCCGGGCTTCAGGGCGCGTACGGCGGCCAGCGCGGCGAACATCTTCTCCTGGTGGCCGTGGGCGGTGTCGACGACCAGGCAGTCGACCCCGGCGTCGAGCAGTTCCTTGGCCTTGGCGGCGATGTCGCCGTTGATGCCCACGGCGGCGGCGACCCGCAGCCGGCCCCGGGTGTCCACGGCGGGCTGGTACAGGGTGGCGCGCAGCGCCCCGGTGCGCGTGAGGATCCCGACGAGGCGTCCGTCGCGGTCCACCACGGGGGCGAGCCTGTGCCTGCCGCTGTGCAGCAGCTCGAACGCGGCCTGCGGGTCGGTCCCGGCGGGGACGGTGAGCGGGGAGCCCGACATCACCTGGGAGAGCTGGGTGAACATGTCGACGCCGTGACAGTCGGCCTCGGTGACCACGCCGATCGGCCGGTTCTCCCAGTCGACGACGATGACCGCGCCGTGCGCCCGCTTGGGCAGCAGGTTGAGCGCCTCTCCGACCGTTTCGTGCGGGGTGAGCGTGATCGGGGTGTCGTGGACGAGATCACGCTTTTTGACCCAGTCGACGACCTCGGTGACCACGTCGATGGGGATGTCCTGGGGGATGACGGTGATGCCGCCGCGCCTCGCGATCGTCTCCGCCATGCGGCGGCCGGCCACCGCGGTCATGTTGGCCACCACGATCGGGATGGTGGTGCCCGTGCCGTCGCCGGTCGACAGGTCCACGTCGAGCCGCGAGCCGACGGCCGAGCGCGAGGGGACCATGAAGACGTCGCTGTAGGTCAGGTCGTAGATCGGAGCCTGATCGTTGAGGAATCGCACGTTGGTCCAGCCTAGGCGATTCATGGTAAACAATGGGATTTCCCAGCTCAGCTGGGTGATATGACCACAGATTATGCACCAGTGACCGCCCGGGATACCGCTATGCGCGATGATCGAGACGGCGATCGGCCGGTATCGATACATTGACGGCGCGATCGAGTCAAGTGGCCGGGTGGCCCTGGATTTGGAGGCGCGATGTTCATCGTTGAACGGCCGGAGCTGCTTGTCGTCGGGTATGCCGTGCGCACCAGCAACGCGGCGGAGGCCGACCCGTCGCGCGCGCAGTTGCCCGCCCTGTGGGGACGCGCGGGGGCACCGGGGGCGTTCGCGCACGTGCCGGGCCGCGTCGACGAGAACCTCTACGCCGTGCTGATCGACTACGAGAGCGACCACCAGGGCGCGTACACGCAGATCGTCGGGGTGGCGGTCCGGACGGCGGCGGGGCTGCCCGAGGGCATGGTGGCGGTCCGCGTGCCCGGTGTGCAGACGCTGAAGGTGGAGGCCCACGGTCCGATGCCGCAGGTGCTGATCGAGGCGTGGCAGCAGGTGTGGCGGCACACCGAGTCGGGCGGCGTCCCGGCCCGCGCCTTCACCACCGACCTGGAGGTGCACCACGCGGCCGGTGTGGACCTGTACCTCGCCGTCCTCCCCGGTCAGCTCCCCGCCGCGCCCGCCCCGGTCGCGGATCGCGTGCAGGCGTAGCGGTCCCGGTCGTCAGGCGAGCACTCCGGCCTGGCGCAGGGCGTCCGCGCGCCCGGCGGGCAGGCCCCAGGACGACAGGTCGTGCAGCCGGGTGGCGGGGGCGAGGTCCCCGCGCCCGCCGCCGATCAAGCGCGGCGCGGGCACCGGCTGCGTCACGCCGTTGACCTGCGTGAACGTGCCGCGTGCGGCGTTGTGCGGGTGCGCGGCGGCTTCGCCCATGTCGAGGACGGGGGACACGCACGCGTCCGACCCCTCGAAGATCGCCTCCCACTCGGCGCGGGTCCTGGACTTGAACGCCGCCGCCAGCCGCTCGCGGATCTCGGGCCAGTTGGCGCGGTCGTCGCGGCTCGGCAGGTCGGTCAGGCCCGTCTTGTCGACCAGTTCGGCCCAGAAGGCCGGTTCGAGCGAGCCGACGGCGACGTACCGCCCGTCGGCGGTCTCGTAGGTGTCGTACATGGGCGCGCCGGTGTCGAGGAGGTTGGTGCCGCGCGGGCCCCAGTGGCCGGCCTGGGCGCTGTGGTAGAACATCGAGAACAGCAGGGCCGCGCCGTCGACCATGGCGGCGTCGATCACGGTGCCGCGCCCGGTGCGCTCGCGTTCGAACAGGGCGAGCAGGATGCCGTAGGCGAGCATGAGGCCGCCGCCCGCGAAGTCGCCGATGATGTTGATCGGGGGGGTCGGCTTGCCACCTTCCCGGCCGAGCATCGACAGCACGCCCGCGATCGCGATGTAGTCGATGTCGTGCCCGGCGGTGGGGGCGAGGGGCCCGTCCTGGCCCCAGCCGGTCATGCGCCCGTACACGAGGCGCTCGTTGACCGCGCGCAGGTCGTCCGGGCCGATCCCGAGCCGCTCGGCCACGCCGGGACGGAAGACCTCGATCACCACGTCGGCGTGCGCGGCGAGCTCCTTGAACGCCGCGACGCCCTCGGGCGACTTCAGGTCGAGGCCGATCGTCCGCTTGCCGCGGTCCATGACGTCGCGGCGCGGGCGGTCGCCCTGACCGGCGACGACGGGGACCCGGTCGACGCGCAGCACCTCGGCGCCGTGGTCGGCCAGCATCATGCCGGCGAAGGGTCCGGGCGCGAGCCCGGCCAGCTCCAGGACGCGGATCCCGGTCAGCGGCGCGGGCCGGCCGCCGTCGCTCATGATGCCTCCTGCTGACGTGACGATGCCCAGGTCGGACGCCGTGCGGGGCTGCGACCAAGCGCTTGTTTCAAGCCCACGTCGCCGACCCTACCGCCGCCCGGGAACATGACGCTAACCCCTTGGGTACAGCGCTTTGAAGGGGGGTCCCGAGTTTGCGCGGGTTTAACGTGTCTACTCTGGTCGGTGGTCATCGCAGGAGATAGCGTTTCAGCGACCGTCTCCGCGCACATACGTACATGAGGGGTGGTGGCATGCCAGATCGCACGGTAAGGACGACCGCCCAGATGACAGCCCATCGAAGGGCCGTCGAGCAGATCAGGGAGTCGTACACCGCCCTCCCCGAGGGCGCTTCCCCCAGGCTGGCCAAGCCGACGACGAACCTCTTCCGCTTCCGTGAGGGCGGCAGGTCGGCGAAGCTGTCCGCCCGCGACCTCGATCAGGTGATCGAGGTCGACCCGGTGAGCAGGACCGCCGAGGTCCAGGGTATGACGACCTACGAGCGGCTGGTGGACGCCACGCTGCCGGCGGGGCTGATGCCGTACGTCGTTCCCCAGCTGAAGACGATCACTCTGGGCGGGGCGGTCACCGGGCTCGGCATCGAGTCCTCCAGCTTCCGGCACGGCCTTCCCCACGAGTCGGTGGAGGAGATGGAGATCCTCACCGGCGACGGCCGCGTGGTGGTCGCCAGGGAGGACAACGAGCACAGCGACCTGTTCCGGGCCTTCCCCAACTCCTACGGCACCCTCGGTTACGCCCTGCGGCTGCGCATCAAGCTCCTGCCGGTCAAGCCGTTCGTCCGGCTGACGCACATCCCCTTCTCCGACGCCGGCAAGTGCATGCTGGCCCTGCAGGAGATCTGCGACAGCGGCGAGCACGACGGCGAGACGGTCGACTTCGTCGACGGCACCTTCTTCAGCCCCACCGAGATGTACATCACCGTCGGCCAGTTCGCCGAGCGGGCGCCGTACGCCTCCGACTACACCGGGATGCGCATCTACTACCAGTCGATCCGCACCCGCACCCGCGACTGGCTGACCGTCCGCGACTACCTCTGGCGCTGGGACACCGACTGGTTCTGGTGCTCGCGGGCCTTCGGGGTGCAGCAGCCGCTCGTACGCTCGCTGATGCCGCGCCGCTGGCTGCGCTCCGACGTCTACCGCAAGCTCGTCGGGCTCGACCAGAGGTACGGCGTGACCGCCCGCATCGACCGCTGGCGCGCCAACCCCGTGCAGGAGTCGGTCATCCAGGACGTCGAGGTGCCCGTCGAGAAGGGCGCCGACTTCCTCGACTTCTTCCACGACAAGGTCGGCATGACCCCGGTCTGGATGTGCCCGCTCAAGGCCACCCGCCAGTGGCCGATCTATCCCCTGGAGCCGGGCAGGCTCTACGTGAACTTCGGATTCTGGGGCATGGTGGCGCTGCCGCCCGGCCAGTTCGACGGTTACCACAACCGGCTCATCGAGCACTCCGTGCACGATCTCGGCGGCCACAAGTCCCTGTATTCGACATCGTTCTACCCCCGTGAGGAGTTCTGGCGTCTCTACAACGGGGACGCCTACTGGCCGGTCAAGCGGGCCTACGACCCCGCCGGACGGCTGCTCGACCTCTATGACAAATGTGTACGGGGGCGTTGAGGAGGGTTGGTTCGATGACACTCGCCCAGATCTTCGAGAAGATCGTCGGGCCGGAGGCGAACGTCCAGTTCGCCGCGTACGACGGCAGCAAGGCCGGGCCGTCGAGCGCCGACGTCCGCATCGAGGTGAAGTCCCCGATCGCGGTCGCCTACCTGGCGCAGTCCCCGGGGGAGATGGGCCTGGCCCGCGCCTACATCGCGGGCCACATCGACGTGCAGGGCGACATGTACACCCTGCTGAACGAGATGGCCCAGCTCACCCTGAACGACATTCCCCTGAAGGAGAAGCTCTCCGTCGCGAGGTCGCTCGGGATCAAGCCGCTGCTCATGCGGGTGCCCCCGCCCCCGCAGGAGGTGCGCCAGAGCGCCATGGCCCGGCTCGGCAGCCGCCACGCCAAGCAGCGTGACGCCGAGGCGATCCACCACCACTACGACGTCTCCAACCGGTTCTACGAGTGGGTGCTCGGCCCGTCCATGGCCTACACCTGCGCGGCGTTCCCCGAGGAGGACTCCTCGCTGGAGGAGGCGCAGTTCACCAAGTTCGACCTGGTCGCCAAGAAGCTCGGTCTCAAGCCGGGCATGCGGCTGCTCGACGTGGGCTGCGGCTGGGGCGGCATGGTGATGCACGCGGCCAAGCACTACGGCGTGAAGGGCCTCGGCGTCACGCTCTCGCGCCAGCAGGCCGAGTGGGCGCAGAAGGCCATCGCCGAGGCCGGGCTGTCGGAGCTCGCCGAGGTGCGTCACCTCGACTACCGCGACGTCGCCGAGACCGGCTTCGACGCGGTCAGCTCGATCGGCCTCACCGAGCACATCGGCAAGGACCAGCTCCCCGGCTACTTCAGCTTCCTGTACGGCAAGCTCAAGCCGGGCGGGCGGCTGCTCAACCACTGCATCACCCGGCCCACCGGCGTCGAGAAGACCATCAACAAGGGCGGTTTCATCAACCGCTACGTCTTCCCCGACGGCGAGCTGGAGTCGGTGGGTTACCTCATCCGCCAGATGGAGGACCTCGGGTTCGAGATCCGGCACGAGGAGAACCTCCGCGAGCACTACGCCAAGACCCTCGAGAAGTGGTGCGCCAACCTCGACGACCACTGGGACGAGGCGGTGGCCGAGGTCGGCCAGGGCACGGCGCGGGTGTGGCGGCTCTACATGGCCGGCTGCATCGTGGGCTTCGAGCGCAACAAGGTGCAGCTGCACCAGGTGCTCGGCGTGAAGCTCGGCCCGAACGGCGAGTCGGGCGTCCCGCTGCGGCCGTCCCGCGACTGGCCCTGACCCCGTCCCGGCCGCCGTCCTGGCGGCCCTGATCTCACGCGCGAGCCCCGCCGCCCGGTCCGCTCAGGCCGGAGGGCGGGGCTCGCCGTCCGTCCGGGCGTCGGCGGCGGCGACGAGGGCGGCGGCCAGCTGTACGGCGACCAGCTTGCGGATCTCGATCGGCTCCCCGGCCGACTCGGCCTCGGCCTCCTCGCACCACTCGTCGAACAGCTCGCCGATCCGGGCCCGCTGCTCACGGATGGCCGGGGTGAGGTTGCCGGCGGCGGCCTCGGCCTCCAGCATCCGGCGGAAGGTGCCGGTGAGGCGCAGCCGCCGCATGTGGAGCGTCTGCCGGTTGCCGAACCGCTCGGCCACGGTCGCGGGCCGGTCGATCCCGGGCAGCCCCTCCCAGCAGTCGGCGGCCTTGCGGTAGGTGTCCAGCATGTCCTCGGTGGAGCGGCGGAACGGTGAGTGGACGGCCAGGTCGCGCCGTACCGCCTCCATGGCGGCCCGTACGACGTCGATCAGCTCCCGCTGGGCGGCCAGGCCCGCCTTGAGCACGTCGCGGTAGCTGGTGGTGGTCGGCGTCGCGTCGCCGACCCGCTCGTCGGCCCAGTAGGGCAGCTCGGTGATCAGATGCAGCGCGCCGAACCTGGCGGCGTAGTCGGCGCTCCCGCCGCCCACCCCGAACGTCATCGCCTGCCGCGCGCCGCCCGGCGTGAGGTAGACGGCGGGGGCGATGGTGGTGGGGCCGGGCATCTCCGGCTCGCCATGGTGCAGAGGGATGCCCTCCCAGCCCGGCAGTTCGGTGAGCCGGGCCGCCAGCGCGGGGTCGCGGCGGTTGAGGTAGTAGTAGGCGCCGCTGTACTCGCCGTTGTGCAGCGAGTAGACGAAGGACGGCCGCACCTGGTCCATCAGCCGCATCAGCGCCTCGGTCTCCGGCAGGCTGCGGTCGAAGGCGTAGCCGTCGCCGGCGACCGGGAACGTCCACTCCACCTGGTCGCACCAGGCCGGGCGGTAGAAGTGCCGGGCGTAGCGGCGGCGGTCGCCGGGGTGGGCGAACCACCCTTCGTTCAGCCGGGCGCCGTCGGGGTCCACGCAGGGGATGAGGTGCCAGCGGTGGCCGAGTTCCTCGCGCAGCGCGGCGTCCTCGCATAATCGCCGGATGAGCTGGCTCACCGTGAGGGCGCCGATGGGCTCGTTCGGGTGGGGACCGCCGATGATCAGCGCGTCGCGGGCCCCCGTCCCGACGGTGAGGGCCCGCAACGGCTCGCCGAGCCGTGAGGTGCCGATCCGGCGCAGTCGTACGAGGCCGGGGTGGCGCGCGGCGAGGAGGTCGAGCTCGGCGTTCATCTCGTCGACGCTCGGAAACCTGTCGAAGTGGGGGACCTGTCGCATCTGTTCGCGAACATCCATGACGCCTCCAGTCTGGTGGTCCCGCGATTCTCGACCGGCCTCCTCGTAGTTTCGCCTCAAATCCGGATATGTCGATGTATGTCCGTGTCCGGGAGCGGTCAGCGCAGCTCGCGCTTGAGGATCTTGCCACTGGCCGTCATCGGGAAGGACTCGCGGAACTCCACCAGCCGCGGGTACTTGTAGGCCGCCATGGTGCCCTTGCACCAGTCCACGAGCTCCTGCTCGGTCAGCGCCGCGCCGGGCTTGAGGATGACGTACGCCTTGATCTCCTCGCCGTGGGACTCGTGCGGGACGCCGACGACCGCGGCCAGCGAGACCGCCTCGTGGGTCATCAGCACCTCCTCGACCTCGCGCGGGTACACGTTGAACCCGCCCCGGATGATCATGTCCTTGGCGCGGTCGACGATGAAGTAGTAGCCGTCGGCGTCCCTGGTGGCGATGTCGCCGGTGCGGAACCAGCCGTCCTTCATCACCTCGGTGGTCGCCTCGGGCCGGCCGAGGTACCCCTTCATGATGTTGTGGCCCTTGATCGCGATCTCGCCCGGGCCCTCGCCCTCGACGGTGTTCCAGGCGGCGTCGACGAGCTTCATCTCCACGCCCCACACCGGCGTTCCGATGGAGCCCGCCTTGGCGGGCCTGCCCGGCTGGTTGAAGCTCGCCACCGGCGAGGTCTCCGACAGGCCGTACCCCTCCGAGATCGGCACCCCGAAGGTCTTCTCGAAGTCCTTCAGCACCTCCAGCGGAAGCGAGGCGCCACCCGAGACGGCCGTCGCCAGGGTGGAGGGCACCTCGGCGCCGTCGGCGTGCACGGAGGTCAGCATCGACCAGTACATCGTCGGCACGCCCGCGAACAGCGTCACCCGCTCCTCCCGCATCAGCCGGAGGGCGGCGGCGGGCTCGAAGCGCGGCACCAGCACCAGAGTGGCCCGGCGGCGGAAACCGTTGTTCATGATGACGGTCTGGCCGAAGGAGTGGAACAGCGGCAGGGTGGCCAGGAAGACGTCGTCACCCGCCCTGGGGAACATCTCGTCGCTCACGACGGCGTTCATCAGCATGTTCATGTGGCTGAGCTCGGCGCCCTTCGGCTGCCCGGTCGTGCCGCTGGTGTAGAGGATCACCGCCGTGTCGTCGGGGGCCGTCGCGGCCGTCTCGAACGTGCCGGCCATGCCGTCGAGCGCCGCCCAGAGGGTCAGCACGCCCGCGATGGGCGACTCGGTGGCCAGGGGGGTGGCGGGCAGGAGGAAGAAGTCGCCCGCGTGCGGGTCGCCGTCCGGGACGGCCTCACGGAAGCCGGCGTGGCCGCGCTCGCCCAGCGGCAGCTCGGGGGTGCCCTCGAAGCAGAACAGCGCCTTGGCCTGCGAGTCGCGCAGGTGGTAGGCGATCTCGCGCGGCTGCAGCAGCACGTTGAGCGGCACGACGGCGGCGCCGGCCTTCAGGATGCCGAAGTAGACGAAGGGGAAGTAGGGGAGGTTCGGGCAGGCGAGGGCGACCTTGTCGCCCCTGCCGATCCCGCGGGACGCCAGCAGGTTCGCCACCTGGTTGGCCAGTGTGTCGATCAGGGAGTAGGACATCCGCATGTCGCCGAGCACGACGGCGGTGCGGTCGGGGTGCTCGCGGGCGCTGTCCTCCAGGACGACCGACAGGTTGAGCATGGTGGTTCCTCCCAAAAGCCGTGCGGCACGGCGCAGCCTCTGGCCGGTCGCCCTGTCCGCGGTAGGCGTCATCTTGGCAGCAGGGGGCTACTAATCGGTAACGAGCGTGGACGTGGCGCGGCAACCGGCGTAAGTACGTGACAGGTCGCTGCGCACCCCGGGAGGCGTCAATGGAGTACGACTACGTCATCGTGGGAGCGGGCTCGGCGGGCTGTGTCCTCGCCAACCGGCTCTCGGCGGACCCTTCGGTGCGGGTGGCCCTGCTGGAGGCGGGCGGCGCCGACCGCAGGATGGAGATCCGCATGCCCGCGGCCTTCTCCAAGCTCTTCAGGACGCGCTACGACTGGAACTACACCACCGCCCCGCAGGCGGCGATGTCCGGACGGCGGCTGTACTGGCCGCGCGGCAGGACCCTCGGCGGCTCGTCCTCGATCAACGCGATGATGTGGGTCCGGGGCCACCGCGCCGACTACGACGCCTGGGACCTGCCCGGCTGGTCCTACGACGAGGTGCTGCCGTACTTCAGGCGCTCCGAGCGCCGCGTCGGCTCCAATCACGGCGGGGTGTACGGCACGGACGGCCCCCTCTACATCTCGGAGCTGCGCAGCCCCAACGTCGTCACCAAGGCCTTCCTGAGGGCGTGCGAGGAGGTCGGGATCCCCAGGCTGGAGGAGCTCAACGGCCCCTCGAACGAGGGATGCTCCCAGACGCCGGTCAACCAGGACCGGGGGCACCGGTGGAGCGCCGCCGACGCCTACCTCCGGCCCGCCATGACCCGCCCGAACCTCACCGTGCGGACCGACGCGCAGGTCCGCAGGGTGCTGCTGGACGAGGGCGGCCGGGCGACGGGCGTCGAGTGCGGCGACGGCCGCCGGGTGACCGCGGCCAAGGAGGTGATCCTCTCGGCCGGCTCCATCGGGTCGCCGCAGCTGCTGATGCTGTCGGGGATCGGCGACCCCGACGAGCTGCGGGCCGCCGGAGTGGAGCCCCGGCACGAGCTGCCCGGGGTGGGACGCAACCTCATGGACCACCTGGCCTCCGCCGTCCTGCTGGAGTGCCTCGAGCCCGTCACGCTCGCGCGGGCGGAGACCGTGGGCAACATCGCCCGCTACCTGCTGGGACGCAAGGGGATGCTGACCTCCAACGTGGGCGAGGCCGTGGCCTTCATCCGGACGACCCCGGACGAGCCCGCCCCCGACATCGAGCTGCTGTTCGCGCCCGTGCCGTTCGCCGACCACGGCATGACCCCGCCCTCGGGGCACGGCATCACCGTCGGCGTCATCCTGCTCCAGCCCGAGAGCAGGGGACGCGTCACCCTCGACGGCGACCAGGTGGTGATCGACCCCTGCTACCTGACCGCCGAGGCCGACATACGGCGCATGATCGCCGGGTTGAGGAAGGCCCGCGAGGTGTCGCAGGCGCCGGCGCTCAAGCCGTACGCGGGCGCGGCGATGGCGCCGTACGAGGAGGTGGACGACGACGAGGAGATCGACCGGCTCGTGCGGCGGCACAGCGAGACGCTCTACCACCCGGCGGGCACCTGCAAGATGGGCATCGACGACGACGCGGTGGTGGACCCCTCGCTCCGGGTCATCGGGGTGCCGGGGCTGCGGGTGGTGGACGCCTCGGTGATGCCGATGCTCAATCGGGGGCACACCCAGGCCCCGACCATCATGATCGCCGAAAAGGCGGCCGACCTCATCAAGACCTCTTGACGTAAGTGGTCACTTCCTCGAACGATTGACTGTGGAGGTGGGGCCGCCCATGACGGTCAGTGTCACGGACATCGATCTCTCCGGCATCCCGTTCTGGGGACTGCCACGGCGGCAGCGGCACGACGCCTTCAGGCGGCTGCGGGAGCTCGATCACCCGGTCTTCATGCCGGAGAGCAAGATCCCGTTCCTGCCGGGCGGGCGGGGGTTCTACGCGCTGGTCCGGCACGCGGACGTGACCGAGGCCAGCCGTAACGCCGACGTGTTCAGCAGCGAGCCGACGGCCAGCAGCATCCCCGACATGCCGCGGTGGCTGGCCGTGTACTTCGGCTCCATGATCAACATGGACGACCCCCGGCACGCCCGGCTCAGGCGGATCGTCTCGCGGGCCTTCACCCCGAAGATCCTCAAGAAGATGGAGGAGGACGTCGCGCGGGCGGCGGGCGAGATCGTCGACCGGGCGATCGCCGAGGGGCCGGGCGATTTCGTCGCCCAGATCGCCGCCCGCCTCCCGGTCCAGGTGATCTGCGACATGATGGGGATCCCGCCGGAACATCACGACATGGTGCTGCGGCGGACGAACATCATCCTCGGCAACGCCGACATCGAGTACACCGGCATCCGGCCGGACATGTCGCGGTGGAACGTCGCCAGGGGCCTGGTGAAACTGCTGCGGGCGGGCCACGAGCTCAGCGCCCTCGCCCAGAGCCTCGGCCGGGAGCGGCGGGGCGCCTCCAGGGGCGACCTCACGAGCATGCTGGTGAACGGCGAGGAGCACCTGACGTCCCAGGAGCTCGGCTCGTTCTTCATCCTGCTCGTGGTGGCGGGCAGCGAGACCACCCGAAACGCCATCTCCCACGGCCTGAAACTGTTCACCGACCACCCCGAGCAGCGCGAGCTGCTCCTGGGTGACTTCGACGCCCACGTCCCCGGCGCGGTGGAGGAGATCGTGCGGCACTGCACGCCGGTGATCCAGTTCCGCCGTACTGTCACCCGCGACCACGAGATGAACGGCCAGCACTATCAGAAGGGCGACAAGGTCCTGCTCTTCTACAACTCCGCCAACCGCGACGAGGCCGTCTTCTCCGATCCCGACGCCTTCGACATCACCCGCAGCCCGAACCCCCACGTCGGCTTCGGCGGCCCGGGCCCGCACTACTGCCTCGGCGCCCACCTGGCCAGGCGCGAGGTGACGGTGATGTTCCGCGAGCTGTTCACCCGCCTGCCGGGCATCCGCTCGGTGGGCGAGCCCGACTATCTGCTGTCGAACTTCATCAACGGCGTCAAGCACATGAGCTACCGGACCCGGTAGAGGGCGGCCATGGAACAGATCAGGACGATCGAGGCGAACGGCGTGGAGTTCGCCTACTTCTCGATGGGGTCGGGTCCGCTGGCGCTGTGCCTGCACGGGTTCCCCGACTCGGCGCACACCTGGCGCCACCTGCTGCCCGAGCTCGCCGAGCGCGGCTACCACGCCGTCGCGCCCTTCATGCGGGGGTACGCGCCGACCGCGGTGCCCGCCGACGGGGCGTACGAGGCGGGCGCGCTGGTCGCGGACGCCGTGGCCCTCCACGACGCCTTCGGCGGCGACGGCGACGCCGTGATCATCGGGCACGACTGGGGCGCCCTCCCCGTCTACGGGGCGACCTCCTTCGCGCCCGGCCGGTGGCGCACGGGGGTGGCCATGGCCCTGCCGCCGGTCGGGTCGATGCTCGCGGGCTTCTTCGACTACGAACAGCTCAGGCGGTCGTTCTACATCTTCCTGTTCCAGACCCCGCTGGCCGAGGCCGCGGCGTCCACCCCGGGGTTCTTCGAGGGGCTGTGGCGCGACTGGTCGCCCGGCCACCGTGCCGAGGACGACGTCGCCCACGTCAAGGAATGCCTGCGCGATCCGGCGAACCTCGCCGCCGCGATCGGGTACTACCGCGCGATGCTCGGCACGACCCCGCCCACCGGCCGTTACGAGGAGGAGCAGGCGGCCGCGGGGCGCGTGGGGGAGCGCCCGCTGCTCTACCTCCACGGCCTCGACGACGGCTGCCTCGGTGCCGAGGTGGCCAAGGACGTCACGGCCCACCTGCCGCCCGGGTCGCGGGCCGAATACGTCGCGGACGCCGGCCATTTCCTGCATCTCGAACGGCCCCGGGAGGTCGACGATCTGATCCTGCGCTGGCTGGAGTCGTGAGTTCGACCCTTTTGTGACGGTTTTATGGATTCCGGTGGGTTTGACGTAGGTGAGTGTGGCTCTGGATCATGGAGCTATGAGTGCGGAGCGCGAGCCGATCACGTCCTACGACCAGGTCAACCTGTCCGACTGGGATTTCTGGGCCCGCCCGATGGAGGAGCGGGAGCGGGCGTTCGAGCTGCTGCGCGAGCGTGACACCCCGGTGCACTTCGACGCCCTGCAGGTGTCCTACGCGCCGGACGGCGTCGGCTACTACGCGATCGTCAAGTACGCGGACGTCCTGGAGATCAGCCGCAACCCCGAAGTGTTCAGCTCCGGGGAGGGCGGCGCCACCAACATCTCGGACATGCCCGCCGAGTTCGCCGAGTACTTCGGCTCCATGATCAACATGGACGACCCGCGGCACGCGCGCCTGCGGAGGATCGTCTCCCGGGCGTTCACGCCGAAGATGATCCAGAAGTTCGAGGAGGACGTCCAGGCCGCCGCCGCGCGCATCGTGGACGACCTGCTCGCGACCGGTCCCGGCTGCGACTTCGTCACCGAGGTGGCCGCGAAGCTGCCTCTGAAGATCATCTGCGACATGATGGGCATCCCGGAGAGGGACTACAAGTTCGTCTTCGACCGCTCGAACGTCATCCTCGGCTCGTTCGACCCCGAGTACGTCCCCGCCGGCGACATGGACAGCGTCGCCGCCGCGCTGCTCACCGCCGCCCAGGAGCTGCAGCAGCTGGTGCAGGAGCTCGCCGCCCACCGGTCCGAGCACCCCACCGGCGACCTCATCTCGGCGCTGGTCAACGCCAACATCGACGGGGAGCGGCTCACCCTGCAGGAGCTCGGGTCGTTCTTCATCCTGCTCGTGGTGGCCGGCAACGAGACCACGCGCAACGCCATCTCGCAGGGGCTGCTCCTGCTCACCGCCAACCCCGGTGAGAAGGCCCGGTGGCTGACCGACATCGAAGGCCACTCGGCCAAGGCGGTGGAGGAGATCGTACGGCTGGCCTCGCCCGTCAACTTCATGCGCCGCAAGGTCACCCGCGACTTCGAACTGAACGGCATGCAGTACAAGAAGGGCGACAAGACGGTCCTCTACTACTGGTCGGCCAACCGCGACGCCACCGTCTTCGAGGACCCCTACCGCTTCGACATCACCCGAGACCCCAACCCGCACGTCGGCTTCGGCGGCCCCGGGCCGCACTTCTGCCTCGGCGCCCACCTGGCCCGGCGCGAGATCTCGGTGATGTTCCGCGAACTCCTCCACCGGGTCCCCGCCATCGAGGCCTCAGGCGAGCCACAGAGACTGTCCTCCAGCTTCATCAACGGCATCAAACACCTCCCCTGCACCTTCTGACCCCGCGATCCCCCTGCTCGCCGGGAGGGGTGGCCGTGCCCGGTTGTGCCCTACGAGGGTGTGCTTTGAGGGGTGGGTGGCTGTCCGGGTTTGCTCGGTGGGCAGGATGGGTGTGTCCGGGTTTGCCCGACGAGCGAGATGGCTGTCCGGGTTTGCTCGGCGGGCAGGATGGGTGTGTCCGGGTCTGTCCGACGAGCGAGATGGCTGTCCGGGTTTGCTCGGCGGGCAGGATGGCTGAGTCCGGGTCTGCCCGACGAGCGAGATGGCTATGTCCCGGTCTGCCCAACGGGCGGTTTGGGTGTGTTTCAGCCCCTCCTCGGCAGTTGGGAGGGGATTTTCGGCGCCGCGTCGGCGGGAGGTCGGAGCGGGGATGTCGGCGCCGTCGTACGGCGGTGACCCGACGACCGGTGTGCGGGGCGTCCTTTCCCGTTCCTCCATCGCCGAGTTATCCACAGGCAAGGCGTTCTCGCGGCCTTCCGGCCCTGGTTGTCCACAGGTGGGGCGCGGAGGCGGCGGGGCGGGGCGCTTTCTGGGAACCTGACACCGTGAACGTCGCCATCCTCGGCCCGCTGGAGGTCGTGACCGATGACGGCCGCCCGGTGGAGGTGGGCGGTCCGATGGTGCGCGCCCTGCTCGTCCGGCTCGCGCTCGACGCGCGGCGCCTCGTCACCGTGGATGCCCTCGTCGACGGCCTGTGGGGAGAGTCGCCGCCCGGCGACGCGGGCAACGCGCTGCAGTCGCTCGTCTCCCGCCTGCGCCGCGCCTTGCGCCTCAGCGGCGAAGGCCCTGTGCTCGGCTCCCGGCAAGGGGGGTACGTCCTCGAGATCGGCGAGGTCGACGCCCACCGGTTCGAGCGCCTCGCTGCCGAGGGGCGATCCAGGCTGGCCGCCGGCGACCACGGGGGCGCCACCGCTTCCTTGCGTCAGGCGCTGGCGCTCTGGCGTGGCCCGGCGCTGGCCGACGCCGCCCAGGTGCCGTTCTCAGTCGCTCCCGCCGCGCGCCTGGAGGAGATGAGGCTGTCGGCCATGGAGGAGAGGTTCGAGGCCGACCTCCTGCTCGGCCGGCACGCCGAGGTCGTCGCCGAGCTGGAGTCCCTGGCCGGCGTCCATCCGCTCCGCGAACGGCTGCGAGGTCAGCTGATGAGGGCCCTGGCGGGCACCGGGCGCCAGGCCGACGCCCTCGCCACCTACGAGCACACCCGGCGACTTCTCGCCTCGGAGCTGGGCATCGAGCCGTCCGCGGAGCTCGGCTCCCTCCACCTCGCCGTCCTGCGCGGCGACCCCGCCCTGCTCCCCTCATCCGCCCAGAGCCCCTTGCTCCGCTCGCCAGGAGTGGGCACGCTCTCCCCGCCGGCTCAGACGACGCGCCACCGGCCACCCACGGCCGAGGCGACCGATCAGGGGCTCGGCACCGGCCGGCGCCCGGCGAGGCTGCGGCTGCATCTGACGAGCTTCCTCGGCAGAGACACGGAGGTGCGCCAGATCGCGGGCCTGCTCCAGAGCACGAGGCTGGTCACGCTGGTGGGGCCGGGCGGGGTCGGCAAGACGAGGCTGGCCGAGGAGGTCGTGGCCCGCTCGGCCGAGCTCCTGCCCGAGGGCGTGTGGCGGCGCGACCTCGCGCCGGACGGCGTGTGGCCGGTCGAGCTCGCCCCGGTGCGCGAGCCGGCCGACGTGCCGGAGGCCGTGCTCACGGCCCTCGGCATCCGCGAGATGGCGCTGCTCGAAACGGGGCCGGCGCCGGCGGGCGCGATCGACCGGCTGACCGCCGCGCTCGGCGACCTGCGGCTCCTCATCCTGCTCGACAATTGTGAACACGTGATCGATGCCGCTGCGACGCTGGCCGACAGGTTGACGGCCGCGTGCCCCGGCGTCCGTATCCTCGCCACCAGCCGGGAGCCTCTCGGTGTCCCCGGAGAGACGCTCTGGCCCACCGCTCCGCTCCGGCTGCCGCCACCATGGCCCCACCCCCCGACGGGTGCGGCACTCTCCGACGATCACCTTCCCGCGGCGCCGTCCCTCTCCTCGGAGGACGGTCACGGGCTCGCCGGGAGGCTTGCCGGCCCCGCGTCCTCGGGGGACGGTCCGGGGCTTGCGGGGAGGCTTGCCGGCCCCGCCTCCTCGGAGGACGGTCCGGGGCTTGCGGGGAGGCTTGCCGGCCCCGCCTCCTCCGAGGACGGTCACGGGCTCGCCGGGAGGTTGGTCAGTCCGGCCTCCTTGGAGGAGGGTCACGGGCTCGTCGGGAGGTTGGTCAGTCCCGCCTCCTCCGAGGACGGCCACGGCCTCGCGAGGGCGCTGGCCAGCCCCGCCGTGCGGTTGTTCGCCGACCGTGCCAAGGCCGTGCGTCCCGGATTCACGGTCGACGAGACGAACGTGGCCGCCGTGGTGGAGATCTGCCGCCATCTCGACGGGCTTCCCCTCGCGATCGAGCTGGCCGCGGCTCGTGTGCGTTCCCTCGCGGTGCCTCAGATCGCGGCCCGGCTCGGCGACAGGTTCCGCCTGCTGGCCGCTGGAAGCCGGACGGCTTCGGCCCGGCACAGAACCTTGAGCGCGGTCATCGAGTGGAGCTGGCGCCTTCTCAGCGAGCCCGAGCAGATCCTCGCCCGCAGGCTCTCGGTGTTCCCCGGCGGCGTGACACCCGAATCCGCCGAAGAAGTGTGCGCGGGAGACGGCCTGGCGGCGGCCGAGGTCCTCCACCTGCTCGCCGGTCTGGTCGACAAGTCCCTCCTCGAACCGGTCCGCGAGCCCGTGGAGGGGCTGTCAGGCCACGAGGTGCTCCACGGGTCGCCCTTCCAGCCGTGGGGTGAGCCCCTGGGGGAGACCGTGCGATACCGCATGCTCGAGACCGTGCGGGTGTATGCCGCCGAACGGCTGGCGGAGGCGGGGGAGGCCGACTTCATGAAGTCGCGGCATGCCCGCCACTTCCTGCGCCTCGCCGAGGAGGCCGAGCCCCGGCTGCGTACGGCCGGGCAGGTGCCCTGGGTCGTACGACTGAGCAGCGAGCACGACAACCTCCTGGCCGCACTGCGCCATGCCGTCGGCGTTCAGGACGCCGAGACGGCCGTCCGCTTCGCCGCCGCGCTCGCCTGGTTCTGGACCCTGCGGGGTCATCAGGTCGAGAGCACGACGTGGATCGCCCAGACGCTGGCCTTGCCCGGCGCGACGGCTCCCGCGGCCAGAGCCGTCGCCCGTGCCTTCCACGCCCTGATGACCACGGTCAACGGAGGGCGCGACTCTGACATCGTCACCCAAGCCGCGCTGATCCGCCGTTCCGACGAGGCCGCGTCCGCCCATCCGGTGATGATCCTTCTCGAATCAGGGGCGGCGATGGTGTCAGGCGACCACGCGCGGGCGCTGCAGGTGCTCGACCGGGACGCCGGCCACCCCGATCCCTGGGCCAGGGCCGTCGTCCTGCTCATGCGCGCCTTCGTGATGGAGCAGACCGGCGAGGGGGCGCACGTCGAAGGCCATCTCGCACGGGCTCTGCAGGCCTTCCGCGAGATCGGCGACCGCTGGGGGTTGCTCACGACCCTCAGCGCGCTCGCCGAGGCACGTGGTCTGCGTGGTGATCACTCGGGTGCGATCGCCGCGTGCACCGAGGCCATCGACGCGGCCGACGAGCTCAGGGCTCCGGCCGAGTCGCTCACGGTGCTCATCCGCAGGGGTGTCGAGCGGGGCCGGCACGGCGACCTGGGAGCCGGGCTGGACGAGCTCACCCGGGCGTTGTCGTCGGGGCGCTGCTTCGGAGAGAACCTCGTCCTCGTGCGCTGCGGACTCGGCGAGCTCACCCGGCGCCGGGGCGACCTGCCCGGCTCCCGCCGCCATTACGAGCTGGCACTGGCCCACTTCGACGCGCACGCCGAGACCCTTCCCGAACGCCTGCGCGGGCTGATCCTCATCGGCATGGGCTGGACGCAGCTGGCGAGCGGTGACGTCGAGCGGGCGCGGACGTTCTTCGCCCAGGCGGTCGAACTCGGAGCCCGCGACCCCGACCCTCCAGTGATCGCCGGCGCCGCTGAGGGCACAGCAGCCCTCACGATGTCCCGGCCTCCCTCTCCCTCTCCCTCCCGCGCGGCGCTGCTGCTGGGGGTCGCCACGGCGCTGCGAGGCGTCCCCGACCTCGGCCAGCCCGAGGTCACCGAGCTCACGGCCAAGGTCCGGGTGGCCCTGGGACGGGAGGCGTACCAGCACGCCTACGAACGGGGGGCACGGATGTCCCGAGAGGAGGCGATCGCCTTCTTACGTTCGTGAACCGGGGACGGGTCAGGTGTGGCGGATGTAGGCGCGGACGGTGAGCGGGACGAAGATCGCCAGGATGCACGCTCCCCACACCGCCGTGGCGAGCAGGGGCACGGCGACGGGGCCGCCCAGCATCAGGCCTCGGGCCGCGTCCACGACCTGTGAGACCGGATTGACCCGCACCCACGCGCGCAGCCATCCCGGCATCGTGCTCGCCTCGGCGAACACGTTGCTGACGATCGTGAGCGGGAACAGCACCACGAAGCCGATGCCCGAGACGCTCTGCGGGTTCTTGACGAGCAGCCCCACGAACGCGGGGATCCAGCACAGCGCGAGCGCGAAGGCGAGCACGAGCGCACAGGCGGCCAGCGCGGGCAGAAGGCCGGTCTCGAACCGGAACCCCAGGAGACCACCGAAGGCGAGAAGCACGACCATCGAGATCATGTACCTCGCGGCGTCCCCGAGCACCGCGCCGACGAGCGGTGCCGAGCGCGCGATCGGGAGGCTGCGGAACCGGTCGACGATGCCCTTGGTGATGTCGGTGCTCAACATGACGCCGATGCTCATTGTGGCGAACAACACCTGTTGCACCATGAGCCCTGGCAGCAGGAACCGCAGGTAGGTGTGCCAGTCTCCGGCGACCGCCCCGCCGAAGACGAACACGAAGAGCACCACGAAGAGAACCGGCTGGATGACGACGTCGAGAAGCTGCTCGGGATTGTTGCGGACCTTCAGCAGGCTCCGCCAGGTGAGGGTCAGAGCGTGCCGCGGCCCTGCGCCGAGTCCTCCGGATCGACGGCCAGGGGCGGAAGTGACACGGCGCTCGGTCGTAACTATGTCCGGTGTCTGACTGGGCACGTCAGGTCTCTTTCGGGCTGGGGGTGGCAGGGGTGACTGGTCGGAGGGAGGGGGTGGCATGGCTGCTTGTAGTGACCTCTGGTGTGTGCCTGGGCGCGTCAGTCTCTTTCCGGGTAGGGGTGGCTGGTTCCGAAGAGGGGCGTGGTGGCCGCTTGTGCTGATGTCCGGTGTGTTCCTGGGCACGGTAGGTGTCTTTCGGGGCGGGGCGGGGCGGGGCGGGGCGGTGGGGGTGGCTGATTGGGGGGACGGGGTGCCGTGTGGCCGATCGTGGTGATGTCCGGTGTGCCTGGGCGCGTCAGGTCTCTTTCGGGCTGAGGGTGATTGGGGCGGTTGGTTTCGAATAGGGGTGGCCTGGTTGGTTGTCGTGACGTGTGGTGTGTGCCGGGGTACGTCGGATCTCTTTCGGGGGCGGGTGGTTGAGGCGGCTGGTTCCGAGGAGGGGGGGTGTGGCTGGTTGGGGTGATGTTTGGGGGTGTGGCTGGGCACGTCAGGTTTCTTTCGTCGGTTCGGGGGGCGGGGTGGTGCGATGGCCGGTCAGGGCGAGGAAGACCTCGTCCAGGCTGGGCATCCTCAATGCGAGTTCGCGCACCGTCACGTTCGCCTCCTCCAGGCGCCGCACCAGTGCCGCCAGCAGGCCGGAGTCCGGCGCCGCCACCGTGAGACGGCCGGAGTCCCGATCCCATTCGGGCACCTGGCCGGTCAGGTCGGTGAGGATGGCGGTGACCACGCCGAGGTCGGCCTGCTCGGACGGCCGGAGCTCCAGCGTCTGCCCGCCGATCTGTGCCCTGAGGGTGTCCGGGGTGCCGTCGGCCACGACCCTGCCGTGGTCGATCACCGTGATCTCGTCGGCCAGGTGTTCGGCCTCGTCGAGGTACTGGGTGGTCAGGAGCACGGTCGTCCCTTCGGCGACCATGTCCCGCACCATGGCCCAGACGTCTCCGCGGCTGCGCGGGTCGAGCCCGGTCGTGGGCTCGTCGAGGTAGAGGACCTCGGGCCGGCCGACGAGGCCGGCGGCGAGGTCGAGACGGCGTCTCATGCCGCCGGAGTACGTGCCGGCGAGCCTGTCCCCGGGCACGTCGAACCGTTCGAGCAGCTCGCGGGCCCGCTGCCTCGCCCCGGCCCGCGACAGACCGAGCAGCCGGCCGATGAGGACGAGGTTGTGCGTGCCGCTCATCTCATCGTCGACGGAGGCGTACTGCCCGGTCAGAGCGATGAGGTCCCGTACCCGGGCCGCGTCGCGCACCGTGTCGTACCCGCCGACCGTGGCGCGTCCCTCGTCGGGCCGCAGCAGGGTCGCGAGAATCCGGACCGCGGTGGTCTTCCCCGCGCCGTTGGGCCCGAGCAGCCCGAGCACCGTTCCGGCGCGCGCCTCGAAGTCGACGCCCGCCAGCGCGGTCGTACCACCGAATCGTTTGACCAGGCCCTGTACCTGGATGGCGTATGACACCAAGCCTCCCCTGAGTTCGCGGGACAGGCTGTACGGTGCCGCACGCCGCTGTCAGCGGGCGCACAGCCGCTGACAGCGGCTCTCAGCGAAGAGGAGAGGAAAGGAGGGGGCCGGGGGGTTCTTCAGCCGGCGACGGGGCGGATCGAGGAGAAGATGGTGTTGATGTCCGGCAGCAGGTCCTTCTTGCTGTCGGGGACCGACATGTAGACGATGGCCGGCAGGTCGGTGCCGGTGCTCACCGCCGCGACCACGACCGTCGTCTTCGAGTCGCCCGCCATGATCTGGTAGGCCACCAGGCGCGCCGGGCGGCCGCCCGCGGACACCCGCTGCTCGGCCGTCTTCGCGATCTTGTTCCCCTGTGGGAAGAACTTGTTGCGCGCGGCGAAGGCCACGGCGCTGATCGCGGGGGCGAGATCGTCCGGCTTGGACGCCGAGTACTTGGCGGCGAGGTTCTTCGCCAGCGGCCCGGTCATCACCTGCGCGAACCGCGGCGTGCCTCCCGAGTCGGTGCCCGCCGCGACGTACTGCCGGGTCGCGAAGCCATAGGTCGCCTGGATGTGCTGGGCGCGCGTGTCGACGCGCCACGGCCCGCCCAGCTTGGCGATGGTGATGCCGGACGCCTGGTCGGTCAGGGGCCCGACGCGGGGAGAGGCGGTGCCGGGGTACTTCGGGAGCTTGCGCAGCGACTGCGGCTTGGTCGTACCGGTGCCCGACTTGCCCGAGGACGCCTTCGGCGAACCCTTGCCGGAGCCGCCTTCCGCGCTGGAGGCGCCGGTCTTCTCCACGGAGGTGGAGCGCAGGGGCCCGGCGAGGAACGCCCACAGCAGGCCCGCCACCAGGGCGACCACCACGGAGACGACGAGCGCGAGCAGCCACACCCGCTTGCCGGACGTGGGCTCGTCGCCGTCGTCGCCGATCGCCTCGTAGTTGTCGCCGAAGACGGTGTTCCAGAGCTCCTGCTGCCGTTCCGGCGGCGGGGTCTTGGGGCCGCTGATCTGACCGGCGGTCACGAACGGCTTGTAGAAGGGGTCGTCCGGGTCGTTGGAGTGCGCGGCGTGCGACGGCGCGCCGGGCTGCTGCGCGTACCCTCCGCCGGGCCCGTACCCTCCGTCGGGCGCGCCGCCGGGCCCGTGGACTCCGCCGGGCGCGTGCCCGGCGCCGGGCGGCTGGGCCGCGCCGGGCGCGTACGACGCCCCGCCGGGCGCGTGTGCCCCGCTCTGCTGATGGGGTGCGGTCCTCGGGTCCGCCTCGGGGCGGGCGTTTCCCCTGGTCTGGGCGGGAGCGGCGTGGGCGGAGGCGGCGCCGTAGGCGTCCGGCATGCCTTGGAGCTGCTGCGCCAGCATCTCGGGGGTGAGCCCTCCGGGCACCCGGATGGTGGTCTCGGTGCCGGGCGGGATGTAGGAGGGTGCGGGGGTGGGACCGGCGTCGGCCGCGAAGAACTGTCCCGTCGCGTCGGTCAGGTACGGCGACTGGCCGGTGTCCCGCCCGGACGGCCCGGCGGCCGGGGGAGCGTACTCCTCGCGCCCGCCGCGCTGCGGGGCGTACTCCTCGCGCCCGCTCCCGTTGGGGGCGTACGACTGGGGGCCCGTGCCGGACGGCGTGTACGACTGGGGGCCCGTGCCGGACGGCGTGTACGACTGGGGGCCCGTGCCGGACGGCGTGTACGACTGGGGGCCCGCGCCGGACGGCGTGTACGACTGGGGGCCCGCGCCGGACGGTGTGGAGGGCTGAGGTCCGGCCCCGGGGGACGTGGAGGAGTGGGGTCCGCTCCCCGTGGGCGTGTAGGACTGCGGGCCGGTGCCGGAGGGCGTGTACTGCTGCGGGCCCGTTGGGGATGGCGAGTACGCCTGGGGGCCGGTCGGCTGGGGGCCGTAGGGGCCCGCGGAGAACGAGGACGGGGCGGAGCCGTCAGGTCCGGCGGACGGCGCGCCCTGCCGGGAAGCCTGGCCGCGGGAGGGCGGCGGGTCGAACACCGAGGTCGAGGACGGCTGCTGGGGAGGCATCTCGGGCCACGCGGGGGGAGCCTCCGGCCATGCCGGGGGGCGCGTGGGCTGGCTGGCGTGCTCAGGAGCCATCGCTGGCGAACCTCCCGACATCATGCCTGGATTGGGGGTGCTCGGCATGATCTCATGTGAAGCGGGGGTGTCCGCAGCAGAATCGGAGAATGCCCCTCGGAACTGAAGGCCGGTGGGATCGGTCGGCGGATCCTGCATCGGCAGGCCGGCCTCCGGCAATTCCGGGCCACGCCCCGGCTCATACGAGTTCACCACGGCAAAAAGGGTAAACTAAAGGGACATATGAGGTCACAACGGATCTATCACCATCGTGTGACCGAAGGACCGATTCCCTGAGTCCACCAGGGGTGGCACCAGAACGATATGAAGTCCGTTTGCTCGCTGCGCTACCCTTGAGCTATGCGTGGCAGGACCCTGCTCCTTAGCGGGCCGCGTCGACCGAGCTGAGACACCGGGTCGATGCGGCTGCCCCTCGTGGACACGGGGGGTTTCTTTATTGGTCCGAGCCATCCGCGCTGAGTCAAACCGAGGGACATGACCGTGAGCGACGAGCAGTACGATCCACAGGCGCTGCAGGCCAAGTGGCAGCAGCGGTGGGACGAGATCGACCCCTTCCGGGCCAGTGAGGACGCCGGCGACGAGCGTCCCCGCAAGTACATGCTCGACATGTTCCCCTACCCCTCCGGTGACCTCCACATGGGTCACGGCGAGGTGTTCGCGATCGGCGACGTCGTCGCCCGCTACTGGTTCCAGCGTGGCTACAACGTCCTGCACCCCATCGGCTGGGACTCCTTCGGCCTGCCCGCCGAGAACGCCGCGATCAAGCGCAACGCCCACCCCGCCGAGTGGACCTACGCCAACATCGACACCCAGGCCACCTCGTTCAAGAGGTACGGCATCTCCTTTGACTGGTCGCGCCGTCTGCACACCAGTGACCCGGAGTACTACCGCTGGAACCAGTGGCTGTTCAACCGCTTCTTCGAGCGCGGCCTGGCCTACCGCAAGGGCGGCCTGGTCAACTGGTGTCCCAACGACCAGACCGTGCTGGCCAACGAGCAGGTCGTGGCCGGCCACTGCGAGCGGTGCGGCGCCGAGGTCGTCAGGCGCGAGCTGACCCAGTGGTACTTCAAGATCACTGACTACGCCGACCGTCTGCTGGACGACATGGCCCAGCTGGAGGGCGGCTGGCCCGAGCGCGTGCTGACCATGCAGCGCAACTGGATCGGCCGTTCCGAGGGCGCCGACGTCAAGTTCCGGATCGAGGGCCGTGACGAGCCGGTCACGGTGTACACCACCCGCCCCGACACCCTGTACGGCGCCACGTTCTTCGTCGTGGCGGCCGACGCGCCGCTGGCGGAGGAGATCTGCGCCCCCGGGCAGCTGTCCGCTCTGGAGGCCTACCGCGCCGAGGTGGCCAAGCTCAGTGACATCGAGCGCCTGTCGACCGACAAGGAGAAGACCGGCGTCTTCCTGGGCGTCCACGCGATCAACCCGGTCAACGGCGAGCGCATCCCGGTCTGGGCGGCCGATTATGTCCTGTCCGACTACGGCCATGGCGCGATCATGGCGGTGCCCGCCCACGACCAGCGCGACCTCGACTTCGCGATGAAGTTCGGGCTGCCCGTGCGCGTGGTCGTCCACACCGGGCTGGCCGACCCCGGCGAGACCGGCGTCGCCACGCCGGGCGAGGGCACTCTGGTCAACTCCGGGCCGCTCGACGGGCTGTCGAAGGCCGAGGCCATCGCGCGGATCACCGAGATCCTGCGTGAGCGCGGCACGGGCGAGGCGGCGGTGAACTTCCGCCTGCGCGACTGGCTGCTGTCCCGTCAGCGCTTCTGGGGCACGCCGATCCCGATCATCCACTGCGTGGACTGCGGCGAGGTGCCGGTCCCCGACGACCAGCTGCCGGTGACCCTGCCCGACCTGCGCGGCGAGGCGCTGGCCCCCAAGGGCGTCTCACCGCTGGCGAGCGCCACCGAGTGGGTCAACGTCGCCTGCCCCAAGTGCGGTGGTCCCGCCCAGCGTGACACCGACACGATGGACACCTTCGTCGACTCCTCGTGGTACTTCCTGCGGTACTGCTCGCCGCGGCTGGAGGACGCGCCGTTCGACGTCGAGCAGGTCAAGCGGTGGGGCCCGATCGACCAGTACGTCGGCGGTGTCGAGCACGCCGTGCTGCACCTGATGTACTCCCGGTTCTTCACCAAGGTCCTGTACGACATGGGCATGGTCGGCTTCACCGAGCCGTTCCTGCGCCTGCTGAACCAGGGCCAGGTGATCAACCAGGGCAAGGCCATGTCGAAGTCTCTCGGCAACGGCGTCGACCTGGGGCAGCAGATCGACGCGTTCGGCGTCGACGCGGTGCGCCTGACCATGGTGTTCGCCGGCCCGCCCGAGGACGACATCGACTGGGCCGACGTCTCGCCCGCCGCCTCGCAGAAGTTCCTGGCCCGGGCGTTCCGGGTGATGGTGGAGGCCGGCGCCGCCTCGGCGCCCGGCATCGACTTCTCCTCCGGCGACCTGGAGCTGCGCAAGGTCACCCACCGCACCATCGACGAGGTGACCCGGCTGGTCGAGGCCTACCGCTTCAACGTGGCCGTCGCCCGCATGATGGAGCTGACCTCGGCCGCGCGCAAGGCCATCGACTCCGGCCCCGGAGCGGCCGACCCGGCCGTGCGGGAGGCCGCCGAGACGCTGGCGGTCATGCTGTCGCTGGTCGCGCCGTACGCCGCCGAGGAGGGCTGGGAGCGCCTCGGGCATGGGCCGAGCATCGCGCGCGCCGGCTGGCCGAGCGCCGACCCCGCGCTGCTGGTGCAGGAGTCGGTCACCTGCGTGGTGCAGGTGGCGGGCAAGGTCAGGGACCGCCTGGAGGTCTCGCCGTCGATCTCCGAGGCGGAGCTGTCGGAGCTGGCGCTGGCCTCGGACAAGGTGCGGGCCTACCTCGACGGGGAGCCGCGCAAGGTGATCGTGCGGGCGCCCAAGCTGGTCAACATCGTCCCCTGAGCCGCCACGGCCGTACGGGCCCGCCGCACCGGTGGGTCCGTGCCGTGGCGCTCGCATGAGGCGAGAGCCGCGAAAGCGACGGCCGCCCGGCGCCCACCGAGAAGTGGGGGCCGGGCGGCCGGGCGGGGAGCGGCGAGAAGGTCAGAGCTTGCGGAGGACCGCCACGACCTTGCCCAGGACGGTGGCCTCGTCACCGGGGATCGGGTCGTAGTTGGCGTTGTGCGGCACCAGCCAGACGTGGCCGTCCTTGCGCTTGAAGGTCTTCACTGTGGCCTCGCCGTCGATCATGGCCGCGACGATGTCGCCGTTGTCGGCCACCGGCTGCTGGCGCACCACCACCCAGTCGCCGTCGGCGATCGCGACGTCGATCATGGAGTCACCGGCCACCTGGAGCAGGAACAGCGTGCCCTCGCCGACGAGCTGCTTGGGGAGGGCGAAGACGTCTTCGACGCGCTCCTCGGCCAGGATGGGCCCACCGGCGGCGATGCGGCCCACCAGGGGGACGAACGCGGCCGTGGGGCGGGTCACCAGCGTCTCCTCCTCGCCGTCGGCCGCGGCCACCGGGTCGACCCACAGGGCGGGCTCACCGGGCAGGCGGACCTCCAGAGCGCGCGGCCGGTGCGGGTCGCGCCGGAGGTAACCCTTGCGCTGCAGGGCGGTCAACTGGTGGGACACGCTGGAGGTGCTCGTCAGCTGGACGGCCTCGCCGATCTCGCGCATGGAGGGCGGATAGCCGCGCTGCTGCACCGAATCGCGGATCACCTCGAGAATCTTGCGTTGCCGGGGGGTGAGACCAAGGGAGTCACGCCTGCGCACCGCAAGGTCGCTGACCACCGTGCCGATCTCGTCCTGCTCGCTCATAGCTCCTCCTCGCCGCGCGCCCGTGAGGCGCTCCGTCACACCACGCCCGCCCGGCCGGCTCCCGATCCGTATCGCACATGTCGCACACAGCGACAATAACGCTGTTGAAGATCATCCTCAAACAGGTGTTCGAGACTTTCGGAATTCTCCGGCCACCCGGTGAACGCCATCGTACGGGAGTTCGATCGATATCGTGTTCGACTTTGCGATCTTATGCCGGGTGGGTTCCCAAGTCGATCGGCCGCGGGTGGCCGCCGGGGGGTGGGGGCGGCCCCGGCGGGCCGCGACACGCCGGGGTGCCCGCCGTTCCCCCTGATGGACGGGCGGTTTCGTCGGCGGGGCCGCGCCAACTTGCGTTCATGGGGCGGCACTCCTACGGTTAGACCACAACATCTAGTAGTTACACCGATGTGGGTTCACCATAAGTTGTGTTTCCGTGTACGCGCTGGGGTCATCTCCAGGGCGTGCGCGAGCCTATTCACGTTTAACCGGTCTTGACCGGAAAGCGGGGGAATGCGGAAACACAGGGGGCTTTCGCAAGGGGCCGGGCGCTCCCCGGAAGCCCGCGATTCGAGGTCTGTCGGGCGTAACTCCTGGGGACGGCGAGAAAAAGGAGGCGACACGTGCATTGCCCATTCTGCCGTCATCCGGATACGAGGGTCATCGACAGCCGCTCGACGGAGGACGGCGCCGCCATCCGGCGGCGGCGCACCTGTCCCGAATGCGGCCGCCGGTTCACCACCCAGGAGACGGTGCTGCTGATGGTGAGCAAACGCAGCGGGGTCACCGAGGCGTTCTCCCGTGACAAGGTGATCGCCGGCGTGCGGCGCGCCTGCCAGGGCCGTCCGGTCAGCGAGGACTCGCTGGCCCAGCTCGGCCAGCGCGTCGAGGAGAGCATCCGGGCCACCGGCTCGGCCGAGATCGCGGCCCACGAGGTGGGCCTGGCGATCCTCGGGCCGCTGCGCGAGCTCGACGAGGTGGCCTACCTACGGTTCGCCTCGGTCTACAGAGGTTTCGAGACGCTCGCCGACTTCGAAGAGGAGATCCAGCAACTGCGCGAGGCGCGGGCGGCCAAAGAAGGCTGACCCGCCGGGCGCTCCACCGGAGATCCGGTGGAGGCTGGAAGGTTGACGACCACGTTGGACCCCTGCGCCGGGGGGATGTGAGCGGCGTGACGCTGTGTTTCCGACTCGAGGGCTCCAGGGGAGCCCCGGAAGGGGGAGATCATGACGGAGACGGTGAGTGGTTCAGTGGGGCGCGGGGGTAAGCGGTCCCCCAAGGGCTTGAAGATCAAGCGCATTCACACCACGCCCGGCGTTCACCCTTATGACCAGGTGCGCTGGGAGAGCCGTGACGTCGTGATGACGAACTGGCGCGACGGCTCGATCAACTTCGAGCAGCGCGGCGTGGAGTTCCCCGACTTCTGGTCGGTGAACGCCGCCAACATCGTCACCACCAAGTACTTCCGCGGCGCCGTGGGCACGCCGCAGCGTGAGACCAGTCTGAAGCAGCTCGTCGACCGTGTCGTCGGGGTCTACACCCGCACCGGCGTCGAGCACGGCTACTTCGCCTCCGACGAGGACGCCGAGATCTTCGACCACGAGCTGAAGCACGCCTTGATCCACCAGATCTTCAGCTTCAACTCGCCGGTCTGGTTCAACGTGGGCACCGCCTCGCCGCAGCAGGTCAGCGCCTGCTTCATCCTCGCGGTCGACGACCAGATGGAGTCGATCCTCGAGTGGTACAAGGAAGAGGGTGTGATCTTCAAGGGCGGTTCCGGCTCGGGTGTCAACCTCTCCCGCATCCGCTCCAGCAAGGAACTGCTGTCCAGTGGCGGCACGGCGAGCGGCCCGGTGTCGTTCATGCGCGGCGCCGACGCCTCCGCGGGCACGATCAAGTCGGGCGGCGCCACCCGGCGCGCGGCCAAGATGGTCGTCCTGGACGTCGACCACCCCGACATCGAGGAGTTCATCGAGACCAAGGCCCGCGAAGAGGACAAGATCCGCGCCCTTCGCGACGCCGGCTTCGACATGGACCTCGGCGGCAAGGACATCGTCTCCGTCCAGTACCAGAACGCCAACAACTCCGTCCGCGTCTCCGACGAGTTCATGCGCGCGGTCGAGGCGGGCGGGCGGTTCGGGCTGCGCGCCAGGCTCAGCGGCGAGGTGATCGAGGAGGTCGACGCCAAGACGCTGTTCCGCAAGATGGCGCAGGCCGCCTGGGAGTGCGCCGACCCGGGCCTGCAGTACGACGACACCATCAACGACTGGCACACCTGCCCGGAGACCGGCCGCATCACCGCCTCCAACCCTTGCTCGGAGTACGTCCACCTCGACAACTCCTCCTGCAACCTGGCCAGCATCAACCTGCTGAAGTTCCTGCGCGACGACGACAGCTTCGACATCGAGAACTTCGTCAAGCTGACCGAGCTGATCATCACGGCGATGGACATCTCGATCACCTTCGCCGACTTCCCGACCCAGAAGATCGCCGAGACCACCCGCGCCTACCGTCAGCTCGGCATCGGGTACGCCAACCTCGGCGCGCTGCTCATGGCCACCGGCCACGCCTACGACTCCGAGGGCGGCCGGGCCGTCGCCGCCGCCATCACCAGCCTGATGACCGGCGTCTCCTACCGCCGCAGCGCCGAGCTGGCCGCGATCGTGGGCCCGTACGACGGCTACAAGCGCAACGCCGAGCCGCACAAGCGGGTCATGCGCAAGCACGCCGCCGCCAACGACACCCTGCGGCCGATGGACGCCCTCGACAAGCCGATCCTGGCCGAGGCCACCAAGCAGTGGCAGGAGTGCCTGCGCCTGGGCGAGAAGAACGGCTATCGCAACGCCCAGGCGTCGCTGCTCGCCCCGACCGGCACCATCGGCCTGATGATGGACTGCGACACCACCGGCATCGAGCCCGACCTGGCGCTGGTGAAGTTCAAGAAGCTGGTCGGCGGCGGCTCGATGCAGATCGTCAACCAGACGATCCCGCGGGCCCTGGTGAAGCTCGGTTACCAGCCCGAGCAGGTCGAGGCCATCGTCGAGTTCATCTCCGAGCACGGCCACGTCATGGACGCCCCCGGGCTCAAGCCCGAGCACTACGAGGTGTTCGACTGCGCCATGGGCGAACGGGCGATCGCGCCCATGGGCCACGTCCGCATGATGGCGGCCACCCAGCCGTTCCTGTCGGGCGCGATCTCCAAGACCGTCAACCTGCCCGAGTCCGCCACAGTGGAGGACATCGAGCAGGTCTACATGGAGGGCTGGAAGCTCGGCCTGAAGGCCCTGGCGGTCTACCGCGACAACTGCAAGGTCGGCCAGCCGCTCTCGGCCGCCAAGAAGTCCGACGAGAAGGCCGAGGTGAAGGCCGCCGAGCCCGTCGTGCAGGTCATCGAGGTGCCGCGGCCGACCCGCCGCCGCCTGCCGAACCAGCGGCCGAGCACCACCACCCGCTTCACCGTCGGCGGCGCCAAGGGCTACATGACCGCCTCGTCCTACCCGGACGACGGTCTCGGCGAGGTCTTCCTGAAGATGTCCAAGCAGGGCTCGACCCTCGCCGGCGTGATGGACGCCTTCTCGGTCGCGATCTCGGTCGGCCTGCAGTACGGCGTCCCGCTGGAGACCTACGTCAGCAAGTTCGTCAACATGCGCTTCGAGCCGGCGGGCATGACCGACGACCCGGACGTGCGCATGGCGGCCTCGGTGGTCGACTACATCTTCCGCCGGCTGGCGCTCGACCACCTGCCGTACGACGAGCGGGCGGCCCTCGGCGTCTTCTCGGCGGCCGAGCGGGCGGCGCAGCAGCGCGGTGAGGACCCGGCCGCGGTGCAGGAGGTCATCGACACCGCCGCCCTGGCCCAGTCCGCCCCCATCGAGGAGAAGCCCGACGACAAGCCGGCCGTGCCGGCCGTCCCCGCCGAGGCTCCGCCGGCCGGGGCGAACGGCGCGGTGGCGGCGCTGGAGAGCCACCAGGGCCGTACCGCCGACGCGCCGCTGTGCATGACGTGCGGCACCAAGATGCGCCCGGCGGGCAGCTGCTACGTCTGCGAGGGCTGCGGCAGCACCAGCGGCTGCAGCTGAAAGCGGGTGCGACCGCGTCCGGCGCCTGATCCCGGCTGACCGGACGCGGCCGAAGCGCCAAGGGGGGAACCGGCTCCGCTCGGTTCCCCCCTTGCCGTACCCGGAGGCTCCGCGTTGAAGTCCGCGCTCGTGGGTAGTCGGGTGCCATGTCTCCCACGGTCGCGGTCATCGCTCATCAGAAGAAGACGCTCGGCGCGGGGCTGGACCGGCTCCGTGTGCTCATCACCGAGCAGGATGTCGGCGAACTGCTCTGGTACGAGGTGCCCAAGAGCAAGAAGGCGCCCAAGAAGGTGCGCAAGGCGTTGAAGGCAGGCGCCGACCTGGTGTTCGTCTGGGGCGGCGACGGGATGGTGCAGCGCTGCGCCGATGTGCTCGCCGGGTCGGGGGTGCCGATGGCGATCCTGCCCGCCGGGACGGCCAACCTCTTCGCGTCGGAGATGGGGGTCCCGGCCGATCTGGAGGAGGCCGTGCGCCTCGGCTTCCACGGCGAGCGCAGGAAGCTGGACCTGGGCGTGCTGAACGGCGAGCATTTCGCGGTCATGGCCGGCGCCGGGTTCGAGGCCCAGATGATCGCCGACGCCGACCGGGAGGCCAAGGGACGGCTGGGCCGCCTCGCCTACATCGGCGCGGCGGTGCGGCACGTCGGCGGGCCGCTGGTCCCGATGGAGGTCAAGGTGGACGGCGCCACGTGGTTCGAGGGCGACGCGAGCTGCCTGCTCCTCGGCAACGTCGGCACGATCACCGGCGGTATCGAGGCGTTCGACGACGCCCGTCCCGACGACGGCTGGCTGGAGGTCGGCGTCTCCACGGCCAAGGGCCCGGTGCAGTGGGCGCGCGTGCTCGGCCGGATGACCGCCGGGCGGTCGGACGAGTCGCCGTTCGTCCGGATCACCCGGGCCAGGAAGGTCACGGCGCGGTTCGGCTCCCCGCTGATGTACGAGCTCGACGGCGGCGACCGCGAGGAGACGACCGAGCTGAAGGCCCGCGTCGCACCGGGCGCACTCACCGTCTGCGTCCCGGCCGGCGAGTCTACGGGCGGGCCTGGGAAGTGAGCCTGGTCGTGGCGCTGTGAGGGTGGCGCGGGGGCGAGGGGGTCCGGCGGGAGACGGTGGCGAGAAGGCCGATGATCGCCGGGACCACCAGGTAGGCGCCGCAGGAGGCGAGGACGACCAGGGTGAACGCCGTGGCCGCGACCGCCGTCCACCGTCTGCGTCCGGTGAGGAACCGGGTGGCCGCCGCGCAGCCCGCGGCGGTGACGGCGGCCAGGCAGGCCGAGGTGGTGCGCATCAGCGTGTCCAGGCCGAGCGAGTACACCACGGTGACCACAATGGTCAGAGCGGTGAGCGCGGCGGGGAGCACGAGGCCGCGTCCCGTCCTCGCCCAGGACGCCAGGGGGCGCGGCAGCGCGCCCGCTTCGGCCAGGGTCACGCCGAGCCGGGCGGCTCCGGCGATGTACGTGTTGACCGCGCCGAAGGACAGGAAGATCGCCGCCACACCCGCGATCGGGTGGGCGGCCGGGCCGAGGCCGCGTTCGAGCAGTTCGGTCAGCGGCACGGGCGAGAGGGCCGCGCGGCCGCCGAGGACGCCCGCGGTGGTGACGGCCAGGCCCAGGTAGAGCGTCCCGGCGACGGCCAGGGTGAGGACGGTGGCCCGGGGGAGGTCCCGGGCGGGCCTGCCGAACTCGCCCGACAGGTGGCTCGCCGCCTCCCACCCGACGAACGCGAAGAACAGCACCCCGGCGGCGTGGCCGACGCCGCTCCAGCCGTGCGGGGTGAACGGCGTGAAGTTCGCGGCGCGCAGGTGCGGGGCGGCGGCGAGCACGGCCACGACCAGCAGCGCCGCGAGCAGGCCGGTGAGCACGAGCTGCAGCCGTCCGGACAGGCGGAGCCCGGCGTGGTTCGCCCCGAACGACGCGGCCAGCAAGATGACCGCCACGGCCCACGTGCCGCCGGGCCCGGACTCGAGGGCGGTGGAGACGTATTCGGCGCCGACGAGCGCGCCCGCGAGGACGCCGGCCGGGACCGAGAAGTAGAACCACCAGCCGGCGACCGCGGAGGCCCGCCGTCCGAACGCCCGGGCGGTGAACGCCGCGACCCCGCCGCCGCCGGGGAACCGGGCGCCGAGCGCCGCGAACGTCAGCGCGACCGGCACGCTCAGCACGAGGAGCCCCGCCCAGGCCACCACGGACGCCGGACCGGCCGAGGCGGTCGCGAGCCGGGGCAGCACCAGCACCCCCGGCCCGAGCACCGCCCCGACGAGCAGCGCGGCGCCTTGGGCGACGCCCAGCGTGTGGCCCCGGACGCCGCCCTGATCAGGGGGTCCGGACGCGCGGTCCGTGGACCCGCCGTCGCCGGGCGCCGGCGCCGAGCACGGGTGGTACGTCATGGGCCGCGCGGATCGGGAGATGTCAGACATGAAGGGGGAAGCGCTTGGTGAGGGCGGTGACGCGGGTGCGGGGGCCGAAGAGGCCGAGGGCGATGTACTCGATCTCCTCGCCCGGCGTCACGGCGAGGTCGGCGAGGTAGTCCTGGTAGTCGCGGGCCCGCCGGGCCACTTCGGTGAATCCGACGGTCACCAGTCCGTCCTCGGCGGAGGCCTTCGCGTGCAGCGCGACCAGCTCCTCGGTGGAGGCGGTCAGCACCGGCACGGGGTGGGGGTTGAGGCCGGCGTGCAGCCCGCCGGAGGCGTCCTTGCCGTCCTCCGCCAGCAGGTGCGGCAGCCGGGACCCCAGGCTGAGGCCCACCACCGCGGCGGCGTTCACGGCGAGGGACGGCGGGAGGCCGGCGCGGACCACCAGCACCAGCTTCGTCGGCAGGCTCATCGAGAGTCCTTCCAGCGGCCGTCCACCGGGCGGACGGGGACGGCGATCGGTCAGGGAACGCCGTCGAACCTAGTCACTCGCACGCTCAACCCCCGTGATCATCGAACGTCCGGCCGGAATCGTGCCAGAATCCCGTACGTGGACGAACTTGATTCGGAGATCCTCCGTCTCCTCCAGGCAGACGCTCGGCTGTCCAACCGCGAGCTGGCGCGGCGGCTCGGCGTCGCCCCCTCGACCTGCCTGGAACGGGTGCGCGCGCTCACCCGGCGGGGTGTGATCCGCGGCTACCACGCCGACATCAACCTGGGCGCGCTCAACCGGGGTGTGCAGGCGATGATCTCGGTGCAGGTGCGCCCGCTCAGCCGGGCCGTCATCGACGCCTTCGAGGAGTCGGTCAGCAAGCTGCCGGAGGTGCTGAGCGTCTTCGTGCTGTCGGGCGGCGACGACTTCCTGCTCCACGTGTCGGCGCAGGACCTCGATCACCTGCACGCCTTCCTGCTCGACCGGCTGAGCAAGCGCAAGGAGATCGTCGGCTTCCGGACGTCGATGATCTTCCAGCGCGTGCACAACACGGTGCTGAGCAGGCTTCCCGATCCGGCTCCCGCGCCGCGCTGACCGTCAGGCGCGGCCCTGCCGCACCAGCAGCACTCCGAGGCCGCTCAGCAGGGTCAGGGCCGTGCAGGCGACGAGGGCGACGTCCGTGCCGCCCGCCAGGCCCTGCCCGCCGGTGAGCAGGGTCATCGCGGCCACTCCGAGGGACGACCCGACGTACCGGGCCGTGTTGTTCGCCCCCGAGCCCATGCTCACGCGGTGGTGCGGGACGCTCTCGATCGCCAGGTGGGCGAGGGAGGCGTTGATGAGGCCGCTGCCGACTCCCGCCACGGCCAGCCCGGTGATCACCTTCCACCACGACCAGCCGGTGACGAGCCCGAGCAGCAGGAGGTCTCCCGCCCCCGACAGCGCGAGGCCGAGCGCCAGCCGGGCCCTGGCGTGCGGGAGGAAGCGCCGGGCCTGCAGGGCGGTGACGAACGACAGGCCCGACCAGATGCTGAACAGGCCCGCGCCGGCCAGCGGTGAGAACCCGTGGGTGAGCTGCAGGACCGTGGGCAGGTAGCTCATCAGCCCGATCACCGCGACGCCGGTGACCAGGGCGCCGCCCGTGGCGACGAGGAACAGCGGCCGGCGGAACAGGTGCATGTCGAGCAGGGGTTCCTTGCGGCGGTTCTCGATCAGGACGAACGCCGTGAGCAGCACGACCGCGGCGACGAAGGCCGGCGGCACGACCGGCCTGTCCCACCCGGCGCGTCCCTCGATCACCCCGGCGACCAGCGCCGCGAGGCCCAGGCTCAGGGTGACGACGCCGGGGACGTCGCGGCGGCGTGCCTCGGCGGCCCGTGACTCGGGGAGCAGCCGGGGCGCGGCGAGGGCCAGCGCGGCGGCGACGAGCGAGATCGTCCAGTAGACGCCGCGCCAGCTGGAGACGGCGGCGAGCGCGCCCGAGACGAGCGGGCCGAGCGCGATGCCGAGTCCCATCATGGCGCCGTAGAGCCCGGTGGCCCGGACGCGCTCGGGCCCGGTGGGGAAGGTGTGCCCGACGATGCCGAGGCTGGCCGCGATGAGCGCGGCGCTCGCGCCGCCCTGGACGAGCCGGGCGACGACGAAGACCAGGGTGTTCCCGGCCGTGGCGGCGACGACGCCCGCCACCGCGAGCGCGGCCATGCCGGCCACGAACGTGCGCCTGCGGCCGTGGTCGTCGGCGAGGCCTCCCGCGACCAGCAGCAGCGCGGCGAGCCCGAGCGAGATGGAGTTCAGGATCCAGGCGGGGCCGGTCGGGCCGGCGCCGAGGGCCCGTGCGGTCTCGGGCAGCGTGACCATCGGGACCGTGTAGTTGGTCAGGGCCAGCAGGGGAGCGGCGCAGGACACCGCGAGCGTCCTGCCGGCCTCGTGGAGGCGTGGTGGGGCGATGGGCGCGGCGAGGGACATGGCGGGACCTCCGCTGTCGGTTCAATGACTGAACCGACAGTAACACGGGTAGGTTCGGTGAATGAACTAATATGGGGTCATGGCCCTGGGGAAGAACTACGAAGGACAGGAGTGCTCGCTCGCCCGAGCCCTCGAACTGGTCGGCGAGCGGTGGACCCTGCTGGTGGTGCGTGACGCGCTGTACGGCGTCCGTCGCTACGGCGACTTCCTCACCCATCTCGACATCCCGAGGGCCGTGCTGTCCCAGCGGCTCCAGACACTGGTGGAGGCCGGGCTGCTGGACAAGCGCCGCTACCAGGACTCACCGCCGCGCGACGAGTACGTCCTGACCGAGCGCGGTCTCGACCTGTGGCCCGCGGTGTACGTCCTGGCCAAGTGGGGGGAGCGGCACGCGGGCGGCCCCGGGCCCCAGCGCACCTTCCACCACGCCGCCTGCGACGCCCCGCTCGACCGATTCAGCGCCTGCACGGCCTGCGGACGCCACCCCGCCCCCCAGGAGGTCGAGGTACGCCCCGGCTCCGCCCTGACCTTCGAACGCGACGACCCCGTCAGCCTCGCCATGCGCGCCCCCCACCGCCTCCTCACCCCTCTCCCGTGAAGGGGAGAGGTGGTTCCGGCGCCGTAGTGCGGCGGGAAGCTGTCCTGGTGGAGGCCGATCACTACACTGAGGGCCGTCGTCGCGTGTCGGGGGTGGGCAGTGGGCCGATGGGTGGAGGCCGGTGATCGGGTCTGGGTGCGGCGTCATGCCGAGCTCGACCTGTCGCTGGGCCTGGTGGCGGGCGACCGGTCCTGCCTGGTGATCGACACCGGCGCCGACGAGACGCAGGGCGCCGAGTTCGCGGCCGCGATACGGGAGCTGACGGACCTTCCCTGGTCGGTCGTGCTGACCCACGCCCACTTCGACCACAGCTTCGGCACCGCCGCCTTCGGCGAGTGCGAGGTGTGGGCGCATCCCGCCTGCCGGGCCGATCTCGCCGAGACCGGGGAGGTCCAGAAGACCACGTGGGCCGGCCACTACCGCGAGAAGGGCAGGCCGGAGGCGGCCGAGCGCCTCTCGGCCGCGCGCGTCGTGCTGCCGGACCGCCTCGTCGAGGACACCGCCGACCTCGACCTCGGCGGCCGTCGCGTACGGCTGACGCATCCCGGCCTCGGGCACACCGGCCACGACCTGGTCGTCCACGTGCCGGACGCCGCGGTGGTCTTCGCCGGCGACCTCGTCGAGGAGGGGGCGCCGCCCTCGTTCGGCGACGCGTTCCCGCCGCAGTGGCCCTCCGCGCTCGACCGGGTGCTCGCGCTCGGCGCCGCCACCGTCGTCCCCGGTCACGGGGAGCCGGTGGACGCCGCGTACGTGACCCGGCAGCGGGCCGAGCTCGCCGAGGTGGCCGAGCTGTGCCGGGCGGTCCAGGCGGGCGAGCTGACGGTGGCCGAGGCGCTCGCCCGCTCGCCGTACCCCGAGCACTTCACCACCGAGGCGCTCCGGCGCGCCGCCGCGCCGGCGTAGCCGCCCGTTGGGCGGCAGCGTCGGATCTCGAGACCGGGGGCGGCCGGCCCGCCTCCCGGCGGCATGCCGCGCCGGCCTCGGGACGTCCGGCCCACGGCCGCGTCACGGCGTCCCCGGTCGGACGAGCCCGACCTCGTAGGCGAGTATCACCGCGTGGACGCGGTCGCGCAGTAACAGCTTCGCCAGGACATTGCTGACATGGGTCTTCACCGTCTGCTCGCCGATCACGAGGGTGGCCGCGATCTCGGCGTTGGACTGTCCTCTGGCCATCAGGACCAGCACCTCGCGCTCCCTCGCGGTGAGTGAGTCCAGAGGGGGCGGCGTCTTCGCCGGGGGGCGCGGACGGCGGGCGAACTCGCTGATCAGCCGCCTGGTGATCGAGGGGGCGATGAGCGCCTCGCCCGCGGCCACCACCCGCACGGCGTTGACCAGGTCGTCGCGGCGCAGGTCCTTGAGCAGGAAGCCGCTGGCGCCGGCTCGCAGGGCCTCGTAGACGTAGTCGTCGAGATCGAAAGTGGTCAGCATCAGCACTTTCACGGGGCATGCCACGCCGGGCCCGGCGAGCCGGCGGGTCGCCTCCAGCCCGTCCATGCGCGGCATGCGGATGTCCATCAGCACCACGTCGGGCCTGAGCCGATGGGCGACGGAGACCGCCTCGGCGCCGTCGGCGGCCTCGCCGACGGCCTCGATGTCCGGGTGCGCGTTCAGGATCATCCGAAAGCCCGTCCTCACCAGCTCGTGGTCGTCGGCGACCACCACCCGGACACTCACCCCGCACCACCGACCGGCAGCCGCACGGCCACGGTGAACCCTCCGTCGGGGCCCGGCCCCGCGGTCAGTTCGCCACCGAACAGATGAACCCTCTCCCGCATGCCGACGAGACCATGGCCCGGCCTGTCGTTCATCTCTGTCCGGACGGTGACGCCGTCCGGACGGGCCGGTTCCGTCCCGCCGCCGTCGTCGCTGATCTCGAGGTGCATGTCACGCGCCCCGTAGCGCACCCGTACCCGCACCCGCACGCGGCCCGCGTGCTTGAGCACGTTGGTCAACGCCTCCTGGACGATCCGGTACACCGCGAGCTCCACTCCCGGTGGCAGCGCGACGGGCTCGCCCTCGACGTCCAGCGTGGCCTTCAGCCCGGACTGCCGGATCCGCTCGACCAGCTCCGGGAGGTGGGCCACGCCGGGTTGCGGCGCGAGAACCGTCTCGTGCCGCCCCGACTCCTCGCGCAGCAGCCCGAGCAAGCGGCGCATCTCCACCAGGGCCTGCCGTCCGATGCCGGCGATCGCGTCGAACGTGCGCACCGCGCCGGGCGCGTCGTGCTCCACCACCACCGGGCCCGCCTCGGCCTGCACCACCATCATGCTGACATGGTGGGCGACCACGTCGTGCAGCTCTCGTGCTATGCGGGCCCGTTCCGCGGTCACCGCGCGCTGCGCCTCGTAATCCTGCTGGCGCGCCAGCCACGCCGCCCGGGCCTCCAGTTCGGCGGTGTACGAGCGGCGGATGCGGGCGCTGTCGCCGAGCACCCACGCGCTGGTGAGCAGTAGCGCGGTGAAGGAGAAGTCGACGAGGTCGCTCTGGGTCTGCGGGACCCAGGAGACGATAACCACGGCGACGGCGGTGGTCACGCCCACGATCACCGCCTTCCGGCGGTCGCACCACGCGGCCATGCTGTACAGGGCGACCGCGCCGCCCAGCGGCACCGGCGTCACCAGGTCGGGCAACGGCGTGGCCCCGTACACCGCGGACGCCAGGCCGGCCACGAGGTTCGCCCCGAACGGGTGGCGCCGCCGCCAGGCCAGCGGCACGTTGACGACCAGCACGAGCGCCACGGCGAGGAGACCCGGTGGCGGCAGATGCTCGCTACGCGCCTGGAAGACGAGCGCGAGCAGTGAGACGGTCGCGAGCAGCCCGCCGAGCAGCGAGTCGGCGACCAGCGGGTGAGCCGTGGCCCACGCCACCAGGCCGGGCGGCCGAGGTAATCGCATGCGCCCAGTATCCGTTCCCGCGGCACGGCCGGCCTCCCCCGTGAGAGGGAGGCCGCCCGCAGATCACCGTGACGGGGGAGCCCGAGTTTGGTGAGCGCGGGGGATCCGGACGCGGAGGGCAGCCGCCTACCGTCATGACGTCCGGATACGGCACGGAACGGCCGCTCCTGGTCCGGGCCTCCGACCGCGGGGGCCGGAGGCCCGGACACGGATCGGAAACGGCCGCTCCTGGTCCCGCCTCCCTCTGGGGGCCGGCCCACAGGAGCGCTCCTCCCGGCCGGCACCTCACCGTCATCGCGACTCTCTGGAGGCTTCCGATGTCCATCACCCATCTCATCCCCTCCCGATCCGGGCGCGCACCGCGGCCCGCGCCCGCCACGGCCGGGACCTCGACGCCGTCCGAGGGCATGCGAGCCTCGCTGAAGGGGTTCTGGGCCGACGCCCAGGGATACCAGCGCCTGGCGTACCTCGTCGGAGCGGCCCTGATCGCGACCGGGCTCGTGCACGCCGCCATATGGGCGGTGGCCGGCGGTTCGGTTTCCGGACCGCTGTCGTGGCGCAAGCCCACGACCTTCGGTCTGTCGTTCGGGATGGTCACCGCCACATTGGGCTGGATCGCCACCTACCTTCCCACGCGGCGGCCGGCCGGCTGGGTCCTGTCGGGCCTGCTGTGCGCCTCGACGACCGCGGAGGTGGCCTGGGTGACGCTGCAGCATGCACGAGGCGTCCCTTCGCACTTCAACACGGCGACCTCCCTGGACGACGACCTGTTCACGGGGGGAGGGGTGTCCATCGCCGTCACCGTCCTGGTCATCGCCGTCGTGACGGTGGCCGCCTTCGTCCGTACGACGGCGCCCTCGCCGATGGCCTGGGCGATCCGTTCGGGGCTGGTGGCGTTGCTCGCCGCCCAGCTCGTCGGCGCGTGGATGATCGTGCACGGCCTGTCGCTGCTGGAGACCGGCGCCACCCCTCTCACCCGGTCGATGAGCACCTATGGCGCCGAGGGCGCGATGAAGTTCGCCCACGCCGTCCCGATGCACGCGATCCAGGTCTTCATGGTCCTGGCGTGGCTGCTGGGGTTCTCCGGTGTGCACCCGCGCCGCCAGCTGGCGCTGGTGCTCATGGCGGTCGCCGGGTACGCGGGCCTGTTCGGCGTGGTGGTGCTGCGCACCCTCGACGGGCTGGCGCCCTTCGACTTCGGCGTCTCCACGCTGATCTATCTGATCCCCGGCGGGCTCCTGGCCGCCTGCGCGGTCGTCACCGTGGCGAACCTGTACCGCCGCCAGAGGCAGGTCTGACCTCCTGGTGACGGGCTCAGGCGCTCATCGCGTACAGCACCTCGCGCAGTGATTCCTCGCGGCCGGACTGCCATACCAGGCGCAGCGCCAGGGCGGGCGCCTCGACCTCCAGCTCGACCAGCGAGCCCTCGGCCAGGTCGCCGGCCACCGCGAAGTCGGGCAGGAGCGCCATGCCCAGTCCCTCACGCGCCCAGGCGCGCACGGTGGTCACGCCCGAGAGCTCCCGGTGCGCGACACGGTCGCCGAACACCTGCTCGGCGGCCATGCGGAAGGAGCAGCCCGTCTCGGTGACCAGCAGCGTCTCGCCGGAGGCGCCTGGGGCGGTCACCAGGGCCAGGCGCACCTCCCCGACGTCGAGGAAGTCGAGGCCGGGAGGCGTCTCGAAGCCGAGGGAGCCGATCCGGGTGCCGGTGTCGAGCAGGAGCCCCGCGTCGAGGCCACCCCGCGCCACCTCGCCCAGCAGCCGCCGCCGGGCCAGGGCGCGGACGTCCAGTTCGATCTCCGGGCGGCGCGCCGCGAGCCGCTTCATGATGCCGGGCAGGTGCGAGGCGACGAGCGTCTCGAGCGCTCCGACGCGGACCGCGTGCAGGCGCCCGGTGACGGCCCGCCGCACCGCTTCGGCGTGGTCGAGCAGGCCGCGCGCCTCGGGCAGCAGGGCGTGGCCGTGCTCGGTGAGCCGCATCCCGGCCGGGGTGCGTTCGAAGAGCTTGACGCCGAGTGAGGCCTCCAGCCTGCGGATCTGCTCGGAGACGGAGGCCGGTGCGAGCCCGAGCAGGTGGGCTCCCTCGGTCACCGTGCCGCACCCGGCGACGGCGACGAATCCTTGCAACTGCCGAAGCTCCACGCGGTCGAGCATACGGCTCTCCCGTATGACGGGCAGGAGAGGCGTTCGGTTTTCCCGAACGCAGTGTGCGGCCGGGCCTGTTGAGGTGGCCGGGCGTTTTCCGGAGAGTGTCCGGCGTGCTCACACGGACCTCACCAAGAACACTCGTCGGGCTCTCGCTCGCCTACTTCCTCGTCCTGCTCGACACGACCGTGCTCACGGTCGCCCTTCCCGACCTGCGGACCTCGCTCGGCGGGTCCTTCGAGGGCCAGCAGTGGGCGGTGAACGGCTACACCGTCGCCTTCGCCGCCTCGCTGCTGACCAGCGGCGCCGTGGCCGACCGGTACGGTGCCGCCCGCGTGTTCCGCGTCGGCGTCGCCGGTTTCGGCGTGGTCTCCCTGCTCTGCGCCGCCGCGCCGAACCTCTGGAGCCTGGTCGTGTTCCGGGCGCTGCTCGGGGTCACCGGGGCCCTGTGCCTGTCCGGATCGCTCGCGTTGATCGCCCAGCTCTACACCGAGCCCGCGGCCCGGGCGCGGGCCATGGGCGTGTGGGCGGCCGTCAGCGGCACCGCCCTGTCGGCCGGCCCGCTCGCCGGAGGCCTGCTCGCCGGGCTGTACGGCTGGCGCGCGGTCTTCCTGATCAACCCCGTCCTCGCCGCCGTCAGCATGGTCGTCGCCCGCGGGGCGACCTCGCCTCCCGGCCGCGGCCGCATCGACTGGCCCGTCCAGATCGCCGCCTGTGCCTTCCTCGCGCTGCTGGCCGACGCGATCACGCAGGTCGCGGTCCTGCCGCTGGCCGGCGCGCTGGTGGTGCTCGCCGTCCTGGTGTGGCTGGAGCGCCGCAGCGACGCCCCGGCCCTGCCGGGGAACCTGCTGCACGCCGCCGGATGGGGCCTCACCACCGGGGCCGTCGTGAACTTCGCCTTCTCCGGCGCCCTCTTCGTGATCACCCTGCTCCTCCAGGGCGCGGGACGCCTTTCGCCGCTGGCCGCGGGGCTGGCCTTCCTCCCGCTGACGGTCCCGATGACGTTCAACGCCTTGCTGACGGGGCGCGTCGTCGCGAGGTACGGGCCGCGCCCCCCGATCGTGGCCGGACTGATCCTGCTGGTCGCGGGCCTGGTGGTCACGGGGTTCACGCTGCGCGCCGACGCGGGGGCCGGTGTCTCGCTCTTCGTGGGCATGGCCCTCATGGGGTTCGGCCTGTCGTGCTGCTTCCCGGCGCTGGCCGCCGGAGTCGTGGCCGCGGCCCCTCCCGGCCTCGCCGGTACGGCCGGGGGTCTGCTCAACGCCGTCCGGCAGGTGGGTGCCACGCTGGGCGTGGCCGTCATGGGCCTGGTCGCGGGGGGAAGCGGATCCGGGACCTTCACGGCACTGCTGATCGCCGCCGTCCTTGTCGCCCTGGCCGGCCTGACGGTGCGGTCGGCACGAGCCGCCCGGTGAGGGAGGCCGGATGCCCCGCCGCCCGCGGGGCGTCCGCGCGGGATCACACCGAGACGGCGGAGGGCCTTCCCGTGGCGCCGCGCCGCAGCCTGTCGTTCAGTTCCACCAGCTCGCCCGTGCGGGTGAGGTGGGAGGCGGCCGCCTCGAACTCCTTCTTCAGTTCGTTGCGGAACACCAGGACACAGCCCAGCCAGATCGACGAAGCGGCCACCTGGAGCGGCGGAAGCAGATAGGCGGCGGTGATCGAGATCGGCATCAGGGCGTTCGACACCATGTTGACGCGGTCGTTGAACCTGCGTTGCGCCTCGGCGGCCGCCGAGGAGTAACCGGACAGCTCGCCGACGGCGTCGGCGAGCACGCCGTTCGAGGCGACGGAGCGGGAGTTCATGGACGCCCGGAGGGCGTCACCCGTCTCGCCCTGGAGATGGTCGCCCGACCTTCGGACGGCCCCGCCGAGGCTCTCCGCGTGCGCGCCGACGGACTCTTTCAGCTCGCCGGCGGCCAGGGCGCGTTCCTCCCACCCCTTCACGTCCCGGTAGTTCAGCCAGATGAGAGTGAGCGCCGCCAGGTTGAACACGGTGGCCAGCCCGCCGGCCATCCGCAACGTGCCCAGCGACGTCCGTCCGAGGCGCGCCGCGCGGGCGACGCCGGCCGTCGAGGCCACCGCGGTACCGGCCGACATGATCGAACCCTTGGCCAGGGGCCACAGGCTGAGCTTGGGCCGGTCCGCGGCGTCGTGGTCCACCGCGACGGCCGAGGCGGCGGCGATGCCGGCGTCCTCGGCCTCGGCGTACCTGCGGCTCGCGGTGTGCACCTTCTGGGTCGTCTCGTCGTGCTCGGTGCGCAGCAGTCCCGCCGTCGTCACGGCCTCGGCCGAGTGTTTCGACATCCTCGTCATGGAGTCGCCGGCGGCCTCGGGGAACTCCGACGGATGCGGGTGCAGCTCGCCGAGGTCGCGGAAGAACGCGTCCGCGGCGGGCCGCAGCTCCGACAGGTCTTTCCGGAGGTCGCCCACTCCGCCGTAGTCGACGAAGAACCCGTCCACCCCTGCTCCCTGAGAATGTCGCCGGCAAGATCGACTTCACCCTACGAAGCGCGATCCCGGGAACAGAGGAGGTTTCCGGATGGACGGTCATTCTTCGGCCGGCGTTAATCCGGATGTCGGCCGGAGAGGCGGGGACGCCGGTCAGGCGGCGTTGGTCGGTCCGCCCGGGCGGGGAAAACGGATCACGTTGCGACCGGTGTAGGCCTGCAGGTGGACCACTTTGGTCTCGTGAGAGGGCTTGCGATCGTGTGCCGAACGGATGTCGCGCACCTTGTGGCGTGGAACGTAAGCGGGCACCGCCGCCAGCCTTCTCATCGAGCCCCCCGGCGTGATGATTCTGTTACCTGAGATGTCTACAGATGATGGCGTAAGACTATTGTAAAGATCTCTAGTACGGCAGCGGACGCCCGGACGGCGAGCGCAGATCGAGCGTGAACGGCGTGTTCGTGCGCCGGCCCGCGCGGGGCCGGGTGATCCTGATGCGCCTCATCGCCGTCACCCTCCGATCGTCGGCCGTGTGTCTTGAGCAGACTATTGCTCACGGCACTTGACGTCCTCTTATCAACGGGTTGCACCTCACGGGGACGGCGGCGTACCGCTGGGGAGAGTGTGACAACTGACGATATTGCTGCTTAAGTACGAAGATCTAGGAATCTGCCCGGTCGCTGTCGCACTGCGCCGGTCGGGGGTGGTGTGATCCGTTAGTCGATGGGGGCGTGCGATGACGGCATCTCATGTCCGGCGGTCCGGGGATCCTCAGCAGGTCGGCCCTTACCGGCTGATCCACCGGATCGGCGCGGGCGGTCAGGGCGTCGTCCACCTGGCGGAGGACGGCGCCGGCAACCGGGTCGCCGTGAAGGTCCTCAGGGAGGACATCGCCGCGGACGAGGACACCCGCAACCGCTTCGCCCGCGAGGTCGCCATGGCCCAGCGGGTGGCGTCGTTCTGCACGGCGCAGTTCCTGGCCGCCGACCTCTGGGCGGACCCGCCGTACATCGTCACCGAGTACGTCGACGGTCCCTCCCTGCAGGAGGACGTCATCCGGAACGGCCCGAAGAGCGGACCGGCCCTGCAGCGGCTGGCCGTCGGCACCGCCACCGCCCTGACCGCGATCCACGAGGCCGGGCTCGTCCACCGCGACTTCAAGCCCGGCAACGTGCTGCTCGGCCAGGACGGCCCGCGGGTGATCGACTTCGGCATCGCCCGGGCCCTGGACGGCACCTCCACCGTCAGCAGCCAGGTGATCGGCACGCCCGCCTACATGGCCCCGGAGCAGGTCAAAGGCGAGCCGATCGGAGCGGCGGCCGACGTCTTCGCCTGGGGCGCGGTCATCGCCTACGCCGCCAGCGGCCGTTCCCCCTTCGCGGCCGACACCACCCCGGCCGTCCTGTACCGGGTGCTCGACGGGCCGCCGGACATCGACGGCGTTCCGGAGCCGCTGCGCTCGCTGGTGGCCGAATGCCTGAACAAGGACCCGGCGGCCCGTCCCTCGATGCAGGAGGTGCTGCTGCGGCTCCTCGGCTCGCGTGACGCCGGGCAGGAGACCGCCCGGAGCGACCAGGGCACCTCGCGGGGCCGTTCACGCAAGGGATCCCGCTCCCGTTCCCGCAAGGGGAGCCCGTCGGCCGCGCAGGCGGCTCCTCCCGCCGTCGATGGGAGGCCGCCGCGGCCCGTCTACCGGCGCCCGCCGGTCGTCGCGGCCGCCGCCGTCCTGCTGGTGTCGGCGGTCGCGGCCGGGTTGTTCTTCCGCCCCCATGGGGCGTCCTGGCAGCCCGACCCCGCCCCGCCGCAGGCGTCCGCGTCTCCGCCGCGGAAGCTCGCCGCCCTGGCGGCGAAGCTGAGGGGCACCTGGGAGGGCACGCTGGTGCAGAACAACGGCAAGAACTGGCGCATGTCGGTGTACTTCCCGGGGCACGGCAGGACGGCGACGGTGAAGTATCCCGACCTCGGGTGCGTCGGCGTGCTCACGATCGCCCTTCCGGATCGCGGCTTCTACACGATGCACGAGAAGATCCGGCGCGGCGGTCGCTGCAGTCCGGAAGGCGACTTCACGATGAGGTTAGGCAAGGACGTCCTGGTGCTCGACTACAAACCGTACGGCGACGGCTACGGCGCGAACGCCACCCTCCGCCGCAACGATCCCTGACCCTCGCCGGGCCGCTCAACCCCCCTGGGAGCCGGCGCGCAGGACGGCGAAGCCACGCGGCCGGAGACGAAGGGTGCCCTCCACCGAGGCGCCGGTCAGCACGTCCGTGCCGTTCGCCGTGACCTCGTGCTCCTCGGTGGTGTGGTTCAGGGCGAACAGCCACTCCCGCCCGGCAGCGCCACGCCGCCGTACCAGCTCCACACCGGGGGGAGCGACGGCGGCGGGCAGGCCCGCGCGGCGCAGGATCCGCCCGTAGGCATCGTCGTCCAGGTGGGTGGAGACGTAGAACGCGCGCCCTGCCCCGTGGGTGTGCTCGGTGACGGCCGGGAGCCGGTCGAGGTCGCCACCGGCGTACCGCGCGAGGACCTCGGCGCCGCGCGGCTCGACCCGCTCGCTCCAGACGGTGCCGCTCGCCTCCGCTCCGTCGTCCTCGAACCGGATCGGCACGGGCCCGGCCAGGGGCAGGAACTCGTCGACCCGGACGCCGAGGAGGTCGCGGAAAGCCCCCGGGTACCCGCCGAGCCGCACCCTGGCGTGCTCGTCGGCGATGCCGCTGAAGAACGAGACGACCAGGGTGCCGCCCCGCTCGACGTACGCCGACAGGGCGCGCGCCGTGGCGTCCGACACCAGGTAGAGGCCCGGCACCAGCACCATCCGGTAGGCCGGCAGGTCGTCGCCGGGACGGGCGAAGTCGGCGGTGACGCCGCCGCGCCACAGCATCCGGTGCGCCTGGCGCACGGCGTCCAGGTAGCGTACCTCCGAGGAGGGGAATCCGGGTGACTCCACGGCCCACCAGCACTCCGGGTCCCACAGGACGGCGACGTCCGCCACCACACGGCTCCCGGCCTCCGAGCCCGCCCCGGCCGGGGAGGCCGGGGCCGGCGGGTCCTCGCCCACCTCCGCCAGTTCCGGGAGGAGGCGCCCGAGGTCGCGGATCTCGCGGAAGACGCGGCTGTCGGGGCCCGCGTGCGGCACCATGCCGCCGTGCCACAGCTCGGCCCCGCCCCGTGAGGCCCGCCACTGGAAGAACATGGCCCCCCGGGAGCCCCGGGCGACGTGCTGGAGGCTGTGCAGGGTGATCTCGCCGGGCCGCTTGGCCCGCATGCGCGGCCCCGTGTACACGACCCCGGCCGCCTGCTCCATCAGCAGCCACGGCCGTCCGCCCGCCCAGCCGCGCGCCAGGTCGGCGGCGAACGCGGTCTGCTCGGCCGCCTCCTCCAAGCCCTCGGGGTAGTGGTCGATCGCGACGAGGTCGACCTCGTCCGCCCACTCCCAGTGGTTCACCGGCACCCAGCCGCCGAACACGAAGTTGGTGGTGACCGGCACGTCGGGGGTCAGCTCGCGGAGCACGGCCTTCTGGGCGCGGTAGTGGCCGAGCATCGCCTGCGACAGGAAGCGGCGGAAGTCGAGCACGTGAGAGGGGTTCGGGAGGTACTGCGTGGCGCGGGGCGGCGCGATCTCGTCCCAGTCGGCGTAGTTCTGGCTCCAGAACGCGGTGGTCCAGGCGTCGTTGAGGGCCTCCAGGGTGCCGTGCCGCGCCCGCAGCCAGGCGCGGAACGCCCGCGCCACGTGGTCGCAGTGGCATCCCGTGCCGTACTCGTTGTGGACGTGCCACATGGCGAGGGCCGGATGGTCCCGGTAGCGCTCGGCGAGTGCCCGGGTGACGCGCACGCAGGCCTCGGTGTACGACGGGGCGCAGACGCAGTAGGTGTCGCGGCTCCCGTGGGTCAGCCGGGTGCCGTCGGCGGACACCGGCAGCGCGTCGGGGTGGGCGAGCCCGAACCACGGCGGGGGAGAGGCGGTGGGCGTGGCGAGGTCGGCCCGCACGCCGTTCTCGTGGAGCAGGTCGAGCACCCGGTCGAGCCACCCGAAGGTGTGCCGGCCGGGGGAGGGTTCGAGTCTCGCCCAGGAGAAGACGCCGAGGGTGACGAGGTTGACCCCGGCCTCCCGCATGAGGGCGACGTCCTCGTGCCAGACCTCCTCGGGCCACTGCTCGGGGTTGTAGTCGCCTCCGTAGCACAGGCCGTCGAGGCCCTTCGGCCAGCGCATGCCGGGTCCTCCGCTCGTCGATCCGGCGCGCGGAGCGGCACGGAATTCGTACGGTGGCCAAACTAATTAGCCCGTGTCCGTCCTGTCAACGGACGGTGCCGGGTCCTCGACATCGTTGACGTTTGTTCGTATAGTCGGCAAACTAATTCGCGTCGCAGTCTTCGGATCTCCCAGGAGTCCCGCAATGCCGTACCGTCCCCCTCTGATCGCGCACGAGTACTTCAGTGCGGACCCGCCGGAGCTTCCGGTGCGCGCGAAGGGAGAGCAGGGCCTCTCGGCGCTCACCCGTGCCGAGCTGATCTCCGCCGACGCGCAGGGCGTGACGCTCAAGGCGTCCACCTCGGCGGACGAGGCGCTGGTGGTCCAGGTGAACGCCGCGGGCGAAGGTGTGATCAGGGTCAGGCTGAGCGAGGACTCCGAGGCCCGCACTCGCTCGGCCCGCGTGACCGAGATGGTGCACCCTCAGGAGTTCGCCGGCGCCCGGGTGGAGAGCGGCGAGGGCCGGGTCGTGGTGGACGCGGGCGCGGTGCGCGCCGAGATCACGCTGGAGCCGTGGCACCTGCGCTTCACCGACGCCGCCGGCCGCCTGCTCACCGAGCAGGAGCGCGGCCACGTGGACATCAGCGGCCGGCTGCGCACGCTGCCGTTCGGGCGTTCCCTTGTCGACGGCGTGACGGTGGCCTACCAGGAGAGCCTGGTCGCCCAGCCGGACGAGCACTTCGGCGGGTTCGGTGAGAAGTTCACGCCCCTGGACAAGCGCGGCCAGCGCCCTGTCATGTGGAACTTCGACGCCTACGGCGCCGAGTCCGACCGTTCCTACAAGAACGTTCCGTTCTTCGTGTCCAGCCGCGGCTACGGCCTGGTGGTCGACAGCGGCATGCCGGTGGAGTTCGACGTGTGCCGGGCGACCCACAGCTGCGTGGAGTTCGTGGTGCCGGACGACCTGATCGACTACTACGTGATCGCCGGGCCCACCATCCCCGAGATCCTCGCCCGGTTCGACCGGCTCACCTGTGCGCCGGAGCTGCCGCCCAAGTGGGCCTTCGGAAGCTGGATCTCCTCGGGCTTCTTCCGTGACAGCCAGGAGCGGGTGCTGGAGCGGGCGCGCAGGATCCGTGAGAAGGGCATCCCGTGCGACGTGCTGCACCTGGACTGCTACTGGCAGACCAAGGGGCACTGGTCGGACCTGCGGTGGGACCCGGAGACCTTCCCCGACCCCGAGGGTATGCTCGCCACACTCAAGGAGCAGGGCTTCGAGGTCTGCCTGTGGATGAACCCGTACGTCTCCCACCTGAGCCCGCTCTTCACCGAGGGCGCAGAAAAGGGATATTTCCTAAAGAAGCAGGACGGTGAGGTGTATGTCGCGGACTCCTGGCACGGATCCTACCCGGCCTGCGGCATCGTCGACCTCACCAACCCCGGCGCCGTCGAGTGGTTCAAGGACCTGCTGCGCCCGCTGCTCCGGCAGGGCGTCGCGGCCTTCAAGACCGACTTCGCCGAGGGCGTCCCGCACGACTCGGTGGCGTTCAACGGCATGACCGGCACCGAGCTCCACAACGTCTACTCCCTGCTGTTCAACGACGTGGTCGCCGACGTCACCCACGAGATCAACGGTCACCGCCTGGTGTGGGGCCGCTCGTCGTTCCTCGGCGGCCAGCGGCACTCCGCGCAGTGGGGCGGCGACACCTACACCTCCTACCCGGCCATGGGCAGCACCCTGCGCGGCGGCCTCTCGCACGGGCTGTCCGGCATCCCGTTCTGGAGCCACGACGCGGGCGGCTTCACCGGCACCCCGACCGACGACCTGTACGTGCGGTGGGCCCAGTTCGGCGCGCTGTCGCCGCTGGTGCGCTTCCACGGCACCACCAGCCGCGAGCCGTGGGAGTTCCCGGCCGTCGAGCACCTGGCCGTCGAGGCGATCAGGCTGCGCTACCGGCTCATGCCCTACATCTACTCGGCGGCCGTCGAGGCGGCCCGCACCGGCGCCCCCATGATGCGTGCCCTGTGCGTCGACTTCCCCGGCGACCCGGTCGCCTGGCAGGCCGACCTGGAGTACCTCCTCGGCGCCGACCTGCTCGTCGCACCGATGACCTCCCCGGACGGCACGCGGCAGGTGTACCTCCCCGAAGGGGAGTGGGTCGACTACTGGACCCACCAGGTGCACACCGGTGGCCGCTACATCCAGGTGACCAAGCCGCTCGGCGAGATCCCCCTGTTCGTCCGGCACGGCGCGCTGATCCCGGTCACCGAGGTGCGCGACACCATCGGCGGGGAGCCGTTCGCCGAGGTCACCCTGGTCGCCTACGGCGTTCCCGCGGCAGGCGGGAGCCGTGCCGCCATCTCCGACGTCGACGGTGACACGACGGTCACCGCCACCCGGGACGGCGACGTGCTGCGCGTCACCGTGTCCGGTCCCAAGCAGATCACCAACGTCGAAATCGCTCCCGTCGCCGGCGCCCCCGCCAGGGCCGTCGTCGGCTAGCAACCCCCTGGAGAAAGAGCATGTCCAAAATAGGGATCGTCGCCGCCCTGGCCGCGGCGGCGCTGACACTCGCCGCCTGCGGCTCCTCGGGTTCGTCCGGATCATCCGGCTCCGGCGGCGGGGGCGCCTCCAACGAGCCCAGGACGCTGACGCTGTGGCACTACGAGGGCGCCACCAGCGCGATGGGCGTCGCCTGGGCCGACGCGATCAAGCAGTTCGAGGCGAGCCACCCGAACGTCAAGGTGAAGTTCGAGGAGAAGGGCTTCGAGCAGATCCAGAAGACCGCCTCCATGGTGCTCGGGTCCGACCAGGCCCCCGACATCATGGAGTACAACAAGGGCAACGCCACCGCGGGCCTGCTCTCCAAGCAGGGGCTGCTCACCGACCTCAGCGAGGAGGCCACCAAGCGGGGCTGGGACAAGCTGCTCAGCCCGAGCCTGCAGACCACCGCGAAGTACGACGAGCGCGGCGTCATGGGCGGCGGCAAGTGGTACGGCGTCCCGAACTACGCCGAGTACGTCATGGTGTATTACAACAAGGACGCCTTCGACAAGCAGGGCGTCAAGGTCCCCACGACGTTCGACGAGTTCACCGCCGCCCTCGACAAGTTCGCCAAGGCCGGCGTCACGCCCATCTCGGTCGGCGGCGCGGAGTACCCCGCCCAGCAGATCATGTACCAGCTCGCGCTCAGCAAGGCGCAGCGTCCGTGGGTCGACGCCTTCCAGCTCTACAAGGGCAAGGTCGACTTCCACGGCCCCGAGTGGACCTACGCCGCCACCACCTTCGCCGACTGGGTGAAGAAGGGGTACATCAGCAAGGATTCGGCCGGCATCAAGGCCGAGGACATGGGCACCGCGTTCATCTCCGGCAAGTTCCCCATCATGATCTCGGGCAGCTGGTGGTACGGCCGCCTCAGCACCGACATCAAGAACTTCAAGTGGGGCACCTTCCTGTGGCCCGGCAACCAGATGAGCGCGGGCTCCAGCGGCAACCTGTGGGTGGTGCCCGAGAAGTCCAAGAACAAGGACCTGGCGTATGACTTCATCGACATCACGATGAAGAAGGAGATCCAGAACAAGCTCGGCAACGCCGGCGGCGTCCCGGTCGCGGCCGACACCTCGGCCATCACCGACGAGAAGAACAAGGAACTGATCGAGAACTTCAACAAGCTCTCCTCCCAGGACGGCCTGGCGTTCTACCCCGACTGGCCCGCGCCCGGCTACTACGACGTCCTCGTGGCGGGCGTCCAGGAGCTGATCAACGGCAGCAAGGCGCCGGACAAGGTGCTGGACGAGATCGCCCAGCCGTACAACGACAACCTCGCCGACATCGGCAACTGACACCGCCTGACGGGGCCCGCCGGCCGGCGGGCCCCGTCCCGACAACGTGAAACACCTCGCGCGTAGAGGAGGGACGGCACAGCCGGCCGCCGCACGACCGGCGGCTCCCGTGCCGAACTAGTGATGGCAGTACACGCTCCGGCGACCACGCCGGTGACGGCCGGCGTGCCCGAGCCGGCCCCGCGGATCAGGAGGGGCGCGGGGTACTGGGTCTACCTGATCCCGAGCGCGGTGCTCTTCCTCGCGGTCGTCATCGTGCCGTTCCTGATGAACATCGGGGCGAGCTTCACCCGGTGGAACGGCATCACCACCCCCAGGTGGACCGGGTTCGACAACTACAAGCGCCTGCTGACCGACGAGACCTTCTGGTCGTCCTTCCAGCACAACGTCGCCCTGATCGTCGCGATGGCGATCGTGCCCACCATGATCGGCCTGGTCCTGGCCGCGGCCCTGTTCGACTACATCGGCAAGAAGTTCGGCCCCCGCACGGCGAGCGCGCTGCGCGCGGCGTACTACCTGCCGCAGGTGCTTCCGGTCGCCGTCGCCGGCGTGGTGTGGGGCTGGATGCTGCACCCGTCGTACGGAGCGCTGAACCAGGTGCTCAAGGTGGTCGGCCTCGACGGGCTGGCGCAGAACTGGCTCGGCGATCCGGACATCGCCCTCGCGTCCGTGATGGCGATCATGGTGTGGTTCCAGCTCGGCTACCCGGTGGTGATCTTCATGGCCGGGCTCCAGCGGGTCGACCCCTCGATGTACGAGGCCGCGGAGATCGACGGCGCCAACTGGTGGCAGAGGTTCTGGAACATCACGATCCCGCAGATCAGGCCCGAGATCTTCGTCGTGCTGCTGACCTGCACGATCGCCGCGCTGAAGGTCTTCGGACCGATCTTCGTGCTGACCCGGGGCGGCCCCGGCAAGGCCACCATCGTCCCCTCCTACTTCAGCTACCAGAACTTCTTCGAGAAGGCCAACGTCGGCTACGGCTCCGCCATCGCCACCGTGCTCGCGATCATCATCGTGATCGTCACCTTCCTCTTCCTGCGGGTCCAGGAGCGCAAGTCATGACTTCCCTTCCGGTTCAGCAGGGCCACGTGCGCCCCCGCGTCCCCGGCGCCGGTCCGGGACGGTGGGCGGTGCTCGCCGCGCTCGTCGTCCTCGCCGTGGTGATGCTGCTGCCGTTCGTCATCGTCACGCTCAACGCCGTCAAGACCCCGGCGGAGTACTCGGGCGACGGCCCGCTGAGCCTGCCGCACGGCGTGTACCTCGACGGCATCGTCGACTTCTGGAACCGCGTCGACTTCGGCCGCAAGCTGTTCAACAGCCTCCTGATCAGCGCCTCGGTGGCCGTGCTCGCCGTCGTGCTCTCGGTGCTCAACGCCTACGCCCTCGGCATCGGACGGGTGCGGGGCCGGCTGTGGATCCTGGTGCTGTTCCTGGTGGCCAACACCCTCCCGCAGGAGGCCCTGGCCTACCCGCTGTACTACCTGTCCAAGCAGGTGGGCCTGTACGACAGCAAGCTCGCGGTGATCCTCATCTTCACCGTCGTCCAGGGGGCCTTCGGCACCTACCTGCTGTCGGCCGTGCTCACCGACTTCCCCCGCGAGATCATCGAGGCGGCCGCCATGGACGGCGCGGGCCGCTGGCGCATCCTGTGGCGCGTCGTCGTGCCGGTGAGCCGCCCCACCCTCAGCGTCCTGGCGATCTTCTTCTTCATCTGGACCTGGAACGAGTTCTTCCTGCCGCTGATCTTCCTGATCAGCAACGACAACCAGACCGTGCCGGTCGCGCTCGGCGTGCTCCAGGGCGACAAGATGATGGACGCCACCATGTCCAGCGCCTCGGCCCTGCTCGGCATCATCCCCGCCGTCGCCTTCTTCCTGATCTTCCAGCGGACGCTCACCCGCGGCGTCACGGTGGGCGCCATCAAGTAGCCGCCCGGCGTTCGGCCGCGATCGGGGGCGGCCGAACCTCGCCCGGCGGCACCACCACCATCTCGAAACGCGTCATCTCACCTGACCTGGAGGCGCAATGTCCCTTCGAAGGCCCCTGAGCGCGGCGGCCGGGCTGGCCCTTGCCGTGGGCCTGCTCACCACGGCCCCCGCGCGCGCGGCCGAGGAGTTCCCCTTCCGCGACCCCAAGCTCCCCCTCAGCCAGCGCGTCGACGACCTGCTCGGACGGCTCACGCTGGACGAGAAGATCTCCCTGCTGCACCAGTCGCAGGTCGCGATCCCGCGCCTCGGCATGCCGTACAACAAGAACGGCACCGAGGCCCTGCACGGCGTGGCCTGGTCGAACGACGACAACAACAACTGGGCCCAGACCTTCGCCGCCGGCACGGTCTTCCCGCAGGCCGTCGGCCTCGCCAGCACCTGGGACCCGGAACTGATCGAAAAGGTCGGCTCGGCCGTCGGCGACGAGGTGCGCGGCTACAACTCCGCCGACCCTGTGGTGTGGGGCACCCAGGTGTGGGCCCCCGTGGCGAACCTCCTGCGCGACCCGCGGTGGGGCCGCAACGAGGAAGGCTACTCGGAGGACCCGCTGCTCACCGGCGCCATCTCGACCGCGTACGGCAAGGGCCTCGAGGGCGACGACCCGCTCTACCTGAAGACCGCCCCCGTCATCAAGCACTACCTGGCCAACAACAACGAGTACCACCGCAGCGAGACCTCCTCCAACCTCCCGCCGCGCGTGAAGCACGAGTACGACGAGGCCGCCTTCAAGCCCGCGGTCTCCGCCGACGCGGTCACCGGCGTCATGGCGTCGTACAACCTGGTCAACGGCCGTCCCAACACCGTCAACCCCGACCTGAACGACGTCGTGCGGACCTGGACGTCCAAGGACCTCTACAACGTCAGCGACGCCTGGGCGCCGCACGGCGTCGTCCAGCTCGACCACTACTACGACACCGAGACCGAGGGCTTCGCCGCCACGCTCAAGGCCGGCCTCGACAGCTTCACCGTCGACGACAACAAGCCCGCCACGATGACCTCGCTCATCAAGGACGCGCTCGGCAAGGGACTGCTGACGGAGAAGGACATCGACACCGCCGTGCGTCACGTCCTGTCGGTCCGCTTCCGGCTCGGCCAGTTCGACCCGGACGGCGGCCCCTACGCCAAGATCACCAAGGACGTCGTCAACAGCGCGGCCAACCAGAAGCTCAACCGCGAGACCGCGGCCAAGGCCATGGTGCTGCTGAAGAACTCCCGCGGCACCCTGCCGCTCGACCCCGCCAGGACCAAGAAGGTCGCCGTCGTCGGCCCGCTGCAGAACACCCTGCTCAGCGACTGGTACGGCGGCAAGATGCCCTACAAGGTCACCCCGCTCGACGGCGTCAGGGAGCGCCTCGGCGCGGGTGCGACCGTCACCGGCACCGACGGCCTCGACCGCGTCGCCTTCAAGGACGTCGCCACCGGCAAGTACATCACCGCCGGTGACGCCTCCACTCCCGTGGCCGAGTCCGACACCGCGCCCACCACGGCCTCCCAGTTCGACGTCACCGACTGGACCGACGGGGTGTCCACCCTGCGCAACGTCGGCACCGGCAAGCTGCTGACCGGCAACTGGGGCACCTTCCTCGCCAACTCCGACGTACCCGGCGGATGGTACGTCCAGCAGCAGTTCAAGCTGGAGAAGCAGGCCGACGGCACCTACCTCATCGCCTACGTGGGCTATGAGATCAACGAGGGCTGGTACTCGCCCGCCGACCCGTACGTGACCGTGGGCGCCGACGGCAAGCTCGGCGTCGGCACCAAGGCGCAGGCCGCGCGCTTCACCAAGGAGGTCGTCTCCAGCGGAGCCCAGGCCGCCGCCGCCCAGGCCAAGGGCGCCGACGCGGCCGTCGTCGTGGTCGGCAGCGACCCGTTCGTCGCCGGCCGGGAGAACCACGACCGTTCGAGCCTGGCCCTCGGCCAGAGCCAGCAGGACCTCATCGCGGCCGTCAAGAAGGCCAACCCGAACACCGTGGTCGTCCTGGAGGACAGCTACCCGACCACGATGGAGAAGGTGCAGGACCAGGTCGACTCGCTCCTGTGGACCACCCACGCCGGGGCCGAGACCGGGCACGCCCTCGCCGACGTGCTCTTCGGCGACGTCGACCCCGCCGGGCGGCTCACCCAGACCTGGTACAGGTCGGACTCCTCACTGCCCGACATGCTGGACTACGACATCACCAAGACCGGCCACACCTACCTGTACTACAAGGGGGCGCCGCTCTACTCCTTCGGCCACGGCCTGAGCTACACCACCTTCGCCTACCAGGGCCTCAAGCTGGACTCCGGCACCGTGCGGCCCGACGGCACCGTCCAGGCCACGGTCAAGGTCACCAATACCGGCCGCCGGGCGGGGGACGAGGTGGTGCAGCTCTACACCCACCAGCGGACCTCCCGGGTGACGCAGCCGGTCAAGCAGCTGCGCGCCTTCCAGCGGGTCCACCTCGCGCCGGGGGAGACCAGGACGGTGACGCTGTCGTTCAAGGCCGCCGACCTGGCGCTGTGGGACGTCACCCGTGACAAGTGGACGGTGGAGAAGGCCGAGCACGACGTCATGGTCGGCGGCTCCTCCTCCGCGATCCGCCAGCGCACCACGCTCGCCGTCCACGGCGAGAAGATCCCGCACCGCGACCTGTCCGCGTCGACCCGCGCCGCCGACTTCGACGACTACAAGGGCGTCCTGCTCGTCGACGAGAGCAAGACCGCCGGCGACGCCGTGGGCCGGACCCACACCGGTGACTGGATCTCCTTCAGGGACGCCGACCTGCGCGGCGGCGCGACCACCTTCACCGCCGGGGTGGCCGCCACCGCCGCCGGCAGGATCGAGGTCCGCCTCGGCTCGCCGTCCGGCAAACTGATCGGCACCGCCGACGTCCCGTCCACCGGCGACGTCTACACCTACACCACGGTGAAGGCGCCCCTGACGAAGGCCACGGGCGTCCACGACATCTACCTCGTCTTCACCGGCGACCTCCGCATCAAGGACTTCACCCTGACCGGCTGACCCTCCACCCCCTGCGTCCTCCCTCCGGCGCGGCGTTCGTCTCATCGGCGCCGCGCCGGCCCATCGCCGGAGTCCATCGATGCGGTGACGACTGATTCCGCTGGTCGGCGAGGTCGTGCCTGCTCCTGTTCATGAGTGCCGGACGCCTCCACGGAGTCTGTGATTTCTCGCCCAAGCCCCTGGGCCACGCCTTACTGTTGGTAGCTGATTGACTGCGGAACGACTGCAGAGTCGTCCTGACGTCGATGAGTCAGATCTGGCCAGGTGTCGCGAGGGGGCCCCATGACCAAGATGATCGACATCGACCCGGAGGAGTCGCCGCGCGCCCGGTTCGCCTACGAGGTGCGCCGCCACCGGCTCGCGGCGAAGCTCACGCAGAAGCAGCTGGCCCGGCGCATCGGCTTCTCCACCAGCGCCGTGGCCATGGTCGAGACCAACAGGTTCCGGCCGTCAGAGCGCTTCGCCGAACAGTGCGACCAGGTGTTCGCCCTGGACGGCGTGCTGGCCGGCCTGCACGCCGACGCCTGGCCGCCCCCGCCTCCCGTCCCCGCCCACTTCCGCGACTGGGCGATAGAGGAGCAGAGGGCGACGGCGCTGCGGTTCTGGGCTCCGCTCCTCGTCCCCGGCATTCTCCAGACGGAGAGCTATGCCCGCCAGGTCCTGTCGCGTCTCCCCGGGATCACCGGTGAGGAACTCGAGGTGAGGGTGCTGGCCCGGATGCAACGGCAGGCGATCCTGTCGCGGGACAGCCCTCCTGTGGTCACCGCGCTGATCGACGAGGGGATTCTCCACCGTCCGGTCGGTGGCGCCCTGGTGATGCGCGAACAACTGGAGCATCTTCTGGAAATGGCGAGGCACCCCAAGGTGACCGTCCAGATCGTCCCTTACAGCGCCGAAGCGCTGTCCGGTCTGAACGGGGCCTACACGATTGCCGAAATGCGCGGCAATCCGTATACGGTTCGTGTGGAGTCCCAGCCTTCGGGGCGGACGGTCACCGACAGGGGCACGATCGCCGACCTGGTGAACTGCTTCGACGCCGTCCGGGCAGACGCCTATCCGCAACACCTGTCCTGTCAGCTGATCGAGGAAGTGGTGAAGCAGAAGTGGACCTGAGCGGTGCGCGATGGCGGAAATCCAGCTTTTCCGGCAGCGACGGCGGTGAATGTGTGGAGGTGGCCTCCGGCCTGCCGGGAGCGGTGGCCGTGCGAGATTCCACCGATCCCGGCGGTCCTGTGCTGATCCTCGCTCCCGGCCAGTGGAAGTCGTTCCTCGACGGCGTCAAGGACGGCACGTTCGGCGCCTGACCCATGTCGCTCTGACAAGGGCCGTCACCGCCGCTCGGCCGCCGGCGTGGCCCGCCCGCCCAGGCGGGCCCGGAAACGGTCGACATCGATGACGGCGCGCTTCGCTTCCCGGACGTCTCGTCAGTGGCTCGCGTGCCCGATCAGCGTGGCGGCCACGGATCGGGCGCGCAGCATGGCGGTGCGGTCGCCGTCCACCACGACGCGGGCGTTGGCGCCGTCGATGAGCAGAAGCAGGGCGTAGCCCAGTTCGTCCGGCCGCGCCAGCCCCGCCTGCGCGGCGAGCTCCACCAGCGTCAGGCGCAGCCAGTTCTTGTACGCCGATATGACCTTGCGGGCCGGGTGGCCCTCGTCGGGCAGTTCCACGGCGGCGTTGGTGAAGGGGCATCCCCTGAACCCCCAGCGGCCGTGGCCCTGGGCGAGCCAGTCGAACACCGACAGCAGCCGTTCGGTGCCGGACCCGCTCGTCCGGGCGAGGAAGGCGGTCAGGGCCTCCTGCCGGGAGGCACGCCGGCGGTCCAGGACGGCGGCCACCAGGTTCTCCTTGGACCCGCAAAGCCGGCACAAGCCGCGAGGCTCAGGCGCGGCGGACGGACGGCCCGTGTCGAGGCGGCGGCTCCTACCGGTGGGTGTAGTGGAGCTGGAGCCGGCCGGGCTCGCCGTTGGTCTCGTTCACCGGGATCTCGGCGAGGGGACGGACGACCCTGCCCTTGAGGTCCATGACGACGACCCGGTGGGGGTCCTTCGTCGGGTCCGTCGCCACGAGGTAGGCGTCGTTGTACCACCCGCCGACACTCCATTTGGCGGGTAGGGGGACCGTGGCCTGGCGGCGGCCGGTCCCGATGTCCCACACGCACACCGACTGGACGGCGTCCGGGCAGATCGTGACGAACCGCTTGCCGGCCGGGGAGAACGGGCTCTCCAGAAGTATGGGATCACCGACATCGGGAAGGGTGCGGATCACCTTGCCGTCGAGATCGTAGAACCGCAGGCCCGACTGGGCGCCCGATTTGTACCGCTGGGCGACGGCCGACCGGCCGGGCACCCACACGAAGGGGAACCCGGCGGCCCCCGGCGTCTCCACGTGGACGACCTTCGCCTGCCCCGTCGCCGCGTCGACGACGGCGAAGCCCTTGGAGGTGCGGTCGCCGGACGGCGCGACCTCGAAGGCCGTCAGCAGCAGCCGCCGGCTGTCGTCGGACCAGAACGGATAGAAGTCCTGCAGCGGCTTGTCGGCGAGGCGGACGGCGTACTCCTGGCCGTTCGATCTCCTCACCAGCCGGACGATGTCGTACGGCTGCGGGATCGACTGCTTGAGCCAGGGCAGTACGGCGGTCCAGGCGCCGTCGGGGGAGACGACCGGTTCCTGGTAGGGACCGATCGACTCGAACTCGCCCGTCTTGGGGTCCCGCGCGTACGACTGCGACTCCTTGGCGGTCACGTACACGAACGAGGTGACGCGGATGGGGTCGGCGCCGCTCTCGTGCAGGACCGTCTTGATCCCCGGCGGATTCACCTCGCGGGTCGTGGACGCCGGGGCCGAGGTCACCTCGGCGAGGGCGCGCGGCGTCGGCGTACCCGGCCCGGGCGAGCCGGACCCACCGGAGCGCGCGACCGCGTAGACGACGCCGCCGGAGACCAGCGCCAGCACCGCCGCGCCGGCCGCGATCCACACCCGCCGCCGTCGTGTGCCCGTCGCGTCGCCGGGCACGGTGGTGATCGTGAAGGGGCGGGGCGCCGTGTCGCCGGGGAAGGGGAGGGGCGTACGGCCGGCGGATGCCTGCGGGGGGAAGGAGGCGGCCGGGCCGCCGGGCGGCCGTGCGGAGGGCGACGGGAAAGCCTGAGGTGAGGCCGAGGCGGCGGCCGTGCCGGCGGTGAGGAGGTCGCCGGAGGGGGAACGTTCCCCCGCGCCGAGCAGGCGCAGCAGGGCGTCCCTGGCGGTCGGGCGGCGTGAGGGGTCCTTGGAGAGGCACTGGGCGACCAGCTCGCGCAGGTCGCCGTCGAGGTCGCCGAGCTCCGGCTCCTTGTGCAGGATGCGGTTGACGACCGCCGGGAGCGAGTCCATGCCGAACGGCGGGCGTCCCGTCGCGGCGAACACCATCGTCGACCCCCACGCGAACAGGTCCGAGGGAGGTTCGACCGGGTGGGCGTCGAGCTGCTCGGGCGCCATGTACGGCGGGGTGCCGACGATCCCGGACCCGGTGGCCGAGCTGTCCAGCGCCCGGGCGATCCCGAAGTCGATGACGCGCGGGCCGTCCCTGCCCAGCAGGACGTTGCTCGGCTTGAAGTCGCGGTGCACCACCCCGGCCCGGTGGATGGCCGTCAGCGCGGTCATCGTGCCGACGGCCAGCCGCCGCAGCCGGGCGTTGACCAGGCGCCCCTCGCTCTGGACCACCTGCTGGAGCGTCGGGCCCTCGATGTACTCGCTGACGATGTACGGCCGGTCGCCGAGCGTGCCCGTGGCGATGACCTGGGCGGTGCAGAACGGGGCCACCCGGCGCAGGATCTCGGTCTCGCGCAGGAAGCGGCCGGGTGCGGCGGCGCCCTCCGTGCCGTCCACCAGGCCCTGGCGGAGCAGCTTGACCGCCACCTTCTCGCCCGACGGCGAGGTGGCGAGGAAGACCGATCCCTGGCCTCCCTCACCGATCCGGCCGATGAGCTCGTAGTCACCCACGCCCGTCGGGTCCCCGGCGCGCAGGGGAGCGATGTCGGACACGCGGCGCTACTTCGGGCCGAACTTGAGCATCTGGGCTATGGTCGCGTCCTTCTTGGGGATCTCGGCGAGGGTGCGCTGCACCTTCCCGTGGAAGTCGACCACGACGTACTTCCTGAGGTCCTTGCGGGCGTCGTACACGATGAGGTGTCCCTCGTCCCACCAGCCCTGCACGGAGGTCTCGCCCGTCCAGGTCGGGATGCTCGCCGTGCGGTTGCCCGAGGCGAGGTTCCAGACGCAGATGCGCGCCACGTCGGTGGTGTTCTCGGGGCAGTAGCTGTAGAAGGACGCGCCCGAGGGTGAGAAGAGCCCGGGGCCGGGGATCAGGCCGACCCACGGCATGGCGCGCACGACGTTGCCCTGCAGGTCGCGGAACCTCAGCCCGAACCTCGGCTTCTTCTGCTCGTAGGCGCCCACGACGTACTGCCCGTCGGGACTCCAGTCGAAGTTGCCGTACCCGTCGCGCTGGTCGTCGGTCATGACGATGGTCGCCTTGCGCGTGCCGACGTCGACCACGACGAAGCCGGCGGGGTACTGCACCTTCTGCTTGGAGTTGAACTGGTAGAAGGTGAGCAGGAACCGCTTGCTGTCGCGGCTCCACACGCCCGACAGCCCGCGCAGCGGCTGCTTGAGCGTCTGCACCGAGAACTTCTCGCCGGTGGAGCGGTTGATGAACGTCACGCTGTCGTAGCTGGAGGCGGCGAACTTCAGCCAGGGGTTGACGGCGATCCAGTTGCCGTCGGGGGAGACGGTCGGGTCGCCGAATTCGGCGTTCTCGGCGACCGCCCGGAAGGTGTCCTTGCCCACGTCGCGCACGTACGTCTGGAACTTGGTGGCCTTGGTGTCCTGGATGAAGTACGAGAGCAGGTGTGTGGGGTCGAGGGGGTTCTCGTGCAGCTTGAGGTTCACGCCGGGCGCGGAGACGTCCTTGGTGATGGGCCCGGGAGGAGCCGGCGACGCCTGGATGACCGAGGCGGAGGGGACGGGGACGGGTGTCGGCGTGGTCGTGGCGACGGGGCCGGGGGCGGGGGCCGGGCGCGGGGTCAGCGCGTACACCGTGCCGCCGGAGATCAGCGCGATCGCCACGGCGGCCGCGCCCAGCAGCAGAGGACGGCGGCGCCGGGCCGCGCCGGGCGGAGGCGGGAGCTCCACGCGCATGGCCGGGTCCGGCGGGGGCGCCGCGCGAAGGTCGGCGGGGACCGGTGGCCGGACGGGCGCGGGCGCGGCCACCGCGGGGGCGGCGGCCGAGGTGTCGACGGTCGCGAGGATCTGGGAGTGGCCGACCAGCCTGAGCAGCGCGTCGCCTGCGCTCGGGCGGCGGGCCGGGTCCTTCGACAGGCACTCGGCGACCAGGCTGATCAGGTCGCCGTCGAGGACGGCGAGGTCCGGCTCGTCGTGGAGGATGCGGTTGATCGTCGCCGACATGGACCCCGCGTCGAACGGGGCCCGCCCGGACGCCGCGAAGATCATGGTGGTGCCCCACGCGAACATGTCGGACGCCGGGCCGAGCGGCTGTCCCTCCAGTTGCTCGGGGGTGAGGTACGCCGGGCTGCCCACCGACCGCGTGGTGCTCTCGATTCCCGCGTCGAGCGCCTCGGCGATGCCGAAGTCGATCACCCGGGGCCCGTCGGGGCCGAGCAGCACGCTGGCCGGGCCGAACTCGCGGTGCACGATGCCGGCCTGGTGGATGGCGACCAGCGCGGTGACGGTGCCGATCGCGAGCCGGTGCAGCGCCGCGCCGCGCAGCGGCCCGTCGTCCTCGACGGCCTTCTGCAGGGTCGGCCCGTCGATGTACTCGCTCACGACGTACGGCCGGTCGTCGGCGAGGCCCGTCTCGACGACGTGCGCGGTGCAGAAGGCGGAAACCTCCCGGAGTTCCTCGACCTTGGCGAGGAAGCGATCGGCCCCGGTGAGGCCGGGATGGAGGAGCTTGACGGCGACCCGGTCGCCCCGCGGGCCGGTCGCGAGGTAGACGGTGCTCCTGCCGCCCTGGCCGAGCCGGCCCACCAGGTGGTAGGCGCCTAACCGAGGTGGATCGCCCGGTTCCAGGGGCAGCGCCTCCGGCATGTCGGGATCCTCCTTCAGCGAAGCGGTGTAGATCGTCGATTATGGTACGGATCCCGGGCGCGTGGCGGTCCTATGAGCGCCGGGTTCGGTGCTTTTCGCGGTCCAGCTGGTGAGCAGCCGCAGGCGTTCGTCGGTGGGCGAGCCCGCGACGGTGGTGTAGGTGACGATGAGCTGGTCGGGGTCGCCGGGCAGGGCGAGCGTCTCGTACCCGAAGTCGAGGTCGCCCGCGACCGGATGCCGGATCAGTTTGACGCCGTGGGTCTTCTCCTTGACGTCGTGCCGCGCCCACAGCTCGCCGAACATCTCGCTCCGCGCGGTGAGCTCCTCGACGAGCGCGGTCAGCTCGGGGTCGCCGGGGTGGCGGCCGGAGTCGAGGCGGAGGTAGGCGACGGTCTCACGGGCGACCTGCGGCCAGTCGCGGTAGAAGGTGGTGGCGGAGGGGTCCAGGAAGGTGTGGCGGGCGGTGTTCCGCTCGGCCTCGGGCCACTCACCGAAGCCCACCACGGCGTCGGCCAGGGCGTTCCAGGCCAGGATGTCCATGCGGCGGCCGAGCACGAACGCCGGCATGGCGTCCATCATCTCCAGCATCCGCAGCACCTCGGGCCGCACCCGCTGCGAGCGGCCGGCGGCCGTGCGGACCCGTCCCGGGCGGGCCAGGTCGCGCAGGTGCTCGTGCTCGGTCTCGTCGAGCCGCAGCACCCGGGCGATGGCGTCGAGCACCGCGTCGGAGACGTTGACGCCGCGGCCCTGCTCCAGGCGCACGTAGTAGTCGACGCTCACCCCGGCGAGCAGCGCCAGCTCCTCCCGCCGCAGGCCGGGCACCCGCCGCCGTCCGTAGGAGGGCAGGCCGGCCTCGCCCGGCTGGATGCGCGCGCGGCGCGCCCGGAGGAACTCACCGATCTGCTGGTCCATGTCCCAAGTGTGCCGCAGCCGGGTGCGGATCCTGGTACTGGCATACCTACGGTAAAGCGCAGCCCTGGGTCGCCCGTGGCCCGCGCCGCAGACTCGGGGACATGACTTCTTACGACAACCTCTCCGGCCGTACCGCCGTCGTCACCGGTGCCGCGAGCGGCATGGGCGCCGCCACCGCTCTCATGCTCGCCTCCTCCGGCGCCCGCGTCGCCCTGCTCGCCCGCAGGCAGGACCGTCTGGACGACCTGGCCGCCAAGATCATCGCCGAGGGCGGGCAGGCGCTCGCGGTGGCCGTCGACGTCACCGACCCCGCCTCGGTCGAGGCCGCCGCCGCGCGGGTCCACGAGGCGTACGGCCCGGTGGACCTGCTGGTGAACTCGGCGGGCGTGATGCTGCCCAACCCGGTGACCGACGGCCGCGCCGACGAGTGGGAGCGGATGATCGGCACCAATCTCACCGGGGTGCTGCGCGTCACCCGGGCCTTCCTGCCGGGCCTGGTGGCCGCCGCCGAGGACGGCCGCGTCGCCGACCTGGTCAACATCTCCTCGATCGGCGCCCATGTGACGTTCCCCAACTACGCCGTCTACGGCGCCACCAAGGCCGCCCTCACCCATCTGTCGGCCTCGCTGCGCCCCGAGCTCGGCCCGAAGGGCGTGCGGGTCACCAACATCGAGCCCGGCCTGACCGACACCGAGCTGGGCGACCACCTCGACAACCCGGAGCTGAGCGACCAGCTCGGGCAGATGTTCACGGCCTTCCAGGCACTGTCGGCCGAGGAGGTCGCCGACCTGATCGGGTACGTCGCGAGCCGTCCCCGTCACGTCAACCTGCGGCAGGTCGTCGTCCTCCCGACCGGCCAGGCCTGACCCGGAGATCGCCGGAGTGGCGGGGCGAGGGTCAAGGCTCCGCCGCCGGGCGATCAACAATGCGTACAGACTGCGCGGAGCCTGAGTCCGGTACCCGGTGGCCTGGGTAGCTCGGTAGAAAAGCGCCAAGAGGGGACATCATGGCTAAATGCGAAGTCTGCGGCAACGACTATGACATGAGCTTCGAAGTGCACACCAAGGGCGGCGTGCACACCTACGACTGCTTCGAATGCGCGATCCAGGGCATGGCCCCCTCGTGCGAGCACTGCGGCTGCCGGATCATCGGGCACGGCGTCGAGGCGAACGGCCACTGGTACTGCTGCGCCCACTGCGCCCGTGAGAAGGGCGTGCGCGACCTCGTCGACCGCATCGGCGCGGCGATGGCCTGACCCGGCCGGTCGCGGCCGCCGGGCGGGGGCGGCCCCGGAACGCGCCGGCCAGGGTGCTCGTACGGCACGAGTCGCCCGAGGCCCGACTTGCCACGGCGCCTTCCTGCGGACATTGTTAGATGTGCCGGTCCGGCGGGTGAGGTCAGGTCACCCGCCGGACCGGTCCTGCTTCCGGGAACACCCGCAAGCTCATCCCTTGACGGCGCCGACGATCACCCCCTTGGTGAAGTGGCGCTGCACGAACGGATAGATGATCAGCGCGGGCAGCACGGCGACGACCACGATGGCCATCTTGATGGCGAGGGTCGGCGGCACCGCGTGCCCGTACCCCGCCACCCCGGCCGTGCCGGCCGGCAGGGCCGCGGAGTTCACCACGTACTCCCGAAGGATCAGCGCCAAAGGCCACTTGGTGGTGTCGTCCAGATAGAGCATGGCGTTGAACCAGGCGTTCCAGTACCCCACGGCGTAGAACAGCGAGATCACCGCCGTCACCGCCTTCGACAGCGGCAGCACGATCCGCCACAGGATGCGGAACTCGCCCGCGCCGTCGATGCGGGCGCTGTCGAGCAGCTCGCCCGGGATGCTCATGAAGAACGCCCGCAGCACCACGACGTTGAAGGCCGACACCGCCGACGGCAGGATCAGCGACAGGTAGGAGTCCTTGAGCCCGAGCGAGCTGACCAGCAGGTACGTCGGGATCAGGCCGGGGAAGAACACGAACATCAGCAGCACGCCGAACAGCAGCGGCCGGTGCAGGAACGACCCGGGCCGCGAGAGGGAGTACGCCCCGAGGACGCTCACCCCGACGCTGAAGACGGTGCCGGCCAGCGTGACCCCGGTGCTGACCATGATGGCGCGGCTCACCACCGTGTCGGAGAAGATCTGCCGGTAGGCGTCGAACGATATGCCCTGCGGGACGAGCACGAGGCCGCCGGCCTCGGTGACCGTCTTCGACGTCGACAGGCTGGTCAACAGGATGGTGTAGAGGGGGAACAGCACCAGCAGCAGGACGACGGTGATCACCCCGCCCTTGCCCAGCCGGCCGGCGAGCGACCCGGGCTCCTCCCAGGGAGCCCGGCGCGTGGACGTCGTCGCACTCATGACCTCGAATACACCCCCCGCTCGCCCAGCGCGTGGGCCACCCGGTTGGCCACCAGGATCAGGACCAGGCCCACGACGCCCTTGAACAGACCGGCCGCGGCGCCGTACCCGAGGTCGCCGGTCCGCAGCCCGGAGAAGTAGGCGAAGGTGTCGAACACCTCCGACGCCTGGCTGCCGACGGCACTGCGTTGCAGCATGTACTGCTCGAAGCCGACGTTGAGCGCGTCACCGAGCCGGAGGATCAGCAGGAGCACGATCACCGGCCTCAGCCCCGGAAGGGTGATGTGCCACATCCGCCGCCATCGTGTGGCGCCGTCGACCGCGGCCGCCTCGTACAGGTTCGGGTCGATGGTGCTCAGCGCCGCCAGGAAGATGATCGACCCCCATCCGGCGTCCTTCCAGACCGTCTGGGAGGTGACCAGCAGCACGAAGGTGTCGGAGTTGGTCATCACGTCGACGCCCTGGTGGCCGTGCTGCCGCAGGGTCTGCGCGAGCAGACCCGCGCCGCCGAGCATCTGCTGGAAGATCGCGATGACCAGCACCCACGAGAAGAAGTGCGGCAGGTAGACCACACCCTGGACGAAGGCGCGCAGCCTCGGCGACATGATGCTGTTGAGCAGGAGCGCCAGCGCTATCGGCACCGGGAAGTAGAAGACCAGCTGGAACGCGGTGATGCCCAGGGTGTTGGCCACGGCCCTGGCGAACTGCGGGTCCTCCAGCAGCTGCTGGAAGTTGGTGAACCCGATGACCGGGCTGTCCAGGATGCCGCCGCTGAAGGGGTTGTAGTCCTGGAAGGCGATCACGTTGCCCAGGGTCGGCACCCACCAGAAGGCGGTGACGACCAGGAACATCGGCAGGCCCATGAGGAGCAGCGGCCAGTCGCGCCTCAGCCTGGCCCGGCGGGTCCCGTCCGGGGGGCGGCTCGCGGGTTCGGCCCGGGACAGGGCGGGCCGCACCTCGGTCTCGCTCGTCACAGGCGGCCGTTGTCCCGCGCGGTCTTCATGTAGAACTCCCGGGCCTCGTTGCCGCCCTGCTCCTGCCACTCCTTGACGACCTGCTTCCACTCCGAGACCGGGCGCTTGCCGCGGTAGATCTCGTGCAGCTTGTCCTCGGTCGGGCTGGTGAGCCCCGCCATCTTCGACGGCGTCTCGACGCGGATGCCGACGAACGGGTCGTTCTCCAGGAAGGTGGACGCCTTGGTCTGCCAGCCGTGCATCGCCTGGACGTAGCCGGGGTACTGCGCCTCGGAGGTGAAGCCGGGACGGCCCGAGAGGAACATGTAGGTGGGCTGGGCCTCCTTCTCGCCCAGCGCGGTCCGCTGCACCTGGCCGTTCTTGACGACGTAGTGCCTGCCCTCGACGCCGTTGAAGACCAGGTCGCCCTCGATGGTGCCGAAGGGGCCCGAGCACCAGTTGGCGACGCCGAGGATCTCGCGCGTGCGGTCCTCGGACAGGCCCTTCTTGATCATCGCGAACATGCCGGCGGGCTCGTTGCGCCACATGATCGTCTTGCCGGCCGCCGTGCCGGGGTAGGGGTCCAGTGCGGCGATCTTGAGCTGGGGGTTGTCGGGGAGGTAGGTGCCGTAGAGCTCGTGCCAGGCGCCGGGGCCGTCGCCGTAGAAGACGAGCTGGCCCGAGCCGAAGGGCTCCTTGGGGTTGGCGTCCAGGTTGGCCACGATGTCGGGGTGCATGTAGCCGGAGGAGAACAGCTTCACCATGAACTCGAGGTGCTGTTCGAACTCGGGTGTCTCGTACTTGTAGATGAGCGTGCCGTCGGACTTCTTGCGCCACTCGCGCGGTGAGCCGAACGCCCGCTGGATCTCCTGGGAGCCGGTCCTGGTGCCGAAGCCGAAGGCCCAGCGCTTCTTCCGGGGGTCGGTCAGCTCCCTGCCGAGGGTGAGCAGGTCGTCGCCGCTCTTCGGCACGGGGAGCTTGAGCTCGTCGAGGATGTCCTGGCGGAACAGGGTCAGGAAGGGGTAGGGGGAGTTCTGCCACGGGATGCCCTGCAGCACTCCGCCGAACACGCCGTACTCCCAGGCCGCGGTGTCGTAGGCGGCGAGCATCGGGAACGCCTTGGCCCTGTCCCCGGCCAGGTAGGGGGACAGGTCGGCGAAGAGCTTGTTGGCCGCCTCGGTGAAGTGGGCGATCTTGATGAGCTCCCACTGGGGGATGCACATGATGTCGGGCACGTCGCCGCTGGCCAGGACGACCTTGAGCTTGTCGCCGTAGGTCATGCCGTCCTGGATGTTGAACCGGACCACGCCGCCGAGCCGCTCGTTGACCGCGTCGTAGTAGGAGTTGTGGCCGAGCCCCGGCGGCACCTTGCCCCACAGCGGGGTCATCGCGGTGATCTCCTTGCCGCTGGTGATCGGCTTCTCGGTGACCGCCTGCGCGAAGTGGGCCGGGCGTGACAGGAATCCGGGGTCGACGAACTCCGCGCCCGGGAGGTCGGGCGTGACGCCCGGCACGGTGTAGGGCACGCGGGACGGCACCAGGGACTTGAGCTTGTCGGCCGCCACGGCGGTGCCCTTGGGCAGTTCCTTCTTGGCCGCGCACCCGGTGACGCCGCCGGCGGCGAGGGCGCCGGCGCCGAGCAGGCCGAGGAACGTCCGGCGGCCGACGCCGCGCGGGGGAGGTGTCACCGCGAGCTCCCCTCTGCGGGGAGGTGGACGGTGCCTGCGCTGTCTGTGGGAGGTGTCACGGCGCGGTCCCTTTCATGTCATATCCGCAAGGTGCGGCCTGTCAAGGGTGTTGGGAGAGGTGGGCTCCGAGGTAGAGTTAGTTCGTCTTTCGCCCAAACAAATTAGTCGAGGGTGACGGACGCCACAAGGGACGGCCCGGGCCGTTCCGCCGAGTGGCGATCACAGATTGATGACGTGGCCGTCGTGTCACGCCGAGGCGCACAGGGGGCGAGGCATGACCACCTGCTCGGCGATACGGCATGATGAGCCCACCGGGGCTCAGCGGGAACGGGGCTGAACTTGATCAACGCGCATGCCGGGCCTCAACCGGCGGACTTCGCCGATGTCAGGGCCACCAACCTTGCCGTCGTGCTGCGGTTCGTGCGGGAGAACGCCCCCTGCTCCCGGGCGGACATCGCGGCCTCCACCGGCCTCAACAAGGCCACGGTGTCGAGCCTGGTCGCCGACCTGATCGATCGGCGGCTGCTGCGTGAGACCGGTCTCACAGAGAATCGCGTGGGCCGGCCGGCCACCATGCTGGTGCTCGACGGCTCGCCGTACGCCGCGATCGGCATCGAGGTGAACGTCGACTACCTGACCGCTGTGGCCGTCGACCTCGCCGGCACCGAGCTGCTGTCGTGGCGGCGGTCCTTCCCCGGCGCCACGGCGACGCCGAGCCAGGCCGTCGCGGCCGTCGCGGCGCTCGCGCGGCGGGTGCTCGGCCGCATGGGCAAGGAAGCGCGCCAGGTGCTCGGCCTCACCGTCGCCGTCCCCGGCCTGATCGACGTCGGCGGCACCGTGCGCATCGCGCCCAACCTCGGCTGGCGCGACGTCGACCTGTCCGGCGACCTCGCCAAGGCGCTGCGCGACCCCGGCTTCCCCGTGCTCGTCGACAACGACGCCAACCTCGGAGCGCTCGCCGAGCACCGCTTCGGCCCGCACGGCGGCGCCGGGAACCTCGTCTACCTCACCGGCGAGGTCGGCGTCGGCGCCGGCGTCATCATGGACGGCCGGCTGCGCCGCGGCGGGCAGGGGTTCGCCGGCGAGATCGGCCACATCCAGATCGACCCCACCGGCGCCGACTGCCGTTGCGGGCGGCGCGGCTGCCTGGAGGCCGTGGCCGGCATCGGCGCGGTGCTGCAGCGCACCGCCCCCGACGCCACCCCCGCCGAGCTGGAGCCCGAGATCGACGAGGTCGTCCGGCTCGCGCAGGGGGAGGACGCCGAGATCCTCGCCACGCTCCGCACCATCGGGCACGAGCTCGGCAAGGGCGTCGCCATCATCGCCAACGTGCTGAACCCCGAGGTGATCATCCTCGGCGGGTACTACATCGCGCTGGCGCCCTGGGTGCTGCCCGCCGCCCAGGAGGAGGTCGCCGGCCGCAGCTTCGCCCCGGACGCCGGTGGCACCCGGCTGGTGGCGTCCACGCTGGGGTACCGCGCGGCGGCGCTCGGCGCGGCGGCCCGGGTGCTCGACTCGATCGACTCCGGCCGCCTTCCCGCCCAGACCTGACGGCCGCCCAGACCTGGCGGCCACCTGCCCTGCCGCCCAGACCTGGCGGCCGCCTTGCGGCCGGACCTGAGGGCCGGCTCTCGCCCAGACCCGAGGGCGGTTTCCGGATGGAGCCTGCGGGCCGCGGCCGGCCGTCCGAACTCTTGACCAGAGGCCCGCAAAGCGGCACTCTTCAGGAGAACCCGGATTTAACACCACTGAAACCTTCGTATACCTCGTCGAAGCGCTTCGACACACCCGTCCCCGGCAGAAATCATCGAAGCGCTTCGATATCCCACACACCCGCATCGAAACGCTTCGACACACTCCCCGGTGAGCGAAGGATGGTCCCCCACATGAACGAACCGGTGCCAGGCACCTTCCGCGACCCCGGCCGGCCGATCGCGGCCCGGATCTCCGACCTTCTCGGCAGGCTCACCCTGGAGGAGAAGGTCGGCATGCTCCACCAGTACCAGGCGGCGGTGCCGAGGCTCGGCGTGGGCCCCTTCCGGACGGGGACCGAGGCGCTCCACGGGCTGGCCTGGCTCGGCCCCGCGACGGTCTTCCCGCAGGCCCTCGGCCTCGCGAGCACCTGGGACCCCGACCTGGTGCGCAGCGTCGGCGAGGCCACCGCGGACGAGGTCCTGGCGTTCCACCACAAGGACCCGACCGGCGCCGGGCTCAACGTGTGGGCGCCCGTGGTGAACCCGCTGCGCGACCCCCGATGGGGACGCAACGAGGAGGGGTACGCCGAGGACCCCTGGCTGACCGGCGTCATGGGCACCGCCTTCGCCCGCGGCCTGCGCGGCGACCACCCGACGCTCAAGACCGCCCCCACCCTCAAGCACTTCCTCGCCTACAACAACGAGACCGACCGCTGCGTCAGCTCCAGCAACCTGCCGCCGCGCGTGCTCCACGAGTACGAGCTCAAGGCGTTCCGCCCGGCCGTCGAGGCGGGCGCGGCCGTGGCGCTGATGTCGTCGTACAACCTGGTCAACGGCCGGCCGGCGATCGTCAGCCCGCTGATGAACGATGTCGTGCGCACCTGGACCGTCGACGACCTGCTGGTGGTCAGCGACGCCTACGCCCCCGGCAACCTGACCGGCCTGCAGGGCTACTACGACGACCTGCCGCAGGCGTACGCGGCCGCCGTCAAGGCGGGCCTGGACAGCTTCACCCAGGACGACGACCGGTCCGGCGACACCCTCGAGCACATCCGCGCGGCACTCGACCGCGGCCTGCTCGCCGAGGACGACATCGACACGGCCGTCCGCCACGCCCTGGCCATCCGGTTCCGGCTCGGCGAGTTCGACCCCGGCACGCCGTACGACCACATCGCCGAGGACGTCGTCAACAGCTCCCGGCACCAGGCGCTCGCCCGCCGGGCGGCCACCCAGTCGTTCGTGCTGCTCAAGAACGACGGCATCCTGCCGCTGGCGGAGCCCACGCGCGTCGCGGTCATCGGCCAGCTCGCCGACACCCTCATGGAGGACTGGTACAGCGGCACCCTGCCCTACGCCGTGACCGCCCGCGCGGGCCTGTCCGAGCGGTGCGTCACCGAGTTCCACGAGGGCGTCGACCGGGTCGCGCTGCTCACCGCGACCGGCCACGTCACCGCCGAGGAGGACTTCGGCGGCGGGCCCCTGGCGGTGCGGCAGGGCACCGATCCGCGCCTCACGTGGTTCGACCTGTTCGACTGGGGAGGCGGCGCGTACGCCCTGCGGGCCGTCGCCAACGGCCGGTACGTGTCGGTGGGCGACGACGGCGTCCTCGTCAACGACCAGCCCGGCCCGAACGGGTGGGAGGTCCGCCAGACCTTCCGCCTCGACGAGCGGCCCCGCGGCACCCTCGCCCTGCGCCACATCTCCACCGGACGCCATGTGGAACTCGCCCCGGACGGCACCCTGCGGCTCACCGACGACGCCGACGCCGCCGCCGTGCTCACGCTGGAGCCGGTGCGCAGCGGAGCCCAGGCCGCCGCCGAGCTCGCCGCGCGCGCCGACGTCGCCGTCGTCGTGGCCGGCGACCACCCGCTGGTCAACGGCAGGGAGACCGAGGACCGTTCGGACCTCGCGCTGCCGCCCGCGCAGGAGGCCCTCCTCCAGGCCGTGCACGCCGCCAACCCCCGCACGGTGCTGGTCATCAGCAGCGGCTACCCCTTCGCCGTGAACTGGGCCGAGGAGAACGTGCCCGCGATCCTGTGGTCGGCGCACGGTGGGCAGGAGTACGGCCACGCGCTGGCCGACGTGCTGTTCGGCGACGAGGACCCGGGCGGCAGGCTCACCCAGACCTGGTACCGGTCGGCCTGCGAGCTGCCCGACCTGTTCGACTACGACATCATCGCCACCGACTCGACCTATCTCTACTACCGGGGCACCCCGCTCTACCCCTTCGGGCACGGCCACAGCTACACCCGCTTCGCCTACTCCGACCTGCGGCTGTCCGCGGACACCGTCGGGCCTGAGGACGCGCTGACCGTCGAGCTCACCGTCACCAACACCGGTGACCGGCCCGGCGTCGAGGTCGTCCAGCTCTACACCCACCAGCGACGGTCCCGCGTCAAGCAGCCCCTGCGGCAACTGCGCGGATTCGAACGCCTGCGGCTCGCGCCCGGCGAGAGCCGCAGGGTCACCATGACCCTCGACGTCGCCGACCTGGCCTTCTGGGACGTCACCCAGGGCAGGTTCGTGGTGGAGGAGGCGCCGCACAAGGTGCAGGTGGGCCGGTCCGCCCGCGACATCCGGCTGTGCGCGCACTTCACCGTGACGGGCGAGAAGATCCCGGCCCGCGACCCGTACACCCGTCCGCTCGCGGCGGCCGACAACGACGAGTACGACGCGATCCTGCTCTGCGACGCCGACCGGGTGAGCGGGGACGCCGTCCGGGGGACCGACCCCGGCGGGTGGATCGCCTTCCGCGAGGTCGACTTCCGCGAGGGCGCGGCGTCGTGCGCGCTGTCCGTGTCGAGCACCGAGGGCGGGGTGCTGACGCTGCGGCTCGACGACCCGCTGTACGGCGACGTCGTCGGCGCGGTGTCGGTGGCGCCCTCCCGGGACAGGTACGACTTCGTCACCGTCGGGTGCCCGCTTGCCGGAGCGGCGGGAGTGCACGATCTTTATGTGGTGTTCGAGAACGAGGGGGTCACGCTCAGCGGGCTGACCTTCACCGAGGCCGCCCCCCGGGTGGCCGTGCCAGCAGCCGCGGAGGGCTCTCGTTGAGAACGGTCACCATCGCCGACGTCGCCAAGCACGCCGGAGTCGCCGTCAGCACGGTGTCGTACGTGCTCAGCGGCAAGCGGACCATCTCGGCGACGACCAGCCAGCGCGTCATGCGCAGCGTACGGGCGCTCGGCTACCACCCCAACGCCGGGGCGCGGGCGCTGGCCAGCAAACGGTCCAACGTGATCGCCCTGGTCCTGCCGCTGCGCGCGGGCATGCACCTGCCCGTGCTCATGCAGTTCGCCACCTCGGTGGTGACCACGGCCCGGCAGTTCGACCACGACGTGCTGCTGATGACCGCCGACGAGGGGTCCGACGGGCTGCGCCGCGTCGCCGCGAGCGCGCTGGTGGACGGGCTGGTGCTCATGGACGTGGAGATCCACGACCCGCGCGTCCCGCTGCTGCGGGAGCTCGAGGAGCCCAGCGTGCTCATCGGGTTCCCGGCCGACGCCTCCGGCCTGACCTGTGTCGACCTCGACTTCGCCCGGGCGGGCGCGCTCTGCGCCGACCACCTCGCCTCGCTCGGGCATCGGGAGATCGCGCTGCTCGGCGCCCCGAACGTCGTGTACGAGCGCGGCACCGGCTACGCCGAGCGGACCATGGAGGGCTTCGCCGAGGCCGGCCGGGGGCACGGCGTCACGACGATCGCCCGGCCCTGCGAGGAGACCTTCGACGAGGTGTGCTCGGCCGTCAAGTCTTTGCTGGAGGAGCACCCGGGCATCTCCGGCCTGGTCGTGCACAACGAGGCGGCCGTCGGGCACGTCCTCGGCGCGCTGCGGGTGCTCGGCCGGCGGGTCCCCGAGGACGTCTCGGTAGTGGCCATCTGCCCCGACGACGTCGCCGAACGAGCCAGCCCCCCGCTGACCTCGGTCCTCATCCCGGCCGCCGAGGTCGGCCACCAGGCGGTCCGTCTCCTGATGGCCAAACTCGAAGGCGCCGAGGTCCCCCCCGCCACCCTCCTCGAACCCCGCCTCACCACCCGCCAAAGCACCAGACCCCACTGACCCACCACCCGGTCTCCCGCCCCTCTGCGGGTTTCCTGGCTCGGGCGTGACCATTAGGAACGAAGTCTTCCTGATGGCCTGAGAGGGTTACTCACATGGAGAACACGAACACCGCTTCCGAGATCCGCCCCTTCCGCGTCGAGATCCCCCAGGCCGAGCTTGACGACCTCAGGGCCAGGCTCGCCGCGACCCGGTTCACGGACGAGATCGAGGGCAGCGGCTCGGACTACGGCGTCAGCGTCGAGTGGGTCAAGCGCCTCGCCGAGTACTGGCGCACCGGGTACGACTGGCGGGCCTGGGAGGCGCGCCTCAACGCGTACCCGCAGTTCACCACCACCATCGACGGGCAGAACATCCACTTCCTCCACGTCCGCTCCGCCCGCGAGGACGCCCTGCCGCTGATCCTCACCCACGGCTGGCCCGGCACGGTCGTGGAGTACCTCGACGTCATCGACGAACTGTCCGAGGATTTCCACCTGGTCATCCCGTCCCTGCCCGGCTCCGGCTTCTCCGGTCCCACCACCGAGCGCGGTTGGAACCGCTACCGCACCGCCAGGGCGTGGGCGACGCTGATGGACCGGCTCGGGTACGACCGGTACGGCGCGGTGGGGAACGACGCGGGGTCGTTCGTCGCCCCGGAACTCGGCCGGGTGGCCCCCGGCAAGGTGGCCGGCGTGCACGTCACCCAGATCTTCTCCTTCCCCTCCGGTGACCCGGCGGAGTTCGCCGGCCTCACCGAGGAGGAGCAGGCCGCCGTACAGCACCTCCAGTGGTTCTGGGAGAACATGGGCGCCTTCAACCAGCTGCAGTCGCAGGCCCCGCAGACCCTCGCCCACGCGATCGCCGACTCCCCGGCCGGACTGCTCGGCTGGATGGGCCAGCTTCTCGGCGGCCTCGACGACGACTTCGTGCTGACGAACATCACCATCCACTGGCTGTGCCGCACGGCCGGCTCCTCGATCCGCTTCTACTACGAGGACGCCAAGGCCGCCGAGAAGCCGTCCGAGCCGACGACCGTGCCGACCGGACTGGCCGCGTTCGCCAACGACTTCAAGTCGATCCGGCGCTTCGCCGACCGCGACCACAAGAACATCGTCCAGTGGCACACCTACGACGTCGGCGGCCACTACGCGGCCCACGAGGCCCCGGACGTGCTGGCCGAGGACGTCCGCCGGTTCTTCACCACCCTGCGCTGACCGCGCCCGCACACCCCACCGGCCGCCCGCGAACACACCTGATCACGGGCGCCGGTGGCCAGGCGGATGCCACGGCAGGAGTGCGGTCAGCGCAGGTCACCGGGAAGGTCGTCAGGGTGAAGGTGAACCTCGGGGCCCGTCGGGGGCAGGGAGGTCTTGGGGCGGGTTCGTGTGTGTTCGGTGGTCAGTGCGGTCACCAGGAGGACGACGAGGGTGGCGAGCTGGGCCAGGGACGACCACAGGCCGAACAGGATGGTCACGGGGGCCAGTGCCGCCGCGACCAGGCGGAACGGGCGCGGGGGCAGGGCGAGGACGCGCCGGTAGGCGTGGTCGCCCGCCAGGTACATCGTGATGCCGATGGCGAGGGCGACGGCCGGTCCGATGTGCATGTGGTCGTAGGGGTGGCCGATGGCCTTCTTCACGCCCGCCGCGACCGCGACGATGCCGAGCAGCATCGGGATGTGGGCGTAGAAGTAGGCGCCGAGGATGAGCTTGGTGCGCTTCGTAGGGTCGGAGCCGGCGAGCTCGTGCTCGGCGGCCACCTCGTCCTCGCCGCCGAAGTAGCTCCACCACAGGCAGGCGGCGAGGGCCAGCCCGAGGACCGCGGCGATCAGCAGGCCGGGGGCCACGCTGCCGTGCGCGCCGATGCCGATCGCCACGACCGACTCGCCGAGGGCCACGATCACCAGCAGCCCGTGCCGCTCGACGATGTGGGCGGGGTGCAGCGGAAACCCCTTCTGCCCGATGAAGTATGGACTGCCCCAGAGCAGCACCACCGCTCCCGCCCACAGCAGGTACGCCAGGCCGCCGTCGAAGAAGTCCGCCGCGAACAGCAGCGCCGTGGCCGCCAGGTTGAACGGCACGACCCGGACGAACGAGGCGGTGGCCTGCAGGTACAGCCCCGCGTGCACGAGCACGATGATCAGGTAGCCGAGCGCGAACGCCCATCCGCCGCCGTCGAAGGCCGTCGGGATCGCCAGGGCCATCAGCAGGAACCCGGCCATGCCGAGCAGGATGAGGATCCGCCGGGCGGGGCGGACGGGCGGGACGGTGTTCGTCAGCCAGGCGTATCCGGAGTACATCCACCAGATGACCCCGAACACGAGCAACGCCCGGAGGGCGCCCTCGGCGGGAGCGGCTTGGCCGTGGGAGGCGGCCTGGTCGTCGGCGAACCCGTCCACGAGCAGCGTGGTCAGCTGCGTGACGGTGAAGACGAAGACCAGGTCGAAGAAGAGCTCGAGGGTGGAGACGCGGAGCTCCTGCTCAGGGGGAGTGGGCTCGACGCGTTCGGCGAACCAGCCGGGGAGTTGCATGGCGGTATTGTGGCGGACCCGCCGGTCTTCTCCCGACGGCGTTCGCTTAAAGCGGCGAGCCAGGGCCACCGGCCATCGGGGGCTCGAGCATCACGCGGACGGCGTCCGCGCCCGCTGCGGGCGGGCAGGGATGGGGACCGCTGTCGGCAGGCCCGGTCCACGGTGCCCCTGCCCGCTGTGGTGGGCAGGGGCGCCGGCCGGGAGTCGGTCAGTGGTTCGCGTCGCCCGCCGGCTCGTAATCGAGGATCACGACGCCCGAGCTGAGGAGGGTGGTGTCGGTCAGCCTCAGCTGGGTCTTGTCGTATCCGGCGAAGATGGGCGCGGCGCCGCGCCCGCCGAGGGCGACCGGGTGAACCCACAGGCGGAAGCGGTCGACCAGCCCCGCCTGCACCAGGGACCGGGCGAGGGTGACGCTGCCGTAGACGAGGATGTCCCCGCCCGGCTCCTTCTTCAGCCTGGGGATCTCCTCTGCGGGGCCGTCCTTGGCGAGGGTGGCGTTGTTCCAGGTCAGAGGCTCTTTGAGCGTGCTGGAGAAGACGAGCTTGGGCAGGGAGTTCATCCTGTCGGCGAAGCCCACCTCGTCGGACATGGAGGGCCACGACCCGGCCATGATCTCGTAGGTGACTCGCCCCAGGACGAGGAGGTCGGCGGCGAAGAGCTGGTCGTATGCGTATTTCGCCGTGTCTTCCCCGAAATTACTGGTAACCCAGTCCATTTCCTCGTTCGCGCCCGTCGCGAAACCGTCGAGCGACGCGAACAGGGACACAATTACTTTTCGCATGGGTACTCCTGCGGTCGGTTTTCAGGCACTCGATATATGGATGCTATCGGCTTTCTTCAAACCGGCCGCGCCGCCTTTCGCGGCGGGGTGCGGGGATCTCCGGCCGTCCCGGACGGCGGTGCGCCGCAGGACAGCGGCCCGGTCCACCGGCACGGCGACACGCTGTCGCCCGGCCCCTCGGGGGTCGCGTCGGAAACGGTCGCGTCCGAGGCGAGTGCCGGAGGTGTTTTCGGGGTGAGGCGGTGATTTATGTGCGCGCTCGACCTTATAGAGCGATTTACCTATACAGCTGACCGGTGAAGTTCTACTCGTTATCAGGTGCCGCGGCCTTGTGGCCGCCCGCGACGAGACGGTCGTCGGGAGAGGTGGGCGCGGCCTCGGCCGTCCCGCCGTCGCCCGTCCGTCCCGGGGCCTTCGCCGCGCCGCCCTTCGTGCCGGCCCGGGGAGCCCTGTCCTTGGACGTCCTCTCCCTGGGGGGCCTGGCCCTGAGAGGGGCGGTCGGGGAGTCCTCTTCCTTCGGTACGCCGGCGGGCTCCGCCTCCGCCGGGGCGGCGTCCCTGGGGGCCCCGTCCTGGGAGTCGCCGTCCTTCGCGGGCCGCGCCGTGTCGCGCCAGGAGGCGATCACGTCGTCCGCCTCCGCCTCGGCGGCCATCTCGTCGGCGGCCTCCGCCTCGCGGCGCCGGATCACCACCAGATGGTCGACCGACAGCCGCCCGGCCCCGACGACGGCGAGCAGGACGGACGCGGCGCCGAGCGCGACGATCAGGTTGACGTCGCCGCCGGTCAGCGGGAGGCCGGTGTCGCCGCTCACCAGGATGAACACGGCCAGCGCCTCGGCGAAGAGCACGAGCCCGCAGGCGGGCACGGCGAGGCCGGCGACCAGCAGCGCGCCGCCGATGAGCTCGATGAGCATGGTGGTGGCCGCCCAGACACCGGGGGCGGAGGCGCCCATCTTCGCGAACTGATCGCCCGTCGCGGTCAGGCCGAATTCGAGCTTGTGCCAGCCGTTGGCGAAGAAGATCCCGCCGACGCCCAGCCGGGCGGCCAGCGAAGCGAGATCGGTGAAGGCTCGTCTCACGGTAGCCATTCTGTAGGGGGTGGTCCGGCTTGCACAGACAATTGCCCTGTATCGCCTGACCCATGCGCGGCCCGTGAGGCCGCGGAGAGGAGCCCCTCAGTGGCCGTCCGGGTCCTTGGTGGCGCGGGGGACCAGGACGGCGGCGGTGACCGCCGTGACGGCCAGCAGGGCCACGCTGACCATGATGGTGGAGTGCAGGGCCGTGACGAAGGCGGCGCGGGCCGCGTCCATCAGGGCCGTTGCCGCAGGTCCGCCCACCTGCTGGGCGACGTGCGCGGCGGAGGCGAGCGACTCCCTCGCCTCGCCCATCTGGTGGGGCCGGATCCCGGCGACGGTGCCCACGCCCGGGGCGTACACCACCGAGGTGATCGTGCCGAGCACCGCGACGCCGAGGCCGGCGCCGAGCTCGTACGCCGTCTCCTCGATGGCGGCGGCCCCGCCCGCCCGTGACTCCGGCGCGGACGCCATGATCGTGTCCGAGGCGGCCAGCAGCGCGACCTCGACGCCGAAACCGATGCCGGCGAAGCACAGGCACAGCATCAGCGGGTGCTGCTCGGCGCCCCAGGCCAGGGTGGGCGCGAGGGACAGCCCGGCCAGGCCGAGGCCGCCCGCCATGGTGGCGCGCAGTCCGAAGCGCTGCAGCAGATGCGCCGCGCAGAGTCCGCCGGTGATGGCCGCGATCATGAGGGGCAGCATGCGTACCCCGGCCTCCAGGGGGCTGTCGCCGAGGACGAGCTGGAGGTACTGGGCGAGCATCAGCTGCAGTCCGACCAGCGAGAACACCGCGAGCAGCACGCACAGCACCCCGATGGCGAAGCCGCGCTGGGCGAACAGGCCGATGTCGAGGAGCGGCTGGGCGAGGCGGCGCTGCCGGGCGGTGAACCACACCAGCAGCACGGCGCCGGCGAGCAGCACGGCGAGGGCCGGGCGGACGCCGATCAGGCTGCCGTGCCCGGCCTCCTTCAGGCCGAAGGCGGCGAAGAGGATGCCGAGGGTGGACAGCACCGCGCTCGGGAGGTCCCAGCGGTGGCCGGGATTCCCGGGGCAGTCGGGCAGCAGGCGTACGGCCAGGGGCAGCGCCACGGCGAGCAGCGGCACGTTGATGAGGAACACCGCGCCCCACCAGAAGTGCTCGACGAGGACCCCGCCGACCAGCGGCCCGACGGCGGCTCCCGCGGCGGCGACCGCGCTCCAGACGCCGAGGGCGATGGCCCTCTCGCGCCGGTCGGTGAAGACCTGGCGGATGATCGACAGCGTGGCCGGCATGATCATCGCGCCGCCGACGCCGAGCAGCGCCCGGGAGGCGATCAGGGCGACCGGGCCGCCCGCGAAGGCCGCCGACAGCGAGGCGATCCCGAACACGACGTAGCCCCACAGGACGAACCGCCGCTTGCCGTATTTGTCGCCCAGCGTTCCGAAGGTGACCAGGAGCGGGGCGACGACCAGCGAGTAGACGTCGATGATCCACAGCAGTTCGACCGACGTCGGCTCCAGGGCGGCCGTGAGGGCGGGCACGGCGATGTGGAGCACCGTGGCGTCCACGGCGATCAGCAGGAGACTGGAACACAGGAGCGCGAGCACCGACCATCGGTTGGCCTGATGGTCTACGGTTGTGCGCCTGGCACGCGGACTTGGCCGGATGCCCAAAACGGTCATTGGCTAACCAAACGGACTCGGGACGCTGGACATGCGTCGCAGCTTAGGCCATCTCATCCGATACTTCAGCAGCTTGGAGCAACCTTCCCCAGCCAGGCGATCTCCAGAGGTTCCTGGGGACCCTGATCACGCTGGGACGCCGCGGACCTCTCTAGAGAGCTATAGGTATATGTCCGGCATCTAGGCAATCGGTGATCCGCAACGGACCATGACGACGTGGGGAACGCCGGCGAGACAGATTCCTCGCCGGTGCCGTCCCCGCGAGATCGCTCCGATCCCCGGGCGTGGTGCGTGGCCGCGGTGGCCAGGCTCGCGCGCGACCAGCCGGAGGGAGCGCTGGAGGCCGCCCGCGCGGCCCTGGGGCGCGACCCGGACGGCGAGTGGGGGCATCGGCTGGCGAGTCTCGCCCTTGAACGCCTCGGTCGCGACTCCGAGGCGGTCGTCGCGGCTCAGGACGCCGTCCGGCTCGCACCCGGCTCCTGGGCCGCGCGGCTCAGGCTCGGCTCCGTCCTCCGCAGACTCCCCGGACGCTGGTCGGACGCCTGGCTCCAGGCACGGCAGGCCGTGCGGTTCGCCCCCGAGCAGCCCGACCCGCACGTCCTGATCGGCGACCTCGCCCTGCTGCGCGGCGACCACCAGCAGGCCGCCGCCGCCTACCGCGCCGCGCTGCGCAGGGACGCCGACCACCCCGGCGCGCGGATCAACCTCGGCCTCACCTTTCTCAAATGGGAGCGCTCACGCGACCACCACGACCCGATCTGGACGGTCGACCCCCGCGAGACCGGCACCGCCCGCCGCGCCCTTTCGTCCTGGTCCCGCCAGGTACGCCTGGTGCTGGCGCTGGCCCTGGTGGCCGCCGCCGTGATCGCGTTCTGGTACGGCATGCGGGCGCAGGCGCGTGCGGGCGGAGGCGTCGTGCTCGTCGTCGTGCTCGCGATCACGGTGCGCCAGGCCCGCCGGGTGACGGTCTGGCGGCACGTCCCCGGCATGCTGGCCCGCGACCTGTGGCTGTGCGTCTCTGTGTCGCTCGCCCTGCTGGTGATCGTGGCGTACACGGCGGCGCTGGCCACCCTGCCGTCCTGGTCCCTCGCCGACGCGGTGGTCCCCCTGGTCGCCGACGCCGCCACGCCCGTGCTCTTCCGCTGGGACGAGATCGTCGGCGGGTTCTGGGCGGGACTGCTCGGGCTCGTGCTGTTCAACGGACCGGCCGTGGTGGTGCTGCGGTCGTTCGCCGAGGCCTGGCAGGGCAGCCCCGTCCGGGCGCTCGCCGAGTTCACCGCCGTCCCGCCCGAACGGGTCGCGCGGCGCGACACGACCGTGACCCTGTGGATCGTCGCCGCGCGGCTGTGGTTCCTGCTCGCCCTCCTCGCCGTGCTCCCCCTGGTCGCGGGGGAGGGGCGCGCCGCGCTCGCCGGGGCGTGCGTCCCCGCGGCGATGCTGTACGTCCGCGGGCGGGGCGGCCTGCGCACGCGTCTGCGGCCGATCCTGCGGTCCGATCTGTGGCTGGCGGCGGCGGTCGCGTTCCTTCTGCTGGCGTCGGCGGCGCTGACGGTGGCGGGCGTCGTGCCGGCGCTCGGGCTGCCGGCGGGGATCGGCTCGCGTGCCTGGTGGACGGTGACGGCCGCCCTGCTCCTGGTGGCGACGGCGTTCGCGGGGCGTGCGACCCGGGCCTGGTGGCGGGGCTCGGCGGGGCCGTGGCGGGCCTCGCTGATCCTCTGCGAGGGCTGCGGGCCCCGCCTGCCGGGCGAGGTGAGCCCGTCGGTGGCCCTCAGCCCCGAGGTGCGGCGGGCCTTCACCTACTCGCGGGGGGTCGTGCTGTCGTACGCCGACGCCGCCGGCCCGCGCACGCTGGCGGTGGGCGCGGTGACCTCGGTGAGCGGCTCGGGGGAACTGCGCCTGATCGCGGCGGAGGAGGCCTGGGCCGCCGCCGAACGCGACCCCCGCGTGGCCGTATTCGTCGCCGATCCCGTCGAGCGCCGGTTCTGGGCCGAGGTCCGCGGCATCGCCCTGCCCGACCCCGCCGAGGACGTGCTGCGCGTGACGCCCAAGCACGTGCTGGTCGGCGAGTACCCCGGCCGCCACGAGGCCCGCCCCTCCTCCCGCAGATCCTCCTGAACCGATCCCGCCCCGCCGCGATGCCGCCCGTTCGCCTGCGGGGACGCCGATGTGCCGTCGCGGCGCGTTTGAAGGGCACGGGGCGGGGGACGCGCGCTTCAGGCCTCGGTGCGGTATAACCGGGAGGCGACCGGGGAGGCAAAATGCGGGACTCCGACAGGGCCCGGCCGGCGGGGCGCGCCGCGGCCCGTGATGCGTTCGAGCGTGTCCGACTACGTTATTTCCAGCTTTCCCGCGCCGCCAGGCGGGTGATCTTCGCGGCCGTGCTCGTCGGCGGCCTCGCCCTGTCCCTGGTCCTCGGCTGGTCGCCGGTCACCACGTTCGTCACCACACTGTTACTCCTGGGCTTCGCCGAGCTCACCCTGCGCTTTCCCCGCGCCGCCGCGACCGTCCTGGTAGTGGTGGCGTGGTCGTGTGTGATGGTCGTCATGGGTGGTTACGTCCAGCCGCACTCCGCGCTTCCCACCCTGTTCATCCTGCTCGGCGTGGTCGCGGGCGTCGCCGCCCACCTCATCCGGTGGGTGACGCCGTGGGTGACCACGGCGGCGGCGCTCGCCCCGGCCGCCATGGTCGCCTTCGCCGTGGCGACGTTCTCCACCGACATCGCGGTGTGGGCCGCCTACGGTGTGGCGGGCGCCGTGCTGGTGTACCGCCTCGTCCAGGCGGGCCAGGCGCGCCGCCGCCTCACCGCGCCGCCCGCCCAGGCGCCCGTCCAGGCCAGGCAGCGGGCCAGGGACGGTTCCGGCGAGCGCGACGGGCGTCCCGACGGCTCCGCGCCGCCGCCGATCTCCGTGGAGGAGGCCCTCGGCGAGCTGGAGAGCATGATCGGCCTGGAGCCGGTCAAGGAGCAGGTGCGCTCGATCGCGGCCTCCATCGAGGCGTCGCGGCTGCGCGCCGAGGCGGGGTACGCCACCGAGCAGCCGATGCGGCACTTCGTGTTCGTGGGGCCGCCGGGCACCGGCAAGACCTCCGTCGCGCGCACCGTCGCCAAGATCTTCTACGCGTTCGGCCTGCTCGACAACCCCTACGTCGTGGAGGCGCAGCGCGCCGACCTCGTCGGCGAGTACCTCGGGGCCACGGCGATCAAGACCAACGAGCTGATCGACCAGGCGCTCGGCGGCGTGCTCTTCATCGACGAGGCCTACAGCCTGATCAACTCCGGCGAGGGCCAGCCCGACAGGTTCGGCGCCGAGGCCGTACAGACCCTCCTGAAGCGCGCCGAGGACGACCGCGAGCGGCTGATCATCATCCTCGCCGGCTACGAGAAGGAGATGACGACCTTCCTGGCCTCCAACCCCGGCCTGTCGTCCCGCTTCTCCACCCGCATCCACTTCCCGACCTATTCGCCCGCCGAGCTGCTGCGCATCACCGAGCTCCTGCGCGCCCGGCGGGGCGAGCGGCTCTCGGCCGACGCCCCCGCGGTGCTGCTCGGCCTGTTCGACGACGTCCACCGGCGCGGGCTCATCGACGAGCTGGGCAACGCGAGGTTCGCCCGCAGCCTGGTCGAGGGCGCCGCCCAGGCGCGCGACGTGCGGGTCGTCGGTGCCGGCGGCTCCCCGACCCGCGAGGAGCTCGTCACCGTCACCACCGCCGACCTCACCAAGGCGTTCAACGAGCTGACCGCGCGCTTCCGCGGCTACCAGGCCCCCCCGAGCCTGGAGGAGGCCCTGGCCGACCTCGACCGCATGGCCGGCCTGGAGCCGGTCAAGCGGCAGGTCCGCGCCATCGCGGCGCAGCTGCGCGTCGCACGCATGCGCCAGGAGCAGGGGCTCCCGGCCCCGCCGCAGATGCGGCACTTCGTCTTCGTCGGGCCGCCGGGCACCGGCAAGACCACCGTCGCCCGCGTCCTCGGCCGCGTGTTCGCCGCCCTCGGGCTGCTCGCGCGTGCCGACGTCGTGGAGGCCTCGCGGGCCGACCTCGTCGGGCAGCATCTCGGGGCGACGGCGATCAAGACCAACGAGCTGGTCGACCGGGCCCTCGGTGGCGTGCTGTTCATCGACGAGGCCTACAGCCTGGTCAACAGCGGCTACCAGGGCGGCGACGCCTTCGGCGCCGAGGCCGTGCAGACGCTGCTCAAGCGGGCCGAGGACGACCGTGACCGCCTGGTCATCATCCTCGCCGGATACGCCTCCGAGATGGAGCGCTTCCTCGCCACCAACCCGGGTCTGGCCAGCAGGTTCAACCAGCGCGTCACCTTCCCCTCCTACACCCCGGCCGAGCTGACCGAGATCGCGGACCTGCTGGCCGGGGACGCCGGCGACCGCTTCGACGAGTCCGCCCGGCGCGACCTCGGCGACGTGTTCGCCTGGGTCTGCGACGAGGGGCTGATCGACGAGCTCGGCAACGGCCGCTTCGCCCGCTCCCTGTTCGAACGCGCCGCCCTCGGCCGCGACGTCCGCCTCGCCGGCCGCGGCGGCACCGCCAGCGCCGAGGAGCTGACCACCATCACCAGCACCGACGTCCGCGCCGCCGTGGACGAGCTCGCCGACCGCTGACCCCCGCCGAGGGCCGACACCTGAGCCGGTCGGTGGGGTTCCTGTCACTGTGCGGTCACGGAATGTAGCAGGATGGGGGCGGGGAGTCGCGGGGGCTGGCCTCGCGGCGGATAGACACGGGCGAACCGCCACGGGGTGGTGACCGCCGCCGGCGGAAGGGGGGCGATGGCGGGATTCCTGCTGCGCCGGCTGGTCAACTACATCGTCCTGATCGCCGTCGCCGCGAGCCTGGCGTACATGCTGGCCGCCATCGCGCTGGACCCGAGGTCCAACTACGAAGGCCGCAACCCGCCCCCGCCCGCCGCGGTCGTCGACGCGCAGCTGTCGGAGTACAACCTCAACGACCGCACGCCCCTCGCCGTCCGCTACCTCACCTGGGCGGGGGGGATCCTGCACGGTGACTTCGGGCGCACCTGGAACGGCGACCGGGTCAACGCCGAGCTGCGGCGGCGTGTCGGCGTCACCTTCAGGCTGATCGTGTTCGGGCTGGTGCTGGGCAGCGTGGCGGGGGTGCTGGTCGGCGCGTTCGCCGGGGTGCGGCAGTACGGCTGGTTCGACCGCCTGTCGACCGTGGCCGCCTTCATCGTGCTGGCCGTCCCGACCGTCGTGCTCGCCAACATGCTGATCATCGGCGCGGTGTGGCTGAACGACCGCCTCGGCGTCCAGATCTTCATGGTCAGCGGCGAGTCCACGCCCGGCTTCGGCGGCGGGCTCGCGGCCGCGCTGCTCGACCGCGTCCAGCACCTCGCCCTGCCGACGGCCTCGCTGGCGCTCGGGCAGGTCGCCGTCTACAGCCGCTACCAGCGCAACATGATGCTCGACGTGCTGTCGGCCGACTTCGTCCGCACGGCGATGGCCAAGGGGCTGCGCAGGCGCACGGCGCTCGTCAAGCACGCCCTGCGCACCGCGCTCATCCCCGCGGTCACCTACTTCGCCTTCACGTTCGGCTCGCTGCTGGTCGGCGCCACCATCACCGAGTCGGTCTTCGGCTGGCACGGCATGGGCGAGGCGCTGGTCGCCTCCGTCCGCTCCAACGACGTCAACACCGTCGCCGCGATCAGTTGCTTCGCCGCGCTCGCCGTGCTGCTCGCCGCACTGGCCTCCGACGTGCTGCACGCCGTCCTCGACCCCAGGGTGCGGGTGGGATAGACGATGATGATGACCCTGCCGGAGGAGGAGTTCGCCGAGGTCGAGGCCGACGTCGAGCGCCTGCGGGTGCCGTCGCGGGCCCGGGTGGTCGCCCGGCGGTTCTTCCGGATGCGGCAGGGACGCCTCGGTTTCGCGCTGCTGGCGCTGATGTTCCTGCTGGCGTTCGCCGGGCCCCTCTTCTATCCCTGGTCGTACACCGACATGGACTTCTCGGCGTTCATGCAGCCGCCCTCGCCGTCCCACTGGTTCGGCACCCTGCAGACCGGCGCCGACGTGTTCGCGGTGACGCTGCGGGGGGCGCAGAAGTCGCTGGTGGTCGGCCTGCTGGTCGCGGTGCTGTCGACGGGCGTGGCGGCGGTCGTCGGCTCCTTCGCCGGCTACTTCCTCGGCTGGACCGACCGCACGCTCATGTGGGTCGCCGACCTGCTGCTGGTGCTTCCGGCGTTCCTCATCCTGGCGATCATGTCGCCGATGTTCACCAACGGCCGGTGGCTGCTGTTCGTGATCATGCTGGCACTGTTCCTGTGGATGGTGACCTCCAAGATCGTCCGTGGCATGACGAAGGCGGTCAAGGAGCGTGAGTACATCATGGCCGCGCGCTTCATGGGGGTGCGGCCGTCCACGATCATCTTCCGGCACGTCATCCCGAACCTCGCGTCCCTGCTGATCGTGGACGCCACGCTGAACGTCAGCGCCGCCATCCTCACCGAGACGAGCCTGTCGTACTTCGGGTTCGGCATCCAGCCGCCCGACGTCTCCCTCGGCGGCCTGATCGCCGACGGTGCCCGTACGGCGCTGTACGCCCCCTGGACGTTCTGGTTCGCGGCCGGCTGCCTGATCGTCACGGTCCTGGCCGTCAACCTCGTCGGGGACTCCCTGCGCGACGCGTTCGACCCCGGGGCGAAGGAGCCCCGGTGAGGTCCGCGCCCGTCGTACGACCCGGCCCCGTCCTGGAGGTGCGCGACCTGGAGGTGCGCTTCGGCGACGTACGGGCGGTGCGCGGGGTCTGCTATTCGGTCGAGGCCGGCGAGGTGCTCGGCATCGTGGGGGAGTCGGGGGCGGGCAAGTCGGTGGCGTCCCTGGCCGTGATGGGGCTGCTGCCCCGGAACGCCAAGGTCACGGGCTCGGCGCGCCTGCACGGCAGGGAGCTGCTCGGGGCCTCCGAGAAGGAGCTGGCCGCCTTCCGCGGCAAGACCATCTCGATGGTCTTCCAGGACCCCCTGTCCGCGCTCACCCCCGTCTACCGGGTCGGCGACCAGATCGCCGAGGCCGTGCGCATCCACCAGCGGGTGAGCAGGCGGCGCGCCCGGGAGCGGGCGGTGGAGCTGCTCGACCTGGTCGGCATCCCCCACCCCGCCCGGCGCGCCAGGGCCTTCCCCCACGAGTTCTCCGGTGGCATGCGGCAGCGGGTGATGATCGCGATGGCGATCGCCAACGACCCCGACGTCATCATCTGCGACGAGCCCACCACGGCCCTCGACGTGACCATCCAGGCCCAGGTGCTGGAGGTCCTCAAGAAGGCCCAGCGCGAGACCGGGGCGGCGATCGTCCTGATCACCCACGACCTCGGGGTGGTGGCGGGCTTCGCCGACCGCGTGCTCGTGATGTACGCCGGCCGGGCCGTCGAGTCCGGCACGGTCCGCGACGTCTACCACCGTTCCCGCATGCCGTACACCATCGGCCTGCTCGGTTCGGTGCCGCGCCTCGACGTGGGCAGGAGGCTGCCGCTGACGCCCATCGAGGGCAGCCCTCCCTCCCCGGCCCGCCTGCCGCCGGGCTGCCCGTTCGAGCCCCGCTGCCCGATGGCCGTCCCCGGGTGCACCGTGGGCGAGCCGCCGCTGGCGCCGGTGGCCCCGGGTCACGCGGCGGCCTGCATCCGCGCGGACGAGATCGGCGACAGGCCGGCCGTCCAGGAGGCTCCGCGGGAGGCGTCCGCCGCCCCGCCGGACCGGCGGACGCGGCCCGCGGAACGGCCCGTGGTGCTCCAGGTCGAGGGCCTGGTCAAACACCACCCGCTGATGAAGGGCGCGGTGTTCCGGCACCGCGTCGGCACCGTGTACGCCGTCGACGGCATCGACCTCGACCTGTGCGAGGGCGAGACGCTCGGCCTGGTGGGGGAGTCGGGCTGCGGCAAGACGACCGCGCTCATGGAGATCCTGGAGCTCGCCCGGCCGCAGCGGGGCCGCGTGGTCGTCTTCGGCCGCGACACCGCCACGCTGACCCCCCGCGAGCGGATGGCCGTCCGCCGGCACATGCAGGTGGTCTTCCAGGACCCGCTCGCCTCGCTCGACCCGGGCATGACCGTCCACGACATCGTGTCCGAGCCCCTGGTGACCCACGGCCACAGGGACACCGGCCGGCGGGTGCGCGGGCTGCTCAGGCTCGTCGGGCTCGACCCGGCCGACGCCGCCCGCCATCCCCAGGACTTCTCCGGCGGCCAGCGCCAGCGGATCGCGATCGCGCGGGCCCTGGCCCTCGAACCCCGGCTCATCGTGCTCGACGAGCCGGTGTCGGCGCTGGACGTGTCCATCCAGGCCGGGATCATCACGCTGTTGGAGGGCCTGCGCGACCGCCTCGGCCTGTCCTACCTCTTCGTGGCCCACGACCTGGCCGTCGTGCGGCACATCGCCGACCGGGTGGCCGTGATGTACCTCGGCAGGATCGCCGAGGTCGGCGCGGTCGACGCGGTGTACGGCACGCCCATGCACCCCTACACCCAGGCGCTGCTGTCGGCGGTCCCGATCCCCGACCCCGACAGGGAGCGGGAGCGCCGGCGCATCCTGCTCGAAGGTGACCTCCCGAGCCCCGCGAGCCCTCCCACGGGCTGCAGGTTCCGCACCCGGTGCCCGAAGTTCAAGGCTCTGGACGACGCCAGGCGGGCACGCTGCATAGAGGAGGAGCCGCAGGTCCGCCTGCTGGAGGGCGACCAGGGGGCGGCGTGTCACTACGCGGAGAAGCTCGACGTCGTCTAGCCGGACATCTCGGGTAGATGCCTATATATCTGGAGGAATCGTGACAGTGCAGTGGAGGGGGAAGGCGGCCGCGGGGAGCCGCCCGCTGCCCGTCGTCGTCCTCGCCCTCGTGCTGGCCCTCACGCCCGCCGCCTGCGGCCGGGGCGGCGCCCCCGAGGAGGGGGGCCGGGAGAAGAGGGCGGTCACCAGGGCGTTCGACATCAACCCCGTGGCCCGCGAGCGGGTCAAGGACGGTGGCACGCTGCGCTGGGGCCTCAGCGAGTTCCCCACCCAGTGGAACCTCAACCACGTCGACGGCAACCTCGCCGAGGTGAAGAAGGTCGTCGACGCCCTGATGCCCGCCGCGTTCCGCACCGACGAGAAGGCGAGGCCCGTGCCCGACGCCGACTACGTCGTCTCGGCCCAGGTGACCGCGACGAACCCGCGCCAGGTGGTGACGTACACACTGAACCGCAAGGCCCGCTGGTCCGACGGCGAACCCATCACCTGGAAGGACTACGAGGCCCAGTGGAAGGCCCTGAACGGCCGCAACCCCGACTTCCACGTCGCCTCCACCACCGGATACCAGGACATCACCGGCGTCACCCGCGGAAAGGACGACTACGAGGTCCGGGTGACCTTCGGCAACCCGTTCGCCGAGTGGCAGTCGCTGTTCTGGCCGCTGTACCCCCGCTCGGCCAACGCCACCCCTCAGGCCTTCAACACCGGCTGGCTGAACAGGATCCCGGTGACCGCCGGGCCCTTCAGGTTCGCCTCCTTCGACCCGACCGCCAAGACGGTGACGATCGTGCGCGACGACCACTGGTGGGGCCGGAGGGCCAAGCTCGACAAGATCATTTACCGGTCCCTGGACGCCCAGGCCTTGGTGGGAGCCTTCACCAACGGTGAGATCGACGTGCTCGACGTCGGCCCCTCGGCGCCCGACTACGCCAGGGTCGGCAGCGCCAGGGGCGCGGTCATCCGGCAGGCGGCCGCGCCCGACTTCCGGCACTTCACCTTCAACGGTGACAGCCCGGCGCTCTCCGACCCCAGGGTGCGCCAGGCGATCGTCCTCGGCATCGACCGCGGCGCGATCGCGCGCTCCGACCTGCAGGGGCTCCAGTGGAACGGCACCCTGCTGAACAACCACTTCTACATGAACACCCAGACGGGCTACCAGGACAACGCCGGGGCGCTCGGCAGGTACGACCCCGCGAAGGCCGAGCAGATGCTCGACGCCGCGGGCTGGCGGCGGGCGAGCCCGAGCCGCTACAAGGCGGGCAAGCGGCTCACCCTCCGCTTCGTGATCCCGTCCGGGCTGCAACTGAGCAAGTCCGAGGGCGAGCTCGTGCGGGCCATGCTCCAGCGGATCGGCGTCACCGTCACGATCCAGTCGGTGCCGAGCGACGACTTCTTCACCAAATACATCATCCCCGGCAACTTCGACATCGCGCCCTTCTCGTACATCGGCACGCCGTTCCCGATCTCCAGCAGCTACGGCACCTACGCCAACCGGGTGAAGGGCAGCGGCGGCAAGTACCAGTGGAACGCCAACTTCGGCCGCACGGGGTCGCCGGAGATCGACGCCGCGATGCGGAGGGCGGCCTCCGACCTCGACCCCGTACGGGCGCGGGCCGAGGCCAACGAGGCCGACAAGCTCGTGTGGAAAGAGGTCAACGTGCTCCCGCTCTACCAGCGGCCCCAGAACTGGGGAGTGAGATCGAACCTCGCCAACATCGGCGCCCCGGGCTTCTACACCCTGAGATACACCGACATCGGCTTCACCGGCTGACGCCGTGCTTGATCGCCTCGCTCCGCTCGGCGGGCGAGGGGCGCTCCATGAGGCGGCGGTCTTCGTCGTCGTCCGGGCTCGTCCCTCACCCTCCCTCCTCCTCAGACCACCGCCGCGCCCGTGCTCATGGCCTCGCTGCGCTCGGCGGCGAGGGGCGCTCCTTGAGGCGGCGGTCTTCGTCGTCGTACGGGCTCGTACCTCACCCTCCCTCCTCCTCAGACCACCGCCGCGCCCCTCGCGCGCTCAGGTGGCGAAAGGTTTGAGGGACAGTCCGGCGGCGAGGAGGGCCTCGCGTACGGTGGCGGCGCGGCGTACGGCGGTGGGTGTGTCGCCGCGCACGTTGATCGACCGCGCGTCGACCTTCAGCTCGGCGCCGCCGTCCGTGGTGACGACGCCGTCGCGCGCCAGCCGCACGGCCCGTGCGGCGACCTCCCCGAGGTCGTCGAGCTCGGCCCCCGGCTCGCCCGAGGGGAGGTAGGCGCGGTCGGCGAAGGCCTCGTTCACGGTCGGCACGCCGTACCGCGCGGCCACCGCGTGCAGCTCCGAGGACGGCAGGGTCAAAATGGGCACGGCGGGCGACTGGTCGGCCACCGCGGCCACCACCGCCTCGGCCTGCTCGGCGTCGCGGCGCGCACGCTCGTGGAGCGCCCCGTGGAGCTTGACGTACGCCAGCTCGCCTCCCATCGCCCGGGCGACGCCGTCGAGGGCGGCGAGCTGGTACAGCACCTCGGCGCACAGCTCCTCGGCGTCGACCTCCATCGGGCGGCGGCCGAAGCCCACCAGGTCGCGGTAGGACACCTTCGCGCCGATCGCCACGCCGCGGTCGGCCGCCGCCGCGCAGACCCTCCTGATCGTCAACGGGTCGCCGGCGTGGAACCCGCAGGCGACGGTGGCGCTGGTCACGATGTCGAGCAGGGCGTCGTCGTCCGACAGCCGCCAGATGCCGAAGCCCTCGCCGAGGTCGGCGTTCAGATCGATCACGAAGCCCGCCTTCCGCATCGGTTCCCGGCACGATCGACCCTAACGGCGCGAGCCTCCTACGTCAGGACGATCACCGGAAATGTCCGGCAACGGCCACATGGCGGCCGGCGCGCCCCCGCTACGCCGGTGGTGGCTCGTCGGGGATGTCGGCGATGTCGTCGAGGGCGGCGGCCAGCTCGTCGGGGTGGTCGCCGATGCGCTCGGCGATCTCCATCAGGACGTGCAGCACGTCGTGGCGGTCGTGCCCGAGGTCGAGCAGCCGCTGGGCGGCCTCCCACATCTCCTCGGGGTCGCCGTCCCACAGCCGCTTGGCGATCTCCTCGTGCCAGGCCAGGTGCTCGGCGAAGTCGGGCCGGTCGCGCTCGGCCGCGTGGTCGATCTCGAGCAGGATGCGGCGGTCGGCGTCCTCGGCGGGGTGGAGATCCTCGAGGTCGATGTCGCCGTGCGTGCCCTCCAGGTAGGGGAAGGCGAACGCGCGCCGGGGGAGCGCCGACAGGTCGCCGTCGGGCAGGAGCCGCCCGACGAGGGAGCGATCCAATCCGAAGGTGGTCGGGTCGCGGTAGGCCTCGGTGAAGCGCCCCGCCGCCTCCCAGACGGCGTCCAGCGTCGCCGTGATCCCCTCCTCGGGCAGACCGGTCCGCGGGGCGGCGAAACGCACCCACGACAGCAGCACGTGGGGCATGGCCTCCTGCTCGGCGGGGCCGAGGAGCACCTTGCGCGGCAGCCAGTCGAGCAGGAAGGTCTCGCACTTGGTGGGGCTGACCCGCAACGGGCGGTTGAAGTCCTGGTCGCAGCCGTAGTCGATGATGTGGTCGGCGCAGCGGGAGGCCGCCGAGGGGTCGGAGAGGTGCTCGGCGGCGTCGGAGGCCAGGAACTCCGCGGCGAGCATCGCGCGGCGGTCGCGGCTGTAGGGCGCCTCGCTGAACAGCGGCGCCGGGCGCTTGCGCCCCGGCGGCAGCGCCTTGATGCGCGACCTGGCGAAGGCGTGGTAGGCGCTGTAGCTGTCGCTGACGAGCTTTTCGGGCTTCCTGCGGCCCAGGGCCTCGGTCGTGGCCTTCATCGCGAACTCGAGCAACGCACGGGCCTGCTGGGGCTCGATCTCCTCGAACCTCAGCATGGGGTTGCCCGCGGCCTCCACCCCGGCCTTCTCGAGAAGGGTGTCGACCTGTGAGGACACCCAGGCGTCCCTCGCCATGCCGCCCATGTTGTAGTCGACGATCACCACCAGGGCGTGGGAGTCCTCACCTTGGCCCGGTGCCGCCCCGTCGGCCGGGGGCATGCCGCGGTAGGCGAAGGTGCAGACGACGGTGTCCTGGTCGCCGTAGGCGTCCCTGGAGACGTAGCAGCCCTGGGGTTTGACCGCCCCCACCCGCTCGGCCCAGCGCGGGCGCGCGACGTCGGACTCCATCAGCGCCAGGGCGGCGCCCTCGGCCTTGGCGGCCTGCCGCGCGGTGCCGAGGTAGGCCACGGCGATCAGCAGCGTCAGCGCCGCGGGCGTGCCGGCCTTGGCGGCGTAGTCGACCAGCCCCTCGCCGAGGAACTCCTCGATGTCGCCCCGGCGCAGCCTGCGGCCCCACCAGGAGCCGAGCATGTCGGAGACCATCAGCTCGGCGTCGAGCGGAGAGCGCACGGCGAGCAGTTCGCGGGCCGCCAGCAGCATTTCCGCGAACACGTCGTCCGGCGGCTGGGCACCCCTGGGGTCTCGTCGTCGTCGGCGGCTCACGCCCCTAACCTTCTCGCATCCGGAGCCCTGACGGCGCGCGGAACGCCGTGCGGTGACCCCGCTGTTACCCGGAAGGTTCCGGCCCGGCCCCCTGGGGCGCCGGCCGTCACCCGGAAAGGATCATGATCATACCCCGCGCGAGCCCCAGGGCGGCCCCACCGCGCGGCGTGTCGGGGGTGGCCGGACGGCCGCCGGGGGCGTCCTCAGCGGACCAGCAGGGGCGCCGATGTGGCGAGCGCGAGCAGATGCTCGCGGGCCAGCCGCTCCACGGCGGCCGCGCTGACCTCGACGCCGAGATGGGCCGCGCGCGCCCGGACGTCCTCGACGCAGCGGTCGACGATCTCCACGGGCACGGTGAGGAACTCGTCGGAAAGACGGGCGCTGACCAGTTCCAGGCCCCCGGCTGCTCGCGGCCGGGGCTCGCGCGGTCCGTCCGGTCGCGGTTCGGCGGTTCCCCCGGTGAAACGCATTGCGAGAGCAGGCATGGGCGGTTTCGCATCCTCCGGTCGAGCCGGGGGACCTCCATCCCCCGGACCAGTGGCTCTGAGGGAGCGTGCGTACCCATTCCATCGTGAATCAGGCAGGAGTCAACCCCTTGGGCAGTAAGGGTTAGCGGCACATCCGGCACCTGACGGCCGCTCCTGTGGGAAGCTGGTCCCAAGCGCGTTCGGGTAGCGGACGGACGGTGCCGCGCGGCACCAAGCGGTACGGTTCGGTCCGAGACGGCGGAGGGTGAGGGCTTGGCCGAGGTGGCGGAGAGCAGGCAGACCGCGAGGCGTGCGCCGAGAAAGTCGGCCGATCTTGCTGCACACCGCGGCGCGTTTTTGACAGGATGCGTTGACCGCATCGCGGGCGGGGCTTCCGTCCGCGCGTGCCCATCGCCGATGATGTAGTGCAGATTCTGGGCCACCAATCACAGTTATGGAGATGTGCCTCGTGGGAGACCCTGGCACGCGACGGAGGTGCCGACCATGAGCGCCGAAACCTCCGTGCCCCGTCCCCGGGAGTCGGGTGTGGACATCTCAGACCCCGCCCTGTTCCAGAGCCTGCTGGCGGAGGCGCCGTTCGCCTTCGCGTTCTTCGACGCGGCGGGCAGGTTCCGCCGGGTCAACCAGAGCTTCGCCGATGTCAGCGGCGTGGCCGCCGACGAGCACGTCGGCCACACGGCGTCCGAGATCCTCTCCGCCGACCTCTCGGCCCTGGTCGACGCCGCCCTGCGCACGGTCGTCGAGGAGCACCGGGCCGTCGCCAACGGCGACCAGCGCTACCGCACCATGTCCGCCACCGGCGAGCTGCGGCACTGGAGCCTGTCCTTCTTCCCGATCCACGGTGAAAAGGGCTCGGTCGCCGGGGTCGCCCTGTTCGGCGTCGACGTGACCGAGCGCCAGCTCGCCGAGGAGGAGCTGCGCCGCAGCGAGGAGCGCTACCGCTCGCTGGTCGAGTCGCAGCAGCAGTTGGTGTGGATCACCTCGCCCACCGGCGCGGTGATCGAGGACGCCCCGCAGTGGCGCGCCATCACCGGCCAGAGCCTCGAAGAGTACCTCGCCTACGGCTGGCTGGAGGTCGTGCACCCCGACGACCGCCCCTCCGCGGAGGAGGCCTGGCGTGAGGCCCTGCGCGGGCGCACGCTGTTCGAGTGGAGCTATCGCGTCCGCACCCGGGCAAGCGGTTACCGCCACTTCGAGGTGCGGGCCGTGCCGATCATCCGGCACGGGCGGGTCGTCGAGTGGGTGGGCGCCAACAGCGACGTCACGCCGCAGCGTGAGGCCGAGGAGATGCGCGGGCGCCTCACCGACCAGCTCGGCGCCGCGGCCCTGCGCACGGCGAGGCTCCAGGGCGCGACGGCGCAGCTCGCCGAGGCCCTCACGGTCGAGCAGGTCGTCCAGGTGATCATCGACGTCGGACGCACCGCCCTGGCCGCCGACAGGTCCGCCGTGGCGCTGCTCGACACCGACCTGGCCGCGCTGAGGCTCACCAGCAACGGCAGCATGCCCGACATCCCGGGCGTCCTGGGCGATGAGATCCCTCTCTCGCAGACGAGCCTGATGACCATGGCGGTCAACAGCCGCCGGCCGGTGTTCGCCGAGTCGCCCGAGAGCCTGAAGGACCAGCTGGTGGAGGCCGGCGCCGACGGGGCCGAGATCGACGGTTTCCTCGCCCAGAGCGACGAGAAGGCCTGGGTGGGCCTGCCGCTGCTCGCCGCGGGACGGGCCCTCGGCGCGCTCCGGTTCGCCTTCACCCGGCCGCAGAAGATCTCCCAGGAGGACGGCGTCTTCCTGGAGGCCCTCGCAGGGCAGTGTGCCCTGGCGGTGGAGCGGGCCACGCTCTTCGAGCGCGAGCACCGCACCGCCGAGACGCTCCAGCGCAGCCTGCTGCCCGACCGCCTGCCGGTGATCCCCGGCCTGGTGCTGGCCCAGCGCTTCCGCTCCGGCAGCCGTCACGTGCAGGTCGGCGGCGACTGGTACGACGCGTTCGTCCTGCAGGACGCCCGGGTGGCGGCCGTGGTCGGCGACGTGATGGGCAAGGGCGTGAAGGCCGCCGCGGGCATGGGCCGCATCCGCAACGCCATGCGCGCCCTGGCCCTGACCAACCCGCCGCCCGCCGCCGTGCTCACCGGCCTCGACCGGGTGTTCGACGCCACCGAGGAGGAAGAGCAGGTCACGACCCTGGCCTACATGGTCGTCGAGCCCGGCACCGGCGAGGGCACCCTCGCGCTGGCCGGTCACCCGCCGCCTCTGCTGGTCTCCCCGCAGGGCACGGCGGTCCTGTCGGAGGGCGAGCCGGGCACTCCGCTCGGCTGGCCGACCACCCGCAAGCAGTTCCGGTTCTGCGTCCCGCCGGGTCACACCGCGGTCCTGTACTCCGACGGGCTCGTCGAGAACCGCAAGCGCGGTCTGGACGCCGGACTCGCAGATCTTTGTTCTGTCGTGGGCGAGGCACCGCCCGAAGTCCTAGGAAATCCGCATATGTTGCTTGACTTCTTGGTAGATCGCATGCTGGCGGGGTATGAGCAGGATGATGACGTCACAGTGCTCGCCGTCCACGTGCCGGCCGCCACAAAGAGTGACTGAATGAAACAGTCATAAGGGTTGCTTTCGGGTATCGGTGACCCGCTTCCGTACGCACTACTGTTCCGGTCGGCCTAGGGTGGAGTGCAACCGCTGTGAGGCGGCCGTACGGAGCGCGGGGTCATGCCACAATGCTGGGCAGGTACGTCGCGGTTCGCACGGCCCACCACCGAAAAGAAGCAAGCGCCCCTAGCGGGCACACTGGGTCCATTCTCACCATGCGTTCGTTCGAGAGGTGTTCGTGTCGCCTGCAAGTTCGACTCGCTCGAAGCCGTCTGAGCTGAACGAGCCCGTCATTCAGCGGCTCATCGAGCGTGGGCGCTCGCAGGGTTTCCTCGAGTCTGAGGATGTCCGCAAGGCCTTTGAAGAGGCGGACATCCCGATGTCGCACGCCGCTGTGTTCCTGAGGAACCTCAGCAAGGAGGGTGTGACCGTCGTGGTGACCGCTGCGGACTCGGCGGCGCCCAAGAGGTCTCGTGGCCCGGCCAAGCGTCGCACCGCCGCCCCCGTCAAGAAGACAAAGACCGCCACCGCGGCGGCCAAGGAGCAGCCCGAAACCGTCACGGCCGTGGTGAGCGGTGCCGGGGGAGAGGCCGCGGCGCCGGCGCAGAAGCCGGACGCCAAGAAGCCCGTGGCCAAGAAGGCCGCGCCGGCGAAGAAGGCCGCCCCAGCCCCTGACGCTCCCACCAAGGTCGCAACCCCTGCAGCCCTCGCCAAGAAGGCCAAGCCGGAGGTCGCCGTGCCAGCGTCGCCGTCACCGAAGATCGAAACCAAGCCCAAGATCTCCTCCGAGGACGACGAGGAGCTCGAGCTCGAGGGCGACCTCGAACTCGAGGACTTCGACATCGAGGGCGACCTCGAGGCCGAGACCGACGACACCGACACCGAGGTCGAGGCCGAGGTCGAGGTGGAGATCGAGGCCGAGACCGAGGACGAGCCGAAGGCCGTCGTGGTCCAGAGCGACGACGAGGTCCTGATCCTCTCCGACGACGACGATGACGCGCCCGTCGCGCAGGTCGCCGCCGCGGGCGCCACCGCCGACCCCGTCAAGGACTATCTCAAGCAGATCGGCAAGGTCCCCCTGCTCAACGCCGAGCAGGAGGTCGAGCTGGCCAAGCGCATCGAGGCCGGCCTGTTCGCCGAGGAGCAGCTGGCCAACGACGGCGAGCGGCTCCCGGTCGACGTCCGCGCCGAGCTCGAGTGGATCGCCGAGGACGGCCGCCGCGCCAAGAACCACCTGCTGGAGGCCAACCTCCGTCTGGTGGTCTCGCTGGCCAAGCGCTACACCGGCCGCGGCATGCTCTTCCTCGACCTGATCCAGGAGGGCAACCTCGGCCTGATCCGTGCGGTCGAGAAGTTCGACTACACCAAGGGTTACAAGTTCTCCACCTACGCCACGTGGTGGATCCGCCAGGCGATCACCCGAGCCATGGCCGACCAGGCGCGCACCATCCGCATCCCGGTCCACATGGTCGAAGTGATCAACAAGCTGGCCCGGGTCCAGCGGCAGATGCTGCAGGACCTCGGCCGTGAGCCCACCCCCGAAGAGCTGGCCCGCGAGCTCGACATGACCCCCGAGAAGGTCGTCGAGGTCCAGAAGTACGGCCGGGAGCCGATCTCCCTGCACACCCCCCTCGGCGAGGAGGGCGACAGCGAGTTCGGTGACCTGATCGAGGACTCCGAGGCCATCGTCCCGGCCGACGCGGTCAGCTTCACCCTCCTCCAGGAGCAGCTCCACTCCGTGCTCGACACCCTCTCTGAGCGCGAGGCGGGCGTGGTGTCCATGCGCTTCGGCCTGACCGACGGCCAGCCGAAGACGCTCGACGAGATCGGCAAGGTCTACGGCGTGACGCGCGAGCGCATCCGCCAGATCGAGTCCAAGACCATGTCGAAGCTGCGGCACCCGTCCCGTTCCCAGGTGCTGCGCGACTACCTCGACTGACGACCGCCGGCTCCCGTCTCCTCGCTGGAGGCGGGAGCCGCGCGTCCGTGCGGGGCGACCCCAGGTCCGCCTGTGTGAGAACCCTTCCCGGTGATCTCCGGGAAGGGTTCTCGCGTGCCCGGCTCGCTGTGAATGCGATTACGAACCGGTAAAGAATTACGAACGCACGACCACGTCGAGCACCCACGGCCTGCCCTCGCGGGGCGGCGGGCCGAGCTCGGCGACATGACCGAGATCACCCAGCAGCTCCGCCAGCTCCCGCGGCCCGGCGGGCTCGGCGCCCGACTCCGCCAGCGAGCGGGCCACCGCGCCGCGCGTCGCCTTGGCCATGTGACTGACCACCGTGCGCGAGCCGCCGGTCTCCCTGAGCACACGCACCGTGACGGCGCGGGAGCCGGGCTGCCACGCCTGGGCGTAGGTGGACGACCGGAGATCCACCACCGGCCCGGCCTCCGCCTCCAGGGCCTCCCTGAGGAAGGGCCTCCAGTGCGCGGCCAGATTGCCGAGCGGCGGAAGTCTCACGCCCATCGACAGGCGATACGGGGGCACCGGGTCCGACAGGCGCAGCGCGCCCCACAGGCCCGAGAACACGACCATGGAACGCTCCGCACGCCGCCGTGCTCCGGCCTCCAGCGTGGCGAACCCGAGGTTGTCGTACAGCACGCCCGTGTAGAGCCAAGCGGCGGGCAAGGTGGGGGCGGTGCGCAGCCGGCGGTTCTTGCCGAGCTCGCCCGCCTGCCCCGTCGACAGGCCGAGCACCGCCAGCGCCTCGTCCTGCGGCCCCTCGCTGAGCGCGCTGAGGGCGTGCAGGGTCTTCTCGCGCGCGGAGGTGAGGGCGGGGAAGCTCAGGGCGTCGAGGTCGAGCGGCGGCCCGTCACCTTCGGCGGCCTTGCCCTCGGACGGCGGAAGCAGGATCAGCATGGGTTCCGATCCTAGTCGCCCGCAGGTCAGCCGGGTCGCCGCCGTACGTCCGGAGGCCCCTGGAGAGCATCGCCCGGGCGGCTCGGCTACTCTTCGCCGATGGCTGGCAAGAGCTTCGATTTCGACGGCCTGGTCCACCGGGCCTGGCCGGCGCCGTACCAGGAAGAGCACGACGGGTGGATCCTGCGGCACGCCGACGGGGTGACGAAACGGGCCAATTCCGTTCTCCCGTCGGGAAGTCCGGCGGATCTCGACAAGGCGATCGGCGCGGCCGAGAGCTTCTACGCCGGGCGCGGGCTGCCCTGCGTCTTCTCCATCGGCCCCGGGGCGCCGGAGGGCCTGGACGAGTCGCTGGCCGCGCGCGGGTACCGCCTGGTGGACGAGACCTCGTTCATGGTCGCCTCGATCGAAGAGGAGATCGCGCCGTCCGGACACGAGGTCACCATCGCCGGACAGCCGTCCGAGGAGTGGCTCGCCACCTGGTGGGCCGTGGACGGGCGGTTCGGGACGGACGGCCTGGCCGCCGCGGAACGGATCCTGCGAGGGGTGCCGGCCAGGTACGCCGCCGTCGAGCGTGACGGCGAGCCGGTCGCGGTGGGCCGCTCGGTGCTCCAGGGCACCACGCTCGGGATCTACTGCATGGCCACACTGCCGACGGCCCGGCGCCACGGCCTCGCCCGGGGCGTGCTGCGGGCGCTGCTGGCGGACGGCAGGGCACGGGGCGCCCGCGACGCCTACCTGGTCGTCGTGGCGTCCAACTCCTCGGCCCAGGCGCTGTACGAGGGAGAGGGCTTCCGCCCGGCGGGCGGCTACCACTACCGCGTCAGGTGACCGTGTCGCCCGCGTCCGGCGCCGGAAAGAGCGACGCGGCGAGCCCCGGGCCGAGTCCGAGAGGACATCGGCCGAGATCGCCGCGTTCGCAGTATGAGGTTGTCGCTCAGTTATGGATCAGAACGGCGAGCGCACGCTCACCGTTCGCCGGTGGTGGAGTTGGGGGTTTCGCTGAGGCGCGCCGACTCGTCCTGGATGTGGGCACCCTTGTCGCGCAGGGCCGCGATGTGCCGACGCCCGTGGTGGGCGCAGAACAGCAGCTCCCCGCCCATGGGGAGGCACGCGCGGATGTACGCCGGGGCGCCGCACCGGTCGCAGCGGTCGACGGCCGTAAGCGGCTTGGTGGGGGCGAGAGCTCCAGTCACGTATCGCCTTTCGGGTCACCCCACTGACGTGGGGATTTGGCGTCAGTCACTTGGCTCAACATCTAACCCGATGCAGACGTTCCCAATCGCGATCGGGATACGCCGAGAGCGGAATGGGTCATTGCGGACCGGTCATGCGGTAGACGGCTGACACCGGATCCCTTGTTGGTGGCACGCTTAGGCGCGCTGGAACATCAAGAAACCAGGTAGGCTACGCACACATGTTCGATGCTCGGTGGGAGTGGGAGTGACCGCAGTCAGCACGGAGACGGGTTACACGGCCCGTCATCTGTCGGTGCTGGAGGGCCTGGAGGCCGTCCGTAAGCGCCCCGGCATGTACATCGGGTCCACTGACAGCCGCGGTCTCATGCATTGCCTCTGGGAGATCGTGGACAACGCCGTCGACGAGGCCCTGGGCGGCTACTGCAAGCGCATCGAGATCGAACTGTTCGCCGACGGCTCCATCCAGGTCCGCGACGACGGCCGCGGCATCCCCGTCGACGTCGAGCCCAAGAGCGGCCTCGCCGGCGTCGAGCTCGTCTACACCAAGCTCCACGCGGGCGGCAAGTTCGGCGGCGGCTCCTACGGCGCCTCCGGCGGCCTGCACGGCGTCGGCGCCTCCGTGGTCAACGCCCTGTCGGTCCGCTGCGACGTCGAGGTCGACCGCGACGGGCGCGTCCACGAGATCAGCTTCCGCCGCGGCGTGCCCGGCGTGTTCGACGGCGACGGCCCCACCGCCAAGTTCAAGAAGAAGTCCGGCCTGCGCGACGGCGGCCCCCTCGGCCGGAAGGCCACCGGCACGCGCGTGCGCTGGTGGGCCGACAAGCAGATCTTCCTGGCCGAGGCCGAGGTCTCGCTCGACGAGATCCACGTCCGCGCCCGCCAGACCGCCTTCCTCGTCCCCGGCCTCACCATCCTCGTGCGCGACAGCAGGGGCGAGGAGCCCTCGGAGGAGGAGTTCCGCTTCGACGGCGGCATCTCCGAGTTCACCGAGTTCCTGGCCCGCGACGAGGCCGTGTGCGACGTCATGCGGCTGCAGGGCGTGGGCCACTTCCACGAGACCGTGCCCGTCCTCGACGAGCAGGGCCACATGACCTCCACCGAGGTCGAGCGCGAGCTCACCGTCGACGTCGCCGTCCGCTGGGGCAAGGGCTACGAGACCACCGTCCGCTCGTTCGTCAACGTGATCGCCACCTCCAAGGGGGGCACCCACGTCAGCGGCTTCGAGCGCGCCCTGGTCCGCACGATCAACGAGCAGCTCAGGGAGACCCGCCTGCTCAAGAACGGCGACGACCCGGTCACCAAGGAGGACATCCTCGAGGGGCTCACCGGCGTCGTCACCGTGCGGGTGCCCGAGCCGCAGTTCGAGGGGCAGACCAAGGAGATCCTCGGCACTTCGGCGGCCAGCCGCATCGTGTCCCACGTGGTCAGCCGCGAGCTCAAGGCGCTGTTCGCCAGCACCAAGCGCGCCCACAAGCTGCAGCTCCGGGCCGTCCTGGAGAAGATCGTCGCCGCCGCCAAGGCCCGCATCGCGGCCCGCGAGCACCGCGACAACCAGCGCCGCAAGAGCGCCCTGGAGAACTCCGCGCTGCCGGCCAAGCTGGTCGACTGCCGCAGCGACGACGTCGACCGCAGCGAGCTGTTCATCGTCGAGGGCGACTCGGCCCTCGGCACCGCCCGGGCGGCCCGCGACTCCGAGTTCCAGGCCCTGCTGCCGATCCGCGGCAAGATCTTGAACGTGCAGAAGGCCTCGGTCTCCGACATGCTCAAGAACGCCGAGTGCGCCGCGATCATCCAGGTCATCGGGGCGGGCTCCGGCCGGGGCTTCGACCTGGAGGCCGCGCGCTACGGCAAGGTCATCCTGATGGCCGACGCCGACGTCGACGGCGCCCACATCCGCTGCCTGCTGCTCACCCTGTTCCACCGCTACATGCGGCCCATGGTCGAGGCGGGGCGCGTTTTCGCGGCCGTGCCTCCCCTGCACCGCATCGAGGTCACCAATCCCGGGCGGGGCAAGGACAAGTACATCTACACCTACTCCGACGCCGAGCTCCACCGCACGCTGCGCGACCTGGAGCGCCGGGGCAAGCGCTGGAAGGACCCGATCCAGCGCTACAAGGGTCTGGGCGAGATGGACGCCGACCAGCTGGCCGAGACCACCATGGAGCCGCGCCACCGCACGCTCCGCCGCGTCCGCATCGAGGACGTCGAGGCCGCCGAGCAGATCTTCGCGCTGCTGATGGGCAGCGACGTCGCCCCGCGCCGCGAGTTCATCGTCAGCAACGCGGCCGAGGTCGACCGCGACGCCATCGACGCCTGACGCCTCCCGGCCGGCGGCCCTCTGCTCGGGCCGGCGTGCCGGACTGACGGCCCACAGCCCGGCGCGACACGCTCGGGGCCTGAGCGCGCTCAAGGCCCGGCGTGACGGCTCAGCGTGCAGTGTGCCGCGCGGTGGCCGCGACGACCCGCCGTGACGTACTGACGGCCCGGTGTGACGCGCTCGCGGCCTCGATCCGCCCGCGCGGGGTCACCCGTCCTCGCACGGGTCACCCGCCCTCGCGCGCTCCTGAACGCGCGTCTCGTGCGTCCCTGCGGGCCTTGGCGGCGCCGATGCGCGCGGGGGAGGGGCTTCGCCTCTCCGCGGCGGCGACGGCGCTCAGAACGGCTCGAGAGGCCGCGCAAGGGTGGCGCCGGGCGCGAGCCTGAGGGACGACCCCAAACCGCTCAGCGGCCACCTACGCTTCATGCTGGCCAGGGCCGCGATCCGCCGTGTCCCCGAGCCGCGTCCGGTTCACTGATGGGCGCGGCCGTGATCGGTTGCCGTCCTGAGCGGCGTGAGGGCTGCGTCCGGTTGTCCGGTGGGCAGGGGTTGTGATCGGGCGCGTCCCGGGCCGCGTGACGGTCGTGCCGGTCGGTTTCGCCGCCTCGGCGGGCTCGTCGTTCCCGGATGACGCGGCGTCGGCCGCGGGCTCACCGCGACCGGCGCCTGACGTGGACTGGGGCTCACAGTTCTACGGGCATCAGCTTCCCGGTGTGGACGTCGTAGAGGGCGCCGCCGACGTTCAGGCTCTGCGGCAGGTAGGGGTAGGTGCGGATCCTGATCAGGTCACGCCGCAGCGCGGCGTCCTGGTCGGGCACGGTGTGGAACTCCAGGCTCCGCGTGTCCACCCCGTACTCCTTGCTGATCAACTGGTGGACGTCCTCGTCCGTCGACTTGGCCATCCGGCAGTCGGTGTGCGGCATCACCAGCACGCGGTCCACGCCGAGGAGGTAGACCGCGAGGATCAGGGTCCTCAGGACGTCGTCGGTGACGCGGGCGCCCGCGTTGCGCAGGATCTTGGCGTCGCCGGCCTGAAGACCGAGCAGGTTGAGCGGGTCGATCCGGGAGTCCATGCAGGTCACCACGGCAAGCCCACGGGCCGCGCGTCCGGTCATGCCTGAGTGGCTGAAGGTCTGGGCATAGCGCTCGTTCGCGGCGAGCAGGTCGTCGAAGGCACCGGTCATGTGGTCAATATTCCCGGATGTCGGTTTTCGCAATACGTCAGGGGTGCCTCGGGATGGCGTGAGCAAAGTCACGACGATCAAGCGTTACGCTCGGTGATGATTACTTCGCTGTGAGTGTCAGATCGTGGAGGCTTCGCCGTGGGGATGACCGACTCGCTCGCCGGCTATCTGCGCGCCCGGGCCCGATGGCGGCTCGACCGCGTCCAGAGCAACGACGACGGCTGGAACGCGCGCTGTGCCCTGGCGCTGCTCGACGCCGCCGCCTACGCCGAGACCCTCGGTGACGACGACCCGCTGATCTCCGCGCTGAACGAGGCCGGCTGTTTCGGCCCCTACGGAATCGGCGAATTCGAACCAGGTGAGGCGGCGGCCAGGCTCATCGACTTCTGGCACGAGGGCGAACCGTGGGAGCTTCTGGCCGCCATCCCCGGCGCCCCGGGAGAGGACCGGTCCTCCACTCCGGGCGAAGAGGGCAAATGCCCCTCTCCTGATCTCGAAGACCCCCAGGGCGGCACGATCGTCCCCCCTGGCTCCGAAGCCAGGGGGGACGGGCGTTTCCGGTCCCGCTGGCGCGGGTGACGTCACGGCCGGCGCCGGGACGTCGAAAGGAGGCGTGGCGGTGGGACGCCGGAAGGGGGCGTGGCGCTGGGACGCCGGAAGGGGGCGTGGCGCTGGGACGTCGAGAGGCGTGGCACCCGTCGCCGCTGTGGTCCGGGCGCGCCCTTCGGGGACGTCTGCCGGCGCGGCCCGTCCACGGGTCAGGACGGCCCGTTGCCCGGCTTCCACTTGATGCCGCAGCCCAGGCTGGGGTGCTGCTCTCCAGGGACGGCCTCGCCGGCGAGCACCGCGTCGACGGCCCGCCGCAGCGACGCGCCGGTCACCGGCACCTGATTGGACGGACGGGCGTCGTCGAACTCCCCCCGATAGGCGAGGCGGCGGTCGGCGTCGTACAGGAAGAAGTCGGGCGTACAGGCGGCCTTGTAGGCGCGGGCGACATCCTGTGATTCGTCGACCAGGTACGGAAAGCCGAAACCCGCCCGCGCGGCCTGCTCCGCGAGGTGGGCGGCGTCGTCGTCCGGGTAGTTCTTCACGTCGTTGCTGCAGATGGCGACCGTGGTCAACCGGTCGCGGTAGTCGGCGGCCAGTTCGCCGATGCCCTGCTCGATCCGGCGGACGTACGGACAGTGGTTGGACAGAAAGACGATCAGAGTCGCCGGGGTGGCCTTCAGGTCGGCCAGGGACACGTGACCTCCGTCGATCGACGGCAGGTCGAACTCGGGCGCGGGAGTGCCGAGCGGAACCATGAACGAGGTGACAGCCATGCGGCCATTGTCCGCCACCCCTCCCCGCTACCTCGCGAGTGGCCGTACCCTCGCGTGTTTCACGCGGGCAGGGCCGGATAGGGGATGGGCGCTCGAAGGCGCCGTGCCGGCGGGCGACGTCGGCACCCGATGAACGGCTTCGTCGATCGACGACACCTATGTGCGACCATCGGTGGTGTCGATGTGCGGAACCGTCGGAAAGAGGGAGTGTGATGAGCGCGATCGCGCGGATGCGGGCCATGGTGCTCGACTGCCCGGACCCCAAGGCCCTGGCCGACTTCTACTCGGCGGTCCTCGGGTGGGAGATCGTCTACGAGGAGCCCGACTGGGTGAGCCTCGGCGACGGAGGGGAGTACAGACTGTCGTTCCAGAGAGTGGACGACTACCAGCCGCCGAACTGGCCGAGCTCGGAGCATCCGCAGCAGCTCCACATCGACCTCACGGTGGACGACCGTGCGAAGGCGGAGAAAGAGGTCATGGCCCTCGGCGCCGTCAAGCACCCCCACCAGCCAGGAGAGAAGGAGGACGGCGACTTCACCGTCTTCCTCGACCCGGCAGGCCACCCCTTCTGCCTCTGCGACGCAAACTGACCAGGCAGCGACAAGGAGCACTCCCACCCCATCACCTTCGCGAGCAGCCCGACCATACGCTAGCGGCGAGGGACGATCCCGGCTGATCACTCCTGAGACGCAGCCTGCCCAGGCGCTGCGGGGAGGGACGGCCTCGGTTGATCTTCTCTGAAGGGCAGCCTGATCAGGCGAGGTGAGGAGGGACGGCTTCGGTCAGGATGGGAGCACGCCGGTGGGGGTGTCCGGCGTGCTCGTGGTCGACCTGGTCAGGCCCAGGGTTTCAAGACGATCTTGTTGCACTCGTTCTGCTTGTGCTTGAACATCTCGAAACCGCGCGGGGCGTCCATCAGCGACATCCGGTGGCTGACGACGAAGCTGGGGTCGATGTCCCCGTTGCGGATCCTGTCCAGCAGGGGCCGCATGTACCGCTGCACGTGGCACTGCCCGGTCTTCAAGGTGAGCGACCGGTTCATCAACGAGCCCATCGGGAACTTGTCGACCAGCCCGCCGTAGACACCGATGACCGAGACGATCCCGCCGTTGCGGCAGGCCATGATCGCCTCCCGCAGCGCGTACGGCCGGTCGGTCTCCACCCGGGCCGCCTGCTTCGCCCGGTCGTAGGCGTGCATGGCGGGGATCGGGTAGTGCGCCTCCATGCCCACGGCGTCGATGCACGCGTCCGGGCCACGGCCGGCGGTCATGTCGCGCAGCGCGTCCAGGACCTCCACCTGCTCGTAGTCGATCGTCTCCGCGCCCGTGCGCTCGATGTTCCTCAGCCGGTACGGGAAGCGGTCGATGGCGATGACCCGTTCGGCGCCCAGCATGAAGGCGCTGGCGGCGGCGAACTGGCCGACCGGTCCGGCTCCCCAGATGGCGATGACGTCGCCGGGCTTGATGTCGCACATCTCCGCCCCCATGTACCCGGTGGGGAAGATGTCGGACAGGAACAGCACCTGCTCGTCCGGCAGGTCGTCCTCGACCTTGATCGGTCCGACGTCGGCGAACGGCACCCGGGCGTACTGGGCCTGACCTCCGGCGTAGCCCCCCAGCATGTGGGAGTAGCCGAAGATGCCCGCCGGGGTGTGGCCCATGATCTTCTCGGCCAGGCCGGCGTTCGGGTTGGTGTTCTCGCACACCGAGTACAAGCCGTGTTCGCACGCCGCGCACCGGCCGCAGGCGATCGGGAACGGCACGACGACCCGGTCGCCCACCTGGAGGTTGCGCACCTCCGGGCCCACCTCGACGACCTCTCCCATGAACTCGTGGCCGAGGATGTCGCCCGACTTCATCGTCGGGATGAAGCCGTCGTACAGGTGCAGGTCGGACCCGCAGATCGCCGTGGACGTGACGCGGACGACGGCGTCGTGGGCGTTCAGGATCTGGGGGTCGGGTACCTCGAGGACCTCGACACTGTTGCGGCCCATCCAGCAGTTGGCCTTCACGACCCCTCCTCACCACACCGGCTGGGCGGTACGCATCGGCTGGGCCGGCCGCTGCCTGACCTGCCGCAGCGCCCGAGTGCCTTCCGGGCTGCCCTCGGACCGGATCACTTCGCCGATCTCCATGACCTGCTTGAAACGGCGCAGGTCGTCACGGACCTGCTGCTCGGGGTGCTCGCCCAGGAGCCTGGCCAGGGCGAGGGCGACCTTGCCGCCCGGCGCGTCGTAGGTGATCTCCACCCGTACTTCGGTGCCCCGCCCGCCGGGTGCGTCGGCGAACCGCACGCGGCCGCTGTTGCCGATGGCGGAGCCCCGGGTCGACCGCCAGGCGATCAGCTCACCCGGACGGTCCTCGATGAACTCCGCCTCCCACTGGATGGTCTTGGTCGCGGGCCCCTTGGCCCTCCAGCGCGACAGCCCGTCGCCGATCATCTGCACCGACTCCAGGTGCGCCATGAACCGCGGAAGGTTCTCGAGGTCGCGCCACATGGCGTAGACCTCCTGGCGGGAGCTGTTGACCGTGATGGCCGCGCGCAGGTGCATCGGCCCCTCGGCGCGCCTGGGCTCGTACCGGTAGGCGCGCATCGCCGTGTAGAGGTCGGCGGTCGTGATGCAGGCCACCGCCGCCAGGGCCCCCATCGCCCTGACACGCCTGGTGCCGGTGCGGCGGGACATGGCGACGCCCAGCGCCGTGAGGTCAATGGCGTCGCCGGCGACGCGGGTCCACACCCAGGGCGCCGGCCTGCGGCTGCCCAGCAGGCAGGCGGCGTGGACCAGCTCTCGCACGCCGACCAGGCGCACCATCGTGCGGGCCCAGCGCGAGTCGTCCACCCCGGTGAGCCGGGTCACGAGGTCGGACGCTGCCAGCTGCACGGTGCCCAGCCCTAAACTCATCCAGCCCAGCCCGGCGGCCATGCGGTCGGTCGTTTGGTCACTTGGTCTGCTCATGTGAACCTCGCGTGGCTGGACTCCGATGAGCCGCGTGCACCGGTCACTCTCGCGGCGGTCGATGTCCGGCGCGGGTGCGGCCGGACGGGCGCCAGCGGCGCCCCATGTCGCCCGTACCCGTCATGACCTGGCGAAACACTGATGAGCAGGTATAGGACCAGCCGAAACGCGGGTGCGCGCCCCGCTCATGTGCCGGGGCGCGCACCTGGATCTTGGCGGGCCGTCCTGGCGGCCCCGGGGCTCAGCTCCCCTGCTCGTCCTCGTCGGCGGGGGTGAGGCCGGCCGTGGCCGCCCCGGCGGGCGACGGGGCCGCAAGGCCGCTGCCGAGGGCGCCGCCGACCGCGGCGACGCCCGCGGTCAGCCGTACGCCGGAGCCGTCGCGGCGGCCCAGCTCGGTGGGCAGCTCGACAGGCTTGCCGGTGGAGGACACGGCCTTGACCGGGGCCGGGCCGGCCCAGGCGAGGATGAGCAGGTCTTCGCCCTTGAGGAAGCGCTGCGCGCGGACGCCGCCGGTCGCCCGCCCCTTGGGGGGGAACTCGGCGTAGTCGGACACTTTGCCGCCGCCGGCTTCGGTGCCCGGCAGCGCGGTCGCCGAGCCGGCGATGGTCACCACGCGCGACTCCCGGGTGGGGTCGACGACGCCGAACCAGACGACCTTGGCACCGCTGTCGAGGCGGATGCCCGCCATGCCGCCCGCGGGCCGCCCCTGGGGGCGCACCGACGAGGCCGGGAAGCGCAGGAGCTGGGCGTCGGAGGTGATGAACACCAGGTCGTGGTCTTCGGAGATCAGCTCCACGGCCCCGACCACGCTGTCGCCGGCCTTGAGCCCGATGACCTCGAAGTCGTCGCGGTTCACGGGATACTCGGGCACGACGCGCTTGACCGCGCCCTGGGCGGTGCCGAGCGCGAGCCCGAGCCCGTTCGGATCGAGGGACCCGAGGCCGACGACGAGCTCGCCGGGGTTCAACGAGACGTATTCGCTGACGGGGTGGCCTCCCGACACCGACGGCGGGCTGGCCGACGGCGGCAGGGTCGGCAGGTCGAGGACCGAGACCCGGATCACGCGCCCCGCGGAGGTCACCACGCCGACCTCGCCTCTCACCGTGGAGCGCACGACCGAGACGAGCACGTCGTGCGACGAGCGCTCCTCGCCGCCCCCGAGCGGGGAGGCGTCGGCCGTGCGGGCGAGCAGCCCGGTGGAGGACAGCAGCACCAGGCAGGGGTCGTCGGCGACCTCCAGCGGGATGTCCGCCGCGGCGGCGACCGCGCCGTCCTCCAGCAGCACGGTGCGGCGCGGCGTGCCGTACGTCTTGGCGACCTCGGCGAGCTCGGACGACACCACGCGGCGCAGCCGCTCGTCGGACGACAGGATCGCGGTGAGCTCGGCGATCTCGTCCTGCAGGGTCTGCCGCTCGCGCTCGAGCTCGAGCTTGTCGTACCTGGTCAGGCGGCGCAGCGGGGTGTCGAGGATGTAGTTGGCCTGGATCTCCGACAGGTCGAAGATCTCCATGAGCCGGCCGCGCGCCTCGGCGGTGTCGTCGGAGGAGCGGATGAGCTGGATGACCTCGTCGATGTTGAGGAGGGCGACGAGCAGGCCGTCGACCAGGTGGAGGCGCTCCTCGCGCTTGCGGCGCCGGTAGGCGGACCGGCGGCGTACGACGTCGATGCGGTGGTCGACGTAGACCTGGAGCAGCTCCTTGAGCCCGAGGGTGCGCGGCTGGCCGTCGACCAGCGCGACGTTGTTGATCCCGAAGGTCTCCTCCATCGGGGTCAGGCGGTACAGCTCGGCGAGCACGGCCTCGGGGTGGAAGCCGTTCTTGACCTCGATGACCAGGCGCAGGCCCTTGTGCCGGTCGGTGAGGTCCTTCAGGTCGGAGATGCCCGCGAGCTTCTTGGAGGTCACCAGCTCCTTGATCTTGGTGACGACCCGCTCGGGGCCGACGTTGAACGGCAGCTCGGTGACGACGATGCCCTTGCGGCGCGGGGTGACCTGCTCGATCGTGGCCTTGGCCCGCATGCGGAAGGTGCCGCGGCCGCTCTGGTAGGCGTCGCGGACGCCCGAGAGCCCGATGATCTGGCCGCCGGTGGGCAGGTCGGGCCCGGGGACGAACCGCATGAGCTCCTCGAGCGAGGCGTTCGGGTTCTTGATGAGGTGCCGGGCGGCGGCGACGACCTCGACGAGGTTGTGCGGCGCCATGTTGGTGGCCATGCCGACGGCGATGCCCGAGGCGCCGTTCACCAGCAGGTTGGGGAAGGCGCTCGGCAGGACCGTCGGCTCGGTCTCCTGGCCGTCGTAGTTGGGCTTGAAGTCGACGGTCTCCTCGTCGATCGACTGCACCATGAGCATGGCCGCCGGGGCCAGGCGCGCCTCGGTGTACCGCATGGCGGCGGGCAGGTCGTCGGGGGAGCCGAAGTTGCCGTGGCCGTCGACCAGCGGGAGCCGCATGGAGAACGGCTGCGCCATGCGGACCAGCGCGTCGTAGATGGCCGTGTCGCCGTGCGGGTGGAGCTTGCCCATGACGTCGCCGACGACGCGTGAGGACTTGACGTGCCCCCGGTCGGGCCGCAGGCCCATCTCGCTCATCGAGTAGAGGATGCGGCGCTGGACCGGCTTGAGTCCGTCGCGGGCGTCGGGGAGCGCGCGCTGGTAGATCACCGAGTAGGCGTACTCCAGGTAGCTCGTGCGCATCTCCGTCGACACGTCGACGTCGACGATCCGCTCCTCGAAGTCGTCGTCCAGCGGGGGTGTGGTAGTCCGTCGGGCCATATCGAACATTGTGCCGAAGGTGCGACGTGCTCCGCGACTCGAAGGGTTTTCGTGCCGGCAAGGGGATGGAGTGCCGGGTTTGTGACCTAGTTCACTCTCGCGGCCGCGTCGGGGGGCGACCTATGCTTCAACCAAGCGATTGCTTGTTTTGCTGTGCTCGCACCGGCGAGAAGAGGAAGGGCCGTCGAAGATGATCGAGTTCAAGCCCGTGACCCGGAACATCGGCGCCGAGGTGACCGGAGTCGACCTGCGCAAGCCGCTGTCGGAGGAGGAGGTCCGCACCATCCGGGAGGGCTGGCTGAAGCATCTCGTGCTCTTCTTCCGCGACCAGCACATCACCGACGAGGAGCACATCGAGTTCGCGCTGCGCTTCGGCACCCTCAACATCCCCGCCTTCAACAAGGACCAGAGCAGCCCGATCCACCGCCTCGACCAGACCTCTCCCAAGGGAGAGGGGGGCGACGAATGGCACAGCGACAACACCTTCGAGCCCGAGCCGCCCATGGGATCCCTGCTGCGCTGCCTCCAGCTGCCCTCCGTGGGCGGCGACACCTGCTGGGCCAACGCCTACATGGCCTACGAGACGCTGTCGCCGCCCATCCAGCGGCTCTGCGACGAACTGACGGCGATCCACGACATCACCGGCTCCATGAAGAAGGCCATATCGAAGGGCCACAACTACGATCTGGCCGCCATCCAGGCCAAGTGGCCGCCGTACGAGCGTCCCGTCGTGCGGGTGCACCCGGAGACCGGCCGCAAGGCCCTGTTCGTGAACCGGGCCTCCACCACACGCCTGGTGGGGCTGTCGGACCGCGAGAACGAGGCCCTGCTGCCGTACCTCGTGGACCACATCCGCTCCCCGGAGTTCCAGCTGCGCCTGAACTGGCGGCCCGGCACCCTGGCGTTCTGGGACAACCGCAGCACCCAGCACTACGCCGTGGCCGACTACACCGAGCGCCGCGTCATGCACCGGGTCACCATCGCCGCCTTCGACGAGCACAGAGGCTGAGGGATCGCGGCCTCATTCGGGAGCAGAATCCACTCGATGGACGAAACTGTCGCCCTGACCTGGTAGCAAGGACCCATGGTCGACGAGACGGGCCTGCGGGCCGAGGCCGAGCAGAGGCTGCGAGCGCTGGCGGGCGAGCACGCCCGGCTGCGAGACGATCAGTGGTCGGCGATCAGGGCGCTGGTCGTCGACCGGCGGCGCGCCCTCGTCGTGCAGCGCACCGGCTGGGGCAAGTCGGCGGTCTACTTCATCGCCACCGCGCTCCTGCGAGCCCGCGGCGCCGGGCCGACCGTCATCGTCTCACCCCTGCTCGCCCTGATGCGCAACCAGATCGCCGCGGCCGGGCGCGCCGGCGTCCACGCCGCGACGATCAACTCCGCCAACGTCGACGAGTGGGACCTCATCCACGCCGAGGTCGAGCGCGGCGAGGTCGACGTCCTGCTGGTGAGCCCCGAACGGCTCAACAACCCCGACTTCCGCGACCTGGTCCTGCCCAAGCTCGCGGCGAGCGCCGGGCTGGTCGTCGTCGACGAGGCCCACTGCATCTCCGACTGGGGCCATGACTTCCGTCCCGACTACCGCCGGCTGCGCACCCTGCTGGCCGAGCTGCCGCCGGGAGTCCCGGTGCTGGCCACCACCGCCACCGCCAACGCCCGTGTCACCCGCGACGTCGCCGAGCAGCTCGGCGCCACCGGCACGGGCGAGGGCGCCGGTGACACGCTGGTGCTGCGCGGGCCGCTGGAGCGCGACAGCCTCCACCTGAGCGTCGTTCGCCCGGCCACCGCCGAGCAGCGGCTCGCGTGGCTCGCCGAGACCCTGCGCGAACTGCCGGGTTCGGGCATCGTCTACACCCTCACCGTGGCCGCCACGCAGGAGATCGCCGCCTACCTGCGCGATCAGGGGCACGAGGTGACGGCCTATTCCGGGCAGACCGAGCCGGCCGACCGGCTCGCCGCCGAGCAGGCGCTCCTCGGCAACCGCCTGAAGGCGCTGGTGGCCACCTCCGCCCTCGGCATGGGGTTCGACAAGCCCGACCTCGGGTTCGTCGTGCACGTCGGCGCCCCCGCGTCCCCCGTGGCCTACTACCAGCAGGTCGGACGGGCCGGGCGCGGGGTCGAGCGTGCCGAGGTGATCCTTCTCCCCGGCACCGAAGACCGCGACATCTGGGCCTATTTCGCCTCGCTGGCCTTCCCGCCGGAGCCGGTCGTGCGGGCCACGCTCGACACGCTGGCACACGAGGGCACCATGTCCACGGCCGCGCTGGAGACCCGGGTCGACCTGAGCCGGAGCCGGCTGGAGATGATGTTGAAGGTCCTCGACGTCGACGGCGCGGTCAGGCGTGTCAAGGGCGGCTGGCAGGCCACCGGGCTGCCCTGGGCGTACGACGAGGAGAGGTACGCCCGGGTGGCCGCCGAGCGGGCGGCCGAGCAGCGCGCGATGCTCTCCTACATCACCACCGACGAGTGCCGGGAGCGGTTCCTCAGGCGGCACCTCGACGACGAGGCCGCGCGGCCCTGCGGCCGCTGCGACAACTGCACCGGCGTGCGGCGCTCCCCCGACGTCGCCTCCGGGGCGGTGAAGGCCGCCCGGGAGCGGCTCGACCGCCCGGGGGTGGAGGTCGAGCCCCGGCGGCAGTGGCCGACGGGCCTGAAGGAGCTCGGCCTCTCCGGCCGCATCCGGCCAGAGATCGCCGCCGAGCCGGGACGGGCGCTCGGACGGCTCACCGACATCGGCTGGGGCACCACCCTGCGGCGGCTGCTCGCCGAGGACACGCCCGACGGCCCCGTTCCCGACGAGGTCTTCGACGCGGTCGTCCGGGTGCTGAGCTCATGGCGGTGGGCCGAGCGGCCGGTCTCGGTCGTCACCGTGCCGTCGGCGACGAGGCCGGCGCTGGTCACGAGCCTGGGGGAGCGGCTGGCCGCCATCGGGCGGCTGAGATACCTCGGCTCGCTGACCTACCGCCAGGGGCCTCCGGGACATCAGCACAACAGCGCCCAGCGGGTGCGCGCCCTTCAGGCCACCCTCGCGCCGCCCCTCGCCGACGTGTCCGGCGGGCCGGTCCTGCTGGTCGACGACCGCGTCGACACCGGCTGGACCATGACGATCGGCGCGTCGGTGCTGCGCGGAGCCGGCGCTCCCGCCGTCCTCCCATTGGCGCTCGCCACGACCACCTAGGGCATCAGGTTCTCCCGCCGGCCACCTAGGCCGTCAGCGTTCTCCCGCCGGCGCTCGGCACGACCACCTGAGCCGTCAGCCTCGGCCCGCAACGACCACGTAGGCCGTCAGAGGCGGGGGCGGGCGCCCAGGTTGCAGATGGCCTTGGCGGCCAGGGCGTTGCCGGCGGCGAGGGCGTCGGCAGGCTGCTTGCCCTCGAGCCACGGCTGCAGGAAGCCGGCGGTGAACGCGTCGCCGGCGCCCGTGCCGTCGACGATGCGCTCGATGTGGTCGGCGGGCGCGCGGATCGGCTCGGGGCGGTTGTTGGTGTACCACAGGGAGCCCTCGGCGCCCAGCTTGATCACCACCTGCGGGAACCAGGCCGTGAGCACCTTGGCGGCCGAGGCCGGGTCGTCACGGCCGGTGAGCACCTTGGCCTGGGCCTCGTTGCACAGCAGCAGCTTGGCGCTGCTGGTCCACTCGAGGAACGGCTCGGCCCCGGTGCGCTCCAGAGGCGCGGCCGAGGCGCAGTCGACCGAGATCGACATGCCGGCCCGGCGGGCGAGGTCGATGGCGGCGAGGCCGGCCTCGCGGGAGCCTTCGTTCAGCAGCGTGTACCCGGACATGTGCAGGTGGCCGCCCGTGACGAACAGGTCACGAGGGAGATCCTCGGGCGACAGGGCGGCGTTCGCGCCGGGGTCGGACAGCAGGGTGCGCTCGCCCTTGTGCGTGACGAGCACCACGCAGGTGCCGGTGGGACGCTCGGGATCCATGACGAGGCGGGCGTCGACGCCGTACCCCATGAGCTCCATGTCGCGGTTACGGCCCGTGATGTCGGCGCCGCGACGGCCGACGAAGGCCACCTCCGCGCCCTCGACGGCGAGCCAGGAGGCGATGTTGGCCCCAGAGCCGCCACCATGCATGGTGACGACGGCCGGAGTGTCGCTCGCCCTGGCGAGAGGGTAGCGGGCGCGCGCGACCGCATCGGTCATCAGATCGCCCACCACGACAACCCGCGTCATGATGTCACCACCTTGTTGGCACTACAGGAGGCTGCTGACAGAAAACCTAACAGCTTCAAGCCGGGGCGTGGGGCATAGAGCGGACACCAGTGCACAGTCGATGCACAAGCGTTGCCCAACAATTCCGACATCGGGGCCCTTAGTCTCATCAATGTGGAACCTGATTATCCCGCCCACTGGGAGGCCGACGTCGTCCTGGCCGATGGAGGCACCGCCCATCTGCGGCCCATCCGGCCTGACGACGCCGATCTGCTGAGGGCCTTCTACTCCCGGCTCTCCGATCAGTCCATCTACTTCCGGTTCTTCGGTCCCCGCCCCCGCCTGTCGGACCGCGAGGTCACCTGGTTCACCACCGTCGACTACGTGAACCGGGTGGCGCTGATCGCGACCCTCGGCACCGAGATGGTGGCCGTCGTCCGGTTCGATCGCATGGAGCAGCAGGACAGCGCCGAGGTGGCCTTCCTGGTCGAGGACGCCCACCAGGGCAGGGGAGTGGCCTCGGTGCTCATGGAGCACCTGCGCGCGGCGGCCAGAGAGCGCGGGATCAGGCACTTCGTCGCCGACGTGCTGCCGTCCAACACCCGCATGGTGACGTTCTTCCGCCAGGCCGGCTACACCGCGCAGAGCCAGTTCGAGGACGGGGTCGTGCGCATGACCCTGGACCTCGCCACCACCGAGACCTCCCGCGAGGTCACCATGGCCCGCGAGCACCGCGCCGAGGCGCGGTCCATCGAGCGCCTGCTCACACCGTCCTCCGTGGTCGTGATCGGCGCCGGCCGTGAGGTGGGCGGCGTCGGGCAGACCGTGCTGCGCAACCTCCTCGGCGCCGACTTCAACGGGCCGGTGTACCCCGTCCACCGGCAGGTCAGGGCGGTGGCGGGCGTGCGCGCCTACAAGAGCGTCTCGGCGATCGACGAGGACGTCGACCTCGCCGTGGTCGCCGTCCCGGCCGACGCCGTGCTCGACGTCGTCGAGGAATGCGCGGAGAAGGGCGTGAAGGGCCTGGTCGTGGTCTCCTCGGGGTTCGGCGAGACGGGGCCCGAGGGGCGCGCCCGCCAGGACGAACTGGTGCGCATCGCCCGGGCGTACGGGCTGCGCGTGGTCGGCCCGAACTGCCTCGGCATCGCCAACACCGACCCCCGCGTCCGGCTGAACGCCACCCTGGCCGCCCACCTGCCCGGCAGGGGCCGCGTCGGGTTCTTCAGCCAGTCGGGCGCCCTCGGCACGGCCCTGCTCCAGCGGGTGGCCCAGCGCGGCATGGGCATCTCGACCTTCGTCTCGGCCGGGAACCGCGCCGACGTGTCCGGCAACGACCTCCTGCAGTACTGGGAGGAGGACCCCGCGACCGACGTGATCCTTCTCTACCTCGAATCGCTCGGAAACCCCCGCAAGTTCGCCCGGCTGGCCCGCCGCACGGCCCGCAAGAAGCCCGTCGTGGTGGTCAAGAGCGGCGGCACCACCCAGGGCGTCCCGGTCGGGCACGCCGCGCCGGTGCTCGGGCTGCCGGACGCCGCGCTCACCACGCTCTTCGAGCAGGCCGGGGTGATCCGCGTGGACGACCTCGCGCAGCAGTTCGACGTGGCCCAGCTGCTCGCCTACCAGCCGCTGCCCGCCGGGCCGCGCGTCGGCGTGGTCAGCAACTCCGACGCCCTCGCGCTGCTGGCCGTGGACGCGTGCGTCGCCGCCGGCCTCGAACCCTGCCCTCCCGCCAACCTCGGCGCCGGGGCCGGCGCCCGCGACTACCGCAAGGCACTGGAGGAGCTCCGGTGCGAGGTCGACGCGATCGTCGCGATCTACATGCCGCCCATCCCCGGCGACTGTGCCGAGGTCGCGGCCGAGCTCGTACGGGTCGCGCGCGAGACCGGGAAACCGCTGCTCGCGACGTTCGAGGGACGCATGGGCATGCCGCCGGAGCTGCGCGTCCCCGGAGAGGACGGCGACCCGGGCAAGGGTTCGGTCCCGTCCTATCCGGCGCCGGAGGAGGCCGTGCGGGCGCTCGCCCACGTCGTCCGGTACGCCTTGTGGCGGGAGACGCCGCAGGGGACTCCCCCGGAGCTCGACGGCGTGGACACCGAGGGGGCCAGGGCCGTCGTGGAGGAGATCCTCGCGGCGGGCGGCGGACCCGAGGTCGACCCGGCCGAGCTGCTGGCCCGGTACGGCATCACGGTGTGGCCGGCCGAGGTGGTCGCCTCCCAGGAGGAGGCGGTGGCGGCGGCCGAACGGCTCGGCTGGCCGGTCGTGGTCAGGGCGGCCGACCCGGAGGTCGCCCACCGCGCCGGCACCGTACGGCTCGGCCTGTCCGACGCCGGCGGGGTGCGGCGCGCGTACGACGACCTGTCGGCGCGGCTCGGCCCGGAGGTGACGCTGTCGGTCCAGCGGATGGCCCCCCAGCCCTCGGTGCCGACCGTCGTGCGCGTGATGGACGACCCGGACTTCGGGGCCGTGGTGTCGTTCGGGCTCGGGGAGGTGACCGCCCGGCTCCTCGGTGACGAGGCGTTCCGGCTGGCCCCCCTGACCGCCGAGGACGCGGCGTCGCTGGTGCGGTCGGTGCGCGCGGCGCCCCTGCTGTTCGGCCGGTACGGCTACCCGCCGGTCGCGGTGGACGCCCTCGCGGACCTGCTGGTCAGGGTGGGACGACTGGCCGACGAGCTGCCCGGGGTGGCGCGGCTGGACCTCGATCCGGTGCTGGTGGGGGAGTCGGGGGTGAGCGTGGTGGGCGCCAGGGCCGTGATCCGCGACGCCGTCGGCCCCCGCCCGGACCGCGGCCCGCGACGCCTGCGCCAGACCGGCACGCCCACGCTCGGCGCGGGCCCGCACGCCGGTCCGGAACGGCTCCGCTGAGAGCGGACGTCGGGGCGATTCGTCGGCTTGTGCCCCTCTCTGCCCTGTTCTGTGCGCGAGGACGCCGAGGCGGGCGACTGTGAGGTGAAACACCATGCCGAGACAGGGCAGGATGGACCCATGAGGGAAACCCGAGTCTCGGCCGCTGGTCTGCGCGAGGCCATCGAACGCAGCGGCTACTACCCCGATCTCGTGGCCGACGCGGCCGAGTCCGCGCTGGGCAAGGAGCCGGTGACGGCGTACGTCGTGCACCACGAGGCCACCTTCGACCCCGCGATGGAGGTACGCCGCCACGTCACCGTGGTGATCCTGACTCCCACCCGGCTGCTGGTCTGCCACACCGACGAGCACCCGCCCGCCGACGGCCTGCCCACCTCACACGCCTCGACCACGACCGAGGCCGTGCGGCTCAGCCGCGTCCAGTCCGTGGCCGTCACCCGGGTCGTGCCCGACCCGGCCTCCTACGTGCCCGGCGTGCCCCCGACGGAGGTGACGCTCACGATCGGGTGGGGCGCGATCTCTCACGTCGATCTCGAACCCGCGACCTGCGGAGACGAGAACTGCGAGGCCGACCACGGCTACACCGGCGCCATCACCGCCGACGACCTGTCGCTGCGGGTCAGCGAGGCCGCCGACGGCCCGGAGGCGGTCGGCAACGTCCTGGCCTTCGCCAAGGCCCTCTCCGAGGCCACCGCCCGCGCGGCCGGCTGACCCCGGCTCCGCCGTGCCGGCAGGCGGGGTCCGCGCGGCGTCCCGCCGGTCCCCGCCGGTCCGTGGCACGCTGAGGCCCGACGGCCGCCCGCAGAGCGCAGCGGACGAGAAGCGGGCGGTCGCCGCACGCACAAGACTGGACGTCACCGGACGACGGAACACGGAACACGGAAGGAATCTCCTCCAATGGCTGAAGGCGCAGGGGTGCCGGCCCCGGATTTCCGATGAGCCCGCTGATCGGCCCAGGCGAGCTCGGCGACGCGACCGTGATCGACGTGCGGTGGCGGCTCGTCCCCGGGCCGTCCGGGGAGCGCGGCATCGACTCCTACCAGGAGGGTCACATCCCCGGTGCCGTCTTCTGCGACCTCGATCGCGACCTGGCGGCGCCGCCGGGTTCCGGCGGCCGTCACCCGCTGCCCGAGGCCGAGGCGTTCCAGGAGGCCATGCGGCGGCTCGGCGTGTCCGGCTCGCGCCCGGTGGTGGTGTACGACGAGGCCGACTCCACCGCCGCGGCCCGCGCCTGGTGGACGCTGCGCTACTTCGGCCACCCGGACGTGCGGGTCCTCGACGGCGGCTACCGCAGGTGGGTCCAGGAGGGCCGTCCGGTGACCAAGGACGTGCCGCGGCCCGTTCCCGGCGACTTCACCGCCCGGCCCGGCGGCATGCCGATGCTCGACGCGGAGCAGGCGGGGGCCCTGGCGCAGGACGGCGTGCTGCTCGACGCGCGCGGCGCCGAGCGCTACCGGGGCGAGGTGGAGCCCATCGACCCGGTCGCCGGCCACATCCCTGGAGCCGTCAGCGCCCCCACCATGGAGAACGTCGACCCCTCCGGCCGCTTCCACCCGGCCGAGTTCCTGCGGGAGCGGTTCATCACCCTGGGGGCCGTGCCTGAGGTCTCCGTCGGGGCCTACTGCGGGTCTGGTGTGACCGCCGCCCACGAGGTCCTCGCCCTGGAGGTGGCCGGCGTCCCCGCCGCCCTCTACGTCGGCTCCTGGTCCAACTGGATCACCGACCCCACCCGCCCGACCGCCAAGGGCTGACCGCCCCCTCCCGACGGCCGAGGGCTGACGGCCCCGCCCGCCCGACGGCCGAGGGCACGGCCCCGCCCGCCCGACGCGAAGGCTTGACGGTCTCGCCCTCCCGGCGGCCGAGGCTGACCGCCCCCCTCCCGACGGCCGAAGGTCTGACGGTCCCGCCCTCCCGACGGTCGAAGGCTTGACGGTCCCCGCCCGCCTGACGGCCGAGGCTGACCGCCCCGCCCCTCACCGCCGAGCGGCGGGCGGGGCGAGGGGCCCGGCCCGGGGCCGGTCAGGGCGGTTCGAGTCCCAGCGGGTGCCCGTGGGAGCCGAAGCAGGCGAATCCCGTCACGCCCGTCAGCTCGGCCGCCGTCGCGAGCGCCTCGGCCGGGGTACGCCCGGCGACCAGCAGCGCGTGGAACCGCGTCATCAGCGCCAGGGCCTCCTCGTCGCGTACCGGGACGAGGCCGGCCACCACGCAGGCCGTACCCCGGTCGAGGAAGGCGCCCGCGAGCCCGAGGGGCGCGCCGTCGACCGGGGCGTGCGCCATCCCCGCGTCACACGCCGACAGCACCACCAGCCCCGGCGCCCGCCGGAGCCGGAGCAGGTCGTACGCCATCAGAGGCCCGTCGTCGAGGGCGATGCTGGACAGCAAGGGACTTCGCGCACAGAACGTGCCGTGCGCCGCGACGTGCAGAATGTCCGCCCGCCCCAGCGCCTCCAGCACCACCTCCACCCTCGCCCCGTGTGCGGGTTCTCTGCCGGGTGAGGTTGCTCCCGCACCCTCGGCCGCCTCCGTCATGTCGCCTCGCGGGGTCGTCCCGTAGGACGTGGCGGTGTGTCCCTCGTGGGTGTGGACGACCATGGCCGCTTCGGTCTCGGCGTGGATCAGCCCCGGCCCTGCGACCGCGACGACGATCGGGCGGTGGTGGCTGGGGTGGTCGTTGTCGGGTGTAGGGATGGTCGTGGTGGTTTCGGTCTTGGTGAGGGCTGGTTCCGGGGCTGGGGCGGGGGTGGTGATCGGCCGGTGGTGGGTGGGGGTTTCCTCGCTCGGTGGGTGCTCTGCTTCTCCGGCGCCGGGGCGGCGGGGTGTGGTGCGGTGAAGCCGGCGCCGCTGTACGGAGGGTGACCCGGTGCGAGCGGCGGCCCAGGCGGCCGCGCTGGAGGAGACGCAGAGCGGTCTGCCCCGGAAGGGAGGGAGCACGGGCCAGGGGAGGGTGTGGAGGGCTCCCGTCGGGACTACGACCGCCGGGCGGTCTCCCATGGCGTCCGCGAGCGGGCCGAGGAGCAGCCGGGCCAGGCCCTCCGCCTCCGTCAGCACCCCGCCGAGCCTCCCGGTGTCGCGCAGCCCGGCACGCCGCATGCCGTACCGCAGCCGGATCGTCGCCTCGGCCGCGTCGGTGTAGGAGCCGAGCGGACGCAGCACGCAGCCGTCCGACGTCACCACGACGGCCGAAAGGTGGTCGCCGCTCCTGACCATCTCGATCAGCGCGATGTCTCCCAGAACGGCCCGCAGCCGTCCGGGTGGCATGGTCTCCCCGAGACGACCCCTGGCCACGGCTCGGCAGTGCTCGGCCCACCCCAGGACGTCCTCGGCGTGGCCCTCGCGCAGCGCGAGTGTCAGCCCGTACTCCGCGAGCCGCTCGCCCGCGCGCAGGGCGTGGGCGCGCACGCCCGGGTCGCCCAGCCCTTCGCTGCCCGCCGCCGCCTCGGCGATGCCGAGCCGCAACGCGGCGAACGCCTCTGCCAGGTCCCCCCGGAGGCCGTGCCCCATCGCCGTCGCGTGGTGCCGCACGATCCGGTGCGTACGGCTCGGCGGCTCCCCCGGGGCGGCGACGCCGGGCGGATCCTGGGCGACGGCCTGCTCGCCGATGATCGAACGCAGCTCGTCCTCGGCGACGGCCTGCTCGCCGAGGTCGACCGCCAGTTCGGCGGCGGTGAGCCTGAGGCCCGCCGCGGGCGCCGTCCAGCCCTGGCCCGCCAGCCGTGCCGCCAGCGCGCGTACCTCGCCGAGGAGCTCCCGCCCCGGCCGCTCGGTGGCCAGGCGGGCGCGCAGGGCGACCTCCTCGGCGAGCGGCACCCAGGCGTGCCTGCCCTGGGAGGTCAGCTCCTGCGCCGCCGCCTCGGCGGTCGCCTTCGCCTGGTACGGGTCGCCGACGAGGAGCTCGAGCTGGGCGAGCAGCAGACGGGACTCCGCCACCGCGACCAGGGCGCCCGCCGCGGCCAGCTCGGGAACCGCCTGCCCGAGGAGCACCCGGGCCTCCCCGGGCAGGTACGCGGCGAGCAGCGCCCCCGCGAAGTCGGCCCGCGTCGCCGCCAGCCGCTCCGGGTAGTCCGCCAGCGCCTCCTCCGCGGCCCGGTACCCGGCGAAGGCGGCAGGGATGTCGCCGCGCCGGGTGGCGACGAAGGGGACGTTCGCCTTGGCCAGCGACGCGATGTGGTCGAGGCCCGCCTCCCTGGCGACGGCCACGCAGCGGGACAGGTCGCGCGAGGCGGCGTCGTACCGCTCCAGGTAGGTGTGGGCGATGCCCCGGTTGAGCAGGGCTCCGGCGAGAAAGCGGGGGTCGTCCGCGCCGGTGAGCCGCTCGACCGCACGGTCACAGTGGGCGACCGCCTCGTGGTTCCTGCCCAGCCGGACCAGCGCGACGGCGCGCTGCACCCCGAGCCTCGCGGGGTCGAGTCCGGTGAGGTGCGCCTCGGCGAGGTCGGCGACCCGCAGCCCGCCCACCGGGTCGCCGAGGTCGGCCCGGACGGTGACCAGGGACAGGCGCGCCTGGGCCGCGCGTACGGGATGGTCACGCGCGGCCGTGACGGCGCGCTCCAGGTGGTCGGCGGCCAGCGCCAGATGCCCGAACTCGCGGGCGGCGAGGGCCAGTGCCCGGTGGGCCACCGAGACGGCCTCCAGGCATCCGACGGCCTCGGCCCGGCGCAGCACCGCTCCCGCCCGCTCCCGGGCGAGCAGCGGGTCGGCGCCCGAGAGCGTCACCGCCTCCTCGGCCGCCGAGACCAGCTCGTCCGTGGCGCCTCCCGCCGCCTGCCGCGGCGGCTGCGCGATCTCGGTCATGGGGACGGACGCCGGCTGCTCACCGGCGGACGCAGTGCCAGCGGGTGGCCACCGGGGCGCTCCCCGGTCGGTGGCAGACCACGCTGAGCCAGCCGTGGGGCAGGCCCGTGGTGGCGAACTCCCCGGTCTCGGACGGGAAACGGATCTTGCTGACGTGCGGAGTGCGGATCTCGACGCGGGAGCCCCTCTCCGGGGCGGGATGGACCTGACCGGCCAGGTCGATGTGCGAGTCGCACACGGTGATCTCGACGTCGATGGTCAGCCCGTCGGCGGCGAACCGGAGCAGCCGGGGCTCCTCGCCGGCGGAGCAGCCGTCCGGGAGCACCCGGGAACGGGCCCCGAGCCCGGCGCCGGGGCCGGCCGGAAGGGCGACAGGGCCCGCGGTGACGGCTCCGGGGAGCCGCAGCCCGTAGACGGCTCGCGCGTCGGCGCAGACGCGCGCCGGCGGCGGGTCGGCGCCCGAGGCCATTCTGAGTGCCGCCAGAAGGTATTCGTCCTCCACGGCGGCCCTCAGGCCCGCCGGGCGGCCCCCCCTGGTCGACCGTGGTGCTGAGTCGTCGCTCACCGCTCCTCCTCCACGAGGGAACGCTCCATCAGGGAACGCAGCCGCTTCAGGCAGCGGATGCGGGTCGGTCCGATGCTGCCGACGGGCATGCCGAGGCGCTGTGCCAACTGGGCGTACCCGGCATCCGGAACGGTGACGATCAGCCGCAGGAGGGCCCGGCAGGGGTCGGGGAGGCTGTCGACGGCCTCCCACAGCAGGCGCCCGTGCTCCTCGGTCAGCATGGCCGTCTCGGGGTCGTCGCCGTGCCCGGGGATGTCGGTGGCGAGGTCGCTCAGCGGGCGCCCCGACCTGCGGCGGGCGATGCGCGCCGCCTCGTGGCGGGTCGTGGTGACCAGCCACGCGCCCAGGCGCTCGGGGTCGCGGATGGTGTGCAGGCTCTCGACGAGCCGCAGCCAGGCGCCCTGCACCGCGTCGGCGGCGTCGGCGGCGTCGAGCCCGAAGGCCCGGGCGACGGCCCACATGCGGCTGCCGAAGCGGTCGACCAGGCCTCGCCAGGCCGTCTCGTCGAGCAGATCGAGGTCACAAGGCATCACGATTACTTCACGTCATATAGAAATCACTTGGAGTGAGAACCTTAGCGGGATGCGGGGACGAAGACCCCGAGATCGGGGAATCGCCTGCCATTCGCCAGGCCGAGCACGTGCCGGGCCGCTTCGGAAGACGGCATGTGGCGGGCGGCGTCGGCGATGGCTCCGGCGACCACGGCCGCCGAGAACGACGTGCCGCTCCACAGCGCGTAGCTGTGGAAGCGGTCAAAGTCCACGAAACTACTGGTCAAGGCTTCGCCGCGGGCGCAGGCGTCCACCCAGGGCCCGTACGCGGAGAACCTGGCGCGCCCGCCCTCCGCCGAGTCGAGGGCCGCGACGGCCATCACGCCCGGCAGCGCGGCGGGCCAGAAAGGACGGGAGGAGGCGGTGTTGCCCGCGCAGGCCACGACGACCGTCTCGGGGAACCCCGCCAGCGCCCGCGCCAGCAGGGACGTCGGCCGGTCGTCGTAGGTGAAGCAGCCGAACGGCAGCACCAGCACGTCAAGACGGGTGCCCCGCAGGCTGTCGAGCGCGGCCAGCACGCCGGCCTCGTCGCCGACGCCGTCGCTGTCGAGCACGCGCGCCACCCGCAGCCGTACGCCCGGGGCCCGGCGCAGCAGCAGCCCGGCGATGAACGTGCCGTGCCCGGCCTGGCGGTCGAGGAACCCGTCGCCGTCGGCGTCGAGGACCTCCTGTGGCTGGCCGCGGAACCAGTCGGCGTCCCGGAACCACGGATGCGGCGCCACCCCGGTGTCGAGCAGCCCGACGGTGACCGGCGACGGCTCGCCCGGCTCGTACGGCGGCGCGTCGGCCGGGAGGGGCGCGCCCGTCGGCCCGCCGAAGAACACCGGCTGGCCGGTCACCACGTGGTTGGGGGAGACCTCGTGTCCCGCCTCGGCCAGTGTGGCGGCGATGCCGCACGGGTCGGCGTCCGGGGACAGTCGCAGGATGTGGAAGGCGCCCGCGGGCTCCACCGCCTGCGTCCACCGGGCGGCGGCGTCGGGGGAGCGGGCGAGGAGGACGCCGGGCCGGATCAGGGCTCTCCGCCCCGGGAAATGCTCCACCACCTGCACGTTCATCGGTGGCTCCTTATGGGGGATGTAAACACGGATTGTGTCTTTCCCCATGCGAAGAGTTGCCAAGCGTGATTAGGTATGACCCGGCTCTGGTGCCCCGCCACGACGGACGGTAGTCTCTCCCTCAGTCACTTGTGATCATCCCAGTATGAGGACGTTGGGGAAGGCGCACCTCGTACGAAACGGGAGGTCCGGTGTCTGCTCGTGGCGTGCTGTACGTCCACTCGGCTCAGCCCGCGCTGTGCCCGCATATCGAATGGGCGGTCGCGGGTGTCCTTGGCATACCTGTCGACCTGTCGTGGACTCCCCAGCCAGCCCAGCCTGGCACCGTGCGCACCCAGGCCGAGTGGGAGGGCCGCCCCGGTACGGCGGCGGCGATCACGTCGTCTCTCATGGGCTGGCAGCGCATCCGCTTCGAGATCACCGAGGACGCCTCTCCGGGCGTCGACGGCTCGCGCCACGCCTACACCCCGACGCTCGGCGCGTTCACGGCGGTGATCGGGGTGTCCGGCGACATCATGATCCCTGAGGACCGCTTGCGGAACGTCATGCTGATGGCCGCCCAGGGTCGTGTGGTCCTGGAGGAGGAGTTGGACCGGCTGCTCGGCAAGCAGTGGGACGAGGAGCTCGAGCCGTTCCGCTACGCCGGCGACGGCGCCCCCGTGCGCTGGCTGCACGCCGCCGTCTGAGGGCGCCCACATCGCGGCGACGATGCCGCCGCGGCGCAGGGCGTGGACCGGGACCGCCCGTCCTGGTCACCGCTCTGCCGTCATGAACGGTGACATGCGAGAAGGGAGGTGGGGCGCCCGGGCCCGCGCGGGGGCGCGCCACGCGCTGTGGATCAGAGGGGGATGTTGCCGTGGGCGCCCCGGGCCGGGGTCGCCTGGGCGAGGACCTTCGCGATCGCGGTGCGGGTCTCCTCGGGCTTGATGACCTCGTCGACGACGCCGATCTGGATGGCGCGGTCGAGGCCGCCGGCGACCTTCTCGTGCTCCTCGGCGAGCCGGGCCTCCAGGGCCGAGCGCTCCTCCTCCGGAGCGGCGGCGATCTCGCGGCGCTTGAGCACCCGGACGGCCGCCAGGGCGCCCATCACGGCGATCTCCGCCGTCGGCCAGGCGAAGACCTTCGTGGCCCCGAGGGAGCGGGAGTTCATCGCGATGTACGCCCCGCCGTACGCCTTGCGGGTCACCAGCGTCACCCGCGGCACCGAGGCCTCGGCGAAGGCGTGCAGGAGCTTGGCGCCCCGGCGTACCACGCCGTCGTGCTCCTGCCCGACGCCGGGGAGGTACCCGGGGACGTCGACCAGGACGATCAGCGGCACCCCGAACGCATCGCACATGCGGACGAACCGGGCGGCCTTCTCGGCCGAGGTCGAGTCGAGGCAGCCGGCCAGCCGCAGCGGGTTGTTGGCGATGACGCCGACCGTTCGGCCGCCGAGCCGGCCGAGGGTGGTGACGATGTTGGGCGCCCACTTGGGGTGCAGCTCGACCCCGGGCTCGTCGAGCAGGCCGTTGACGAGCGGGTGCACCGAGTAGGCCCGGCGGGCCTCCTCCGGCAGCAGGCCCGAGAAGTCGACGTCCTCCACCGAGTCGAGGCGGATGCGGCCCTGGTGACCGAGCAGCACCGCGAGGCGCCGGGCGTGCAGGATCGCCTCGGTGTCGGTCTTGGTGACCACGTGGACCACGCCGCTGCGCTTGCTGTGCGGCTCGGGGCCGCCGAGGGCGGCCATGTCGATCGTCTCGCCGGTGACGCTGCGCACGACGTCGGGGCCGGTGACGAAGATGCGGCCCTGGTCGGACAGGATCACCAGGTCGGTGAGGGCGGGACCGTACGCCGCCCCGCCCGCCGCCGGGCCGAGCACGACGGAGATCTGCGGCACGACACCGGAGGCCCTGGTCATCGCCGCGAACACGCGGCCCACGGCGTGCAGGGACTCCACGCCCTCGGCGAGGCGGGCGCCGCCGGAGTGCCACAGGCCGACGACCGGCACCCGCTCACGGACGGCGACGTCGTAGGCGTGCACGATGTGCTCGCATCCCTCGCTGCCCATCGCGCCGCCCTGGAAACGGGCGTCGCTCGCGAAGGCGACCACCGGCACCCCTTCGACACGGCCCATCGCGGCGAGCACGCCGCTGCGGTCCTGCGGGGAGATCAGGTGGATCGAGCCCTCGTCGAACAGGGCGGAAAGACGAATCAGGGGATCGCGGGGATCGGCAGGCTCCTTTTCGGAGGCCGCCGTCACCACCCCGTTGTCGAGCACGGTCACTGGTCGCTCCAAATCAGATGCTGGCGAAGGCCACGGCGACGTTGTGGCCGCCGAACCCGAACGAGTTGTTGATCGCGGCGATCTGGCCGTCGGGCAGCTTGCGCGCCTCGCCGCGCACGATGTCGATCTCCACCCCGTCGTCGAGGTTGTCGAGGTTGACCGTCGGGGGCACGATCCGGTCCTGCAGCGCCTTGATCGTGAAGACCGACTCGATGCCGCCGGCCCCGCCGAGCAGGTGGCCGGTCATCGACTTGGTGGCCGTCACCAGCGGGTGGTCGCCGATGATCTCCTGGATCGCCATGGTCTCCACGACGTCACCGGCCGGGGTGGAGGTGGCGTGCGCGTTGACGTGCCAGATGTCCTTACCGGTCAGCCCGGAGTCCTCCAGCACGTTGCGGGCCGCGCTCCTGATGCCGGCGCCGGTCGGCTCGGGCTGGGCGATGTGGTGGGCGTCGGCGGAGTAGCCGACCCCGGCCGCGATGGCGTACACGCGGGCGCCGCGCGCCAGGGCGTGCTCCTCGGACTCCAGCACGATGATGCCGGCGCCCTCGCCGAGCACGAACCCGTCGCGGTCCTTGTCCCACGGACGGGAGGCCCGCTGCGGCTCGTCGTTGCGGGTGGACATCGCCCGCATGGCCGCGAAGGAGGCCACGTTCAGCGGGTGGATGGCCGCCTCGGTGCCGCCCGCGACGACGACGTCGGCCCGCCCGGACCTGATCATCTCGATGGCGTAGCCGATGGACTCCGCCCCGGTGGCGCAGGCGCTGACGGTGGCGTGGACGCCGGCCGTCGCGCCGAGCTCGATGCCGATCCAGCCGGCCGAGCCGTTGGGCATCAGCATCGGGACGGTGAAGGGGGACAGCCGCTGCCAGCCCTTCTCCTTGAACAGGTCGTAGGCCGCGAGGATCGTGGTGATGCCGCCGATGCCGCTGCCGACGACGACCCCGAGCCGGTCGGGGGCGACCTTCGGCGAGCCTGCGTCCTGCCAGGCCTCACGGGCGGCGATGAGCGCGAACTGCTCGGCGCGGTCGAGGCGGCGCGACTCCGGCCGCGGCAGCACCTCGGTGGGCTCGACCGCCGCCTTGGCGGCGAACTTCACCGGCACCGAGTCGACCCAGTCTTCGGTGAGGGGGGTGACGCCCGACTGCCCGGCGAGGAGCGCCGACCAGGTCGAGGCGACGTCTCCACCGAGGGGCGTTGTCACGCCGAGCCCGGTGACAACGACACGTACCCGGTCTGTACTCACTTGATGCGCTCCTTGTGATCGACGCGAAGCAAGGCTGGGGGCTCAGACGTCCAGACGGGCCGGACGCCTGAGACGGGTTAGTTCTGGATGAAGTTGACGACGTCCTTGACGGTCTTCAGGTGCTTGAGCTGGTCGTCGGGGATCTCGACGCCGAACTCGTCCTGGGCGGCCACGGCGATCTCGACCATGGAGAGCGAGTCGATGTCGAGGTCGTCCACGAAGCTCTTCTCGAGGGTCACCTCGGAGGCAGGGATGCCGGTGATCTCGTTGATGATCTTGCCGAGGCCCGCGAGGATCTCCTGCTCGGAAACTGCCATGTCAGATTTCTCCTTGGATCGGTTTCTTATTGCCGCGTACGGTGAGCCGTGCGGGCCTGCCGTACAGGTTCAGGGGATCTCGACGACTTGGCCGGCGTAGGTCAGGCCGGCGCCGAAGCCGAGCAGCAGGGCGAGGTCGCCCGACTGCACCTCGCCACGCTCGACCATGCGGCTCAGCGCCAGCGGGATCGACGCGGCGGAGGTGTTGCCGGCGAGCACGATGTCCTTGGCGATCAGGGCCTTCTCGGCGCCGAGCTTGCGGGCGATGGCCTCGATGATGCGCAGGTTGGCCTGGTGGGGGACGAAGGCGGCCAGTTCGGCGGGGTCCACCCCGGCACGCTCGCACGCCTGCTTGGCCACGGGGTGAAGAGCCGTGGTGGCCCAGCGGAACACGGTCTGGCCTTCCTGGTGGAGGAAGGAGTCGCGGTCCTTGATGATGATGGCGTCGGCCTTGTCACCGGCGCTGCCCCAGACCACGGGCCCGACGCCGGGGGTGTCGGACGGGCCGAGCACCGCCGCGCCCGCACCGTCGGCGAAGATCACGCAGGTGGCCCGGTCGGTCCAGTCGACCCACTGGGAGAGCTTCTCGGTGCCGACGACCAGGACGTTGGTGGCCGACCCGGCCCTGATGGCGTCGCTCGCGGTGGCCATGGCGTAGCAGAACCCGGCGCAGGCCGCGTTGACGTCGAACGCGCCGGGGGCGTTGATGCCGAGCCGGTGGGCGACGCGGGCGGCGGCGTTCGGGATCTGGGCCTCGAGGGTGCAGGTGGCGACCACCACCAGGTCGATGTCGCCGGCCGACAGTCCGCTGGCGGCCAGCGCCTTGCCGCCGGCCTGCACGGCGATGTCGACGTCGGTCTCCTCGGGCCCGGCGATGCGGCGCTCCTTGATGCCGACGCGGCTCTGGATCCACTCGTCGTTGGTCTCGATGGTCTTGGCGAGGTCGTCGTTGGTGACGACGTTGGACGGCTGGTAGCCGCCGAACGCCAGGATCCGCGCGCCGGGGGCGCCCCGCATGATCTTCACTGGGCGGTCTCCTTGCTGAGGGCGGCGCGGGCGGCGTCGAGGTCGTCGGGGGTCTTCAGCGCCACCGTCTGGACACCGCGCAGCGCGCGCTTGGCGAGGCCTGTCAGCGTGCCGCCGGGCAGTAGCTCGATCATGGTGGTGACGCCGAGATCGGCCATCGTGGCCATGCAGCGGTCCCACCGGACGGGACGGCCGACCTGGTCGATCAGCCGCTCGACGAACTCGGCGCCGGTCGCGACGGCCCCGCCGTCGGCGTTGGACAGCAGGGTGACCTTGGGGTCGGCCGGGGTGATGCCGGCGGCGGCGGCGCGCAGCTGCTCGACCGCGGGGGCCATGTGGTGGGTGTGGAAGGCTCCGGCGACCGAGAGCGGGATCAGCCGGGCGCGGGCCGGCGGCTCGGCCGCGAAGGCGGCCAGCTGCTCGACCGTGCCGGCCGCGACGATCTGCCCGGCGCCGTTGATGTTGGCCGGGGTGAGGCCGTGGCGCTCGATCGTCTCGAGCACCTCCGCCTCGACGCCGCCGAGGACGGCGGTCATGCCGGTCCGGGTGACGGCGGCGGCCTTGGCCATGGCCTGGCCGCGCTCGCGGATCAGCCCGAGGGCCTGCTCGGGGGTGAGGACACCCGCGACGGCGGCGGCGGTGAACTCGCCGACGCTGTGGCCCGCCACCACCTCGGGCGCGGGCGCGCCGGCGCCGAGGAGAACCTCGGCCACGGCCAGGCCGGCGGCCACCAGCAGCGGCTGCGCGACGGCGGTGTCGCGGATCTCGTCCGCCTCCGCCGTGGTGCCGTAGGAGATCAGGTCGAGGCCGGCGACATCGGACCACGCGGAGAGCCGGTCGCGCAGACCGGGGATCTCAAGCCACGGGGTCAGGAAGCCTGGAGTCTGGGCGCCTTGGCCTGGAGCGACGATGACGAGCACAAAAACCACCATGCCCTGTAGGAGTTCACCACACTGCTAATGATCCGTACGAACTTTGTCGGTGGGTCTTTGTAGGAAACCTCTAGCGTAGGTTTCGGGCCCGTTACCGAACCTTTGTCAGGTCACGGTGGTCCTCGACAGCCGGCCGAGGATCAACCCGACCTGCAGGGTGAAGGCCGACCTGCCCTCCGTCGGCTGGTAGCCCGTCAGTTCTGTGATCTTCTTCAAACGGTAACGCACCGTGTTCGGATGGACGAACAACAGACGCGCCGTGGCTTCCAAAGATGTGCCCTGCTCCAGGTAGGTGGCGAGCGTATCGAGCAGCGGGGTGCCGTCGAGGGGCTTGTAGACGTTCTCGATCAGCTGTGCCCGGGCGTCCTCGTCGCCGTCGATCGCGCGCTCGGCGAGCAGCTCCTCGGCCAGCACCGGGCGCGGCGCGTCGGGCCAGCCCGCCGCGGCCCGCAGGCCGGCGGTGGCGGCCCGGGCCGACATCGCCGCCGCGTGCAGATCGGGGACCTCCGGCCCGATGACGATGGGGCCCGGCCCGAAGCGCGGCACGACGTGCCGTGCGGCGTCCTTGATGCTGTCGGCGCCGCCGACGATGACGATCAGGCGGTCGCCCTGCACACCGGCGAGCAGGTCCTGGCCGAGGCGGCGGCCCTTGTCGCGCATGCCGTCGATGACGGTCTGCGGATCGGCGTCGGGGGCGTGACCGGCGAGCACCACGACCGGGGAGGACGTCCAGCCGAGCGCGGCAGCCCAGGAGTGCAGCCCGTCGTCGACCTCGCCGCGTACCAGCGCGTCCACGATGAGGGCCTCCAGACGGGCGTCCCACGCGCCGCGCACCTCGGCCTCGCGCGCGTAGACGTGGGCGGCGGCGAAGGCGACGTCGCGGGTGTAGCGCAGGATGCCCTGCCGCAGCAGCTCCTCGCCGCCCGGCGCGGCCAGCTCGGGGACCTTCGCCTCCACCACCTCGACGACCATGCGCACCAGGTCGACGGTCTGCTGGAGGGAGACCGAGCGCTTCAGCTCGCGCGGCGCGGTGCCGAAGATCTCGATGCTGGGGGTGGGCCTGCCCTCGTCGGCGTGCTGGAACCACTCCACGAACGCGGCGATGCCGGCCTGGGCGACCAGGCCGACCCAGGAGCGGTCTTCGGCCGACAGCGCGCGGTACCACGGCAGCCGTTCTTCCATGCGTGCGGTCGCCGCGGTGCCGAGACCGCCCATCGCCCGTTCGAGGCGCCGTGCGGTGTCCTCGCGTACCCGGTCGTTCACATCCCTTAGAGTGCCAGTTCACCGGGAGTAGAACAGCCCCGCGGAGGCCGGTGGTGGCCTATATCACCGCGACGGCGGTGATGAGCCCGATCGCCAGGTGCGTCACCGAGAGCAGCACCGCGCCGGGCTGCAGCTTCTCCTCGCTGACCAGTTCGCGCACCGAGATGCCCACGACGCGGTCGAACAGCAGCGTCCCGACGGTCTGCACGACGATGCCGACCAGGCCGAACACCAGCGTGCTGAGCAGGCCTTCCTGCAGCGCGCCGCCGGACGACCAGATGGAGGAGGCCACGATCAGGCCGACGGCGGCGAGGCCGGAGGCGGTCAGCAGGGCGGCGTTGGGGTTGCGGTCGGTCTTGATGATCTTACTGAGCCGCCCCGGGGTGGCCATGTCGATCACGTAGAAGCCGGTGACCAGCAGCAGGACGCCGAGGGCCGCGTAGGCGAGGATGGCGAGCGCCCCTCGTCCGAGGGCCTCTCCGAGCGGGCCGGCGAGCGCGACGGTCATCTGTCTCTCCTTGGTGGTGCTTGGGTGGGGGGTCGGCGTTCGACCCGGTGGGGAACGAACGAGGAGGTGTCGTCGGTGATCAGCCCGGAGGTCTCCCTGATGCCGAGGCCGGCGGGCTCGTCGCCGACGACCCACGCGCCGAGCACCGGCCGGAAGCCGCCGAACTCGGGCAGGGCCTGGAACTCCTGGTAGACGTAGCCCTCGGCGCCGTAGGTCCCCTCGGTGCTCCGCGTGCCGTCGGGGGTCACCACGCGCATGCTCGCGCCCTCCCGGCCGAGCAGCGGCTTCTCGATGTGGGCCGGCAGGTCGCGGGGGCCGTCCAGATAGGCGGGCAGCAGGTTCGGGTGCCCGGGGTACATCTCCCACAGCACCGCCAGCAGCGCCTTGTTGGACAGCAGCATCTTCCACAGCGGCTCGATCCAGGTCATGGAGATCTGGCCGCGCACCGCCTGCGGGCCGAAGGGGTCGGCGACCGCCCACTCCCAGGGATAGAGCTTGCACAGGGTGCGGATCACCCGCTGCTCCATGTCGACGAAGCGCAGGGCCCGGGAGTCCCAGCCGATGTCCTCCATGGCGATGGCGAGGGTCTTCAGGCCCGCCTGCTCGGCGGTCTCCTGGAGGTAGCCGAGCGTCATCACCTCTTCGCCGGTCTCGTCCATGTTCGTCCAGGCGAAGTGGGCCGGGCCGCTCTGCAGCCGCAACTCCTTCCAGCGCGCGATCAGCCGTTCGTGGATGGAGTTCCACTGGTCGTCGTCCGGATAGGCGTCCTTGAGCCAGAACCACTGGATGAGCGAGCTCTCCACCAGGCTGGTCGGCGTGTCGGCGTTGTACTCCAGCAGCTTGGCCGGCCCTTCGCCGTCGTACCGCAGGTCGAAGCGGCCGTACACGTGCGGGTCCTCGCGCCGCCACGACGCGGCGACCTCGGGTGCGGCCCACTCGGGGATCGCGAAGTCGCGGAAGCGCTCATTGACGATCACGTACTCGACCGCCTCCAGGCACATGCCGTGCAGCTCCTCCACCTGGCTCTCCAGGTCGAGGACCTCGTCCATGCCGAAGACGTAATGCACGCTCTCGTCCCAGTACGGACGGGAAAGGTCCTCGGGGTGCGCGGAACGGTGGTACGCCAGCCCCTGCGACTCGATGATCTTCTCCCAGCCGTCCCGCCGGTCGGACTCCTGGCGCCGCACCTCTAACTCCCTCCGTGGTCGCGGCCGCCGAGGCCGCCGCGCGTGATGTCCCGGCCGTTCCTGGAGACGATCGTGGTGTCCCTCGGCATCACGCCCGTGCCGCGGGAGACGCGGCCGCCGCGCCGCGGGGGCTTCGTCATCGGTCTCCTCACCAGAGATGGGCGGGCGGGGGGTTCAGCTGCCGCCGAAGCCCCGGCCGCCGAACCCGCCCCGCTGGATCACCGAGCCGGCCCGCGTGCTGATGTGCGCGTTCGCCGGCCGGACGGTCGTGCCGCTCAGCACGCGACCGGCCCTGCGGGTGCCGCCGTAGTACCAGCGGTACGCGCCGTGGGAGCCGCTGTACCCGTGGGAGTGGCCGTCGTCGTCGCAGTAGTCGTCGTCGACGACCTGATACGACCCGTCGGGCTGACGGCTGCCGAGGTCGACGCAGTCGGCCACCACCCGGTCGGAGAAGACGTCCTGCGCGGCGCAGAACCCCAGGACCAGCGTCGAGAGCAGACCCATCGCGCCGAGGGTGATCACGCTGGAGGACATCCCCTTGCCCTTGCCCCCCGCGGGCGCGCCCGCCGGCGGTCCCGGTCGCTGTGCCAGAGGGTGGGGAGGTAGAACAGGCTCCGGGGTGGGGTCGGGCATCGGATTTCCATCTCTCAGAAGAGTCAGCACAGCGTATCGGTAGGGGGATCAACGGGGACAGCAGGGGGAAAGTTTCCGAAACGGCCAGGAAACCGGCCGGCCACGGGAGACCCGGCATGTCCCCGCGGGGGTGGGTAGATTCGCGGGTGTGGAACCGGTCGAAGCCCTGAAGCGGATCGCCTTTCTCCTGGAGCGGGCGGGGGAGCCCACCTACCGGGTGCGCGCCTTCCGCGGCGCCGCGGACACCATCGCCGGCATCCCCCGCGAGGAGCTGGCACGGCTCGCGGGCTCCGGCGGCCTCACCGACCTGAAGGGCATCGGCAAGGTGACCTCCCTGGCGATCAGCGAGGCGCTCGCGGGGCAGGTGCCGACCTACCTGCGCCGGCTGGAGGACACCGCCGGGCTCGACCTGGACGAGGCCACCGCCGCCCTGCGCGCCGCCCTCCGGGGCGACCTGCACAGCCACTCCGACTGGTCCGACGGCGGATCGCCGATCGAGGAGATGGCCGTCGCCGCCCGCGACCTCGGCCACGACTACCTGGCCCTGACCGACCACTCGCCGCGGCTCACGGTGGCCCGCGGCCTGTCGCCGCAGCGGCTGCGCGAGCAGCTCGACGTCGTCGCCGAGCTGAACGAGAAGCTGGCGCCCTTCCGCGTACTGACCGGCATCGAGGTCGACATCCTGCCCGACGGCTCGCTCGACCAGGAGCCCGAGTTGCTCGAGCGGCTCGACGTGGTGGTGGCGAGCGTCCACTCCAAGCTGAGGATGGCCGCCGGAGACATGACGCGCCGCATGGTCACCGCGATCGCGAACCCGCACGTGGACGTCCTCGGCCACTGCACCGGGCGCGTGGTCAAGGGAGGCGGCGCACGCGGCGTGATCAGGCCCGAGTCGGAGTTCGACGCCGAGATCGTCTTCGAGGCGTGCCGCCGGTTCGGCGTCGCGGTCGAGATCAACTCCCGGCCCGACCGGCTCGACCCGCCCAAGCGGCTGCTGCGGCTGGCCTACGAGATGGGCTGCCTGTTCTCGATCGACTCCGACGCCCACGCCCCCGGCCAGCTCGAGTGGCAGCACTACGGCTGCGCCCGGGCCGTGCAGTGCGGCGTCGAGCCCGACCGCGTGATCGACACCTGGCCGTTGGACGACCTCGTCGCCTTTACGGCCGCCTGAGCCTCCGGCCGGTAAGGGTTTCCAGGCCTTCGAGTAAGCCTCGCGGGGCCGCCCGAATGTCGGTGGCGCGGCGTAGCTTCGGGATGTGACCCCGAATGATCGTGAGCCCGACCCCGGCTGTGAGGCGCGCACCGCGGCCGGCCTCGTGATCGCGGAGGCGCTCCGGCGCCGGCGGGTGCTGCGCATCACCTACAACGACCGCTCGGGGGTCTCCACCGAGCGCGACGTCGAGCCGGGTGTCTTCATCGGCGGCCGCGGCGGCTTCTGGTACCTCGTGGCGTGGTGCCGGCTGCGGCAGGACGTCCGGGTGTTCCGCCTCGACCGTGTCGCCGGGGCGGAGCTCACCGACGAACCCGCCGGCCCGCGCCGCCAGCTCGACGAGTACGCCCCCGACATCCCCGAGCTCATCGCCCGCGACTCCGCCCTCGGCTGACCCCGCCCCCCTCACCGCCGAGCGGAGCGAGGCCATCGGACGGGTGAGGGGTGCGGCGGTGGTCTGAGGAGGAGGGAGGGTGAGGGACGAGCCCGTACGACGACGAAGGCCGCCGCCTCAAGGGGCGCCCCTCACCGCCGAGCGGAGCGAGGCCATCGGACGGGTGAGGGGTGCGGCGGTGGTCTGAGGAGGAGGGAGGGTGAGGGACGAGCCCGTACGACGACGAAGGCCGCCGCCTCAAGGGGCGCCCCTCGCCGCCGAGCGGAGCGAGGCCATCGAACACAGTCACGGCTGGTTGCCCAGCTGGCGGCGCAGCTCGGCGAGCTCGCGCTCCAGATCGGCGATCTGCTGCTGGGGCTGCTCGGCCTGCGGAGGCTGCGGGCCCGGCCGGCCCGGGAAGCCGCCCTGCGGGCCCTGGTAGCCCTGCGGGGGCATTCCGTGCGGGGGCAGCCCCTGCTGCTGCGGGCCGCCCTGCTGTGCGCCCGGGTACGGCAGCGCCGCCTGAGGCTGCGGCTGCCACTGCTGCTGCGGCACGGCGTACGCCTGCTGCTGCGGGTACGGCCGCCCGGTGGCGGCCTTGCGACGCCGTCCGGCCGCCATGACGAGCACCACGACGATCCCGACGCCGACCAGCGCGCCGCCGCCGATCAGGATCCACGGCAGGGTCGACGACGGGGTCTGGTCCTTGCCCGACGAGATCGCCTGCTGGGTGTCGCTGATGTACTTGGCGACGTAGGGGTGGTTCGGGAACAGCGCCTGCACCTCGCGGAACTTCGGCAGGGCGCGCGAGTAGTAGTGCCTGAAGTAGTCGTCCAGCGCCTCGTTCCACCTCGTCGAGGTCAGACCCTGTGCCGGCTTGACGTTCTTCTCGTTGAGCTTCTCCTTGATGATGCCGACCGGCAGCACGAAGGTCTGGGTCTCGGTGTTCTCGCCGCCCTCGGTGACCGAGCCGGCGATCAGCATGCCGATGACCTTGCCGTCCTTGCTGAAGACCGGGCCTCCGGAGTTGCCGTGGTAGGCCGGGGCCTGCGTCTGGATGTACGGCACGCCGGTCTGGGTGGTGCGCTTGGCGCTGTAGGGGCCCTCGGTCAGGGCCGGGTCCAGTTTGGACTCCAGGCTGAAGAACGGGGTGTTGGTGACCAGGCCGGGGAAGCCGCTGATGTACAGCGTGTCGCCGGTCTGCACGTCGGCGTCGTCCCCGAGCGGCACGGTCGGCAGGTTCTGCTGGCCGTTGACCTTCAGCAGCGCGAAGTCCTTGCCGGGGTAGCTCTCGCCGACCGACACCAGCTCGGCCGGGACCGGCTTGGCGGTCTTGTCGACGCCGCCGCCCGGCAGGCTCTGCAGCACCGACAGGCTCTTCTGCAGTCCCTGGATGCGCAGGTGGGTGCTGTTGAAGGTGACGAAGAGCTGGGTCGCCAGCTTCACGATCTCCTCGTCGGTCTGGTAGTCGCCCAGTTCCTTCAGGACGGTCGCCGCGTCCTCCTTGTTGAACTTCTCCAGCGCCTGCTGGGCGAACAGCTGGCCGAGCTCCTCCTCGCCCGTCTCGACGCAGTGGGCGCCGGTGACCATGTAGCCGTCCGGGGTCACCCACCAGCCGGTGCACAGGCCGCCGACCTCGGCGTCCACCGACCGGTTGGGGCCGGCCGCGCGCAGGAAGGTGTTGGGGTCGGCCGCCATCTTCTGGAAGATGTACTTGGCGATGCTGCGCTCGTCCTGGGCGATCTTGCCGGTGATCGCGGCGTTGGCGGCCTGCTGGGCCAGGGCCTGCATCGCCGCCTGCTTGATCTCGGGAGTGGGCACGACCACCTGGCCGGTGTAGGTCAGGCTGGTCAGCTGGACCGCGGGGTGCGCCTGCGCGGCCAGGCGGGTGCCCACGGGCACGTTGGGGGTCTCGCCGTCGGCCACGGCCGGCGCGGCCACGGCCGTCATGCTCAGCGCGATGGACGCCCCCGCGGCGACCATCGTGAGCGACTTCCTGATTTTTCCGTTCACGCCGGTCATCGTGCGACATGCGGCTTGTCCGCAACTTGTGAGCGACTTGGCGCACTGCGTCAGCGTGGACACCAACGAAACGGGCCCCCGCGCGAGGTCGCGCGAGGGCCCGTCCCAGAGGTCTCAGACCCCCATGGACTGCGTCTCGTTGCTCTCCGGGGTCGGCTGCGCGACGACCTCGGTGACGCCGTTCTTCAGGTGGTAGCGGGAGATCGCCTCACGCAGGATCTCCTGCTTGACCTCGCCCCGCCTGGCCAGCTCGGTGAGCACGGCCAGGGTGATCGACGCGGCGTCCACGTGGAAGTGGCGGCGCAGCGCCGAGCGGGTGTCCGACAGGCCGAAACCGTCGGTGCCGAGGGACGCCCAGTCGCCGGGCACCCACCGCGAGATCTGGTCGGGCACGGCGCGCATGTAGTCGCTGACCCCGACGAACGGGCCGGACGCCTGCGACAGGACCTGGGTGACGTACGGCACCCGCTGCTCGGCGTCGGGGTTGAGCAGGTTGTGCTCCTCGCAGTCGAGCGCGTCGCGGCGCAGCTCCGACCAGGAGGGGGCCGACCAGACCTCGGCCGCCACGCCCCACTCCTCGGCGAGCAGGCGCTGCGCCTCGAGGGCCCAGCGACCGGCGACGCCGGAGGCGAGGATGTTGGCCCGCGGGCCCTCGATGTCGGGGGCCTTGGCGAACCGGTAGAGGCCCTTCAGCACGCCGTCGACGTCGAGGTTCTCCGGCTCGGCGGGCTGGGGGTACGGCTCGTTGTAGACGGTGAGGTAGTAGAAGACGTCCTCGGGCTGGTCGCCGTACATCCGGCGCAGGCCGTCCTTGACGATGTGGGCGATCTCGAACGCCCACGCCGGGTCGTAGGACACGCAGGCCGGGTTGGTGGAGGCGATCAGCGGCGTGTGGCCGTCCTCGTGCTGCAGGCCCTCGCCGTTCAGCGTGGTGCGCCCGGCGGTCGCGCCGAGCAGGAAGCCCCGGCCCATCTGGTCGCCGAGCTGCCACATCTGGTCGGCGGTGCGCTGGAACCCGAACATCGAGTAGAAGATGTAGATCGGGATCATGTGCTCGCCGTGGGTGGCGTACGACGAGCCGGCCGCGATCACCGAGCCCATCGAGCCCGACTCGCTGATGCCCTCGTGCAGGATCTGACCCTCGGTCGACTCCTTGTACGACAGGATCAGGTTGCGGTCGACGGCCTCGTAGGTCTGCCCGTGCGGCGAGTAGATCTTCGCGGTCGGGAACATCGCGTCGAGACCGAAGGTGCGGGCCTCGTCGGGGATGACCGGTACGAACCTCGCGCCGATCTCCTTGTCGCGCATGAGGTCCTTCAGCAGGCGGACGAACGCCATGGTGGTGGCGACGTTCTGCTTGCCGGAGCCCTTCTTCAGGTCGGCGTAGACCTTGTCGCCGGGCAGGCTGAGCGGCTTGGCCCGCGTGACGCGCTTGGGCAGGTAGCCGCCGAGCGCCGCGCGGCGCTCGCGCATGTAGGCGATCTCCTCGTCGTTCTCACCGGGGTGGAAGTACGGGGGCAGGTCGCCCTCGAGGTCCTTGTCCGGGATCGGGAGGTAGAGCCGGTCGCGGAACTCCTTGAGCTCGGCCTTGGTCATCTTCTTCATCTGGTGCGTGGCGTTGCGCGCCTCGAAGTCCTTGCCGAGGGTCCATCCCTTGATGGTCTGGGCGAGGATGACCGTGGGCTGGCCGACGTGCTCGCGGGCGGCCTTGAACGCGGCGTAGACCTTGCGGTAGTCGTGACCGCCGCGCGACAGCTTGCGGATGTCGTCGTCGGACAGGTGCTCGACCATCTTGCGCAGGCGCGGGTCGTCACCGAAGAAGTTCTCGCGGATGTACTCGCCGGACTCGACGGAGTAGGTCTGGAACTGGCCGTCGGGGGTGGTGTTCATCTTGTTGACGAGCACGCCGTCGACGTCGGCGGCCAGCAGCGGGTCCCACTCGCGGCCCCAGACCACCTTGATGACGTTCCAGCCGGCGCCCCGGAAGAACGACTCCAGCTCCTGGATGACCTTGCCGTTGCCGCGCACCGGGCCGTCGAGCCGCTGCAGGTTGCAGTTGATGACGAAGGTCAGGTTGTCGAGCTCCTCGCGGGAGGCGAGGCCGATGGCGCCGAGCGACTCCGGCTCGTCCATCTCGCCGTCGCCGAGGAAGCACCATACGTGGCTGCGGCTGGTGTCCTTGATCTTCCGGTTGAGGAGATAGCGGTTGAACCGCGCCTGGTAGATCGCGCCGATCGCGCCGAGGCCCATGGAGACAGTGGGGAACTCCCAGAAGTCGGGCATCAGGCGCGGGTGAGGATAGGAGGGAAGACCCTTGAAGCCGTGGGACAGCTCCTGCCGGAAGGCGTCGAGCTGCGACTCGTTCAGGCGGCCCTCGAGGAAGGCGCGGGCGTAGATGCCGGGGGCGGCGTGCCCCTGGATGAACACCTGGTCGCCCGACTCGCCGTGGTCCTTGCCGCGGAAGAAGTGGTTGAAGCCCACCTCATACAGCGAGGCCGCCGAGGCGTAGGTGGCGATGTGGCCGCCGACGTTGGTGCGGGCGTTGGCCCGGGTCACCATGACGGCGGCGTTCCACCGGATGTAGGCCCGGATGCGCCGCTCGACGTACTCGTCGCCCGGGAACCAGGGCTCACGCTCCGGCGGGATGGTGTTGATGTAGTCGGTGCTCCGCAGTCCGGGCACCCCGACCTGATGCTCACGCGCGCGCTCTAGCAGGCGCAGCATCAGGTAACGGGCTCGGCTACGACCCTCCGTCTTGACGACGGTGTCAAGCGACTCGAGCCACTCCTGGGTCTCGCTGGGGTCGACATCAGGCAGCTGGCTGGGTAGGCCGTCACTGATGATCGAGAAACGCTGGCGTCCGGAAGCCACTGGGTCTCGCCTTCCGAGGATGGACTGGTTAAGCCTCTTCTTCGATGTCTAGGTCGTCTCCCATCCTGGCTTCTTACACCGGAAAGTGCATCTCTACCGTCCGGTAACCAAGATGTCCCTGCTGGCAGGGGGCCAAACGTGGCCTAGACCACCGATGGTAGGACGATTCTCCCAGTAAGCACCAAATCAGCCTCAACTGGGGGGCATCCATCCTTCCGGGCTGGGGGGTGGTCAGGGTCTGCCTCCCCCGCATGCCGCCGTCCAACCCCGGCCCGCCGCACCGGCGCATCTCACCTTTCTCTCTTGTCACTCCCGCGCTCCGCCGCACGCGTGTCCCGGGTAACGTTTCGGTCTTGATTTGCCCTGCCTCCGTCAGGGATGACGGCCTCCTCTTTCCGTGCGGCGTGAGCCGTACGACCCTGGAAGGGATGCTGAAGAAGGAGGGATGGACGTGTACGCCACCGTCGGCGACCGGCTCCTCGTCCACGGAAACACGGTGGGGGAAAGGGATCGGCCGGGTCTGATCATCGAAGTAAGAGGGCCGGAAGGCCATCCTCCATATGTCGTTCGCTTCGACGACGGGCACACCGGATTGGTGTTTCCCGGTCCGGATGCGATTGTCCTCCCAGTTCAGCGGGGATCATAAGATCCGTTAAGTGAAATCACAGACGTTCGAGGTGAGCACCGGGACGAGGGAACGGGTGTACGACATCACCCGGCAGTGCGAGGAGTTCGCGCGGTCCTGTGGCGGAGACGGGCTGTTGCACGTCTTCGTCCCGCACGCGACGGCGGGGGTGGCGCTGCTGGAGCTCGGCTCCGGCAGCGACGACGATCTTCTCGGTCTGCTGGACGACCTGCTCCCGGCCGACGACCGTTGGCGGCACGCCCACGGGTCGCGCGGCCACGGCAGGTCGCACGTGATGCCGGCTCTCATTCCTCCGTACGCGACGGTCCCGGTGCTGGACGGTCGGCTGGCGCTCGGCACATGGCAGTCGGTCGCTATCGTCGACCTCAACGTCGACAACCCGGAACGGCGTGTCCGTTTGTCGTTTTTGTCGGACTAGCAGATAACGGTGCGGATCACCGTCGTGGCGACCGTTGACGACGATGGGTCACAGCGTGTGGACTGTGCCGAAGCGGCCTCGCAGGGGCCGGTAAGCCGCCTAGGGCGGGGCCATCCAAGCAGGAGGGATAAACGTGAGCGCGACCGCGGGTCAGGCGCAGGGCGAGCGCGGCCTGGCCGAGCGACTCGGTCTGAAGCCGGGTCAGGTGGTGCAGGAGATCGGCTGGGACGAAGACGCCGACGAGCAGCTTCGCCAGTCCATCGAGGAGCTCACCGGCAACGAAATGGTCGATGAGGACGCCGAGGACGTCGTCGATGTCGTGCTGCTGTGGTGGCGTGACGGCGACGGGGACCTGTTCGACGCCCTGAGCGACGCCATGACCGGACTGGCCGACGGCGGCCAGATCTGGCTGCTGACTCCCAAGGTGGGACGTGAGGGGCACGTCGAGCCGAGCGACATCGGGGAGGACGCCGCCACTGCGGGCCTTTCCCAGACCAGCAGCGTCAGCGCGGCCCGCGACTGGTCGGGCACGAGGCTCGTCGCTCCGAAGGGGCGCCGCTAGAGGTCCTCGCTTTCCGCTTCCACTGCCGTACGGCTGGCACGGGCCGTACGGCAGGATGATGTGCGCTCGCGGTCATTCGTTCATCTTCTGTGGGGAAAGGGCCGGTATGGCTGTCGAGGTGGGCGACAAGGCGCCGGAGTTCGAGCTGAAGGACCAGCACGGGACACCGGTGAGACTGAGCGACCTGCGAGGGAGGCGGGTCGTCCTCGTGTTCTATCCGCTTGCCTTCACCCCGGTCTGCCACGGCGAGCTCGCGGTCATCCGCGACCGGTTCGCCCCCGGTGTGGACGGCGACGTCCGGATCCTGACCGTGTCCTGCGACTCGATGGCGAGCCAGCGAGCCTGGGCCGACCAAGAGGGCTTCACGTTTTCGATGTTGTCCGACTTCTGGCCCCATGGGGAGGTCGCGCGGGCGTACGGTGTCTTCGACGAAGACAGGGGGCTCGCGCTCCGCGGCACCTTCGTCATCGACGCCGAGGGCGTGGTCCGCTGGAAGGTGGTCAACCCGGTCCCCACGGCGCGCGACATCTCCGAGTACCACAAGGTGCTCGCCGAAATCTCCTAGCGAAGTGCGCCGGGCGAGGGCCCGGCGAAGACGAAGGCGGTGGCGACGATGCCCTGCTATCGGTGCGGGGTCCGGCAGACGGACCCGGTGCGCGGCGCGAGCCCCTGGCGGCGGGGTGTGCGGCGCGAGAAGCAAGTGCTGATCTGCCCGTCCTGCCAGCGGGAGCACGACCTCGACCTCGACCACTGCGGATCCTGCGGCTCCACCACGCTGATCTGCCGGCTGGGGGAGGTCGAGTGCCGGTCGTGCGGTTCGGTGCGCCCGGCGGGCTCCCTGGACCCATCGAGCTCCGAGACCACCTCGGCGATGGCTCCCGGCCTGGCCGAAGAGGTCGAGGCGGCCCTCAGCCGCGTCCTCGGCCGCCAGCCCGCGTTCTGAGGGTCGGCGTTAGTCCCTTTCCTCCCGTTTTGACTCGTGCCTATATATGGGCAAAACTGCGCGGGAATGCGCAGCAATCTTCGGAGCGGCGACGGTGGCGGGTCCGGCCGTGAAGATCGGTGAAGAGGGGAAGACCTCGGTGCACGAGCCCAGCAGTCCGGGTGACGACCTCGCCCGCGCCACCGCGTACGGCGAGCCGAGCCGCCCGGGATCGCTGCCGGACGACTTCGCTCGCTTCCGCTCCCGGACAACGGCGGGCGGGCCGGCCCGACGGGGATCGTCGACGGACGGCTTCACCCGCTTCCGCTCCCGGGCAACAGTGGCGGGGCGGGGCCGCCCGGGATCGCTGGCGGACGGCTCCACGCGCTTCCGCTCCCGGACGACGGCGGGCGGGCCGGCCCGCACAAGCTCATCCACAGGATCGAGGGCACACGCGTGAGCTCCTTCGTCGTCGCCCTCGACGTCGGCGGCACCTCCATGAAGGGGGGCCTCGTCAGCTCCACCGGCCAGGTGCTGCTGACCGACCGGCGCCCCACACCCCGCGCCGAGGGCCCGCTGCGGGTCGTCGAGGCGATCAGCGCCTTCATCGACGCCCTCGCGCGCGCCGGCCACGGCACGCCGGCGGGCGTCGGCCTCGCCGTGCCCGGACTGGTCACCTCCGACACGGCCGTGTACTCCGCCAACATCGGCTGGAAGGACGTCCCGGCCACCGACTTCACGAACCTGAACGTCCCGGTCCGCCTCGGCCACGACGTCCGCACCGGAGGGCTGGCCGAGAGCGTCCTCGGCGCCGGCCGTGCCGAACCCGACTTCCTCTTCCTCCCCATCGGCACCGGAATAGCCGGAGCCGTCATCATCGGGCACCATCCGTACGGCGGCTCGTCCGGCTGGGGCGGCGAGATAGGGCACATCCCCGTCTTCCCGTCCGGCGAGCGCTGTGCCTGCGGGCAGATCGGCTGCCTGGAGACCTACGCCTCGGCGGCCTCCGTGGCTCGCCGCTACGCCGAACGCCTCAGCCGCGCCGCCTCCCTCCGCCCCACCACCCCCCACGGAACCCCCACCACTGAGGACCCGCGAGCTTCCGCTCCAGGGGCCACCACCCCGGCCTCCGCTCCGCGGCCCGCCACCCCGGTCTCCGCGCCGGCATCCACCACGTCTGCCTCCGCTCCGCGGCCTGCCACGCCTGCCTCCGCTCCAGGGCCTGCCATCCCGGTCTCCGCGCCGGCATCCACCACGTCTGCCTCCGCTCCAGGGCCTGCCATCCCGGTCTCCGCGCCGGCATCCACCACCTCTGCCTCCGCTCCGCGGCCTGCCACGGCGGAGGACGTCGTGGCGCTGGCCATGCGCGGCGACCCTGACGCCTCGGCCATCTGGGACGACGCCCTGGAGGCCCTGTCGCTCGCCCTGGCCTCCTACACCCTCCTGATGGACCCCTCGTCGATCATCATCGGCGGAGGGCTCGCCGAGGCGGGCCCCGCGCTGTTCGACCCGCTGGCCGAACGCCTCCAGGAGCGGCTGACCTTCCGCACCGCCCCTCCGCTCCGGCGCGCGGCCCTTGGAGTGAACGCCGGCATGCTCGGCGCCGCCCTCCTCGGCTGGCAGGCGGCCGGCGTCCCCGACGCCGGCGCCTCGTGGTCTCTCGATGTGCTCAGGTCGCCTTCGGTACCGTAAGGTGTAGCCCGAAAGGCGTCCGGGGCGGTTAGCTCAGCGGTAGAGCACTCGCCTTACAAGCGAGGGGTCACTGGTTCGAACCCAGTACCGCCCACCAGCCGAAACGCCCCGCTTCCGATCAAGGAAACGGGGCGTGAGTGACTAACTGAGTGACTACGCCTCTTCGGACAGCGGGGAGATGCCTTCCATCGCCCTCGCGCCGTCCTGGATGACCGGCCTGATCTGGTGGCGATAGACGGTCTCCGTGACCACCGTGTTGGAGTGGCCCACCAGGCGTGAGATGTCCTCGATCGGGATGTCGTGGTCGGAGAGCAGCGACACGAAGCTGTGCCGCAGTTCCCTGGGCGCCCACTCCTTCCCCGCCAGGCCGGCGCCGTCGAGCACCTTCCGGAAGTCCCGGCGCATGTTGTGCGCCGACACGGGTGAGCCGGTCTCCGTAGAGAACACGAGCTCGCGCCCGTCGCCCTGGTCCGCCTTCAGGGCCTTGAGCGCCTCCACGCAGCGCTTGGGAAGGGCGAGGCTGCGACGGGACTTCGGAGTCTTGGTGTCGCCCTTCTTCCTCACCGAGCGCCAGACGTACAGGGCGAACTCCTTGTGATCCCATCCCGCCTCGGTCACCGGCCGCCAGGCCCTGGCCTTCTCGTCGTAGGCCACGACGTGGCTCCATTTGATCGCCCTTACTTCTTCGGTCCGTGCTCCCGAGAGGAGAGAGACCACGATGTACGCGCGGACGCGGGGTCGTGCATTCTCTGCCGCCTGGAGTACGGCTTCCGCCTGGGGGAGAGTGAGTGCCTTGGACGGCCGGCCTTCACGGCCTTCCGGCACCTCGCACAGCTTGACGACATTGCGCTTCACCTTGTCGCGGCGCATGGCGTTCTTGATGGCGCGGTTGAGGATGTTGTGCATGAGCTTGAGCGACCGCGTCCCAAGCTCACCCTTCTTGCCCTGCAACCATCGGTCGATGTCCTCCACGGAGAGTTCGCGGAGCTTGCGAGCGCCGAGGCAAGGGACGACGTGGTTGCGGGCGTAGGTGCGGTACATCTGGACGGTCGAGGCGTCGCGGCCTTGGAGGCCGTTGTCCAACCAGTAGTACACCGCGTCGGCCACTGGGTAATTGGTTAGAGCGATGGCAAGGCCGTCTTCGTAGTTGCGAAGAATCGTCTTGAGCTTGTCCTTAACTGTGGTGAGCAACAATTCGGTTGCAGCCGCTGCCAGCTACCTGGACGCACTTGGAGTGCTGCCGGCCTTCCGGCATATCGCCGTACGGGTCGACCCCTCATCAATCCGCATCTGGTGCTGCAGGCGCTCGACCAGCTCGCCGCAGAGCCTGGACAGACGGTTTTGGTCGGCGACTCGGTCACGGACGTCGAGGCGGGAAGGCCGGTGGAGTCCTCGTAATCGGCTACGCCAGCCGGCAAGTGAAAGCGTAACGCCTGGCAAAGGCGGGTGCGAACGGTTGTGGTAAGGAATATGCAGGAGCTCGTGGACGCGATCTGAGAATGCCACCGAAGATCTGTTACGACCTCCCCATACGCCGTCATGGCAGCCCTAACCGTGCCACACGGCGACCCCTTAGGCGGATGGTCGCCTGCCCTGCTACACGTCGTCTTCGCTCAGGGAACTCCCCGCGAACCTTCTACGCCCTGAGTTGGGACTCAAAAATCCCATCTTGGGATACTTCCTATCCGTGCTCCGGTAGAAGCCCATTCAAGGCGAAGTTTATTGCGGCTGTCACGTCGAGCAAACCAAACAATTTCGCGACCTTGTAGCTCACTGAGAATCTGCTGATCCGCTAGCAGGTCGTTCCAAGAGACGCCAAAGCGAACAGCGATATGGAGCAGTCACTATGATCGTGCTGAGATCGACTCGAGTTGCCCGGTCACCAAGTTGGTCCGCAGGGTCTCTACCTCGCCGCTTGCCGCTGACGCGTCGACGCGCTCTGGAGGCTCCCGTCTGCCCGTCAGGCCGGTCGTGAGGTGTCGTAGCGAAGGCGGGAAGCGGCGACGTAGTCGCGGTGCTGCTCGGCCCAGGTCATGAGCCCGGCGACTTCGGTCGAGAGTGTCTGCCCGACCTGGGTCAGGGTGTAGTCCACTCGCGGTGGTGAGGTGGGGGTGACGTTGCGCTCCACCAGGCCGTCGCGTTCCAGGCTGCGCAGAGTGAGAGTGAGCATCCGCTGGGAGATGCCCTCGATGGCGCGCTGCAGTTCGGAGTAGCGCATGGGCCCGCCGCCGAGCAGGGTCATCACCAGCACGCTCCACTTGTCCCCGACGCGGTCGAGGATGTCGCGCAGCTGACAGGTCGAATCGTCCACGCCGACCGTTTCACGCACATCGATGTGCCTTGCGCGGTTCAAAGTGCCTTCTTCCGCCATGTCGGCATTGTGGACCACACTCGATCCACGCACAAGAAGTAACCAACGCACAGAAAGTGCTGTTGCGATGAGCATCGACCTGACCGATCCCCCACCCCGATCCGGCCCTCGCCCGCGGACCACGGGGCTGGAGATTCCGCATGACCAGCTCGACCAGTTCTCCCCGCCGCACATCAGGGCCGCCATGGTGGCGCAGGCGCAGGCACTGCCGGGCGTGTTCACCGGACCCAGCCAGGTGTCCGAGCCCGCCTCGCTGGCGCTGCGCTTGCACGAGCCAGCAGGGCCGCAGACCGCGTTCCTGCACCCTGCCCTCGACGAGTTCGGCCATATCCACCGCTCGGGTTTCCTGCATCTCACCGTGCCAAGGCCGCTCATCGCGCCCCTGGAGCGGGCCGGGTGGATCGAGCCGCATCCGATCAGCCGCCGTCCCGAGTGGCCCGACACGATCGTGATGCTGTACGCCCCCCGCGACGAGGCCGAACTGGCCGTCGCCCTCGCCGTCCTGCGCGCCTCCTGGCGGCAGGCCGCCGCATCTTCCCCAGAAACGGAGTGATCAACATGCGTGCCATGGCTTTCACCGAATTCGGCGCCGACCTGGAAGCCGCCGACCTTCCCGTACCCGAGCCCGGTTCCGGCGAGGTGCTGGTCCGGGTGCTGGCCTCCTCGCTCAACGGCTTCGACCTGACCGTCCTGGGCGGCTATCTCAAGGGCATGTACGAGCATGATTTCCCCGTCGTGCTCGGCAAGGACTTCGCCGGCACAGTAGCGGCCGTCGGCCCGGGCGTGACCGGCCTGAGGCCGGGCGATGACGTGTTCGGTGTGGTCATGCGCCCGACCCTGGGCCAGGGCGGCTTCGCCGAGTACGTGGCGGTCAGCGAGCAGTACGGCGTGGCCAAGATCCCCGACGGGCTCGGCCACACCCGCGCGGGCGTGTTGGGACTGGCCGGAACCGCCGCGCTCAACGCCATCGACGCCGTCGCCCCGGCGCCGGGAGAGACCGTCCTGATCTCGGGCGCGACCGGCGGCGTGGGCGCGTTCGCGATCCAGCTTGCCGCACAGCGCGGCGCCAGGGTGATCGCCACCGCCCGGCCCGGAGCCGAAGCCGCCTTCGTCACCGGCCTGGGTGCCACCTGGGCCGTCGACCACACCGATCTGCAGGCGCAGGTACACGCGATCACCCCTGGCGGGGTGGATGCCGCGCTGCACCTGGCGGGTGACGGCGCGGCCGTCGCGGCCCTGCTGGCCGACGGCGGGCGGCTGGCTTCTACCGTGCACTACCTGCCCGAGGAGACCGGCCGGGGCATCAAAGCGACCGCCGTGATGGCCGACCCGAACCCCACCACCCTGGCCCACCTCGCCGCGGAGGCGGCCGAAGGCCGCCTCCGGGTGCCACTGGCCCGCTCCTACCCGCTGGCCGAGGTATCGCGCGCCATCGCCGACTTCACCACCGGAACCGTCGGCAAACTCGCCGTCACGATCTGAACAGGCGGGTGGCCGGCACCACCCAAACGTCGGCCCACGCTTTCGTCAGGATGCCGAACACGCGGTGTACGTGGCGTTGCCCCGTCATCCAGCGCGACCTCGGCTCTCCCGCGCGCTTGGCTTGGGTCGTGAGGGTTGCATGATCGCCCTCGGCAGTGACAGACATGGTGCCCAGGTGCTGGACGTCGCAGCGCAGGTCACAGCGTCGATCGGCGTGATCCCGAGCACCTTGATCAGTGCTTCACACTGAAGAGGTCGCGGGACCTGCACTCCAGAGTTGCTGCGCCGGCGCTGGCCGGTGAGGTGCGTGACAATGCCTGCGGCCGCTGGTGGACACCCACGCACGTCCGCGGTCCGTTCTCCCAGCTCACTGACGGTGTCGGGGCTGGTGTTGATCACGCGGGAGTCGGCTTACGAGCGAGGGGTCACTGGTTCGAACCCAGTACCGCCCACCAGCCAGAAGAGCCCCGCTTCCCACCTCGGGAAACGGGGCTCGTGCCGTCAGCGTGCCACTAGCTCGCACAGGCGATCTCGCTCAGTGACCACTCGCCTCGACGGGGTAGCGCGTTCGCGATCTTGCCGTCCATGGCGGTCGCGCCGTTCCTGGTGGCGGGGCCTGGTCTGGTGGCGGTAGACGGTCTTGTGTTGCCTCAATCGAACGGCAGCCTGCGCTCGGTGCGCAGTTCCAGCTCGTACTCGGCGGTCGCGGCCGGGACCGCCGACATGAAGCGGCTCTCCTCGGTGTCGGTGGAGCCGATGACGCGGGCGGGCGGCCTTTCGGGCAGAGGAGAGCGTTCTCACCATGACCTGCTTCCTCTGCCCGTCATGCGGCACAACCTGATCCGGCTTGCTCAGCCGGCGAAGAACTCGGCCAGGAGCGGGGCGAGGACCTCTGGGGCCACGCCGTGCGACTGACCCTCCAAGGTGCGGCGCTTCGCACCGGGGAGGGCGGCGGCCAGGGCCGCCGCGGCGTTGCGCATCCAGTCGGGGCTCTCCCCGCCGTCGGCGACGAGCGTCGGGATGTCGAAGGCGGCCACCCGCGCGGCGGGCACCTGATAGTCGCCCATGACCGTCACGTCGTAGGCGAGCGTGTGCGCCACCTCTTCGAATCCGGCCCACATCGGTGTGGTCCGCATCTGCGGGATGAGCTCAGGGGGGACGCCGACCGCGCCGGTCATGAAGAGCTCTACCGCATCGCTGCGGAGGCCGGCTGAGATCAGCTCGTCGAGGCTCTTGGCGAGGGCCGCAGGAATCTGCGCCCGGGTGTCGTCGACGACGAACGGCGGCTCGTACACCGCCAGCTTGGTGATGGCCAGCCCGCTGGCCACCGCCTCGAGTGCCAGCCCCGCCCCGGAGGAATGACCGAACACGAACGCCGATCCACCGACCTCGCCGATGAGGGCGTCGATGTCCTCGACCTCACGCTCGACCGCGTAGGGCAAGGTGTCGCCGCTCTCGCCGCGGCCCCGGCGGTCGAAGTTGACGACCGTGAACCGCTCCGCCAGCAGCCCCGCCATCTCCCGCGTCTGCGGGTCGAAGGCCCGGTGCTGGAACGCGCCGCCCACCAGGATGACCGCCGGCCCGCTGCCCAACCGGTCGTAGGCGATCCTCGTGCCGTCCTTCGACATCACACTGCTGCTCATCTGGTCTTGCCTCCGAGGTCCTGCCCGCCGTACGGCGTTGCTCTGTGGTTTCTGACCCTGAGTCGGAGCGAACGCGGCGATTTCTACATGCCGGGCGGATTACTTTTCGGGGGAGTCGTCGCGAGGCGGACCTGATCAAGGTGCAGTGCCCGCGGTGAGGTCGTCTGTGAGGTCGTGACCCCAGGCCGATGCGTGAGGTGTGGGAGCCGGCCGTACACGCCGCGCACCTGCTGACCGCTGACTTTCCCGGTGGCCAGCTCTATCTGGATCTGCACGGGTTCACTCCGGGCCGGGAGCGGGTCGAGCCCGCCGAAGCGCTGCGCCTGCTGCTGACCGCGCTCGCAGTGCCGCCCGGCAGGATTCCCGACGGGGTCGGCGCGGGTCATCCACTTCTGGACCACGCTCTACCAGGCGATCGACGACTGACGCCGCGCCGGCGCCGGGCAGGCCCCGCCCTCAACCCGGGGCACAACGGTCAGCACGGGTCACCGAGGCCGGTGGCCCTTCCTTTTACGGCCGGCCGGCACGGCCCGGCGGCCGGAGCCGTTCTGTACGGGTTTCTGTGCCTGCCGCCGTGCCGGTTTCTTCGCAGGGGAGTCGGGGGTACGGCCCCGCGAGCTGTTAGCTGTCCGGCCGCGGACGATGCCGATGAAATCCTCCACCAGGTCAGTCGTCGCGTCCGTGGGCCAGGCCAGCCCGACCTGAGACTGCGGCGCGTCCGGCACCGGCCGGTAAGTGAGATCCCTGCGGTGGTGGAGGCGTGCCAGCGACTGCGGAACCAGGAGAAGCCCCGTCTCGGCCGCTACCAGCTTGACCGCTTCCGCCGTTGTGGCAGGACGGGTGAACGCGGGCAGCCCGGGCCGGACCGTCCACTCGATGGTGTCGTCCAAAGGATGGAACACCTCGTCGTCGGCCAGGTCGGCGACGGCCACCTCGTCGACGGCGGCCACCGCGTGCTCCTTGGGCACGACGACCACCGTGGTCTCCATATAGAGAGGAATCACGCTGAGCCCGTCCCGGTCGACCGGGAGCCTGACGAACCCGGCGTCGGCGCCGCCGTCCCGCAGGAGTCCCACCACCTCGGCGGCGGGAGCCGCGACCAGGGTGATCGGCACACCGGGCATCCTCTCGGTCCAGATGCCGACCCATTTCGCGGGTGTCACCCCGGGCGCGTACGCCAGCCGGAACACTCTGCCCGTCTCCCCATCGTTCACTTCCTCAGAGTACCGATGTCAGGGGAACCCGTTCCGACTGACTACTCTTGGCGCCATGACCTCGCCCAAACCGAAGAGCATCCAGACGATGAAGCCCGCGACCGCGGCCAAGAAGCTGGGTGTCCTCCTCTCGGCGACTCCCGCCGAGTTCCAGACGGGGGTCGTCTCCAGGGACGAGTTGAACGCGTTGCAGGCGACGCCGCCCACCTGGCTCGCCGACCTGCGCCGCGACGGCCCGCACCCCAAGCAGGTCATCGCCGCGAAGCTCAGGATCTCCATTTCCGGACTGATCAGGGGCGGGGTCACCGGACCGCTCACCACCGCCGAGATCGATGCGCTGAAAGCGGAGAACCCGGCGTGGCTGGAGCGCGAGCGGTCCATCCAGGCCGAGACCCGCAAAGAAGCACTCCGCCTCAAGCAACGCTAGCCGGCTGAGCATCCCGCACATCCACGACCCGAGACGAACGGGCTGCCGCCGAGGGCCGGCCCGAGACCAACGCCCGCGTCCAATGGTGACGGATCACGATGGGACGCGGGCACGGCTCACCGTCACCTGGCCGGGGCGCTGACCTTGCCGCAGGTGGTGTCGCCGTCGGGCAGGACGCCGTCCACCAGATACCGGTTGACCGTGGTGTCGACGCAGGCGTTGCGCGCGGCGAGATAGGCGCCGTGGCGGAATGCGCCGCGCAGCGTGATCATGCGGGAGCCGGTCAGCGCCCGGTGCATGACCCTCTGGCCGGGGTAGGGGGTGACGGGGTCGCCGTCGGCGCTGACGACCAGCAACGGGACGTCGTTGCCGATCGTGGTGGGCGCCTCCACCGGTGTGGCCGGCCAGAAGGAGCAGGGACTGATGTTGCGGGTCATCGGCCCGAACAGCGGTTCGCCGGCGCGATGGGCCTGGATGTCGCGGAAGTAGGTCTCCACGTCGCGGGAGGCGGCCCGGTCGGCGCAGAGGATCGGGGTTCCCGCCCGGTCCTCGGCCGCCCCCGAGCCGGTGAACAGGCCGTCGAGCGTCTCCTTCAGCGACGCCGGGACGGTGACCGCGTGGCCGCGGGCGGCCTCGGCCAGCACCCGCACCTCCGCGGCGAAGCCGGCGTACGCCTCCGCGCTGTCGTCGTAGAGGCGGATGAACAGCAGGTAGGGGACGTGCCGGCCGTCGATCCGGTACTCGCCGACCCGCAGCGGGCGCCGGGTGGCGGCCTGGTCGACGCGCTCCACGGTGGACAGCACCTCGGCCTCGGTGGTGCCCAGGCCGTACGCGGCGTCGTGAGCGGCGGCCCATGAGGCCCAGTGCCTCAGCGCGGCGGTGATCGCCGGGCCGTTCCGGGACAGCAGATCGGGGCCGTAGACGTCCGGGTCGACCGCGCTGTCCAGCACGACCCGGTCGGCCCGGGCGCCGAACATCTGCGTGTAGACGGCGCCCAGGTAGGTGCCGTAGGAGTAGCCCAGGTACGACAGCTTGGGCTGGCCGAGGGCGGCGCGGATGACGTCCATGTCGCGGGCGGTGTTGCGGGTGGTGGCGTACGGCAGCAGGTCACGGTTGCCCTGGGCGCACCCGGCCGCCAGTTCCTTCATGAGGGCCACGCTCTCGTTGAAGGTCCGGCGGGTCGGGCCGGCCGACCGGGTGGGGGTGTCGGTCGTCCACCGGCAGTGGATCGGCGTGCTGCGGCCGACGAAGCGCGGATCCATCCCGATCAGGTCGTAGCGGGCCGCGACGGCGGGCATGTACTTGCCGAGGAGCGACCGTTCCAGCCCGCGCCCGCCCGGGCCGCCGGGATTGATCAACAGGACGCCCCGGCGCTTGGCGGGATCGGTCGCCCTGATCCGTGAGATCGCCACCGAGATGGTCCGTCCCCGAGGCCTGCGGTAGTCCAGCGGGACGGTGACCTCGGCGCACTGGGCGCCCGCCGCGTCCAGTGCGCCGCCGGTCTCGTCGTTCGGTCCGGTCTTACAGCCGTGCCAGTTGAGCGTCTGGTGGCGAGACCGGGCCGGCCCGTCGGCCCCGGCGTCACCCGTGACGCCTGCCGACGCCTGGCCGGTGACCGCCATCCCCGCCATCAGAGTCGCGCTCGTGGCGACGGCCGTGACGATCTTTCGCGCACGCACAGGAAGCCCCCTTGTCGGATGATGTCGCCACCGAAACTAGGGTTCCGCGCGGTTGATCCTTATCGGCCATTTGGTCGATCGAGATCGACTGTATGGACATCCCTCGTCCGTCTCCGGTCCGCCCGCGGAAAGAGCTTCGCAGCCCACCTGCTGGAGGGGACGGGGGCCGTGTGCGCATCAAGCTGCCGAAATTCGGTGGCGGGGCGGGCCATAGGTGGTGAAGATCGCGGTATGTGTGCCTTCCTGGAGACCGAACGGCTTGTGCTGCGCCCGTTCACCGATGCCGACGCCGATCACCTGTTCGCGCTGGACGACGATCCCGATGTCATGCGCTTCATCAACGGTGGCAAGCCGGCCAGTCGTGAGGCGATCAGGACGCTGACTCTGCCGCGGCTCCTGCACGACTACCCGTGTTTCGGCACCCGCGGCTACTGGGCCGCCGAGGAGAAGGCCACGGGGACCTTCCTCGGCTGGTTCGAGTTCCGTCCCCTGGACGAGCACAGTGCCGCCGTGGTCGAGCTCGGCTACCGGCTGAACAAGGCCGCGTGGGGCGTGGGGTACGCCACGGAGGGCTCGCGGGCACTGATCAGTAAGGGGTTCACCGACCTCGGCGTGGAACGGGTGACCGCGAACACCATGGCGGTGAACACCGCATCCCGCCGGGTGATGGAGAAGGCGGGCCTGAAGTTCCTGCGGAACTTCACCGGGGACTGGCCCGAGGCGATCGAGGGCTCCGAGCACGGCGAAGTCGAGTACGAACTCACCAGGTCCGACTGGCATCAGGCATGAGGGCGATTGTGCACCTGGGTGGCCTTCGCCGGAGCGATCTTCGCCTTCCAAGGGCATCCGGTTCCCCGGGTGATCGGGCTGACGCGCGAAGGACAGGGAACGCTGCCGTTCGCCGGTCGAACGTGCGCGCGTCCGCCGAAGCCTCCGCGATCTGCACGAGCGACCGATTTAGCAGCGCCCCCAGGGCGCGCAGCGCCGTCTTTATCCTTCCGGCCATGTCACCCATGATCTCCCGCCCTGGTCCCGCCACGGCGCCTCCTGGCCAGAACGGCGGCGTGGATCAGGCCGCCGAGGCCGGGGAAGGCCAGTCCCAGGGTGGTGCCGCGGGTCACACGCGTGAGCCAGGTCAGAGGCGGGGGGTTCGCCCCGTAGATGGCGGATACTGCGCCGGTGACGGCGGGCCACAGGGCGAGGGCGGCGCCGAGCATGCTCAGGCTCATCGTCAGGTGAAGACGCGGGGACAGGGTTCGCCCCGCGTGTGCCCACGAGGACGCCTCCCGGTGGCGGCCCGGGAAGCGTCGGGGCTGAAGCCTCTGCGCTCGGAAGGGCCGTGCGCAGGGGGATCAGGGGGTGACGGTGCCGTACTGGTAGAGGGTCGTGCCGTTCTCGTCCCCTATGTGCTGCCGGCCGGTCAGCACCTTGTCGCCGCTCGTCCGGTAGGAGTGGCCGCTCTCCTTCATCCCGGTGCTCCATCGCTGGTCGGTGACGTACACGCGCTTGCCCTGCCAGATCAGCGCGCCGGTGCGGTATCTCGTGTAGCCGTTCTCGTCCCCTTTGTGCCATCTGCCGACGAGGGCACGGCCGTCGATGGCGGTGTAGGGGACTCCGTCGCTCTCCTTCTGGACGCCGACGTCCCAGTCCGCGTCCAGTACCTGGACCTGCTGGTCGTCGATGTAGACGCGGCTGCAGTAGTACGTGGTGTAGCCGTTCTCGTCCCCGGAGTGGGACCGGCCGGTCAGCACCTCGTCCAGGGGACAGGTGAACTCGACGCCGCTCGATTCCCTGAAGGTCGAGGTGTGCGCGAGCTCGATCCTGACCGTCGCCGCGGACGCGGGCGGCGCGGGCAGGGCGGCGGCGGCCACGATCGTGGCGGGCAGGAGTTTCTTGAGCACGGTCATGTCCTCCCGTTGGTGTTCCGGTCACAGGATCGCCTCGACGGCGGCACGGGGGCGTCCGCCTGCCGGGGGAGCGCCGGTCCGCCGCCGGGGCTACCTCTCGCGAGGTGGGCAGCGGCGCGCGTCGGGAGTCCAGCCGGGTGGGAGAGTACCGGGGTGAGCAAGGTCCTCTACGTCATCGTGTGCGCCGCCGGCATCGCCCCGGACGTCGGCAAGCTCGTCACCCTCGCCCAGGACGCGGGGTGGGCCGTCCAGATCGTCGCGACCCCGCCCGCGCTGGACTTCGTCGACGTGCCGGCGCTGGAGAAGCAGACCGGCCGGCCCGTGCGCAGCCGGTACCGCAAGCCGTACGAGCCCAAGCCGCCGCGCCCGGACGCGATCATCGTCGCTCCGGCCACCTACAACACCGTCAACAAGTTCGCCCTCGGCATCGCCGACACCTACGCCCTGGGGCTGCTCGCCGAAGCGCCCGGCCTCGGCATCCCCGTCGTCGTCCTGCCGTGCGTGAACTCCGCGCTGGCCGCCAGAGAGCCGTTCCGGTCGAGCGTCGAACGGCTCCGGGCGGAGGGCGTCCGCGTCATCCTCGGCCCCGGCGAGTTCGAACCCCACGCCCCCGAAGCCGGCGCCGGCGCCTACCCCTGGCATCTCGCCGTGTCCGCCCTCGGGTCGCCGGGCACATAGGTACGCTCCGCCGGTCGAAGCCGACCGTCCGCCGGGAGTTCTACCGGGCGCTGGGCTTTGCTGAGGAGGACGTGCGGCTGAGCAAGCCCGTGCCGGTCAGCCCCGGCCCGCCGGAGGCCGGGACGTGCTGATCGCGTCCGGGGCCCGGCGGGCAGGTGGGGTTTCTGACCGGGAGGGGTGAGTCACGCCCTGAACCCGGGGTCAGGGGCGGGGAGTTCGGTACGGGTGTCCGGGCGGTCGGTCGGGCCCGCGACCTCGACCGGCAGCAGGAGGAAGACCTTGTGGTCGAGGCGGTCCATGGCGCCGCCTCGGCCGACGACCAGCCCGGCGGCGAAGTCGACGAACTGCTTCGCCTCGCTGGTGCTCACCTCGGTCAGATCCATCACCACCGGGATGCCCTTGCGGAAGAAGTGCCCGACGTAGAGCACCTCGTTGTAGTCCCGGGGACGCAGCGTTTTGATCACGGGCTCAATCTGTACCCACCCGAGGGAAACTCAACCCAGAAGCCTGCGAGCCCGGCGTCATTTCCCGCCACGAGTCGCCACCGGGTGCCCGGGGGACGGCATCCCCTACTTGACCGCTTCCGCAACAAAGCTGTTACGCCCAAGGGTTGACCTTGTTGGACGGGGCGGTGGATAACTGACGCGGGGGGTTCCCCCGACCCTTAGCTTGGAGCTGTGGAATGCGCAGCGTACCCTCGCCCGCACTGGTCGGTCGCACTGCTGAGCTGCGCACTCTGACCGACGCGATGACCTGCCCGCCGGCGGTCGTGCTGGTGGAGGGGGAGGCGGGCATAGGGAAGTCCAGGCTGGTCCGCGCCGCCCTCGACCGGGTCCCCTCCGGCGACCGGGCCGTCCTGCTGGGTTACTGCCACCAGATCCGCGAGCCGTTCCCGTACGGGCCGGTGTTCGAGGCGCTGCGCGACATCGCCGGGCGCCTGCCGGAGGCGCGGACGCTCAACCCGGTCACCGGGGCCCTTCGCGACTACCTCCCGGAACTGGCCTCCGCGCTGCCGCCCTCGCCGCAGCCGCTGGACGACCCGCGGGCCGAGCGGCACCGCATGTTCCGCGCCATTCGCGCCCTGCTGGCCGCCGTAGGGCCGGCCGTGCTCGTCATCGAGGACCTGCACTGGGCCGACGACGGCACCTGGGACCTGCTGCGGTTCCTGACCGGCCAGCCCCCCGAGGGGTTGTCGCTGGTGGCGACCTGCCGGCGCGAGAACCAGGTGACGGCCCGCTCGCCGCTCGGCCCCGCCTACCGTCACCAGCCGGGCACGACGAACGTCGTCATCCCGCTGACGCCGCTCGACGTTTCCGGCGTCGGCAGTCTCGCCGGGGCGTTGCTCGACCGTTCCGACCTGTCCTCGGCGTTCGTCCAGAGGCTGTACGAGCGGACGGCGGGCATCCCGTTCGTCGTGGAGGAGATGGTCCGGGCCCTGCCCGGTGTGGAGGAGCCCGACGCGCTCGACCGGGTGGGCGTGCCACTGCTGCTGCGCGAGGCGATGGCCGAGACGATGGCCTGCCTGTCGGCGCCGGCGGTCGGAGCGGTGCAGGCCGCGGCGGTGCTGCGGCTCCCGGCGCCGGAGCAGCTGATCACGGCGGTCGGCGGCGACTCCGCCGGGCTGGGGGAGGCGCTGCGGTCCGGGGTGCTGCACGATCACCCGGGGGGCCGGTACGGCTTCCGCCACACGCTGGCCCAGCAGGCGGTGTACGAGGCGATCCCCGGCCCGGAACGCCGCTCGGCGCACGAGCGGGCGATGACGGCGCTGACCGCGATGGAGTCGCCCCCGTTGGTGCAGCTGGCCTTCCACGCCCGGCAGGCCGGTGACACCGACGCCTGGCTGCGCCACGGTACGGCGGCCGCCCACCGTGCCGCGGCGCTCGGCGACACCGCCCTCGCCGTCGAGGTGATCGAGGGCATGCTCGACGACCCCGACCTTCCGGCCACCGGCCGCGGCCCGCTCGCGCTGATGCTGAGCCGCCTGGCCGCGATGGGCCTGTCGCACCAGCGGGCGGTACGGCTGCTGCGGCACGTGCTGCGTGACGACTTCCTCTCCCACGACGTGCGCGGCGAGGTACGGCTCAACCTCGGCGTGGTGCTGTCCAACCAGGCGGGCGACACCGTTGCGGGCCGGTCGGAGATCACGGCGGCGCTGGCGGAGTTGAGCGACCGCCCGACGCTCGCCGCCCGGGGGTGGGCGAGCCTGGCGATGCCGGGGTGGGGCACCGAGCCGATCGAGAAGCACCAGGAGTGGATGGCGCGCGCGGAGGCGCTGGTCGCGATGGCCGACAACCCCGTGCTGGCGGCCGCCGTCCTGGCCAACCGGGCGTCCATGGAGATGCGGATCGGCTCGCCGGACGCGTTCGCCGTCGCCGCGATGCTCCCGGTGGCCGACCCCCGCGCGGCCGTGCGGCGAGAGGTGGCCCGCGCGTACTGCAACCTCCACGACTCGGCCACCAGCCTGGGCCTGTACGGGGAGGCCGAGAAGTTCGCCCGCGAGGGCCGGCGGCTCGCCGCGGAGACCGGCGCGCAGTATCCCGCCTACCTTCTCGAGGTCTCGGTGGTCCGCCTGGAATGGCTCACGGGCCGGTGGGACGGGCTGCGCGACCGCGCGGCGTCCCTGGGGGAGCTGGCGACGGAGACGCCGCTGGTCGCCGTGGACGTCTGGCTGGTGCTGGGGCTGCTCGCCCTGGCGACCGGCGAGTGGGACGAGGCGGTCCGGCACTTCCGGGGCGCGGGGCTCGACGCGCCGGACGACCGGTACGTCCCGGTGGTGGCGGACGCCGCCGGCGGCATGATCGACCTGTACCTCGCCCGCGGCGACCTCGCCGCCGCCGTGGGGGAGGCCGAGCGGGGGGTGGCGCGGCTGCGCCGCAAGGGGGTCTGGGTATGGGGCGCCCACCTGGTGCCCTCGGCCGTGACGGCGTTGGCGTGGTCGGGACGGGTGAAGGCGGCCGCCCGGCTGGTGGACGAGTACGCGGCCGGGATCGCCGACCGCATCGCTCCCGCGGCGCACGCCGCCCTCGACTACGCGCGGGGCGCGCTGGCCACCGCCGAGGGACGGCACGAGATGGCCGCCGATCTGTTCGCGCTCGCCCGTGAGGCGTACGCGGTGCTGCCCCAGCCGTACGCGTCGGCGCGGGCGGGAGAGGGGGAGGCCAGGGCGAGGCTCGCCCTCGGCGACGCGAACGCGGCGGCGACGTTCACCCGGCTGGCCGAACGGTTCGCGGAGCTCGGCGCCACGCACGACGCGGCCCGCTGCCGCCGGGTGCTGCGCGACATCGGGGCGGAGGTGCAGCTTCCGCGTCCGCGCAGACGCGACGGCGGGACGCTGTCGCAGAGGGAGCGGGAGGTGGCCCGGCTCGTCGCGCTGGGCCGTACCAACCGCGAGATCGCCGATGTGCTGTTCCTGTCGAGGCGCACGGTGGAGAGCCATGTGGCGACCGTGCTGCGCAAGCTCGGCGTCCGCTCCCGCACGGAGATCGCCCCGCCCGCCTGAGCCCGTCGCTCACGGGCCCCAGGCATGGCGAACCCCCGGGACCGGGGGGCGGTAGTCCCGGGGGCGTCCAGCCGGTCGCTCAGACGGTGATGCTCCACCAGTCGAGGTAGCCGGTGTCGAACCAGTAGTTGTCGGTGACCTCAAGGGTCCAGGTGCCCGCCGCCTGCTGGGTCACCGGCACGGAGTAGGTCCGGGTGCCGAAGGACGTGCAGGTCGAGCCGCCGCTGTTGACCACCCGGTACCAGGTGCCGTTCGGGCCCTTCAGCCGGATGCTGAGGTCCTCGGCGCAGGTGTGGCTGATGGTGATCGTGAGCTTCACCGGCGACACCGCGGTTCCGGTCGCGGTCGAGGTGACCGGGCTGGTGATCGTGGAGTAGTCGTCGATGGTGTAGTTGGTGTCGTTGCGGAAGGTCCGCTCCGTCGAGCTGCCCTGAACCGTCAGCGTGTAGGTCGTGGTGTGGCTCGTGGTCTGCCCGGTGCCCTTGACCGTGACGGCGTAGGTGCCGGCCGGGGTCGAGGCCGTGGTCGCGATCGTCAGCGTCGAGGAGCCGCCCGAGGTCACGGTGGCGGGGTTGAAGCCCGCGGTGGCCCCGGTGGGCAGCCCGGTCGCCGACAGCGAGACGGTCTGTGCCGAGCCGGAGGTGGTGGCGGTGGAGATCGTCGAGGTCGCGGCCCCGCCCGGGGAGACCGTGCCGGAGGCCGGCGACGCCGAGATCGAGAAGTCCTGGCCGGTGCCGCCGCCGACGGTCAGGGTGAAGGTGGCGGTGTGCGACCCGGACGCCGCGCTGCCGTTGACCGTGATCGGGTAGGTGCCGGCCGGGGTCGAGGCGCTGGTGCTGATGGTCAGCGTCGAGGAGTTGCCCGAGGTGACCGAGGACGGGCTGAAGCTCGCCGTCGCGCCGCTCGGCAGGCCGGACGCCGACAGGGTGACCGTCTGCGCGCTACCGGAGGTGGTCTGGGTGCCCACCGTCGAGGTGGCCGACTGCCCCGGCGTGACCGTACCCGCGCTGGGGTTCAGTGACAGCGAGAAGTCGTTGCTCGTGGCGGTGCAGGAGGCCTCGCCCGACTGGGCGGGGACGGCCACGGCGCTCCAGGCGGCCTTGGTGGCGGCGCATTCGGGGCTGCCGGCGCCGTAGAGCTCGACGGCGGCGGCGAGGGAGGCGGTGCGGATGTTGGCGTACTTC
>NZ_JAHDTF010000017.1 GCF_018531465.1 Sphaerisporangium fuscum
CCCGCCTGCCTGCCACGCGTGGCCGCGGACGCGGGCCCCGTCTCGGCGCCCCGCGCCCCGCCCGAGGCGCGTGAGGCCGCCGCGGAGCCGCCCAGCGTGGCCGGGGACTGCTGGCGCACGGTGCGCTGCGCGGGGCCGCCGAGAGGCTCCTCGGCGAGGCCGCCGGCCGCCACCCGGGCGAGCATGAGCGAGGCGCGCATGCCGTCGAGCCGGGCCTCCGGGTCGATCTGGAGGAGGCCCCGCAGGACGGGCGCGAGCGGGCCGGCGTTCTCCATGGGGATCGGCTCGCCGCTGGTGAGCGCGGCCAGGGCCGCCGCGGCCGTACGCCGGCCGTGCAGCCCGCGGCCCTCGACCGCGGTGTAGAGGGTCGCGCCGAGCGACCAGAGGTCGGCGGCCGGGCTGGCGCGGTCGCCGAGGACGCGCTCGGGCGCGATGTAGCCCGCCGAGCCGAGCACGATGCCGGCCTGCGTGATCGAGGCGTCGCCTTCGAGGGCCGCCAGGCCGAAGTCGGTGAGCACCGCGCGGTCCTCGGTGACCAGGACGTTGCTCGGCTTCACGTCGCGGTGCAGGATGCCCTTGGCGTGGACGGCCCGCAGTGCGCCCAGCACCTGGCGGCCGATCTCGGCCACGCGGCGCGGGGGCAGCGGCCCGTGCTCCTTGACGAGCTCCTCCAGCGAGCGCGCGTGGAGCAGCTCCATGACGATCCAAGGACGATCATCTTCGGTCACGACGTCGAACACCGTGATCACCGACGGGTGGGCGACCATCGCGGTCGCCCGGCCCTCGCGTTCGGTGCGCGCGCACAGCTCGGCCCGCAACTCCTCGTCGAGGACGAGCGGGAGCCGCACTTCTTTGACCGCCACGTCACGATCGAGCAGTTCGTCGTGAGCACGCCAGACCGTGCCCATGCCGCCACGCCCGACCGGTTCGACAAGCCGGTATCGCGAGGCAAGCTCGTATCCAGCCGGGGCGCGCATGGTGGGCAGCTTACCGATTCGTTTATCGCCGCCTGTAGAGGCCATGCCGATTCTCTGTTGAGATCTTCGGTCAGAATTGGTCACATTCGGCGGCCGATGGTCAGCACCGGGCCGGTCGTGTCCTGGAAGAAGTCGTTGCCCTTGTCGTCGACGACGATGAAGGCGGGGAAATCCTCGACTTCGATCTTCCAGACGGCCTCCATGCCGAGCTCGGGGTACTCCAGGACCTCGACCTTCTTGATGCAGTCCTGGGCGAGCCGGGCCGCCGGGCCGCCGATGGAGCCGAGGTAGAAGCCGCCGTACCTCTGGCAGGCCTCGGTGACCTGCTTGGAGCGGTTGCCCTTGGCCAGCATGATCATGGAGCCGCCCGCGGCCTGGAACCGCTCGACGTAGGAGTCCATGCGCCCGGCGGTCGTCGGCCCGAAGGACCCGGAGGCGTACCCTTCGGGGGTCTTGGCCGGGCCCGCGTAGTAGACGGCGTGGTCCTTGAGGTACTGCGGCATCTCCTCGCCGGCCTCCAGGCGCTCGGCGATCTTCGCGTGCGCGATGTCCCTGGCCACGACCAGCGGGCCGGTCAGCGAGAGCCGGGTCTTGACGGGGTAGCGCGTCAGCTCGGCGAGGATGTCGGCCATCGGCCGGTTGAGGTCGACGGAGACCACGTCGTCCGACAGGTGCTCGTCGGTGGTCTCGGGCAGGAAACGGGCCGGGTCGGTCTCGAGCTTCTCGAGGAAGACGCCCTCGGGTGTGATCTTGGCGAGTGCCTGCCGGTCGGCGCTGCAGGAGACGGCGATGGCCACCGGGCAGGAGGCGCCGTGCCGGGGCAGGCGGATCACCCGGACGTCGTGGCAGAAGTACTTGCCGCCGAACTGGGCGCCGATGCCGAGCTTCTGGGTGAGCTCGAAGACCTTCTTCTCCATCTCCAGGTCACGGAAGCCGTGCCCGGAGGGGGAGCCCCCGGTCGGGATCGAGTCGAGGTAGCGCGCGGAGGCGTACTTGGCGGTCTTCAGCGCGAACTCGGCGCTGGTGCCGCCCACCACCACCGCCAGGTGGTACGGCGGGCAGGCCGCGGTGCCGAGCGAGCGGATCTTCTCCTCCAGGAAGGCCAGCATGCGGCTCTCGTTGAGGACCGCCTTGGTCTCCTGGTAGAGGAACGACTTGTTGGCGCTGCCGCCGCCCTTGGCCATGAACAGCAGCTTGTACTCGTCGGGGTGGCCGTGGGGGTCCTCGGCGTACAGCTCGATCTGCGCGGGGAGGTTGCTGCCGGTGTTCTTCTCGTCCCACATGGTCAGCGGGGCCATCTGGCTGTAGCGCAGGTTCAGCTCGGTGTAGGCGTCGTAGACGCCGCGCGCGATGTGCTCGGCGTCGGCGCCGTCGGTCAGCACGTGCCGGCCGCGCTTGCCCATGACGATCGCGGTGCCGGTGTCCTGGCACATCGGCAGGACGCCGCCGGCCGAGATGCTCGCGTTCTTGAGCAGGTCGAGGGCGACGAACCTGTCGTTGCCGCTGGCCTCCGGGTCGTCGATGATCTTGCGGAGCTGGGCGAGGTGCGACGACCGCAGGTAGTGGGAGATGTCGTGGATCGCGGTCTTGGTCAGCAGCCGGAGCGCCTCGGGGTCGACTTCGAGGAACGTACGTCCCGCGGCCTCGACCTTCCGCACCCCCTCCGCCGTGATCAGACGGTATTCCGTCTCATCCGGCCCCAGCGGAAGCAGGTCGGTGTAGTCGAACTCGGGCATCGCCTGTGCTCCTCCGTATTCGTGGCGCGCTCGCCGCCGTCCTGTTGCAGGGTACGGCTCGCGGTGAACTCCTTCTGACCCGGGGCTTGTGCAGCCTTGAGGAAATCATGGCGCTGTCACCACATATCCGGGCGGCCGGGTGGTCGAAAACCTTTCTGCAGGCGTTCGATAATGAGAAGCGGCGCGCATCCAAGATCGGGGGAAATCATGGATCCGGGCTACATCGTCATCGTCGTCCTCGGAGTGGTCGTCGTCGCCTCGGCCCTGGGGGTCGCGCTCGTCACCATCGTCCTGTCCGGCATCCGGGGCGAGCACGTCCAGTGGCCGACCAGGGCGCAGCCCCCGCCCGTCCGGCACGGGCCGGAGCTCACCGGTTCCGGACGGCGGGTGCCGGAGCCGCGCGTGCCGTCCGAGCCGCCGCCCGGTGAGCCCGTCGGCCCGGCCGGCGTGGCCCGCGAGGGGAGCGGGAGCGGTGAGCACCCCGAGTGGACCAGCAGGGACCTGGCCGGTGAGGACATGCGGCCGGTGGGCACCCACGAGGAGAAGCACGCCATGCCCGGCCGCGCCCGCTGGTGGTGATCCTCACCGCGTGATCGGCCGGATTGGGCCGGTGCCGGCCTGGGCATCGATGGTCCTGGGACCGGGCGGCGCCCCTCCTCCGCGACGGCTGTGCCGCGCGCGAACGATTGGACAGATCATCAGAATGTCAGGACAAAGTCTTGACTCCCGGCAGCCTGGTACTTAGAACTGGGGGCGGGCCGTGATGAGCTGATCGAGCCGCGGAGGCAGCATGCGTGTGGGTCTGTTGGGTCTTGGCCGCATCGGGGCGTTCCACGCCGCGACGCTCGCCGCCCATCCCGAGGTCGCCGAGCTAGTGGTGTGGGACGCCGACGAGGTGCGGGCGAAGGAAGTGGCCGCCCGGGTGGGCGCCCGCGTCGGCGACGCCTTCCAGGCCGACGCCGTCGTCGTCGCCACACCCACGTCCACCCACGCGGAGCTGATTCTGCGGGCGTGTGAGGCGGGCGTCCCGGTGTTCTGCGAGAAACCGGTCGCGCCGGACATCGGGGAGACCACCCGCGTCGTCGAGGCGGTCGAGCGCAGCGGCAATCTGGTGCACATCGGTTTCCAGCGGCGTTTCGACGCCGGGTACGCCGCCGCCCGCCGCGCCCTGCACGGCGGGGAGCTGGGCGTGCTGCACCGGATCCACATGCTGACCGCCGACCCGCGCCCGCCGGCGCCCGACTACATCCCGCTGTCCGGCGGCATCTTCCGCGACTGCCACATCCACGACTTCGACGTCCTCCGCTGGGTGACCGGCCGCGAGGTGGAGCAGGTGTACGCCACCGGCGCCAACCGCGGCGAGGCGTTCTTCGCCGAGGCGGGCGACGTCGACACCAGCGCCGCCCTGCTCACCCTCGACGACGGCACGCTGGTGACCATGCAGGGGTCCCGGTACAACGGCGCGGGGTACGACGTGCGGATGGAACTCGCCGGCACGCTCGGCACGGTGGCCGTGGGCCTGGACGACCGTGTGCCGCTCACCTCGGCCGAGCCCGGCGTCGCCTTCCCCGGCGGCGCGCCATGGCCCGACTTCGGGGCGCGCTTCGAGCCCGCCTACGTCGCCGAGATCGACGCCTTCCTCGGCACCGTGAGGGGCGGCGGGCAGAGCCTGTGCACCGTCCAGGACGCCCTCGCGGCGCTGCGCGTCGCCGAGGCCGCCGATCTCTCCCGCCGCACCGGCCGTCCGGCGCGGGTCGCGGAGGTGGCGGCATGAGCGGCGCGATGAGGATCGCCGCGGCGCCGATCTCGTGGGGCGTGTGCGAGGTGCCGGACTGGGGGCACCAGCTCGACCGCGAGCGGGTCCTCGGCGAGATGCGCGCACTCGGCCTGACGGCCACCGAGCTCGGCCCCGACGGTTTCCTGCCGCCCTCACCCGGGCATCGCCGCGAGCTGCTGGATTCGTACGGGCTGCGGGGCATCGGTGGATTCGTCCCCGTGGTGCTGCACGACCCGGCGTACGACCCGGTGCCGGAGGCCCGCGCGACGTTCCGCTCCTTCGCCGAGGGCGGCGTCGAGACGGTCGTGCTCGCGGCGGCGACCGGCGCCGACGGTTACGACGAGCGCCCGGTGCTCGACATCGGGGGCTGGAAGACGCTGCTGGGCAACCTCGGACGGCTGCTCGACGAGGCCGAGGAGTTCGGGCGCGCGGTCACGCTGCACCCGCACGTCGGCACCATGATCGAAAAGCGTGACGAGGTCGACCGCGTGCTCGACGGGTCGGCCATGCCGCTCTGCCTGGACACCGGTCACCTTCTCATCGGGGGCACCGACCCGCTCGACCTGGTGTCCAGGGCCGCAGCCAGGGTCGCACACGTCCACCTCAAAGACGTGGACGCCACGCTCGCCGAGCAGGTCAGCGCCGGGAAGCTCGGCTACACCGAGGCGGTCCGGGCGGCGATCTACCGGCCGCTGGGACGCGGCGACGTCGACGTCGCCGGCATCGTGACCCGGCTCGGGCAGGCGGGCTACCAGGGCTGGTACGTCATGGAGCAGGACGTCATCCTCGGCGAGGAGCCCCCGGCGGACGGCGGCCCGCAGGAGGCCGTCCGCGAGAGCCTGGCCTACCTCGCCGGAGTCGCGTCCGGGGCGGAAGGCGACGCATGACCGAGGTGCTCACGATGGGCAGGGTGGGTGTCGACATCTACCCTCTCCAGGTCGGCGTCTCGCTGCGCGAGGTCGAGACCTTCGGCAAGTATCTCGGGGGCAGCGCCACCAACGTCGCGGTCGCGGCGGCCAGGCTCGGCCGCCGTTCCGCCGTGATCACCCGCACCGGGGCGGACCCGTTCGGCGCCTTCGTGCACGACGCGCTGCGCTCCTACGGCGTGGACGACCGGTACGTCAGCGAGGTCGAGGGCCTGCCGACGCCGGTGACGTTCTGCGAGATCCGCCCGCCGGACGACTTCCCGCTGTACTTCTACCGCCTCCCCAAGGCCCCCGACCTGGAGATATATCCGGAAGAGCTCGACCTGGCGGCGATCAGGGACGCCGGGCTGTTCTGGGCGACCGTCACCGGCCTGTCGCAGGAGCCCTCCCGCGGCGCGCACTTCGCCGCCTGGGACGCCAGGGGCCGCGCCCCGCTGACCGTGCTCGACCTCGACTACCGCCCCATGTTCTGGCCGTCGGCGCGGGCGGCCGGGGAATGGGTGCGCAAGGCGCTGGAGCACGTCACCGTCGCCGTGGGGAACCTCGACGAGTGCGAGGTGGCCACCGGCACGCGCGATCCGCACGAGGCCGCCAGGGCGCTGCTCGACATGGGCGTGGAGCTGGCGGTGGTGAAGCAGGGGCCGGGCGGGGTGCTCGGCATGACGGCCGGCGAGAACGTGGTGGTGCCGCCGGTGCCGGTCGAGGTGGTGAACGGTCTCGGCGCGGGCGACGCGTTCGGCGGCGCGCTGTGCGACGGCCTGCTCGCCGGCCGCGGCCTGACCGACATCCTGCGGCACGCCAACGCCGCCGGCGCGATCGTCGCCGGACGGCTGGCGTGCGCGCCGGCCATGCCCACAGCCGAGGAGGTCGAGGCCGTGCTCTCGGGTGAAGCCCATGCGTGAAGACGACCGCCGCAGGATCGCCGAGGTCCGCGCCCGCTACCCCGGGAAGATCGCCCAGGCCGCGGCCGAACGCCGGCGCCGGCCGCTGCTGGGCGACCGCGACCAGCTTCTGATCATCGCGGCCGACCACCCGGCGCGGGGCGCGCTCGGCGTGCGGGGACGGCCGATGGCGATGGCCAGCCGCGTCGACCTGCTCGACCGGCTGTGCGTGGCGCTGGCCCGGCCCGGGGTCGACGGCCTGCTCGCCACCCCTGACATCGTCGAGGACCTGCTGCTGCTCGGCGCGCTGCACGGCAAGGTCGTCATCGGCTCCATGAACCGCGGCGGGATCCACGGCACCGCGTTCGAGTTCGACGACCGCTTCACCGCCTACGACACCGAGTCGATCGTCCGGATGCGGCTCGACGGGGGCAAGATGCTCTGCCGTGTCGGCCTGCGGTCGGCGGAGACCGCCGCCACGCTGGAGTCCTGCTCGCGGGCCGTGACGAGCCTCGCCCGCGAGGGGCTGATGGCCCTGGTGGAGCCGTTCTGGTCGCACCGCGACGAGGGCGTCGTCCACCACGACCTGTCCCCGGAGGGCATGATCCACGCCATCCACGTCGGGCAGGGGCTCGGCGCCACCTCGGCGCACACCTGGCTGAAGATCCCCGTGATCGACCAGATGGAGCGGGTCATGGAGGCGACGACCCTGCCCACCCTGCTGCTCGGCGGCGACCCCACCAGGGCTCCCGACGAGGTTTACGGATCCTGGAGCAAGGCGCTTCGACTTCCCGGCGTGCGGGGTCTCGTGGTCGGGCGCGCGCTGCTCTACCCTCCTGACGACGACGTGGCCGCGGCCGTCGACACCGCCGCCGGGCTTTTGGAGGTGCCCTGATGTCCTACATCCCCGCGGGTTCCACGGCGGTGGCCCCCTGGGCCCTGTGGATCTCCCCCGAGCGCGCCGGATGGACGTACGCCGGTCTGCGCGTCGCGAACCTCTGCGGCGAGAGCGTCGAGTTCGGCACCGGGGACGAGGAGATGCTCGTCCTGCCGCTGTCCGGGTCGTGCGTCGTGGAGTGCGACGGCGCGCGCCTGGAGCTCCAGGGGCGCGTGTCGGTCTTCTCCGCCGTCACCGACTTCGCCTACCTCCCCGTCGGCTCGCGCGTGCGCATCACCGGCGAGGGCCGCTTCGCCCTCCCCTCGGCCGTCGCCACCCGGCGGCTGCCGGTGAGGTACGGCCCGGCCGAGGAGGTGCCCGTCGAGGTGCGGGGCGCCGGGCAGGCGAGCCGGCAGGTCAACAACTTCTGCAGCCCGGAGGCCTTCGAGTGCGACAAGCTCGTCGCCGTCGAGGTGCTGACCCCCGAGGGCAACTGGTCGTCCTACCCGCCCCACAAGCACGACACCGAGTGCGACGGCGAGGCCGTGCTGGAGGAGATCTACTACTTCGAGGGCGGCCCCGGCTACCAGCGGGTCTACGGCTCGCCCGGCAAGCCGATCGACGTGCTGGCCGAGGTCGGCTGCGGTGACGTCGTGCTGGTCCCGCACGGCTACCACGGGCCGTCGATGGCCGCGCCCGGCTACGACCTGTACTACCTGAACGTCCTCGCCGGGCCCGCCGAGAAGCGTTCGATGGCCTTCTGCGACGACCCGCGGCACGCCTGGATCCGTGCCGGCTGGGAGGGCCGGGCGGTCGACCCCCGCGTCCCCATGACCACGGCCCCCAACGGCTCACGACCGCGTCGCGGCACCCCGTCGCCGGCCACGGGCGCACCCGCGAACGGCTACTCGGCGAACGGCACTTCATCGGACGGCACCCGGGAGGCACGGACGTGAAGACCATCCGGCTGACGGTCGCGCAGGCGCTCGTGCGCTTCCTGGCCGAGCAGTGGAGCGAGCGCGACGGCGTCGAGCAGCGGCTCATCGAAGGGTGCTTCGGCATCTTCGGGCACGGCAACGTCGCCGGCGTCGGCCAGGCGCTCGCCGAGCGCGGCGCGGGCCTCGGCGACCCCCTGCCGTACTACCTGGCGCGCAACGAGCAGGCCATGGTGCACACCGCCGTCGGCTTCGCCAAGACGCGCAACCGCCTGTCGACCTTCGCCTGCACGACCTCGATCGGCCCGGGGGCCACCAACATGGTCACCGGGGCGGCCCTGGCCACGATCAACAGGCTCCCGGTGCTGCTGCTGCCCGGCGACATCTTCGCCACCCGGGCCGCCGGGGCCGTCCTGCAGGAGCTGGAGGACCCCCGGTCGTACGACGTCAGCGTCAACGACTGCCTGCGGCCGGTGTCCCGCTTCTTCGACCGGATCAACCGGCCCGAGCAGCTGCCGTCGGCCCTGATGGCGGCCATGCGGGTGCTCACCGACCCGGCCGAGACGGGAGCCGTCACCATCGCGCTGCCGCAGGACGTCCAGGCCGAGGCGTACGACTGGCCGGTCGAGCTGTTCGAACGGCGGGTGTGGCACGTGGCGCGGCCGGTCCCCGACTCGGCGGCCGTGGAGCGGGCCGTGGAGGCGATCAAGGCGTCGCGGCGGCCCCTCATCGTCGCGGGCGGCGGCGTGATCTACAGCGAGGCCTGGGAGGAGCTGACGGCCTTAGCCGAGGCGTACGGCATCCCGGTCGGGGAGACCCAGGCGGGCAAGGGCGTCCTGCCGTACGACCACCCGTGCGCGGTCGGGGCGATCGGGCACACCGGCACGGCCGCCGCGAACGCGATCGCCCGGGAGGCCGACCTCGTCATCGGCGTCGGCACCCGCTACACCGACTTCACCACCGCCTCCCGCACGCTCTTCGCCGAAGGCGTCCGGTTCGTGAACCTCAACGTCGCCGCGTTCGACGCCGCCAAGCACGCCGCCGTCATGCTCGTCGGCGACGCCCGCGAGGGGCTCGCGCTGCTCGACCTCGGCGACTGGAAGGCCGACCCCGGCTGGACCTCGCGGGCCGCGGAGCTCGGGCGTGCCTGGCAGGCCGAGGTCTCGGAGCTGTACGACGGCGACGGCCTCACGCAGCCGGTGATGCTGGGCGTGCTCAACGAGGTCGCCGGGACGGACGGCGTCGTCGTCAACGCCGCCGGGTCCATGCCCGGCGACCTGCACAAACTGTGGCGGGCGTCCGACCCGAAGGCCTACCACGTGGAGTACGGCTACTCCTGCATGGGCTACGAGATCGCGGGCGGCCTCGGCGTCAAGCTCGCGGCGCCGGAGCGCGAGGTGTTCGTGCTGGTGGGCGACGGCTCGTACCTCATGATGGCCCAGGAGATCGCGACGGCCGTCCAGGAGGGCGTGAAGCTCATCGTGGTGATCGTCGACAACCACGGCTTCGCCTCGATCGGCAACCTGTCGGAGTCGGTGGGCGCGCGGCGCCTCGGCACCGCCTACCGCATGCGGACCTCCGGCGGCCGGCTGGACGGCGAGTACCTTCCGGTCGACCTGGCGGCCAACGCGGCGAGCCTCGGCGCCGACGTCCTGCGCGCCACCGACCGGGCGTCCCTGCGCGGCGCCCTGGTCAAGGCGAGGGAGGCCACGACCACCACGGTCGTCCACGTCGAGACCGTCCCCGGCCCGTCCCCGGACACCACCGCCTGGTGGGACGTCCCCATCGCCGAGACCTCCATGACCCCGGAACTTCGCGAACGATACGAAGAGGCCAAACGCGACCAGCGGCCGTACCTCTGAGCGGTCAGGCCTGGCTGGGCTGAGGGGTGGGGAGGGCGGCGCGGGGCTGGAAGCCACGGGCCAGGACGACGATGACCCCGGCCAGCACGAGCGGCGCGGCGAACGCGAGCTGGTAGTTCGCCGCGTCCGCGATCCCGCCGACCAGGGCCGCCCCGACGATGAAGCCGACGTAGTTGAACATGTTGACCCGGGCGATCGCTACGCCCGTACCGGCCGGGTCGAGGCGTCCGGCGGCGGAGAACGACTGCGGGGCCACGACCGACAGCCCGACCCCGGTCACACCGAAGGCCACGACGGCCAGCGGCTGGTTCGGCGCCGTGACGATCCCGGCGAAGCCCAGGGTGGCCAGCGCGCCGCCGATGCGCACGATCGCGGCGGGGCCGTACCGGCGGACGGCGAAGTCGCCGCCGATCCTGACCACGAACGTGGTCGCCTGGTAGGCCCCGAGCGCCAGCGGCGCGACGGCCGCGGTCGCGTGCATGATCTTGTCCATGTAGACCGAGCCGAAGTTCGACACCGACGCGTCGCCGACGTAGAGGAACGCCATCGCCAGGCACAACGGCAGGATCGGCCGCCACGGGAACCGGCTCCCGGAGGGCGCGGCCGCCTCCGGCCCCGCCTCCACGTGCTCCTCCTCCGGCCCGCACAGCTTGGGCGCCGCCACGACGGCCACGGCGACCCCGGCGACCATGGCCACGGCGAACGTCACCGGCAGGCCGAGCCCGAGCCCTCCGGCCGCCGACGCCCAGACGGCCCCGATCACCGCCGCCGCGCTCCACAGCGCGTGGAAGCCGGTGAGGATCGGCCGGCCGTACCTGCGCTCCACCGTCACGGCCTGCATGTTCATGCCCGCGTCCACCCCGCCGAGGCACAGGCCGAACAGCACGTTGGCGGCGACGAGCTCGGGGACGGTGGCGGCGAGCCCGGCGAGGACGACCGCGAGGCCCGCGAGGGGCTGGGCCACGCGCAGCACCCACCGGCTGCCGTACCGTTTGGCGACCTCGCCGGCCAGCACGCTCCCGGCCCCGGCGATCACGGGGACGACCAGCAGCAGGATCGACAGCTCGCCGTCGCTGAGGCCGTGTTTCTTCTGCAGGGCCGCGACCTGGGTGAGCAGGGTGGCGAACGTCAGGCCCTGGACGAAGAAGACGGCGAAGGTGGCAAGGCGCGCACGACGGTCACGCGAGGTAGGCACAGGGGCCTCCGGGGGGTGGAAACATGAGCCCGAATCAGGTTGCGCCAGGCTACGATCACCGGCTCCCCCGGTCAATGCCTTGGCGGGCGACGTTACCGCTTCTTGAATTGGGGTTCTGTGAAACGGCTGGGGCACAATCGGCGCTGCCCGGAACAGAACCGACGAAAGGAACCATGGTGACGATCGAGCGTATCGGCCCACCCCTCCAGGGCGGCGAGCGCGAGACCCTGCGCGCCTTCCTCGACTACCATCGCGCGACCCTCGCCATGAAGTGCGAAGGCCTCTCCGACGACGAACTGCGCAGGCAGTCGATGCCGCCCTCGACGCTCTCGCTGCTCGGCCTGGTACGGCACATGGCGGAGGTGGAGCGCACGTGGTTCCGCCGGGTGATCGGCGGAGAGGACGTCCCCTTCGTCTGGTCGGACAAGCGCGACTACCAGGAGGCGTACGACGCGAGCCGCAGCACGCGCTCGGAGGCGTTCGACGCCTGGCAGGCCGAGGTCGAGCACTCGCGCCGCGTCGAGGAGCAGGCCGAGTCGCTGGAGGTCACCGCCTACAACGCCAGGTGGGGCGAGGAGGTGTCGCTGCGCCTGGTGATGATGCACATGATCCAGGAGTACGCCCGGCACAACGGCCACGCCGACTTCCTCCGCGAGGCCATCGACGGCAGCGTCGGCGCGTGAGCCGGCCTGGGGCCGCGTGCGGCCCGGCCGCTGCGCCGAGGAGTTAGGGTCGAGACGTGGATGCCGAGCGCGCGGCGCGTCATGAGCGCTGGAGCAACCGTTGGAACGAGCAGGGTGCTCCGATCCTGCGGCAGGTCCTGTCCGGCTTCCTGAGCGGACAGCAGAACGGCCAGGGCCCGGCTCCGCAGGAGCTGCGGGCCTCCGACGACGACCGTGAGCGGGTCGTCGCCGTCCTGGGCGACGCCGTCGCCGACGGCAGGCTGAGCCACCTGGAGCACGAGGAGCGCGTCGAGCGGGTCTACCAGGCGCGCACGCTGGGTGAGCTCGTGGCCCTCACCGCCGACCTGCTGCCCGAGCACCTGCAGCCGCTGCGCGCCGACGGGCGGCCCGTGATGGCGCTGTTCCGCTCCGAGCAGCGTGAGGGCCGGTGGGTGGTGCCCTCGCGCTACTCCGTCACCGCCGTCGGCACCGGCGTCACGCTCGACCTGCGCGAGGCGCTCCTGCAGAGCAGCCACATCACCGTGCAGGCCACCGTCGTGGGTGCGACGCTCACCCTGATCGTCCCCGAGGGCGTACGTGTGGTCATCCCCGCCTCGGCCGTGCTCGGCGGGAAGAAGAACCAGGTGCCCCAGTCGCCCGCCCCGGACGCGCCCGTAATCGAGATCACCGGCGTGATCATGATGGGAAACGTCGTCGCCAAGTCCCCCAAACCGCCCAAACGCGGCTGGATTCGCCGCCGATAGCGGTGCCCCGGACACCACTGGGGGCGGCCGCCTGATGACGGCCGCCCAGGTGTCACGCGGTCAGCTGGCGGTGTCGAAGTTGATCGCGCTGTAGGCGCGCAGCTTCCACAGCTGGTGCTCGCTCTCGACCTTGCGGACGGTGCCGGAGCGGCCGCGCATGACGAGGGAGTGGGTGACCGCGACGCCGCCGCTGTAGCGGACCCCGGCCATGAGCTCGCCGTCGGTGATGCCGGAGGCGGCGAAGAAGACGTCGTCGGAGGTCACCAGGTCGTCGGTGGTGAGCACGCGGTCGAGGTCGTGGCCGGCGTCCAGGGCGCGGCGGCGCTCGGCGTCGTCCCGCGGCCACAGCTTGCCCTGGATGACCCCGCCCAGGCACTTCAGGGCGCACGCCGCGATGATGCCCTCGGGCGTGCCGCCGATGCCGAGCATGAGGTCGATGCCGGTGCTCCGGCGGGCCGCCATGATCGCGCCCGCCACGTCGCCGTCGGTGATGAACTTGATGCGCGCGCCCGTCTCGCGGATCTCCTTGACCAGCCGCTCGTGCCGGGGCCGGTCGAGGATCACCACCGTCACGTCGGACGCGGAGCAGCCCTTCGCCCGGGCCACGGCGGCGATGTTGGCGGCCACCGGCGCGTTGATGTCGACGGCGTTCGCCGCCTCCGGGCCGGTCACCAGCTTGTCCATGTAGAAGACCGCCGAAGGGTCGTACATCGAGCCGCGCGGGCTCACGGCGATCACCGAGACGGCGTTCGGCATGCCGAGCGCGGTCAGGCGGGTGCCGTCGATCGGGTCGACGGCGACGTCGCACTCGGCCCCGCTGCCGTCGCCCACGCGCTCGCCGTTGTACAGCATCGGCGCGTTGTCCTTCTCACCCTCGCCGATCACCACGCAGCCGTCCATGGACACGGTGTTGATCAGCTGGCGCATGGCGTTGACCGCCGCGCCGTCGGCGCCGTTCTTGTCGCCCCGGCCCACCCACCGCGCGGCCGCCATCGCCGCGGCCTCGGTGACGCGGACGAGTTCGAGGGCGAGGTTGCGATCGGGCGCGTGCTCACCTGTGGCGAGCGCGGGCGGTACGGCCGTCGGTTCCGACATAGTGACAAGCCCCTCTTAGTTGGACGAACGGCGATCGGGACGCCCTGTACTGGACCTACCTGCTTCCCCGCTTTCTAATCCAGCCGGGTGCAACGATCGTAGTTGTCTCACTTCCGCGGCCGACGGGGGGATACTGTCGCCTGCATGAGCAGCGACACGGAACGACCGGTGACGGTGCGCACCTCGGAACGCGGCGCCGCGACTCGCGGCGCGCTTCTCGACGCCGCCAGGGAGATCTTCGTCTCAAGGGGCTTCGCCGAAGCCGGGGTCACCGACGTCGTCGCCCGCGCGGGCGCCAGCGTCGGCAGCCTGTATCACCATTTCTCCGGCAAAGCCGACCTGTACCTCACGCTCTGGGAGGAGTTCCAGACCCGCCAGACGCAGCGCACCAAACAGGCCGTGCAGGCGGCGCGGTCCGAGGGCGAGTCCGACCCGATGCGGCTGTTCATCGCCGGCGCCCGCGCCTACCTGGAGGGCTGCTTCGAGGAGCGCGAGCTCGCGGCCCTCTTCCTGCGCGGCGACGGGCCCCCGGGCTTCGAGGTGATCATGCGCGACCGCATGCGCCAGTGGGCACGGCGCAACGCCGCCCTGTTCGAGGACGACAAGGGCGCGCTGGTGGTCGTCGTGACCGGGGCGCTGGCCGCCGCCGTGTCCGAGGTGGCCCTGGCGGAGGACGTCACCGCCGCCCGGGTGCTCACCGAGGACGTCCTGGCCATCATCGGCCGCGTCCAGCGCCCGTAGGCGGCCGGATCAGGACGAGGTGGCCGCCGGGGTGGGCGAAGCGGACGAGGTGACCTTGGGCTGCGCCTTCAAGGAGGCGGCCAGCCGCGTCAGCTCGTCCCAGCCGGCCGTACCGGTCACCACGAGGGTCACGTCGGGACGCACGAGCACCAGCGAACGCTGGTTCTTGTCGGGACGGAAGCGCTCCTGCCAGCTCTCGCCGAGGACCTGACGGCTGCCGGTGGTCTTGTCGCTGTTGGCGAGCCGGTTGGCGAAGGCGTCGCCCGGCTCGTTGCTCTGCGCGAGCAGGGCGTGCTCGCGCTTGGCCGTGGCGAAGCCCAGCCGCCAGGTGACGTACCGCTTCTGGTCGACCTCGGAGCTGTTCGGCACCCAGCCGGCCGGCACCGGGTCGGGCACCCGCACCTCGTACGGCGCGACGCGGCGCAGGTTGGCCACGGTCATGCTGTACTCGACCCTCGGGATGTGCTCGGTGCGGCTCTGCGGCGCGACCAGCAGGAAGACACCGACGACCGCCAGGCAGACCAGCACGGCGAAGGCGTACCCGTAGAACCCCTGGGTGAATTGGCGCACAACCAGGGAGAATACCGGCCTGGCACGGCGGTCCCGCATTCGCGGCACCCCGGCGCCGATCTCGCACGGCCCGGGCGGTCACCCGGCTAGAACGGCGCCTCCTCGGGCCGCGCGCCCTCGGGGCGCTCACGGCGCGCCATGGCCTCGGCCAGCCTGACCCTGGCGCCCTGCAGCCACTCCTCGCAGATCGCGGCGAGCTTCTCGCCGCGCTCCCAGAGCTCGATCGACTGCTCCAAGGTGAGGCCGCCCGCCTCCAGGCGCCGCACCACCTCGGTGAGCTCCTCGCGCGCCTGCTCGTACGACGGCGTCCCAGCTTTCTCCTCAGCCACGGGAACCACCTTACGGGCGGCCCGGCTCGCCTCGCGTCAGGTGGCGGGCTTGGACACGGTCACCCCGACGCGGTCGTCGGAGAACCGCACGCTCAGCTCCTCGCCCTCGGCCAGCTCGGCCGCCCGCCGCACGACCTCGCCGGAGGGGTGCTGGACGATCGCGTAACCGCGTTCGAGCGTCGCGGCGGGGGACAGGGCGAGCAGCCGGGCGCGCAGGTGCCCCAGGGAGTCCTCGGCGCGGTCCAGGGACGAGGTGAGACAGCGCCGGGCCCGGTCGCGCAGGCCGTCGACCTGCTCGGCCCGGCGCTCGATCTCGCGCACCGGGTCGGAGAGAGAGGGCCGCGACCGTACCGCGGCCAGCCACGACGCCTCGCGGTCGAGCCAGCCCGTCACCACCCGCCGTCCCCTGTCGCGGAGCTGGCGGACCAGCGCGAGCTGCTCGCCGACGTCGGGCACGACCTTCTTGGCGGCGTCGGTGGGCGTGGAGGCGCGCAGGTCGGCGACCAGGTCGAGCAGCGGGTTGTCCTGCTCGTGGCCGATCGCGCTGACCACCGGGGTACGGCAGGCGGCCACCGCGCGCACCAGCGACTCGTCGGAGAACGGCAGGAGGTCCTCCAGGGAGCCGCCGCCGCGGGCGACGATGATCACATCGACCTCGCGGTCGGCGTCGAGCTTGCGCAGCGCCTCGGTGACCTCGCCCACGGCGTACTGGCCCTGGACGGCCACCGTCTCGACCTTGAACCGCACCGCCGGCCAGCGGCGGCGGGCGTTCTCGAGCACGTCGCGCTCGGCCGCCGAGTCGCGCCCGCAGATCAGCCCGATCGTGCCGGGCAGGAACGGCAGCCTGCGCTTGCGTTCGGCGTTGGCCAGGCCCTCGGCGACGATGATCTGCCGCAGCCGTTCGAGCCTGGCGAGCAGCTCACCGATGCCGACGGGCCGGATCTCCAGGGCGGTGAACGCGAACGAGCCCCTGTTGACCCAGAAATCCGGCTTGACCAGCACGACCACCCGCGCGCCGTCGACCGGCCGGGGGACGGTCGCCTCGTACACGTTGCGCGGGCAGGTGACGCGGGCCGAGACGTTGGCCACGGGATCGCGCAGGGTCAGGAACACCGTGCCGCCCCGGGAGGACAGCTCGGTGATCTGCCCCTCGGCCCAGACGGTGCCGAGCCTGGCGATCCACTGCGCCACCATCTGCAACACCGAGCGGATGGGCAGTGGCTGCTCCGGTGAGGTCTTCGCCGTCATGCGGGCAGCCTACAAACCATCCGCGCCTACTCCCCGGCCTCGAGCTTGGCCAGGCGCTTGGCGTACATCTGGACGATGTCGTCGCGCGCGGTGGTGCTCCGCTCGTACTCCAGCAGCGAGCGGACCTGGTCGGCGGACTTGCCGCGCAGCCGGGCCCGTAGCGACGCCATCGTGAGCTCGGAGTAGCCGGGCATGGGCTCGGCCAGCGTCGGGGTGGTCCCGGCGGGGGAGGAGACCTCGGCGGGCGCGGCCTCGGCCGCCGCCTCGGCCTCGGGGGTATGCCGCACGGCCTCGGCCAGCTTGCCGGCGCCGGCGGCGGCCCGCGGCTTGCGCGTGCGGGGCTTGGGCGCCGTCGTCTCGGCCTTGGGCTTGGCGGCGGTGCCGGCCTTGGCCCTGGGAGCCCGCTTGGGCTTGGCCGGGGCCTCGGGGGCGGTCTCCTCGACGCCGGTGCCCTCCTCGACGGTGACCGGCTCGGGGGCCTTCTCGGCGGCCGGCTTCTCCGCGACGACCTCGGCCGCGGCGGGCTTCTCGGCGACCGGCTCTTCGGCCTTCGGCTTCTCGGCGGCCGGCTGCTCGGCCTTCGGCTTCTCCGCGGCCGGTTCCTCGGCCTTCGGCTTCTCGGTGACCGCCGTGTCGGCGACGGGACGCTGGGCGGCGGGCTTCTCGGCCACCGGGCCCGGCTTGGCCGGGGGCGTGGCGACGGCGGCGGGGGCGGCTGCCGCCTCGGCCTTCGCGGCGGCCCCGTTGCGGCTCTCCTCGGCGACGGCGGGGGCGGCGGCGGTGGCGCTCGGGCGCGGGGCGAAGATGACCGGCTCACGCCTGGCCGGCTTCTCCTCACGCTCCTCCGCGGCGGCCGGCCGCTCGGCGGCCTCCTGCTCGGGCGTGGCCTTGTCGTCCTCGCTCAGCAGCCGCTTCACGCCGCTACGGAGGCGATCGCTCAGCATCAGGGCCTGCCCGACCCCCGTGAGCGCGGTCTGCAGCACGTTCAGGGGAAGGTCCTTGGCCTTCTCCTTCAGCTCACCGGGGTTGGAGACGGTCTGTCGGACGTTCTTGGCTATGGTGCGGACGATGTCGGTCACTGACATGCCGGCTCCCTAGAGGGTCTGTATTGGACGACCAGTCTCGCCAGACTGTGCCGCGTGAGGTCAAGGGGCGGACGGAAAGGGCCGTCGCACACTCCATCAAGCATAGGAAAGCAGATAAAGCACGCGTGCCGACGGAACCTGAGCCACTGGCGGCCAAGGAATCGCGGAGCACATAGCATGAGGACATGATTTCGGAGACCTCGGCGACCCGCCGCGTCCTGGTGGCCAAGCCCCGCGGTTACTGCGCGGGAGTCGACCGCGCGGTCCAGGCGGTCGAGAAGGCTCTGGAGCTCTACGGCGCGCCGATCTACGTCCGCAAGCAGATCGTGCACAACACCCACGTGGTGAAGACGCTCGAGCAGCGCGGCGCGATCTTCGTCGAGGAGACCGAAGAGGTGCCCGAGGGCGCGATCGTGGTCTTCTCCGCCCACGGCGTCGCCCCAGCCGTCCACGAGGAGGCCGCCCGGCGGTCGCTGAAGACCATCGACGCCACCTGCCCGCTGGTCACCAAGGTCCACAACGAGGCCAAGCGCTTCGCGGCCAACGACTACGACATCCTGCTGATCGGCCACGAGGGCCACGAGGAGGTCGAGGGCACGGCCGGTGAGGCCCCCGACCACATCCAGCTCGTCGACGGGCTCGACGGGGTCGGCCGCGTCCAGGTGCGCGACCCCGAGCGGCTCGTCTGGCTCTCGCAGACCACGCTGTCGGTCGACGAGACCACCGAGACCGTCGCCCGGCTCAGGGAGCGCTTCCCGAACCTCATCGACCCGCCGAGCGACGACATCTGCTACGCCACGCAGAACCGCCAGACCGCGGTGAAGGAGATCGCCCGCGAGGCGCAGCTCGTCATCGTCGTCGGCTCCACCAACTCCTCCAACTCCAAGCGCCTCGTCGAGGTCGCCAAGGACGCCGGGGCCGACGCCTCCTACCTCGTCGACGACGCCTCGTTCATCCGCGACGAGTGGCTCGCGGGCGTCACCACCGTCGGCGTGACCAGCGGCGCGTCGGTGCCCGAGGAGCTGGTCGAAGGGGTGCTGGCCCACTTGGCCGCGCACGGCTTCGGCGACGTCCAGGAGGTCGAGTCGGTGCCGGAGAGCGTCCGCTTCGCTCTGCCCCACGAGCTGCGCCGCGACCTGCGGGCCGGCGCCCGCTGACCGCCTGAACGGCCTCGCCGGGAGTGCCACCGCGGCCCCCGAAGGCCGCCGGTCAGGCCGGCCGGTCGTCCTTCGACTCGTCGTCGCGGCGCGTGCCGTACACGCGAGGCTCGAAGTAGCCCTCCGGCTCGGGGGCGAAACCGCCCTCGCCGTCTCCGCGCGCCCGGTTCTTGACCGCGGGCGGGGCGGCGGCACGAGGGGCGGCGGCCTCGGGGACCTGCGAGCCGCGCACCTGCGCGCGCAGCTCGCGGACGTTCGCGGGCAGCCCGCGCGGCCACGCCACCGCCAGCACCAGGGCCGAGCCGGCGAACAGCCAGGGCGCGGCCGCCGACAGGTCGGTGACGAGGCCGAGGCCGAGAGCCTGGATCAGCGACGGCGTCCCCAGCGAGCCGAGCACGGCGGAGACGAAGGTGGCGCAGAAGAAGACCAGCGGCGGGCTGACCACCAGCGACAGCAGATCACGGGGCTGCACGAACAGGACCCCGGCCAGGCACGCGGCGCAGAAGGCGAGCCCGACGACCACCGTCGACCCGGTCGCCTCGCAGGCCAGAGTGACCACGAAAATGAGCGCGACGGCGCCCCGGGCGGTCAGCCTGACCCCCGGTCGCGCTCGCTCCTGTGCTACCACTGTCGCCCCCTCCGGGCGCGGTCGTCGGCGGCCCCGCGGCCGGGATCCCGTCCTACTGCCTACGGCAAGTCTCGCGCCAACTTACCGTTCATCCGAGGGGGCGGAAACGGGCTTACCGTCTCTTCACCCTGGGGTTGCGCTGCCCGGTCCTCGGAGGCCGGTTCCACAGCCCCCTCGGGGCCCCTGTCGCCGGTGGAGTCCTCGCCGGGGTGTCCCGCGGGCTCCTCCACGAGCTCCGGCATCGAGGGGCGTCTCGGCAGTTCCTCCGCCAGATCGGGCTGGGGCAGCTCCCCGTCGACCACCCCGAGGTCGTTCAGCTTCCGGGCGGTCACCAGGACGCGGCTCTCCAGCGAGCCGACCGTCTTGTTGTACGCCGTCACGGCCCGGGTGAGCGCCTTGCCGAGGGCGTCGACGTTGCGGCCCATCGCGCCGAGCCGTTCGTACAGCTCCTTGCCGAGGTCGAACACCGCCCGGGCGTTGCGGCTCAGGGCCTCCTGCTGCCAGGCGTACTGCGCGGTGCGCAGCATCGTGATCAGCGTGGTCGGGGTGGAGATGTGGACCCGCCTCGACATCGCGTACTCCAGCAGACCCGGGTCGCGCTCCAGGGCGGGCGCCAGGAACGCCTCGCCGGGGATGAACAGCACCACGAACTCCGGCGCGGGGCTGAACGCCTGCCAGTAGGCCTTGGACGCCAGCCGGTCGACGTGCTCGCGCAGGTGGCGCGCGTGGGCGTCCAGCCGGGCGTCCTGCATGACGCTCTCGCCGGCCTCGGCCGCCTCCAGGTAGGCCGCCAGCGACACCTTGGAGTCCACGACGATGTTCTTGCCGCCGGCGAGCCGCACCACCATGTCGGGCCGCAGCACGCCGTCGGCGGTGGCCGCGCTCGCCTGCTCGTCGAAGTCGCAGAACCTCACCATGCCGGCGATCTCGGCGACCCTGCGAAGCTGCAGCTCCCCCCACCGTCCGCGCGCCTCCGGCCGCCGCAGCGCCCTCACCAGGGCCGCCGTCTGAGCCTTGAGCTGCTCGGAGCTCTCCCGCACGAACTCCATCTGCTTGCCGAGCTCCGCCTGGGCGACGCGGTGGCCGGTCTCGCTGGCCCGAAGCTGTTCCTCGACCTTGGCGAGGGTCTCGCGCAGCGGGGCGACGAGGTTCTCCACCGCCTGCCTGCGCTGTTCCAGGTCGCCCGCGGCCTCCGCCCGGGACGCGGCCAGGCGGCTCTCGGCCAGTTCGAGGAAGCGCAGGTTGTTGACGTCGAGCGCGCGGGTGGACAACGTCTGGAACCGCTGCGCCATCTGGTCCTCGACGTAGGCGACCTTGTCCTCGGCCGCGTCCGCGCGGGCCTCGGCGGCGTTCGCGCGGGCCTCGGCCTCGGCGATCCGCGCCTCGGCGGCGGAGGTACGGGCGGCGGCGCGCGCCCGGCCGACGGCGAAACCGATCACCAGTCCCGCGGCCAGTCCGACGGCGAGTTGGAAGGCGAGTGCCATGACGTCCACTCCCGGCATGATTCCAGTCCAGGCGCGCGAGCCGCGTAAACTCGGCAAGCGTGAGCTTGAGCATCGGCATCGTCGGCCTGCCCAACGTCGGCAAGTCCACGCTTTTCAACGCGTTGACCAAGAGCGGGAACGCCCTGGCGGCCAACTACCCGTTCGCCACGATCGAGCCCAACGTGGGCATCGTGGGAGTCCCCGACGCACGGCTGCAGAAGCTGGCCGAGATCTTCGACTCCGCTCGCGTCCTCCCCGCCAAGGTCGAGTTCGTCGACATCGCGGGCCTGGTCAAGGGCGCGTCCGAGGGGCAGGGGCGCGGCAACCAGTTCCTCGCCAACATCCGTGAGACCGACGCCATCTGCCAGGTCATCCGGGTCTTCACCGACCCCGACGTCACCCACGTCGACGGCGAGATCTCCCCGCAGCGCGACATCGAGACGATCAACACCGAGCTGATCCTCGCCGACCTGCAGACGCTCGAGAAGGCCCTGCCGCGCCTGGCCAAAGAGGCGAAGTTCAACAAGGACCGCAAGGTCGCCCTGGAGGCGGCGGAGGCGGCGTCCAAGGTGCTCGATTCCGGCACCACGCTGTACGCCTCCGGCATGGACCTCACCGACCTGCGCGAGCTGCACCTCCTGACGGCCAAGCCGTTCCTGTACGTCTTCAACCTCGACGCCGACGAGCTCGAGGACGCCGCCCTGCGCGCCCGGCTCGCCGAACTCGTCGCGCCCGCCGAGGCCGTCTTCCTCGACGCCAAGATCGAGTCGGAGCTGGTCGAGCTGCCCGACGACGAGGCGCTGGAGCTCCTGCAGTCGGTGGGCCAGGAGGAGTCGGGCCTGAGCCAGCTCGCGCGGGTGGGCTTCAACACCCTGGGCCTGCAGACCTACCTCACGGCCGGCCCCAAGGAGAGCCGCGCCTGGACCATCCGCAGGGGCGCCACCGCGCCGGAGGCCGCCGGAGTGATCCACACCGACTTCCAGCGCGGCTTCATCAAGGCCGAGGTCGTCTCCTTCGACGATCTGGTCGAGGCCGGCTCCCTCGCCGCCGCCCGCTCGGCCGGCAAGGCCCGCATCGAAGGCAAGGACTACGTCATGCGCGACGGCGACGTGGTGGAGTTCCGCTTCAACGTCTGATACGTGACTCCTTGATCGATCGAAGCGGCTGATCAGAGCAAGAAACTCCAGGTCAGGGGTCAGTTTTAGAGGCTGGCCCCTTCCTGTTTCTCCGGCTGGGTCACCCTGTTTCCCTGCCCTGTGCTGGCTTGGGCCGGGCCCGAGCCGGCTCGCCCGTGTCGGCTCAGACAGGGCGAGACGAAGTCCAACGCGGCCGATATGTTCGTCCAAACGCGAAAAGCCCGTTGTGGGCCGAGTGGATCGGCCATACTCCTTCCGGATCTCACCGCGACGGAGGTAAGGGACCTTGAAGCTTGCCGAGGCGCTGGCGCTGCGCGCGGACGCGGTACGCCGGGTGGAGCAACTGCGCGCCCGTGTGGTCAGCACTGCCCGATACCAGGAGGGCGAAGTTCCCGCCGAGGACGCGGGGAGCCTGTTGGCCGAGGCCGGACAGGTCCTGGACGACCTTGAGTCGTTGATCCGGCGGATCAATCGGACCAACGCCGTGACGACGATCGATACGGGCGGTACTCTCACCGACGCGCTGGCGCGCAGGGATGTGCTGCGGCTGCGTCACGGGTTGATCACCGCGGCGGCCGACGCGGCCGCCGGCCGGGACCAGCGGGAATATGTCCGGCAGTTGCGGTCCGAGCTGATGATGCTGTCCGCGCTTCCGGTCGCGGAGCTTCGTGCTCAGGCGGATGCGCTGGCGCGCGAGATCCGCGAGCTCGATGTGCGGATCCAGCGGTCGAACTGGGAGGTGGACCTGCTGGACTGAGCAGAGCGCGATGTGGAGCAGGTAGTCGTTCACGGAGGCGTGCACAGACCGCGGGTCGGCGGTTCCGGCCCTCTTCTTGGCGCGTGGAGAGCAGCGCGGGGTTCGACTCCCCAGAATCACGGAGCAGCTCAGCACCGCGCACAAGTGATCGTGCACTGCGCACAGCACACAACCACGTGCAGATCCGTGACGGTGAGGGTGGGGTCGGGGTACCTCCACATCGCAGCCCGCCGGTCCGCCGGCGCCCAGGCGTGGTCGTCGTGCGCCATGCGCCACGGCAACGTGAGCCCCATGTGCGCTGATGCTCCCCTTCGCGAGGACGGTAGGGCTCCTGATGAGCTTCTGTGTCTGCACGTGCGATCCGATGCGTGCAGTCGGTCTCACCCGCTTGGGCGAACGCTTCGTCTGGTGGGTACCAATGCGTGGCCGTCAGGTAATCCAGGTGGGACGCCCGCCGCGCGTAGTCTCCAATGCTTGGGTCGGCAGTGCGCCCCGGTGGGGCGTGCTGAGGGCGTACGCCTGTGCCGGCCCGCAGGAGAGAGCAGCCTGGCGGAAGGGAGGCCGGTGCGTGCGGACGGTTCGCAGCCTCCCGGCCGAGCCCGCCGCCGTCGTCACAGAGAGGTCCGCGCGCAGTGCCGTGGCCCCTGTGAACTGGAACGACGCCTCCATCGTCAGTCCGTTTTGCTGCCATTTCCCGTCTGGTGCGAGCTTAATCCTTACAGCGACGTCTCTTGCGGAGGTATGCCCTGACTCGCCACCGGACATATGCCCCCTGGCCTGCGTGAACCGGGCGGTCGCGTACCCGAAACGGGAGGAAGACCGACTTGGTCTGCTACGGCGATGCCTGCAGCATGGGCGTGGCTTTCCTGGAAGAATTGGTGGGGCCGCTAAGGTGAAATCATCACCATGGATAACAGGAACGACGGTAAGACGATTGCGCGCCAGCCGGGGGGATCGGCGCGAGCGGAGGCGTGATGGCTCGCAGGTCAGACGTCCAGCACGGTCCGCGGACCGCTGGCGAACCCGAGCATTCGACGTACCCTCCGTCGCCCTATGATCCCGATCCTGACCACGTGACGGCACGAGGACGCGGCGCCTCCCGGCGCGGCGCATGGTCCGGCGGGGGCGGGCGTTGGCTCGTGTGGACCGGCAGGGCGGTGCTCTGGGCCCTCATCATCGTGATCGTCGTCAACGGCGTCCGCGCGCCCATCGAGCGACTGGCCCAGCCGAGCGAGCCCAGCGGTCCCACGGCCACCCCGACCGATTTCGGGTTCCCGAAGACGGAGGCGGGGGCGTTCGCCAGCCAGTTCGCCGCCGCGTATCTCAATTTCGACGGCTCCAAGCCCGACGAGAGGGCCGAGCGGCTCAAGCCGTTCCTTCCCGAAGGCGGTGGCCAACTGGGATGGAACGGATTCGGCCGCATGTCGGCGGGCGCTTTCCAGGCGTCGGATGTCCAAGTCAGCGATGCCCAAAATGCCGTTGTGACGGTTTTCGCCCAATCTGGCGCACAACGCTGGAAGCTTTCCGTCCCCGTTTATTACACCGACCACAAGTTCGTCGTGTCCGGCGAGCCCGCGCTGCTGCCGGCCGGAGACGCCGCCGGCCTGCCGCAGCTTCCCGAGCCCGAGCACGACGACACCACCGAGAGCGAACTGCGCCCTCAGCTCGAAGGCTTCTTCAAGGCCTACGCCTCCGGCGACGCCACCCAGCTGCAGCGCTACGTCGCCCAGGGCACGACGCTCGACGGCTTCGGCGGCAAGGTGAGCCTGGGTGAGCTGAAGAGCGTCACGGCCCCGCCCGGGGGCACCACCCGCGAGGTCACCGCCGTCGTCGTGTGGACCGTCCCCACGGGCTCGACACCGAGTCCGTCCTCCACATCCACCGATCCCGGCGCCCAGGCCGCCGGCCTCGAGCAGGCGTACCGGCTCGTCGTCGAGAAGCAGGGCGACAACTGGTACGTCAAAGACATTCGCGGCGCGACGCGGTCCGCGGGGTGAGGCCGGGGCGGAACTGGGGAGCCAGGGAGCAGCAAAGGGAGCGCGGGCCGCTCCGCGTACCGGCCGGCGTGACCACAAGCAGGAGGACGAGAGTTGATTCTGAAAGTCATGGCGGAGAACGCCCTGGAGCTCCTGACGCCGTCGGCGCCCCCGACCGGCGGGGTGAACACCGCGGGACTGGCGGACTTCCTGCGGAAGTTCTTCGCCCCGCTGTTCCTTGTCGTGGTCTCCGTGGTCGCGATCTTCTTCCTCTTCACGCGAGAGATCACCAGATTCGTGCAGTTCATCATCCTGGCTGTCGCGATCGGCGTGATCTTCTACGTGCCCAACGTCATCGAGGTGACGGCGAAGGCCATCGCAGGGGCGCTCGGCATCAAGTGAGCGTGACCTGACGGCCGTGCGAGGGAGAGGAGGATCGGGTGGACCTGCCTACCTATACCAATATCTGGCGGATTGAGAAGCGGCTCTACAAGCTGTACGACCTTCGGCTGCCGATGCCGCTTCCGATCGTCTGGATCGGTGTGTTCCTGGGCGTGCTGGTCCCATGGTCGATCCTTCTGGCGGTCCTCGGGATGCCCTTCGAGACGCCGTGGCACGTGGTCTATCTCGTGCCGCCCGGCATCGTGACGTGGCTGTCGACCCGTCCGGTGATCGAGAGCAAGCGGCTGACCGAGCTGCTGCAGTCCCAGATCCGCTACATCGGCGAGCCGAAGACGTGGGCCCGCCTGGCGCCGCTCCACGAGCCCGACGAGATCACGTTCACCGCGAGGGTGTGGCGGGCGGCTCCGCAGGCCGCTCAGGTCCTGTCCGCTGACACGGTGAAGTCCACCTCCCGGTCCCGCCGCGGCACCAGGGCGAAGCCCAAGCACACCGCTCCGCGTCGCCGTCCGCTGGAGGCCCTGGCCCCCAGGCAGTTGCCTTCCGTCAAATCCCGCCCCGCCGCGTCCCTCGCCGGTGCGACCGCCTCGGAGGAGCGCCTCCGGGAGGCCCCGGCACTGGGAACGGCCGGCACCGTGGTCGAGCGGCCGCGCATCACCTGGGGCGATGTCGTCACCGAGCCGGCGCAAGCCCTCGCGCCGGCCGCCCCGGTGCCCACCGGCGTGCCCCCCAAGCCGCGGTCCGGCGAGAGCCCGGAGCCGGCGGGCGAGCACCCGGCGTCCCCGCCGCAGCGGGTGCCCGAGCGGGTGGAGAACGTCCGTGAGCGCGCGCTGGAGACGGCGGTGGCGGCCACGCCCGAGCGGGCGGAGAACGTCCGTGAGCGCGCGCTGGAGACGGCGGTGGCGGCCACGCCCGAGCGGGCCGTCGAGCTGCAGGGTCTCGCCACCGAGGCGCACGGCTTCGCCACCGGTGCCGTCGAGGCGCATGGTCTCGCCACTGGGGCCGTCGAGGCGCAGGGCTTCGCCGCCGAGGCGGTCGAGGTGCAGGGCTTCGGTGCCGAGGCCGTCGTGCCTGTCGCGCACCCGCCCGTCCGCACCCGGCTGACGCTCCCTCCCGAAGTCTCCAACGCCTTCACCCGGCCGGCGGAACCGCCCGCGGCGGAAGCCGAAGGCGAAGTCCCGTCCGGAGACGGGGCGGACGCCGAGGCCACGGCCCCGCCGCCCATCGGCCCCCCGCGTGAGGCCGAGGTTCCGTCGCCCGTGAACACCCCGCGTGAGGCCGAGGTTCCGTCGCCCATCGGCACCCAGCGCCAGGCCACGATTCGGCCGTCCGCCGGTGCGCAGAGTCAGGAGCCGGCTGCCGTCCCGCCGTCCGCCGGTGCGCAGAGTCAGGAGCCGGCTGCCGCCTCGGTCCCGCCGCCCATCGGCACCGAGGCGCTGCGCCGCCTGCGCAGGCTCGCCGCTTCCGCCGAAGGCAGGGCGGGCGGCGCCGCACCGGCCTCTGAGACACGCGGCCCCGCCGGCGCCGGTAGGCAGCGATCCGAAGGGCTGGAGCGTGAGGAGCAGGCGGTTCCCCAGGAGCGTCGCACGTTCTCCCTGGAGAGCATCGGGCTCTCCGACCGGCGTGAGTCCCTCCCGGGGGGCTCCGGTGCCGCTGAAGAGACGGACGGTCGCGAACAGCACCGCAAGGGACAGCCACCACGCCCCACGGCCCGCCCCACGCCGTTCAAGGGCGGTCTCGCCGTAGAGCCTCCGTCCCCGGCAGTCCTCGCCGAAAACGCCGAACGGCCGGTCGAGAGTCCGGTGACGCGTGTCGAACGGCCGGCGGAGAGTCCGGTGACGCGTGTCGAGCGGGCGGACGGCTCGGTCAGGCCGGGGACGCGTCCGGAGCGGCCGGCGGAGAGTCCGGCGAAGCGTGTCGAGCGGGTGGAGAGCCCGGTGACGCCGGTGGAGAGTCCGGTGGCGCGTCCGGAGCGGCCGGTGGAGAGCCCGGTGGCGCGTCCGGAGCGGCCGGTGGAGAGTCCGGCGAAGCGTGCCGAGGTGCCGGCGGCCAGGGCCGAGGAGCGTCCGAGGGTTCCGTCGCGGTCGGCCGGGCGGGAGCAGGCGGCGCCGCCGCTGTCCATCCGGGCGGTCCCGGCGGGTTCCGGCGCGAGTGCCGATCCGGCCGTGCCGTCGGTCCCCGTCCCGGGACCTCGTGCCGGGGACGAGCCGAAGGTCCGCCGCGTCGAGTCGGTCGTCGGACGCGACCAGACCGGTGGGTGGCGGCGCCTCGCGCAGGTCGTGGTCGGTGGCGGCGGACCGAGCCGTAACGACGGCATCGAGACCGACGAGGCCAGGGCGCGCACCGTGCTCACCGGCAGCCGCCGCGTCGTCGTGCTGGGCTGCACCGGTGGCGCGGGACAGACCACGACCGCGCTGATGCTCGGCCACACCCTCGCCCGCTACCGCGACGACCGGGTCCTCGCCGTCGACGCCAACACCGGCGACCACACGCTGACCAGCCGCATCCACGCCGAGTCGCCGGAGACGCTGACCTCGCTGCTCTCCGGGCTCGACGGTGTGGGCGGCTACCTCAGCATGCGGGCGTACACCACGCGATGCGAGTCCGGCCTGGAGGTCGTGGGGTCCGACTCCGACGCGGCGGCCGCGCGCAGGCTCGCCGACCGGGGACTGCTCTCCGACCAGCGGCTCGGACAGGCGATGCGCATGCTCGACCGGCACTACCGGCTGATCCTGGTCGATCCCGCCGCGTCGGTGGCGGCGCGCATGCTGCCGTACGCCGACCAGCTGATCCTCGTGGCGCCCGCCAGCGAGGACGCGCCGGAGGCGGTGGCGATGACCTTCGACTGGCTCGACGGGCACGGGTCCACCGAGCTCCGGCGGCGGGCGATCATGGTGATCAACGGCGTCAGCCGCCGCAGCATGGCCGGTGTCGAGCAGGCCGAGGCCGTGGCCCGCGGCCGCTGCCGGGCGATCGTCCGCGTTCCCTGGGAGGACGAACTCGCGCCCGGGCACGCCGGGCCCGTCCAGCTGACCCATCTGCGCGCCGGTGGACGCAGGGCGTACGTCGCGCTGGCCGGGGTGGTGGCGAGCGGCCTCGCCTCCACCTCTCACCCGAGCGAGGAGGTGGCCCGATGACGAGACGGCGAGGGTGGAGTCGGGAGAGAGTAGGGCAGTGATGAGGCGGCGGGTCCGGAGCGAGGAGGAAGTGGCTCGGTGACGAGGGAGCGGGAGCCGCGGCCGGAGGCCGGCGGCCGGTCGTGCGGCGTGGAGCGGCGGCCGTACCGGCATGCGCCCACAGTGCCGAGCGTGAAGCGGCGTGCGTGCCTCGAGCTGCGGCCGTACCGGCACGCGCCCACAGTGCCGAGCGGGGAGCGGCGGGCGTGCCGGTCCGTGGTCGAGCTGCGGGCGTGCCGGGCTGTGACCACGGTGCCGAGCGGGGAGCGGGACGGCTGATGGGAAGATCGTCGCGGTCGAGGAGCAGGCTGGCCGTACGCTACTTCGACGATCGGATCCTCCTCACCGACTCGTCCGCGTGGGCGTATTTCCGGCTCCCGACGGTGAGCTACGAGTTCATCACCGCGGAGGAGCGCGAGGCGCTCGCCACCAACATCACCATCGCCCTGGCCGCCATCCGCATGCCCGACGCCGAGGTGCACCTGCGGGTGGCACACCGGGCCTACGCGGCCGCCGAGTGGGCGATGGCGCTGAACGCCACCTCCGACGAGGGGGAGGGCTGGCGCGAGTACCTCGAGGACATGTACCGCCACGTCTGGGCGAAGGACTTCTGGACGAAGGAGGTCTACCTCGGGGTCCGTCTCGGGCCGCGCGGCGCGCAGCTCGGCACCGGTGTGCTGGCCCAGATGTTCGGGTTCTACCAGCGCAGCGAGAAGGCCCTCGGCCTGGAGGACGACCACGTCCCCGACGCCGAGATCAACAAGTGGACCGAGCAGGCCGAGCGCCTCGGCCGTGCCCTCGGCACGAGCGCCCTGTACGCCAGGCACGCCACCTCCGGCGAGATCGCCTGGCTGTTCCGGCACGCCGCCTCCGGCTCGCTCGGCGACCCGCCGTCGTCGGCCACCCCGTCCCGCCGCTGGGGCAAGGGCGAGGTGGAGTCTCTGGTGGAGGGCCAGATCCACAACGGCCGCTCGTTCCTGCGCATCGAGCAGCCCACGGGCGACTCCTACGTCGCCCACCTGTCGTTCGCCAGGTTCCCCGACCTCATGCCGTTCCCGGACGGCGAGCCGTGGCTGCACTTCATGGACCAGTTACCTTTTCCGGTGGAGGTCAGCTCGCGGATGCGCCTGATTCCCCCGATCAAGGCGAGCAAGGACGTCGCGCGCAAGCTCGCGCACGCCCGCGACATGGACATCCACATCCGGGAAGCCGGTGCCGAGGCGCCGATCGCCCTGGCCGAGCAGATCGACGCCGCGCGCATGCTTGAGCACGGCATCACCAAGGAGCGCCTGCCCTTCGTGTACGGGTGGCACCGGCTGATGGTCGCCGCGCCCACGGAGGAGATGTGCGTGCAGCGGGTCGAGGCCGTCGTGGAGCACTACCGCGACATGGGCATCGACATCGTCAACTCCACCGGCGACCAGTTCTCGCTGTTCTGCGAGGCGCTGCCAGGGGAGCGGGTGCGGGTCAACGCCTACGCCCAGCGGCAGCCGTTGCGCACGATCGCGGGCGGCATGGCCACGGCCACGGTGGACCTCGGCGACCGCATCGACGAGAGCGGCGCGGGGTGGGCCGGCCCGTACATCGGGGAGACGCTCGGACGTGCCCGTTCGATCGTGCACTTCGACCCGCTGGTGGCCGCCACGCGCAACCGGCCGACGGCCATCGCGATCACCGGTGAGCCCGGCGGCGGCAAGACCACGCTCGCGCTGCTGCTGATCTACCAGATGGCGCTGCGCGGGGTCACGGTGGCGGTCATCGACCCCAAGGGCGACGCCGAGTCGCTGGTGCAGCTGCTGCAGAGCCGGGGACGCAAGGCGCGCATCATCCCGCTGGGGTCGGCCGCGCCGGGTCTGCTCGACCCGTTCTCGTTCGGCGACGACATCGCGGCCAAGAAGACCATGGCGACCGAGACGCTGCGGCTGCTGCTCCCGCGCATGTCCGAGGAGCGGGAGTCGGCGATGATCCAGGCCGTCTCCGCGGTGTCGAACGCGCCCGATCCTTCGCTGGGCAAGGTCGTCGACTATCTGGAGCAGGCCGAGGACGCCGCGTCCCGCAACCTCGGCGCCGTGCTGCGCTCGATGGCCGAGATGCGCCTGGCCCGGCTGTGCTTCGACCCCTCCGGCGGGGAGCAGATCGACACCGAGGGGTGGACCACGGTGTTCACCCTCGGCGGGCTCACGCTGCCCGACGTCACCACCGTCCGCGACGACTACTCCTACGAGCAGCGCCTGTCGGTGGCGTTGCTGTACCTCGTCTCGCAGTTCGCCCGGCGGCTGATGAACGGCCTCGACCGCCGCGCCCCCAAGGCGATCTTCCTTGACGAGGCCTGGGCGATCACCTCGACCCCGGAGGGCGCCAAGCTGGTGCCCGAGGTCTCCCGTATGGGCCGGTCGAGGAACACCGCGCTGGTGCTGGTCTCCCAGAACGCCGGTGACCTGCTGAACGAGCAGGTCACCAACTGTCTCTCCTCCGTTTTCGCCTTCCGCTCCACCGAGCGCGTCGAGGTCGACCACGTCATGGCGCTGCTGGGTGTGGAGCCCTCCGAGGAGCACAAGGCCGCCCTGCGGGCGCTGGGCAACGGCGAGTGCATCTTCCGCGATCTGGACGGCCGCGCCGGCCGCATCGGGGTCGATCTGATCTCCGATGAGCTGCTGCGCTGGCTGGACACCAATCCGACCCACGACAAACCCGACGAGAACATGCATGATCCTCGTGGGCGAGCGAGCAGGCGGGCGGCTGCGCAGGAGGTGCGGTCATGAGTGATCCTCAGGGCTCAGAGGTGTCCGGGCGGCGGTCGACGATGTTCCGGGGCAGGCTCTCCTGGCTGCCGCGCCGGGCGTCGGCCGGGTCCGGTTCACGTCGTACGGCCCCCGTGGCCGGGCGGCGGGTGCGGCGGAAGATCTTCCTGATCCTGGCGATCCTCGCGAGCGTGCTCGTGGTGCCGATCGCCTTCTCGCCCACCGTGGCGAGCGCGGCCGGGCCGTGCGACCTGTCGCCCGACCTGGCCCCCGAGATCGTCGGCGGCGGCGTCGACGGTCTCGTCAAACCGCCTCCGCCCGACGCGTCCGGGGCGGCGGCAGGTGCGGCCACGACGACCGGCACGGCGGCCACCCCGCCCGTGGGCGGCGGCAGCGCCTCCACGACCGCCGGCACGGCCGTGCGCGAGCCGCTGACCAACTACGACCGGTACGGCATGTCCGGTCAGTTCTGGCACACCTACGGCCTCGGCTGCACCGACGTGGCGGCCGTCTTCGGCAACGCCTGGGCGAACACGGTGTTCCTGTGGGCCAAGGCCATCGACCGCATGACGATCACGACCTACCAGGCCGCGGCCACCGAAGGACCGCTCCAGTCGATCAAGGACGTGGTCGACGACATCGTCACCAACCTAGCCAACGCCATGTACTGGCCGTACCTGCGGGTGGTGATCCTCCTCGCGGCGATGTGGCTCGCCTGGTACGGGCTGATCCGCAAGCGGGCGAGCACGACGGCCGAGGGCGTCATCTGGATGATCCTGGCCGTCACCGTGGCCGTCTGGTTCTTCAGCCGTCCCGGCGACTTCACCGGGCTCGGCAAGACCGTGACCGACAAGACGGCCGAGGTCGTCAACTCGGCCTTCGGCGGCCTGCCCGGTGCGGGCGGCGCGTCCTGCCTGCCGCAGAAGGGGCAGAACAACGCCAAGTCCAGCCCCGGCGGGTACGCCCAGAGCGGCACGCCCGGTGTCGAGCAGAACGCCGACGCCCTGTGGTCCACCCTGGTCTGCAAGCCGTGGCTGATGGGTGAGTTCGGCACCGCCGACCCCAAGGCCCCCGTCGTGAACGTCATGGGGCCCAAGCTGCTCGACATCCAGGCGATCGACGTGCAGGAGCAGAGCTCCGACCAGAAGCCCAACCCGGGCGCCTACCAGGCGAGGTACGAGCAGGAGATCGCCAAGCCGCTGGAGAGCACCCCGGTGTTCACCCTGTTCCAGGGTAAGGACTGGACCAGCAGGCTCGGCATCGCGATCGGCGCGCTCCTGGCGGCAATGGTCGCCGGAGTGCTGATCTTCCTGGTCGCGGTGTCGCTGATCGCCCTGAAGATCGGGTTCCTGCTGCTGCTCATCCTCGGGCCGGTGTTCCTGCTGATCGGCGTCCACCCCGGCTCCGGGCGCATCATCGCGATGCGCTGGGTCGAGATGCTGGTCGGCACGTTGCTGCGGCAGGCGGTGCTCGCCCTGGTGCTCGGCGTGCTGGTGTACGGCTACGCGCTGATCATCGCGACGAACCTGCCGTGGGGCATGCAGATCATGTTCATGGCGCTGCTGACGATCGCGGGGTTCTTCTACCGGCGTCCCTTCCAGCACCTGTTCGCCTCGATGGACGGGCACACGCTCACCACCAGGATGCTCGGCGAGGCGGCCAGCGCGCCCACCCTGTCGCGCGCCGCGAACGCCCTCCCGCCGGTCGCGGCGGCGCGCATGGGCCGCTGGGGCCTGCGCAAGGCCGAGCCGGTCATCAACGCGGCGGCCATGGCGGCCGGCGGCGCGGCGGCGGCCACGGCCACCGGGGTCGCGCAGGGCCGCGTCCGGGGCGAGGACGTCACCCCCGGCGCCACCCAGCAGGTGGGCACCCGCGTTCCGGCGGGCGCCCAGCCCGCGCCGCTCGACGCCGAGGGGCAGACGGGAGCGCGACGCAAGGCCGGACGCGGCACGGCGGTGCAGCGGCCCGGCGCGGCCCCGCCGCTCAACCTGTCCGGACGCCCCAACGGCGCCGGCGCGCCCGGCGTCCAGCGCCCGGCCACCCGTACGTCCACCGGTTCCGGCGCCGCCGCGGCGTCGGGCTCGGGCGGTGCCACGGGCGGCTGGTTCGGCGGCGGCTCCGGCGGCTGGGCCTCGCGGTCGAGCTCTTCGGGAGGGTCCTCGGGCGGCTCGTCGCGCCGGTCGGAAGGCTCGGCGCCGAAGGCGCCACGGTCGACGGCGGGCGGCCCGCGCGGCCTGCTGGGCGGCGGCTCGTCCGGTGGCTCCTCGGGCCGTTCGTCGGGCGGTTCCTCCGGCCGGTCCTCCGGTGGTTCGTCCGGGCGTTCGTCGGGCGGGTCGTCCGGCGGGTCGTCCGGTGGTTCGTCGGGCGGGTCCGGCTGGCTGTCCGGCGGGTCGTCGAACGGGAGGTCCTCCGGCTGGCTGTCAGGTAGCGGGCGTTCCGGCGGCGAGGAGCCACCGCCGCTCTGGCTGCCACCGCGGTCCGAGTCCTCACGCCGTGAGGACGAGTCCTCGCCCTTCTGGCTGCGACCGGCGAACCGCGACAAGGACTGACGATGGTGCAGGGCAACGACCGGCGAGGGCTCGTCTTCGCCGGTGTGGTCGCCGCGCTGGCGGCCGTCGGCATCTACCTGTCGATGCGGCCCGTGGCCGGCGGCACGCCACAGGCGCTGCCGACCGGCAGGGCGGCGGCGGTCTCGCCGACCGCCGCCGCGCCGCCGTCGGCCGATCCGTCCGCGACGCCGATCAGCCCGGGGGCGTTCGACATCTACAAGTACCTTCCGGTCAGCAAGGAGCAGGTCGCCCGGGCGGCCGATCTGGCCCAGCGGTTCGCCGTCTCCTACGCGACGTTCCGCTACGACGAGGACCCCGCGTCGTACGCCGAACGCCTGAAGGGCTTCACCACGGTGGACTTCGGCGCGATGCTCGCCCGCGACGTCACCACACCGGCGACGGTCGAGCAGAACCGCACCGACGAGGTCGTCTCCCAGGGGTCGGCGCGGTTGAAGACCATCCGTGGCATCGCAGGGGGGTCGATCGTGTTCGTCGTCACCGCCGTGCAGCACATCACCGCCAAGAGCGGTCCGCAGGAGCGTAGCGCCGACTACGCCGTCACCCTGACCCAGGTGGGCGACGGTTGGAAGGTGTTCGACCTGCAGCCCGCCGACGCGGGACAGGACGGGGACAGCGGCGACGGGACAACGCAGTGAGCTCCCGGGTCCGGCTCGCGCTGCTCGTCGGGCTCGCCGGCGTGGTGCTGGTCACCCTGGTGATGGCGCCGATGCTGATGAGCTCGTTCCCCTCGTTCATCGGCGGCGGCACCACGGGCGGCGACTGCGCCGACGACGGGGCCGTCACCAAGGTCACCAACGTCTCCACCACCGCCCAGTCGGACATCCCGACCGACTACCTCGACCTCTACAAGAAGTGGGGCAAGAAGATCGGCGTCCAGTGGACCGTGCTGGCCGCCGTGGGCAAGCGTGAGACCGACCACGGCCGCTCGAACATGGCCGGCGTCAAGAGCGGGACGAACTACGCCGGGGCCGCCGGTCCCATGCAGTTCCTCATCAGCACGTGGGGCGGCAAGGCGAAGATCAAGATCCCGTCGAAGTTCAGCGGGTACGCCTCCGACGGCGACGACGACGGATGGGCCGACATCTACAACCCCGCCGACGCCATCCTCGCCGCCGCGAAGATGCTGAAGCACAACGGCGCCCCGGGCGACCTCAAGCGGGCGCTCTTCGTCTACAACCACGCGATGTGGTACGTCGAGCAGGTGCTCGAGATCGCCCGCAAGTACGCCTCGGACGGCACCCTCGACGTCCCCGCCGAGGCCGACCCGGCGTGCGACCAGCCGCTGGTGGAGGCGGCGCCGACCGACGTCGTCAAGAAGATCCTGGAGTTCGCGCTGGCCCAGCGCGGCAAGCCGTACATCTGGGGCGGCACGGGCCCGGCCGGCTTCGACTGCTCGGGCATCATCTACATGGCCTACCGGGCGGCAGGGCTTTCGATCCCGCGGACGACGTTCGGGCAGTTCCCGTTCGGGGTGAAGGTGACCAAGGGCTCGGAGCAGCCGGGAGACCTGGTGTTCTTCAACGCCGGGCCCGGCACGTCCGCGAACACTCCCGGGCACGTCGGCATGGTGGTCTCGCCCGGCAAGATGATCGAGGCCCGGTGCACGCTCTGCGGCCCGATCAAGGTGACGACGTACCGCGATCGCCCCAACATCGTCGGCTACACCCGTCCCCTCCAGAACCCGGACGTCCTCTCCCAGCTCAAACGCCTCGGCCTGACCTGACGTCGGCGGGTTTGCCGGCGTTCGGGCTCCATGGGGGCGAATCACCCTGCTCGTGCCGTCGTCGAAGCGTCTTCCAAGCGGGATCGGCGGGGGCTCCCTAGTCTTTACCCGCATGGAGAAGATTGTTGTCGCGGCGGCCATCGTCGAAGAGGGCAGGCTCCTGGCGGCCCAGCGGGCCGGACCCCCCGAGATGGCCGGCGGGTGGGAGTTCCCCGGGGGCAAGGTCGATCCGGGGGAGACCGACCATCAGGCGCTGGTCAGGGAGTGCCGGGAAGAGCTCGGTGTCGACATCGCGGTCGGCGAGAAGATCGGCGGCGACTGGCCGCTCAGCCCCGGGTACGTGATGCGGGTCTGGCTGGCCACGCTGACGTCCGGTATCCCGCATCCCCATGAGCACTTGGCCCTGCGCTGGCTCGCCCCTGACGAGCTCTATGCCATCCCTTGGCTGCCCGCCGACCTTCCCATCGTGAGGGCCGTCCAGGATTTGATCCGGCACTCCTGAACCCGGGTACGATGAGCAGTCACACAGCGTGACTAGTTTGTCGCGTGCTGTATCGGGGAAACGGGGAGCTGCAGTGGCCGATTGGTGGCGACGTGCCAGGGTGGTGTCCGTAGTCGGTGCCGGAGCGCTGATTCTGGGCGGCGGGGGATCCGCCCTCGGCGCGTCCGCGGCGCAGGGGGAGGCGGCGGTGCGGCCGCCGGACGGGGCCGACGGCGCCCAGCTGAGCGTGCGGCTGGTGGGCGTGGCCGATCCGTCGCGGCAGCTCTCGCAGGTACGTCCGGGCGACCTGCTGCGCTTCCAGGTCAGCCTCCAGGGCTTCGCGCAGCGCGCCCGCCTGGCGGTCGTGGCCACTCCCGGCGAGGCTCTCGCCTCGGTCGGATGCCAGGAGGCCCTTCCCAAGCCCGCCAAGCCCGACCGCCGGCTTCGGGTGTGCGACATCGCGGAGGCCACGGGCGCCAAGACGGTCGACGTCGGGCTGAAGGTGCCGCAGGGGGCCCACCGGGTCGGCGTCACCGCCGTGGCCCAGATGCGGAGTCCCGAGGGCGTCCAGTGGATCACCCGCATGGCCGACGTCAAGCTCTACCTCAACGACGCGCCGGAGTACGGCGTGGAGAAGATCGTCAGCGGCGGGAGCGCCTCGACCCTCAGCGGTCCCGCCCCCGCGGGCCCCGGCGTCCTCGACCCCGCCCCCGCCGGCGTGAACGGCGGGGCGACGACGGGCGACGGCGCCGCGGCCGGCCGCGGCACACCCGAGGCCCCGGCGGTCGGCGGCGCGACCGCCTCGACCGTCGACGGTCCGGCCGGCCCGACCGCCGGTGGCCCCACCTCGACTGTCAGCGGTCCCGCCGGCTCGACCGCCGGTGGCCCCACCTCGACCGTCAGCGGCCCCGGCGGTGCGACCGCCGGTGGTCCCACCTCGACCGTCAGCGGTCCCGGCGGTGCGACCGCCGGCGGCCCCGGCTCTACGGTCAGCGATCCCGGCTCTACGGTCGGTGGTCCTGCCTCGGTCGCCGGTGGCCCTGGCTCTGTGGGCAGTGGTCCTGCCTCGACCGTCAGTGGTCCCGCCGCGGCCGGCCTCATGGCTCTCGGACCCGCCCCCACTGCCAAGAACGGCGGCGTCACGGCGGGCGACGGCCTGGAGGCCCGGAACGGCGCAAGCAGCGTCGTCGCGGGGCCGCAGGTCGCGAGTCCGGCGCCTTCGCAGATCCCCGTCCCGGAGGGCTCGCGGCCGGAGGAGCCGCCGCAGGCGCCGGGTGCGCCGCCGCAGAACGGTGGCCCGGGGCGGCCCCAGAGCTCCACGCAGGCACGTTCCTTGCCGGAGGCCGCCGACGCGGCCCTCGCCCCTGCTGAGGCGGGGGAGAACGCGGGAAGTGCCGGTTCGCAAGGCTTGGATATCTTCGGGAAAAGCGACAAATCCGGTAAAAGCGACTTTGGGCGCTTGCCGAGCGCAAGTGCACGGGCGGCCATCAGAGGGCAATCTCCGGAATCCGCGGAGATTTTCGCTGGACCCGAAAACGGCATGTCCAGCATGTCCGCCGGAACCCTGCCCTTCCTCCCGTTCCAGCCGCCCCTGAGCCCCGACCGGACACCGGCCGATTCCCGTCCCGGCCAGCTCACGCCGGGACAGGAGGATTACAGTCCTGGTCAGCTCGCGGCGGGACAGGAGGGCGCGCGTCCTGGCCAGCTGGTGCCGGGGCAGCAGGGCCACCGTCCCGGCCAGGGGGTGCCGGGGCAGGGGGCTTCTGGTTTCGGGCAGGTGGGGCAGTCTGCCGGGCAGGGGACGGAGGGGAGGTCGCGTTCGCAGGCCGGGCAGGCGCCGGGGCAGGGCGCGTCGGGTTCCCTCGGGCGTGACGTTCCGGCGGTCCGTTCACACCCGCAGGTTCGGAGCTCCGGTGGCCCTTCCGAGTCGCCGTACGGGTCCTCGCGGGCAGCGGCAGGCAAGGCCGGCAGGCGCGCCCAGGTCCCGCATCCGGCGCCCGGTGTCACCGCCAGGCCGCCGAAGCACCAGCGGCCGCCGGTGTTCACCGGCGCCCTGCCGGCGCCCATGGCGCTCCAGGCGCCGATGCCCGTCCCGATGGCGCCGGGTGGGGCCGGGAGCAACGGCAAGATCCGGCTGCCTCGGGCGAACGCCATGCCTCCGGGCCCCGCTCTCGTCCCGGTTCCGGGCGCCGGCCAGGCGTACGGCCCCATGATCGCCGCCGGCGCCGGCGCCGGTGCGATGCCGGTGCCCGGCAGGCCCGGCGCGCCAGGCCAGGTCCGGCCCGGCATGCCGGGCCAGATGCCGCCCGGCGCGCCCGGCCAGGTCCAGCCGGGCATGCCCGGCCAGCCGCAGCCGGGCATGTCGGGACAGCCGCAGCCGGGCATGCCGGGTCAGGTTCCCGGTCAGGTTCTGCCCGGGATGCCGGGGCAGCCCCAGTTCGGCATGCCCGGGAAGCCGGGGCAGCCCGGAGTGCCCGGGCAACTCGGGATGCCCGGGCAGCCTGGGATGCCCGGAGTGCCGGGGCAGGGGGCGGTGCCGGGCATGGCTCAGGTCCCGCCGCTGGGTGCGCCGCTGCCCCAGGAGATCCGCCCCGAGAAGCCCCGGCTCATGGCCGACAGCGGTCGTGAGAACCTGGAGATCGTCCGTGGCCTGCCCGCCGCCGTGGCCGCCGTCGTGGTCCTGCTCGGCGCGCTGGCCGTCCAGATGAAGCTGCGCCGGCGGAGGGCCGCCAAGAAATCAGAGCCGCGAGAGGAACTCTCCGCCTGAACGCCCTTTACTGTTCCTTTTGCCGAACTAGTATTTCCCTAGTTCAATTGGCAGAGGTATCGGTCTGGAGGGCGAACGGTGAGCGGACGCGCACGTGTGACTGCCGCGTCCGCAGTGGTCGCATCTCTCGGCTTGACCGGCGCCGTGCTCTTCGCCACGGCGCCGATGACCACCTTCCGGGCCGACGCCGCGCAGGTCGCGGCGGCCGACCCCACCCAGATCGAGCCGACCGATCCGACGATCACCGACGACACCGGTGACCCCGAGGCCGAGCCGACGGTGACGGTCACCATCACCGAGAGTCCCGACCCGACGGTCACCAAGACCACGACGGTCACCCCGAAGCCGACGAAGAAGCCGACCAAGTCGCCGACGGCCAGCAAGTCGCCCAAGCCGACCAAGTCCCCCACGTCGGCCAAGACCTCACCGGTGGTGCCTCCGCCGGCGGCGATCGAGACCCCGCCGTCCAGCACCCCGCTGATCCCCTCCAGCACCCCGCTGGTGCCCAGCACGCCGGCCGAGAGCCCCGCGCCCGACCCGCAGATCTCGCTCGCGCTGGCGTCGCCCACACCGACCCCCTCCCCGTCCGAGACGCCGAGCTCGTCCTTCGATGAGCCCACGCCCGACTCGGTGCCCATCGAGATCCGTAACGCGTCCCCCGAGTACGACCAGCTCACCCTCAGCAGGAAGCTCGCGATCCCGGGCGTGCTGCTGGCCGTCCTGGTGATGCTGGGCATCCTGGTCTTCGAGGGCAGGATCCGCCGGGTCGCGCACGCGGCGGCGATCCGCAAGGCCGGGCCGCGCGGCCGGGGCAGGAGCCGGGGCGACGACTTCCCCGGCCAGCCGATGCCGGGCTACCCCGTCTTCCAGGGCGGCATGGCGTACGCGCCGATCATCAGCTTCGTCCCCGTCCAGGGCTATCCGGCGCCGGGGCAGACGCACCCGGGCGGTCCGGGGTACGTCCCGGGTCAGGGATACGTGCCGGGTGAGGGGTATGTCGGCGGGCACGGATTCGTCCCCGGTCAGACCTACCCGCCGATGTCCGAGCACGGCTTCCCGGTTCCGCACGACCCGCAGGCGTACGGCGCGGCGTACGAGCAGGGCCTCGCCGGCCCGGTCGCGCTGCCGGCCGCCGGGCCCGCCGAGCCCTGGCCGCGCGCCGACCAGGCGGATGCCACCGCGACCTTCCCCGCCGTCGGGGAGCAGCCCGGGGCGGGGCAGCCAGGGCCCGCACAGGACAGCACCGCGGCCTTCCCCGCCGTCGGCGAACAGCCCGGGGCGGGGCTCGCGCAGGACGCCGCGTCCCCGTCCGGCCCCGTGGCCGGTCCGGCGGACGGGCCCGCGCCGTCGTCCCCGGCGACCGACGGCGCGACCCTGTGGGGACCGCTCCCCACGCCCCCGGCGGCGGGCGGCGCGCCCGGTGCGGCGACCCCCGACGCCAAGCCCCGTCGCGGCCTCCTCGGCCGCTTCCGCCGCGACCCTTCCTGACCCGCCCGCTACTGGGTGGCGAGGGCGACCGTGGGGGACAGCCGGGCGGCGCGCATGGCCGGGTAGAGCCCCGCGATCGTGCCGATGACCAGCGTCGCGCCGATCCCGCCGCCCAGCGCCCACGGTGGTACGACGGCCGGCCAGCCGCGTGACAGCGCGTACGCCGTGGTGGCCAGCGCCCCGGCCATCGAGCCGAAGATGCCGCCGAGCGCCGACAGCAGCAGCGATTCGGCCAGGAACTGGATCCGCACCTGCCCCCGCGTCGCCCCCAGGGACCGCCGCAGGCCGATCTCCCGGCGCCGCTCCAGCACGGAGATCACCATGGTGTTGGCCACTCCCACGCCTCCGACCAGCAGCGCCACCGCGCCGAGGCCGAGCAGGAGGTTGGTGAAGGCGCCCGCGGCCGCGGCCCTGGCGGCCAGCGCGTCCGACGGTCTGCTGACCTGGACCTCGTTCGGGTTCTCGGGGTTGACGGTGCGCGGCAGTACGTCCCGTACGGCCTCGACGGACTCCTCGGCCGAGCGCTCGTAGATCGTTGTGGCGTATCCGTCGAAGTCCAGGTACTTCTCGGCGGCCGGGAAGCCGACGAGGGCCGAGCGTTCGATCTCGGGGGCCAGCGGCATCGGGTCCAGGATGCCGATCACGGTGAACCACCGGTCGCCCATCCACACCCGCACACCCGTCCTGGTGATGCCGAGCCGGGCGGCGGCCTCCGAGCCGAGGACGACGGCGGGTTGCCGTCCGGTGGCGTCGTTGAGCCATGTCCCCTTCGCGACACGGCCCTCCAGGGTGGTCAGCAGCTCGGTGCTCGCGGCCTGGACGGTGATGCCTCCCGTGACGGCCTCGGGGATGCGGTCGGTGCGCCGGACGCTGGTGTCGACGGAGCCGGTGGCCGACGCCGTCCGTACCGGGCCGATCCGTTCGACCATGTCGAGCGCGGTGGTGGGCAGCTTCGCGTCCTCCCCGAACAGGGTGCGGCCGGGGGAGACGGTGAGCAGGTTGGTGCCGAGCCGGTCGAGCTGGCGCAGCAGTTGCTCCCGGGACGAGGACGAGATGCCGATCACGGCGATCATGGTGGCGATGCCGATCGCGATGCCGAGCGCCGACAGGACCACCCGGGTCGGCCGCGCCCGCAGCCCGGCCGCGCCGACCCGCAGCACATCCGGTGGCCCGAGCCGCGCGGGGCGGAGCCGCCGCTCGCCAGTCACGTCCGCCCCCCTTTCCACTCGCCGGCCCCGCCGCCGCGGCGACGCTTCGTGGCCGCGGTGCCGATCCCGTCGACCCGCCGATGCTTCGTGATCGCGATGCCGATCCCGCCGTCGCGCCGACGCTTTATGGCCGCGGTGCCGATCCCGTCTTCACGCCGATGGCACGTCATGTCCGGACCCCCTTCGTGATCTCCGTTGGGCGGTGGGTGCCGTCGCCCTCGTCGGTGACGATGCGGCCGTCGCGGACGCGGACCCGGCGGGGGCACCACTCGGCGATCTCCGCGTCGTGCGTGATGATCGCGATGGTGGTCCCCGCCGCGTGCAGGTCCCGCAGCACGCCCAGGACCTCGGCCCCCGCGGCGGAGTCGAGGTTCCCGGTGGGTTCGTCGGCCAGCAGCAGCGGCGGGTCGCCCGCGACGGCGCGGGCCACCGCGACCCGCTGCTGCTCGCCGCCCGACAGCTGGTTCGGCCGGTGTCCCAGCCGGTGGCCGAGCCCGACCCGTTCCAGCGCCGCCGCGGCCCGCTCGCGCCGTTCCCGCCGGGGGACACCGCTGTACAGCAGGCCCTCGGCCACGTTGTCCAGCGCGCTCACCCCCGGGGCCAGGTGGAACTGCTGGAAGACGAACCCCAGCGTCCGGCCGCGCAGGGCCGACAGCTCGCGGTCGGACAGCTCCGCGACGTCGTACCCGTCGATGCGGACGGTGCCGCTGCTCGGCCGGTCCAGGGTTCCGATCATGTGGAGCATGGTGGACTTGCCGGAACCGGACGGACCCACGATGGCGAGCAGTTCGCCGCCCGCCACCGTCAGGTCCACGCCGCGCAGTGCCTGGACGTGGCCGCCGTACACCTTCGTCACCGCGCGGAGCTCCACGATGGACGACGCGCTCATTCGGCCGGCACCCCGACCTTCGTGCCCTCCGACAGGCCGGCGCCGGTGATCTCCACCTTGCCGCCGCCGAACGCGCCGGTCTCCACGGGCACGATGTGGGTACGCCCGGCCTCCACCACCTCGACGCCGAACCCGCCCTCGCGCAGCGCCAGCAGCGCCTCCACCGGCACGGCGAGCACGTTCCTGTGCCGCTCGCTCTCCATTTCCACGTCCACGGGGGCCTGGTCGAGCCGGGTCTTCGGGGCCTTGGTGAGGGTGATGTCGACGTCGATGGTGGTCTTGCCGCTCTGGTCCTGGCCGGAGCTCGCCTTGGCGACCGCGCCGACCGAGCTGATCTTCCCGGTCACGGTCTCGCCGCCGGGCAGCTCCACCTTCACCTTGGCGCCCTTGCGGGCGAGCGTCTGGTCGGCGGTGTCGAGGTCGACGTGCACGAGCCGGCGGACGCCGCTGACGGTGAGGACCGGCCGTCCGGGCTGGACGCGGTCGCCGACCTCGACCTTGGCCTCGGTGACCCGCGCCACCCCTGGCAGGAACACCACCTGCGAGCCGTCGACCCGGCCGGTCTCCGGCAGTCCCCGGTCGTCCTGCCACTCCTTGACCGTCAGGTAGGTGGCGTAGCTGAAGTGGTCGTCCACGGTGAGGTACTCCCCGTACCCGAGGGCCTTGAGGTTGCGCTCCAGCTGCTCCACGTCCGGCCCGTCCGAGACGCCCTCCCGCAGCTCACGGTAGAGCGGCAGCCTGCCGTACATGAGGACCACCGGCTTGCGGTCCACCTTGAGCAGCGGGCGGCCGCGGCGGACCACCGCGCCCTCGTCGGCGACCCAGGTGACGGTGCCGGAGGCGTCCGTGCTCAGGTGGCGCTCCCCGGAGTAGGTGAGCGAGCCGTCGACGGTCTTGGTGTCCACGAGGTCCTCGCGGGTGACCGCCGCCGTGGCCGGCGCGGCCGCCGTACGGGGCGTCGCCGCGCCGCTGCCGGGTTGGCCGAACGTCACCACCGCCGCCCAGGCGGCGGCGACCGCGAGCAGGCCGGCGCCGGTGACGGTCAGAGCCTTCCTCATGACGGGCCTCCGCCCGGCGCGAACTCCTTGCACGCCTCGTTGGCGGCGTCGACCTTCTCCTTCGGGGTCCCCGCCGGGATGTTGATCTCGACCCTGCCGTCGGCGGCCGGGTCCTTCATGGGGATGCCGTGCTCGCGCATGCACTGGGCGAACTTGAGCATCTGGTCCTGCATCTTCGGGTCGGGCTTGCCCGCCTTGTCGCCGACCACGGCGTCCATGAAGTGCTTGCACGCCTGCTGGGCGTCGGCGATCTTCTGCTGGTCCCCCTTGCCGCCCTGGATGCGGATAGCCCCGTCGGAGCCGGGGTCCTTCATGTCGACGCCGTGCTCGCGCATGCACTGGGCGAACTTGATCCCCGCCTCCTTGCGGTCGGTGGAGCCCGGACCCGACGCCGAGGCGGCGGGTTTCGCCGTACCGCCGCCCGCGCTCGCCACGCCGTCGTTCCCGGCGGGCGCACCACACGCGCCCAGCGCCAGCAGAAGCGGGACGGCGGCCAGTATCGGTCGGATCGCCTTCATGACTGTCACTCCTCGGCACCGCGGGTCGTTCGCCACGCGGTGCGAGACACACTTCAGCCGTGCCGGTGCTAAACGCGGATAAGCCAGAGATCGCCTTACTCGCGGCTAACACCCGATCCGCCACCCTCGGTCGCAGAGGGAAGGGGCCGAGGATGCGGGTGCTGGTCGTCGAGGACGAGGAGGAGCTGGCCGACGTCATCGCGCGCGGTCTGCGGCTGCACGCGATGGCCGTCGACGTCGTCTACGACGGCGAAGAGGCGTTGGAGATGGCCGCCTACGTCCACTACGACGTCGTCGTGCTGGACCGCGACCTGCCCGAGGTCCACGGGGACGAGGTCTGCCGCGAACTGGCGGCCGGGAACGCGGCCGACCGCATCCTCATGCTGACGGCCGCCGGGCAGATCCGCGACCGCGTCGACGGGCTGTCGCTGGGCGCTGACGACTACCTGACCAAGCCGTTCGCCTTCGCCGAGCTGGTCGCGCGGATCCGTGCCCTGTCCCGCCGGGCGCCGCGCACGCCTCCGTCCACGCTCCAGCGGGCAGGGATCACCCTGGACCCCGCTCGCCGTACCGTCAGCCGTGACGGACGGGAGGTCGCGCTCAACCGCAAGGAGTTCGACGTGCTGCACGAGCTGCTCCGCGCCGAGGGGCGGCTGGTCACCGCGGCCGAGCTGCGCAGGACCGTGTGGGACGAGTACGCCGACGCCGGCAGCGGGGTCCTGCGCGTCACGATCACCTCCCTGCGCAGGAAGCTGGGCGTCCCGGTGCTGATCGAGAACGAGCCCGGCAAGGGGTACCGGCTGTGAGCCGCCCCCCGTACGGCGCGCGGGCGCGGCAGTGGTGGGAGAGGCGCCGGCTGCGGATGCGGCTCACGCTGCTGTACGGCGCGCTGTTCTTCGCCGCCGGGTCCGTGCTGCTCTGGCTCACCTACCTGCTGACCGCCCGTGCACTGAGCCAGCAGTTCAACGTTCGGTTCCTGAGCAAGACCGGTCCTATGTCCGACGGGGCCGTAGGCCCGGGTGACGACACGCTGCTCAAGGTCGCGCAGTTCGACGTCGAGCAGAAGACGAGCAGCGTGCTGAGCGAGATGGTGCGCTCGTCGCTCATCGTCATGATCCTCATCGGGATCATCGCGCTGCTGCTGGGGTACCTGGTCGCCGACCGCGGGCTGCGGCCCCTGGAGCGGGTGACCGCGGCCGCGGAACGGCTTTCGGAGAGCACGCTGCACGAACGCATCGCGCTCAGCGGCCCGCAGGACGAGGTGAAGCGGCTGGCCGACACCTTCGACACCATGCTCGACCGGCTGCACCGGGCGTTCGACGTGCAGCGGAGGTTCATCGGCAACGCCGCCCACGAGCTGCGCACGCCGCTCGCCATCAACCGGACGGTGCTGGAGGTGTCGCTGGAGGAACCCGAGGCCTCCAGCGACCTCAAGGCCATGGCCCGCGCGCTGCTCGGTACCAACGCCCGCTACGAGCGGCTGATCGAGGGCCTGCTGCTGCTGGCGCAGTCGGAGCAGGAACTCACCGTCCGCAAGACCGTGGACGTCGAGCAGGTCGTGCGCATCGTGCTGGAACAGCCCGGCCTGCAGCCGCGCAAACGGCGCGTGACCGTCCACCACGACCTGAGCCGGGCGCTGGTCCAGGGCGATCCGCTCTTCCTGGAGCGATGCGTGTCGAACCTGGTGGAGAACGCGATCAAGTACAACGTGCGGGACGGCGAGGTGTGGGTGAGGCTGCGCCGGGACGGCGGCGGCGCGACCCTCACGGTGGAGAACACCGGCAAACCGATCGCGGAGTACGAGGTGGACGAGCTGTTCGAGCCGTTCCGGCGGCAGCAGGGTGAGCGGGTCGGCTCCGCGCGGGGCGCCGGCCTCGGCCTGTCGATCGTCCGCGCCATCGTCAAGGCCCACGACGGCACCATCACCGCCCACCCCCGCCCCGAGGGCGGCCTGACCGTCACCGTACGCCTGCCCGCGCCGCCGTGACGGCCCGCGCGCTGTGAAGGTCCTCGCAATGCGGTGCTTCGCGCAATTCGGCGAGAGCCTGTCCTGTGGGGGGCAAACCCCCCACACCCCGCGGGCGATTACGGGATCTTGGATAGGTCGATCACGTACATACCGCTCTTGATCTTGTAGGACATGAGACGGCCGGTGATGCGGTCGGGCACGGGGACCTCGCCACGGGTGGCCTCCTCCCGGATGCCGAGGTCGGCGACGGTGCCGGTGTTCAGGTCGTACAGCCCCAGGCCGGGGCGGTCGTCGAAGAGGTTGCGGATGTAGAAGCGGCTCTGGCTCGGCGGTTCCGGTATCTGGAACCCGCTGGGGATCTCCTTCTGCTGGGAGCCGTCACGCAGCCGGGTGAAGGTCTTTTCGTCCTTGGTCCCGCCGATACAGGTCCGCACCCCGCAGGCGATCAACTGCTCGCCTGGGTTGACGACGGCCGTGCTGGTCTGGCCGGTCTCCAGGTTGACGAGTTGGGTGAACGGTGGCTTGTCGTGCGATGTGGCACCCGGTGAACCGGCCCACGGCCACGACAGCAGGTGCAGGCCGTCACCGCGCGGGACCGGTGTCACGGCTCCTCCCGTCAGCGGCACGCTGAACACCCCTCCCTGCGGCAGCGAGAACACGACGTTGCCGTTGGCCACGTCGAAACCGTCGACGGGGGGAATGGCGCCGTTCTCGATCTTCTGCTCGGCCGCCAACCGGGGCTCGCCGCCGTCCAGCGGCGCGGTCCAGATGTGCACGGCCCGCTTCGTCATCGTCCACCAGGCCACCTGGCCGTCGCCGACGCTGAAATCCGCGGCGAGTTGCATGGTCCCCTTCGGCGTGGTGACGTCGGCGATCTTCCGTAGTTTCTGGAGGTCCAGGTCGTAGCTGTAGAGCACCTCGGTCTTGTCGAAACTGCGCCAGGCCCTGACCAGCAGCGTCCGGTCGTCGATGAACAGGATCGGCCGCAATTCCCGCCCGTCCTGGTCCTTCGCCGGCATCTTGTACACGGCCTGCGGCCACACGTCCTCGATCGCCCCTTTGAAGAGGATGACCGGCACGGGCGTGGCGCCCGATCCGGTGACCGTGACAGATGGGACGCTGGAGGGGGTGGCGGCCGGTGACGGCCCCTGATCGCCACCGACACGCGACCCCAGGACGACGCCGCCCGCGACCACCACCACGGCCGCCGCGGCGAGCAGCGCCTGGGACCGGTTCCTGCGCCGCTGGTGGCCCTTCTCCAGCTCTCCCGCCAGCACGCCGGGCAGCCGAGGAGCCTGGTCGGCCGCGTGCTCCAAGGTCCTGCGCAACGTGGATTCGAAGTCGTTCATTTCCGCCCCCTGTTCTCCGCCTTGACGCTGTCGGGAATCCGGATTCCGTCCACCGGCACGGCGGACCGGAGCTTGTCCAGCGCGCGTGACACCTGGCTTCGTACGGTTCCCCGTGAGATGCCCAGGGTCGAGGCGATCTCCTCGTCGCTCAGCCCCTCGTAGTACCGCAGGACCACCACCGCCCGCTGCTTGCGCGGCAGCCCGGCCAGCGCGTCCCACATCGCCTGTTCGTCGCCGTTGGGCAGCACGTCGTGGTAACCGTGTTCCGGCAACTCCCAGGCGAGCAACTCGCGCCGCCGCAGTCGCCAGGTGGCCGTGTGCATCCTGGCCATGGTCGTGCGCACGTACTTCTCGGCGTTCTCTTCGGCCCGTAGCCTCGGCCAGGCGGCGCGTAGCTTCAGCAGCGCCTCCTGCACCAGGTCGGCCGCGTCGTGCGGGTTGCCGGCCAGCACGTAGCCGTAGCGCAACAGCGCCTCGCCACGTTCGGCGACGAACCCCGCGAACCGCGGATCTGCGTCCAACTGCCTCCGCCCTTCGTCATATCCGTCACCACTCAGAGAGCGCCGAGGGGCGAACTGTTGCATCTTCCGTCGCCGTAGGAATCCGGATGCGGGCCGCGTGCCATCATGACCGGGTGGCCGTCCGGCGGAAGACCGGTGTGGACGGTCTGATCTACGCGCCGTTCGTCCGCTGGATCTCCGAGAGGTTCGGCATCCATGCCGAGGGGCGGGGCAGCCTGAGCCGTGAGGAACTGGGGGAGTCCGTCCAGGACGGCGCGCTCGTCATGGCCTCGGTGCACCACACCATCCGGTGGCCCGACCGCAGGCCTCCTGATCGCGGCGGCCATCTGGTTCTCGTCACGGCTGCCGGCGACGGCCACCTGGTCTTCAACAACCCGTCGGGACTGCCCGGCCTCAACCAGCGCTGGTCACCGGTCGGTCAGGAGCGCCGCCATGCGCAGCAGAGCCTCGCGGTCCTGGGGGGACAGCCGGTCGAGCAGGTGCTCGCGCACTGCTCTGGCGTGGACCGGCCGGGCCTGGTGGAGCATGGCGCGTCCGTGTTCGGTGAGCAGCACGGTGGTGCCGGTCGGCCCCTTCTCGCGGTGGACCAGGCCACGCTCGGTCATGCGGGTCAGCTGATGGGACATCGCCCCCTTGGTCAGCTGCATGGATTCGGTCAGGGCCTGCTGGCCCAGGCTCCCGCCGTGGTCCTCCAACCGGTAGATGACGCCGTAGTCGGTGCCGGACAGCCCGGTGCCGGCGGTGATGTCCGTGATGACGCGGCGGGTGACCACCATGCCGAGGGTCTTGCAGGCGTGCCATACCGCGAGGTCGTCACTGCTGAGCGCGTTCATGGCACCAGCATAGGTTGTCATGGCAACCACGCTTGTGGTTCGCTGGGTTGCCATGACAACCACAGTGATCGTGACCGGCGGTTCCTCCGGCATCGGCCGCGGCGTGTGCGAACGCCTCGGGCGTAAGGGCTGGAACGTGGCCGTCGCCTACCGCCACGGCGCCGACCGGGCCGCGGAGACCGCCACCGTGATACGGGAGGGCGGCGGTGCGGCGATCGCCGTCCGAGCGGACGTCACGCGCCGGTCCGACGTCGGTGCCCTGTTCGATCGCGCGCAGGAGGCGTTCGGCGGCATCGACGCCCTCGTCACCTGCGCCGGAGCCAGCGCGGTCCGGTCCGTCGCCGACAGCGACGACGCCCTGGTCGCCGAGCAGATCGGCGTCAACCTCCTCGGGTCGCTCTACTGCATGCAGGAGGCCGCCGGCCGTCTGCGCCCCGGCGGCGGCATCGTCAACGTCTCCTCCTCCGCGGTCGCCGTCGGATTCCCGGGCCTCGGCCTGACGCTGGCGGCCAAGGCCGGCGTCGAGGCGCTGACCCGCGTGCTGGCCAAGGAACTCGGATCGCGCGGCGTCAGGGTCAACGCCGTCGCCCCTGGCCTGCTGGACACCCCGACGTTCCGGGCGGGCAAGACCGACCAGGACCTGCGTCGCATGGCGGACCAGGTCCCCCTGCGGCGCCTCGGCGAGGTCGAGGAGGTCGCCGAGGCCATCGTCCACCTGCTCAGCCCCGAGGCGTCCTGGGTCAACGCGCAGGTCCTGCGCGTCAACGGCGGTTACCTGTGAGAGTGAGGCCACGAAAACGGCCCGACCGGCTAGCCAAGGGATTCGGTGATCTTGGTCATCGGCCCTCCCGCGTCACCTGTGTTGAGCGTTCCCAGAGGCTCCACCAGCAGGATGGCGGTCTCCTCCTCGGCCACCGGACAGTGCTCGACGCCGCGGGGCACCACATACAGCTGGCCGGGTTCCAGTACGACGTCCCCCTTCCTCAGCCGGATCGTGAGCCGGCCGCTGATGACCAGGTACAGCTCGTCGGTCCCCGGGTGGGTATGCCAGACGAATTCCCCTTCAGCTTGGCGAGTTTGATCTCGTAGTCGTTGAGGTCCGCGATCTTCTTCTGCGTCCACAACTCGCTGAACTGGGAGAGCTTGTCGCTGATGTTGACGGGATCAAGAGAGAGGGGCATGTGACATGCCTTTCGAACGGGCGCCACCTCAACAGGGGTGGTTTCGGCTGGTGTGACGTGCCTGGCCCGCTCGTCTGCCGTCCGTCTTGTACGTTTCTGGCATGGTCGCCCACCGCCCGCCGACGACGATCAAGGCCTGGCGGCCTCCGGTGCCGGGCATCGCCGAGGTCTTCCACGCGCACTTCACCGACCACGCCTATCCGGCGCATACCCAGATCGACATCGAGTGCCCTACGTTGAGTCGAGCCCGTCTCCCGCTGACCATCCGTCCGATCATCAGAAACGAGAGCCCGTGACCGTTCCCAACCTGTCCGAACTCCGCGACGGGACACGCAGGCGGGCCGGCGCCCGCCCCCGGGGCCCCGCGCTGGCCGGCGTGGAGGACCTCCGGGGGGCGAACGGCGTGCCGCTGCGGCACTACCGGCCGTCCGACGACGAACGGCCCCTGGTGGTGTACGTTCACGGCGGTGCGTGGGTGATCGGTGACCTCGACACCCACGACCGCACGTGCCGGCGCATCGCCGACGCCTGCGACGTGGAGGTCCTCGCCGTCGACTACCGCCTGGCGCCCGAGCATCCGTACCCGGCGGCCGTCGAGGACGTGGTGGAGGTGCTGCGCGAGGCCCGGCCCGTGGCGGTGGCGGGCGACAGCGCGGGCGGCCACCTGGCGACCATGGCCTGCCTTCGGCTGCGGGACGCCGGAGAGCCGCTGCCCGCCGTGCAGATCCTGATCTGTCCCAACACCGACCTGACGCTGTCACAGCCCAGCATCGAGGAGAAGGGATCCGGCTACGCCCTCGACGCCGACTTCCTGACCTGGGCCGTCACGCAGTGGACGCCCGAGGAGGCCGTGCGCGAGGAGGCGAGCCCGCTGCTGGCGCCGGACCTGCGCGGCATGCCCGACACGATCATCGTGACCGCCGAGCACGACGCGCTGCGTGACGAAGGGGACGCCTACGCGCGGCGGCTGGCGCAGGCGGGAGTGCGGGTGGTGCACCGGCAGGAGGCCGGGCTGACGCACGGCTTCATCCAGGGCATGGACCTGACCTCTCCGGAGGCGGCCGCCGCTCAGGACCGGCTGTTCGCCGACATCACGGCCCTGGTCCACGGAGCAAGGTGACCCAAGGGCGTCCCACCCTGGTGCGCGGGAGCGTGCTGACGGAAGGGGCGCCGGAGCGGGCCTCCGGCGCCCCCCGTGTCAGCTCGACTTCGAGGTGGACGAGCTGGAGTGCTTGAAGATCTTGTTACCGAGCCACACCAGCGGGTCGTACCTGCGGTCGACGACACGCTCCTTCATCGGGATCAGCGCGTTGTCGGTGATCTTGATGTGCTCGGGGCAGACCTCGGTGCAGCACTTGGTGATGTTGCAGTAGCCGAGGCCGTGCTCCTCCTGCGCGGCGTTCTTGCGGTCGGCCACGTCGTAGGGGTGCATGTCGAGCTCGGCGATCCGCATGAGGAAGCGCGGGCCCGCGAAGGCCTGCTTGTTCTCCTCGTGGTCACGGATCACGTGGCAGACGTTGTTGCACATGAAGCACTCGATGCACTTGCGGAACTCCTGGGACCGCTCGACGTCGATCTGCTGCATGCGGTACTCGCCCGGCTTGACGTTCTCCGGCGGGGTGAACGACGGGATCTCGCGCGCCTTCTGGTAGTTGAAGGACACGTCCGTCACCAGGTCCTTGATGACGGGGAAGGTGCGCATCGGCGTGACCGTGATGGTCTCGTCCTCGGTGAACGTCGACATCCGGGTCATGCAGCCGAGGCGCGGCCTGCCGTTGATCTCCATGGAACACGAGCCGCACTTGCCGGCCTTGCAGTTCCAGCGGACCGCCAGGTCCGGGGCCTGCGTGGCCTGCAACCTGTGGATGACGTCGAGGACGACCTCGCCCTCGTTGACCTCGACGACGAAGTCCTCGAGCTTGCCCTCGCCGCCCTCGCCGCGCCAGACGCGGAACTTGGCCTTGTAACCCATCAGGACTCCTTAACGAGCGCGTCGTAGTCCGCCAGCTCTTCGGGGGTGACGTACTTACTGAGCTCCGCCCGGTCGAACAGTTTGATCAGGTCCTCCCTCATCGGAGGCTGGATCTTCTCCTCGACGGTGACCTCACCGCCGGCGGTCAGGCCGACCTGCAGCAGCTTGCGCCGCCACTCCGACGACATCGCGGGGAAGTCGTCGCGGGTGTGGCCGCCGCGGCTCTCCTCCCTCAGCAGCGCCGCGCGGGCGACGCACTCCGACACCAGCAGCATGTTGCGCAGGTCGAGCGCGAGGTGCCAGCCGGGGTTGTAGATGCGCCCGCCGGGCGCTCCGGCGTTGGCCGCCCGCTCCTTGAGCTTCTCGACGACCTCCAGGGCCTGCTTGATCTCCTCGGCCTTGCGGATGATGCCGACGAGGTCGTTCATGGTGCGCTGAAGCTCGTGGTGGACCTCGTAAGGATTCTCCCCCCCGGTCCGGTTGAGCGGTGAGGTGGCCTCGGCCTCGGCCTCCCGCAGCGTCGCGTCGGAGACGACGGGCCGCGCGGCGAGGCCGTCGATGTACGCCGCGGCGCCGGCGCCGGCCCGGCGGCCGAACACCAGCAGGTCGGACAGGGAGTTGCCGCCCAGACGGTTGGAGCCGTGCATGCCGCCCGACACCTCGCCGGCGGCGAACAGGCCCGGCACCGAGGAGGCGCCGGTGTCGGCGTCGACCTCCACGCCGCCCATGATGTAGTGGCAGGTCGGCCCGACCTCCATGGGCTCGGCGGTGATGTCGACGTCGGCCAGCTCCTTGAACTGGTGGTGCATCGACGGCAGCCGCTTGACGATCTCGGCGGCCGGGAGCCGGCTCGACACGTCGAGGAACACCCCGCCGTGCGGCGAGTTGCGGCCGGCCTTCACCTCCGAGTTGATGGCGCGGGCCACCTCGTCACGCGGCAGCAACTCCGGGGGACGCCGGTTGTTGGCCTGGTCGTCGTACCAGCGGTCGGCCTCCTCCTCGGTGGTGGCGTACTTGTCCTTGAACACCTCGGGGATGTAGTCGAACATGAACCGCTTGCCCTCGGAGTTGCGCAGCACCCCGCCGTCGCCGCGCACCGACTCGGTGACGAGGATCCCGCGCACCGACGGCGGCCACACCATGCCGGTCGGGTGGAACTGGATGAACTCCATGTTGATCAGCTTCGCGCCGGCCAGCAGCGCGAGGGCGTGCCCGTCACCGGTGTACTCCCAGGAGTTGGAGGTGACGGTGTACGACTTGCCGATGCCGCCGGTGGCGAGGACGACCGCGGGCGCGTCGAAGCAGATGAGCCTGCCGGTCTCGCGCCAGTAGCCGAAGGCGCCGCTGATCGGGGCGTCCTCGGCCGCGGACTCCTTGAGCAGCCGCGTGATCGTGCACTCGGCGAAGACCTTGATGTACGCCTCGGGGTCGCCGTGGAGCTTCTCGTCCTCCTGCTGGAGGGCGACGACCCGCTGCTGGAGGGTGCGGATCAGCTCCAGGCCGGTGCGGTCGCCGACGTGGGCGAGGCGAGGGTACTCGTGGCCGCCGAAGTTACGCTGGCTGATCTTGCCGTCCTTGGTGCGGTCGAACAGCGCGCCCCAGGCCTCCAGCTCCCAGACGCGGTCCGGCGCCTCCTTGGCGTGCAGCTCGGCCATCCGCCAGTTGTTGAGGAACTTGCCGCCGCGCATGGTGTCGCGGAAGTGCACCATCCAGTTGTCGGACGGGTTGACGTTGCCCATGGCCGCGGCGGCGCCGCCCTCGGCCATGACCGTGTGGGCCTTGCCGAACAGCGACTTGCAGACGATGGCCGTTCGCTTGCCCTGCTGCCGGGCCTCGATAGCCGCCCGGAGACCGGCGCCGCCCGCTCCGATGACGACGACGTCGTATTCGTGACGCTCGATTTCCACTGGTGATCGATCCTTAAGCGAACGGGAAGTTGATGATGCCCTTGGCGACGAGCCGCACGTACAGGTCGGCCAGCATCACGGAGTACATGGAGAGCCAGGCCAGCAGCATGTGCCGGGAGTTGAGCCGCGAGACGAAGGTCCACATCTTGTAGCGCACGGGGTGCTTGGAGAAGTGGTTGAGCCGTCCGGCGGTGATGTGGCGGCAGGAGTGGCAGCTCAGCGTGTACGACCAGATCAGCACCACGTTGATCCAGAGGATCACGGTGCCGAGGCCGACGTGGCCCCAGTTGCCGTGGGCGTCGCGCAGCGCCAGTACCGCGTCCCAGGTGAGCACCAGGGCGATCAGCACGGCGCCGTAGAAGAAGTAGCGGTGGATGTTCTGCAGGATCAGCGGGAGGCGGGTCTCACCGGTGTACTTCTTGTGCGGCTCGGCCACCGCGCAGGCCGGCGGCGAGAGCCAGAACGCGCGGTAGTACCCCTTGCGGTAGTAGTAACAGGTGAGCCGGAAACCGGCCGGCAGGCCCAGGATCAGGAAGCCGGGCGGCAGCGGCCACCAGTCGCCGACGATCGTCAGCCCGAGGAAGCGCGCCCCTTCGGGACACGCCGGGGTCAGGCAGGGCGACGAGAAGGGGGCGATGTAAGGTTCGACGAAGTAACTCTTGTCGAAGACCGCCCAAAGTCCGTAGACGAGAAACGACGCGAGCGCCGCGAATGTGATGGCCGGGGCCAACCACCATCGGTCCGTTCGCAGGGTGCGCGCCTTGATCTGGGCCCGCTGCTTTCTCTGCGACGGCTCGCTGGCCGGCCGGCCGGCCGTTGTCTGGGTCATCGGAGAACTCTCCACCTCCCGCGGACCCCTTCCGCGTCAGGCGTGCGGGGTCCGGGCTTCTCACGTTCGACTGGGTGCCGCGCGCGTCAGGTCGCGCCGATCACACAAGCCGCGCGCGTGCCTCGGTGGGGGTCTACGTTACGACGGCTGGAGAGCTATGTGTGAGGAGGGTCACTCACTTTTTCGACTGACCTGGTGTGATTCCCGTCACGTCGCTGTCAGCTTTCCGAGAGCTGACCATTCCTTGGGAGTTTCACGACTGTCACGAAGAAGTCGTCGATCTGGCGCACGACCCGGATGAACTGGTCGAAGTCAACCGGCTTCGATACGTAGGCGTTGGCGTGGAGGCTGTAGCTGCGCAGGATGTCCTCCTCGGCCTCGGAGGTCGTGAGCACCACCACCGGGATGCTGCGCAGGTCGGGGTCGGCCTTGATGTCCTCCAGGACCTCGCGGCCGTCCTTGCGGGGGAGGTTGAGGTCGAGCAGGATCAGGCCGGGGCGCGGCACCCCGGCGTACTCGCCCTCGCGGCGCAGGAACGCCAGGGCCTGCTCGCCGTCGCTGACGACGTGCAGCTTGTTGTGGACCTTGTTGTGCTCGAAGGCCTCCCGCGTCAGCAGGACGTCCCCCGGGTCGTCCTCCACGAGGAGGACGTCGATGAAGCGGTAGTCATCCATGGTTGTCTCCAGGGATCGCGGGCAGGGTCCAGCGGAACGTGGTGCCCGGCCTCTCGGGATCGGGGTCGTCCAGCCAGATCTTCCCGCCGTGGTACTCGACGATCTTCCTGCACAGCGCCAGCCCGATGCCCGTGCCGGGGTAGACGTCGCGCGGGTGCAGCCGCTGGAAGATCAGGAAGATCCGATCAGCGTACTTGGTGTCGACGCCTATCCCGTTGTCGGCACAGGCGAACTCCCACATGTCGTCCTGCCGGGTCGCGGTGATCTCGACCCGAGGGGGATCCTGGGAGCGGAACTTCAGGGCGTTCCCGATGAGGTTCTGGAACAGCTGGGTGAGCAGCACCCGGTTGCCGAAGACCGGCGGCAGGTCCTGGTAGGAGACGGTGGCGCCGGTGTCCTCGATCTGCGCCGAGAGGTTCCCGGTCGCGGCGTCCACGACCTTCTGCATGTCGGTCTCGGCCTTCTCGCCGCCCACGCGGCCCACCCGTGACAGGTCGAGCAGGTCGCTGACGAGCAACTGCATGCGCTTGGCACCGTCGACGGCGAAGGCGATGTACTGCTTGCCGCGGTCGTCGAGCTTGTCGCCGTACCTCTGCTCCAGCATCTGGGAGAAGCTCGCGACCTTGCGGAGCGGCTCCTGCAGGTCGTGGCTGGCGACATAGGCGAACTGCTCCAGCTCGGCGTTCGAGCGGCGCAGCTCCAGGGCCTGGTCGGAGAGCATCCGCTGGGCTTCGGCGGTGCGGCGCCACTCCCGTACGATGCGCCGGCGCATGGCGTCGACGTTGCCGGACAGCTCCGAGAGCTCGGCGGGACGGTCGACGTGCAGCGTGTGATCGAAGTCGCCGCCCGCCACCTCCCGGACCTGGAGGGTGAGACGCGAGATCGGCCGCAGCACGATGTACCTGACGATGAGCGTCAGCGTCACCGCGGTGGCCACCAGGACCACGGCCATGAGGATCAGCACGATCGTGAACGTCCGCCAGTGCCGGTCCATCTGCTTGCTGCCGAGGTCGTGCAGGCGGGCCAGGTCGTTCTGCAGCGAGGCCAGCTCGTCCTGGACCTTCGTGAAGCGGTCGTTGTTCACCGGGGCGTACGTCGTCGCGGTGCTGGTCTTGAGCGTGGGCACCTTGGCGATGACGACGTCGGCGTAGTCGCGGCGCCAGGCGGCGGAGGCGGACGTCAGGCGGTCGAGGTCGTCCCGCGCCGTCGAGCCGGGGATCATGTCCGCCAGCCGCTCGAGGTGGGCCGCCGCCGTGGCCTCCGCCCGCACACCCTGCCTGTAGTCGGCGAGGTATTGCTCGTCGTTGGTGCGCGCGTAGGTGCGGATGGAGTTCTCCTGGCTCGTCAGCGCGGTGGAGACCTCCAGGGTGCGCAGGACGGCCGGGTCGATCACGTCGACCACGGACTGACGGGCGGCGTTCAGGTTGTTGACCGTCGCCACGGTCAGGCCCCCTACCAGGGCGATGGCGAGCGTGGCCAGCAGCCCGGCGATGAGGAACCAGCGGACCAGCGGGAGCCGTCCGAAGCCTTTGGGTGGCGCGGGCGGGGGCAGCGGGGCGAGATCGGTCACGGCCGGCCTCCGGTCGTCCACTTCACTTGGCCCTCCGGGCGACGAGTACGGCGGCGAGGTCGTCGCTCAGCGCGTCCCGATGCATCTCCTGCACGGATGTGATGATCCGGTCGAGGTCGATCTCGCCGTGCTCGCGGATGAGACGCATGAGGCCTTCGGTGCCGAGCAGGTCGGGCCCGCCGCCGACCGTGGCCTCGATCAGGCCGTCGGTGTAGAGCAGCAGGGCCCAGTCGTCGCCGAGCGGGAGGTCGATCGCCGCCCAGTCGATGTCGCTGAAGATCCCGAGCGGCGGCCCGGACGGCGCGCCGGGCACGGCACCCAGAACCCCCTCGCGCACCCCGCCGCGGACGAACAGCGGCGGCGGGTGCCCGACGACGTGGAGCCGCGCGTGGCTGAGGTCGGCGTCGATCATCACCGTGCACATCGTGGTGAAGATCTCGGGGGACTTGCGCTCGTGGCGCAGCACCCTGTCGAGGGTGGCCAGCAGGTCACCCCCGGTGTGACCGGCGAGCACGAGCGTGCGCCAGGCGATGCGCAGGGCGACGCCGAGAGCGGCCTCGTCGGGGCCGTGGCCGCAGACGTCGCCGATGACGACGTGCAGCGCGCCGTCGGGGGTCTGCACGGTGTCCCAGAAGTCGCCCGCGAGCAGGGCCTGGCGGCGGCCGGGGAGGTAACGGGCCTGGTGGAGGAAGCCGTCGGAGCTGAGGGCCTGCCTCATCAGCGGCACGGGCAGCAGGCCGTGCTCCAGGCGGGCGTTCTCGTGGCTGAGCCGCTGGGCGTCGACCAGCTTGCGCTGGGCGAGGTCGGCGCGCTTGCGTTCGATGGCGTAGCTGATGGCGCGGGCGAGCAGACGCTCGTCGACGTCCTGCTTGACAAGGTAGTCCTGGGCGCCGACCGCGACGGCCTCGACGCCGACGTGGGCGTCGTCGAGGCCGGTCAGCACGAGAACGGCGGTATCGGGCGCCATCGCGATGACCTGATGCAGGGCGTCGAGCCCGGTGGCGTCCGGAAGGGAGAGGTCGACCACGACGCACTGGACCTCGTCGGTCAGCCGTTCGCGGCTCTCGGCGAGGCTGCGGGCCCAAATGATCTTCGGAGGCGTGGCCGTTCCGGCCAGCAGCTCTTCGACCAGAAACGCGTCACCCGCGTCGTCCTCGATGAGGAGGATCGTCTGCATCTCGGTCGGCGCCGCCGGCATGCCGGGCGGGAGCGCGGTCACTGGTGCCTCTTGTGAAGTGATGGTTGACCTTGCCTGTCGCCATGCACGATATAGCGAAAGTCGGCCGGACGCATGGCTCTACAGAATGGATCCTTATAGGTGTGAAGCATGTCAAAGAGGCGCTTGCTGGGGATGGAACGGCTGGTCACGTGGCGGGCAGACGCACCAGTTCGACGCCCTGCGGCAGCGATCCCTCCTCCTCGGCCTCGGTCAGATACGAGAGCAGCGTAGCGCGGAACGCCTGAGCCGCCCGGATGGGCTCGACGTCCTTGCGGTGGGCGAGCGCGATGGTGCGCCGCAGCCCGGGCGGGGCCAGCGGGATGCCCGCCAGCCCCGGCCGTCCATCGAGCACCATCGACGGCACCACCGCCACCCCCAGCCCCACCTCCACGAAGCGGAGCACCGCGTCCATCTCCCCGCCCTCCACCGCGAAGCGCGGCTCGAAGCCCGCCTGCCGGCAGGCGCTCAACGTCGCCTCGCGCAGGTCGTACCCCCGGCGGAACATCACCAGCGACCGCCCGCGCAGGTCGGCGATGCGCACGTACGGCTTGCGGCCCCGGGTCTGCGCCGGGCAGGCGACCACGAGGTTCTCCTTGAGGATCTCCTCGGTCACGAGGGACGGATCGTTGCTCTGCAGGGGCAGGATGATCAGCGCCAGGTCGAGCTGGCCCCGCGCGAGGTCGCGCACCAGGTCGCGGGAGCCGCCCTCCTCGACCAGCAGGTCGATGCCGGGATAGTCGCGGTGGTAGCGCGCCAGCGCCTCGGCCATCAGGCCGGCGCACAGGGAAGGGGTCGCGCCGAGCCGAACCCTGCCGCGGCGCAGGCCCGCGAGCTCGGCCACCTCGCGGCGGGCCGTGTCGGCGTCCGCCAGCATCCGGCGCGCCAGGGGGAGCAGCGCCTCCCCGGCCGGGGTCAGCGTGACGTTGCCGCGCGCCCGGCTGAACAGCGGCGCGCCCAGCTCCGTCTCCAGAGCCTTGATCTGCTTGCTGAGCGACGGCTGGGCGAGCCGCATCCGTTCCGCCGCGTGCGTGAAGTGTGAGGTCTCCGCCACAGCCACGAAGGAAGCGAGTTGCTGTAGCTGCACGTCTCAAAGGGTACGGGGCCGCCGGAAACAGCCCCTCGTGGGGTCGGGTGTGTGAGATTGCTCGCACCGTGGCCCTCGCGAAAGCCGCGAGTCCGCGCCGAGCCATGGGGCATAGCCTCTGGCTATGGGAACGACGCCCATCATGACTTGGACGCTTACGTCACCCTTACCTAACGTCGAAAGCTGTGACATCGACGATTGACCGTGGCAGGGCCACCGCGGTGGTGACGCCGCGAGCCGTGCCCACCAAGACGCCAACGCGCGGCAGACGGCAGGGGTTCCCGAGCCTGTTCCGGTCGTCCAACGGCAAGAAGGCCGTCATGGCGGTCACCGGCGCAGCGCTGGTGATCTTCCTGATCCTTCACATGCTGGGCAACCTGAAGATCTTCCTCGGCGGCGACTCCTTCAACGACTACGCCGAGTGGCTGCGCACCGTCGGCGAGCCCGCGGTGCCCCGCCGCACCGTGCTCACCATCACCGAGATCGTGTTGTTCGCCGCGGTGGTGCTGCACATCTGGTCCGCGGTGTCGCTCGCCCGCCGGGCCGCCCAGGCGCGGCCGGTGAAGTACGCCGCCAAGCGCAAGTCGCAGGCCGGCGGCTACGCCACCCACATCATGCGGTACGGCGGCATCACGATCTTCCTCTTCGTCATCTGGCACCTGCTCGACATGACCTTCGGGGCGGTCAACCCCAAGGGCTACGACGCCACGGCGTTCGACCGCATGGTGGCGGGCTTCCAGCCGTCGCGCTGGTGGGTGACCGCGTTCTACGTCCTCGCCATGGCCATGATCGGCCTCCACCTGCGCCACGGGCTGTGGAGCGCGTTCCAGACCCTCGGCCTCACCAACGGGCGCCGGCGGCACACCCTGCAGGCCGCCGCGGCGGTCTTCTCCGTCGTGCTCGTCATCGGCTTCCTGGCCGCTCCCGTCGCGATCATGATCGGAGCAATCAAGTGAACTACACCGTCGGCGACCCGATCCGCGACACCAAGGCGCCCGAGGGCCCCATCGAGGACCGCTGGGACAAGCGCCGTTTCTCCGCCAAGCTGGTCAATCCGGCAAACAAGCGCAAGCTCACCGTCATCGTCGTCGGCACCGGCCTCGCCGGAGGCTCCGCCGCCGCCACCCTCGGCGAGCTCGGCTACAAGGTCAAGTCGTTCTGCTACCAGGACTCGCCCCGGCGCGCGCACTCCATCGCCGCCCAGGGCGGCATCAACGCGGCCAAGAACTACCGCGGCGACGGCGACTCGATCTACCGGCTGTTCTACGACACCGTCAAGGGCGGCGACTTCCGCGCCCGCGAGTCGAACGTCTACCGGCTCGCCCAGGTCAGCGTGAACATCATCGACCAGGCGGTCGCCCAGGGCGTCCCCTTCGCCCGTGAGTACGGCGGCCTGCTCGACACCCGCTCCTTCGGCGGCGCGCAGGTCTCGCGTACCTTCTACGCCCGTGGCCAGACGGGCCAGCAGCTCCTGCTCGGCGCCTACCAGGCCCTGGAGCGGCAGATCGCGGCCGGCACCGTCGAGATGCACACCCGCCACGAGATGCTCGACCTGGTCGTCAGCGACGGGCGGGCGCGCGGCGTCATCGTCCGCGACCTGGTGAGCGGCGAGATCGAGACGCACCTCGCCGACGCCGTCGTCCTGGCGACCGGCGGGTACGGCAACGTGTTCTTCCTGTCGACCAACGCCAAGGGCTGCAACACCACGGCCATCTGGCGGGCGCACAAGCGCGGGGCGTACTTCGGCAACCCGTGCTACACGCAGATCCACCCGACCTGCATCCCCGTCAGCGGCGACTACCAGTCGAAGCTGACCCTGATGTCGGAGTCGCTGCGCAACGACGGCCGCGTGTGGGTGCCGCTGAAGAAGGGCGACGACCGCGCGCCCGGCGACATCCCCGAGGACGAGCGCGACTACTACCTCGAGCGGATCTACCCGGCGTTCGGCAACCTGGTGCCGCGTGACATCGCCTCCCGCGCCGCCAAGAACGTCTGCGACGAGGGACGCGGCGTCGGCCCCGGCGGGCTCGGCGTCTACCTCGACTTCGCCGACGCCATCGCGCGGCTCGGCAAGGAGGCCGTCGAGAAGAAGTACGGCAACCTCTTCGAGATGTACGAGCGCATCACCGGCGAGGACCCCTACACCCGGCCGATGCGCATCTACCCGGCCGTCCACTACACGATGGGCGGGTTGTGGGTCGACTACGACCTGCAGTCGACCATCCCCGGCCTGTTCGTGATCGGCGAGGCCAACTTCTCCGACCACGGCGCCAACCGCCTCGGCGCGTCCGCGCTGATGCAGGGCCTGGCCGACGGGTACTTCGTGCTGCCGACCACGGTCGGCGACTACCTGGCCGCCGGGCCGTTCGGCGAGGTCGACCAGGCGGACGTCGACGAGGCGATCGGGCAGGTCACCGGCAAGATCGGCCGCCTGCTGTCGGTCAACGGCACCCGCACCGCCGACTCCTACCACCGTGAGCTGGGCAAGCTCATGTGGGACTACTGCGGCATGGAGCGCACCGAGGAGGGCCTGCGCAAGGCCCTGGAGCGCATCCCCGAACTCCGCGAGGAGTTCTGGAACAACGTCAAGGTCCCCGGTGACGAGGAGGGCCTCAACCAGGCCCTGGAGCGGGCCGGCCGCGTCGCCGACTTCTTCGACCTGGCCGAGCTGATGTGCCTGGACGCGCTGCACCGCACCGAGTCGTGCGGCGGCCACTTCCGGGCCGAGTCGCAGACCGAGGACGGCGAGGCGCTGCGCGACGACGACAACTTCGCCTACGTCGCCGCCTGGGAGCACAACCCCGACGGCACGCCGGTGCTGCACAAGGAAGAGCTCGAGTACGAGTACGTCAAGATGACCCAGCGGAGCTACAAGTGAACCTCACCCTGAAGGTCTGGCGGCAGAACGGGCCTTCCGACAGCGGGCGGATGGTGACGTACGAGGTCAAGGACGTCTCGCCCGACATGTCCTTCCTCGAGATGCTCGACGTCCTGAACGAGCGGCTCATCCTGGAGGGCGACGACCCGGTCGCCTTCGACCACGACTGCCGCGAGGGCATCTGCGGCATGTGCGGCATGGTCATCAACGGCGTGGCGCACGGCGAGCAGCGCGCCACCACGACCTGCCAGCTGCACATGCGGCACTTCGAGGACGGCGCCACGATCACCATCGAGCCGTGGCGGGCCGCGCCGTTCCCCGTGGTCAAGGACCTGGTCGTCGACCGCAGCGCCTTCGACCGCATCATCCAGGCCGGCGGCTTCATCTCCGTGCCCGCGGGCTCGGCGCCGGACGCCCACAGCGTCCCGGTGAAGAAGGAGGACGCCGACGACGCGTTCGACGCCGCCACCTGCATCGGCTGCGGCGCCTGCGTCGCGGCCTGCCCGAACGGGTCGGCGTCGCTGTTCACCGCCGCCAAGATCACCCACCTGGGCCTCCTCCCGCAGGGACAGCCCGAGCGGGACGGCCGCGCGGTGGCCATGGTCGAGCAGATGGACGCCGAGGGCTTCGGCGGCTGCACCAACACCGGCGAGTGCACCGCGGTCTGCCCCAAGGGCATCTCCCTGGACGTGATCGCCCGCATGAACCGCGACTACCTGAAGGCCGCGAAGTAACACTCCCGGCCCTGGCGAGAGCCGTACCCCTTGGGGTGCGGCTCTCGCCGTATTCGTCCGGGACTGTTCTTCCCAAAGGGCTCGCGCCCCCTCCTGCTAGTTGTAAGCCATATACCACCCGGCTCCTTGTGGGCCGGGTGGTATATGGCCCGAGTCCTTCGATCCCTTCGCATGCACCGAAATAGGATCCATGGCGTGAAGATCCGTATTGGTGATGTCCGGGATGTGCCGGCCGTACTGAAGATGTTCGACAGTGCCGTGGCGTGGCTGGTCGGGCAGGGGCGTACAGGGCAGTGGGGGAGCGTGCCCTTCTCGCAGCTCCCCGAGCGGATCGAGCTGGTCACCGACCAGGCCTCGTCCGGTGGGATGCGAATCGCCGAGGTAGACGGCCGTCCTGCCGGGTGCCTGGTGGTCGGATCGGCCATGCCGTACGTGCCCCCGGCCGCCGAGCCCGAGTTGTACGTCCGGGTGCTCGTGATCGACCAGGCCTTCGCCGGGAGGGGAGTGGGCTCCGCGCTCCTGCGCCGGGCCAGGGAGGAAGCGGTCGAACAGGGCCTGCCGCTGCTGCGGGTCGACTGCTACGCCGGCGACGACGGCCGCCTGGTCAAGTACTACGAATCCCAGGGCTTCACCCGAACGGACCCCTTCAAGGTCGGCGACTGGCCGGGGCAGCTACTGGAAATGCGCCTCACACCGTAAGGTCCCTCGCTCCGCTCGGGGCTGTGTTTCCCAGGGGGCTCACGCCCCCTTCGACCCCCAGGCGAGGGGCAATCCCCTCGCGCTCCCCGATCTGGCCCTGTTCGATCCCCTACAAGGAACTGGTTCCTCGCTGGGCCGGTCAACGGCCGGAGTCGGCTCGAAAGCTGCCCTGCTTCAGTTCTTGGACGAAGGCACGCCATTGGTCCTTGGTCAGGATCAATTGGGGGCCGTGGGGGTCCTTGGAGTCACGGACAGCGACCGCTGTGCTCAAGAAGGCGGCCTCGACACACGCGCCATTTTGCTGACTGCGCGTGCTCTTACGCCAGACGGCGGCAGGTAAGCCTTGCTCAGGCAATCCGAGCCTCCTCGTGCTTGTCATTCGAGCTCATGCATCACCGCATTGAGCATATCCCGCGTTTCCCGGACACTAAGGGCCTCGGCTCGCAGGTGGTCAAATGCCGTTGCATAATGGCCGACCTCGTCCGACTCCTCTACATAGAGGTTTCCAGCGATCGTCTCCATGTAGACGATGTCCAGGTCGCTCGGCTCGGGGAAATTCAGCAAGGTGAAGGGGCCGATCATGCCAGGATGACCGCCCACCTTGAAGGGGATCACCTGGATGGTCGTCTTCGCCTGCTCGGATGCCTCAAGTAAGCAGCTCAGCTGGGCGCGCAGGACATCAGGTCCGCCGACAGGTCGTCGTAGCACCGCTTCGTCGAGGATCACCCACAGCTGCGGCCGATCCGACTTTCCAAGGATCTTCTGCCGGGTCATCCGGACTTCGACACGGCGTTCGATCTCCTCGGTATCGAGTTCTTGCGGTCCGCTGGCCATCAAGGCGCGTGCGTAGTCCTCCGTCTGCAGGAGACCGTTGACGGCTGCGAGCTCGAAGCTGCGGATCGAGGTGGCCTCCGACTCAAGCCCGATATACACCTGGTACTGGCTAGGGAGAATGTCGCGATAGGCATACCACCATCCGCGTTTGCGTGCGTTCCGAGTAAGTTGCAGAAGACCGTCGCGTTCTCCTTGGTCGGTTACCCCGAACAGATCGAGCAGGGCGCGAACGTCGTTGGGGTGTGGGGTGGTACGCCCGGTCTCGATGCGGAAGACCTTGGTCGGATGCCAGTCAAGGTGCTCGGCGACCTCGGCTTGGGTCAGTTGGGCGCCCTCCCTCAGTCGTTTCAGCTCATTGATCAATTGACGTCCACGCACGCTCGGGCTGTGGGCGGTAGGCATCGTGGCCCTCCTTCTTGGCGTCCGGAGCAGGAAAGCGATATGCAGACCTGCATTCTCCGCGAGCTGTCAGCTGGGACCTGCCCGACGATCTGGCGATGATCGGGAAGGCCCGTCGGCTGGTCGGCGACGTCCTCGGCAACTGGCGTCTGAGCCGGCTGGCCGACGACGTGGTGCTCGTCGTCGGGGAGTTGCTGGCGAACGCGGTCACGTACGGGGAGCCGCCGATCCGGCTGTCGTTGTGGTGCGGGGGCGACAAGCTGTGCGTCAGGGTCACCGACCATGGCCCTGAGCAGCCCCGCCCGCTCAACCTCGCCCTCGAAGCCGTCCACGGGCGCGGTCTGAACATCGTCGCCGCTCTCGCCCACGAGAACGGCGTGACGCGCCCCGCCGAGGGGCCGGGCAAGACAGTGTGGGCGTGCTGGTACCTTCCCGCCAGGGACGCCGGCAGCAGCCGCGTCACCGCCGGTCTCTGAAGCGCCGACACCACTCTGACGATCGGGAGGGGCCGCGTCCTGAAGAAGTTTCCGGCCGGCATGTAGAGAACGGGTGGACGGCTCCGACCTCCTTCTGAAGGCAGCGCCGGAGACGCAGGAGGTAGTCAGATGAGCAAGGTCACGTGTGACATGGCGATGTCCCTCGACGGCTTCGTGGCGGGACCGCACCAGAGTCTGGAGAAGCCGTTCGGCGAGGGTGTGGGCGATCGCCTGCACCGGTGGATGTTCGATGAGCCCGAGCAGCATGCCGAGGTGATCGAGGGCATCACCGCGGCCGGGGCCTTCATCATGGGCCGCAACATGTTCGGTCCCGGCCGCGGCGCCTGGGACCTGGACTGGAACGGGTGGTGGGGCGACGAGCCGCCGTACCACGGGCCGGTCTTCGTCCTCACCCACCATGCACGCGAGCAGTTGACGATGAAGGGCGGCACGACGTTCACCTTCGTCACCGACGGGATCGAGGCGGCGATGGCCGAGGCGCGCGAGGCCGCCGGCGACCGTGACGTCGCCGTCGCCGGGGGTGCCGAGACGGTGAACCAGTACCTTGCGGCAGGGCTCATCGACGAGCTGCGCCTGCACGTCGCGCCCGTGATCCTCGGCAGAGGCGAGCGGCTGCTCGACAACGTCGGAGACATCACCTTGGAACCCCTCGGCACCCCCTCGGGCACCAGCCTCGTCACCCACCTGGCGTACCGGGTGATCCGGTAGGTGTAGGCGTGTCGACCGTTCGGTGGCGTGTGGCTCGTCGAGCTCCGGTGCTCTCTCGTCGTCCTGTTCACCGGTAAAGTCCCGAACGGTCGGATGCTTCGGGAGTCGGAGGCAAGAGCGTTGTCTGTGGTGATCGACAAGGTCGCGTGGGTGCGGCTGGAGGGCGGCAGGATCCTCAGCACCCGATCCCGGGGCAAGGACGCCTACTACATTCCCGGTGGCAAGCGGGAGGCGGGCGGGAGCGACGCCGATACGACGGCACGCTCACGGCCAGCAGCGAGATCGAAGAGGTGGTCTGGCTCGCCTACGCCGATCGTGACAAGGTCTCGCCGGTGGATCAGTTGATCTTCGACGACCTCAAGGCGGCCGGCCGGCTCGCCTGCACGAGGCGACTGTCCCTGCCGGCGCGAGCCTAACTCGGGTGCGACTTCAGCCTGACATTTATCGACATGCCCTACGGGGAGCCGACATCGACTACTGTCGCCGGGTGTGACAGTCCTGGACCCGGAGCTCGCGGCCACGATCGACGCGTACCGGACGTGTGAGTTCGCCACTCTCGGTCGTGACGGCGGGCCGTTGCCCTGGCCCACCGCCGTGCGGCGGCGGGCCGACGGCACCCTGCTGGTGACCACGTCACTGGCGTTCGCGCAGAAGGCTCTCAACGTCCGACGGGACGGGCGGGTGGCGCTGCTCTTCTCCGATCCGACGGGCAGCGGTCTGGACGGCGCGCCGCAGGTGTTCATCGGTGGCACCGCGGTCTGCCCGGAGGAGATCGTCACGAGCGCCGCGGGCCTGGAGGACTACTGGACCATGCTGTTCGAGCGGCAGCCGGACAGCCGGAAGTACGTCGCCCCGCCCGCCCGCTGGCTCATGGACTGGTACTACATGCGGCTGCTCATCACGGTGACCCCGGCACAGGTGATCGTGAGACCGCCGCTGGCGCCGGCCGAGGGAGAAGGCGGGAGTGTCGCCGGGGACGACCTGCCCGGCGCCGCGCTTCTCGCGCGGTTCCCGAGCGCGGTGCTCGGCGCGCGGGATCCGTCGGGGGCTCCGGTGCTGCTACGGACACGGCCGGAGCCGACGGGGGGTGGCTTCGCGGTGGACGTGCCGCCGGACTGCGAGGTCGCCGCCGGTCCGGCCGCCCTGCTGGTGCACCGCCACGATGACCGCCTGGCGAACATGCGCAACGCGCTGGTCCGCGGCGAGCTCCGCCCCGAGGGCGGCCGCTGGGTGCTCGTCCCGGGCAAGGTCGTCGAACCGGCCGGATCGGGCGGCCCGGGCGACGTCGTCCGTACGCTGCGCGATGCCCGCCGGGCCACCAGAAGTTACCTGCGCCGGCGCGGTTTGCCGCGCCCGCGTGTGCGCTGGGACGAGTTCAAGAGGCTCGCCGCGGCGGCCGAGGGCTGATCTCTCCAGCGGGCGCTCACTCGGCCGAGGGGTCGGTGAGCACGGTGATGGCGCGGTCGAGGAGGGTGTGAAGCAGCTCGACCTCCTCCGGCGTGAACGCCCGCACCAGGCGTCGTTCGACGGCGACCGCCTCGGCGTCGGCCTTGCTCAGCAGGTCATGCCCGGTGGGGGTGAGGCGGGTGACCAGCACCTGGGCGTGGTCGGGTGAGGGGGTGCGCTCGATCAGGCCGCGTGACTCCAGCGTCTTCAGCACCGTCGTCATGCTCTGCGGCGTGACGGCGCAGTAGCGGGCCAGCTTGGCGCCGGAGATCCCCGGTGCGAGGGAGAGGGCGTACATCGCGGCGTACTGCGGCACGGTCAGCTCGAATGGCCGTAGGACCTGCGACTTCTTGGCGATCAGCGCCTGCTCGGCCCGTTTGATGCTCATGCCGGGGCGCCAGGCGACCGCCTCCTGGATCCGCTCGTCGGCTCCCACGCGCACCTCCCGCACGGACGACCGTCAGAACTCTGATGCTGCCTCGAACACTACCAGTCCCGGCTTGACGTGACGCGCTCGATCGGTACAGGCTTTGCCTTGCATCAAAGCATTGATGGTCATCAGGAGATGAATCCTCTTATGGGCTCGAAAGGTTCCACCACTCTGTGGGTGGTCAGCGCGGCCATGCTCGTCGTCCCGGTCACCGCCACGGGCACCGCCGAGGCCCTCCCCGCCATCGGGGCGACCCTGCACACCGGGCTGGCGGCCGCGCAGTGGACGGTGAACGCCTTCTTCCTGACCTTCGCGGCGTTCATGGCGAGCACCGGGTCGCTCGCCGACCGCGTCGGACGACGGCGGGTGTTCGCCGGCGGCCTGGCCCTGTTCGGCGCGGCCATGCTGCTCGCCGCGCTGGCCTCCGCCGTCACCGTCCTCGTCGCGGCTCGCGCGCTGGCCGGCGTCGGCGCCGCGGCGGCGGCGACCGGCGGCAGTGCGTTGCTCGCGCAGGCGTTCCCGGCCGGCGCGGCGCGCGACAGGGCGTTCGCGGTGTTCGGCACGACGCTCGGGCTGGGCCTGGCGTTCGGGCCGGTGACGGCGGGACTGCTGGTCACCTCGCTCGGCTGGCGGGCCTTCTTCGGCCTGGCCGCCGTCGCGCTGCTGCCGAGCCTGCTGGCCTCACCGCTGCTCGCCGAATCGCGGCGACCGTCCGGCGGCGCGATGGACTGGGGCGGCGCGGTGACCTTCACCCTGGCCCTGACCGGGTTCACCCTGGGAGTGGTCGAAGGACCGCCGCTCGGCTGGACCCACCCGGCGGTGCTCGGCGGGTTCGCGGCCTGCGCCGTGCTGCTGGCCGCGTTCGGTGTGATCGAACGGCGTCACCCCCACCCGCTGGTGGACCTTTCGCTGCTTAGGCAGGCGCGCTTCATGGCGATCTCCTCGATGCCGGTCCTGCTGGCCTTCGGGTTCGTCGCCCTGACCATCGTGCTGCCGCCGTACCTCATGGCCACCTCCGGCTACACCGCCGGGCAGGCCGGGCTGACGTTGATGCTGCTCACCGGCCCCGCCCTGGTGATGCCGCCGATCATCGGCGCCCTCGCCACGCGGCTGTCGCAGCGCGGCACGCTCGTGACGACCCTGCTGCTGGTCGCCGCCGGTACGGCCCTGCTGGCACTGGTGCCCGGTGGCGCCGGGGCCGCCTCGCGCGCCGTACCGCTGCTGCTGATCGGCACGGGCTTCGGGATCTCGCTGGCCGTCATGGACGGCGCCGCGATCTCCGCCGTCCCGTCCGGGCAGGCCGGGATGGCCGCGGGCCTGTTCAACACCTTCCGCATCACCGGCGAGGTGGTCGCCATCGCGCTGCTGGGCGCGCTGCTGTCGGCGGTGACCCAGGCGCGCCTCGCCGGCCGGTACGGCCCGGACGCCGCCCCGGCCGCGACCTCCGCCCTGGTGCAAGGGGACATGCGGGAAGCATCCGTGCTGCTCGGAGGGCAGGCGCCGCACGCCGTGGACGTCGCGACCGCCGCCTACACCGACGCCCTTCACCTCGCCCTGTGGCTGCTGGCGGCGCTGTCCCTGCTGGGCGCCCTGGTCGTCGCCCGCCTGCTGACCGTACGGCGACCGGCCGCGGCCCGTGCCGAGCAGCCCCTCACCGCCTGAGAAGAAACCCGAAGGAGACCCATCACCCATGCCCACCGTCGACGTACCCGTCACCGCCGGCACCAGCACCGTCAACTATCTGCTCACCGGCACCGGACCGGGCCTGGTCCTCGTGCACGGCACCGGAGCGACCGGCGAGACGAACTGGGGGCCCCTCATCGAGGCCGTCGCCGACCGTTTCACCGTGGTCGCCCCCGACCTGACCGGCTCCGGCGCCACCGTGGCCCCGCCCGGGCCCATCCACGTGGAGGACCTGGTCGCCCAGGTGCTCGGCGCGGCCACCCACGCCGGCCTCGACCGCTTCCACCTTGTCGGCCACTCCCTGGGAGCACTGGTCGCCACCGCCGTGGCCGGGACGAGTCCCGAGCGGGTCCTGTCCCTGGCGGCCCACGCCGGCTGGGCGAAGGCGGATCCGTGGATGGAGTTCCAGTTCGACCTGTGGACGCGGCTGGTGAGCGTCGACCGGGAACTCCTCGCGCGCCTGCTGCAGGTCACCGCCATGGGCGAGGACACCCTGCGCTCCCGGTCGGCCGGCGACTTCGCCGAGGCGGCGGCGGGATTCAGCGCGATGCTGGCCGGCGCCGAGGACGGGTTCCTGCGCCAGACCCGGGCCGACATGACCGCCGACATCACCACCCTGGCCGGGCGGGTCACCACCCCCACCTTGCTCCTCACCAGCGCGGACGACCGCGTCGTCCCGCCGCACCACCAGCAGGAGCTGGCCCGCCTGATCCCGCACGCCGCCCACGTCGTCCTCCCCGGCGGCCACGGCCTGCCGTTCGAGAACCCGGCCCTGTTCACCGGCGCCATCACCGCCCACCTCGACGAGCAGGCGGGTCTGCGGCGCCACTAGGCGGCGTCGGGGGACTTCCAGATCTTGCTGTGCAGGTCCGTGCCCCTGATGACCTGGACGCGCCACGGCGTCAGGCGCAGCACGTGCAGTTCGGGGTCGGTGGGGCCACCGGGCCAGAAGCGGCCGAGATCGTATCCGGCCCCCTTCGGGCTGGTCCTGCGGTAGAGATCCCAGACGTGCCGCCTGACCTCGAGGTCGTCGACCCATTCGGCGACGGTGTCGACGCTGACCGCGTTCTGCCGGGGGCTCCAGTACGAGAACGTCGTGTGCGGATTGCCGGCCAGGTGCGCCGCCTTGACCGGGGTCCTGTAGGTGGCGAGCCAGCCCAGGGGACGGCCCTCGACGATCTCCCACACCGGGATCAGCACCCGGGCGCGCGGCCGTCCCCGCTTGTCGACGGTGGTCATGGTGGCGTAGACGATGTCGCCGATGTAGGCGTCGAACTGGTCCTGGACGGCGGTGAATTCGCTGACGTGTACGGACATGGTTCTCTCTCAGGCGAGGGACTGGTCGGGGACAGAGGGCACGGGCTGGGCCGTGCCACGGGTGCGCAACCCCCAGGCGGTGACGACCGCGCCGAGGATCGTGGCGGCGAGCGGGACGACCAGGGCGGACCGGATGGCGGACAGCCCGTCGGCGGGGGAGTCGCCGGCCAGCGCGGCCACGTTGACCGCCGTCACCGCCGACAGGCCGAGCGCGGTGCCGAACTGCATCGCCGTGTAGAGCAGACCGCCGGCCAGGCCGTGCTCGGCCTCGTCGACGCCGTCGGTCGCCGCCATGGTGAGCGGGCCGTAGGCCAGGGAGAAGGCGAGGCCCAGCAGCAGCATCGAGGGGAGCATCACGGCGTACGTCCAGTCCAGGCCGACGGGCAGGAACAGCGCGTAGGCCAGGGCCGCGGACAGGAGCCCGCCGAACAGCACCCGGACGTTGCCGAAACGGTTCACCAGCCGTGGGGTGAGGGTCGGCGCGAGGACGGTGTCGATGCCGATCAGCAGCATCGCCAGACCGGTCTGCAGGGTGCTCCAGCCGCGCAGTTCCTGCAGGTACAGGGTGACGAGGAACTGGAAGCCGGCGAAGGAGCCGACGAACAGCAGCGCGCCCAGGTTCGCCCGCACGAGGGGCCCGGAGCGCAGGATGCCCAGCCGTACCAGAGGGTCGCGCACCCGTCGTTCGATCACGATGAAGGCGGCCAGCAGCGCCAGCCCTCCGGCGAACGCGCCGAAGGTGACGAGGAGGTCGCCGTCCAGGTGCTCCAGGCGGACCACCCCGTAGACCAGGAGCAGCATGGCGCCGGTGAGGGTCACCGTACCGGCCAGGTCGAAACGGCCCGCCGGACGCTCGGGGGCGCGTGAGCCCTTGATGAGGACGGTGGCGGCCACCAGGATCAGGGCCGACAGGATGACCGGGGCGAAGAACACCCACCTCCACCCCAGCGAGGCCAGCAGCCCGCCGGCGACCAGGCCGAGCGAGAAGCCGCCCGCCGCCGTCCCGGCGTAGACGCCGAGCGCCTTGGTGCGCTGCGGGCCTTCGGGGAAGGCGCCGGTGACCAGGGCCAGGCCGGCCGGCGCCATGAAGGCCGCGGCGACTCCGGTGACGAACCTGGCGACCAGCAGCATCCAGCCCTCAGTGGCGAATCCGCCGAGACCGGAGAAGAGCAGGAAGATCCCCAGCCACAGCAGGAACATGCGCCGGGCCCCCAGCAGGTCCGCCGCGCGCCCGCCCAGCAGCATGAATCCGCCGTAGCCGAGCACGTACGCGCTCACCACGCCGCTCAGCGTCCCGGTGGAGAGGCCCAGGTCGGCCCGGATCGACGGCAACGCCACGTTCAGCATCGCCACGTCGATCCCCTCCAGGAAGATCGCTCCGCACAACACGTACAACAGGCCCAGGGCGCGCCGATCCATACGGGCGCTCGCTGTGGACATGAGCCGACTCCTCTCGGAAAAGCGCAGGACCGGCATCGGTTCCCGAAATGCCTGCCGGTTCCTTCTTGTAACCGTCAGCATCGTGAGGCAGCATCGATGCCCATGGAAGACGGCACTTCAAAGTCACCCGGTTACTGCTGCGATACCGGGGGCGACTACGACGCTTTCCAGTGGGACACCCGTGAGGACTGCGAGGTGCGGCAGATCCTCGACCGCATCGCCGACAAGTGGTCCCTGCTGGTGATCGCCCTGCTGGACCGGCGCACCCTGCGCTTCACCGAGCTGCGCCGCCGGATCGACGGCGTCAGCCAGCGCATGCTCACCCAGACCCTCCGTCACCTGGAGCGGGACGGCCTGGTGAGCCGTACGGTGCATCCGACCGTGCCGCCCCGCGTCGACTACGCCCTCACGCCGATGGGGGTGACGCTGCACCACACCATCCAGGCGCTGGTGACGTGGACGGAGGATCACCAGAACCAGATCGCCGCGGCCCGCGCGGACTACGACCGTCGCGTCGTCGCCGAGCGCGAGGCCCTGGAAGCCGAGGCGGGCAACCGGGACGCCCTCGCGCGGAGGGTCCTGGAGGCCGGCCGGCCCGCCTGATCAAGGCTCTTACCTGGTCTTTCACGTCCGCCGAAGTGTGCTCCTCCGGGGATGGCAGCAAGTGGTCAGCGGTGGGCAGCTTGCTGCCGTTCATTTCTCTGGTTCGAGGGCTCGCGGTGCCGCACAGTTGATTGTGCAAGGACGAAATGAAAAGCCCTCCAGAAAAGAGACGGAAATGAACGCCACCGCCCGCACCGCCGGCACCACCTGGGACTCCTTCTCGCGCACCGCGGGCACCACCTGGGACGGTCACTCCCGCGCCGCCGGCACCACCTGGGACTGAAACGAGAAAAGCAGCCGAACCGAAGTGAGGTGTGAAAGCAGGCCTTATTCGAATAGACTTCCCCGCCGCTCCAGAAGCCGAATCCCGCCACTACCGAAGTCGAACCCCTGCCCCGTCGGGCAAATGATTCCCTCTCCGCGACCGGACGAATTACCCGTCCCCTCCCGATTCCGTTAACGCAATCGGTTGAGAATCTCAGGCCTCCGGCCGGCCGCCGCGGATCGCCCCCGCCACCACCCGCATCTCCCGGAGCATCCGGGTTCCTCCCCGCACGCCCTCGCGACGCCCGCGCACGTCCTTTCGCGGGAACGCGTTCACGACGCGGGCGGGGAGTCGAGCAGGGCGGTGGCGACGGCACGCAGCGAGCCGGCCAGGCGTTCGGTCTCCCCGCGCTCCAGCAGGCGCAGGATCGGCCGGCTGTGCAGGCCGGCGAGCATGAGGTGCGCCAGGACCTCGGAGTCCAGATCGGGGCGTATCTCGGCGATCAGGCCGCTGACGTGGCCGTGCCAGAGTCCGTAGACCGGGTGGTCGTCCTCTCCGGCGTCCTCCTGCGGGGAAGTGCTGGTCACGGCCTGGCCGAGCGCGGCCAGCAGGCCCTTGTTGCGCCCGATGACGTCCATGACGGCGTCGATGAACGCCAGCAGCCGCTCGCGGGGCGGCGCGCCGGGGCCGAGGGGCGGCGGCCCGTTCCGTACGGCCTCGTTCAGGGCGAACGCGCGCTCCTGCATCACCGCGACCATCAGGCCCATGCGGTTGCCGAAGCGGTGGAACACCGTCCCCTTGCCGACGCCCGCCGCGGCGGCGACCTGTTCCATCGAGATCTGGTCCGGCCGGTGACGGGTGAGCAGGTCCTCGGTCGCGAGCAGGATGGCCCGCCGGTTGCGCGCGGCGTCGGCGCGTTCGGGACGGCCGCCGGTCATCGGGGTCCTCCTTCTGATGGACATCTGGACCATCGGTCCAGTACGGTCTAACTTGACCGTTGGTCCACTTAATCTCGGAACGGGAGCTGCGTCATGCGCCGCATCAGGTACTACCAGTACGGCACCCCCGATGTTCTCACCCTGGAGGAGGCGGACGTCCCCGTCCCCGGCGAGGGCCAGGTGCTCATCCGCGTCGAGGTCATCGGGGCGAACTTCGTCGACACGATGTTCCGCCGCGGTCCGGGGAACGGCACCCCCTACCAGCGTCCCCTGCCCGGGTCCCTCACCGGCGACGTCGTGGGCACCGTCGAGGCGGCCGGGCCCGGCACCGACGCCGGGCTGGTGGGACGGCGCGTCGCGGCGCTGATCTCCGAGGACGCCTTCGCCGACTACGTGGTGGCGGACGCCGACTGGCTGGCCGAGGTGCCCGAAGGGCTCGACGACGGTGATGCCAGCATGCTGCCCATGGGCGGTCCCGTGGCGTTGCGGGTGCTGCGCACCGGCGGGCTCGCGGCGGGGGAGACGGTGCTGGTCGACGCGGCGGCCGGGGGGATCGGGCACCTGGCCGTGCAGTTCGCCAAGATCCTCGGCGCCGGGCGGGTCATCGCCACGGCCGGGTCGCCGGCCAAGCTCGACTTCGTCCGGGACCTCGGCGCCGACGTCGCCGTCGACTACACCGACGACGACTGGCCCGACCAGGTGCGCGAGGCGGCGCCGGAGGGCGTGGACGTCGTGGTCGACTCCGTGGGCGGCCCCACCCTGCTGCGCGCCTTCGGCCTCCTCGCCCCGTTCGGGCGGGTCGTGGTGTACGGGGCGGCGGGCGGGGAGCTCAGCGCCGTGCCCGTCACCAGCGTGCTGAGGCTCAATTCCCTCGTCGGGTTCTCCCTGCTCGCCTGGCGGGCGGCCCGGCCGGAACAGGCGCGCCGGGAGATGACCGAGGTCGCCGAGTTCTTCGCGGCCGGTCGGGTGCGCACCGCCGTCCATGCGCGGCTCCCGCTCACCGAGGCGGCCGCCGCGCACCGGTTGCTGGAGGAGCGGTCGCAGCGCGGGCGTGTCCTGTTGCTGCCCTGAGCGGCGCCGACGGGCGGGATGGCAGCAAGTGGTCAGCGGTGGGCAGCTTGCTGCCGTCCATTTCTCTGGTTCGAGGGCTCGCGGTGCCGCACAGTTGATTGTGCAAGGACGAAATGAAAAGCCCTCCAGAAAAGAGACGGAAATGAACGCCACCGCCCGCACCGCCGGCACCACCTGGGACTCCTTCTCGCGCACCGCGGGCACCACCTGGGACGGTCACTCCCGCGCCGCCGGCACCACCTGGGACTGAAAAGAAAACCCCGTAATCGAGTTCCAGCGGAATCAGAAGAATCTCGCCCGGCCGGGTCGAAGTGAAACGACTCCCCGGCGGCGACACGGTAGAACCCTCCCGGCCCTCCGGATACACGGAGAACGGCGAAGCGGCTGAAATTCAGAAATATCAGGCTCGCGCCGAGGCGTTCGCCATCCCCCCTCTCGATCACCGCCCCGCGAAGCGATCCAGCGCGCGGCGCACCTCCCCGCGCATCGCGTCGCTGCCCGTGTGGCCGGAGTCGTCCACGACGACGAGTTCGGCGTCCTCCCAGGCACGGGACAGGTGCCAGGCGGTGTCCAGAGGACTGCTGAGGTCGAGCCGGCCGTGCACGAGCACGCCGGGGATCCCCGCCAGGCGTCCCGCGTCGCGCAGGAGAACGCCTTCCTCCAGCCAGGCGCCGTGGGCGAAGTAGTGCGCGCAGATCCGGACGAACGCCAGCAGCGCCGCCGGCGGCCGGTCGCTGTAGGCGTTCGGCTTCCCGTTCGGCTCCAGTGAGATCACGGCGTCCTCCCAGGTACACCAGTCGATGGCCGCCTTCTCCCGTACCGCCGGATCGGGGTCCTCCATCAGACCCGCGTAGGCGGCGACGAGATCGCCGTCGCGGTCGGGCTCCGGGACGCCTTCCCGGAACCGCTCCCACTGCTCGGGGAAGTACCGTCCGACCCCCCGGTAAAGCCAGTCGATCTCGGAGCGGCGCGTGGTGGTGACGCCGTTGACGACGATCTCCGACACCCGCTCTGGATGCCGTTCGGCGTAGGCGAGGATCAGCGTGGACCCCCACGAGCCTCCGCAGAGCAGCCAGCGGTCGATGCCTAGGTGCTCGCGGAGCAACTCCATGTCGGCCATCAGGTGGGCGGTGGTGTTGGTGCTCATGTCCGTGGCCGGGTCGCTCGCGTGCGGGGTGCTGCGCCCGCATCCGCGCTGGTCGAACAGGACGATCCGGTAGCGGTCCGGGTCGAAGAACCGGCGGGCCCCTGTGCCGCGGCCGGAGCCGGGGCCGCCGTGCACGACCAGGGCGGGCTTGCCGTCGGGGTTGCCGCAGGTCTCCCAGTAGACGTGGTTCCCGTCGCCGACGTCCAGCATCCCGTGGTCGTACGGCTCGATGGGCGGGTACAGCCCGGTCATGCGCAGGGCCCCTTCCGATCGGATGTAACAGTGCTGTTAGATTATGCGCATGTCTCGCCCCGCGTCTGGACCAGATCTTCTCGGCACCCGCCTGCGCCACCTGCTCGAGCTTCTGGACGGTGACGTCGCGGCCGTCTACGCCGACCTCGGGCTCGAGGGGTTCCGCCCGCGGTTCACGCCGGTCGTCCGCGTTCTGGCGGCGTCCGGTCCCTGTTCCATCCGCGAGGTGGCCGGCGCGATCGGGGTGACCCACTCGGCGGCCAGCCAGACGGTGGCCCAGATGGTCAAGCAGGGGCTGGTCGTGCTCACTCCCGGCGACGAGGACGCCCGCCGGCGGATCGTGCGGCTCACGCCGAAGGCCGAGGCGCTGCTGCCGGTGCTCGACGCCGAATTCGAGGCCACCGCGGCGGCGGCGGCCGAGTTCGAGGCCGAGCTGTCGTTCCCGTTGAGCCGCCTGGTCGACGAGGCGCTCGACGCCCTGCGCCGGCGTCCCATGCGGCAGCGCATCGCCGCCGCCGCGCCCGACCTCATCGCACGTCACGGCGTGCACGACGACAGCCCCTGACCTGCGGCGACGCCACGTTCCGGCAGGGCGCGGACGAACGTGGCAGCAAGTGGTCAGCGGCGGGCAGCTTGCTGCCGTCCATTTCTCTGGTTCGAGGGCTCGCGGTGCCGCACAGTTGATTGTGCAAGGACGAAATGAAAAGCCCTCCAGAAAAGAGACGGAAATGAACACCACCGCCCGCACCGCCGGCACCACCTGGGACTCCTTCTCGCGCACCGCCGGCACCACCTGGGACGGTCGCTCCCGCGCCGCCGGCACCACCTGGGACTGAAAAAGAAAAGCGCGATCGTATCCCGCTAAGCTCCGCCCCACCGAATACCTGCAAACCCGCGGCCCGTTCTCAAAGCGAGGAAAAGCCGCCGGCCGCTTGAGCCGGCCCACCGCCCTCCGCGTCCGCCGCGACGATTTCGAGAATCCTGGGGAATGTCGCCGTGACGACCCACTCCCCGTCTTCCTCCGCTCCGTGGAGCAGTTCGCCGCCGCACGCCCGCACGTCCCGGGCGAGGCTGCGCAGCCCGTACCCCGGCTCACCCGCCGGTCCCGATCTCAGGCCGCCGGCCACCCTGACGGTGAGAACGCCGGGGCCTTCCTCCACCTGAACCCGCAGCTTCGTGCCGGGGCCGTTGTGCCGCAGCGCGTTGGTGGCGGCCTCTCCGACCAGCCGGTTCGCCACCTGCAGGACCGGGCCCGGGAGGACGGCGAGGTCCCGGGCGAGGGTGCCGGCGAGGTCGGCCCGCATGTGCAACCCGGCGGCCCGCAGTTCGCCGAGCCGCCGCGCGAGTTCGTCCGCCGACGCCGCGCTGCCGGCGGCGTCCAGGTCGGCGATGGCCCTGCGCACCTCGGTGAGCGCGTCACGTCCCGCGCCCAGCACCCTGTCCAGTCGTTCGCCGTCCGCGGGGCCCAGCCTTGCCGTCGACCGGACGGCCTCGACCTGGACCAGCATGACCGTCAGCGTGTGGGCGAGCGTGTCGTGCAGCCGGCGCGCCAGCAGCTCGCGCCCCTCGGCCGCCTTGGCCGCCTCGCCGGCGATACGCCGTTCCAGCCGGAGCCGGGCCGCCTCCGCCGCCATGGCCGTACGTTCCCGCAGGTGGCGCCCGCGCTCGACCCCGGCCAGCCAGGCGAGGGTGAACACCACCACGGCCGCGACCAGGCTCTCGACCGTCCCGCGGCCGGGCACGCTCGCCGCGGACACCGCCGCGACGGTGACCCCGCACAGTCCCCAGCGCACCGCCTTCGCGCCGCTCATGGCCGCGGAATAGATCGCCAGGACCGCCGGTGTGTACCCCACGGTCCGCGACATGCCCGACAGCATGTGCGCCACGGTGCACAGGCCGACCACGGCGAGCACCGCCGCCGGGGCGCGCCGCCGCCAGGCGAGCGGGACGATCTGCCCGGCGGCGAGCACAGGGGAGACCGACGTCCCTCCGGCGGCGAACAGCGCGACGAGCAGGGCCACCAGTCCGAGATCGACGGCCTGCTGCCATCCGGCCTTCACGCTGAGAGCGGAGCGCAGGGCGGTCAGGATCCTCGCGTCCGGCCGCTCGCGTTCGTCCAGGGGGTTGACCGGCACGTTCGCCCAGCTCCTCGTCGTCACCCGGCCGCCCCGGCATACCATCGGGCGGGTGATCCGGCTCATCGTCGTCGACGACCAGGCGTTGGTACGGGAGGGCCTCGCGCTCATCCTAGGAGCGCGTCCCGAGATCGAGGTGATCGCGCAGCTGCCGGACGGTCCCGCGCTCCTCGACTTCGCCGACCGGCTGGAGGAGCCCGCCGACGTCATCCTGCTCGACCTGTACCTCCCCGGCGCGGACGGCGTCGAGACGCTGCGGTCGCTCAGGGCGCGGCATCCGCGGCTCGGCACCCGGGTGCTGATGCTGACCACGGTCGGCCGGGCGGCGGACGTCCACCGCGCGCTGGCCGCCGGAGCGGACGGGTTCGTCCTGAAGGACGCCGGCGGCGCGGAGCTCGCGGCGGCGGTCCTGGGGGCCCACAGCGGGGTGACGGCGTTGAGCTCGTCGGTCACCGAGATCCTTTGGCCGCGGGAGGCTCCGTCCGCCGGCGGTGCGCCGCGGTCGTCCCGGATCGAGGCGCTGACCAGGAGAGCGAGCGAGATCCTCGCCCTGGTCGCCCGCGGCATGGCCAACCAGGAGATCGCCCGTGCCCTGGGGCTGGCGGAACGCACGGTGAAGACGCACGTCAGCAACATCCTGGGGAAGCGGCCATTCTGAAGGACTGCCTGATCCGCTATCTCGCCGAAGGGTGGACGGGTCTGGTCCCCGCCGCCTGCGACCACCGTGAGCTGCACATTCCGGAGAAGTACGCCCCCTGGCTGTGGGGGTGGCCGCACAGGTTCGTCGCCCGGATGCGCGACCACGGCACTCGGGTCATCCTCGTCGCGGGCTCGGGGGAGTTCTCCGAGGGCTTCGACACGCCCGCTTCCCTCGCCGCATCCCCGACGGTTACACCGGTGGCGTGTGGACCAACCGCATCGACGTCACCGCGGCCCTGCTGAGCCGTTGATCGAAGTTGACCTCAACCATGGTTGAGGTTGCAGGGTTAGGGGGACGAGAGGAGCCGATCATGATGAAGGCCGCCGCTTTCGCGTCCCCTGGTGGGCCCGAAGTGCTGACATTGACGGACATGGACGTCCCGGAGGTGGGCCCCGGCCAGGTGCGCGTCCGCGTCCGGGCGGCGGGCGTCCAGCCGTTCGACACCGCCGTGAGGGCCGGCTGGGTGCCGCCCGGGGTGACCGGCGGCCTGCCGAGGATCCCCGGGAACGAGTTCGCCGGAGTCGTGGACCAGGTGGGCGAAGGCGTCACCGGCGTGGCCCCCGGCGCCGAGGTGCTGGGCTTCTCGACGCTGAACGCCTACGCCGAGTACATCGTGGTCGGCGCCGCCCAGGTCGCGCCGAAGCCACCGAACGTGCCCTGGGAGGTCGCGGGCGGGCTCACGGCCGGCGTGCAGACGGCGGAGCTGGCGCTCGACGGGCTCGAAGTGCGGGAGGGCGAGACGCTGCTCGTCCACGGGGCCTCCGGCGCCGTCGGCACCGCCGCCGTCCAGATCGCCCGGATGCGCGGCGCGACCGTGATCGGGACCGGGCGCGAGGAGAACCACGAGTACCTCCGCTCGCTCGGCGCGATCCCGGTCGCGTACGGCGAGGGGCTCGCCGGCCGCGTACGGGAACTGGCCCCCGGCGGGATCGACGCCGCGCTGGACGTCGCCGGCGGCGAGGCGCTGGAGGTGTCGTTCGAGCTGGTCAAGGACCGAGCCAGGATCCTGACCCTCGTCGAGCACGGCCGGGCGGCGGAACTCGGCATCAAGACCACGCAAGGCGAGCGCACCGCCGAACGGCTCGCCAGGTACGCCGCCCTGTACGCCGACGGCCGCTTCCGGTTCCTGGTCCGCCGCACCTACCCGCTGGAGCGCGCGGCGGACGCCCACAGGGAGATCGAGACGGGCCACGGCAGGGGGAAAGTCGTCCTGACGGTGGAGTGAACCACCGCTGTGACCTGCGGTGATGCGGGACGGCGGCAAGATGCGCCCGGGGGTGGCAGGAAGCGGTCACGGGCGGGCAGCTTGCTGCCGTCCATTTCTCTGGTTCGAGGGCTCGCGGTGCCGCACAGTTGATTGTGCAAGGACGAAATGAAAAGCCCTCCAGAAAAGAGACGGAAATGAACACCACCGCCCGCACCGCCGGCACCACCTGGGACTCCTTCTCGCGCACCGCCGGCACCACCTGGGACTCCTTCTCGCGCACCGTCGGCACCACCTGGGACGGTCGCTCCCGCACCGCCGGCACCACTTGGGACTGAAACGATCCCGAATTCAAAGCCCCGCTGAAAATCTCCTGGAAAACAAATATAACAAGCCTCGTAGCGAACCGGTTTCACCCCCTCTGAGCCGTGACGGCACCGGCGAAAACCAGAGCATCTGAAGCAGAACATCGGGACACCGATACTTGGGTCCGATGAAAGCGCCCGAGCCGAAACCAAAAGCCCCGGCTCCCCGCGGTGACCTTCCCGCGACACCTCCAGACCACCTACCAAGGGCGACGACTGCCCAGATCACCTGCAGACCTGCCGGGGGCGACGGAGTCGGCGCCGCCGTACGTCGCGTGATCTGGGCCGGCTCCCTCCCAGACCGCCGTCCCCCGGGTTCTCGGTGGTGGCCGGTGGGAGTTCAGCCGAGTTCGACGCGGATCTCCTCCCGGAGAGTGTCGAAGTGGACGCCCGCGTCGGCGATGATGCGGGCGGCCAGGCCCTCACCCTCCCTCAGCAGGCCGAGGAGGATGTGGCCGTCGCCGATGTACTTGTGCCCGAGGCGCAGGGACTCGCGCAGGGAGAGTTCCAGCACCTTCTTCGCCCGCCCGGTGAAGGGGATGTGGCCTCCCAGGCGCCATGGACGGCCGCGCCGGGCGTGGGGGTCGCGGTCGAGGGCTCCCGGTCCGAACACGGCCTCGACCTTCTCCTTGACGGCGCTGAGGTCGATGCCGATCGTCTCCAGTGCCCCGGCGTCGAGGTCGTCCGCCGGTCGCGCGGCGAGCAGCCGCCCAAGCTGCGTGCTCACCCGGTCGTGGTCGAGGCCGTACCGCAGCAGGACCCGCCCGGCGGTCGCCTCGGGCGCCCGGGTCAGGCTGAGCAGGAGATGCTCGGTCCCGATGTAGTCGTGGGCGAGCAGGCGTGCCTCTTCCTGGGCACGTACGACCGTCTGGCGAGCGTCCTGGTGAAACCGTTCGAACATTCCTACTTCTCCCGTCTCAGCAATCCGCGGCCGCCCGCGTACTTCTTGTGCACCGCCTGCCGTGTCACGCCGAGCAGGACCGCGATCTCCTGCCATGACCAGCCCTGTTCGCGTGCGTTGTCCACCTGGAGAGCCTCCAGTCGCTCGACGAGCGTCCGAAGCGCCCGTACGGCCCGCAGGCCGACGGCCGGATCGCGACTGCCGGCGTCGGAGGCCAACTGTGCTGTGTCGCTCATGGCGTCAATTAAAGTTGACAGCCATGGCGATGTCAACCTTGGTTGACGGCCTCCAGGATGTGAAAAGTTTTGTGCGAAACGGTCGTGCAGGTGAGTTTTCGCTGGTCGTGCCGCCGGGCCGCCGAAAAACCGATTGCCGCGTCCTCTCCCGTTTGCCAGCCTGAAAGGGCTATGCGCTCCCTGCCACTCGCCGATCCCGGCGTTCCCGATGCCCGCAGCCCGTTCCGGTACCTGTGGTGGACCGCGCGCGGGCAGTCCGGGCCGCTGCTGCTCGGCATCGCGTACGCCGTGCTCTGGTGGCTCGGGCAGGCGCTGGTGCCCTCCGCCCTCGGCAAGGCGGTCGACAGCCTCACCAACCACGACGCCGGCGAACTTCTGCGCTGGTCGGCGGCCTTGCTGGGGCTCGGAGTGGTCACGGCCGTCGGCGGCGTCATGCGGCACCGCATGGCCGTCTTCAACTGGCTGTGCGCGGCCTACCGCACCGTGCAGGTCACCGCACGGCAGGCCACCCGCCTCGGCGCGACACTGCCGAAGCTGCTGTCCACCGGCGAGGTGATCAGTGTCGGGAACTCCGACATCGCCCAGATCGGCAACGCCATGGACATCCTGCTGCGCGGCACCGGGGCGCTGGTCGCCATCGGCACGGTGACGATCATCCTGATCACGACGTCGCCGCGGCTCGGCCTGATCGTCCTGCTCGGCGTGCCCCTGATGGCCCTCGCCGTCACCCCGCTCCTTCGGCCGCTGCACCGCAGGCAGCACCAGCAGCGCGACCTCCAGGGCGACCTCGCGACCCGCGCCTCCGACATCGTCGCGGGCCTGCGCGTGCTGCGCGGCATCGGCGGCGAGCAGGTCTTCGCCGACCGCTACCGCGAGGAGTCGCAGCGGGTGCGGACGGCGGGCGTCCGGGTCGCGTCGATGGACGCGGCGCTCGAAGGCGCACAGCTTCTGCTGCCAGGTCTGCTGATCGCGTTCGTCACCTGGCAGGGCGCCCACTACGCGATCGACGGCACGATCACCGTCGGCCAGCTGGTCGCCTTCTACGGGTACGCGCTGTTCCTCGTCGGCCCGCTGCGCACGCTGACCGAGGCCGCCGACAAGATCACCAAGGGGCACGTGGCGGCCCGCAGGGTCGTGCGCATCCTGTCGCTGAACCCCGAGGTCGCCGACACGGGCACGGTCGCCACCGCCGGCGGCGACCTGGCCGACGCGGCGTCGGGCGTCGTCCTGCGGCAGGGGTTGTACACCGCCCTGGCCTGCGCCGTCCCCGAGGACGCGATCGCCGTCGCCGACCGGCTCGGACGCTACCAGGCCGCCGACGTCACCTACGGAGGCGTCCCGCTCGCCGAACTGCCGCTGGCCGAGGTCAGGCGCCGCGTCCTGGTCGCCGACAACGCCGCCAAGCTGTTCAGCGGCCGCCTGCGCGACCAGCTCGACGTCGGCGGCTCGGCGGCCGACGACGATCTGCGGCAGGCCCTGCACACCGCCTGCGCCGAGGACATCGTCGACGCCCTGGCCGACGGGCTGGAGTCCCACATCGCCGAGTCCGGCAGGGAGTTCTCGGGCGGCCAGCAGCAGCGGCTCCGGCTCGTACGGGCGCTGCTCGCCGACCCCGAAGTGCTCATCCTGGTCGAGCCGACCAGCGCCGTCGACGCCCACACCGAGGCGCGTATCGCCGAGCGGCTCGGCAAGGCGCGCCTCGGACGCACCACCCTGGTGTGCACGACCAGCCCGCTCGTGCTCGACCGGGCCGACCACGTGATCTTCATGGAGGACGGCAGGGTGCGCGCCGAGGGCACTCATCGAGCCCTCCTCGCCGGCGACCGCGCCTACACCGCGACCGTCACCCGAGCGGAGGACTGACCGTGACCGACGACCAGCGAACGGTCGAGCACCCCTCGGCAGGGCACGGGGCACCCGCGCCCACGCACCGGAAGCCGGAACGTGCGGGCCAAGGCTCCGCGCCCGCCGAAGCGACACCCCCACCTGCGAACGGGAAGGCGACGTCCGGGGGAGGGCAGCGGCGGATCCTGCCCGTCGCCGACCAGGCGCAGGTGCGGGCGTACGCCCGGCGGCTCGTGCTGAAGTACCCCGGCACCCTCGCCCTCGCGCTCACCCTGCACGGCCTGGCCGCCGTCGCCGGGCTCGTCGCGCCGCGCCTGCTGGGGGACCTGGTCGAGAGCGTGCGCGACGGCACAGGCGTCGCCGTCGACACGATCGCCCTCATGATCGCCGGGTTCGTCGCCGTGCAGGCCGTCCTGATCCGGTACGCCGTCTACGCCTCCGCCAAACTGGGCGAGAAGGTGCTCGCCGAGCTGCGCGAGGAGTTCGTCGACCGGGTCCTCGGGCTGCCGCTTTCGACCGTCGAGCGAGCGGGGTCCGGTGACCTGATCACGCGCACCTCGCGCGACGTCGACGCGCTGTCGCGGACGGTGCGGCACGCCGTGCCCGAGACGCTGATCGCGCTCGTCGCGGGGGCGTTCGTGCTGGGCGCGCTGGCCCTCGTCGGGCCGCTGCTGCTGTTGCCGTCCCTCGTCGCGGTGCCCCTGTTGTGGTACTCCACGCGCTGGTACCTCAAGCGTGCCAGGGACGGCTACCTGCGCGAGAACGCCGCCTACGCGGAGATGACCGAGGGACTGAGCGAGACCGTCGAGGGCGCCCGCACCGTCGAGGCGTACGGCCTGCAGCGCCGCCGTCACGAGCGCACCGACACCGACATCGCCCGCTCGTGGGCCGCCGAGCGCTACACCCTCGGCCTGCGCACGGTCTGGTTCCCGGCGGTGGAGTTCGGCTACGTGATCCCCATCGTGGCGACCCTGCTCGCCGGGGGGATGTTCTACCTCAACGGCTGGGTGTCGCTGGCCCAGGTGACCGCCGCCACGTTGTACGTCCAGCAGCTCATCGACCCGCTCGACCGGCTGCTGTCGTGGGTGGACGAGCTTCAGGTCGGCGGGGCGTCGATGGCCCGGCTGCTCGGCGTGGCGAACGTGCCCGACGACCGCGACGCGGGTGAGGAGCGGCCCGAGGGCGAGGCGATGGTCGCCGACGACGTGAGGTACTCCTACCGCGAGGGACACGACGTGCTGCACGGCGTCTCGCTGGAGGTGGCGCCGGGAGAGCGGCTCGCGATGGTGGGGCCTTCGGGAGCGGGCAAGTCGACCCTGGGCCGCCTGCTCGCCGGCATCCACGGGCCGCGCAGCGGATCGGTCACGGTCGGCGGCGTGTCGCTGGTGGAGCTGCCGCTGGACGAACTGCGCGGGCACGTCGCCCTCGTCACCCAGGAGCACCACGTGTTCCGCGGCACGCTGCGCGACAACGTGCTCATCGCCCGGCCGGAGGCCGACGACACCGAGGTCGGGGAGGCCCTCAGGGCCGTCGACGCCTGGGAGTGGGTCGAGACGCTGCCCGACGGCCTCGACACCCTGGTCGGCTCCGGCGGGCTCGCACTGTCGCCCGCCCAGGCCCAGCAGATCGCACTCGCGCGGCTGGTGCTCGCCGACCCGCACACGCTGGTGCTCGACGAGGCGACCTCGCTGATCGACCCGCGCGCCGCCCGCCACCTGGAACGGTCGCTGGCGGCCGTCCTTGAAGGACGCACCGTCATCGCCATCGCCCACCGGCTCTACACCGCGCACGACGCCGACCGGGTGGCGGTCGTGGAGGACGGCCGCATCAGCGAACTCGGCTCACACGAGGAGCTGGTCGCCGCGGGCGGCGCCTACGCCGCCCTGTGGTCGAGCTGGCACGGCACCTCCCGCTGAACCGTGCCCGGACTCCGGCCGCCCGGTCGCGCTGTGGCGACCGGGCGTCGGGGTGCAGGTCAGACGACCTTCAGGGTCTGCTTGAGGAACTTGACCTGGAGGAGCAGGAGGTTCTCGGCGACCACTTCCTGAGGGGTCATGTGGGTGACGCCGGACAGCGGAAGGAAGGTGTGAGGACGGTTCGCGGCGAGAAGCGCCGAGGACAGCCTGAGTGTGTGGGCCGCCACGACGTTGTCGTCGGCGAGGCCGTGGATGAGCAGCAGCGGCGTCTCCAGCTTCTCGGCGTCGGCCGTCAGCGAGGAGCGGTCGTAGACGTCGGGATGCTCGTCGGGGTGACCGAGGTAGCGCTCGGTGTAAGCGGTGTCGTACAACCGCCAGTCGGTCACCGGAGCTCCCGCGATGGCGGAGCGGAAGACGTCGGGCCGGCGCAGGACGGCCAGGGCCGCGAGGAAGCCGCCGAACGACCAGCCCTTGATGGCGACCCGGGACAGATCGAGGTCGTCGGGGTAGAGCTGCGCGACACCGTGCAGAGCGTCGATCTGGTCTTCCAGCACCGGGCTCGCCATGTCGTGCAGCACCTCGCGCTCGAACGCCGGACCCCTGCCCGGCGTGCCGCGGCCGTCGGCCACGATGACGGCGAAGCCCTGGTCGGCGAACCACTGCGACTCGAGGAACATGCGGCCGCTGGCGAGCACCCGCTGGGCATGCGGCCCGCCGTACGGATCCATCAGGACGGGCAGCCGCTTGGAGCCGGGCACGTGCCCGCTCGGCAGGAGCACGGCGGTGGACAGCTCCCGCTCTCCCGTGCGGATCAGGGAGACGCGTGGTTCGATCTTGGGACGCTCGGCGAGCGAGTCGATATACAGCCGCCGGTCGCCGCTGCGCACCTGCACGGTGGTGGCGGGGCTGTCGAGGGTCTGGCTGATGATCAGCAGAGTGCCGTTGGTCAGCTGGCCGCTGTGGACGCCGGGCTCGCTAGTGACCGGGGTGATGGTGCCGGCCGACCATGTCCACAGGTGGACCTCGGTCGGCTCGCCGCTCGCGCGGAACAGCACGATGTCGCCGTCGACACCGAGCACCTCGCGGACCTGCAGGGTCGGCGGGGTGACCGGGGCGTCGCCGACCACCAGGCGGCGCCCGCCCTCGGAATCGGCGACCCACACCAGGGTGCCGTCGGAAAGACGCGCGGGCACCCCGAGGATCACGTCGACCCAGGCGGCGTCGGTGTCCTCACGGACGAGCTCGGCGGCGCCGGTGGCCGGGTCGACCGCGAGGACGCGAAGGGCCTTCTGGTCGCGGGGCATCGTGACGATCAGCGGGCCGTGGCGGTCCCAGGAGGCGGTCACGAGATATTCGTCGTCGAACGGGACGGCGGTGCGGGAGCCGTCGAGGCCGAGCACCAGCAGCTCGACGACGGCGTTGGGAGTGCCGGCCGAGGGATAGGCGATCGAGGTGGGGGGCTTGGAGGGGTTGGCCGGGTCGGCGATGTGCCAGGTCTGCACCGGGGACTCGTCGGCACGCTCGACCAGCAGCGCCGTGCCGTCGGGCGACCACCAGTAGCCGCGCATGCGGTCGAGCTCCTCGGCCGCGATGAACTCCGCCAGGCCGTAGGTCACGCCCTCGGCCTCCGGGGTCGCGAGCGCGAGGTCGTCGCCCGTGGGGACGTGGTGCACGTGGAGGGCTCCGCCCGTGACGTACGCGACGCGCGAGCCGTCGGGGGACAGGCGCGGGTCGACCACGGGACCAGGGGTGTCGACCCGGCGCACCGCGCCGGACTTCAGGTCGGCGAGGTAGAGCCCGCCGGACAGGGCGAAGGCGGCCGAGGCCACCGCGGCGTCGGTGGAATAGGCCACGACGCCGCCCGCCTGCTCCCTCGCGCGCTCACGCCGCGCCCGCTCCTCGGCGGGCAGGTCTTCGTCGGCGGCGCCGAGAGCGGTGGGGTCGACCACCAGGCGCTCGGCGCCCGCCGCGAGATCGAGCTCCCACAGGCAGGTCACCGGGTCGGTGCCTGAGCGGCTGCGCAGGAAGATGACGCGGTCACCGCCGGGGGCGATCGTGAAGCCGCGGGGCACTCCGAGGGTGAATCGGCGGGTCCTTGCGTAAAGGCGCGGGAAGCTCTCACTCATGGCCCTCATCCTGCCAGGCCACCCCGCGCCGGCACGCCGCTCGCCCCCGGCCTGTGGACAACCGATCGGCGGTTGTGGAGGGGACCCCAGGGGGAGCCGTGCGGAGATCGGGTGGGCGGTTTTGTCGGGAGTGGGGGATAGGCTCGGCCGCATGACTGATCGCCGTCTGCTGCTCGTGCACGCCCACCCTGATGACGAAACGAGCAGCACGGGCGCCACGATGGCCAAATACGCCGCCGAAGGCGCCCACGTCACCCTCGTGACCTGCACGCTCGGTGAGGAGGGTGAGATCGTCGTGCCCGACCTCGCCCATCTGGCCGCCGACAAGGAGAACCGGCTCGGTGAGCACCGCGTCGGCGAGCTCGAGGCCGCCTGCAAGGCCCTTGGCGTCGACGACCACCGGTTCCTCGGCGGTGCCGGCCGCTGGCGCGACTCCGGCATGATGGGCGTCCCCAGCAACGACGATCCCCGGTGCTTCTGGCAGGCCGACCTCGACGAGGCGGCCGGTGAGCTCGTGAAGATCATCCGCGAGGTGCGCCCGCAGGTGCTCGTCACCTACGACGAGAACGGCTTCTACGGCCACCCCGACCACATCCAGGCCCACCGCGTCGCGTGGCGCGCCTTCGAGCTGGCGGCCGACCCCTCCTTCGGCGAGGGTGAGCCCTGGCGGATCCTCAAGTTCTACTTCACGACGATGCCGAAGTCCGCGATGCGGCGGGTCGCCGAGGCCATGCGCGACACCGACTTCGACTTCTTCACTCCCGAGAACGTCGACGACCTGCCGTTCGGCGTCGCCGACGACGTGATCACCACCGAGATCGACGGCCGCGCGTACGCCGGGGCCAAGCTGGACGCGATGAGGGCCCACCGCTCCCAGATCGACCTGGACGCCCCCTGGTTCAAGATGTCCGAGAGCATCGGCGAGCAGGGCATCGGCATCGAGCACTTCATCCTCAAGGCCGGGGTGCGCGGCCCGGCGGGCAAGGGCCTCCCGGTGGAGGACGGAGGCATCGGCGAGCCCTACGACCGCGAGGACGACTTCTTCGCGGGCATCACCGACTGAGCACCGGCATGCCCCGCCGTCCGTAGTGCTCCCAGGCCGGCGCCGGGGGCGATGTACGCGAATCCGGCGCCGCCCTGCACCGGGCAGGACCCTAGGTCTGACGCAGTGTCGCGTCAGCGGCCGTGTCAGCACGGCGACGGCCCGATGTCAGCGCGGCCCGCGATGGTGGACGCCATGAGCGGTTCTGCGACCGGGGCCTCAGGGCCGCGAACGGCACCCAAAGACAAGAACCGGGCCCGCGTGAGGGCCTTGCGGCCGGTGGGGGTCACGCCGCCGCCGACAGCGGCGCGGGCCGCGCCGAAGACTGCGCGGCCCGCGCCCGTACCGGGCTCGCTGACCTCGGCACGGCCGGTCCACATGCGCGCACACGGGCCGAGCAGGAAGAAGACCCGCCGGGGGCGAACCCGGCTGAGGAGTCTCGCGGCCGGGCCGGGATGGCGGCGTGAAGTGTATGGGCAAGGCCGAGTTCCTGCTGCGGCGTCCGCGCATCGACGAACCCGCCTGGTAGGCCGGCGTGCACGCCCGCCGCTGGATTTCCCCCATCACGTCGACCGTGATCCGGATGTCCTCTGGCCGAGGTGCGCTTGAGGGTCCATTCCATTGCTTTCACCGCCATTCAGTGCAAAGCGTCGTTGCATTCGGCCTCAGCGTCATTGCATCGATTTGCCGTTTGTACCAGGGCGAGCGCCTTTAGTGGGTTGACAGTCATCTGAATGCAACGTAGCTTTCGGCAGCGTAAAACACGTAATATCTCGAAAGTGCAGGCTATGAACGCATCCGTCCACACCGTCACGCCGCTGCCGACCACGCGTCAGCCCGGCTGTCCCTTCGACCCGCCCGCAGAGCTGATCGACGCTCGCGGGCACGGCCCGATCAGCCGTTTCCCCTTCCCCGACGGCCACCAGGGCTGGCTGGTCACCGGCTATGACCTGGTCCGGGCGATCCTGGCGGACTCCCGGTTCAGCTCACGCAAGGAGCTCATGCGCCACCACCCGCTGATCGACTACGGCGACATCGAGGTCCCCCCGGCGCCGCCCGGCGAGTTCCTCCTCATGGACGAGCCCCAGCACAGCCGCTACCGCAAACCGCTGGTGGGCAAGTTCACCGTCCGGCGGATGCGGCTGCTCACCGAGCGCGTCGAGCAGATCACCGCCGAGCACCTGGACGCCATGGAGAAGGCCGGGCCGTCGGCGGACCTGGTGACCGCGTTCGCCAAGCCCATCCCCGCCATCGTGATCTGTGAGCTGCTGGGCGTGCCGTACGAGGACCGGGGCTCCTTCCAGGAGCACATCGACAAGTTCCTCGGCGGGGAGGTCGGCGACGAAGAACTGATCGCGGCCTACACCGCGACCCAGCAGTACCTCGCGGAGCTGGTGGCGGCCAAGCGCGCCAACCCCACCGACGACCTGCTCAGCGATCTCACCGACAGCGATCTGACCGATGAGGAACTGCGGGGGATGGCCCTGATCCTGCTGTCGGCCGGGTTCGACACCACCGCGAACATGCTGGCGCTGGGCACCTTCGCGCTGCTGCAGAATCCCGCGCAGCTGGCCGCGCTGCGCGCCGACCCCGCACTCATCGACACGGCCGTGGAGGAACTGCTGCGATACCTGAGCGTCGCCAAGACGTTCATGCGGACGGCGCTGGAGGACGTCGAGCTGGGCGGCCAGACCATCACGGCCGGCACGACGGTCATCCTGTCCCTCAACACCGCCAACCGCGACCCTGAGCGCTTCACCGATCCCCACGTGCTCGACCTCCACCGGCAGGAGGGCGGGCACCTGGCCTTCAGCCACGGGATCCACCAGTGCCTGGGCCAGCAGCTGGCCCGCGTCGAGATGCGGGTCGCCTTCCCCGCGCTGATCAACCGCTTCCCCACGCTGCGCCTGGCCGTACCGGCCGAAGAGGTCGCCCTGCGTCCGGAGACCGCGGACATCTACGGGGTCAAGAGCCTCCCGGTCACCTGGGACGCCTGACCACGAACCAGTGACGGACGAGGCGGCGTCCTGACGAGGGGCGGCGACGGTCTCCCGCCGCCCTTCGCCGCTCACCCACGTTGCCGGCACCGGCAGGCCACGCCTCCGCCGCGGGCCTGGTCCGGCTACGTGCACGCCAAGGCGAAGGGACTGAACGGCCCCGGGCCGGGTCGGCGAGGCTGTCAGGCCTGCTTCACGGGGTTCTGGTTGAGTGCGGCCGCGGTCTGGGCGAGGTGCCGGGTCAGTACCTCGGCCGCGGTGTCGGCGTCGCGGGCCAGCGCCGCCTCTTCCAGCCTGCGGTGTTCGCTGATGCCGTCCCGCTCGGGAGTGCGGCGCGCCGACCAGCGGCGGGCCAGCTCGCTGGCGGTCCACAACCGGTCGAAGGTCTCCAGCAGGACGGGGTTGCCGCACCCCTCCAGGAGCGTCCGGTGGAAGACCCGGTGGGCTTTGGACCAGGCTTCGCTGTAGTGCTCGCCATCTTCCGGCGTGTACGGCGGGGTACGGGCCAGACGGTGGTGGGCGGCGCGTACGCGGGCCTCCCAGTCGACGTCGCCGCGCTCGATGGACATGCGCAGCACGACCGGTTCGATGGTCCGGCGCGCCTCGGCGATCTCCTGCCAGCGACGGTCGGAGAAGGACGGGACGGCGAAGCCTCGGTTGGGCAGCCGGTCGGCCAGACCCTCGCCGACCACCCGTACGAGCGCCTCGCGCACCACGGCCAGGCTCACGCCCTGTTCCTTGGCGAGCTCCTGCGGTTTGAGGGCGTCTCCGGGGGCGTACTTCCCACGCATGATCGCGTCCCGCAGGTGGGCGTAGACCTGCTCGGAGAGCATCTGCTTGCCCGGCGAGGTCGAGGTGTGGTCCGTCTGGGTCATGTCCACAGTCTAGATGATCCCGTAGAAAATCGATTATTCGTGCTATCGTCGATTTCGAGTGATGACGGGCGATGGCGATGCCTCCCTGCGTGCCGTCTGCCGCGTCACCGCCACCCACGGCACGACCCGAAAGGAACGCCGCGATGAGCGCGAATGACCCCTTTGCCCGCCTTCCCGAGGTGGCCTCCTTCTCCGTCACCAGCACCACCATCAGCGACGGCGCCGCCTGGGCGCCCGAGCAGTTCTCCTCCGGCGTGCCCGGCGGCAAGGACGTCTCCCCGCAGTTGTCCTGGAGCGGCGCCCCGGAAGGCACCAAGAGCTACGCCGTCACCGTCTACGACCCCGACGCGCCCACCGGGTCCGGGTTCTGGCACTGGGCGGTGGCCGACATCCCCGCCACCGTCACCGAACTGCCCGAAGGCGCCGGCGACGACACCGGATCAGGCCTGCCCGAGGGCGCCTTCCAGCTGCCCAACGACGCCCGCGCCGCCCGCTACATCGGCGCCGCCCCGCCGCCCGGGCACGGCCCGCACCGCTACTTCGTCGTGGTGCACGCCCTCGACGTCGAGTCCATCGGCGTTCCGGCCGACGCCACGCCGGCCCTTCTCGGCTTCACCATGACCGGTCACACCCTCGGTCGCGCCGTCCTCACCGCCACCGCCGAAACCCCCGCCTGACCACCAGGAACGGCCCTCTACCGCGACCGCGGTAGAGGGCCGTTCTCATTGCCGCCAGCCGGCGATGTCACCGTCTCGTGTGGTCGGCGTTCCGGGTGGCCTGGTTCTGCTGCCACTGCTCCATGACCTGCCGGAGGGCCTGGCTCATGAGGAGAAGGAGTTCGGCGGAGGACCGGAAGCGGGCGCCGGCCGGGGTCGTGGGCCCGAGGATCTCGGCTCCGCGTTGTGACGCGGCCGCCAGGGCGTCGTTCATCTGCAGGGACGCCAGCATGGACCGGAGCCAGATCTCGTCGTCGGCGATGTAGCGTTCGCGTCGTGCGCCGGGGACGCGTTCGCGGCTGAGCATTCCCTGCTGTTCGAGGAAGGCGACGGCGTGCGAGATCGACGCCGGGCTGACGCGAAGCCGCTGGACCAGGTCGGCGGCGGTGAGGGCGCCGGAGTCGGTGGTGTAGAGGCAGGCGAGCAGCCTGGCCTCCATGCGGGGCAGACCTTGTTGGATGAGGAGGTCGGTGAAGGACTCGGTGAAGTCCTTGACCGCTTGGGGGTCGCGCCCGTGCCCGGTGTCGGGGATCGGAGGGGCGGGAGGCCGGGCCTGCTTGTGGCGGCGCGCACGGTGTCGTGTGGCCTGCTGCGCCCGGTCGGCTTGGTAGTCGTCGGGTCCGCCGTTGCGGGTGACCTCGCGCATGATGGTCGAAGCGGGCCGCTCCAGGCGCCGGCCGATCTCCGCGTATCCGAGTCCCTCGGCCAGTCCCGCGGCGATGTGCCGGCGGTCCTCGTCGGTGAGTCTGCCTCCGGGCATCGGTGCTGGTCTCCTGTCGGTCGACGCGCGGGGCTCCGAACCGGCGCACCCGCTCCACAGTATGCATTCGCCCGTAGCTCATTGCAATCGACGGCCTTGATCACCTATTGCGTTCAGCATCAATGTCATTGCAATGCGGAGCATGCCTAGCCGATAGTACAGGGAAAACGTCCCCAGTTTGCTTGTTGACTGATTTATGAACGCAATGTAGTGTCGCAGACGTTCAGAGATTCCCGAACGTCGATGGGAAGCCGGCCGGGCATTCCGCCAGGCTCGGCTCCCGGCCCGCCCAGGCCACGAGCGCCTCACCGGGACGGGTCTCGCAAGATCGAACACCGCATGCAAGGAGATTCATGATGGGAAACGGCAACAGCGGCTTTTCTGAAGCAGGGCTGCGCAGGTTGCGTGAGGTGCTGGCGCGGCATGTCGAGTCGGGGAAGATCCCTGGGCTCGTCGCCCTGTTCAGCCGGGGGGAGGAGACACACGTCGAGGCGCTCGGGACGATGCGTCATGACGGCGGTGCGCCGATGCGCCGGGACACGATCTTCCGGATGGCCTCCACCTCCAAGCCGGTCACGGTCGCGGCGGCGATGGTCCTGCTGGATGAGTGCCGGGTGCGGCTGGACGACCTGGTGCAGCAGTGGCTGCCGGAACTGGCCGACCGGCAGGTGCTCAAGCGGATCGACGGCCCGTTGGACGACACCGTGCCGGCGCGGCGGCCGATCACCGTACGGGACCTGCTGACCTCCACGTTCGGGCTCGGCCTGGATTTCACGTCGCTGGGCACTCCGATCATGAACGCGGTCTTCGAGCAGGGGCTCACGCCGAATCTGCCCACGCCGGTGCCCGAGCCGGACGAGTGGATGCGCCGCCTTGGCGCGCTTCCGCTGATGCACCAGCCGGGAGAGCGCTGGCAGTACCACATCAGCAATGATCTGCTCGGCGTGCTGGTCGCCAGGGTCACCGGCCAGTCGTTCGAGACGTTCCTGCGCGAACGCATCTTCGACCCGCTGGGGATGAAGGACACCGGCTTCCACGTGCCCGCCGACAAGATCGACCGGCTGCCGACCCTCTACGCCCCCGACCCGCAGACCGGAGAGTTCCACGTGTGGGACGAGGCCGAGGAAGGCCGGTGGAGCAGGCCTCCGGCGTTCCAGGGCGGCGGCGGCGGGCTGGTCTCCACCGCAGACGACTACCACGCCTACTTCCGGATGCTGCTCAACCATGGCAAGCACGGCAGCGAACGGATCCTGTCCCGGCCCGCCGTCGAGCTGATGACCACCAACAGCCTCACCCCCGAGCAGAACGCCGCCCGGAACGCCCTGGCCCGCGACAGCGTGCACATCTCGTTCGGCCAGGGGCAGCACGGTGGCTGGGGTTTCGGGATGGCGGTGCGCACCTACCGCGGCGACTACGCCCCCATCGGCCAGTTCGGCTGGGACGGCGGAAGCGGCTCGGCGACCTACGCCGACCCGGTCAACCAGATCACCGGCATCCTGCTCACCCAGGTCGGGGCGTCCACCCCGGATTCGATGCGGGTCATCCACGACTTCTGGACCACCCTCTACCAGGCCGTCGACGACTGACGTCAAGTTCGCCTCCCCCTGCGTCAAGGTCCGCCTCAGTGGACAGCCTTGTGGCCGTATTGGCACTGATTGGGCGATATGTGATCAGAGGGGGGCGGGTGGCCGTGCGGGGTGTCCCCCAGGGGATCGGCTAGCCTTGCGAACCATGGAGGAAGAGCAGGTCGAGGCCGTAACTCGCCAAGGTGCCGAGGCCGTGGTGACCGGCGCTGCCTACGGTGTGCTCTTCGTCCTCGGGGTCGCGTACGGCGTGGTGTCCGGCCTCGAACATTCCTGGCCTCTGGGCGATTACGTGCCGCCCATCCCGATCGTCCTGTCCGCCGTGCTGTTCGGTCTGCTGTACGGCGCCGGCAGGCTCATGGGCAGCAAGCTCGGCGCGTTCGTCCCGGGTCTCGGGTGGATGCTGGTCGCGATGATGTTCTCGATGAAGCGTCCCGAAGGCGATCTCGTCGTGGCGGCCGACGCCCCCGGTTACTGGTATCTCGGGGGCGGGGCCCTGGCGCTGGTGGCCGCCGTCCTGCTCATTCCGTCCACGAGTTCCTGGTTGGTGCACCAAGGACCGCCCGGTAAGGACCGCCCGATGAACATCTCGGGTGGTATGTCCGCATAAGCTGGCCCGCGTGCACCAAAGATCCGGCCACAGTGAGGTAGATCAGGCGGTCTTCCGTAAGGTGGCGGGCCGTTTCGCGACGGGTATCGCCATCGTGACGACGGTGGCCGGCGGCGTCGACCACGCCATGACGGTCAACTCCTTCGCCTCGGTCTCCCTGGACCCACTGCTGGTGCTGGTGTGCGTCGAGAAGATCGCGAGGTTCCACGACGCGGTGCTGGAGGCTGGGGTCTGGGGCGTCTCGGTGCTCGGCGACGACGGCGAGGAGGCCTCCCGGGCCTTCGCCACGCGCGGGCGCACCCTCGAAGGGCAGCTCGACCGCTGGTCACACCGCCGCGGCACCCTCGGCCACGCGCTGTTCGACACCGCCATCGCGACGCTCGAATGCCGCACGGTCAACGTCTACGACGGCGGAGACCATTCGGTCATCCTCGGCGAGGTCGTCTCGGCCGACATACCGAACGACGGTCCCCCGCTGATCTACCACGAGGGCCGCTACCGCCACCTGGCACCCTGACCGGCCGCTACCGCCGCCCGGCGGCGTTCGGTCACAATCGAGGCATGCGGCGGCGGCACCGGGTCAGGCAGGTGCTCAACTACGTCAACCTGTCGACGCCGCTCGGCCTGCTCATCGCGGTCGCCGGCCGGGCGCGGGTCCGGCGCGGCGAGCAGGGCCTGCTGTACGCCCACGGGTACCGCATCCGCTTCCCGGTCGCCGGGGCCTTCACCGTCGGGAACGTCGTGCTGACCGCCCACGACGAGGGCTACCTCACCGGGGCCCTGCTGAGGCACGAGGACCGGCACGCCACCCAGTACGCCTTCTGCATAGGCCTGCCCATGCTGGTCCTTTACGTCCTGGCGGTCGTGGTGTCGTTCGCGGTGTGCGGGCACCCCGCCTCGTGGAACGTCTTCGAGCGGCTCGCCGACCTGGAGGACGGCGGCTATCCCCGGCATCCCTCCCGCTGGGGCAGGCGAGGCCTGGAGTAGGACGCCCCAGTGGGTACCCCTCCCTGTAACGAAGTGCACCCTGGAAAAAGACGAGCACTGACCGGGCATCTACGGAGGAAGTGACAGATACCTCCCACGGGTGAGGCATGTTTTTCGCTCACGGGGGAGCAAGAGAAGCAGAGTGGCGATCGATCCCCATGTGGAACAACCCGCCCCCCAATCGGAGACGAAACAGGAGGGTCACATGTCGCAAACCGTCAGCCCTGAGATATCCCCCACCTCGCCTGAGACGCCTCCGACCGCTCCGCCCCGACGGCGACACTGGCCGTCCAACTTCAAGGATCGTCTGACCTGCCCGCTGCCCGACTTCCGGGAGATCGTGAGCGTCACCTGGCACGGCGGCCTGCGTCCCGACATCGGCGACGTCGACCAGATCCCGGTGCTGCGGGCCGGACTTCCCCCGGTGACCTCGAAGGAGACCGGCGTCACCTGGGTGGGGCACGCGACGTACGTGCTGCGCATCGGCGGCCTGACGGTGCTGACGGACCCGGTCTGGTCTCGCAAGATCCCCGGGGTGCGGCAGCGGCTGACCCCGCCCGGAGTGGCGTGGACCGACCTTCCCCCCGTGGACGCCGTGGTGATCAGTCACAACCACTACGACCATCTTGACGCGCCGACCATTCGCCGCCTGCCGAAGCACACGCCGTTCTTCGTGCCCGCCAACCTCGGGAAGTGGTTCACCCGCCGCGGGTTCACCAACGTCACCGAGCTCGACTGGTGGGAGAGCGCCCGCATCGGCGAGGTGACCTTCGACTTCGTGCCCGCCCACCACTGGAGCCGCCGGACGCTCTTCGACACCTGCAGGTCCCTGTGGGGCGGCTGGGTGCTCACCTCACCCCACCAGCGCGTCTACTTCGCCGGCGACACCGCCTACGGGGAGCGCTTCAAGCTCATCGGGGACCGCTACCCGGGCATCGACCTCGCGCTGATGCCCGTGGGGGCGTACGACCCGCGCTGGTTCATGCACGTCACGCACGTGGACCCCGCCGAGGCCGTCCAGGCCTGCCTCGACGTGGGCGCCCGGCGGATGGCGACCATGCACTGGGGGACGTTCGTGCTGTCGGGCGAGCCGCTGATGGCCCCCGTCCAGGAGGCCCGCGCCGCCTGGATCGCCGCCGGCCGCGACCGTGCCGACCTGTGGGACCTGGCCGTCGGGGAGTCCCGCGTCCTCACGACCTGACCCCCTCCGGCAGCACCCGCGGCCCGGCCCCGAGGGCGTCCAGACACAGCTGGACGAACCACCGCACGCCGGGCAGCAGGAGCAGCCAGCCGACCAGCGCCCAGCCGAGGTGGATATGGGTCAGCGCCTGGGCCAGCGCGGCCACCCCCTCGGCCCGGACGCCGTCGTCGCGTTCGTAGGTGACGCGCCGCAACCCTCGCGGGTGGGTCTCGGCGGGCACCACGCGCAGCGCCACCGGGGCGCGCCGGACGATCCACGCTCCCACCTGCGAACACTGCCCGCAGGACGCGGCGACGTAGATCGACGCGGGTGGCATGGCGGCGGGTCGCGGACGCGGCAGCCACGCGCGTACCTCGCGCCGGTACGCCCGCCACGCGGCGCCGTGCCGCCGTTCGAGTTGCTCGCCCTCGTGCCAGGCCGCGAGCCCCGCCCCGTAGGCGAAGGCGACCGCGGCCGCCGCGAGGAAGGCGACGTCCAGCGTGGCCAGGACGAGGTAGCCGGCCGTCATGGACACCTGCATGGGGTTGCGCACGTAGGCGTACGGGCCACCGGTCACCAGCCGGACCGGCGGGTCGTACGGCAGCGGCGTGCCGCCTCCCGCGACGGCGAACTCCCGCACGGCGGCCAGCCCGAGCACCGTCGGCACCGCCAGCGCTTGCGCCGAAAGGGCGAGCACCCAGGTGGGATGCCGCCAGACGCCCGTGAGGGCGATCGGGAGCGCCAGGCCGAGCCCGCTCGCCAAGGCGACCTGGAAGGTGGCCCTGGCGGCCGGCCGGCGCCGCTCCTCGGTCCACCGCGCGAGCAGCAGACCCGGCACCAGGCCGAGGACGATCGCCGCCGCCTCCCCGGTGAGCCATCGCGGCCCGAGTACGACGACGGGCCCGGCGAGCGGCATGAGGGCCAGGTCGAGCCAGGCGAGCAGGGCGGCGGTGAGCACGATGGGCGCCCGCGGGGCGGCGAGTGCGGGGACCGCGCCCCACAGCAGCGCCCATCCGAGCAGCAGATCGGCCGGCACGCCGCCGACGACGGCCCCTTCGGCGTGGAACCCCCACCAGCCTGTTCCCAGGGCGACGGCGTTGACCGCGCAGAGGGTCAGCAGGTTCCAGGCGGTGGCGAGGATGGCGGCGGCGACACGGGATTCGCCGGGAGGCCGCACGCGGGCCGCCACCAGCAGCACGGCCACCGGCCCCATGATCGCCACCGCCCGGATGACGGCCGGGCTCATCGCGTTCACCGGGTGAACGTCTCCGCGAGGTACGCCGCGGCCTGCTCGCCGACCAGGCGCTGCACGGGGCCGAAGTACCAGGCGGGGTCGAAGGTCCTGTTGTAGCGCAGGGCGACGGTGAGCCGGCCGCCGGTCCAGGTGAACTCGGCCTCGCGCAGGTCGAGCCAGCGCGCCAGCGTGGTGTCCCGCACGACCCGGAACACCACCCGCCCGGGCGAGCTGCCGACCACGCGCAGAGTCATCGAGCGGGGCTCGGGCCTGGCGCCGATGCCGAGGGAACGGCGCGGGGTGAAGGTGATCTCGCGGATCGCGCCCACCTGGAGGCCTTCGCCGCGTGACACGAGCGGCCGGGGGAATCCCATGCGCAGGAGCGGTGAGGTGAACGGGGCGAACGCGGGCGGCGCGCCGAGGGCCCGCGCGACGTCCGCCGTCCCCACCGGGCGGCTCGCGCTGACCTCCTGCCAGCGCGGCAGGGAAGTGGCGTCGGTGGTGCCCTCACTCACGCCGAGCAGCAGCAGCGGTGCGATGATCAGGCTCGCCCGGCGCCGGTGGTCGTACCGGCGGCCCCAGTCGACGGCCAGGCCGACGAACAGGCCGATGAGGTAGAACAGCGGCGCGGCGAAGAGCAGGCAGACGATGCCCTCGCCGAGCAGCGGCCCGGCGAGGGCGAGTCCGATGGTGATCGCCGCCATGATCAGACCGGTGACCGACCGCGGGCGCACGGTCACGGCGACGCTGATGGCGATGACGGCGGGGATTCCCACGTAGAACGCCGCCGTCTGCTCCAAATGCCCTGCTTCCAGCACCTTGTAGGCCAGGATCGCGCCGAACAGGGCGGCGAGGACGCCCACCAGGATTCGCCGTGACCGGTTCCGGTGTCTCTCGTCGGCCTCCATGCCGAGCTCCTTAATCGTACGGTTTAATCAAGTGATTAAACCGTACGATTAGTGAGAGGGCGACGCAAGAGGAGCGGGCATGACGAAGCAGGCCGGCGCGGAGACGCGGGAACGGCTCATCGAGGCGGCGGCGCTCACGCTGCGCACCGAGGGATACGCCGGGACCAGCGCCCGCACGATCGCCAAGGCCGCGGAGGTCAACTCGGCGCTGGTGTTCTACCACTTCGGAGGGGTCGACCAGCTTCTGCTCGCCGCCCTCGACCGCTCGTCCGAGCAGCGGATGGCGGCCTACCAGGCGGCCGCCGGCCGGGCCTCCACGCTGGAGGAGCTCGTGGCGGTGGCGACCGAGATCTACCGGGCCGACATCGAAGGCGGCCACATAACGCTGTTCTCCGAACTGGTGGGCGCCAGCATCGCCCGCCCCGAGCTACGGGAGGAGATCGTCAAGCGGTCCGAGCCGTGGATCGAGTTCGTCGAGCAGACGCTGGAACGGGTCATCGGCGGCTCTCCGCTGGCCAAGCTCCTGCCGCCCCGAGAGCTCGCCTACGCCTCGATCACGTTCTACCTGGGGGTCAACCTCTTCACCCACCTGGACGCCGACCGCTCCCGCACCGAGGCGCTGTTCTCCCTGGCCGAGCGCGTCGCCCCGCGTGCCAAGCTCCTCACCGTCCGGCTTCCCCGTCGCCGTGCGAACGGCGGGGGGTGACGCGTCACGACCAGGTCTGGCCCTGGGGGGTGTCGACGACCTTGACGCCCAGGGCGGCGAGCTCGTCGCGGAGGCGGTCGGAGGCGGGCCAGTCCTTGCTCTCACGGGCCTTGGCGCGGGCGTCCAGGAGCTCGGCCGCGCCCGGCGGGAGCACCGCGACGGCGGGGGGCTTGCCGATGTCGATCGACAGGTCGAGGCCGAGCACGTGGTCGAGGTGCAGGAACGTCTCGAAACGCGAGCCCGGTGCCACCGACTCGTCACGTTCGAGCTCGCGCAGCACGCGCAGCGCGGTGGGCGTGTCGAGGTCGTCGTCGAACGCGGCCTGGGCACGGCCCGCGTAGCCGGGGTCGATCGGCCGGCTGGGCGATTCGGCCCACTCGGCGACGCGCTGCCGCCAGCGGCGCAGGGTGCGGTCGGCGGCGTGCAGGGTGTCCCAGGTGAGGTTCATCTGCTGGCGGTAGCGATGTTCGAGCAGCGCCAGCCGTACGGCGAGCGGGTCGAGCCCGGCCTCCTCGACATCGGACAGCAGCACGACGTTGCCCGTGGACTTGGCCATCTTGCGCCCGTCGAACAGGATGTGCTCGCCGTGCACCCAGTGCCTGACGACGTCGTGGCCGACGGAGGAGTTGGACTGGGCGCGCTCGTCCTCGTGGTGGGGGAAGCGCAGGTCCTTGCCGCCGGTGTGGACGTCGATGTGCTCGCCGAGGAAGCGCTGCGACATGGCCGAGCACTCGATGTGCCAGCCGGGGAAGCCGCGCCCCCAGGGGGCGTCCCAGGTCATCTCGCGGCCGGAGCCCTTCCACAGGGCCCAGTCGGCGTGGAAACGCTTGCGAGGGTCGACCCCTTCGACCCGGTGGCCCGGCTTGAGCGCGTCCAGGCGGTTTCCGGAGATCTCGCCGTAGGAGGGGAAGCTGCGGGCGTCGAAGAACACCGAGCCGTCGTCCACGGCGTAGGCGTGGCCCTTTTCGATCAGCTTGGCGATCAGCTCGATCATCAGGTCGATCGTCTCGGTCGCGCGAGGGGTGTACTCGGGCCTGCGCATGTTGAGGGCCGCGGTGTCGCGGCGGAAGGCGTCCTCGTAGAAGCGGGCGATGTCGACGGCCGAGCGCCCCTCACGGCGCGCCTGCTGGAGCACCTTGTCCTCGCCGGTGGGGTCGATCTCCTCGTCGTCGACCAGATGGCCCACGTCCGTGATGTTCTGACACACCACCGACCGCACCCGGTGCTGCTCCAGGACCCGCCGGATCAGGTCGGCCAGCAGGTACGACCGGAGGTTGCCCACATGCGCGAACCGGTAGACGGTCGGCCCGCAGGTGTACATCCGCAGGACGCCCGCCGTCGACGGGACGATGCTCTCGAGCTGCCTGGACCGGGTGTCATACAGCCGCAACATGCCACGAGCTTAAGCCACGCCCCCGGCCCCTTCAGCTCCGGACACCCGCCGTGTCACGCCACCTCGAGGTCGAGGAAGGCGAGGATGTCGCGGTCGCCGCGCTCGCGCAGGCGGACGAGGACCTCGTCGCGGGAGGCGCCGTCGGGCAGGCCGATGCGGGCGCCGATGAGGCGCAGCGCCTCGGCCTCGGAGGCCACCGGGGCGGTGTACCCGATGAGGTGCAGCGCCATGTTGATCGGCGGGAGCCCGGGGGCGGCCTGCGGAAGGTAGCGGGTGAGCAGCTCGCCGCCGTCCGACACGGTGATGAACAGCGAGTCGCCCTCACCGGCGTTGTAGTCGGCCAGCACCGCCCTGATGGACCCCATCGTCGGCTGGTTGTGCCAGCTGATCACCACGTCGCCCGAGGGGGTTGAGGTGGTGAGCGAGCCGCCGGGCGCCATGCCGAGGTGCGCGGCGAACCCGGTGGGCAGCGGCGACCCCGAGCCCCGCAGGTGCTCGGCGTTGACGTCGACGCGGTGCCACCAGCGTCCGTCGCGGCTGCGGAACGAGCGGCGGGTCATGGAGACGTCGCGCCGCGGCTGGTACGGCTCGGCCTGCTCGGCCGCGGCCACGCGGATCCAGCCCCGCTGCGTGCGCTCGAACCCCGGCCCGCCGGCGTAGGCGCGCACGGAGCTCTCGCTGACCTCGTACCGCGCGGTCAGGTTGTTGACGACCGTGTTCACCGAGGCCTCGCCGCCGGCTCGCTCGATCTCGCGGACGATCATCTCGCGGATGCCGATGTACTCCTCGCCGCCCCAGCGCGTCAGCCCGTACCGGTTGCGGTCGACCCGCAGGAAGCGGTCGTCCGAGGTGAGCTGGTTGCGGATGCCGACGAGGCTGTAGTCCTCGCCGATGCGGGTCTGGATCTCCTCGGGGCTGAGCGGCGCCTCGGCGACCGCCAGCACCGCCTCGGCCTTCTCGTTCACGCTGCGCGGCCAGGGCACGACGTGGCCCTCCAGGATCCGCAGCTGCGGCACCGAGGCCAGCCAGCGCTCGGCGACGTCCTCGCGGATGCCCAGCTGGGCGACCATGGTGACGGCCTCCGCCAGCTTCACCGGCCCGTCGGTGAACAGCTGCCGGGTCTTCTCCTTCAGCTCGTCGGCGCCGCCGGTCACCAGCCAGGCGTCCACCTGCTCGTATCCGGTCAGGAGGGTCCGGATGAACCGCCAGGCAGGCACGCCGAGCGTCGCGAGCTCGGTGCGGTGCCAGGGCACGGCCGCCGCCAGGTCGTCAGCGGGTACGGCCGAGCCGAGCCGCCCGCGCAGCCAGGCGAGGTGGGCGGCGATCGGCGCCTGCTCGGGGGCGGCGAGCCGGGCCTGCACGTGGTCGCGCAGGTCGCGTTCGATCTGCCGGATCCGCTCGCGCGTCACCGAGAAGCGCTGCGCCAGCTCGTCGAGGGTGACCCGGCGCTCGGCGTACACACGGTCGCGGGCGATGGCCCGCTGGCGGTCGTCGAGCGAGGCGAAGATGTCGTCGATCAGCTCGGCGATCGGGCGATCGGGCGTGGCCGGAGGGGCCGGCGCCGCCGTGGAGTCGTGCTCGCCCTGTGTCTCGGAGGCGATCAGCCGCGACAGCACCTCGGCGAACATCGTGTGGACGGCCTCACGCGACTCTGGCGTGCGCAGGCACTTCTCCGGCTCGGTGATCCGCAGCAGGGGCAGGATGTCGCCGATCGCGAGGTGCCCCCAGCAGGCCATGGCGAGGTCGGCGAGCCGTGCCGCCACCTGAGCGGTCCCGACGAGGAGGCAGGCGCGGTCCAGGGGCAGGGCCTGCCACCAGGCGTCGGGGAGTCGGGTGTCGCTCGCGATCGGCTCGACCTGGGCCGGTGCTGTCCAGCGCAGAGGAGGCACGATGTCGCTAAGGCTCAGATTCATCAGGGTCCAACCGGCATGGGGCGTGGGGCGGGGTGAGACGTGGGTCCTATCCGCACGTTCAGGTTATTGGGTCACGGTGGCAGAAAGGGACTTGCGCGCCCGGAATAGGACACATACAGCTGCTCCGCGGCCCGGGTGCAGGCCATGTAGAGCAGGCCGCGCTCCCGTTGCAGATCGTGGGCACGCGCCGTGGGATCTTCGTCCGCCGGGGTGAGCGAGTCGGGCGACGGCACGACCCCGTCGGACACCCCGATGATCGCGACCCGGCGGAACTCCCGGCCCTTCAGCCCGTGCAACGTCGTCACGCGGACGCCCAGCTCGGCCTCGGCGAGCGCCGCCTTGGCGTCCTTGACCAGCTCGCCGGTGCGCGCGGCGACGGCCATGTCGTCGGGGAGGACGCCTTCGCCGGCCCACTCCCTGACCTGCGCCACCAGGCCCGCCAGCTCGGCCTCGTGGCCGGTGTACTCCCGCACGGTGGGACGGCCGCCGGGCAGCGCCGAGCGGAACCCGACCAGCTCGGTGATGCCGTCGACCAGCCCGTCGACCGGCCCGCCGCCCCGCAGCCGCACCGCCCACGTCAGGATCTCCTGCGGCAGCCGGTGGGAGATCGACAGCTGGTGGGTCTCGGCCTTGATGCCCAGCGTGCTGAGCGACACCCGGGTGTCGAAGATGCGCTGGTGGGGGTCGCCCACGACGAACAGGTCGTTCTCGTCGTACGGCACGGCGGCCCGCAGCAGCCGCCACTGCGCGGGGTGGAGGTCCTGCGCCTCGTCGACCAGGATGTGCCGGTACGGCTCGCGTGCCGGCGCGTCGTCGCCGAGCAGGTCTCCCGTCGTGCGCCCCAGCAGTGTGCAGGCCTCGGCGGCGAGCTGGAGCAGGGTGCGCCTGCCGGTGGCGCGCAGCCGTCCGGTCACGTGCTCGATGGCCTTCCAGACGGCCGTGCGCTCGTCGTCGCCGAGCTCGACGCCGCGGCCCGGACGGCGGGCGGCGAGGTACTCCTGGACGGTGCAGAGGTTCTGCGCCAGGATGACCTGCTCCCACTCGCGCAGCAGGAACGCCGGGCTGTGCAGCTCGCCGGAGATCTCCGAGGCCTCCTGCCAGAGCGTGGCGAGGTCGGAGCTGCCGACCAGGAGGGGGGGACGGCCCTCGGCCTCGGCGACGATGCGGTGGGCCAGGCGCTCGACGTTGCCGACCTCGATGCGCCCGCGCACCTCATCGTCGTCGACCAGCAGATCGAGGTTGGCCGCCACGTCGGCCGCCACCGCCTGGGAGAAGGTCACGAGCAGCACCTTCCCGGCGCCCGCGCGGGCGAGGTGGGCGGCGCGGTGCATCGCCACCACCGTCTTGCCCGTGCCCGCCCCGCCGGTGACGAGGACCGGCCCCTCGTAGACGTCGCGGTGGGCGAGGCGGTGCTGGACGGGGAAGAGGAACGTGCACCAGCGGGGCGTGCCGAGGATCCGGTCGAACACGCTGGCATCGGGGACGAACGCCGCCAGGTCGGGAGACCGCTGCAGCGCCGCGTCCAGGTCGGTGACGTCCACAGAGCTCACCGGCACGGCCACCTGCTCGTCGAGCGCCCGCCACGCGTCGGCCGGCGACCCGCCCCGCCCGAGGACGGACAGCGGGACGAACTGGCTGCGCGGGAGCAGCGGTTCGAGCGCGTCCAGGCCCACATCGGTGGTGATCAGCTTGACGAGGGGGAGCAGTTGCGGGTCGATGCCGAGCGCGAGCAGGTCGGCGTCGCTGACGTGCCCGAACAGGCGCCATTCGGTGGAGCCGGCCGACCGGCGCAGCGCGGGCTCGACCAGTTCCAGCGCCTCGGCGTCCCACACCTCCGCGACCCCGATGGCGGTGTTGACGGTGAAGCGGTACCGCTGGGCGTACGACCAGGCCTCGGCGTCGGGCAGGACGGTGAGCATCCAGTACAGCTCGCGCTGCCGCACCACGACCCCGCGATACCCCTCGGCCAGGCGCAGCGTGGCGACCCGGGGGTCGCGGGTGTTGCGCACCCGTTCCGGATGCGGGGCGGACTCGGCGCCGTGCAGGAACCGGCGCATGGCGATCACCGTGTCCCTGCGCGCCGGTGGGGCCAGCGCGCCGATGTCCACGGGCACCTGGGGGGCGATCGCGAGCCGGGGCACTGTGCTCCCGTCAGACCATCAGGGACAGCAGGTCGCGGTCGCCGCGCTCGCGCAGCCGGTTCATCAGCTCGGGCAGGCCCACCGGGCCGGTCATGCCGATGCGGGTGGCGAGCACGCGGATCGTCTCCTCCAGGGATTCGGCCTGGCCGCCGGTGGTGTAGCCGGCCAGGCGCAGGGCGAGGGTGTTCTTGTCGGTCTCGCCGGCCGCCGCGGGCACCAGCCGCGCCCGCAGGAGCGTGTCGTCCTCGGCGACGGTCAGGAACAGGTGGGAGCCCGGCTGGGCGCCCATCTCGTGGAGCAGCTGTCCCAGCGAGTCGATGACGGGCCTGGCCTGCCAGCTGAGCGTGATGTCCCCGGCCGCGCTCGTCACCGTGCGGTCGTCACCGGGGGACATCCCGAGGTAGGCGGCGAAGCCGCTCGGCACCCGGCACTCGGCTCCGCCGAGATGGTCGGGCGTGACGTCGATCCGCAGCCACCACAGCCCGTCCGGTTGCCGGAAGCACCTGCGGGTCATGGCCACGTCCTTCAGCGGGCCCGTCGTCGGCCCCGACGGCGGGCCGAGAGGGTCGGCCGGCCGGTCGGCCGCGTCGGCGGAGACGGCGGCCTTCTTGGTGCTCTGGATGCGCAGCTGCGGGACGTTCTCGAGCCACTCCTTGGCGACCTCGGGATGGATGCCCAGGGTGGACACCAGCTCCAGGGCCCGGGCGACCGTGGGCGGCCGGTCGGCGTTGAGTATCAGCCCGCAGGTCTGCTCACGCAGCTCGGCGATGTCGCCCGCGACCAGCCAGTCGTCCTGGACGGTGTAGCCGGGCAGCGTGGCCAGCACGAACTGCCAGGCGGGGACGTCGAGCGAGCGCAGCTGCCTGGTGTGCCAGTCGGCGGCGGCCATCAGCCGCGACTTCGGCGCGGCGATGCCGAGCGCCCCGGAGAGCTTCTCGAGGTGCTGGGTGTACGGGGCGGCCTCGTCGCTCTCCAGCCAGGCGGCGACCCGGGCCCGCAGCTCCTCCTCCAGGGCGAGGATCTCATCCGGTGTGACCGCGAACAGTTTCGCGAGCTCTTCGGGGGCGGCCGGGGCGTCGGTGAAGAGGTGGTTCTGGGCGACCGCCCAGGTCTTGTCGTCGAGGTCGGCGAACGCCTCGTCGATGAGCGCGGCGAGGTCCCCGTCGGCGCGGACGCCGCCGAGGTCGTCGGTGCTGGTCCCCACCGGGGCCGCCAGCAGGGGGACGCCTTCGGGCGCCTCCAGGTGCGCGGCGGCGTCGAGATCGTCGTACCCGCCGTCACCGCCCATGGCGGGCTCGGCGCCCATGGCGGCCGGGTCCGTGAAGCCCTCGGGCTCGGGGATGAACGGCCGCGGAGCCGCGGTCGGCGGGCCGAATGGGGAGGACTCGCGCCCGAAGGAGGGAACCTCGGAGCCGAAGGGAAGCCCTTCGGGGGGCTGGGGACGCTCGGGGCGCGGGGGCGGGGTGAACATCGACGTGCGGGGCCCCGTGGGCTCGGCACGGCCGGCGTCGAAGGGGCTCTTGGCGGTGCGCTGCTCCAGCACGGCCTCCGCCATGCGGGCCGCGGCGAGGCCGAGCGGGTCGCTCTGCTCGGCGGCGGCAGCGGCGGCGGCGGCCGTCGGGCGTCGCTTCGGCAGCGGCGGCTTCCCCGCGAACGGGTCCGGCTGCGGGACGGGCAGGTCGCCGAATACCCCGGCGGCCGGCTTCTCGACGGCGAGGGGCTCGACCGGGAAGGGGCCGGCCGCCTTCTCCAAGGGGAGAGGCTCGACCGGGAAAGGGGCGGCCGCCTTCTCGATCGGGAGAGGCTCGGGCGCGTTCTCCATCGGGAGTGGAGCGCTCGCCTCGTGCTCCTCGTCGTGCTCGCCGGACGACAGCCGTACGAAGACCGCCGTGAACAGCGCCGTCAGGACCGGGCGGGCCCGGATGAACGGCTGGTCGGCGAGCTCGCGGCCGGTCAGCGACAGGAGGCCGAACCACGAGCCCACGCGGTCCAGCGCGATCGAGACCTGCGGGTCGTCGGCCTCGTCGGGATCCATGACGTGCAGCGCGGGCAGGATGTCGCCCACGGCGGCCGCCGGCCAGTGGTCGAGTGCCAGTTCCGTGAGGAGCTCGCCGAGCGCCTCAGGATCGAGCACGGCGAACACCCGGCTGATGGGCATGGCCCGCCACCAGGCGTCCGGCAGTCCGGGTGCCTCGCGGAGCTGCGAGAACCCCGTCGCGTCACTCCAGCGAAGCGGAGGCACGAGATCACTCAGACAGAAGTTCATCCCGTTCCCTCTCCGGTGATTCCATTGACCAGACCATAGTCTGGCAAATCGCTCGGCCCTAGACGGCCGTTAGGCCCGTACAGCGGCGAATCGCAGCCTGACGTAGTCGGCCACCCACCCCGATTCGCGGCGTAGAGCAGGGGCGGCGAGCTCGTTGACCCGGCGTAGCAGCGGCTCCACGACCGCGGGCGGCACCCCGTCGAGCAGGGAGCCCGCGAACATGCGCACCCAGTCGGCCGCGCCGCCGGGACAGTCGTCGAGCGGGGTGGGGCGGTCGAAGTATTCGAGCAGCCGCACCGTGAAGCCCCCCTTCTCCAGCCGCAGGGCGTACTCCGCGGGGGTCGGGAAGTACCAGGGCAGCTCGGGCTCCGGCAGTCCGTACTCGCGCCAGGCCGTGAGCATCGCCGAGGTCAGCGCCGCGCAGTTGCCGGCGCCGCCCAGCTCGGCCACGAACCGGCCGCCGGGCGCCAGCGCGGCCCGCACGCAGCGGATCACGGCGTCGGGGTCGCGGGCCATCCAGTGCAGTGCCGCGTTGGAGAAGACCGCGTCGTACGGCTCGGTGACCGAGAAGCCGGCGGCGTCGCCGATCACGAAGGTCAGGCCGGGGTGCTGGACCCGCGCGGCCTCGACCATGGTGGGCGAGCCGTCCAGGCCGGTCACGACGGCACCCCTGGCCGCGATCTCGGCCGTGAGGACCCCCGTGCCGCAGCCGAGGTCGAGGATGCGCTCTCCGGGGCAGGGATCCAGGAGCTCGATCAGCGGCTCTCCCTGCGCCGAGACGTAGCCGAACGAGCTGTCATAGGCGCGAGCGTTCCACCGCGTCAAACTCGGTGTGTCGTACCGCAAGGCCATCCGCTCGCATTCTCAGACATCGCTTCCCCGTGTCCGTAGGTAAAGACACTCTAGGCCTGTTTTCCGCACGAGCCCGAATCTCCCCGGTCGTTCCAGTGATTGAACCAGGTCGATCATGGGCGATGTGCGGAAAACGGGTCTAGGCCTTTCGTGTCCGGGCGACACATCCGTCTGAGTTCGTACGGCGTACGGAACGTCTCAACCCATCGTTTTCGTCCAGTTGGCCCTGAGGTAGGTCTTGGCCGCGTCCGCCTGCGGGACAGTGAGGATGACCGGGGTGCCCGAGACGGCGGGGAGCTTGCCGGCGGCCTTCTTGTCGAGCTTGCCCCGCATCTCCAGGGCCTCCATGCGGGCCGGGCGGGCGAACCCCTTGAGGAAGAGGTTCTGCGCCTCGTCGCCGGCGAGGAACTCCTGCCACAGCCGGGCGGCGGCCGGGTGCGGGGCCTTCTTGTTGATCGCCTGCACGTAGTAGGACGCGAGCACGGCGTTCGAGGGGATCACGACCTTCCATGCCGGCTTGTCGTCCCCCGCGGTCTCCGCGGCCTTGGCGGCGTTCACGTAGTCCCAGTCGACCAGCGTGTTGGCCCGCGAGGGGAGGCTGAGGCGGCCCTCCTTCTTCAGGCGGGCGAACAACGCCAGGCCCCGGCCGGCGTCGGGTCGGCCCGCCTGCAGCGACGCCGCCATGACCCCGTTGAACGCGGCGGCCGTCTGCAGGGGGTCGCCCGGGAGGGCCACGGCGTAGCCGGGCTTGAGCAGGTCGGTGAAGGTCGCCGGCGCCGGCACCTTCCGCGGGTCGTAGCCGATCGACATGTAGCCGCCGTACCCGGCGTACCAGCGCGCCTTGGGGTCCTTGACGTCGTCGGGGATGTCCTGCCAGGCGGTCACCCGGTACGGCGCGAACTTCTCGGCGTTGGCGATCGCCACGTCCATGCCGAGGTCGAACACGTCGGGCGCCTCGCCGGGTTTGGCGGCCTTCGCCGCCTCGATCTCGCGCTGGCTGTTCGCCCCCGGCTCGACCGCGTTGACACGCACGCCGTACTCGCCCGAGAAGCGGTCCATGATCGCCCCGTAGTTGACCCAGTCGCGGGGGATCCCGATGACGTTCAGGGAGCCCTCGTGCCTGGCGGCCTCCACCAGGCGGTCCATCGTGCCGAAGCCCTCGGCGAGGCTGGCGGCCCTGGGGTTCGCGGGGGGCCGCTTCTTTTCTTCGGTCTTGGGCGAGGAGCACGCGGCCACGGCTGTGGCGAGCGTCATCAGCACTGCGGCTACGGCACGTGAGGTCACGATACGAATACTCAACGTCACATTCGCGCACGTCGAGGAGGCACGCGGAGGTTTGGGGGAGCATTGCGGTATCCCGACAGGGGTACGCCACTCCGGGCGCAGGGGTCCGTGCCGCACGAAGCAGGGGGAGCGGCCCGGCGGCCCGGCGGGCCGGTCAGCGTTCGGGGACGACCTTGGCCGCGACGACGGTGTGCTCGGCTATCTCGACCAGGGTGCCGTCGCGTTTGCGGACCTTCAGCAGGCCCTCGCTCCACGACTCCAGCACCCCGACGGCGTCGCGGAACCCCCCGGTGTCGCGGCGGCGTACGGTGACCCTGCGGCCCACGTCGGCGGGGGAGACGGCCACGACCAGCCTTCCGCCAAACTGCGCTGTCATCCGCTTTCCCCCCCTCCCGTTTCAGAGATGTCCCTGGCACGGCAATACTAGGTCTAGCAACCCGCGGTCGAGTCGTGCGAAGGCGCGGAGAAGAAGGAGTCCGAGGTGACCTACGTCATCGCGCAGCCTTGCGTGGATGTCCTGGACAAGGCGTGCATTGAAGAGTGCCCCGTCGATTGCATCTACGAGGGCAACCGCATGCTCTACATCCACCCAGACGAGTGTGTGGACTGCGGCGCGTGCGAGCCCGTCTGCCCGGTCGAGGCGATCTTCTACGAGGACGACACGCCCGACCAGTGGAAGGACTTCTACAAGGTGAATGTGGAGTTCTTCGACGAGCTCGGCTCGCCCGGTGGTGCGTCCAAGGTCGGGAAGATCAACAAGGACCACCCGATCGTGGCCGCGCTGCCGCCGCAGGCCGAGGAACACTGACCTCAAAGCCCGGTCCGTGGTCATGAGGTGCCACCGGGGTACCGTGACCTGTCGGTCGCGGTACCGGCGGTGCCATGTCCGGACATCGGCATTCATGATCGCGTAAGGACTTAGGGGGTACATCGGTGATCGGGCTGCCTGACTTCCCTTGGGACCGTCTGGTGCCGCACAAGGAGCGGGCGCTCGCCCACCCCGACGGCATCGTCGACCTCTCGATCGGCACGCCCGTCGATCCCGTACCCGCCGTGGCGCGCGAGGCGCTGGCGGGCGCGGCCGACAGCCCCGGCTACCCCCTCACGCACGGCACCGAACGGCTCCGCCGCGCCGCCGCCGGCTGGCTCGCCCGCCGGCACGGCGTCACCGTCGACCAGGCCGACATCCTGCCGACGATCGGCTCAAAGGAGCTCGTCGCCTGGCTGCCCACCCTGCTCGGGGTGGGTGCCGGCGACCGCGTGGTCATCCCCGCCCTGGCCTATCCCACCTACGACGTGGGGGCCCGTATCGCCGGGGCCGAGGCCTACGCCTCCGACGGCCTGCTCGGGCTCGGCCCGGAGCGCGTGCCGCTCGTCTGGGTGAACTCCCCTTCCAACCCCACCGGCCGCGTGCTGCCCGCCGAGCACCTGCGCAAGGTCGTCGCCTGGGCGCGCGAGCGCGGGGCCGTCGTGGCCTCCGACGAGTGCTACATCGAGCTGGGCTGGGAGGAGGAGCCGGTCTCGATCCTGCACCCGGACGTGTGCGAGGGCTCCCACGAGGGCCTGCTGGCCGTCCACTCGCTGTCCAAGAGGTCCAACTTCGCGGGGTACCGCGCGGGGTTCGTCACCGGCGACCCGGCGCTGGTGAAGCGGCTGCTGGAGGTCCGCAAGCACGCCGGCATGATCATGCCCGCGCCCGTCCAGGCGGCGATGGCGGCCGTCCTCGACGATGACGAGCACGCCGACGCGCAGCGCGACCTGTACGCCTCGCGGCGCGCCCGGCTGCGGCCGGCTCTGGAGAAGGCGGGCTGGCGGGTCGACCACTCGTCCGCGGGGCTCTACCTGTGGGCGACGAACGACCGTGGTTGCTGGGATCAGGTCCGTGAACTGGCCGATCTCGGGATTCTGGTCGCGCCGGGCGATTTCTACGGATCCGCCGGTGGGTCACATATCCGTATCGCCGTGACGGCGACCGATGAGCGGATCAATGCGGCGGTGGCCCGGCTCCAGTAGGATCCCGCGGCATGACCGTTATGGTCGTGCTCGCGGCCGGCATAGCCATCCTCGTCGTCGTGCTGGGCGTGTTCCTCGGTACCCGACGATCCGAGAAAGCGGCTCGCCCGGCTCCCCGGCCCCCTGAGCCGGCACCCGAGCCGATGTCGCCGCACCCTGCCCTCGCACGTCCCGTGGTCCTCGACCCCGAGAACCTCGACCCCCGCACGATCAAGGTGGGGGACACCATCGACCGGCAGGGGGTACGCTCCCGCGTGCTCGGCGCGCTCCACCTGTCGTCGCAGGGCGACCACTGGACCGAATACCTCCTCGAAGAGGGGGGCTCGCGCCTCTACCAGTGGCTCTCGGTGCAGGAGCGCGAGGGCGCCACGCCCGACGACCCTCCGCACCTCGAGGTCTACCTGTGGACACCGGTGCCCACCCAGGGCATGGTCCCCGCCAAGAGCATGCTGATCATGGAGGGGGTCGAGTTCTACCCCATCGAACGGGGCACCGCCGCCTACCGCTCCGAGGGCACGACCGGCTACGGCGAGCGCGGTCTGATCGACTTCGCCGACTACCGTGCCGACGACGGCCGCCTGCTCAGCTTCCAGCGCGCCCAAGGCGAGCCCTGGACCGCCGCCTACGCCCAGCCCCTCTCCCCGGGCTCCATCTACGTCGAACGCATGCTCTGACCGCCGAGGGCCGTCAGGCGAGGTCGACCTGGGTGGTGGCGGCGGTGGAGTCGGGGAGCCAGCCGTCGTGACCCGAGGCGGACCTCCACTTCACGCCGCCGTAGCGGACCTCGCGCAGGCCGTACTTCTGGGCGTGCGCGACCGACCAGGAGGCGATCTGCCAGCCGCGGCGCTCGGTGGAGACGCTGATGCGCTCGCGGCCGCCCTGCGCCGCCCGGCCGCTCTTGTCGGCCACGTCGCTCGTGGTCGCGGTGGGCCGGCCGGCCGGACTCGCGGTGGTGCCGCCGGTGCCCGCCGTCGTACGGGCCGCCGGGTCGGCCGCGCCGGTCTTCGTCCCGCCGGTGGGGTCGGCGGTGTCCCGCTTCGTCCCGCCGCTCCGGTCACCCGGGCTCGCCGTGGAACTCCCGGAGACCGCCGGGCCGAGGGCGCGGGCCAGCTCCTTGCGGGCCTTGGCGGGCTGGTCGGCGACCGGCTTACCGGGGGGCGGGTACCAGCAGTGGACGGCCTTCGGGACACGCCCGGTGAACGCGGGCGCGAGGATCTTGGCGTCGGGCTCGTGCTGGGCGTACGCCGAGCCGTCCGCCGACCGCTGGACCGCCTGGGCGGCCTCGTGCAGCGGCATCTTCTGGTAGTGCCTGACCTTCACCAGCGCCGCGAAGAACTTCTGCGAGGCGTACACGGGGTCCTGCAGCTGCTTCACCGTGCCCCAGCCCTGGGAGGGACGCTGCTGGAACACCCCCACCGAGTCGCGGTCGCCGAACGGGAGGTTCAGCAGCTTCGACTCCTGGATCGCCGTGATGTAGGCGATCTCGAGGGCGCGCTCGGGCAGCTTGCGGCGGGTGGCGACCGCCGCGATCGTGGCCGCGACCTGGGCCTGCTCGATCTCGAGGTCGAGCGTGCCGAGGGAGGTCCTCACCTGGCAGTGCTCGCCCAGGGCGTACGGCCGGGCCTTGTTGAGCAGGTGGTAGACGCCGTAGAAGATGGCGGCGCAGAGTACGGCGACGATTGCGATGATCGTCAGAACCGTTCGTGAGAATCGCCGGGCCACGGACAAGAACCTACCGGCCCATCCGAGGTCTCCGTGCGGCACTAAGCTCCCCTTGCATGAGCCAGACCTTCGAAAGCCCGTTGCCTGCCGCCGTCGATGAGCTGTGGGAGCGCCGCGCCGAGCTGTCGCCCGACGACGCCGAGGCGCGCGGCGTGATCGTCGGTGCCGTCGACATGCTCGACACCGGCAAGGCCCGTGTCGCGTTCGTCGACCACTCCACCGACGAGGTGGTCGTGGACGAGCGGGCCAAGCGCGCCATCCTGCTCAGCTTCCGTGTCCTGGGCATGGTGAGGGGCCAGGTGGGTGACTTCCACCACAACGACCGCATTCCTTTGAAGACCTCTCTCGAAGGCGTCCGCGTGGTTCCCGGCGCCATCGCCCGCTGGGGTTCCTACCTCGCGCCCGGGGTCGTACTCATGCCGTCCTTCACCAACATCGGCGCCTACGTCGACAGCGGCACCATGGTCGACACCTGGGCCACGGTCGGCTCCTGTGCGCAGATTGGCAGTAACGTCCACCTTTCAGGCGGTGTCGGCATCGGTGGCGTCCTGGAGCCGCCGAACGCCGTCCCGGTCGTGGTCGAGGACGACGCCCTGATCGGCAGCCGCTCGATGATCGTCGAGGGCGCCCGGGTCGGCAAGGGCGCCGTGGTCGGCGCCGGCACGATCCTTTCGGCCTCCATCCCTGTGATCGACGTGGAGACCGGCGAGGAGATCAGCCGCGGCCGTATCCCCGACTACTGCGTCGCGGTCGGCGGCACCCGCAGCAAGGAGTTCCCGGGTGGCACGTTCGGGCTCCCGTGCGTCCTGGTGCTCAAGCGGCTGGAGGAGGGCCAGCGGCACGACAAGGCGGCGCTGAACGACGTCCTGCGTCAGCACGGCGTCAATGCCTGACATGGCGCCCCGGATCGACCTCGCCGCCGACGTCCGCGACCTGACGGCGGCGATCGTCGACATCGAATCGGTCAGCGGCGACGAGAAGGCTCTGGCCGACGCCGTCGAGGCGGCGCTGGCGCCACTGCCGCACCTCACCGTCGTGCGCGACGGCGACGCGGTCGTCGCGCGCACGGGGCTCGGCCGTGCCGAGCGGGTGGTCATCGCGGGCCACATCGACACCGTGCCGCTCGCGGGGAACCTCCCCTCCCGGGTCGAGGGCGACCTGCTGTACGGCTGCGGCACCTCCGACATGAAGAGCGGCGTCGCCGTGGCGCTCAAGCTGGCCGCCTACGTGCCCGAGCCCGCCCGCGACGTGACGTACGTCTTCTACGACTGCGAGGAGGTCGAGGCCGAGCGCAACGGGCTGGCCCGGCTGGCCCGCACCCGCCCGGAGCTGCTCGAAGGCGACTTCGCCGTGCTGATGGAGCCCACCGACGGCGAGATCGAGGGCGGCTGCCAGGGCACCCTGCGCGCCGACATCGTCACCAGGGGCAAACGGTCGCACAGCGCGCGGTCGTGGTTCGGGGTGAACGCCATCCACGCCGCCGCGCCGATCCTCGACAGGCTCACCGCCTACCAGGCGCGCGAGCCGGTGGTCGACGGCCTCGCCTACCACGAGGGGCTGAACGCCGTCGGCGTTTCCGGGGGTGTGGCGGGCAACGTCATCCCCGACGAGTGCGTGATCACGGTCAATTACCGCTTCGCGCCCGACCGTTCGCTGGAGCAGGCGCAGGACCACGTGCGCGAGGTGTTCGACGGGTACGAGGTGCGGTTCACCGACGGCGTCGCCGGCGCCCGGCCCGGCCTCACCCATCCGGTGGCGTCGGCGTTCGCGCGGGCCATCGGCGGGACGCCCCGGGCCAAGCTCGGCTGGACGGACGTCTCGCGGTTCTCCGAGCTCGGCGTGCCGGCCGTCAACTACGGGCCCGGCGACCCGAACCTCGCCCACCAGCAGGGGGAGTACGCCTCACTCAGCAAGATCGTCGAGTGCGAGCAGCGGATGCTCTCCTGGCTCCGCACGCCCTCGCTCTGAACGAGCGGAGGAACCGGCCGCGGTTTCGCACCTGGACGGCCGTACAAAAGAAAGTGGCTTTCCTCGCCGGCCATTTGGCGGGGAAAGCCACTTTCAGTCCCGAGCAGCACCCTCGGCTCTTAGACGCAGCCTCGCGAACAAACGGTTCCGCTGCTCCGAGCAGATTTTTCAAGATTCTTTGGCTCCTGGGTGAGACGCTCCCGACGATGGGGCTTACGCGCCCTCCGGGGCGGTTAGCGTGATCGGCATGAACAAAGCATCGCGTGAGGAACGCCGCCAGGGTCAGTCTCTCGTCCGGGGGAAGTTCCTGCCCGATTCCACCTTCGACGAGCGGCTCCTCGACCGGCGCGACTCGACCGACTGGCTGCACATGGACCCCTGGAGGGTGCTGCGCATCCAGGCCGAGTTCGTGGAGGGGTTCGGGCAGCTCGCCGAGCTCCCGCCCGCGGTGACGGTCTTCGGCTCCGCGCGCACCCCCCGCGACACCCCCGACTACGAGCTGGGCGAGCGTCTCGGCCGCGCCCTCGCCATGGCCGGGTACGCCGTGGTCACCGGTGGCGGCCCCGGCTGCATGGAGGCGGCGAACAAGGGAGCCAGGGAGGCGGGCGGCATCTCGGTGGGCCTCGGCATCGAGCTGCCGTTCGAGCAGAAGCTGAACGACTTCGTCGACCTCGGCATCGAGTTCCGCTACTTCTTCGTCCGCAAGACGATGTTCGTGAAGTACGCCTGCGGGTTCGTCGCCCTGCCCGGCGGGTTCGGGACGCTCGACGAGCTGTTCGAGGCGCTGACGCTGGTGCAGACGCGCAAGGTCACCTCGTTCCCGGTGATCCTGCTCGGCACGGAGTTCTGGGGCGGCCTGCTCGACTGGATCCGCGACACCCTCGTCAGCACGGGCAAGATCTCCCCCGGCGACGTCGACCTGCTGCAGGTGACCGATGACGTCGAGGAGGCGGTGCGGGTCATCGTGGACGCCGACAAGGAGCGCCAGCTCGCCGTGCGGGGAGCCTGACGCGGGCCGCCGCAAGGGCGGGCTGTGTAGGGTGGCCGTCGTGGCTATGGCGATTTGTGTGTTCTGCGCGTCGAGTCAGAAGATCGAACGGAAGTACCTCGACCTGGCGGCCGACGTCGGCACCGAGCTGGCCCGTCGCGGCCACACGCTCGTCAGCGGCGGCGCCGTCGTGTCCTGCATGGGCGCCGTCACCCGTGCCGCCCGCGAGGCCGGCGGCCGCACGGTCGGCGTCATGCCGCAGGCCCTGGTCGACCTCGAGATCGCCGACACCGACTCCGACGAGCTGATCATCACCGGGGACATGCGGGAACGCAAGGGCATCATGGACGCCCGGTCGGACGCCTTCCTGGTGCTGCCCGGCGGCATCGGCACGCTGGAGGAGCTCTTCGAGATCTGGACCTCGCGCACGCTCGGGCTGCACGACAAGCCACTGGTCATCCTGGACCCGTGGGGCCTCTACGCCCCGCTGCGGCTGCTGGTGGACAACATGTACGAGGCGGGGTTCACCCGCCCGAACGTCTTCGACGCCATCTCCTGGACCACCACGGTCGAGGAGGCCATCGACCACCTGGAGAAGCCGGCCCGTCCGCTGACCCCGCTCGCCGACGAGCTAGGCGAGGCCGCGGCGGGTTAGCGCCGGCGGGCGCCGGCCGGCGATCGACTCGGCCATGTCGACCGCGAGCCGCACCTGGTCCTCGTAGGCCGTGCGGAAGACGCGGGCTCCGAGCCAGGCGAAGACCGCCGCCGTCGCGATCTGCGCGGTCTGGTCCCCCTCCAGGGTGACGGCCACGGTGCGCCCCTCGCGCGCGAGCCTCTCGACCTCGGCGGCCGAGCGCGCCTCGGCCCAGGAGGCGTCGAGCGGCCGATCGGGTCCGATCACGAGCACAGGGGTCATGCGTCGATGGTTTCACACCGCGCGGGCCGCCCTCTCCGGAGCGCCGCACCTGCGTGAGGACCGTGCGCAAGCTCAACAATGAGCGCTCAAACGCGGTCATGTGGCACGATTCGTATGTGCTGGTCATACTCGCCGTCGCCGCGCTCGCCGTGCTGTACTGCGTGGTCATGGTCTCACAGGGGCGTGGCGGGGAGCTCGCGGAGTTCGCCCCCGACGTGCCGCCCCTCGACCTTCCGGCGCCGGGGCAGCTGACGGCCGCCGACTTCATGGCGCTGCACCTGCCGGTCAGCCTCGTGGGCTACCACACCCAGAGCGTCGACGAGACGCTGCAGCGGGCGGCGACCGCGATCGGTGAGCGTGACACCCACATCGCGGTGCTGGAGCAGCGCGTCGCCGAGCTGCTCGCCGGACGCCTGCAGGCCCGCCAGGCGTATCCGCGCCCGTCGTGGGCGCCGGTCGCGAACGAGGCCCCGCCGTCCCAGCCGGCGCCGTCCCAGCCCGTGGCGGCCGAGCCGGTCGTGGCCGAGCCGGAGACCGGCCCGGGCGACTCACCGGAGGGCGCTTTCGACGCCTTCGCCCCGGTCACCCCGCCCGCCCCCAAGACCCCTGGGCTTTTCGACGCCGCCGCCACCGGCCCGCTGCCTGCCGTCGGCGCGGGCGAGGACCCGTTCGAGGCGGCCATCAAGGCCACCGGCCAGTTCGAGGCGGTCCGGGCCGACGACCCCGCGGAGTCGCCGGGCGATGAGCACGATCCGTTCGAGCCCCCGGCCAAGGAGCGCGACGCGTTCGAGAAGCCCGCCGACGCGCCCGGCGAGCGCCCGGAGCCGTAGGGCTGAGGACGGCCCCCGTTCCGCCCTCCTGTCCGGAGGAGCTTGTAGCCTCTGTCTCCGTGACGTCTGAGCTTGTCCGCTGCGGGTGGGTGACCACCGCCGCCGACTACATCGCCTACCACGACGACGAGTGGGGGCGGCCGGTGCACGGCGATGATCTCGTGTTCGAGAGGCTGAGTCTGGAGGCGTTCCAGTCGGGCCTGTCGTGGCTGACGATCCTGCGCAAGCGGGAGAACTTCCGCAAGGCCTTCGCCGGCTTCTCCATCGAGGCCGTCGCGGCCTTCGGCGAGGCCGACGTCGAGCGGCTGCTCGCCGACGCCGGCATCATCCGCAACCGCGCCAAGATCGAGTCGACGATCGCCAACGCCCGCGCCGCGGCGGCCCTGACCGGCGGCCTTTCGGAGCTGGTCTGGCGGTACGCCGACCCGGACTCGCCCGTGCCCCGGACGCTCGCCGACGTGCCGGCGACGACCCCCGGGTCGAAGGCCCTGGCCAAGGAGCTCAAGCGCCAGGGCTTCCGGTTCGTCGGCCCCACCACGGCGTACGCCATGATGCAGGCGATCGGCCTGGTGAACGACCACGTCGCCGCCTGCTGGGTGCGCGACCCCTCTCGCTGAGCGTCAGCGGCCCTCGAAGACGGGCCGCTGCTTGGCGAGGAACGCCTTGGTGGCCTCGCGGTGGTCGTCGGTCTTCGCGCAGAAGTCCTGCAGGTCGGCCTCCACCTCCAGGGAGTCCTCCAGGGGGTGCGCCGCGGAGAAGTCGAGTGCCTGCTTGATCGCGCCGTACGCCAGAGTCGGGCCCTGCGCCAGCCGTACGGCGAGGTCGCGGGCGGCCTGCGTGAGGCGGTCGGCCGGGACGACGGTGGTGGCGATGCCGAGCTCGAGGGCCTTGGCGGCGTCGACCGGCTCGCCGAGCAGCAGCAACTCGCGGGCTCTGGCGGGGCCGACCAGCCGGGGAAGGGTCCACGAGGCGCCGGAGTCGGGCGCGAGGCCGATGCCGCTGAAGGCCATCGCGAACTTGGCGGCCTCGGAGACGACGCGGAAGTCGCAGGCGAAGGCCAGGGAGGCCCCGGCGCCGGCGGCGATGCCGTTGACGGCGGCCACGACCGGCTTGCCCATGCCCGTGATCGTCAGGATGATCGGGTTGTAGTGGGCCCGGACGGTGTTGTCGAGGCCGACGCCCGCCTCCAGGTTGGTGGCGTGTTCCCGCAGGTCCTGCCCGGCGCAGAAGCCGCGCCCGGCACCGGTCAGCAGCACCGCCCGCACCCTGTCGTCGTCGCGGGCGCGCTCCAGCGCCTCCAGCAGGGCCGCCTTCATCGTGATCGTCAGGGAGTTCATCGCGTCCGGCCGGTTCAGCGTGACGGTGGCGACGCCGTCCTCGACGGAGTACAGCACGCCGTCGTGGCCGTGCTCGTCCGCGGTGGAGGACGCCGCGGTGGTGGTGGGGTTGGCTCGCTCATCCATCAATGGACTCCCTTGTCCAGGTTGCGGTCGACGAAGGCGGCCGCCGCGGGCAGCAGCCGGGCGGCCTCCTGCTCGAAGTAGACACGGGCCTTCTCACCGGGCCAGGCCGGCGGAAGCAGCTCCGGGGGCAGGCCCGGATCGCGGAACAGGAAGTTGCGCCACCCGTGGACCAGTCTGCTACGGGTGGCGAAGATCTGGTGGTCGGGGGCGTCGCGGGCGAGCCCGCCGACCAGGTCGACGGCCTGCTCCATCCACTCTTCGTAGGCGCGTGCGATGGCCGAGAGATCCCAGGCGCGGGCCACCAGCTCGCGCGGGTCACCGTCGAGGGTGCTCTCGAACACGTCGGCACGCACCTGCTGGTCGTCGAGCAGCGCCGCGAGCTCGCCCGAAGGGCGCGGGCCGATCCACGTCGTCTCCGACAGGGAGGCGTACCCGAGGAACGACAGGTCGGCGCGCAGCCGTTCACGCCTGGCACGCTCGCGAACCGGCTGGAAGACCAGCACCTGCCATCGCCCGGACCAGGGGACCGAGCCGGAGCGGTAGACGCGGGCGACGGTCTCGTCCAGGCGCCGGGCGCATTTGGGCGTCATCGCGTAGCCCGGCCCCTGCGGCAGGCGGACGGGCGCCAGCCACTCCTGCCGGACCATGCGGGAGATCGCGGTGCGCACGGCGGGCGCGGCGATGTCGAGGGGCGCGAGCAGCCTCACCAGCGCCGCCACCGAGGCCCGCCCGCCACGAGTGCGCAGGTGGTCTCCGTAGAGGTCGAAAAGCGCGGCGCGGGCGTTCACATAGACCAGTTTGGTCGGCGCAAGGGCCCGGGACAACGCATTCTGGGAGGAGATCGTTACCCATGAGTGCTCGCGAGGCGGGATAATGGGACGTCACAGAAGACGTGAAAGCGGCGGGCGAGCGGATGCGGCAAGGCGCGTCCGGGCATCGCGAAGGCCGAGGCAGGAAGGGATACACGCATGGCGGCGATGAAGCCGCGGACTGGCGACGGTCCGCTGGAGGTCACCAAGGAAGGACGGGGCATTGTCATGCGGGTCCCTCTCGAGGGTGGCGGCCGGCTCGTCGTCGAACTCTCACCAGATGAGGCCAGAGCCCTTGGCGACGCTCTGAAGAACGTCGTCGGCTGACATACCCCTGACACAACCCACCGACACAGGCGACTTGACGGCCCCGGCGGCCGGGCCGTGAGCCCCACGCCGGGGCTGTCGCACATCGACGCAGGGGAGGACCACCATGCCGATCGAGACCGCACTTCGACTGTATGACCCGTCAGCGCAGGAAGCGGACCTGCTCGCCGTCCCGTTCGGCGCCGACCTCACCGCCGACGTGGAGCTCCACCTGCCGGTGCCCGCGCTGCTGGCCCACCACGAGGCCAAGGGTGAGGCCGGCGAGGTCGTCGAGGTGCCCGTGGCCCACGGTGACGCGGTGCGCCGCGTCCTGCTGTACGGCGTGGGCGACGCCTCCCCGCGAGCGCTGCGCAGGGCCGGCGCGGTGGTGGCCCGGCGGGCCAGGGGGCGGCGCTCGATCGACCTCAGGCTCCCCGAGGACGCCGGGGCGCGGGGCTGGGCGGCGCTGGCCGAGGGCGCGCTGCTGGCGTCCTACACCATGAAGATCGGGTCCGGCGGCGTGAAGGCCGTGGAGGAGATCCGCCTGCTGGGCCCCGAGGAGGCCCGCCCGGCGATCGAGCGGGCCGAGGTGGCGGCGCGGGCCGTCGGCCTGGTCCGCGACCTGGCGAACATGCCGTCGTCGGAGAAGAACCCCGAGTGGCTGGCCGCCCGCGCCGTCGAGGTGGCGGAGCGCTCGGGGCTGCGGTCCAAGGTGTGGACGCCCGACGATCTCGCCGCGGGCGGCTTCGGGGGCATCCTCGCCGTCGGGCAGGGGTCGGTGAGCCCCCCTCGGCTGATCCAGCTCTCGTACGAGCCGGCCGACCCCGACGGCACCCATGTCGTGCTGGTCGGCAAGGGCATCACCTTCGACAGCGGCGGCCTGTCCCTCAAGCCGACCGACGGCATGAAGTTCATGAAGACCGACATGGCGGGCGGCGCGGTGGTCATCGCCGTGCTGGGCGCGCTGCGCGACCTCGGCGTCCGCACCCGGGTCACGGGGCTGGTCGCCGCCGCCGAGAACATGCCGTCGGGCTCGGCGCAGCGGCCGGGCGACGTGATCACCCACTACGGCGGCCGCACGGTCGAGGTGCTCAACACCGACGCCGAGGGGCGGTTGGTGCTCGCCGACGCGCTGGCCTACGCCGACGACGTCCTCGACCCCGACACCATCGTCGACCTGGCCACGCTGACCGGGGCCATCGGCGTCGCCCTGGGGCGCGACATCGGCGCGGTGTTCTCCTCCACCGACGACCTCGCCAAGGAGCTCGTCGAGGCGGGTGAGGCGTCGGGCGACCCGCTGTGGCGGATGCCGCTGATCGACGACTACCGGCCGGCCCTGGATTCCCCGGTCGCCGACCTGTCCAACATCGACGCCGAGGGCACCTACGGCGGGGGCGCGATCACGGCGGCGCTGTTCCTGCGCGAGTTCACCGGGGGGCGGCGCTGGGCCCACCTCGACATCGCGGGGGTGTCGCGCAGCACCGCCGACGACGGCATCTTCACCAAGGGCGCCACGGGCTTCGGCGCCCGCCTCCTGCTGGAGTGGCTCTCTTCCTGACGTACGCGAGCGCCCGCCGTCCCTCGATGAGGGCGGCGGGCGCGTGTTCTGCCGGGGGCCGGCACGTCACATTGGGGATATGTCCGGGTTTGTGATACTTCTCACTGATTTCAAGTGGCGATCTTGATGGCGGCGAGCAGGCCGTCACCCAAGGGGAGCAGCAGGGCGCGCAGCCGTTCGTCGGACCTGACGAGCTTGCCCAGCTCGCGGATCGCCACGGTGCCGGGGTCGCGCTGCGCCGGGTCGGCCACCCGGTTGTGGCCCATGGCGTTGTCGAACACCACGATGCCCCCGAGCCGCAGCAGGCGCACCGCCTCGGCCAGGTAGTCGCCGTACTCCTGCTCGGCGGCGTCGCAGAAGACCATGTCGTAGCCGCCGTCGGCCAGGCGGGGGAGCACGTCGAGGGCGCGCCCGCCGATGAGGCGGATCTTGCTGCCGGAGAATCCCGCCTCGGCGAACGTCTGGCGGGCCATCCGCTGGTGCTCGGGCTCGACGTCGACGCTGGTCAGAGTACCGTCCGGGCGCATGCCGCGCAGCAGCCACAGCCCGGACACCCCGCACCCGGTGCCGACCTCGACCACCGCCCTGGCGCTGATCGCCGTGGCGAGGAAGCACAGCGCCGCGCCGGCCCCGGGCAGGACCGGGTCGGCCCCCACCTCGAGGCCGCGCCGCCTCGCGGCGCGCAGCACCTCGTCCTCGGGATGGAAATCCTCCGCGTAGGCCAGCGTGGCCTCCACCGGATTCGTCGGCGTCGGGGCCATCGGCCTCTCCTCCCCGCTTGAGCCGTACGCACGTAATGGTCGCAGCCTAGGGGAGTCGGGGCCGAACGGGAACTCACGCCACAACGGGTACGTTGCACGCTTTGAACGACCTTTGTTCAACGACACAGTCCGGCCTCATCGGCCTCTGGGTACGCAGGAAGGGACGAAACCAGGCACTATGGCTGTAGCGGTGGTCCCGGAGAGAGGAGTCCTGGTGGACGAACACCACCAGACCGATACTCCCGACAGTGCGTTTCCGGGGGGAGACCCCCGGCTGCCCGATGGAGGTTGGACGCCTCCGACCTGGGAGGAGGTCGTTCGCGAGCATTCGGCGCGCGTCTACCGTCTGGCCTACCGGCTGACGGGCAACGTCCATGACGCCGAAGACCTCACCCAGGAGGTCTTCGTCCGGGTGTTCAGGTCGCTTTCGAGCTACACGCCGGGCACTTTCGAAGGCTGGTTGCATCGCATCACCACCAACCTGTTCCTCGACATGGCGCGGCGCAGGCAGCGCATCAGGTTCGAGGGGCTCGCCGACGACGCCGCCGAGCGGCTGCGCGGCCGCGAGCCGTCCCCGGCGCAGGTGTTCGACGATGCCCAGATGGAGCCCGACATCCAGGCCGCGCTCGACTCCCTGCAGCCGGAGTTCCGCGCGGCGGTGGTCCTGTGCGACATCGAGGGCCTGTCCTATGAGGAGATCGCGGCGACGCTCGGCGTGAAGCTGGGCACCGTCCGCAGCCGAATCCATCGCGGTCGTAGCCAGTTGCGGGAGGCGCTCGAGCACCGTGCGCCCCGTCGCGACGAACTCCCCCCGACCGTAACCAGGGAGGGAGCATGAGCCATCTCGGAGAGCGGGCCTCGGCGCTCGTCGACGGAGAGCTCGGCCACGCCGAGCGGGAACGCGCGCTGACGCATCTGACGTTCTGCGCGGACTGCCGTGCCGAGCTCGACGCCATCCGGGCGCTGAAGAGCCGGCTTCGGTCACTCGATCCACCGGCCGTCCCGGCGGACCTCACGATGTCCCTGCTGCGCATGGCGGAGCCGGGCGGTCCGGTTCCACCGCGGGTCCGGCCCTTTCCGAACCCGACTTATTCGCTGACCAGCGCTCCGGTCGACAACAGGCCGCGCAGGCGCGGCGGGTTCACCGGGCCGGGACGCTCAGGCGGGCGCAGGGTGGGGTACGTCGCGGTCGGCGTCGCGTCGGCGGCGGTCGCCCTCGGCACACTGTTCATGGTGGGCGGCGGCGACAGGCCGACCGCCCCGCCGGTAGAGATGTTCGCCAACCAGCACCGTACGGCCACCACCAGCCCGGCTGAGGAGGTCGCCCCCGGCCGCGCCGGCTCGCCCGCCCGGCAGCCCTGAGCGCCGGGCCGGTCACCGTCAGAGCGTCCAGGCCTGTTTTCCGCACGAGCCCGAACTCCGCCGTCGGACGCTGTCGGCGGTCGAGGGCGATGTGCGGAGAACGGGCCCAGGCAGGGCGGGCAGGTCGTCCGTCCTCGCCGTGCCGAGGCTGGTCATCGCACCCGTGGGCTCACTGTCGTCCGTGCCGTCCGCCCCGCACCGGGCATACGATCGGATGGACCCCGCGGGTGCGGCTTACGGCGCTCGTATGCGGTCGGAGCGAGAATCTGGCGTAGCCCACGTTGACTGGCCTCGGGAGTGAGCCTTCGATGACCGACGAGAGACGTACCTTCGACGGCGGGGACGGGGCGACTCCCTCCCAGCAGTCCCAGGAGGGGGCGGCGTCGGAGTCCTCGGGCCCCTCCAGCGGCATGCGGGTCCGGCCCGAGTTCCTGCCGGCGTCCGACACCTGGCCCGCAGACGCGGCCGTCTCCGGTCCCGACGCCTTCACCGGGCCCAACCCCTTCGCGGCGGCCTCGGAGCCCTCTGGGGGCGACACGGGGCGTTTCCCGGCGGCCGACACGGCGCGCTCCCCGCAGGGCGACACCGCCCGCTTCGCCGCTCCCGGGCACGATCCTTTCAGCCCCGAGAGCACCGGCCCCATCCCGTGGGCGCGAGAGCAGTCCTACGCCCAGCAGCCGCCGTCCGGTGAGGCCTCCTCCGGCTGGGGCAACCCCGCCGGTGGACCGCTCCCGCCGACCCCGGGCGGCCCCTACGGCCCGCCCCCGCCGCGCAACGCCCTCGGCATGGGGCCCGGCTGGGCGCCCCCGCCCCCTCCCCGGTACGACGCGGGCGTCCCGGGCGCTCCTGGCGCGTCACGGCTGCCGAGGACCGGCGTGCTCGCCGTCCTCGCGGTCGTCATCGCCCTGGTCGCCTCGGCAGCCGGCAGCATCGGCACCTACCTGCTCACCCGGTCGGGGTCCGGCGTGGACCCCTCCTACAACCTCGGCACGCCGTCCGGCAGGATCGTCAACCGCGCCCCCGACTCGGTGGCGGGGGTCGCGGCGAAGGTCCTGCCCAGCGTGGTGTCGCTCGACGTGCGCGGCAACAGCGAGGCGGGCACCGGCTCCGGGTTCGTGATCAAGGGTGGTTACATCGTCACGAACAACCACGTGGTCGCCGCGGGTGCGGCCACCGGCAACATCAAGGTGACCTTCAACAACAAGAAGACCACTCCCGCCAAGATCGTCGGGCGTGACCCGAGCTCCGACATCGCGGTCGTCAAGCCCGACGCGAACTTCGGCGTCCCCGAGATCAACCTCGGTGACTCCGACAAGGTCGTGGTCGGCGACCCCGTGATCGCGATCGGTTCGCCCCTCGGGCTCACCGGCACCGTGACCACCGGCATCGTGAGCTCGCTCAACCGTCCGGTGACCGCGGGCGGCGAGAGCGGCACCGAGTCGTCGTTCATCAACGCGATCCAGACCGACGCGGCCATCAACCCCGGCAACTCCGGCGGCCCGCTCGTGAACGCCGCGGGCGAGGTGATCGGCGTCAACTCCGCCATCGCGACGCTCGGCAACGCCTCCTTCGGCGGCCAGAGCGGCAGCATCGGCCTGGGCTTCTCGATCCCGGTCAACCACGTCCGCCGGATCGCCGAGGAGCTCATCACGACCGGCTCGGCCAAGAAGTCCCGCATCGGCGTCAGCCTCGACCCCGACTACCAGGGCGAGGGCGTCCGCATCGCCAGCACGACGCAGCAGGGGCTGCAGCCGGTGGTCCCCGGCGGTCCGGCCGACAAGGCGGGCCTGAAGCCCGGGGACGTCATCCTCGAGCTCGACGGCTCACCTGTGAGCCAGCAGTCGGAGCTGATCGTCACGATCCGGAGCAAGGCCCCCGGTGACAAGGTCGTCATCAAGTACCGGCGCGGCAGCCAGGAGCGAACCACGACGGTGATCGTCGACGCGGTCGCGGTCCCGACGCCGCAGCCGTCTTGATCGAACCCGCGCCCCGCCGCCTGTCCCCTTTGTCGAAGCTGGGCATTAGTCTGGGAGTAGCCAGGTCGCCGGTCGCACATGGCCCGCGGCGGGCATCGGCGTAGAGAGCGTAGGAGATCACGTGTTCGGACTCGGCTGGCCTGAGGTCTTGGCACTCGTGGTGATCGCGCTGCTGGTGTTCGGTCCCGAGAAGCTGCCCCAGGCGGCCGCGCAGGCAGGCAAGACGCTGCGGCAGCTCCGGCAGATGGCCAACAACGCCAGGAACGACCTCCAGGAGAACCTCGGCCCGGAGTTCCGCAACTTCGACCCGGCCGACCTGCACCCCAAGAACTTCGTCAGGAAGCATCTGCTGCAGGATCTGGAAGACGACTGGAACCGCCCGGCCGTCGAACCGGACCACTCCTCCTACAGCGACCCTCTCACGCCGGCGCACGACGAGCTCGGCTACGGCGAGATCCCGCCGTACGACCACGAGGCGACCTGACGTCAGAAGCATGCGAAAGGGGGCCGATCCCGACGGATCGGCCCCCTTTGCGTGGAACGGGCTCCCCGAGGCCCATTTTCCGCACATCGCCCTACCGACGATCGTGTATAGCGTCCGACCAGGGAGATTCGGGCTCGTGCGGAAAACAGGCCGAGGCTCAGCGACCGGCCGGGGAGAGGCCGAGCTGCAGGCCCTTGATGCTGCCGGACTTCTTGCTCAGACCGGCCGCGATGCGGCGCAGCTCGCTCGCGGCGGGCGAGTCGGGGTCGGTGAGCACCAGCGGCTTGCCGTTGTCGCCGCCCTCGCGCAGGCGCAGGTCGATCGGGACCTGGCCGAGCAGCGGGACGCGGGCGCCGAGCACGCGGGTCAGGCCGTCGGCGACCGCCTGGCCGCCGCCCTCGCCGAAGACCGCGATGCGCTCGTCGCAGTGGGGGCAGGGCAGCCACGCCATGTTCTCGATGACGCCGGCGATCTGCTGGTGGGTCTGGGTGGCGATGGACCCGGCACGCTCGGCCACCTCGGCGGCGGCCTGCTGCGGGGTGGTCACGACCAGGATCTCGGCGCCCGGCATGCGCTGGGCGACCGAGATGGCGATGTCGCCGGTGCCCGGCGGGAGGTCCATGAGGAGGACGTCGAGGTCGCCCCAGTAGACGTCGGCGAGGAACTGGTGCAGCGCGCGGTCGAGCATGGGGCCGCGCCACACCACCGGGTCATTGCCCGGGGGCTTGAACATGCCCACCGAGATCACCTTGATGTCATGCGCGACCGGCGGCATGATCATGTCTTCGACCTTGGTGGGACGCTCGCTCACCCCGAGCATGCGGGGCACGGAGTGGCCGTAGATGTCGGCGTCGACCACGCCCACCTTCAGGCCGGAGGAGGCCATCGCCGCGGCCAGGTTGACGGTGACCGACGACTTGCCGACCCCGCCCTTGCCACTTGCGACCGCGAAGACGCGGGTCAGCGAGCCCGGCTTGGCGAACGGGATCTCCTTCTCGGGCCCGCGGTTGCCGCGGAGCCTGGTCTGCAGGGCCTTGCGCTGCTCGGCGCTCATGACGTCGAGCTCGACCCGGACACCGGTGACGCCCTCGACCTTGGAGACGGCCGCGGTGACGTCGCGGGTGATGGTGTCGCGCATGGGGCAGCCCGCGACGGTCAAGTAGACGCCGACCCGAACCACCCCGTCGGGGGAGATATCGACGCTCTTGACCATGTCAAGGTCGGTGATCGGCCGGCGGATCTCGGGGTCGTTGACCGTCGCGAGGGCGGCCGTCACCTGTTCTGGGGTGGGTGCCATGGATCCATGCTACGAACCCAGCGCCGATCCTACGAATCCCGGCCCTGGTCTGGACACCAAGAGCTGCTAATGGGGAGGTGTGTGGCGGTATGCAACCTTCTAGGATGACCGCGTGACGTCCATGACGGCGGAGATCACGCCGCAGCAGCTCATCGTCTGGCGCATGTTGCAGCGGGCTCAGGTGCGGATAACCCGGAGCCTCGAAACCGAGCTGCTGAGCAGCCACGATCTCGCCCCGGCGGCGTACGACGTGCTGCTGCAGCTGTCGGAGGCCCCCGGGCGGCGGCTGCGCATGAACGACCTGGCCGACCGGGTGCTGCTGTCGCGCAGCGGGCTGACCCGCCTCATCGACCGCCTCCAGCGCGACCGGCTCGTCCAGCGGGAGGCCTGCACCAGCGACGCCCGCGGCCTGTTCGCGGTGCTGACCAAGGCCGGCGAGGACCGGCTCGCCGAGGCCACGCCCACCTACCTGCGGGCCGTCCGGGGACGCTTCCTCGACCTGCTCGACGAGGAGGAACTGCGGCAGTGCTCGGCCATCCTCGCCAAGCTCCTGCCGGAGCCTCCGCTGTAGCGCCTCGGGCATTCAGGCATGGGGCTCCTCTCCCATATCCGCGTGGGGACGCCCGGAGACGTCCCCTTCACCGGAGGGTTCGCGGATCTCCTCCAGCAGGTGCTCCAGCTCGCCTCTGATGTAGTCGCGCGTCGCCAGCTCGCCCAGGGCGAGCCGTAGTCCGGCGATCTCCCTGGTGAGGTACTCGACCTCGGCCTGGTTGCGCTCGCCCGCCAGGCGGTCCTGCTCGCTCTGCACCCGGTCGCGGTCGGCCTGGCGGTTCTGCGCCAGCAGGATCAGCGGGGCGGCGTACGACGCCTGGATCGACAGGATCAGCGTGAGGAAGATGAACGGGTAGGGATCGAAGGCCAGCTTCGAGGGGACCCAGAGGTTCCACGTGACCCAGACCGTGATGAACACCGTCAGATAGACGAGGAACCGGGCCGTGCCGAGGAAGCGGGCGATCCGTTCCGACAGCCGTCCGAACGCCTCCGGGTCGTAGTGGGGGCGGATGGTGCGGCGGAGCTCGCGGGGCTGGTCCAGCCGGTTGACCATCACCGGTCACTCCGGCGATCCGCCTCCGTGCCCGAAGGCGTGTGGTGCGGCTCCGCACGCGGGCCGGTGTCCTGCTGTGCGTCCGGCACGGGGCCGCGGGCGGTGTGGCGATCCGCGTCCGGGGCGCCGTTGCCGGGGAGCTGCTCGTCACGCTCGCGCCAGTCAGGAGGCAGCAGGTGGTCGAGCACGTCGTCCACCGTGACCGCGCCCACCAGCCGCCCCAGTTCGTCCACCACGGGGGCCGCCACGAGGTTGTAGGTGGCGAAATAGGAGGTCACCGCGGGCAGCGGCAGTTCGGGACGGATCGGGTCGACGCTGCTGTCGATCGTCCCGCCGAGCAGCGAGGACGGCGGGTCGCGCAGCAACCGCTGGAAGTGCGCCACCCCGAGATATTTGCCCGTCGGCGTCTCGATCGGTGGCCGGGTGACGTACACCTGGGCGGCCACGGCGGGGGTACGGTCCTGGCGGCGGATCTCGGCGAGCGCCTCGGCGACCGTCGCGTGGGGTGGGAGCACCACGGGCTCGCTGGTCATCATGCCGCCGGCGGTGTTCTCCGCGTAGGTCAGCAGGCGCCGCACCGGCGCGGCCTCGCGCGGCTCCATGCGGCGGAGCAGCGCCTCCGCCTGCGTGGGCGGGAGGTCCTGGAGCAGGTCGGCGGCGTCGTCGGGGTCCATGGCCGCGAGCACGTCCGACGCCCGCTCGGCGTCCAGGCGGCTCAGGATGCCGATCTGGTCGCGTTCGGGCAGTTCCTCCAGCACGTCGGCGAGCCGCTCGTCGTCCAGGGCCGCGGCCACCTCCGACCGCCGCTTGGCGGGCAGGTGGCGCAGGGCGTTGGCGAGATCGGCGGGGCGCGTCTCCTCGAAGGCGGCCAGGAGGTTGGCCGCGTCCTGGTCCCCCTGGACGACACCGAAACCGGTCACGTCCTGCCAGTCGACCACGAGCGTCTCGCCGCGGCGGCGCCGCAGCCCCCGGCCGACGCCGGCGCGCCGCACGGCGACCTTGGTGACGAGCCATTCGCCGGTCCTGGTCTGCTCCATGGCGAGGTCCAGCACGGTGACCTTCTCGCCGTCGACCTCGACCCTCAGGTCGAGCAGCTCCCCGATGGCGAGGGACTCGGTGGCGTGCTTCTCGAAGCGGCGCAGGTTGATCGTGCCGGTGAAGATCACCGCGTCGGCCTCGATGTTGCGGACGCGGGTGATGGGCAGGAACACCCGGCGGCGCGGCTGCACTTCGACGACGAGGCCGTGCACGCGAGGGGCGTCGTTGGGGCGCAGGGCCACCACGACGTCCCGGACCCGCCCGATCTGGTCCCCGGCGGGATCGAACACCGGGGTTCCGGCGAGCCGGGCGACGAAGATCCTCACTACCGCAGATTACGAGGTCAGCGCTGGTGACTCGCGCCCGGCCCCCTTAAAAGCCGTCTCAACGTACGGTCGCGCCTTGAAGAGGTCGAAAGCCGTATGACAGGATCAAAATCGCTTAACGCTAATTACAGGATGGTGGCGTATGAGAGGCTCGGCGCTGGCGATCGCGGTCGTGTCGTCGTTGTGCTTCGGATTCTCCGGACCGATGGCGAAGATCGTCGGAGCGGGCGGGCTGACCCCCCTGCAGGCCGTGTGGGTACGGATGGCGGGCGCCGCCGTGCTCCTGGTGACGATCCTGGCCGTCTTCCGGCCGAAGGCCCTGCGCGTCCCGAAGAACAAGATCGGGTTCTTCGCCGCGTACGGCCTGATCGCCGTCGCCGCCGTCCAGGCGCTGTTCTTCGTCGCCATCACCCGGCTGCCGGTCGGAGTGGTGCTCCTGCTGGAGTACACCTCGCCGGTGCTGGTCGTGCTGTGGGTGCGGTTCGTCAGGCGGCTGCGGCTGCCGCGCTCGGCGTACCTGGGCGCGCTGATCGTGCTGGTCGGGCTCGCCGTCGTCGTCGAGGTGTGGCAGGGGATGGCGCTGGACGGCCTCGGGCTGGTGCTCGGGCTCATCGCCTCGTCCTGCTGCGCCGGGTACTTCCTGATGAGCGACGGCTTCGGCGACGACATCGACCCGCTCGGGCTGATCGCCTGGGGCCTCGCCGGGGCCGCGGTGGTGCTCGCCGCGATCTGCCGGCCGTGGGAGATCCCCTGGGACGTCTTCGGCACCGCCGTCAACGTCGGCGGCCGTACGATCCCGGTGGCCCTGGCCGCGTTCTGGCTGGTCGGCGTCGCCACCGTGCTGGCGTACATCACCGGCGTGATCGCCGTACGCCGCCTGTCGGCCGCCGTCGGAGCCACCGTGTCGTCCCTGGAGGTCGTCGCGGGGGCGCTCATCGCCTGGGTGCTGCTGGGGGAGCGGCTCGGGGTGGCGCAGATGATCGGCGGCGGCATCGTCCTGGCCGGCGCGCTCCTGGCCCAGACGGCCACAGCGGCCGCCGGCCGCGCCCCCGACACCCCTGCACCGGAACCGGCGAGCAGCCCGGAACCCTCAGCCGTCTGAACCGAGCCGGTTCGGGCGTCCCGGGGAGATCTCCGTCAACCTGAACACTGGGGTCAGGCGGTGCCTTCTCACTTCGAAGCGTTCGACGAGGGGGAGGCGGGCGAGAAGACGTCTCAGTGTCTCGGCCCGCTGCTCCTCGCTGTCCAGGCGTGAGACCTCGACCTCGAACGACCGGTCATGATCGATCTCCACGGTGACGATGTCGGTAGGTTCCGAATCGAACAGGTCTCCCACCCAGACGGGCTGCTCGGCCGCGTGACCGTCCATGAGAAGGACGTAGGTGTCGCCGTCCGGGATATATGTGACCCAGACGGTGCACAGCTCCGGCGTCCGCCGCCCGATCACCGTGAGAGCCAGCGCGGGTAGCCCCCCGAAGCGGTACGGCAGGAAACGCCCTCTGGTGCTGTGAAAGACCATCAGGTTGACCCCCTCGAGCAGGCGAACCAGTGCCGCGTCGAGAAGAGCGCCCATGGCGTACCTCGTATTCGTGTTCGTCGTGCTCTCTCGCGGGAAGCAAGCGGCTTTGCCGGGAATCGTGGCGCCGAAAGGTATGGATGCCCACCCGTTCCACGGTTCCCTGCTGAGACGTGGCCGCCCACCCGGACGGTGCCCTACGGGACCGGTGGGGGTGCGGCCTGCTCGGGAAGGGAGGGGAGCGGTCCCCGTCAGGGAAGTCCGAGGCGTTTCTGGGACCAGTTCGCCCACACGGTCTTCCCAGGCCGGTGAGGTAGTGGGATCACCCCGAAGCCGCCGGCCAGCATCGACACGATCGTCGGGCCTCGGCCGTGAACCGTGTCCAGCCCCACAACGAGCCGCTGTGGCCGTCCCGGGCGGGAGGACGAAGAGGGCTCACTGATCGTCAGCTCCCTCGCCGTGCCTGGCGTCCCCGAACACCATGCGATGCCCCTTGGCCGTGTCCATGTACTCGCGCACGCGGTGTATCAGCCTTCTCGCAGGTGGAAGATGGAGCAGTAGTCGTTGCGGTAGGCGTTGCCGCCTGCCAACGTGGCCTGCATGGTCTCCACCACCACGGCCACATCGCCGTCGGCGTGGAACCCGCGGAAATCCACCGCCACATCGGCGACGAACATGCGCGGGAAGTCGATGGCGAGAAAGTGGGCGATGGCGTCTCTGCCCACCATGCGGTGCGTCGCGCCGAGCGCTACGGCGATCGCGTTGCCGGGCGGGGCCAGCCATTCCGCGTCCTCCGTGAAGAAGCTCGCGATCACGTGATTGTCCCGAGGCGGGAATGATCGTTATGCCCGCTTCACCAGCTCGCGGTTCCGTTCACTGGACATGCCGGGCAGTGTAGGTCGCCTCCCCACCAGCGAACCGGCCATATCCGGACATCGCCCCCGCTGGTAGGGCCAGCCCAGGCGATGATCATCCGGGTGGGCGTGCCGATGTGTCATCCCGCAGGTCAAGCCAGGCCGCACCCTCTGATGATCTGCGCCGTCAGGTTGGAGAAGCCTCATTGATGTGCTTGGCGGGGGCCACGAGTGGTGTGAAGGTCGCGGTAGCCAACGAGCGGTTCTTGCCCCTGGTCCCTGGCCGTTCTGGTGGGGCGCTGTCTGAGGGGTGGCCGTGTCGAGCCAGGGTGGTGTTGTAGGGGTGGGCTTTTCTGCGCTACGTCGTGACCTGGCGGTCTCCAGTTGGTCGCGGTCTGAACGTTGATCCTTGTGGTGTCCCTTGCCGTCTCGATAGTCACTGTTCGGGTGGGCGGCCGTGTTCAGCAAGGGAAGTGTTGTACGGGTGGGAGTTTCCCGCATTCCGCCGCCACCCGGAGATCATGATCCTGAGCGTGCCGGAGGCAGAGCCCGTCCGGTCGCCGCACGCGGACCGGTGACCCCCATGACCCCTGCCCGGCAGCGATCACCTGCCCGCGGTCACGGCCTTCAGTTCGTCGAATGACTCTCGGATGATCTGCGGTAGTTCCGGTTCGCCGGCTTCGCCGACCCAGCGTTCGAACGCGATCCTGAAGACGGCGATCCCCGCCTCGGCCGCCAGGCTCGCGGCGGGGTCCGGGACGCCGCGCCGGCGCAGGGCCTCGGCGAGCGCCGAGGCGAGGGAGGCGAGCTTGATCAGCTCCCGCTCCCGAAGCTCCGGGTGCGCGGTGATGACGGCGTGCCGCTGCCGGGCGCCCTCGCGGCGCTGCTCGAACAGGTCGCCGGCGGCCTCGAGGGCCGCGGCTATGGTGTCGATCGGCGTCGTGGAGCCAGGCGCGTCGGCGACGGCGTTCACGAGGGACTCCTGCAGTGTGGCCGCGCCCCAGAACAGCACCTCGCGCTTGTCGGCGAAGTGCCGGAAGAACGTCCGCTCCGTGAGGCCCGCACGCTGGGCGATCTCCGCCACAGTCGTCTGTTCGAACCCGCGCTCGCTGTAGAGCTCCATCGCCGCACGCTCGAGTCGGCCGCGTGCGTTCGGCTCCCATCGACCCATGCCCCTGATCGTAGTGGATGACAGCGACTGACATCAGAGCTAAGCTGATGACAGTAGCTGACATCAGCTGGCTCCCGGGGTACCCCTGTGCCCGGGGAGGCCGGCTCACGGAAGGGTTTCTCATGCGCGTTTTCGTCACCGGGGCGTCCGGCTGGATCGGTTCCGCCGTCGTCCCCGAGCTCATCGGCGCGGGTCACCAGGTCATCGGACTGGCGCGCTCGGACGCCTCGGCCGCCGCCCTCACCGCGGCCGGGGCGGAGGTGCTCCGCGGCACCATCGACGATCTGGACGTCCTGCGGAACGCCGCCGCGGCGTCGGACGGTGTGATCCACCTCGCGTTCAAGCACGACATCGCCTTCTCCGGAGGGTTCCAGGACGCCGCCGACGCGGACCGTCGCGCCGTCGAGACGTTCGGCGAGGCTCTTGCCGGTTCTGATCGGCCGCTCGTCATCGCGTCCGGCATACTCGGGCTCGCGCCGGGGCGGGTGGCGACCGAACAGGACGGGCGGCTCGACCATGCCGCGGAGAACCTCGGCGAGGCGCCACGGGCTCGGCTGCGCACCGCGCAGGCGACCCTCGCCCTCGCCTCCCGCGGCGTCCGCTCGTCCGTGCTGCGACTGCCTCCGACCGTCCACGGCGAAGGAGACAACGGCTTCATGGCCGCTCTGGTCGGCATCGCCCGGGACAAGGGCGTGTCGGGTTACGTCGGCGACGGGTCCAACCGCTGGCCCGCGGCCCACCGGCTCGACGCCGCGCACCTGTTCCGCCTCGCGCTGGAGAAGGCCCCGGCGGAGTCGGTGCTGCACGGGACGGCCGAGGACGGTGTGCCGATCCGCGCCGTCGCCGAGGTGATCGGCCGCCACCTGGACCTGCCGGTGGTCTCGATCCCCGAGGAGGAGGCGGGTGCGCACTTCGGCTGGCTGGGCGGCTTCATCGGGCTCGACGCTCCGGCCTCGAGCGCGCTGACCCGCGAGCTGCTGGGGTGGCGGCCGACGCAGCCGGGCCTGATCGACGACCTCGACAAGGGCCACTACTTCCGCACCCCGTCCGCCTGACCGATCCGGCTCAGGAGACGAGCTGAAGAGCTCGCTCCACCTCCCTGGTGGCCGTCGAGGTCTCGGTCGAGGTGTAGCCGTCGCGGAGGGAGGCGTCGGGGTCCTTGAGGCCGTTGCCGCTGAGGGTGATCACGACGGTTTGCCCGGCGGCGAGCCTGCCCTGGTGGTGCTGGTCGAGGAGGCCGGCGACGCCGGCGGCGGAGGCGGGTTCGGCGAAGACGCCGTCGTGGCGGGCGAGCATGCGGTAGGCGTCGAAGATCTGCTCGTCGGTCACCGCCGCGATCAGCCCGTGGGACTCCTCGCGGGCGGCGACGGCGCCGTCCCAGGTCGCCGGGGCGCCGACGCGGATGGCGCTGGCCGCCGTCCGGGGTGCGGCGACCGGCGCCCCGTGGACGAGCGGTGCCGCGCCGGCGGCCTGGAAGCCCCACATGCGGGGCACGCGGGTGGCGAGGCCGTCGGCGGCGTAGACCTTGTAGCCACCCCAGGTGGCGGTGATGTTGCCGCCGTTGCCCACCGGCAGGCAGTGGATGTCCGGGGCGTCGCCGAGGGCGTCCACGATCTCGTAGGCGACGGTGCGCTGCCCGGCGAGCCGTAGCTCGTTGCCGACGGAGTTGACGAGCGCGATGGGGTGCTGCGCGGCCAGTTCGCGGGCGACGCGCATGCAGTCGTCGAACGTGCCCGCGATCTCGATGATCTTCGCGCCGTACCGTACGGCCTGGCCGAGCTTGCCGAGCGCGATCGCGCCCTTCGGTACCACCACGGCGGCGGTCATCCCCGCCCTGGCGGCGTACGCGGCGGCCGACGCGCTGGTGTTGCCGGTCGAGGCGCACAGGACGATCTCGGCGCCGGTCTCGGCGGCCCTGCTGACCGCGATCGTCATCCCGCGGTCCTTGAACGACCCGGTGGGGTTGGCGCCCTCGACCTTCAGCCAGACCTCGCAGCCCGTCCGCGACGACAGGTGCTCCGAGCGCAGCAGCGGAGTGTTGCCCTCGTGGAGGGTGACGACGGGGGTGGTCTCGGTGACGGGGAGCCGGTGCCGGTAGGGGCTGTCGATCAGGCCGTGCCAGGTGCTCATGCCGGGACCATAACATTCGTTTCGTCATACACGTCAACCCGGAATCGATGTAACATTCGTCAATATGGAGCACGATCCTCTGGTGGCCCGCCTCACCGAGCTCTATTCCGGCCTGCCGGCCGGTGAGCGCGCCATCGTGCGAGTGCTGCTCGACGACTATCCGTTCGCCGCGCTCGGTTCGCTGCGTGCCCTCGCCGAACGGGCGGGGGTCAGCCCGCCGACAGCCTCGCGCCTCGTCGACCGGCTCGGGTTCGCCGGCTTCGCCGACTTCCAGGCGGCCGTCCGCGCCACCGCCCGCGAGCAGGACCGGTCGCGGCTGCGCGAGTTCGTCACCCAGCCGCCGGACACCCACCGGGCGGCCGAGGAACTGCGCACCGGGCTGGACCGCACCCTCGCCGCCGTCACCGAGCCGCTGCTCGCGGCCGTCGCCGCCCGCCTCGCCGAGGCAGGGGGAGTCTGGGCCCTCGGCGGCCCGTTGAGCGAGCTCGCCGCCGACTACCTGACCCGGCAGCTCGCGGGCCTGCGTCCGGGCGTGCGCGGTGTCCCGGAGTCACCCGCCGCCCGCGCCCGCGTCCTGCTCGACCTCGGGCCCGCCGATGTGGTCGTCGCCTACGACTTCCGCCGCTACTCGCCGGACACCGCCCGTTTCGTCCGCGCCGCCCGGAGCCGGGGCGCACGTCTCGTCCTGGTCACCGACGCCTGGGAGTCCCCCGTGGCCGACCAGGCCGAGGTCCTGATCCGCCTCCCCCGCGAGGCGGCCGGTCCGATCGCCCCGCTCACCCACGAGATCGCCGTCACCGAGCTCATCCTCGTCGCCACCGCCGCCCGCCTGACCCCCGCGCCCCGCCTGGCCGACCTCGACGCCGTCACCCACGAATTACTGCCCCCCGACCTGTGAAACGGAGGCGGCGTGTTCACCTCGGCCGCCCTGGTCGGGGTGGCGCTGCCGGCGGCCGTCGCGGACATGCTCGGGCGCGGACGACGGGCCTCAGGCGCCTCGGCTCTCGTCGGCCGAGGTCGTGACGGCGGGCGTCAGGCGGATGACGGTGGAGCCGGTGGCCCAGCGGGAGGGGAGGGTCGCGGCGTCCACGGCGTTCAGGCGGTCCTTGGCCAGGGCGGAGACGATCGGGGCGGCCGGCTCCGACGACTGGTCGACCACCTCCACGTCCGCGTCGAACGAGATCAGCTGGGCGCCGTTGTCCTTGCTGCGCAGGGTGACCCGTACGCGGGACGCCTCCGCCAGGCCGGGGAGCGACTGCTCCTCGCCGCCGGTCACCACGTAGATCGCGCCGTCGTGCCAGATGTGCCAGGCCAGCCGGTCGCGGCCGGCCAGGGAGATCCACAGGACGCTCGACTTCTTGGCGCCCTCTTCGATCAGCGTGAGGCTCACAGGTAGCAATCTACGACCGGCGGCGCCGTGCGCGCGCCCCCAGCCGTGTCCGCGCGGAACGCCCGGTTGAAGGACGTCCAGGCCGCCCGCGGGCGCGTGCGGGCGGGCCAGGGGCTACGGTGTGCGCATGCGCTCCCGTCGTTCGTGTCTAGCGGTCCCCGGCAGCAACCCGCGTTTCCTCGACAAGGCGCAGGGGCTGCCCGCCGACGAGGTCTTCCTCGACCTGGAGGACTCGGTGGCGCCGTCGGCCAAGGAGCAGGCGCGCAAGAACGTCGTGGAGGCGCTGCGCACCGGCGACTGGGCCGGTAAAACCCGGGTCGTACGCGTGAACGACCTGTCCACGGCATGGACCTACCGCGACGTCATCGAGGTCGTCGAAGGGGCCGGGGACGCCCTCGACTGCCTGATGCTGCCGAAGGTCGAGGGCGCCGTCCAGGTGGCCTGGCTCGACACGCTGCTCACCCAGATCGAGAAGGCGACGGGCCTGCCCGTCGGCCGCATCGGCATCGAGGCGCAGATCGAGAACGCCCGCGGGCTGGTCGAGGTCGACGCCATCGCGGCCGCGTCGCCGCGCCTGGAGACGCTGGTGTTCGGCCCCGCCGACTTCATGGCCTCGATCAACATGAAGACGCTGGTCGTGGGGCAGCAGCCGCCGGGGTACACCGAGGGCGACGCCTACCACTACATCCTCATGCGCATCCTGATGGCCGCCAGGAGCCATGATCTGCAGGCGATCGACGGGCCGTACCTCCAGATCAGGGACCTCGACGGGTTCGCCAAGGTGGCACGCAGGTCGGCGGCGCTCGGCTTCGACGGCAAGTGGGTGCTCCATCCCACGCAGATCGAGGCGGCCAACGAGGTCTACTCGCCGTCCCAGGACGACTACGACCACGCGGAGCTGATCCTCGACGCCTACGAGTACGCCACGACGGTCGAGAGGCGTGGCGCGGTCATGCTGGGCGACGAGATGATCGACGAGGCCTCCCGCAAGATGGCCCTGGTCGTCGCCGCCAAGGGCCGAGCCGCCGGGCTCACCCGCACCAAGACCTTCGAGCCGCCGGCCTGACCCGCACCGGGCCGGTCATGTGGTGACGCCGAACGTCGTGAAGAACCACAGCGCCGAGGTCAGCCACAGGCCGACCAGGGCGCTGAACGCCAGCCCGCCGAGCAGGGGGAGCGTCCAGGACGGCAGGTCGCGCCTGGGCAGCGAGAGCATCTTGGCGACGAACACGCCGTAGAAGAACGTTCCGAGCAGCGAGTGCACGAGCACCCGCGTGGAGTCGTAGTGCGCGCCGAGCGCGTACAGGCAGTGGAACGCCACGGGCACCGACAGCAGGAACGCCGCCCGTCCCGACCAGCGGTGCAGGGTGCTCATCCAGGCCGGCACGCGGATGTCGGAGAGCATGCCGTACATCGCGAGCGCCGAGATCAGCTGGACGATGGCGAGCAGTAACGCGCCGGTCGCGAGCCAGGTCTTCATCGCCTGGGCCCCCGAGAAGCCGGCCACCCCGACGGCGTACCCGGCCGGCGGGTGTACGCGGCCGTACACGCCGAGGGCGACGGCCACCAGGCCGCCGGCCAGGAGCGGCACGAGGTACGGCGCGGAGCTCCGCCTCCGCCTGCCGCGGTTGCGGGACTGGGAGATCGTCATGGGAAGCCTCCCGGGCATCAGAATGCGTCGATGAACTCGTCGGCGTCCTGGGGGCGCAGCGTGGCGCCGTCGATGGTGAGGGGGGAGCCGGGGGTGAGGGCCGGGGTGGGGTAGGGCGAGTCGTCGAGCTTCAGGAGCCCGACCTGCCGCCCGTCGGGCAGGATGATCCACCCTCCGACGATCTTCGCTCCCCGCACCTGAGCGGTGGCGCGGTACAGGCCGGACGGCTTGGTGACGAGCTTGGCGGTGAACCGCCAGGAGGCCTTGCCCACCTGCAGCCTGCCCTTTGCCTTGGTGTCGGTGAGCGCGGCGGTGAGCAGCGCGTCGTTCTTGCCGGTCAGCGTGGCGGTGCCGTTCTCCGCGGTGCCCTTGAGCCAGGACTCGCGCCTGCCGTCGCAGAAGTAGGCGACGGCCTTGCCGTTCTTGATCGACAGGGCGAGCAGCCCGCCGTTGCCCTGGACGACGCCCGCGTAGTCGGCCCGCCTGGGGGTGGGGTCGGCGGCCGGGGCCGGTGTGGGGGTGGCGGCGGTGAGGGAGTCGCCGGCCATGGTGGCACGTATGCCGACGGCCTTGGCGGGCGTGTCGGCGCGGGGCGCGGTCTGCCAGCTCGCGACGCCCAGCCCGGCGGCGAGGACCACCCCCGCGGTCAGCGTGTGAAAGGGCCCCAGCCGTCTCATCATCTGCTCCTGTGCTTGTTCGGTACTTCCACGCACGGTGGCCGTTTCCAGGGCAAGTGTCTATGAAGAAATACGTACAGCGAGTGTTTTTGGGGAACTATGCGGCTTTCTGGTGTCTCCTAGCCTGAAGCGGCAAAGGACCCTTGTGTCGTACAGCGGTAGCCGCGCGAGGAACGTCCAGGTCAGGCGGGAAGAATGGCCTGTATGCGCGATCCGTCTCAGGCGAACCAGCCCGAACCCGACCACGGGGCCCGGCCGCAGCCGGACGTCGCGGGCGGGGGAGGCGCTCCAGAGGCCTCCCCGTGGGCGCGGCCCCCGGCGCCGTACCAGCCCTGGCAGGCGCCTCCCGCGCCGAGGTACCAGGTGGTCCCGCCGCCGCCGGGCCTGCGGTACGACCACCTCGCGCGGACCCCGGTGAACCGCTGGTGGCGGCCTCTGGTGGGGACGCTCATAGTCGCGGGCGCGTTCGTGGCGGTCAGCGTCGCCGTGATCGTCGGCGGGACGATCGCCGCGGCCCTCCTGGGCATTCCCGTGATCATGAGCAGCGGCCGGATGTTCGGGAACCCGGTCTTCGAACTCTCCGTCATGCTCCTGTCGATCGCCGCCGTCCTGCCCCTGGTGTTCGGGACGGCCTGGCTGGTGCAGCGCCGCCCGCCGGGCACCCTCTCGTCGGTGCTGGGACGGGTGCGCTGGGGCTGGCTGCTGATCTGCCTCGTACCGGCGGTCCTGGCGCTCGTCCTGGGGCAGGCCGCCATGATCGCCACGCTGGCCGTGACGGGGCAGGGCGTCGGGCAGCTGTTCGGCTGGGTGGGGTGGGACCGGTTCCTGCCCGGCATGGTCGCCATCCTGGTGCTGGTGCCGTTCCAGGCGGCGGCGGAGGAGTACGTCTTCCGGGGCTGGGTCATCCAGGCCTTCGGCGCCTACTTCAGGACGCCCTGGCCGGGCATCCTGCTCGGCGCGGCGGCCTTCACCTCGCTGCACGCCTACACCGACTGGGGGATCATCGACGTCTTCGGCTTCGGCGCCCTGATGGGCTGGCTGGCCGTCCGCACGGGCGGCCTGGAGGCGCCGATCGCGCTGCACGTCACCAACAACATCGTGAGCTTCCTGCCGTCCGCCGCCTCCGGCGATCTGGGGAACGCCCTCCAGCAGGGCGCGGTGCCGTGGCAGTCGCTCGCGGGCACTGTCGTGCAGCTCGGTTTCTTCACCGTTGCGGTCGTAATTATCGCCCAGAAGCGGGCAATTCCGACGGTCTCTAGATAAATCTGACTAGAGAGGTCTCGCCAGGAGGGCACTCCACGTGTTGCCCTGGAAGGGTGCGGGTCGGAACAGGCCCAGGGAGGTGCGCGCTGGCGGCGAGGGCTAGGGCGATCGGCATTGCCCCGTCTGGATGTGTGATCACCCGGCGTGGCCGGGGTATCTGTACGATCACGTGTGATCCGTTGCCAATGCAATGGACGCGCTGGAGTTCGGTGGAACGGTCCCGAATCACGGCCTTCAGCCTTGGCTAGGCCGTCGACGAGGAGGTGCTGAGCGTGGCCTCGGGCCCCCACGACCCGCGCTCGTCAGGCTGGTCGGCGAACGACGACACCCCCGCATCGCCCCCGACAGGATCGGAATCCGGACCGGTCCGGCCCGCCTTCCCCGCCGGGGTCGCTTCACACTCGACCGGCTTCGACCCGCGCCCCGCCGGACGGGGCGGGCCACGCACGTCGCCTCCGACGCTGCACCACTCGCCCCCCGGCCCCTCCGAGCCCGGCAGTCGCGGGCTGCCCGCCGACTCCCCGTGGGCCCTGCCGCCCTTCGGCGCGCCCACCCCGGACGACGACGACCCCATCGGCCCCGGCGACCCCACGGCGCCGCATCCACGGCAGCCCTCCGCGGGGCGCCTGCGCCCCCCCTACGCCCGCCCGTACGGCGGCCAGGGCGCCGAACCCCGCCACAGCGCCGGCCGTACCCCCTCGGGCGAGCCGCCCGAGCCTCCGCAGCCGCCTGCCGAGGAGCCCACGCGGGACGACCCCCCGTGGCCGCCGCGCCGGCTGGTCGACCGGCCGGACAAACTCGTCGCCTCCGGGCCGCCGCGCACTCCGCCCCGCCCGGTGGGCGACGGCGACGACCTGCTGGGCACCCCCTCCCGGCCAGTGGACGACGGCGTGCCAGGCAACCTCTCCCGGCCGCTGGGCGACGGCGGAGGCGTGTCCGGCATCCGGCTGGAACCCCAGATCCCGGCGGAGGACGAGCGGATCGGCAGGCCTCCGGATGGACGCCCCGCCCACCCCGACGTCCTCGTCGCCTCCGGCCCGCCCCGTCCGCGCGGCGGCCGAGGCCGGCACCACCGCGACCAGACGGCCCCGAGACCACGCCGGCCGCGGCTCCCCGGGCGGCGCGGCCCCGGACGCGGGCTGCTGACGCCGATCTTCGTCGTCGTGGTGCTGCTCGCGGCGGCCGGTCTCGGGCTCGTGATCGTCAACTGGGTGAACTCCCCGGTCGGCTCCGGTCTCCGCCTCGCCGCCGGCGACGAAGGCTCCGGGGACCAGGCCTTCGCCGCCCCGCCCGGCATCAGCGGCAACGGCTCCAGCCAGGTGCTCAACGCCGTCACCTCCGTCGGCTCCACCGTCGTGGCGGTCGGCAGCGACACCACCAGCCCCGTCCCCCGCCCCCTGTTCCTCGTGTCGTCCGACGGCGGGAAGTCGTGGGAGCTCGGACGGGTGACCGGGCCGTCCGGGTACCAGCCGGCCGGCTCGGCGGGCCGCGTCACCGGCGGCGACGGCCACTGGCTGGCCGCCGGGACCGAGGCGCCCGGCACGGCCGGCGGCTCGGCCCGGGGCATGTGGACCAGCACCGACGGGCGTTCCTGGACGGCCGTCGACCCCTCCCGCCTGTCGGCCTTCTGGAGCGGCGACCGGATCACCGACCTCGCGCGGACGGCCACCGGCTTCGTGGCCGTCGGCTCCACCGCCCTGGCGGACGGTGGATACGGCCCGGTGGCGTGGGTGTCGCCCGACGGGCAGAGCTGGAGCCGGGTGGACGGCCGCGAGATCGGCACCACCGACAAGGTGAGGGCCATCCGCGCCGTGGTGGCCAAGGGCGACGCCGTCGTGGCGCTCGCCGACCCGGGCAAGGGGGACAGCACCTCGGTCATCCTGCGCTCCCCGGACGGCGGCCGCACGTGGCTGCGCACCGCCGCCGCGCTGCCCGGCGTACGGCCCGAACCCGGGGCGCTCGCGGTCTCGGCCAAGGGGTTCCTGCTGGTGCCGACCCTGCAGAAGTCCGGCGCCGGTGACGTGCGCGTCTACTGCTCCGAGCTCGGCGACGAGTGGCGCCAGTGCGGGGTGATCGGGGGCCTCGGGCGGGAGGCGACGGGCGTACGGGGCCTGGCGTCGTCCTCGGCCGGGGTCGCGGCGGTGGCGGAGTCCGGCTGGGAGCGGTACGCCGTCTTCACCAGCGGCGACGGCAGGAGCTGGACCGAGAGCACCGACCTCGGGCAGATCCCCGGCACGCTGCGGGGCCTCGCCATCACCGGCGAGGGCACCCTGGTCGCCGCCGGGGACCAGCGGGCCGGAGGCCTGGACAACCTGCCGGTGCTGATGACGGCGGCCAAGGGCAGGCCCGCCACGCCCGTCCCGCTGTCGGAGATCAGCGGGCTGACCCGTTCGGCGCGCGAGACGACCGCCCTGGTCGGGGCCGGCAACTCCTTCGTGGCGGTCGGCTCGGTCAAGGGGGACGCCGGCATCTGGACCAGCGCCAACGGTGACAGCTGGAAGGCGGTGAGCTCGCCGGGCTTCGGCGGCCCGGGCAGGCAGGCGTTCAACGACGTGGCGCACGGCCCGCACGGATGGCTCGCGGTGGGCAGCACCACGGCCGACTCGGCGTTCGTCAAGCCGCTGCTCGCCGTCTCCTCCGACGGGCGCTCCTGGCGGGAGGCGCCCGAGTCGCCCGCCCTCGGCGCGTCCGGGAGGTACGCGGTGGTCCCGCGTGTGGTCACGGCGGGACCGAAGGGGTACCTGCTCGCGGGCGACGACAGCGGCCCGGACGGCGTGGTGGCCGCGCTGTGGTTCTCGACGGACCTCAAGCGCTTCTCGCGCGCCGCCCCGCAGAGCCTGCCGGCGGGAGGGGCGGACGTGCGCATCGAGGACGTCGTCGCCACCTCCGGTGGCTACCTAGCGGTCGGCGGGTCGGGCACGACCGGCCGTACCTCGGGCGTCGTGTGGGTGTCGCGCGACGGGCTCAACTGGACCGCCCGCAAGCGCGTCATCCCGGAGGGCGCGCGCTCGGCCACCCTGCGCAGGGTTGCCGTGCACGACGGCCAGGTGGTGGCGGTGGGCGGCGCGACCACCGACAAGGGGGTCGAGCAGCCGTTCGCGGCCGTGTCCGGCGACGACGGGGTCACCTGGCAGTACTCCTGGCTCCCGGCGGACGCGGCGGCGACCGTGCTCGACATGGCGGGCTCGAAGTCCGGCCTGGTCGCCGTCGGCTCCTACGGGCCGCCCACGACCGGCGACAGCGCGGTGTGGACGTCCCCGGACGGCCGCGAGTGGCAGCGTCACACGCTGACCGGCGACGGCATGACGGGCGAGGGCGCCCAGTGGCTCGGCGCGATCGCCGTCCTCGGCGACAGGGTGGTGGCCGTCGGCCGTTCGACCACCTACACCTCCGACCACCTCACGCTCTGGCGCACCACCTTCAGCCGCTGACCACGCCGCCGTCGAAGACGCGCCAGCCGGCGAGGACGGCGAGGAGCCCGGAGGTGAGGGGCAGCCCGGGGAGCTCACCGGGGGCGAACCAGCCGACGGCGGCGGCGTCGTCCCCGGCGCGCGGGGTGCCGGGCGCGGGTGTCGCGAAGTAGTCGTGGATCTCGTACACCACGCCGTCGAGGCCCGGACGCTCGACGCTGCCGGCCAGGACGCCCACCGTGACCGCCAGACCGGTCTCCTCGGCCAGCTCCCGCCGCAGCGCCTCGGCGTCGGACTCGCCCGCCTCGACCCGGCCACCGGGCAGCGACCAGAGGCCCTCGCCCGGCGGCCGCCCGCGGCGCACCAGGAGCAGCCGTCCCGCCCCGTCGATCACGATCCCGCCGACGCACCGCACGCGCATATGCCAAGATTACGCCGGGATAACGGACAGCCCCTTGACTTGACCGCGTCGACGGAAGCACCGTGGGTAACTGTGAGAGCCGCGCCCACCTGCCCTCGGTGTTTCGGCACGCTGCGCCCACCCAGCGCATGGAGCAGCGCTTGGCGTTGTGGCGTGCACGGCGCCGTACTGCCCTTCCAGCCCAGACGCCCCTCCGACCAGGCGCTCGAGGTGATCCGCAAGGACTCCCGGGTGCCCTTCTGGGTCCCCTGGCCGCTGCCGCCGGGATGGCTGGTCACCGGCTTCGGCGACGCCGGCGACGAGCGTACGGGCATCCGCGCGGGGGTCGTCGCCCTGTCGGGCCCCTCGGTGACCCTGGGACCCGCCGACCTCGTCATCGTGGCCGAGGAGCCCGGCATGGGGCTCGGGGCCGCCTTCGCCGGGCTCGACGGCCCCGACCCCGGTCCCGGGTTCGACGACGGGCCGCCGAACGCCAAGGTCGACACCCTGGGGCACCCGACGGCGTTGTGGTGGGTGGAGGGGGGCTCGCCCGACCGGGCGGTCTACGTCGGCGAGGCGATGGGCAACTGGCTCTGGGTGGTCGGCTGGCCGGCCGAGTCCGGCTGCCTGGTCGCGCTCACCAACCTGTCCTTCCGCGACCTCCGAGAGCACGACCAGGAGCTCGACCTCCCCTTCGGCGCCTTCTCACCCCGCCTGGAGGGCACCCCGTAGCCTCACCAGGGCACCGGGGTCCCGTCCCAGGAGAAGAACCCGCCGGTGGGGCCGTCGTCGGGGAGCAGGGCCAGCCGGACGGCGCCGGCCGCGGCCTCGGCGGGGTCCCCGTCGCTGGTGGCGGCGCGTTCGTTGAGGTCGGTCCTGCGCAGGCCGGGGGCCAGCGCGTTCACCTTGAACCCCTCGGCGGCGAGCGCCTGGGCGTAGAAGAGCGTCAGCGCGTTGAGAGCCGCCTTGGACGATCGGTAGGCCGCGCCGGAGCCGTTCGAGAGGGCGAACACCCGCTCCGGGTCGGCGCTCCAGGTGAGCGATCCGGTGCCGCTGGAGACGTTCACGATGCGGGGGCCGGCGGAGCGGCGCAGGGCCGGCAGGAACGCGTTGGTGACGGCGAGGACCCCGAAGAGGTTCGTCTCGTACGTGCGGCGGAAGCTCTCGACGTCGGCCTCGGGCGCCGTGCCGCCGTCGACCATGATGCCGGCGTTGTTGACCAGGATGTCCAGGCTCTCGACCTGCCGGGCCGCCTGGGCGACGCTCCTGCCGTCGGCGACGTCGAGGACCAGCGGCCGGGCGTCCCCGCCGATCTCCTCGACGGCCTTCTCGCCCCGCCCGGCGTCGCGCGAGCCCACGTAGACGGTCAGGCCGGCCGCGGCGAGTTGCCGCGCGATCTCCTTGCCGATGCCCTTGTTGGCCCCGGTGACCAGCGCCGTGGAATTGTTCAGTGCTCGGGAGTCGTTCATGACGTCGACGATTCCGCGGCCGGGTGGGTCCATCCAGGGACGACCGATCCCTGGCAGCCGGAGGGAGGCACCAGTGGCGAGACAGGAGCTGGCGCGTTTCCTGCGCGACCGGAGGGAGACGCTGCGTCCCTCGGACGTCGGCATGCCCGCCGACCGGCGCCGGCGGACCCCTGGACTGCGCCGGGAGGAGGTCGCCGACCTGGCGCACATGTCGGTCGACTACTACGCCCGTCTCGAACAGGCTCGCGGCCCGCGTCCGTCACCGCGGATCCTGGACGCCCTCACCGGCGCGCTCCGGCTCACCCCTGCCGAGCGGACCCACCTGTTCCAGCTGGCCGGCACGAGCCCCACGCCGCCGCCCGGCCCGGCGCGCCGGGTGCGTCCGCACGTGGCGGAGCTGCTGCGCCGCATCCCCGGCACCGCGGCCATCGTCACCGACGCCGCCTACGACGTCATCGCCTGGAACCCGCTCGCGGAGGCCCTGCTGGGCGACCTCGGGACGCGGCCGAACCTCGCCCGCCGGCGGTTCCTGGGCGCCGGCCGCGCCTACGAGAGCTCCAGCGCCGAGGAGTTCGGCCACATCGTGGTCTCGCGGCTGCGCCGCGGCGCCGACCGCTACCCCCGCGACGAGGCCCTCGGGCGCCTGCTGGCCGAACTGCGTGCCGGAAGTGAGGAGTTCGTCCAAATCTGGGATGAAAACCCGGTGCACGCCCCCGGCCACCGGACCAAGGTCGTCACGCACCCGGAAGCGGGCCGGCTGCGCCTGAACTGCGACGTGCTCACCGTCCCCGACGACGACCAGCAGGTCGTGTTCATCACCGCCGACCCGGGCACCGCCTCCGCCCGGGCCCTGCGCCGCCTGCTCCCCACCGCCTGACCCTCAGCGCTTGTCCTCGGGTGGTTCCCGATCGGGGAAGGGCCACGGGTTGGGACGGCAGCCGTCCAGACCCTTGGTCTGCTGGAGCATCACCGGGGCACGCCTGCCGTGGCCCGGGCAGTGCTCGTGGTCGTGGCCGAGCGCGTGGCCGACCTCGTGATTGATCACATAGGCGTGGTAGGAGGTGTAGTCGCCCCGGTATCCGGGGATCGCCGTGGCCCAGCGTCTGGCGTTGATCACCGACCGGTGCCCGTTCCAGCACGAGAGCTTGCCGAGGGTCCGCAGGGGCAGGCACTGCACGATCGTCATGGCCGGGCTGGACAGGGCGACCCGGAACCGTACGGGGCCGTGGTCGACGCGCTCGAACCGCATCCGGCCGCCGCCTCCCCAGCTGCGCGGATCGTTCAGGATGTGGTGGACGGCGGCGGCGAACTCCTCCCCGTCGAACGGAAGCCCCTTCTCGACCTCCACCAGGTAGCGGACCACCTTCCCCCTGCTCCCCGCGGGGGGCGCGTCGGTGCCCTCGACGACCGAATACCGCCCTCCCGCCTTGCGCGGGACGCCTACCGGGTGCTCCTGCTCGACCGGGTCCTGGGCCACGGGCTGCCTCGGCCCGGGTTCGGTGGGGTCGGACAGTCTGGGCCGGGCGAGAAGCGGATGGCTCGGCGCCGGCCCGGCCGCCGGGGCGGTACCGGCGGCGGCCCGTTCCGGGGCGCCCGTCATCACGCTGCTCGCGCCGAGGAGAAGCGCGCAGGCGACCGCCAGGACGGCGGCCAGAGCGGCGCGAATGTGGGAGTCAGGGGTGCGAGACGTCGCTTTCCATCGCATCGACCGGAAAGCATATTACTGATCACCCGATTGATCGTGTTCGCCCTTATCATCCGCCTTGGTGGGATTGTGGGGGGTCCCGGGGGCTCCTGCCCGAAGACTGTTCCGGTGGGAGCGGCGGACCGGCTCAAGTGTTCGGTAAGGTCGTGCCGTGACAGCGCGTATCGAGCGAGTGGTGACCGAGGGCGTCGTGACGATCGACGGCGCCGAGCACAAGGTCGAGAACAACACCTGGATCGTAGGTGACGACGAGGAAGTCATCGTCATCGACCCCGCGCGCGACGCGGAGGCGATCCTTTCCGCGGTCGGTGAGCGCGAGGTGCTCGCCGTCGTGTGCACCCACGGCCTGCCCGACCACGTGGGCGGCGCGATCGAGGTGGCGGCGCGCGACGAGGCGGTCGTCGCCCTCAACCGCAAGGACCGCCAGCTCTGGCGCGAGACCTGGTCGGAGACCTACCCCGACATCGACATGGAGGACGAGGGCGTCTTCGGCGTCGCCGACGTCGAGCTGGAGGTCATCGCCACTCCCGGTGTCACCCAGGGCGGCTGCTCGCTGTACTGCGAGGCGCTGGGCGCGGTCTTCACCGGCAAGACGCTGCAGGCGGACGGACCGGGCAAGCTCGGCGGGGAGTACCCCGCGCTGGCCGACCAGCTGACCGCCATCGGCGAGCGGCTCTTCACGCTGCCGACCGACACGCGCGTGCTGCCCGCCCACGGCGAGGAGACCACGGTCGGCGAGCAGGAGCCCCACTTCGACGACTGGCTCACCGGCAAGCTCACCGGCGGCGGCGACTCCTCCGAGGCTCCCGCCGAGGGCCTGCCGGCCGACGGCACCCGAGTCTCGGGCATCAAGCTCAACCTCGACGACGAGTGACCTCCGTCGCCGGGTGACCGTTCCCCGGCGACGGCGATCATGAGGGCCGGTGGACGAGATCGGCGGGCCGGGCGCCCGCCGGGGCGAGGGGAGAGTTCGGCGTGGGGCAACTCGGTCTGGAAGGCATGCCCAGACGGCTCTACACGTGCACGCCGTCCCGGTTGAACACCTGGCTCGACTGCCCTCGGCGCTACCGCTTCACCTACCTCGACCGCCCGGCTCCGCCCAAGGGGCCGCCGTGGGCCCACAACAGCGTGGGCGCCTCGGTGCACAACGCCCTGGCCGGGTGGTGGCGTGAGCCGTACGACCGCCGCACGCCCGCCATGGCCGGCATCCTCCTCACCAAGGGGTGGATCACCGAGGGCTTCCGCGACCAGGAGCAGTCGCTGGAGTGGCGTGACCGGGCACGGGCCATGGTCATGGGCTACAGCAGCACCCTCGACCCCGCCGCCGAGCCGGTGGGCGTCGAGCGCACCGTCGCCACCCGCACGTCCGTGATCGCGGTCTCGGGCCGGGTCGACCGCATCGACAGGCGGGGCGACGAGCTGGTGATCGTCGACTACAAGACCGGCCGGCGCCCGCTGACCGAGGACGACGCGCGGTCCTCGCTCGCCCTGGCGATCTACGCCGTGGCGTCCTCGCGGGTGCTGCACCGGTCCTGCCGCAGGGTCGAGCTCCACCACGTACCGACCGGTTCGATCGTGCAGTGGGAGCACACCGAGGAGTCGCTGCGCCGTCACATCGGACGCGCCGAGGATGTCGCGCTCGAGGCGTCCGAGGCCGACGAGTTCTACCGCGACCGGCGCGCCGAGACCGCGCCCGGGGGGCCGGTGAGGGTGTCTCCCGAGGTCGACGAGCGGTTCCCGGCGAGGCCGGGGCCCATCTGCTCGTGGTGCGACTTCCGGCGTCACTGTGCCGAGGGCCAGGCGGCGGGGGCGGCCCGGCAGCCCTGGGACGGCCTGGCCGACGCCTCCTGATCCCCGCCGCCCGTCTCCGCCGGTCGATCGTTCAGGCGGTGGCGAGGCCCGTCGTGACCAGGATCATCAGCCGGTCGACGAGGTCCGCGCCGCCGGTGGACTCCGAGCTCACCCACGCGACGCCCGCGGCCAGGGCCATCAACTCCTCGATGGTCACATCCGAGCGCACGTCACCGGACCGCTGCGCGCGGTCGAGCAGCGCGGCTCCCGCGCCGCGCATCCTCATGCAGGAGGCGTGCAGCTCCGAGTCGGGGTCCCGCACGGCGGCCATCACCGACTCCGGCAGACCGCGGTAGGTGGTCGAGCCGATGGCGAGCTCCTTCAGCCAGGCGACCAGCGCCTCGCGGGGGGACTGCGAGGAGAGCAGATCTTCCGCCCGCAGCCGGAGGTCGTCGAACCTGGTGCGGAACAGCGCCTCCAGCAGGGCCTCGCGGGTCGGGAAGTGCCGGTAGAGCGTGCCGATGCCCACTCCCGCGCGCCGGGCGACGTCGCGGAGCGAGGCGTCGGTGCCGTGCTCGGCGAAGGCCTCCCGGGCGACGGAGAGCAGTAGCTCGTAGTTGCGTCGCGCGTCCGCGCGCACTGCTTCGGTCATGCGTGGTCGTCTCCCGTCGTTGACAGGGCGGAGCACTGCTCCGTATATTCGGAGCGGTGCTCCGATTATCTCGGAGCAGTGCTCCGAAACGCTTTCACCCATGTCGGGAGCGGTGCTCCGGTCCCGACGTCACACACTAACAGCGGGAGAGAACATGGCGACGACGGAGAAGATCGTGCTCGTCACCGGTGCGACCGGTCAGCAGGGCGGCGCGACGGCGCGGCGGCTCCTGGCGGACGGCTGGCGCGTCCGGGCTCTGGTGCGCGACCCGTCCACTCCGGCCGCGCGGGCCCTGGCCGAGGCCGGCGCCGAGCTCGTCAAGGGGGACATGGGCGACCGGGCCTCCCTCGACGCGGCGGCCGAGGGCGCGTACGGCGTCTTCAGCGTCCAGCCCGCCCAGGACGCGCCCCACTTCGCCGAGGGGGAGGTGCGCCTCGGCGTCAACGTCGCCGACGCCGCCCACGCCGCGGGCGTGCGGCACCTGGTGTACGCCTCGGTCGGCGGAGCCGAGCGGAGGAGCGGCATCAGCCACTGGGAGAGCAAGTGGGAGATCGAGCAGCACATCGCGCGGCTCGGCCTGCCCGCGACGATCCTGCGGCCGGTGATGTTCATGGAGAACCACGCCAGTCCCCAGTTCGGGGTGCTCGGCCCGACCCCGCTGATCAACATGATGCAGCCGGGTACGACGGTGCAGCTCATCGCGGTCACCGACATCGGCGCCTTCGCCGGTCTCGCCTTCGCCGACCCCGGACGATACGTCGGCGAGGCCCTGGAGATCGCCGGTGACGAGCTCACCGTCGAGCGGCTCGTGGACGCCATCAGCCAGGCGGCCGACCGGCCCCTTCCCCGGGGGCCGATCTCCGAAGAACTTCTGTCCGAGCAGGGGGTGGACCTCGGCAACGTACGGCGAGCCCGCTCCTTCGGCGGATGGCAGGCCGACATCCCCGCCCTGCGCGAACTCCACCCCGGCCTGATGGACTTCGCCACCTGGCTGGAACGCGAGGGTGCGGCACGCTTCAAGGCCATCTTCGCCGCTCAGGAGGGCTGAGGCAGACATCCGATGACAAGCCGACAGTCTGGTTCCGGCTTCGCCAACTTTGCGGCATAGGGCGATATAGGTCGGATGTGTTATGGGCAAAGTTCTTGACAATCGCCAGAGGCTCCCGTCATAACGTGTGTAACCCTCCAGCGACGGAAGGCAGGTGCCCGCTCATGGCGGAGTCGAAGGACCAGGGCAAGCGACAGCCACCGCGGATCCACGGCAAGCGCAGGAAGCCCAGAGACGAGGAGAAGACCTGGCACAAGCCCGACTACCAGATCGTCGAGGCGTCAATGGAGATGTCGGCCTACTTCCTCAACAGGTGACGCCGCCCGCGAGGGGCGCGGCGGTGGTCTGAGGAGGAGGGAGGGTGAGGTACGAGCCCGGACGACGACGAAGCCCGCCGCCTCAAGGAGCGCCCCTCGCCTGCCGAGCGGAGCGAGGCCATGGGTACGGGCGCGGCGGTGGTCTGAGGAGCGCCCCTCGCCGCCGAGCGCAGCGAGGCGAACAGGAACGGGCCCGCCGAGCGGAGCGAGGCGATCAAGCACAGCGAGGTATGCGATGCGTGTGCAGCTTCTCGGTACCGCCGCGGGCGGCGGCGTCCCGCAGTGGAACTGCGCGTGCTCCGGATGCGCCGGGGCACGCGCCCACCCGGGCCGCCGGCGCCGGCACGCCTCCCTGGCCGTCCAGGTGGAGACGGCACGGTCCTACGTCGTCAACGCCACCCCCGACATCGGCGACCAGATCGAGGCGTGTGACTGGTTGCTCCCGGGCCCCGGCCGCAGGGAGACGCCGCTCGCCGGGGTGATCCTCACCGACGCCGAGCTGGACCACACGCTGGGGATCGCCCGCCTGCGCGAGGCGGACAAGCTGGAGCTGTGGGCCACGCCGGCCGTGTGCGGGGCCCTCACCGGCCGGCTGCGGCTCGGCGAGGTGCTCGCGCCGTACACCGGCCTGACCTGGCACGACCTGCCATCGTCGCCGGACGCCCGCCCGCTCGGCGGCGGAGTCGAGGTGGACGCCGTCCCGCTTTCGGGGAAGCGCCCGAGGTACGCCGGCGCCACGCCCGGCGCGGCGAGAGGTCCGAGCTGCGAGGCGGGCGCCGGGAGGGGGCCTGGTTCCGAGCCCAGTGAGGGGAGCGGTCCGTACTCCGTGGCCGGTGCGGGGAGTGGTCCGGGCTTCGAGGAGGGCAGGGGGTTCGGCTCCGTGCCGGTGGAGGTGGGGGACGCCGGTCGCGGTTGGGTGGTGGCGCTCCGGCTCGCCGACCGGGTGACCGGCAAGGTCCTGGTGTACGCGCCGGCGATGGGCGTCTGGCCCTCCGAGCTCGACACCGCCCTGGCCGGCGCCGACTGCGTGATCGTCGACGGCACGTTCTGGGACGACGAGGAGCCCCGCCGCGCGGGCATCTCCGAGCGGACGGCCACGCAGATGGGCCACCTCCCGATCGAGGCGACCGCCGAACGGCTCGCCCGGCTCCCCGGACGCGTGCTGTACACCCACCTCAACAACACCAACCCGCTGGTCGGCCCGGACGCCCCGCAGCACGCGACGCTGGCCCGGCTCGGCGTCGAGGTCGCCGCGGAGGGCACGGTGATCGAGCTTTGACCGGTCCGCGCGAGGAGGTCCCTGTGAAAGCCTGGACGGCCGAGGAGTTCGAGGCCCGGCTCCGCGAGGTGCCCGCCGCCCGCTACCACCACCGTCACCCCTTCAACCTGCGGATGCACGCCGGCGAGCTGCGCCGGGAGGAGATCCGGGGCTGGATCCTCAACCGCTTCCACTACCAGCGGCACATCCCGGTCAAGGACGCCCTGATCCTCGCCAAGCTCCCTTCCAGCGAACTGCGCCGCCTGTGGATCCGCCGCATCCACGATCACGACGGCACGCAGGCGGGCGAGGGAGGCATCGAGCGCTGGCTGCGCCTGGGCGAGGCCGCCGGTCTCGGCCGTGACCTGCTGCTCTCCGGCGAGGGCGTGCTGCCCGGCGTCCGGCTCGCGGTGGACGGGTACGTCAACCTGTGCCGCCTCGGCTCGCCGCTCGCGGCCGTGGCCGCCTCGCTGACCGAGCTGTTCGCCCCCGACCTGATGCGTACCCGGATCGAGGCCTTCGAGCGTCACTACGACTGGATCGAGCCCGCCGGGCTGAAGTACTTCCGGACCCGGATCCCGCAGGGCGCGCAGGACAGCGGCGAGGCGCTCCGGCTGGTGCTCGACTGGGGCCGCGACCGGTCCGCCCAGGAGGAGGCGGTCGCCGCGCTGGCGTACAAGTGCGACGTGCTGTGGTCGCTCCTGGACGCGGTCGACGGGGCCTACCGATGACCGCGGACTGGCGGCCCTCCCTGGGGTGGGCACTCGAACTGCGCCACGACGCCGTCCGTGACACCGACCTGCTGCTGATGCCCGAGCGGATCGTCGTCCTCCGGGGCGCCGCGGCCGCCGTGCTCCGGTTGTGCGACGGCAGCCGTACGGTCTCGCGCATCATCGAGGAGCTGAGCGCCGAGTACCCGGGTGCGCCGGTCGCGGACGACGTCCACGAGTTCCTCCATCGGGTACGGCAGGAGGGCTGGCTGCGGTGATCCGGCCCGAGATCCCCGCTCCCTGGGCGATGCTGGCCGAGCTCACCCACGCCTGTCCCCTGCGCTGCCCGTACTGCTCGAACCCGCTGGAGCTGATCGCGCGCTCGCGTGAGCTGGCCACCGAGGAATGGGCGCGGGTCATGGCGGAGGCGGCCGAGCTCGGCGTCGTGCACGCCCACCTGTCGGGCGGCGAGCCGCTGCTGCGGCGCGACCTGACGGCGATCGTCGCGGCGGCCGACGGCGCCGGGATCTACACCCAGCTCGTGACCAGCGGGGCCGGCCTGCACCGTGCGCGCCTCGCGGAGCTTGCCGCCGCCGGCCTGCGCAGCGTCCAGTTGTCGGTGCAGGACGCCACGGCCGAGACGTCCGACCGCCTGGCCGGAACCCGGTCGTTCGCCGCCAAGGAGCGCGCGGCCGGGCTGGTCCGGGAATCGGGCCTGCCCCTGGGGGTCAACGTCGTGCTCCACCGGCACAACCTGGACTCGATCCACGAGATCATCGCCGTCGCCGTCTCCTGGGGCGCCGAGCGGGTCGAGCTGGCCAACACCCAGTTCTACGGGTGGGCGCTGCGCAACCGGGGAGCGCTGCTGCCCACCCGCGATCAGCTCAGCCGGGCGGAGGAGAAGGTGAAAGCCTGGCGGGAGCGCCTGGAGGACCGGGTGCGGCTGGTGTGGGTGGTCCCCGACTACTTCGAGGGCATCCCGAAGCCGTGCATGGGCGGGTGGGGCGCGGTCTCCCTGACCGTCGCGCCGGACGGCGCCGTGCTGCCCTGCCCGGGGGCGTACGTCCTGCCCGGCCTCACCTTCCCGAGTGTGCGCGAGGACGGGCTTCGGTGGATCTGGGAGCGTTCGCCGGCCTTCAACGCCTACCGGGGGACGGCGTGGATGGACGAGCCCTGCGCGGGCTGCCCCCGCCGGGAGACCGACTTCGGCGGGTGCCGGTGCCAGGCGTACGCGCTGACCGGCCACGCCGGCCGTACCGATCCCGCCTGTTCCCTGTCCCCGGACCACCACCTGGTCCAGCGGCTCACCGCCGCCGCGCCGGCCGGCGACGAGCCGTTGGTCTACCGGCGTCCTGTCAGCCGGTCGGGGAGGGCCAGCGGCGGGGGTCGGTCAGGCCCTTGAGCCCCTTGCCGACGTCGTAGCCGGCTGCCCCGAGCCGCTGCCGCGACCGGGCCAGCATCTCGCGGGTGCCCGGCATGAAGGCGTGGTCGTGCACGGGCTCCGGCAGGGTGTTCATGGCGAGCCGGAACACGCGCAGCGCCGCGGTCACGCTCACCTGCGGGACCTCGGGCAGCACGCCGTACATCCGGCGGGCCCACGCGGGCAGGGTGTAGTAGCACAGGGCGCCGAAGGGGAAGTACGCCGGTTTGCCGGGGGCGAGGAAGCGCAGGTCCTCGGGCAGCTTCGGCCACAGCAGGAAGCGCACGGCGGCGACCGCCTCGGGGGTGACCGCGAGCCGCGGCCGCATGCTGGCGAAGTAGTCGCGCATCTCGGCCAGCGAGCCCGGCACGTCCTCCTCGTGCAGGCCGACGTAGGTGGCGCTGCGGCGCTGTTCACGTAGGTAGCGGTCGGCCTGGCCGTCGGTGAGCCGCAGCCCCGCCCGTCTCGCCGCCGAGAGATACGACGACACCTCCGCGCAGTGCACCCACAGCAGCAGCTCGGGGTCGTCCACGCGGTGCGTCGCGCCGGTGCCGGGGTCGCGGATGCGCAACGCCCGGTGGATGCCCCGGACGCGGCGGCCTATCTCGTCGGCCTCCTCGGGGCTGCCGAACGTCACCCGCCCGACGAAGTCGGCCGTACGGCGCAGGCGCCCGAACGGATCCTCCTGGAAGGTGGAGTTCTGCCACACCCCGCGCATGGCGAGCGGGTGCAACGCCTGCAGCATCAGCCCCCGCACCCCTCCCACCCACATCGTCCGGTCGATGTGGACCAGCCAGGTGACCGTGTGAGGGGGCTGAACGACGATCTCGCCGATCCCGGTCATAGTAGGTAGATGATTACATGCCCTCCCCCAGGTGGCCGAGGCAGGAGGGGCCGGGGTTCAGCTGCTCTGGAGCAGGCGGTGTTCGGCCTGGTGCCAGAAGCGGGTGAGGGCGTGGGCCGTGGTCTCCGGGGCCTCGACCGCCGGGGAGTGCAGGGCGCCGGGCACCACGACGCACTCGGCCGCGAGGCGGGCCGCCATCTCGGCCTGGCTCGCGGGCGACCAGCCGTCGTCGTGCTCGCCGTACAGCACCAGCGTCGGCACACCGGCCTGCTTGAGGTCGTCGACCCGGTCGCGGGCCGACAGCACCTGCTCGGCCATGGCGAGCAGGCCGGTGAGGGAGTTGGCGAAAAGACGCCTGCGCAGGAACTCCAGGATGTCGTCGGGCACGCCCGCGACGATGGCCTCCGGCTCCAGGCGGTGGGTCCACAGGTGTTCGAGGCCGACCTCGGGCAGCTCACTCAGCAGGCCGCGGGCGGCCTTCTCGCGCGGGCCCGTGATGCCGGCCGGGCCGGAGCTCATCAGGGTGTACGACGCGAGCTTCGCGGCCCCGCCGATCACCGCCTCGCGGGTGACCAGGCCGCCGAAGGAGTGGCCCACCAGGTGGACGGGCTCACCGTCGCCGACGGCGGCCGCGACGTGGTCGATGTCGTCGCCGAGCGCCTCGCACGTGTAGGCCGAGGGGTCGTCGGGGCCCTTGGTCTCGTACTGGCCGCGCATGTCGATGGCGACGACGCGGCGTCCCGACTGGGCCAGCGTCTGGAGGACGGCGATGAAGTCTTCCTTGCTGCCGCTGAACCCGGGGACCAGCAGCGCGGGCAGGCGCTCGGGGACGCCGCTGACCGGCAGTGCCTCGAGCGCCGCGAACGTGCCCACGGGCGTCTCGATCTGCTCCTCACGGACACCGGGGGGCAGGGTCAGGAAGCGCGGCGTACTCACGTGGCACCACGATACTGAAGATCGATGTCTGCGACACCGTCAAGTGCGCTACGGCGGTAGCGTAGTCGGCTTTCCACATTCTCACCTGGTCGGATGGCGTCTCACCACGGCAGGGGCGTGGCGCACGGAGCGCCGGGCCGCCCTGAGGGCAGCCCGGCGCCCCACGCGCTCGGGCCGTGGTCGTTCACCGCCGCCTTTCTCAGCCCCTCCTGGACCGCTGCTGGGACGGCCGCCGGCGCTGTGCGCGCTCGGAGGCCGCGGAGGGAGCCACGTAATCCTCGTAATCGTCGTCCGGCGCCAGGTCGGGCGCGCGGAAGATGATCGAGAACGGAGAGGACGGGATTATCCGCTCCGGCTCGGGGCGGGCGGCGGGCGCCTCGGGCACGGCGGGCGAGGAGGGCTCCGCCGCTTCGAACTCGTCGGCGCCGATCAGCGCCTCCTGGGCGGCGGGCGCGACCGCGCCGCCGTCCGTCGACGTCACAGGGGCCACCTCGGCGAGCGCCTCGGACAGCGCGGCCTTGTTCGCGCCCCGGCGCGCGCGCCTCGGCGCCGGCACCTCGGGAACGACGTCAGGCTCGGCGGTCGCGGTCGGCTCGGCGCTGACGGCGGGCTCGGCGCTGACGGCGGGCTCGACGCTGACGGCGGGCTCGACGCTGACGGCGGGCTCGGCCTCCACGGCCGCGGCCGCCGCGCCGCGCGTACGCCTGCGGGTGGCGGTGGCGGGGGGCTCGGGGGCGAGGATGTCGCCCTCGACGTCGAGGTCGGCCGGCGCGAGCTGCTCGACCGGCTCCGCCTGCTCGGCCGCGGTGGCCGCGTCCATCAGCTGCCCGCCGCGGGTGCGGCGGCGCTGGCGGTTGCGGGCCGGACGCTCGCGGCGCTCCTCGCGATCACGGTCGCGATCACGGTCGCGGTCGCGGTCACGCTCACGCTCACGCTCACGGCGCGAGCGGTGCCGCCCGGTCTCGCCGAGGTCCTCGATCTGCTCGGCGTCGAGACCCGCGCGGGACCGCTGGGCACGCGGCAGCACGCCCTTGGTGCCCTCGGGGATGCCGAGGTCTGCGTAGATGTGCGGAGAGGTGGAGTAGGTCTCCACCGGCTCGGCGAACTCCAGGCCGAGGGCGTTGTTGATGACCTTCCAGCGAGTGAGCTCCTCCCACTCGACGAAGGTCACCGCGACACCCGTGCGCCCCGCCCGGCCGGTGCGGCCGATGCGGTGGACGTAGGTCTTCTCGTCCTGCGGGCAGTCGTAGTTGACGACGTGGGTCACGTCGTCGATGTCGATGCCGCGCGCCGCCACATCCGTGGCCACCAGGACGTCGATCTTGCCGTTGCGGAACGCGCGCAGGGCCTGCTCGCGCTGGCCCTGGCCGAGGTCGCCGTGGACGGCAGCGGCCGCGAAGCCGCGCTCCTTCAGCTGCTCGGACACCATGTCGCAGGCGCGCTTGGTCTCGCAGAACACCATCGTGAGCCCGCGGCCCTCGCACTGCAGCAGGCGGCCGACGATCTCGATCTTGTCCATGCGGTGCGTGCGCCAGACGAACTGCGCCGTCTTGGAGACGTCGTCGCCGCCGGCGTCGGGGTTCTCCGCGCGCACGTGGGTCGGGCGCGTCAGGTAACGGCGCGAGAGCTGGACGATCTCGCCCGGCAGGGTGGCCGAGAACAGCAGGGTCTGCCGCTCGGTCGGGATCAGCTTGATGATGCGCTCGATGTCGGGCAGGAAGCCCAGGTCGAGCATGCGGTCGGCCTCGTCGAGGACCAGCATGGTCACCTGACCGAGGTCGAGGTGCTTCTGGTTCACCAGGTCGAGCAGACGCCCGGGCGTGCCGACGATCACGTCGACGCCCTGCTTCAGCGCCTCGATCTGCGGCTCGTACGCCCGCCCGCCGTAGACGGTGAGGATGCGCGAGCCCAGCTTGCCGCCGGCCACCACGAGGTCCTCGGTGACCTGCAGGGCGAGCTCCCGCGTCGGGACGACGACGAGGCCGCGGGGCTTCTTGCGGTTCTTGCGGGGCTTGCCGACGCGCTGCAGCATGGCCACGCCGAAGGCGTAGGTCTTGCCGGTGCCGGTGCGCGCCTGGCCGATGACGTCCTGCCCGCTGATCGCGAGCGGAAGGGCCATCTCCTGAATGGGGAACGGTGAGGTGATGCCCTCGGTCTCGAGGGCATCGGCGATCTCGGGTATGACTCCAAGGTCTCGGAACGTGGTCAGCTCGGCCTGCCTAGGTCTCCTGCGAAGGCGGGCTTCCGGGACCGGCGGCCGAAGGATCGTCGTGCCGGGTCCGCGCGGATATGCCAACCCTCATCTCTTCTCGGCGACCGCCGCGGCGCGCTGCGCGCGCGTGGGGGCTATCAGGCGGGAACGCCCTGAATAACATACTGCGGTCGCACTCTTACAGGGCAGTGTACTCGATACCACAACACCGAGCCGATTTCTTCGTGTTCCGCATGGAAGTCGCGTGTTTTCGGCGGCCTGCGCCCATCTCCCGCGTGTCGCGCGCCCCGGAGCCGGCCTGGCGGGGGCCGGGGGATGAGCGAGGGAGGCTGGAACTCGTACGCTGCATCCATGAGTGATTCCCCTGCCGGGGTCGTCGACCTGCTCGGCGTCCTCGCCTACGCGGAGCTGACCGCGTTCCTCAGGCTCGCCGAGGACGCCGCCGCCTTCGCCCCCTCGCTCACCGACCGCGCCGCGCTCAGCGATCTCGCCGCGGCCGAGTACGCCCACTTCCGTCTCCTGCGCGACCGCCTGACGTGGCTCGGCGTGGACCCGGAGGAGGCGATGGCGCCGTTCGTGGCGGCCCTGGACGACTGGCACGCCCAGACGCGGCCCGGAGACTGGCTGGAGGCCCTGGTCAAGGCGTACGTCGGCACCGGCATCGCCGGTGACTTCTACCGCGAGGCCGCCCGGCACGTGGATCCGGAGACGCGCAAGCTCGTCGACGAGGTGCTGGCCGAGGAGAGCCGGTCGGAGTTCGTGGTGGAGCGCGTCCGGGCGGGGCTGGCCGAGAACCCCAAGCTCTCGGGACGTCTCGCGCTGTGGGCGCGGCGCATGGTGGGTGAGGCGCTCAGCCAGGGGCACCGGCTCGCGGCGGCCCGCCCCGAACTGGCCCTCCTGCTCGTCTCGATGGCACCCCAGGAGGCCGGGACGTCCGAGGCGGGCACGGGCGAGGACCTGGTGGAGATCGGCCGGCTGTTCGCCCGGCTCACCGAGGAGCACGGCAAGCGCATGGCGGCCCTCGGCCTGGTCCCCGGCCCATGACCGCCCCCTCAGGGGCGCCCCCAGCGGCCGAGCGGAGCGAGGCAATCAGGCACGGGCGCGGCGGTGGTCTGAGGAGGAGGGCGGGTGAGGAACGAACCCGGACGACGACGAAGACCGCCGCCTCAAAGGCGCCCCCAGCGGCCGAGCGGAGCGAGGCAATCTAATACGGTCCGGTGATCGAGCGGCGCGAAGGGGCCTCGCGGTTGTAGCGTGCGAGACATGAGGGCCTCGCGCCGCTACGGCAGTTCCTTGATGCGATGTGGACCGAATCTCTGGACCTCGCGGCCTGTGCTACGAAGAGGGAGCACGGACTGTCCGGCGATCAATCACAAACGTGACGAAGTCAGGAGGACGCGCCGCCCCTGCGGCTGCTCGCTCGCCACACGTGAGGAGTGCACCGGCATCTAGCGCTGTTCTCCAGACGAGCCCGACATGCCGGGCTGTACGCTCGCGGCCGGGCGCTTTGGGGAGCAGGGCCCCCCAAAGCGCCGGGCTCAGAGAGTGCCGCCGAAGCCGACCACGCGCGACTCGTCTTCGCCGATCTCGACGAAACCGAGGGCGGCCACGGGGACCACGACGCGCTTGCCCTTGTTATCGGTGATCGAGAAGACTCCCCGATCGGCGGCGAGCGAGTTGCGCAGCTCCTGTTCGACCTCGTCGGCGGACAGATCGGTCTCGACGATGATCTCGCGGTGCACCGACCGCACGCCGATCTTCACTTCCATCGGGCTCCCTTTCGACGTCAGCGGGAACTGTCGGCTCCATCGTGACTCGTCAGAGGCCCGGTGGCCCCCATTGATCGCGTCAAGCGAACAACAGACCTAGGTGGTGCGGGGGAAGCCGCCGATGCCCCTCCAGGCGAGACGGGCCATGAGCTGCGTCGCGACGTCCTTGGGGATCGAACCGTGGCTGGCGAGCCAGTAGCGGGCGCTGACCTCGGCCATGCCGACCAGGCCGACGCCGAGCAGGTGGGCTTCGTCGCTGGAGCAGCCGGTGTCCTCCTGGATGACCTGGCTGATCATCTCGGCGCTCTCGCGCAGCGAGCGCTCCATGCGCTGGCGCACCGGCGCGACGTTGCGCAGGTCGGACTCGAAGACCAGGCGGAAGGCCTCACCCTGGCTGGAGACGAAGTCGAAGAAGGCTCCGATGGCCGCCTGCACCCGCTGCTTGTTGTCGGTGGTGGAGGCGAGGGCCTCGCGGCAGCGGTTGGCCATGTCGTCGACGTGGAGGTCGAGCAGTGCGAGGTAGAGCTCGAGCTTGCCCGGGAAGTGCTGGTAGAGCACGGGCTTGCTGACTCCGGCCCGCTCGGCGATCTCGTCCATCGCGGCCGCGTGGTAACCGTTCTCCACGAAGACCTCTTGCGCCGCGTTGAGCAACTGTCGGCGACGGGCCATCCGGGGCAGCCGGGTGCCCCGGGGCTTGGCGTCCGGGGTAGCGGTCACGGGATTCTCCTTGGGGACGGTGGACGCGTCGCCGCGATCGGGGATCGGGCACCGACGCGTTCGGGAACGAGTTGGTCGATCGGATGTGTCAGGCGCTCGCCTGCCCCTCGCTCCCGTATGATCCGGTCTCGGGCTTCACATCCTACGCGTGGGTAACCAGGTCAGCGATAGTCGTCGTCGTCCAGTTCGACGACGCGCTCCTGGTCGGCCGCGTCCGCGGGGTCCGCGTCGTAGGGAATCTCCAGGGGCCATTCGCGCCGGTCGTTCCGAATGGTGAGATGCTGCTCGATGGCGTCCGCCTCCGGCACCTCGGTCTGGAGTTCGTCCGCCACGTCGTCGAGAGGTTCGAGTGCGTCGACCGGGATCTCCTCGCGGCTCACGTCCATCTCCGACATCTTCGGTCCTTCCATCGGCGGTGCTCGGCTCGCGGGACCATACCCCGATGCGTCCAGACTAAGGCCCGTCCCCGTTCCGGCTCTGTTCCGGCGGCACCATCAGATCGCCGAATTCCTGCACCCGGTCGAGCACCTCGTCGGCGGTGAACACGAGCTGCTCCGGGCCGGTGCAGTCCTCGACCTCCTCCCAGGTGATCGGCGTGGAGACGGTCGGTATCCGGTTGGCGCGCAGCGAATACGGGGCGACGGTGGTCTTGGCGGGGTTGTTCTGGCTCCAGTCGATGAAGACCTTGCCGGGGCGCAGTTTCTTGGCCATCTGGCTGACGATCTCGCCCGGCCGTTCCTTCTCGAGCCGCTGGGCGAGGGCCTTGGCGTACTGGGAGGGGTTTTCCGGCCGGCCGGCGAAGGGGACGTGGATCTGCATCCCCTTGTTGCCGCTCGTCTTCGGGCAGCCTTCGAGGCCGTCCTCCTGCAGTGCCGCGCGCAGCAGCAGCGCGACCCGGCAGCACTCGACGATCGTCGCCGGGGCGCCGGGGTCGAGGTCGAAGACCATGATGTCGGGTTCCTGTGGGCGGCCCTGGTCGTCGACCCCCCACATCGGCGCGTGGAACTCCAGGGCGGCCAGCCCGGCGAAGTACACCAGCGTGGGCAGGTCATCGATGATCGCGTACTCGATGGTCTCGCGGTTCTTGGTGCTGCCGGGGGCCGGCAGGACGGCAGTGCGGACCCACTTGGGGGTGTGCGGCGGCCGGTTCTTCTCGAAGAAGAACGCCCCGTCGACCCCTTCCGGGTACCTCTTGACGGTGATCGGCCTGCCCTGGACGTGCGGCAGCATGACGGGGGCGACGCGGCTGTAGTAGTCGATCACCTCGGCCTTGGTGAACCCGGCGTCGGGATACAGCACCTTGTCGAGGTTGCTGAGCGTCAGTTCCCGGTGGTCGACCCTGACCCGGACCTTCTGCGGCACGCTCACCACTTCCCTGAGGTTTCTTTTCCCGTGCTCTCGTGACGTCCCGATCACACCAGGAAGTGGCTTGACCGGATACCGCATTCAACACTGGGTATCTGCCCATTTGGATACTGCTTTGCGCCCTTGCCGCTAACGAACGTGAGTTCGATAGTGGGGTTAGGTGAGGAGAGGTCATGCGTAGCATCTGGAAGGGTGCCATCTCGTTCGGGCTCGTCACGATCCCGGTGAAGCTCTACTCCGCCACCGAGCAGAAGGACGTGTCGTTCCACCAGGTGCACCGCGAGGACGCCGGGCGCATCAAGTACAAGCGGGTGTGCAGCATCGACGGTGAAGAGGTGCCGTACTCCGACATCGCCAAGGGCTATGAGCTGCCCGGCGGCGAGGTGGTCGTGCTCACCGACGAGGATTTCGCCGATCTCCCCTTGAGCACCTCGCGCCGCATCGACGTGCTGCAGTTCACGCCGTCGGACCAGATCGACCCCATCCTGTTCAACAAGTCGTACTACCTGGAGCCCGAGGCCACGGGGGTGAAGCCGTACGTCCTGCTGCGGGACGCGCTCGAGCGCACCGGGCAGGTGGCCGTGGTGAAGGTCGCGCTGCGCCAGCGGGAGTCGCTCGCGGCGCTGCGGGTGCGTGACGGCGTCTTCGTGCTGGAGACCATGCTGTGGCCGGACGAGGTCCGCGAGGCGGGGTTCGCGTTCAAGGACGAGGACGTCGAGGTCCGCCCGCAGGAGTTGCAGATGGCGGAGTCGCTCATCCAGACGATGGCGGGGGAGTTCGACCCGTCGGAGTACCACGACGCCTACCGCGAGGCCCTGCAGCAGGTGATCGAGGCCAAGATCGAGGGCAAGGAGCTCGTGCGGCCCGAGGCGGCGGAGGAGGCGGGCCCGGCGGTCGACCTCATGGCCGCGTTGCGGGCCAGCGTCGAGGCGGCCAAGCGCGAGCGCGAGGGGGCCGGCGCCAAGGAGCCCGCCCGCGCCGAGAAGAAGAAGGCCGCGTCCGGCGGCGGGGGCCGGGCGGACGAGAAGGCCGACAAGGAAGACAAGAAGCAGGCGCCCAAGCGCCGCGCCCGCAAGACCGCGTGAGGGATGCTGCTTTTCGTCGGTGTGAATTCGGAAATGGCCGCGGCAGAGGTGAGGCGGGGCGGCTGTGGACGGCGGCGAATGTCGTCGGAAAAATTCGGCGCATTTCCGAATGATTCCGAGGACGCGGTGAACGGCCCCGGAGCGGGAATCGCTCCGGGGCCTTGATGTCGTCACCAGGCGGTCCGCACTACTTCCCGCCGGAACTCCGGCCGGGAAGACCACCCAGGGTCATTTGTTGATCAGCGGTCCCACTTGTTGTTGTGGTGCTTGCCGTGGTGGTGCTCGTGGTGCTGCGGGAACCAGTGGTGGCGCCTGTCGTCACGGAACCAGTTGTGGTGGCCGCGGTGGTGGTTGTTGTTGCTGATGATGGCCCGGAAGAAGCGGGCCTCGACGACCTTGAAGAAGCAGTTGCGGTGGTGGCCGCCGCCGCTGTTCCAGTGCCGGCGGTGCTTCTTGAAGCCCTTGCCGTGGCCGCCGCCCCAGTCGTCATCGTCGTCGTCGCCCCACGTGCCACCGTGGTGGCCGTGGTGGTGGCCGCCGTCGAAGTCGTCGCCGTGGTGGCACTGCTGGCCGCCGAAGCCGCCGCCGTCGAAGCCGCCGAAGCCGCCCAGGTCACCGAAGCCGAAGCCGTCGGCGGTGACGGCGGCCGAGGCGCTGGCCGAAGTGGCGGTGGTGGCTCCGAGGCCGATCATGCCACCGGTGAGTGCCGCGGTCACCGTGAACATCGCGGCGTATTTCTTGACGTCGGGCATTGCGTTTTCCCCCTTGACGCATCGGGTTGCCCAGCGGATGCATTTCCCCCGTTTGAGCGAAATGCTGGGGTGACTCGGTTGGGAGTCTTCCCACTTGTCTTGTTTTCCTGGGCTCCCTTACGACAAACGGGGATCGCAGCCTTTTGGTCGCTCCTTAACCTCTCCTTATGTCTTTCAGTTCGATATTTCCTTATATGTCCGAAATTTCCCAGGATCGAGCGGCCCCTCCACCCCCTAGGGGGTGCCCCGTCCCGCGTGGCCCGCCCCGCGTGCATCGGCCTGAGGTGGACGACGGCGGGTTATCTTCGGAACGGAAGGTGAACCGGAGGGGGAGAGACGGGTGGAGGAACCGATACCGCACTGGCCCGGAGAGCTGGTCGGCCTCGGCGAGGTGAGCGTCCACGTGCGGTCCACGCCCGCCGGGCCCGAAGAGAAGGCCGTGTACGTCCACGGGCTCGCCGGGTCCGCGACCAACTGGACCGACCTGATGGCCGAGCTGCGCGACGACGTCAGAGGGTACGCCGTCGACCTGCCCGGGGCCGGTTACTCCCCGGCGCCCGCGAACGGCGACTATTCGATCGCCGCGCACGCCGCCGCGGTCACGGCGCTGATCGAGCACCTCGGCGGCCCCGTGCACCTGCTCGGCAACTCCCTCGGCGGCGCCGTCTCGGTGCGGGTCGCCGCCACCCACCCCCACCTGGTGCGTTCGCTCACGCTCGTCTCGCCGGCCCTGCCCGACCTGCTTCCGAGGTACGGTCCGGCCCGCGTCGCCATGTCGGCCACCCCCGGCATCGGCGAGTGGGCGGTCACCCGGCTGCGCTCCCTGCCGGCCGAGCGGCGCATCCGCGCCACCATGGCCCTGTGCTACGCCGACACGGGCCGGGTCCATCCTGAGCGCCTGCGCGACGCCGTCGACGAGCTGCGCCGCCGCGACGGGCTGCCGCACGCCGGGTCAGCCCTGGTGCGCTGCGCCCGCGCCCTGGTGAACGAATACTTCCGCCGGGGTGAGGAGAACCTCTGGCGGCAGGCCGCCCAGGTGGAGGCGCCCACGCTCGTGGTCCACGGGCGGCACGACCGGCTGGTCGACCCGCGCATGGCCGCGCGGGCCGGGCGCACCTTCCCCGACGTGCGGCTCGTGCTCCTCCCGCACGCCGCGCACGTCGCCCAGATGGAGTACCCCGCACTGGTCGCCCGCCACGTGCGCGCCCTGTTCCAGGACGCCGCGCGGCGCGCATGGAGCGCTCAGGACGCCGAGGGCGCCGCGTCCGTCAGGTAAGATCACCCGATTCGGGAATGCGGGGGCGACCGGGTTAGGTTGTGACTGACGGCGGGGCGCGTACGCTGACGGGCGAGCCGCCAATTGAAGATCCCCCGAAACGGGAGCGTAGAACTGTGTCGTTGCCACCGCTGGTAGAGCCGGCCGACGAGCTGACCGTTGACGAGGTGCGCCGCTACTCTCGCCACCTGATCATCCCCGACGTCGGGATGGCCGGGCAGAAGCGGCTGAAGAACGCCAAGGTGCTCTGTGTGGGCGCCGGCGGCCTCGGTTCCCCGGCCCTGATGTATCTTGCCGCAGCCGGTGTCGGCACGCTCGGCATCATCGACTTCGACGTCGTCGACGAGTCCAACCTTCAGCGGCAGATCATCCACGGCCAGTCGGATGTCGGCCGGCTGAAGGCCGAGAGCGCCGCCGCGAGCGTCCGCGAGATCAACCCCTACGTCAACGTCGTCATCCACAACGTGGCCCTCACGACCGACAACGTGATGGACATCTTCGCCGGATACGACCTCATCGTCGACGGCACCGACAACTTCGCCACGCGCTACATGGTCAACGACGCGGCGGTGCTGCTCGGCAAGCCCTACATCTGGGGTTCCATCTACCGCTTCGACGGCCAGGCCAGCGTGTTCTGGTCGGAGTACGGCCCCTGCTACCGCTGCCTGTACCCCGAGCCGCCGCCGCCGGGCATGGTGCCCTCCTGCGCCGAGGGCGGTGTCCTCGGTGTCCTGTGCGCGTCCATCGGCTCGATCCAGGTCAACGAGGCCATCAAGCTGATCACGGGCATCGGCGAGCCGCTGGTCGGCCGCCTGATGATCTACGACGCGCTCGAGATGAAGTACCGCGACGTCAAGGTCCGCAAGGACCCCGAGTGCCCGCTGTGCGGCAAGAACCCCACGATCACCGAGCTGATCGACTACGAGGCGTTCTGCGGCACGCTCTCCGACGAGGCCCAGCAGGCCGCCACGGGCTCCACGATCACCGCCCTGGAGCTCAAGGACATGCAGGACCGCGGGGAGGAGATCTTCCTGGTCGACGTCCGCGAGCAGAACGAGTACGAGATCGTCAACATCCCGGGCGCGGTGCTGATCCCGAAGGGTGAGTTCCTCAGGGGTACGGCCCTGGAGCGGCTGCCGCAGAACAAGAAGATCGTCCTGCACTGCAAGTCGGGCGCCCGCTCGGCCGAGGCGCTGGCGATCGTGAAGAGCGCCGGCTTCTCCGACGCCGTCCACGTCGGTGGCGGCGTGCTCAGCTGGATCAAGACGGTCGACCCGTCGCTTCCGACCTACTGAGCTTGACGTGAGGCGGCCCGCCCTCTCCTCCGAGGGGGGGCGGGCCGCGGTCGTTCCCGGGATGCCCGCGATCAGTCGACGGTGAGCGACAGGCCCGATCGGGCGACGATGGCCCGCAGGGCCTCGACGTGCGCCTCGTAGGCCCGCCGTCCCGCCGCCGAGAGCCTGAGCCAGGTGCGCGGGCGCTTGCCGACGTGCCCCTTGCGGATCTCGACGTACCCGCCGCTCTCCAGGGCCGCGGCGTGCTTGGACAGCACCGAGTCGCTGACGCCGACCTCGTCGCGGACGAACGCGAACTCCGCCTCCTCGACCGCGGCCAGCAGCGACATCACGCGCAGGCGGGCGGGGGCGTGGATGAGGGGGTCGAGCTCGCTCATCCACTCGCCTCGATCTTCGCCGCCATGTGGCGGGTGATCCAGCGGGCCACCGGCGGGCCGGTGAGCGCCATGTACACGGTCAGGCCGAGGCCCGCGTAGGTGCGGGCGTACGGGAGACCGGAGACGGACAGCCAAATGGCCGCCACCAGGCAGGCGGCGACGGCGGAGAGCAGCCACGCGGTGAAGGCCGCCACCACCGGCGCGGTGACCAGGCTGCGGTGGGGCTGCGGCCGGTTGCCGCGGACCAGCGCCACGATCAGCCTGGTGAGCAGCACGGTCAGGATCGTCAGGCCGACCGCCATCACCGCGGCGGGCGTGCCCGGCTCGGTCAGGAACTGGACGCCGGTGACGTAGAGCGCCACGCCCGTGGTGTACCAGCCGGGCCACCAGGGCCTCGCGCCGACCACCCGTGCCTGTGAGGCGCGGATCTCCTTGAGCACGCGTGCCGCCTCGTCGGGCGTGAGGGACGGTGAGTCCTGGGGGGCGTCGTGCATGCCGGTCTCCGTTCACGCTGGTCGTCATGCTCTTTCCATTCAGGAAAGTACTTTCCACTTTCCATATCGTCAAGTACTTTCCTGAGGGACCTATGCGGATGGAACAGCCCATGTCCGTCCCTCTCGGGCGTTAAGGTCGGGCACGTGAGTGAGTTCCGTGCCTGGCCGTCCGTGGTCGTCGCGTCGGTGCTCACCCTCGTCTGCGCGATCGTCGCCGGCGTGGCCGGAGGGGCCGCCGGCGCCGAGCTCACCCGCGGTCCGAGCTCGGCCGAGCTGCGGCGGGCCTCGGCCGAGGAGACGGCCCGCCGCTGGCAGGTGTGGCCGGCCGGCAAGATCTTCCCGGCCCTCCTGCCCTACGTCTCCGAGCAGGGCGGCCAGGAGAACGCCCGCCGCGTCGGCATCTCGTCCCGCACCGACTGCGCGGGAGCGGTGGACGCGCCGCTCAGGACCGCGTTCACGGCCGCGCGCTGCCGTGCGGTGCTGCGCGCGACGTACATCGACGCCCTGCAGGGAGTGGTGGTGACCCTCGGCGTCGCGGCCTTCCCCGACCAGGCGTCCGCGCTCGCCGCCAGGGCCGCCTTCCCGCGCGGCGGCGCGCCGTCCCCCGGGCTGCGGGCGCTGGCCTTCCCGCGGACCGTCGCCGACCGGTTCACCCCTGCCGCCCGCCAGGCGGCCTCGCTGGCGCAGGCCGGGCCGTACCTCGTGGTCACGACCGCCGGCCAGGTGGACGGCAGGCCCGCCCGCGCGGTGGGCCGCCAGCGATCGACGATCTTCGCCTTCACCTCCGACCTCGAGGAGCGCGTGCTCACCGCGCTCGCCACCCCGGCCCGTCCCGACTGCTCCGCCAAGGAGTGGCAGTGCTGATCACGCGCGCGGCGCGCCGGGCGGCCGCCCTCGCGCTCGCGGCCGTCCTGGCCGTCATGGCCGCTCTCGTGCCGCGCCCGGCGCTCGCCGACCAGGTGCGCGGCAGCCAGCGCGAGGTGCTGCGCACCCTCGGCCTGCCCGGCGCGTGGCAGGTCAGCCGCGGGGCGGGGGTGAAGGTCGCGGTGCTCGACTCCGGGGTCGACCCCCGCCACCACGACCTGGCCGGCTCGGTGGTGACCGGGCCGGACCTCACCGTGGGGGCCAACCCGCGCGGGGTGCCGCCGCGCCGGCTGCACGGCACCTACATGGCCTCGCTGATCGCCGGGCACGGCCACGGTCCCGGCCATGCCGACGGCGTGATCGGCGTCGCCCCGGAGGCCACGGTGCTGTCGCTGCGCGTCATCCTGGAGGACGACGAGCCGGGCTTCCGGAACTTCAACTCCGAGGCCCGGTTCGAGAACGTCGTGGCGAGGGGCATCCGCTACGCGGCCGATCATGGCGCGGACGTCATCAACATGTCGATCTCCAAGGACCAGCCCACTGCGCAGGAGCGGGCGGCCATCCGGTACGCCATCGCCAAGGGCGTCGTGCTGGTGGCCGCCGCCGGCAACGACGGCGCGGGCCGCAAGTACGGGCCGTACTCCTACCCGGCCTCGCTTCCCGGGGTGATCTCGGTCGCGGCGGCCGACCGCGGGCTGCGCAAGGCGTCGTTCTCCAACCGCAACTCGCTGGTCCTGGTGGCGGCGCCCGGGGTCGACATCTTCGGCGCCGGGCCCGGCGACCAGTACTGGGTCGGCAGGGGCACCTCGCAGGCCACCGCGCTCGTCTCCGGCGTGGCGGCGCTGATAAAGGCGAAATATCCAAAAATGTCACCGGCGTTGGTCGTCCAGGCCCTCACCGCCGGCGCCACGCGCAAGCCGACCCGGGGCTACGACATGGGCCTGGGGTTCGGCGTGGTGAACGCCCAGCACGCCCTGGCGGAGGCCGCCAGGATCTCCCGCCACCGCTCCACCGCCGCCGGGCCGGGTGTCCAGGACGCCGCCCTCCCGGTCGCCGGCGCCGAGCCCGGCTCCCTTCCTCCCGTCCAGGTCGTCCGCCGCGACACCGGGGAGATCACGGTGTACGGCGGGATCGCGCTCGCCGCGACGCTCTGCGCCGCCGCGGGTCTGTCCGTGCTGGTGGTGCTGGTGAGGCGCCTGAGGCGGGCGAGAGAACACGAACACCCTGCGGAGCCCCCAAGCCGGCCGGCCGGAGCAGGCTCCGACGTAGCATCGGGGTATGTCGCCTGAGGAGCCACGGGCGCGGCCGGTCACGCCCTGGCCCGCGCGCGCGAAGGGTGGGCCGAGCGCCGGCAGGCTCCCGGCGGGCGGCACCGCCGCGGGCCGCGGCGCCCACCCCTGGGCCGGCTCACGTTCGCGCGCCGCGAGGCTCCAAGCGGCGCACGAGCGCCTCGCGCTCGAGCAGGGCGTCCGGTACCGCTCGCTGTTCCTGGTGATCATGGGGACGGTTCTCGCGATCGCGGCCACGAACGTGCTCCTCGGCGTGATCGGCGTGCTGCAGGAGACGCGGTCGAGGCCGCTCACCCCGTCCGAGCGGGCCCGCTACACCGAACAGGACGTCGCCCGCCGCTGGCAGGCCTGGACGGCCGACGCCGTCTTCCCCTCCCAGGTCCAGTACCTCGGCCTCGCCCGCGTCCGGCAGTACGCCAAGCGGGTGGGCATCGCCCCCGAGGCGCCCTGCGCGTCCGTCGTGGACTCCCCGGTCGCCTCGGTGCTGCGCAAGCACCGCTGCCGCACCATGCTGCGCGCGACCTACGTCGACCAGAGCTCGACGTTCGCGGTGACCGTGGGCGTGGCGGTGATGACCGACGAGGAGGCCAGGGTGAACACCGCCGCCGACCTGCCGGTGGACGACCGGGTCGGCGTGCGCCCGGTCGCGTTCCCCGGCACGGTCACCGAGTCCTTCGGCGCGGCGCAGCGCCAGCGTACGGCCTGGATGGGCGCCGGGCCGTACATCGTCTTCTCCGTGGCCGGCTACACCGACGGCCGCACCCGTGAGGCCGTGCCGCCGGAGGAGGCGGTCCACAGCGAGCTGTGGCCGGCCGCCCAGTCGATCGCCGGCCGTATCGCCCACGACCTCGCCGCGCCCCCCGAGATCCCCCGCTGCACCCAGGGGAACGTGTGTTGAGGACTGTGAAGACCACTTTGGGGCTGGTCGGCCTGGTGTGCGCGGTCGGGCTGGCGTCCGCCGGACCGGTGGGGGCCGACGGGGTGCGCGACCGGCAGCAGTGGGTGTTCGACGCGCTCAACGTCGAGCCGGCCTGGAAGGTCACCAAGGGCGAGGGCGTCACGGTGGCCGTGATCGACAGCGCCGTCGACCCCGGGACCCCCATCCTCAAGGGGAAGGTCACCGTCGCGCCCAACATGCGGTCGAGCCTGTTCGACGACACGCGGGCGCCCGTCGGGGTGCACGGCACCGAGATGGCGTCCCTGATCGCGGGATCCGGGCGCGGCGGCGGCCTGCTCGGGATCGCGCCGGAGGCGCGCATCCTGTCCATCCCCGTGATCGTCGAGGGGCGGCCGGACGGCGACCTGGCCGAGCCCGACGACGGGTACGGCATGCCGGTGGAGACCCCGCTGTCGCGGGGCCTGCGGTACGCCGCCGACCACGGGGCCCAGGTCGTCAGCATGTCGCTCGGTGAGTACGCCGCCCAGCGCGCCGACCGGGAGGCGGTCGCGTACGCGCTGGAGCGGGGCGTGGTGCTGGTGGCGGCGGTCGGCAACGACGGCGACTCCCGGGCGGCCCGCAGGCTCGGCACCTCCTTCTGGAGCTTCCCGGCGGGCTACCCCGGGGTGATCGGGGTCGGCGCGGTCGACAAGCGGGGCAAGCGAGCCGACTTCAGCAGCGACAACCTGTCGGTCCTGGTGGGGGCGCCGGGGGTGGGGGTGCCCACGACCATGCCGGGGGGCGGGTACGACGAGGCCGACGGCAGCAGCCCGTCGACGGCGCTGGTCGCCGGGGCAGTTGCCCTTATAAAAGCGAAATATCCGTATCTCGGCCCCGAATTGGTCGCCCGTGCGCTCACCTCCACCACGCGCGGCAAACCGGTCGCCCGCTATGACGACAAGGTGGGATTCGGCGTGGTCGACGTGGCGGCCGCGTTGACACGGGCCGGCGAACTCGGGGGATATCGCGCGTCCATTCCGGTGCGCGGCGATCTGCATTTCGGAAAGGGCACCCCCGCCCCCGCGCCGTCCCCGCCGGGTCCCGATCCCCTGCGGCTGTGGGTTTTCGGGGCCGGCGTGTTGCTCGGGCTCGTCGCCTTCGGAGCCGGCGTCGTGGTGCTCACCCGCCGTTCCGAACGGCAATGATCACATGTAGGACGCGATCAGGGCGCTTTTCGGCTGCCGTTCGGTGCCGTTTCGGATGCGGTGTCACCGATGTCGGTCTTTCGCGTACCTTTGGCAGGTCAAGATTCGCTAGGGTTCCCTTCTCGTGGGATACGAGTTGCGTGTACAGCGCGAATCGCCGCTCGCCTACGCCGAGCTCACGCAGCTGACGGCGTCGGCGGAGTCCGGGCTGGCGCTGCGAGGGACGCCCGAGGCCGGTGAGGTCGTCGCGCGTCACGGCGAGAGCGAGCACACCGTCGCGATCTGGCGTGGCCGGCTCTACGGGGAGCCGACCTCCGACTGGGCCGTCGCGCAGCTCGCGCGCCTGGCCGGCATGCTCGGCGCGCGTCTGGTCGGCGAGGACGGCGAGGCGTACGGCATCCGTGACGGTATCGTCGAGCAGGTGAACGGCGAGTCGGCCTACGAGTTCGGGAAACTCGAAGAGCTCATCGCCCTTGGCCCGTCCCAGTGGGCCAGCTGACCGTCCCGGCCTGAACGCCGCCCCCGCCGCCGACCTGCCGAGGGAGCCAGTGAGCGATCCGACCCCCTTCGCCGAGCAGGTGCTCGACCTGGTCGAACGCATCCCGCCGGGGAAGGTGATGTCCTACGGCGACATCGCCGAATACCTCGGCGAGGGCGGCCCCCGGCAGGTGGGCCGCGTGATGTCCACCTGGGGCGGCGGCGTCCCGTGGTGGCGCGTCGTGCACGCCGACGGCACCCCTCCGCCCGGACACGAGGCCAGGTGCCTCGGGCACTGGCGCGACGAGGGCACCCCGCTGCGCGGCGAGCGCGCCGACATGCGCCGCGCCCGGTGGCATGGTGATCACCAGTGAGTTCTCAGAGACTCGCATTACCATTCCAGAGACGCCCTTCGTGGTGAGACTGGAAAGGCGGTGACTCCCCGATGGCCACCGGTGCCACGCCCGCGCAGACCGGCGACGTCGTCGCCGATCGGCTGCGGGCCGCCCAGGACCTCTACGACAGGGGAGAGCCGCTCGACGCGCTGATCGCCGCCGTCCACTCCACGGGGCTGTCCCGCTCGCAGCGCCGCAGGCTGCACGCCGAGGCCCTCAACGGCGTCCTGGCCCTTCGCCTGGAGACCGCCGCCCGCCGCGACGCCTCGCGCCTGCGGCACGCGATCGACCTGCTGCGCGACTACCTCGCCGAGGTCGAGCCGTCGGTCAAGCGCCGCCTGCCCGTGGCCCGCAGGCTGGCCTACCACCTGGTCGAGCACCGCGACCCGCGGGTGCTGGCCGAGGGGGACGAGCTAGCGGGCCTGGTCGCCGCGGCGGCCGAGCCGTCCCGCAGGGCGCGGCGGGGCCTCGCCTGGTACGCCGACCTGCCGGTCCACGCGCCGCCCTCGCTCCTCCGGCTCCGCCGGGCGGACCTCGTGCCGCAGACCGAGGTCTCCGACCTCTCCTGGCGCGACGGACGGTTGGAGATCACCGGCACCGCCTACATCGCGGGGCTCTCGGTACGCAGCGGACGCTTCAACCGGGCCACGGTGGTCCTCAGAGGCCCCCGCTGGGTGCCACCGATCTACGCCCGCACCAGACGCGTCTACAGCCCGCAGGCCACCCACGGGGCGGCCGAGCCGGGCTGTAACTATGACTGGGCCGGTTTCGTCGCCGAGGTGCGGCCCTGGTCGCTGCGCTGGCGTACGGCGATCCGCGCGGCCGTCCACGGCGCGCGCAGGATGCTGCGGGGCCGCCCGCCCGTCCCCGACACCACCACCTGGCGGGCCGACATCGTCATCTGGAGCCGTGGCGCCCGCGCCACCGGGGCCGTCCGGGGGCCGGTGCTGGGCCGCACCGAGCGGCCGGCCGGACTGCGCGTCCGTCCCGGCTGGTCGGTCTGGCCGGCGTGGACGTCCGACCGCGCCCTGCAGATCGTGCTCCAGCCGACCAGGGCCGAGCTCACGGGCGTCGGCCACGACGGCGACCACGTCACGCTGACCGGGTTCCTCCCCGGCACGACGGCCACGAAGGGCAGGGCCCGGCTCGGCGGTCACCGCATCGCGGCGGAGTTCACCCCCGTCGAGGGCGGCACGAGGTTCTCCGTCCCGCTCGCCGTCTCCGCGCTGATGAAGGAGCGGGACGCCCGGCGGCTGTGGGTGGAGCCCAAGGGCGACCCCGCGGCCCCCGTCATGATCGGTGACCAGACCGAGACGCGCTTCGGGATCGACCGCCGCGAGATCACGGTGCTGCGCGACCGCCGCGACCGCGCGGTGGTGGCCGCCCACCGGGTCTGGCCGGTGATCACCTCCGCCCAGTGGGCCGACGACGGCACACTCACCCTGGCCGGCACCTACCCCGACACCGATCCCGGGCTGCGCGAGCTGGTGCTGCGGCAGCGCGCAGGGCTGTCCTACCGCGTACCGCTCGTCCGTTCGGGCTCGGAGTTCTCCGTGCGCGTCGCGCCGCACGCCATGCCGAGGTTCGGCGGCACGGTCGCGCTCGCCTCGGGCCCGTGGAGCCTGTCGGTCGCGGGCGGCAAGGGCACCACCGCGCCGCTGCGCGTCGATCACCGGCTGCTCGACACGCTCGACGAGGGCGTCCACATCGTGGGCGACCGTGAGTACCGCCTGGTGGCCACGCGGTTCGACGTCCCGGTGCTGGTCGCCGGCGAGCACCTTCCCGACGACGAGAAGGGCGCGAACGGCCTGTGGGCGATGCGCCGCGTCCACTACCCGGCCGAGCGGCGCCGCGAGCTGCGCGAGGCGACGGTGTACGTCGCCTTCGACGGCCGGTCCTACTCCGACAATCCCCGCGCGGTGTACGAGGAGCGGCTGCGGCGCGGTGACGACCGTGAGCACATCTGGGTCGTCAAGGACGGCGGGTTCGTCCCGCCAAGCTCGGCCGAGCTCGGCCTCGGTCCCGGCATCGTGCCCACGGTGGTGCGCGAGGGCAGCCGCGAGCACTACAGCGCGCTGGCCCGCTCCCGCCACATCCTGACCAACAGCCTCCTGCCGCAGTGGTTCCGGGCCCGTGAGGACCAGATCTGCGTGCAGACCTGGCACGGCACGCCGCTGAAGAAGGTCGGCGGCGACCAGCGCCACATGTCGCGCGAGCCGAGGCCCGCGGCGTGGTACCGCCAGGCCGCCGAGGTGGCCAACTGGGACCTGCTGGTCACCCAGAGCCCGTGGGCGTCGACGTTGCTGTGCCGGGCGTTCGGGTATGCCGGGGAGATCCTGGAGACCGGGTACCCGCGCAACGACGTGCTCGCCTCCCCCGACCGGTCGGAGCTGGCGGCGGCGATCCGCCGCAACCTCGGCATCCCGGTGGGCAAGCGGGTGGTGCTGTACGCCCCGACCTGCCGTGATCACGACCGCAAGAACAGCACGGTGCGGCTCGACCTGGCCGAGGCGCGGCGGGTGCTCGGCCGCGACCACGTGCTGCTCGTGCGGGGCCACATGCTGCAGGCGCCGCCGGTCGCCCCGGGGCTGGTCGTGCCCGGACCGACTGCGCTGGTCCGCCCGGGGCCGATGACCCGGGAGTACCCTTTCGCGCTCGACGTCACCACTTATCCGGACATCGTCGACCTGCTGCTGATCGCGGACGTGCTGATCACCGACTACTCCTCGGTGATGTTCGACTTCGCGGTGACCCGCCGGCCGATGATCTTCTTCGGCTACGACCTGGAGCGCTACCGCAACACCCGCGGTCTCTACCTCGACATGCGCGCCGAGGCGCCCGGCCCGCTGCTGTCGGAGGCGGGCGACGTGATCGAGGCCGTGCGGCTCATCGACGCGCTCTCCGGCGACTACGCCGACCGCTACGACGGCTTCGTGCGCACCTACGTGCCCCGGGACGACGGGAAGGCGACCGCCCGCCTGGTCGACCACGTCTTCGCTCCGCCGTCCTGAGCGCCTGGCGGGCCGGTCACCCGCGGCTCGCGGGTGACCGGAACAATGGGATGATCCATATTCGGCCCGGTCGGATCGGGGCGAATCGGGGGAGCGGAGAGCGATGGTGAGTGCCCAGTCCGGCGCCGTACTTCTCGCGTGCGCCGCCGTGCTCGTGGCCGCCGTGGTCGTGGCGGCCCTGCTCGTACGCAGGGCGTCCACCCATCGCGCGCCGAAGGCGTCCGTCCCCGGGCGCCGGACGTCCCGGCCGTCCCGCAGGCGGGGGGCCAGGCCCCCGGCGGGGCCGGGGCGCCGTACGCCGTCCGTCCACTCCCGCCCGCCGAGCCCGGCCTGGGAGTCGCGGCCCGCCCCCGGCCAGATCTGGTGGGCCGACGTCCCCTACTCCGACGGCTCCGGCTCCAAGGTCCGCCCCTGCCTGGTCGTGCGGACGCACCCGCGCGGCGCGGAGGTGCTGAAGATCACCAGTCAGGACAAGTCGCAGCGCGACGACCACTTCCCGATCCCCACCAGGAGCTGGGACCGCGACGCGGTCAAGGACAGCTGGCTCGACGTGTCCGAGCCCCACTTCGTGGCCGACCGCGGCTTCAGGAACCTCGCCGCCAAGGCCTGCGACGCCCGTACGTGGCAGCGGGTCACCCGCGTCCAGGCCACCGGCTGGGTCTACGACGACTGAGCCGGCTGTTATGTCGAAAATCGGTGGATATGCCGGGTGGGTCTGGTCGATGATGCCGGACTGAAGCTCCGCAAACGCATCTCGGGGGACATGTGGAACCGATCTTCGCTGACCATGCGAGCGCCGTCGACGTGCGGGTCCGCCGGCTGACCTTGGACGACCTGCGCGACTGCCTGCTGCTGGCCATCGACCGCCAGTGGCTCCCCGAGGAGGCCAAGTGGCGGCTGCTCTTCGAGGTCGGCGAGGTCTACGGCATCGACGACCCGGCCGGCGGCCTCGCCGGGACGGTCGTGCTGACCCGGTACGGCGCCACCCTCGCCGCCGTCAGCATGGTGCTGGTGGCGTCCCGCCACGGGCGCAGGGGCCTCGGGCGGCGGCTCATGGAGCACGTCCTGGCGCGGGCCGGTCAGGCGACGGTGTTCCTCACCGCCACCGAGTACGGGCGTGGGCTGTACGAGAAGGTGGGCTTCGAGACGATCGGCAAGGTCGTCACGCACACCGGCCGCCTGAGCCTCCAGCCGGAGGACTTCAAGCACAGTGGCGTCCGCCCGGCGCACGAAGGGGACGTGGCGGCCGCCGTCGCCCTCGACGCGCACGCCTCGGGTGCCCCGCGCGAGAAGGTCATCACCCGGTTGTTCACCTTCGCCGAGCGGTTGCGCGTCGTGGAGCGTGACAACGAGATCGTCGGGTTCGGGGCCGCGTGGCGCAACATCGACACGGTCGTCGTCGGGCCCGTGGTGGCCGGCGACACGGCCACGGCCCGGGCGCTGGTCACCGAGCTCGTCAGCGACGCGCACGGGCAGGTCCGCCTCGACCTGGACACACGGCACGCCGAGCTGACGGCCTGGGCGGCCTCCCGGGGCCTGTCCCCGGCCTTCTCGACCGCCCTGATGGTGCGCAACGGCCCGCTCCCCGGCGCCCGCGACCACCTGTTCGCCCCGGTCATGGTCGCTTTGGGGTGAAGAATTCGGACGGCGCCCAGTCCCGGCCGTCCCTGCTGTCGACCCCCACCAGGGGGCCGGCCAGGGCGAGGAGCACGAGCAGCACCACCATCACGATCATCTCGACCTCCGCCGCATACGGGGTTCCGGGTTTTTGGTCCCGCCCCTTCCTTTGGCCTCCAAGTCTTTGGCAAAGTGGACGGCGGATCCCAGGGCCAATAAGGGGAACTTTCAAGGGCCAATGAGGTGACGAATGGACGAGCCCGGCACGTTTCGGCCTACCGAGAGCGACGTGATCGACGCCTTCGCCGGATGGGCGACCGGCACCGGGCCGCTCTACCGCCGCCTCGCCGACGGCATCCGCAAGGCCATCCAGGAGGGCACGCTGCCACCCGGGCAGCGCATGCCCCCGGAACGCCGGCTGGCCACGGTGCTGCGCGTCAGCCGTACCACCGTCGTCGCCGCCTACGAGGCGTTGCGCGACGCGGGGCTGATCGAGAGCCGCCGGGGGAGCGGCACACAGGTGGCCCGGAACGCCCTCCGGCGCCCGCCCCTCACCGACGGGCGGGTCCCCGGCGGTAAGGCCACCTCGATCTACCAGCGCCTCATCGACGGCCCCGCCGACCTGATCTCCCTCACCTGCTCGGCCGAGGGCGCCGTCCCGGAGCTGGCCGTAGCCCTGCGCGAGCTGGCCGGGGGCGACCTGTCCGTCCTGCTCGACGAGCCCGGCTACCACCCCACCGGGCTTCCGGAACTGCGCGAGGCCATCGCCGCCTACCTCGCCGACACCGGGCTGCCCACCGCCCCCGACCAGATCCTCGTCACGACCGGGGCGCACCAGGCGCTCGCGTTGGTCTCCGAGCTGTACCTCCGGCCCGGCGGCGCCGCCCTGACCGAGTCGCCGAGCTGGCCGTGCTGCCTCGACCTGTTCCGGGCGCGTGGAGCTCTCATCGAGACGGTGCCCCTGGACGACGAGGGCCCCGACGTCCGGGCCCTGGCGGAGGCCCTCGCCGCCCGCAGGCCCGACCTGATCTACCTCATGCCCACCTTCCACAACCCCACCGGGCTGCTGACCTCGGCCGCCCGGCGGCGGCGTGTCGCCGAGATCGCCGCCAGGTACGACGTCCCGATCCTGGAGGACAACGCCTACATCGCCCGGACCTGCCTGGACGCGACCCCGAGCCTGCTGGCGGCGTACGCGCCCCGGGGCGCGGAGGTGCTGTCGGCCGGGTCTCTCGCGAAGGTGATCTGGGCGGGGCTGCGCATCGGCTGGGTACGCGGGCCCGCGGAGATCATCGAACGGCTCGCGCGGCGCAAGGCCCTGGCCGACCTCGGCAGCCCTGTCATCGAGCAACTGCTGGCGGCTCGGCTCGTCCCACAGATGTCCCGCATCCAGGCCGCCCGCGCGCCCGTTCGCGAGGCCCGCCTCGACCACATCGAGAAGCTGCTGCGGGAACGGCTGCCGTCCTGGCGCTGGCGCCGGCCCGACGGCGGCAGCGGGCTGTGGATCGAGCTGCCGGGGGTCGACGCGACCGAGTTCGCCCACGTGGCCCTGCGTCACGGCGTCGAGGTCGTGCCGGGCGCCACCACCGACCCCACCGGCACCCACGACCGCTACATGCGCGTCCCGTTCACCTACAGCGTCGAGGTCCTCGACCGCCTGGTGGACCGCCTGGAGCGCGCCTGGTCCGAAATCACCCGCCACGGCCCCCTCGAACCCCACCACGCCCAGATGGTGGTGTGATGTCGCGTGTGGCCCGGTTCGCGGGTCACTCCGAGTCGGGTTCCTGTCGCCGTTCGGGCCGGGAGTGCAGGGCCAGGGGGACGTGCCTGAGGTTCTTGTGCGGGAAGCGGCGCCGGGCGTGGTCCTCCGCGGGCGAGCCAGGGGCGACGTACAGGGTCTCGACCTTGTCCTGCAGGGGGCGCAGAACCTGGTCCATGAACTCCTTGCGGTCGTCGAGATACGGCGGCAGGACGTCCTCACCCGCCGGGCAGACCGCCATGCAATACGCGGCCTTGTAGCTCGCCTTGAAGGACAGGCTCTGCCACATCGAGGCGTTCTCGGAGTCGGTCACCCGTGAGCGGAACTCGGGCCCGTCGGTGCTGTCGGCCACGGTCTCGGCCCAGTCGGTGAACCCGCCCATGAACTCCCGGTAGTTGTGGGTGAAGCAGGCCAGGAAGTCGAAGCCACCGTCCTTCTTGATCGCGCCGATCGGACAGGCCGCGACGCACAGCTTGCACTCCAGGCAGGGGTTGTAGTCGATCGGCTCGCCGTACCGGCTGACCTCGGCGTCCACCAGGAGCGTCGCGAGGAGGACGAAGTTGCCGAACCTCGGGTGGATGACGTTGCGGTGCACCCCCATCGCGCCGAGCCCCGCCGCCACCGCGACGGTCTTGTGGGCGACCACCCAGATGCGGCCCGGGTAGCCCTCCATCTCCATCGGGAAGGTGGCCGACGGGTTGATCGCGCGGTGGCCGGCGTCCTGGAGCGCCTGGACGATCGTGCGGGCCGCGTCGTTGACGATCTCGCCCGACCGGTGGAACTCCTGGTTGGCCACGCTGCGGGCCGGCGATCGCACGTTGTCCCTGTTCATGCGCACCACCAGTGAGATCAGGGTGCGGGTGCCGGGGAGCGCGGCGAGCACGTGCGGCCGTTCGCCCGCGAGGTCCGGATGGTCCAGCGGGACGGCGGCCACGTCGTCGGCGCCCGCGTCGAGGCACAACTGGCGCAGCCAGTCCGCGTCGATCACTTCGACGGGATCCCGGGGAGAGGCGGCGCGCCGGGCCCGTACGGCCCGCACCGATGGATGGGCTTCGAGCCTGGCCGGCAATGTGGGCCGGTCCTGCCGCTGTGTCACGGTTCCCTCCCGCGTCAGGCACTCCACGTGCGTGTCGTTACCGGTATATCGAGGTAAGTTGGATTTCACAACCCACTAGGTGCTGACGGCTTGTTCGTCGGAGTGGTCATCGCGGGCAGGTAGGTTGGAATTCCGGACCGACGGGCGGATGAGATCCCGTTCGCCGGTCGCGGTCGACCGGGAGGTGGACGGTGGCCGGACACGGCCGAGAGTGCTCGATCGCCAACGCCCTTGGGGTGATCGGCGAGCGCTGGAGCCTGCTCGCCATGCGCGAGATCATGCTGGGCGAGCGCAGGTTCGACCAGATCGCCCGTAACACCGGCGCCAGCCGTGACATCCTCGCCACCAGGCTGCGCAAGCTGGTCGAGGCGGGCGTCCTCGAGAAGCGGCAGTACGAACGGCATCCGCCGCGCTACGAGTACGTCCCCACCGAGGCGGGCCGGGCCCTTCATCCGATCCTGCTCAACCTCATGGAGTGGGGCGACCGCTACGTCACCGACGGCCCCGCGCCGACGGCCTGGCGGCACTCCTGCGGAGCCGAGTTCCACCCGAAGACCGTCTGCGCCGACTGCGCCGAACCTCTCACCGAATCAGACATCACCACCATCCGCCTCGGCCCGGTCCACTGACCACCCCGCACAGCGCCCCGGGCGGCCCCCGCCGTACACCGGCGCCGGCTTCGCCGTACACCTCCCCGCCGCCCCGGCGCCGAGTGGAGAGCAGCGGACCGCGTGCGGGTTGGGCCGGGGTGCGGTGGCCGGGGGGAGAGCGGGCGCGGAGCGGGTGGAGGACGGGCAGGGGGCTCCGTTGTCGGGGGCGCTCTTGTTCCGGCGCCGCGTCGATGGGACGCGGTGCGGCGAATCCGGCGCCGTCGTACGGCGGTCGGTGCGGCGAATCCGGCGCCGTCGTACGGCGGTCGGTGCGGCGAATCCGGCGCCGTTGTACGGCGGTCGGTGCGGTTCTTCGTCCGGGCTTCGTCTGTTATGCGTGTCACTTCCAAAATGCGGAAGTAGCCCCCGATAAGCTGGTTCGTCGCTCGCGGTGGAGATCCACCCGGAGCCGTACCGGTCGAGTCGGCACGATCTACGTGTGTGGTCTGGTGGAATAGCGTGTTGTGAGTGGTCAGACCTACCGTCTGGTGCGTCGGGGAATCGCGGGGCAGGCGATGCCTCCTGCTCTCGACGAGCACCAGCGGGCGGTCGTACGCCACCAGGCAGGTCCGCTGCTCGTGCTCGCGGGCCCCGGCACCGGCAAGACCACCACCATCGTCGAGAGCGTGGTCGACCGGGTCGAGCGCCGCGGGGTCGACCCCGAGCGGGTGCTCGTGCTCACCTTCAGCCGCAAGGCGGCCGAGGAGCTGCGCGAGCGTATCACCGCCCGCATGCGCCGCACCACGCGAACGCCCCTCGCCCTCACCTTCCACAGCTACGCCTACGCCCTGCTGCGCCGCGAGGCCGTCCTCGCGGGGGAGGCCCCGCCGCGCCTGCTCACCGGCCCCGAGCAACTGCTGGAGATCCGCCGCCTCCTCCACGGCGAGCTGGAGGACGGCGCCCGCCACTGGCCGTCCGACATGCGCGAGGCCCTGAAGACCCGGGGGTTCGCCGAGGAGCTGCGCGACTTCCTGGCGCGGGGCGCCGAGCGCGGGCTCGACGGCGAGGATCTCGTGGTGCTCGGCCGCGAGCACGGCCGGGCCGACTGGGTGGCGGCCGGCCGGTTCGCCTACCGCTACGCCGACCGTTTCGACCTCGACCCGACGCCGGCGCTCGACTACTCCGAGCTGATCCGCGCCGCCGCCGGGCTGCTGCGCGACCCCGACGTCCGCATGCGGGAGCGTTCGGCGTACGACGTGGTCTTCGTCGACGAATACCAGGACACCGACCCGGCGCAGGAGTTCCTGCTCCAGCAGCTCGCCGGGGACGGCCGCGACCTGATCGCCGTCGGCGACCCCGACCAGTCGATCTACGGTTTCCGTGGCGCCGACGTGCGCGGCATCCTCAACTTCCCCGAGCGGTTCCGCCGCGCCGACGGCCAAGAGGCCCCCGTCGTCGCCCTGCGCGTGTGCCGCCGCAGCGGCGCCGAGCTGCTGGCGGCCTCCCGCCGCGTGGCGTCCCGGCTGCCCGTCCCGCCGTCCACCCGGCTCTCCCACGGCGACGACCACCGCGGCCTGACCCCCGCCAAGGGCGCCGACCCGGGCGAGGTGCGGATGCTGCTGGCCGACAGCGAGACGCAGGAGGCCGCCGTCGTCGCCGACACCCTGCGCCGCGCCCACCTGCTCGAAGGGGTGCCCTGGTCGCGCATGGCCGTGCTGGTGCGTTCGGCGAGCCGGCAGGTGCCGATGCTGCGCCGCGCCCTGGTCACCGCGGGCGTGCCCGTCGTCGTGGCGGGCGACGAGGTGCCGCTCGTCCAGGAACCCGGCGTGCGCCCGCTGGTCACCGTGCTCCGGGTGGCGCTCCACCCCGGCACGCTGGACGTCGCCACCGCCGAGGAGCTCCTCACCGGTCCCATCGGCGGCACCGACGCCATCGGCGTGCGCCGCCTGCGCCGGGCGCTGCGGGTCGCCGAGCTGGAGGCCTCGGCCCTCGATGACGGCACCCTGCCCATGCCACCGCGCTCGTCCGACGAGCTGCTGATCGCCGCCGTCCGCGACGCCCGCGAGCTGATCCCCGTCGAGGAGTACATCGGGGCCTGCGCCAGGCGCGTGGCGGCGCTGATCGGCGTGGCCCGCGAGGCCGTACGCCGCGGCGACACCGCCGAGGAGGCCCTGTGGGCCATCTGGCAGGCCTCCGGCCTCGCCGAACGGTGGACCGAGGCCAGCCTCGCCGGTGGCGCCCGGGGGGCGCAGGCCGACCGCGACCTCGACGCCGTGGTCGCGCTGTTCGACTACGCCGCCCGCTTCGTCGACCGCCTCCCGCACGCCGGGGCCGAGGTGTTCCTCGACGACCTGGCCTCCCAGGAGATCGCGGGCAGTTCGCTGGCCGAGCACGCCCCCGACGGCGAGGCCGTGCGCATCCTGACCGCCCACCGCTCCAAGGGCCTGGAGTGGGACGTCGTGGTGGTGGCGGGCGTACAGGAGGGCGTCTGGCCCGACCTGCGGCTGCGCGGCTCGCTGCTCGGCGTGGAGGAGCTGGTCGAGCTGGCCGAGGGGTCGGCCCTCGACGGCGACGACGCGGCCGCCGCCGCCCTGGCCTCCAAGCTGCTCGCCGAGGAGCGGCGGCTGTTCTACGTCGCCGCGACCCGCGCCCGCCGCCGCCTGGTGGTCACGGCCGTGGGCGGCGACGACACCGACGAGCGGCCCTCCCGGTTCCTCTCCGAGCTGCTGCCCGGCGCGGCGGAGGAGGCCGCCGTCGACGAGCGGGCGCGGTGGCTGAGCATGTCGTCCCTGGTCGCCGACCTGCGCGCGGCTGTCTGCGACCCGACCAGGCCCGAGGCGATGCGCAGGGCCGCCGCCGGTCACCTCGCCCGGCTCGCCCGCGCCGGGGTGCCGGGCGCCCATCCCGACGAGTGGTACGCCCTGACGCCGATCTCCGACGACCGCCCGCTCAGCTGGCCCGAGAACATCGTCCGCGTGTCCCCGTCGGCGGTGGAGAACTTCACCAAGTGCGGGCTGCGCTGGCTGCTGGAGACGGCGGTGGGGGCGTCCGGCACCGACATGTCCCGCAGCCTCGGCAGCGTCATCCACGCCCTCGCCGTGCTGGCCGCGGCGGGGCAGGAGGGCGACGCGCTCGGCAAGCGGCTCGACGAGATCTGGGACGACCTCGACTTCGGCGGCGTCTGGTTCAACCGCAAGCAGCGCAAGGTGGCCGAGCAGATGGTCTCCCGGTTCCTCACCTGGCACGAGCAGAACCCCAGGGAGCTCGTCGCGGTCGAGGAGGCGTTCACCGCCGAGCTGTCCCCGGGGGTGCACATCCGGGGCCGCGTCGACCGGGTCGAGCGCGACGGCGAGGGCCGCGCGGTGATCATCGACATCAAGACCGGCACCACCAAGCCGTCCGACCAGGATCTCGACCGCCACCCGCAGCTCGGGGTGTACCAGCTCGCCACGCTGCTCGGCGCCTTCGAGCGTCACGGCATGACCGAGCCGGGCGGCGCCGCGCTGGTGCAGGTCGGCAAGGCGGCCGGCAAGGACGCCAAGGAGCAGCGCCAGGGCGCCCTCGGCGACGACCCCGAGCCCGGGTGGGCCCGCGAGCTCGTCGAGACCGTCGCCACCGGCATGGCGGCGGGCGTGTTCACGGCCAAGGTGAACGACGGCTGCCGCACCTGCGCCGCCAAGGCGAGCTGCCCGGTGAACGACAGTGGGAGCCAGGTGTGCTAGCCGAAACTCGGATCTCCCTGGCCAGACGCTCCACGCGGCCCGGCACCACCAGTGGCCGGTCCCGGCCGGCGAAGGCGATGGGCGAAAGATGGCGCTAGGGCAAGAGGCCGCGCCCGCGCCCGGCGGGGAGGGGCCGCGTCCGGCTCTCATCGGGCCGGACGAGCTGGCCGAGAAGCTCGGCATCCCGCCGCCCACCCCCGAGCAGGCCGCCGTCATCGAGGCGCCGCTCGCGCCGATGGTCGTCGTCGCGGGCGCGGGCTCCGGCAAGAGCGAGACCATGGCCGGCCGGGTGGTCTGGCTGGTCGCCAACGGCTTCGTCCGCCCCGAGCGCGTGCTCGGCCTCACCTTCACCCGCAAGGCCGCCGCCGAGCTGGCCGCCCGCGTGCGCAAGCGCCTCACCCGGCTCGCCGAGGTCGGCCTCGCCCCGGCCGAGCTGCTGGACGCCGAACCCACGGTGTCCACCTACCACGCCTACGCCGCGCGGCTGGTGACCGACCACGCCCTGCGCGAGGGGCTGGAGCCGACCATGCGCCTGGTGACCCCGGCCATCTCGTGGCAGATGGCCGCGCGCGTGGTCGGCCAGTACGACGGGCCGATGGACCGCGTCGACCTCGCCCCGGCGTCGGTCACCGCCGCCGTCCTGGAGCTGGCCGGCGAGATGTCCGAGCACCTGCGCACCCCGGGCGACGTCCGCGAGATCGGCCACTGGCTCGCCGAGCGGTACGCCGAGCTCGACGGGCGGCCCACCCTCGCCCAGCGCAGGCCCGTCCGCACGCAGGACGTCCGCGAGCAGTTCCTCCCCCTGGTGGAGGCCTACGACCGGCTCAAGCGCGCGCGTGAGGTCATCGACTACGGCGACCAGATGGCCCTGGCCGCCCGCATCGCCGACCGGCACCCGGAGGTCGGCGTGGTCGAACGCGGGCGGTTCTCGGTCGTCCTGCTCGACGAGTACCAGGACACCAGCCACGCCCAGCTCGTCCTGCTGCGCGCGCTGTTCGGCGGCGGCCACCCGGTCACCGCCGTGGGCGACCCCTGCCAGTCGATCTACGGCTGGCGCGGCGCCTCCTCCGGCAACCTCAAGCGCTTCGTCCGCGACTTCCCGGCCGTCAACGGCGAGCCGGCCGCCGTGCGCAAGCTCTCGGTCAGCTTCCGCAACGGCGAGGGCGTCCTCCACGTCGCCGAACAGGTGCAGAAGCCCCTGCGCGCCGAGGCCGGGGAGGTCCCGGTGCTCGTCCCCGGCGACAACCGCGTCGGACGCGGCCGCGCCGTCTGCGCCTTCCACGAGACCGCCGACGACGAGGCCGACTGGATCGCCGAGGGCGTGGTCCGCATGCTCGGACGTGAGTCCGCGCCCGACGGCCTGCCCTGGGGGGACGGCGAGCGCGACAAGGTCCGTGACAAGGTCAAGTCCAGCGGGGTGTGGGGTGGTCCCCTGGCCCTCCAGCCGCAGGATTTCGCCATCCTGGCGCGCAAGCGCGCGCAGTTCCCGGCCCTGCGCCGGGCGCTGGAGGCGCGCGGCATCCCCGTCGAGGTGGTCGGCCTCGGCGGCCTCCTCACCGTCCCCGAGGTGGCCGACGTCGTGGCGACGCTGCGCGTGCTGTACGAGCCGACGGCGGGCGACGCGCTCGTCCGGCTCCTCGCCGGCCCGCGCTGGCGCATCGGCCCCGCCGACCTGAAGGTGCTCGGCGACCTTGCCCGCGAGCTGACCGTCGCCGACCGCCGCGGGCCGGTGGCCGACGACCCGCTGGAGCAGGTCGTCGCCGACATGGCCGAGGAGCGCGGCAGCCTCGTGGACGCCCTCGACGAGCTGCCCGAACGTCCCGAATGGCTGGAGCCCTTCTCACCGCTCGCGCGCCGGCGGCTGCCGCGTCTCGCCCAGGAGCTGCGGGTGCTGCGGGCGCACGCCGGGCAGCCGCTGCCCGACCTGATCACCGAGGTCGAGCGGCGCCTCGGGCTCGACGTCGAGGTGGCGGCGCGGGGCGGCGGCCCGCTCACCGCCCGCGCCGACCTCGACGCCTTCCTCGACGCGGCCTCCCGCTTCGCCGGCGACGCCGAGGATCCCACGCTCGGCGCGTTCCTCGCCTACCTCAAGGCCGCCGAGTCGGAGGAGTTCGGGCTGGAGGCCGGGCGGGTCGGCGAGACCAACAGCGTCAAGCTCATGACCGTGCACGCCTCCAAGGGCCTCGAATGGCCCGTGGTGATCGTCCCAGGACTGTCGCAGATCACCACGCAGAAGGGCGGGCTGGCCAAGGGCAGCGTGTTCCCCGCCACGCCCGCCACCAACTCCCGCTGGACCGAGAACCCCCGCAAGCTGCCGTACCCGCTGCGCGGCGACCGGTCCGACCTGCCGGCGTTGAACGGGCTCGAGAAGGACGACCTGGCCGAGTTCGACGAGCTCTGCCGTGACCGCGATCTGATGGAGGAACGGCGGCTCGCCTACGTCGCCGTCACCCGCGCCCACTACCTGCTGATCGCCTCCGGATACCGCTGGGGGACGGCCGCAAGGCCGCTCGAACCGTCGGACTTCCTGCTGGAGATCCGCGAGGCCTGCGGCCGGGTGGCCCACTGGGCGCCGGAGACCGGGGAGGACGCCGTCAACCCCCTGCTCGCCGAGCCGCCCGCCGCCGAGTGGCCCGTCACCCCGGACGGCGAGCGGTACGAGGCCGTGCGCGGCGGGGCCGAGATGGTCATGGACGCCATCAACGGCGTGTCCGCCCCGGCGCCGTCGGGGGAGGAGACGCCGATGCGGGAGTGGGAACGCGACCGGGTCCGGGCCTGGGCGCGTGACACCGAGCTGCTGCTGCGCGAGCGCGACCAGCAGCGGCGGCGCGGCGGTGCCGTCGTGGAGCTGCCCGCCCACCTGACCGTGTCGTCGCTGGTCACCCTCGCCTCCGACCCGTCCGCGCTGGCGCGGCAGATCCGCCGCCCGCTGCCGCACAAGCCCGCGCCGCTCGCCCGCCGGGGCACGGCCTTCCACCGCTGGCTGGAGGGCCGCTGGGGCCAGCAGCGGCTGCTGGACGACCTCGACCTCCCCGGCGCCTCCGACGACCTGTCCGAGGCCGACGTGCAGCTGGCCGAGCTGCAGGCGCGTTTCGAGGAGAGCCGGTGGGCCGGCATGGAGCCGATCGACCTCGAGGTGCCGTTCGAGACCATGATCGCCGATCGGCTGGTGCGCGGGCGCATGGACGCCGTCTTCCCCGACGGCGACGGCTTCGTGGTGGTCGACTGGAAGACCGGCGAGCCGCCGCGCGGGCGCGCCGCGAAGGCCGCCGCGGTGCAGCTGGCGGCCTACCGGCTCGCCTGGTCCCACCTCGCCGGCGTCCCGCTCACCAAGGTCGGCGCCGCCTTCCACTACGTGAAGGCCAACCAGACCGTCCGCCCCGTCGACCTCCTCGACGCCAAGGGCCTGGTCCGCCTCATCGAATCCATCCCCGAGGACCGCTGACGGCCGGGTCGTGATGCGACGACATCCAGAAGAGCCATGCGATCAGCGGGCAGGACCCGTACGCTGGGAAGCAGCAGGAAGGGCAAGGGGGACATCATGAGCGAGAGCCAGCCGGATCACCCGATCTTCCCGCCTGTCCGTAAGAAGACTTCGGTCGACGAATTGATCAGGGCCAAGCATGCACGGCCGATCCGGTCCATCGGGGATCTTGCAGCGGACACGTTCGAAAGCGACGAAGAGCTGGATGACTTTCTGGCCTTCATCCATGCCGAGCGTCACTCCGAGGTGGCGTAGAGGCAGCTCGTCATCATGTCTGCTGTCGTCTTGGACACCGACGCCTCCTCTTTGATCCACAAACGCAGACTGCCCGCGAGCCTGGCGGCCAAGCTGGTGGGTGCTGTTCCGCTGATCACGTTTGTCACACTCGCCGAGCTCACCAAGTGGATGGAAGTTCGCGACTGGGGTATGCGGAGCCGTGGAGCGCTTGCTGAATGGCTTGTCGCTGTTCCCGTTCTACCGGGCGATGAAGACGTGGCCGTCACCTGGGGCAAGCTTGCCGCTGCCGCTACGAAACGCGGCCGGCCCCGCCCTATGAACGACATGTGGATCGCGGCCTGCTGCCTGACACACGGCCTCCCCCTCGCCACTTTGAACGTCAAGGACTTCGAGGACTTCAACGTTCACCATGGCCTGATGCTGATCACTCCCTGAGTGTCGTTGGAAGAAGCCTCAACAGGCAGGCGGGACTCGCAGGGACGGCTGCCTGTGACGACAGGCGTTCGGGGGGAGTGTCTGGGGATGGATCGTGCCGGGGCGGCGGCCAGGAAGGAAATGTGGCTGGTATCGCCTGTGACCTTTCGAAGGCGTCGGGGGGGGCGGGGCGCCGCCCCGCCCCCCCGAGGCGGTCACACCTGGTAGCCCTTCTTCACGTCCTCGACGAACCCGAGGTAGTCCCGCAGCGGCCAGACCTCCTCGTACTCGAGGTACTCCCGCATCGGGAGCCGTCCGAGCGCCGTGCGGTCCAGTTCCTCGGCATCGGGCGAGTCGACGATCGCGATCAGTCGCTTCTGCGCGGCCACCTTCCATATGCCGAGGCAGAACCCGGATTCGATCGACTTCAGAACGTGCGCCGCCTCGTCCACCTCGATGTCCCAAAGCTCATCGAGGCTGACTCGGCCTTCGTGATTCCACTTCATCTGGACGTAGAAGAGCATGGAATCTCCCTATGACCGGAGCGTGACTGCGTTCCTGATCACTGGACGTCGAGGTTCACCGGACCGATCTGAGGCAACCCTCTCCGGAACCCGGGGAAACGCACAATACGCGGGATCTGACTACGTCAGATCTCGCCGGTCCGGGGCGTACAGGAGCCACCAGGACGACCGGAGGTCTCAGCGGACCACGCGGAACCGGAGGTTCGTCGCGTTCGGCGCGTGGCTCACGCCGAGACGTTCCAGCTTGACGTTCGTCCCGCCCGGATGGTCGAACAGACGGACGCCGTCGCCGAGCAGGACGGGGGCGACGAACACGAAGATCTCGTCGAGCACACCCGCTTCGAGGCACTGCCGGGCCACGTTCGCGCCGAGGATGTTGACGTACTTGCCGCCCGCGGCGTCCTTGGCCGCCTTGACGCCGCTGTCGAGGTCGCCCGCGAACGTGACCCCGGGGATCGTGGTGTCGGGGACGTGGTGGGTGAGCACGACCTGGGTTCCGCTCCATCCCCCGCCGAACGGCTTGCCCTCCTGGGTCGTGCCCTTGTGCGGGTCGTCACCGCGGAAGGTGCGGTTGCCGACGAGCAGCGAGCCGATCTCGCCGATGAGCTGCTTGACCGCCGCGTTGGGCTGCCCCAGGTGTTCGGTCAGCCACGACATGTCGCCACCCGGGCCGGCGATGAAGCCGTCCAGCGACATGGTGACCGAGTACAGGATCTTGCTCATGATCCGCCTCCGTGGGATCGGATTTCGGTTGACCCCGGTTGAGACGGCGGATCGAGCGGAAAGTCATCGGTCGGCCGGCGGCAGCGTCATGGGCAGGGCGAACGCCGGGAACAGGCCGGGATCGTGGAAGGCCGTGATCTCCGCGATCACACCGTCCTCGATCCGCAGGACGCCGATGGCGAAGGCGTCGTAGGCGGGCGCGCCCGGCCCCCGTACGTAGGCCGCCAGCGCCGGCCGCCCGTTGGCCCGGGTGGCCACGGTGCGGAACCGGCCCACGTAGCCCGGCAGGCCGGGGTCCCAGCTGGCCGCCAGCGTCACCAGCACCGCCTCCCGCCCCTGGTACCACATCGGATACGGCGGCATCGTCGCCCGTACCTCCTCGGCCAGCATGTCGGCCACCGCGGCGATGTCGGCGCGTTCGAGGGCGTCCATGTACCGCCGCAGCACCTTCCGCTCCTGCTCGGTGGGCCGCGCCGCCGTCCATTCGAGGCGGTGCTCGGGCAGATGGTTCTTCAACGTCGCCCGGGCCCGCTGCAGCGCGCTGTTGACCGACGCGACGCTGGCCTCCAGCAGGGTCGCGGTCTGCTTGGCCGGCCAGCCGAGCGCGTCGCAGAGGATCAGTACGGCGCGTTGCCGGGGTGGCAGATGCTGGATCGCGGCCAGGAAGGCCAGCTCCAGCGTCTCCCTGGTGACGGCGACGGCGTCCGGCTCCGCCTCGCTCGACGCGGCCGGCTCCCACAGCCGATCGGGGTAGGGCTGCAGCCAGGCGACGTCGGTACGGGGTGGCGACCGCGCGCCGGGATCCGCGGGCGCGGCCACGTGGTGGGGGAGCACCCGCCGTGCCCGGCCGTCGAGTGCGTCGAGGCAGGCGTTCGTGGCGATCCGGTAGAGCCAGGCGCGCAGCGTCGAGCGGCCGGCGAAGCCGCCCAGACCTCGCCAGGCGCGCAGGAACGTCTCCTGCACCAGATCCTCCGACTCGTCCAACGAGCCGAGCATCCGATAGCAGTACGCCCGCAACTCCCCGCGATGACGCTCGACGAGCACCGCGAACGCGGACTCGTCCCCCGTCCTCGCGGCCGCCACGATCTCGTCATCGCCCGTACCGGGCAAACCGCCCCCCGCCTCCTAGTGGTCGGCCGCGCGCGGCTGACGACCCGTCGCGGTGGAGATGTCCGCGGTCAGGCCGAGGAGCAGCATCGCGTCATGATCTGGTGTGCCGGGCTCGGCCTGGTAGACCACCAGCCGGTGGTTGTCGCTGCGGGCCACCTCCAGGACCTCGTAACTCAGCGTCATGCGCCCCACCGCCGGATGGTCGAACCGCTTGACGCCGTTGGTCTTGGTCCGCACGTCGTAACGCTCCCACAGCCTGGCGAACTCCTCGCTCTCGGCGAGGAGTTCCCCGATCACCCGGGTCAGGTCGGGCGCGTCGGGACGCGCTCCGGCGGCGGACCGCAGGTGGGCCACCGTGGCCGCGGCCACTTCGTCCCAGTTGTCGTACACGCGCCGTGCGTCGGGATGCAGGAAGGTGTAGCGGGCGGTGTTCCGGGCGTGGACGGGCCACTGCTCGACGCCGGGGAGCAGCGCCATGCCCGCCTCGTTGGTCGCGAGCAGGTCGCTGGCCCGGCTGAGCACGTACGCCGGATGCGGCCGGACGATGTCGAGCAGCCGCCGCACCTCCGCGCGGACGGTCCGCGACGGCTCCAGCGACGGACCCTGTTCGACGGGCGCTCCGGCCAGCTCGAACAGATGGCGCCGCTCGTCGTCGTCCAGACGCAGGACCGTGGCGATGGCTTCGAGCACCGGACGGCTGGGGTTGCTCTGCTTGCCCTGTTCCAGGCGGGTGTAGTACTCGATGCTCAGACCGGCGAGCATCGCGACCTCCTCGCGCCGCAGCCCGGCGGTGCGCCGGCGTCCGGTGGTGGCGGGCAGTCCGGCGTCCTGCGGTGACACGCGGGCCCTTCGTGAACGCAGGAACTCCCCGAAGTCGGTCTTGTTGCTCACGAGTCGAGTATGCCGTGCGCCGATTCCGGGAGGGGTGCCCTGTCAGGGCCCCCCTTGGGCGGGTCTGCCGCCGCCGCTCACCGCGCTGACAGGCTGCCGTACATACCGCGGATCGAGAAAGAGAGGCGAGCACGATGACGAACGTCGCAGTGGTGGGTCTGGGGATCATGGGCCGGGGCATGGCCGCCAACCTGGCCGCGAACGGGCACGAGGTGGCCGTGTGGAACCGGACCCCCGGACGCGTCCCCGGCCTGGCCGAGGCGGCGAGCCCGGCGCAGGCGGCCGCCGGGGCCGAAGTGGTCTTCGAGGTCACCGCCGACGACGCCTCCTCCCGGCAGGTGTGGTTCGGCGCCGAGGGAATCCTGGCCGGTGTGAGGCCCGGCACGGTGGTGATCTCCTCGGCGACGCTGTCGGTGGGCTGGGTGGCCGAACTGGCCGCCGCGTGTGCCGAGCGCGGACTGACCTTCTTCGACATGCCGGTCACCGGGGGCGCGGAAGGGGCCAGGACCGGCAATCTGGTGATGCTCGTCGGCGGCGACCCCGGCAGGCTGACCGAACTGGACGGCGTGTTGCGGGCGATCGCACGGCAGGTCAGGCACTTCGGGCCGGTCGGTGCCGGCACCCGCTTCAAGCTGGTGCTCAACGCCCTGCAGGCGGTCCACTTCGCGGCTTTCGGGGAGGCCCTGAAGATGGCCGTCGCGGCCGGGCTGGACCCGCGGCAGGTCGGCGAGGCGCTCGTCGAGAGGCCCGGTGGAGTGGTCACCGGACTGGCGTGGAACAGCCTCCTGACCCCGCCCGAGCCGATCAACTTCTCCGCCGAATGGGCCAGGAAGGACCTGGCCTACGCCCAGCGCATGGCCGGGGAGGGCGGCCACCCGATCCTCGACGCCGTCCTGTCGATCTTCTCCCGGGCCGTCGAGGAGGGGCATGGCAAGGACGACTGGAGCGTCGTCAACCGGCAGGACGGGGTTCCGGTCGCGTGACCCGGGGCCCGGCGCCCGCTGCGGGACCGCGGTCCGGACGGCCCGGCGGCGTCACGGCTCGTGACGTGGCTCGTCAGTGGAGTTCGTCGCGGGCCAGGAGGGTGAGCCAGCGGAAGACCTCGGAGACCTGGTTGAGGGGGAACTGGAACTCCGGGCGGTCGTCGGTGGGGGTGACCAGGTAGGTGGGGGCGCCGGCGAACTTGGTGCGGACGGTGACCCTGGCCCGGGCCTTCCCGTCGGTGATGCCGTGCACGGTCATCTCGGTACGTCTCCAGGTGCGCTGGGGCATGAGCTTGTCGGTGCCCATGACCATGTGGATCGTCTTGAAGACACGGCAGGGAATGCTCTGGCCGGTCAGGTGGCGCTGGAGGAGGGCGAGCAGCTCGGCGTCCTCTTCGGCCCGCTTCTCGGGGACGGTTTCGTTCGTCGTCCCGGGACTGTTCCTGGTCGGTGCGTAAGAGGCGGACCTGGTTTCCCTGGTTGGTGAGCAGGGGCTGGCCTCGGTTTCGTCGGCTTTTTCGGTTGGATGTTCGGATTCCCGGGGTTGAGGGATGGTGTGAGGTGGGATTTCCTGTGGCATGACGGCTACCTTTTCGTTGCCGGTTCGATTCGCCCTTCAAGGCTGACGTGCGACATCTACTGTGCGTAAGGGAATGGTGACAACGGTGTTGCGCTTACGCGGTTGTCTGCCATTGCGTTCGGTTGCATTCCGTTGCGTGGAGGTCAGGTGCCGCGTCAGCCAAAGATCAACCCCGAGGCTTCCCCCGCCGCTCGTTTCGGGTTCGAGCTGCGTAAACTCCGCCAGGAAGTACGCATGACCCAGTCCCAGGTGGGACGAAGGATCGGTTATACGGGAGCGGCGATAGGAGCCATCGAAAGGGGTATGCGCCTGCCCCAATTTAGGGAATTCGTCGAGCAGTGCGACGAGGCCCTGGGGGTGAATGGGGCATTGATCCAGGTGTGGGAGCAATGTCGCTCTGATGGCAACGAACGCTGGTTCTATCCGTGGCTGGAGGCGGAGCAGCAGGCGCTGACGTTGCGTGCCTGGCAGCCGAATCTGGTCCTGGGGCTCCTCCAGACCGCCGACTACGCGCGGGCGATCTTCCGGGGAGAGCCCGGCATCACTTCCGAAAGGGCCGAGAAAGGGGTGGCTGCTCGTCTTGAGCGGCAAGCCCTCTTCGAGCGCGAAAGCCCTCCCATGCTGTGGGCCGTTCTGGATGAGGGGGTCCTCCAACGGCCCATAGGTGGTCCTGCCGTCATGAGGGGGCAGATGGAGCATCTCTTGACCATGGCGGAGCATCCCTGTGTCACGATCCAGATAGTTCCACTTATGTCAGGATGCACCGCAGGATTGCTGGGAGGATTCTTCCTCGCTCAGCTGCGAGATGGTCGTGAGGTTGTCTACCTTGAATCCGCCGGTCAAGGTCACGTGACCGCCCAAACCAAAGTTGTACGGGACATCCAGGTGCGGTACGAAGCGGTGCGAGCCAGCGCGCTTCCACGGGACGGATCATTGAATCTGATCAAGGAGTGGATGGACAGATGGACGAGCTGACGAACGCCAAATGGATCAAGTCCTCGTACTCCGGCGGCAATGGGGGCGAATGCGTAGAGCTCGCGTCCCTGTCCGGCAATGGCATCGCCATACGCGACAGCAAGTCCTCCCACGGTCCTGTCCTGCGCTTCCCGGTGGCTGAGTGGAACGTGTTCCGCAGAAGTGTCAAGGCGGGTGACTTCGACGGCCTCATGGCCTGAAGTAGGTGAGTGGGCCCATCAGGAGGGGGTGCCTGTGGAAAACCTGACGAACGCGAGGTGGGTCAAGTCCTCGTACAGCGGCAACAACGGCGGCGACTGCGTTGAGCTCGCCTCGTTGACCGGCAATGACGTTGCGATACGTGACAGCAAGCGGCCGGCAGGGCCGGTCCTGCGCTTTGGGGCGGCCGAGTGGGGCGTCTTCCGGAGGAGCGTCAAGGACGGGACCTTGGACGGGATGACCGGCTGAGCCGGGACCCCCTCGGAAGCGGAAACCGAAACAGAAGGGCCCCGTTGCGGGCCCTTCCCGCGTTTCCGAGCCGGTCGCCGACCGGCCGCGCCGCTCCCGACCGGTCGCCGTACGCCGACGGGCCGCGCCGCTCCCGACCGGCCGTGCCGTTCCCGACCGGTGGCCGTACGCCGACCGGCCGCCATACGCCCATCGGCCGCGCCGGTCACCAGCCGGCTTGCATCGCCCGCCGTGTGCGGATTCAGTCCCGGAGGTCTTCGGTGGCCTCCTGGTAGGCGGTGGTGGCGCGGCTGAAGTAGTCGAAGAGCACCTGCAACTGCTCCGGGGTGTATCCGCGGAGGATCTCGCCGACCTTCTCCCGTGCCGGGGTCATGACCTCGTCCAGTTGGGCCGGCTTGCCGACCGGCTCGACGATCACTTTGCGGCGGTCGTCGGGGGAAGGGGTGCGGCGGACGTACCCGGCCGCCTCCAGCCTGTCGATCAGCCGGGTGGTGGGGCCGGTGGTCAGGCCGGCCCGGTCGCCGAGCTCGCCGGGTGTCATGGCGCCGCGCAGCTCCAGGATGTTGAGCGCGTACAGATCCGTGGCGCCCAGATCGCAGGCCCGCGCGCTGGCCTGCCCGTGCAGCAGTACCGCGCTGAGGTAGCGACGGTAGACCGCTCCCGCGTCCGGCGGCACCGCCGGTGTTGACATCATCCTGCCCACTCCCTAATCTCTTCCTCAACGAAGAGAAATCTTCAACGAAGAAACTTCTCTCGAGAAGTTACCATGGAAGGGTAGAGACATGAACAGCACCAGCGCCACCCAGAACGACACCGCCGCCATCCGCGCCCTGCTGGAGCGGGCCCGCGACGCCTGGAACCGCGGTGACGGCGCCGCGTACGGCCGCACCTTCACCGCCGACGCGACCGACGTCACCTTCGTCGGCACCATCTACCAGGGCGGCGAGGAGATCGGCCGGGCCCACCAGGCCCTGTTCGACAGCTTCCTCAAGGGCACCAGCCTGACCATGGAGATCGTGGACATCCGCTTCTACGGCGCCCACACCGCCGTCGTCGTCAGCCGCGGCGACGTCCACAAGGGCAAGCCCAAGAAGCTCGGCAAGGTGCAGACCTACACGATCGTCCGCGAGGCGGACGGCGAGTGGCGCGTCGCCGCCATCCAGAAGACCAAGCGGCAGAGCCTGATGGAGGCCATCTCCTTCAGGTTCCAGCCCGCAACCAAGCCCCGCACCTCCCGCTGACCCGCCGACCCGACCCCGAGGAGAACGACGATCATGGCTTCCATCGCCGTCGTGGCCGCCGCCGGCCGTACCGGCAAGATCATCGTCGAGCAGGCCCTGGCCGCCGGGCACCAGGTCACCGCGATCGCCCGCAACCCGGACGCCCTGCGCGTGCGGCCCGGCGTCCCGGCGGACAGTGGCACGTCCACCGTCGCGAGGGCCGCGGACGCCCGCCTCACGGTGCGGGCGGCCGACGTCCTGCGGCCCGGCACCCTCGACGGCCTGCTCTCCGGCCACGACGCCGTCATCTCCGCCCTCGGGTCCGCCGGGCGCGGGCCCACGACCGTCTACTCCGCCGGCACCGCGTCCATCGCCGGTGCGATGGGCACGACCCGCAGGCTGATCGTGCTGTCCTCGGCGGGCCTGGCGGCCCCCGCCGACGCCGGTCCCGTGACCAGGCTGTTCACCCGCCTCCTGTACCGCGTCATGCGCGACACCTACACCGACATGCTCCGCATGGAGGAGCTGCTGGCCGCCACCGATCTGGACTGGACGGCGGTACGCCCCACCGGTCTCACCGACCGGCCCGCCACCGGCCGCCCGCGTGCCAGCGTCGGCGCCACCCAGCGCGTCGGCTCCCGCACCTCCCGCGCCGACCTGGCCGCGTACATCCTCGGCCACCTCGACGACCCGGCCACCTTCCGCACCGCCGTGGCCGTCTCCTCCTGACGGCTCGCGAGACCGCCGGCCGGTCACTCCTGCGGCATCGGCAGGACGCTCTCCGCCACGCGATGGGCCTTGGTGCGGTCGACGCCCTGGCCTTTGAGTGAGACCACGCCCCATGCCCCCGGCGTCCACTCCCAGGCCATCTCCACCGCGTTCTCTCTGAGGACGGGACGAGGCAGGTACCACGCGGAGTGGCCGGAGACCGCCGGTGCCGGTCGGCCTGTGGGTCGCCACGGCCGTCCGTCGCGACTGGGCAGGCTGCCCGGCGCGGACGGTCCGGTCAGAGAACCGTCGCGTCGAGGATCGGGATCAGCTGCTCCTCCTCGTAGGTCAGATGGCCTTCGAGCTCGGTCGTGAGCCGTTCGACCTCGGAGAGCACCGCCTGCGGGCCGGCGCCACGGTCGGCGATCACCCTCTGGAGGTCGTCCAGGAGCGCTGCGATCTTCTCGTGCTCCACGCTCAGCCGTTCGAGGGTCGGGGCGAGGTCCGGATGGCGCTGGGCGAGGAGGGGGAAGATGGCCATGTCCTCGCCGGTGTGATGATGGTGCAGCCCCTGGCAGACGGTGAGGCAGTTCACCCGGAGCTGCGCGCCCAGCCCGGGACCCGAACGCTTGATCTCCTCGCGGATCAGGGCCAGTTCCCGGCGGAACCCGTCGTGGACGTGCTTCAGGTGGGCGCCCCAGGAAGCGGCGTTCGGCTTCGGCGGACCCGGTACGGGCTGGAGGGCGACCACGGGAAGGATGCGGCTCGTCTTGGCCTGGTAGGCGGCCCAGCCGGGATCGGCCTCGGCGGCCCGCGCGAAGGCCTGGTCGCGTTCGGCGCCCGAGAGGACGACGGCGTCCGCTTCGTAGGTGAAGACGCCGCTCTCGACGGTGACCCGGGGGTTGGCGACCAGGTTGTGGTACCAGGCCGGGTGCCTCGGGGCGCCGCCGGCCGAGGCGATGACCAGGACGCGGTCACCGTCGGGGAGGTAGCCGAGCGGGGTCGTGTGCGGCGCGCCCGAGCGTGCTCCGACGGTGGTCAGCAGGAGCAGCCGGCCTCCCTCGAATGGGCCGCCTACCCGTCCCTGGTTGGCGCGGAACTCCTCGATGACGTGCTTGTTGAAATCCAATGGCATTGTCTGCTTTCTTCTCCGGACAGGTCGTGCCGCGGAATGTTTCGCGGGCATGACGAATAACCGCCTATGGGGCGCGTCTAAAGCACCCGGGGCGGAATAGCGGAATATGGGGAACCGCCGGCAGGGCGGGTGGAAATCAGGTCGGCGAGAACGTCGACGGCCGGCCGTCCGGACGCCAGAAGGGCATGTCAGGGCATGGCGGCGCTGCTGATAAGCGGGTCGGAAGGCTCTTGCGGGCACGCGAGCCGCGACAAGAACGCGGAAACAGGAAAGGCGGGGCTCTCGCCCGCCCCGGAGTCACTCCGAGGCCGGGTGCCTCACTCGCTCGTGGCCCATGGCCGACCCGGCAGTCACGTTATTCACCCTAGTGCTTCAACAACGCCTCGGGCAACTCACGATTTCCCGCGCTCTCGGAAGGAAATTCGTTTCGGTGACCTGACCGTCGGTCATGCGGCGGTCGACGTGAACGCGCGGGAAGGCCGACGTCACGTCAGGTAGTGAAAGCCCGGCTTCGGGTGCATGAGGAAGTCGTGGTGGGAGATGGTCCACGCGTAGGCGCCGGCCAGGCCGAAGGCGACGGTGTCGCCGATGTTCAGGGAGGTGACGACGCGGCGGGCCAGGACGTCCTTCGGGGTGCAGAGTTGGCCGACGATCGTGACCGGTTCGTCGGTCACGCCGGTGTCCGGGCGGCCGGTGGGCAGGACGGCGAAGGGCTGGTCGTGGCCCTTGGCGACGGGGGTACGCAGGTGGTGGGTGCCGCCGGTGACCACGGCGAACACCTCGCCGTGCACCCGTTTCACGTCGAGCACGCGGGTGAGGTACCACCCGCAGTACGCCGTGAGCGCCCGCCCGGGTTCGACGCGCAGCGTCTCGCCGCGGTTGCGCAGGTACCCGAGCCCCTGGCCGTACGCCTCCCAGTCGAACCGTTCCTCCGGGTCGCGGTACGACACCGCCATGCCGCCGCCGAGACAGATCTCGGTGGCGTCCAGCTCCCGGCCGAAGGCCAGCACCTCCTTGGCGAGGTCGAGCAGCTCGGGGGCGTGCAGTCCGCTGGCGAGGTGGGCGTGGATTCCGCGGAGCCGCACGCGGTTCTGACCGCGTACCAGTTCCAGGCACTCGCGCACCCCGTCCGGGTCCATGCCGAACGGTGTGGCCCCACCGCCCATCGTCAGTGAGGCGCCCTCCACGGGGACGTCGAGGTTCACGCGGAGCAGCGCGTCGACCGGCCCGCCGACCGCGATCAGCCGGCGCAGCTCGCCGGGGCTCTCGACGTGCACGCGGTGGACGTCCAGGCCCAGTTCGGCGTCGGTCTTGCCGGGCCCGCCGAGGGCGAGCCGGGCGTCGGGCAGCACCGTCCGCACGTGGGTCACCTCGCCGACGGACGACACCTCGAACCCGTCGGCGTAGGGCGCGAGGGTGTGCAGCAGCGCGGGGTCGGGGTTGGCCTTGACGGCGTAGTACAGCTCGATGCCGGGCAGGGCCCGCCGTACGGCGGCGGAGTGCCGGTCGAGGTCGGTGAGGTCGTAGACGTAGGCGGGCAGCGCGTCGGCGAGGCGTACGGCACGCTCCCGCACGCGCTCGGGGATGGCGATGTGCCCGGATGCGGGCGAAAGGTCCGTCATGCGCATGCTCCGGAAAGGAGGCTGACAGGGACGTGGGCCGGTCATGCCGGTGCTCCGGCTGCCCCGGCGAAGGGGTTGGCGACCGGGACGTAGCCGGCGTCGCGGTCGGCTGAGCGGCTCCAGCGGGTGGTGAGATTGGCCTTGGCGGGCAGTGGCATGCCGGCCAGCAGGTCGGACAGGGGCATCGGACGGCCGCTCCCGCCGGCGTACGCCGCCACGCGGGCTCGGGCGTCCGCCCACAGCTCGCGCAGGAGCTCGTCCCTGGCATGGGGCGCCGCCGACCCGGCGACCGTGGCGGCGATCTCGGGAAGATGGTTCACCATGAGGCAGTAGACCACGCGGTTCCACCCGCGGGTGGCGTCATAGGTGGTGGATCTGCTGACCGGATCCGGAAGGGACGCCAGGTCGTGCCGTCCGGCGACCAGCTTCGTGCCCTCCAGATCCCGGAACACCGCCTCGGCCGGCATGCCCTCGGCGTCCACTCCCACCAGCACGTTCTGCAGATGGGGCTCCAGCACCACGCCGTGCCGGAAGTACGCGTCGAGCACCGGCGGCGCGACCAGCTCGACGTAGGCCCCCCACCAGCGCAGCGGCTCACGCGCGAACGCCTCCATCGCGGCCGCCCGTACACCGTCCACAGGACCCGCCGCACCAGGCATCCCGTCCGCGGGAACCGTGCCGCCCGGCGCCGCCAGGGCGCCCGCGAGCAGGGGCGTGACCCCCGGCCCCGTCACCTCCCACGGACTCGACCGGACGATCACCCCGAGGCCCTCCAGCAGCCGGGTGCCGAGGGACGCCGACCGGTACCCCGGCTCGGGCAGCCAGCGCGTGGCGGGGAAGCGCGCGGCGAGGTCGGCGAAGACCGGCTCCAGCCGCCCGCTCAGCTCGACGGCCGCCGCGAGCTCGTACCAGGCGTTCTTGCGCACGCAGTTGGTGATCCGCACGTCCACGCTGAACTTCAGGCACTTGCCGATCCGCGGCTCGTACACCGTCCGCACCGACGAGGTCGGCACGGCGAGGCCGGGGCCGTACCCGAGGTCGGCCAGCCGCCCGTCCGCGAGCGGGGCGGCGAGCTCCGCCTTCAGCAGCTCCAGTTGCCAGGGATGGGCGGGCAGCAGGGTGTACCCGGCCGGCGCGTCACCGAGCCCGTCGATCGCGCCGGTGTCGCCTTCGGCGGCCAGCAGGTCGTCCCGCACGGCGAGCAACCGGAGCGGGAACGCGGCGTGCGCCTCGGGCGCGTACCGCAGCCATCCCGAGCCGCCCCGCGCCTTCGGGGAGGGATGGAACGGGTGCCCGAACACCAGCGCCTGCTCCGACGCCAGCCACGGATCCTCCGGCGGGGCCGTGCCCGCCCGCTCGCGCAGCATCGCCGAGATCGCGGCCCGGCTCCCGGCCACCTGCCCCGCGAACTCCTCGTTGCGCCCGCCCGGCGCGGTCCTCGCAAGGACGCCCCCGCCCGGCTCGCCCTCGGCGAGGTCGTGCCCGGTCAGCTCGGTCTCGACCAGCCCCACCAGCGTGTCCAGCGAAAGGGGACGCCACGAACCGCCCTCCAGCCGCTCGGCCGGGCCGTCGAACCGCAGCGCCAGCCCGCCGGAAGTGGGCACGCGCAACAGGCTGCCCGCCAGGCGCAGCAGCAGGTAGGGATCGGCGGGCCACACCTGGCCGCGCGGGCCCGCCACCTCCCGTACGCAGCAGCGCAGCAGCGCCGCCAGCGACGCCTCCTCCGCCACCGCCTCGGCGCCGCCGACCGATGACTCCAGCACGACGTTCATCGGCCTGCCTCTCTGCGGGGGTGGCGGCGCAGGTAGTTCGGCCCGCTGGTGCCGTAGTGCTTGTTGATGTCGGCGGCCGCGACGCGTCCCCGCTCGACCAGGGTCCCGGCGCTCACCATCGACTTGCCGACGAGGCGGGCCGCCTCCAGGGTGCGGGCCCGCAGCAGCCGGGCCATGGGGTGGCCCCCGTACTCGGCGAGGACGTCCCGGAGGGTCTCGGCGACGAGCTCGCCGTGCCCGGCCTCGAACGCGACGGCCGCGGCGGCCAGGTGAAGGGTGATCGTCACGAACACGTCGGCCAGCGCGTGCGGGTCGTCGGTGAGCATGCGCGGGTCGGTGAAGGCGGGCACGGCGAGGCCCGCCGCGAGCAGCCGGTCGGGCGAGGCGAGCAGCCCGTCGTTGTCCTTCACCAGCAGCCGCATCCGCGCGCCGCCCGGCCCGGCGCCTTCCCTCGGGCCGAACACCAGGGCGAGGTTCTGCTGGTGGGCCTCCAGCGCGATGCCGTAGACGACGAAGAGCCGGACGTTCCACGCCAGCAGCACCCGCAGGTACTCGCGGAGGAGGGCCGTGACGTCGCCGCCGCGGTGCCGGGCGGCCACCTCGTCCAGCACGCGTGGCCCGGCCGAGGGCCAGGGGGACGGCGCGGGCAGGGCCGCCACCGGCACGATCTCCCCTTGGGGCAGGCGGCGGACCATCCAGGCGAGGTATTCGTGCCCGGCGTGGGCGTAGGTCTGCTCGTCGGCCGGCACCACCGGCAGGTCCGGCTCCCTGGCCAGCACCTCGCGCAGCAGCCGTTCGGCCCGCGCGCCGTCCCCCAGGGTGGCGGGCTTGATGGACCGCCGGTTGCGCCTACCCAGCGTGCTGGTGGTGAGGGGCAGCTTGAGGTGGGCGCGGTCCTCGACCTCCACGGTCCGCATGGACAACGTGGGGCGCACGACCAGGTACGGCTCGTCCAGGACCGTCACCCCGGGTATGCCGGTCACGGCGGGCACGGTCAGCGGGTGCACCGGGAACCGCACGTGCGAGGCGCCGGCGGCCGGCCACCAGCCGGGCAGGTCGCCGGTCATCGTGACCTGGTCGGCCGGCACCGACGCCCACCGCAGCCGGAAGCTCGGCGCGAACTCCGGCGCGTACGCCGCGAGTTCCTCGTCGCTCATGCCGAGCCGGGCGCGCGAGGTCGGGTAGACCGGGTGGTCCGCGAACGCACCAAGCGTCTCGTAGACCAGCGTCGAGGAGCGCGGCTCGCCCGCGAGCCGGGCCAGTACCTCGTCACGACGTGATTCGTGCAGCTCGTGCGCGCGCACGGCCGCCAGGCACTCCTCGACGAAGGCGGCCACCCCGTCGGCGTCGGCGGGATCGGCGACGGAGGCGAGGGCGTCCAGCACCTCCTCCAGGGACGGCGACTCGCCGGCGGCGACCACGAAGTCCTGGAACAGGCGGCCGGGCGCGAGCCGCACCCCGCGTCCGGAGGGCAGCAGGAGCTGCACGCCGTCCTTGGTGCGGGTCATCCGGGAGGCCAGGCCGGCGTAGTCCTCCCTCAGCAGGGCGTCCAGCACGCGCGCGGCCACGTACGCGTCGGGGTCCCGCCCGCCGGGTCGTGCGGGCGTGGGAGTGGCGCGGCGCCGTACGACGGTGGTGGCCCCGGGCGGCTCGGCGGGGATGGTCGCCGAGGACGGGCGCGGACGTACCTCCTGGGGCGTCACTCGACGACCCACGGCGAGCGCGCGCGGAAGGCGGCCACGGCCCGGTCCACCGCGGCCTCGTCCGGCCCGACGGCGGTGAGCAGGCCAAGGTAGTCGCGGTTGGTGTGGGTCAGCTCGACCTCCTCGCCGACCGAGCGCAGCGGCCGGTGGCGCAGCCGTACGCCGTCGGCGGTCTCGGCCACGTCGCCGGGGGCCCGCTTGATCACGCCAGACCGTTCGGCGACGAGGCTCACCGCCGCGCCGTGCCCGGACGCCGCCGGCGGCTCCGGGACGGGCTCGCCCAGGTGGACGCGCAGGATCCACTCGAACAGCGGCACCCCGAGCAGTTCGGCGGTCAGGAAGTCGCACGAGTCGCCGATGAGCCGGTAGTTGACCTCGACGATCCTCGGCCCGCGCTCGGTGACGACGTACTCGGTGTGGCAGGCGCCGAAGCGCACCCCGATCGCCGAGAGGGCACGCAGCACGTGCTCGTCGGCCACGGGGTCCCAGTCGAGCCGCTCCTCCACGAAGTACGGCAGCGGGCCGAGCGTGGTGCGGAACCCGCCCACCACGTGGAGAGTACGGCCGTCGCCGAGCGTCTCGAGCGTGCGCAGCGGCCCTTCGAGGTACTCCTCGGCCACCAGGGTCGCGCCGGGACGCCGGGAACGGACGGCGGCCACGATCTCCTCCAGCTCCGCGCCGTCGCGGGCGAGCACGACGTCCTCGCTGGCCACACCCTCGCGGGGCTTGACGACCACGGGGAACGGCAGATCGGCCGGCACCGGTTCGCCGGGCGCGATCCGTGCGGACCGGACGGTCTCCACCCCGGCGGCGGCGAGCGCCTGCCGCATGAGCGCCTTGTTCTTGGTCGTGAGGCAGGCGCGCCAGTCTTTGGTGGGAAGTCCGAAATAGCCGGCGGCGAGGGCCGTTTCCGGCTGGATGTGGTCGGAGTTGGAGAAGACGGCGTCCGGCCGGTGGTGCCGCGCGATGGTGTCGATCAGCGCGCGGGGGTCGCGGACGTCCGTGCGGATCGTCTCCACCCCCGTGTGACGTTCCGGCTGGTCGGTGAGCAGTGTCACCTCGCATCCCAGCGCCGAGGCGGCGGGAAGAAACCCATTGGTGACCGAATCGGTCGGATTGAGCGCGGTGACGTACAGCCGCACGCAGGCACCCCCGAGATCAGGTAAGGCTAACCTAAGTAACGGCATCTTAGCTGGACGGAGATCAGCTCGCTGCCCGACATGCTAACTACGCCGAATGTCCGTGTTGCCCCAAGGCTGTAGGCATTTCGGACGGTCCTGGCTCCCGGCATAGGATGGAAAATCCGCTGGGAGGAGGCGACACGTGGGGGATGTTCCGCACGACCAGACACTGCTCGGACCGTTGTTGCTGGCGAGAGGAGGGGTCGACAGGGCGGCCCTCCACCGCAACGACGAGGCCTGGCTGAAGACCGCGTGGGCCGATCCCGCCACCCGCGTGCTGGTGATCAACGACGGCAACACCCTGATCCGCCGGCACAACGGCACGGCCGAGCTGGTGTTCCTCGCCCCGAACGAGGCCCCCGCCGGCCACCGCTACCTCCTCGGCGTCGATCCCGACGGCGTCGCCTACTTCGCCGTCGCGGTCACGACGCCCCTGCCGCTGCCCGATCCCGTGCCGCTGCCGCAGGGCACCGAGGTGGCCGAGGTCGTGCAGGACGTCCCCGACTGGGCCGACGTCGCCTCCGAGGGGCTGCGCAGGGCGGGTGCCGCGCTCGGCGACCGCGACGCGGGACTGCTGGTCAACGCCGTCGCCCTGGAGGCCTGGCACGCCACCCACGAGCACTGCCCCAGGTGCGGCGCCCGCACCGACATCGTCGCCGGCGGCCACATGCGCGTCTGCCCCAGCGACGGCAGCCAGCACTTCCCCCGCGTCGACCCCGCCGTGATCATGCTCGTCCACGACGGCGACGACCGCTGCCTGCTCGCCCGGGGCCCGCAGTGGCCCGAGGGACGGTTCTCGGTGCTGGCCGGGTTCGTCGAGCCGGGGGAGTCGCTGGAGCAGGCCGTGGCGCGCGAGGTGTTCGAGGAGGTCGGCGTGACCGTCGCCACCCCCCGCTACCTCGGCAGCCAGCCATGGCCGTTCCCGCGCAGCCTGATGCTCGGATTCTTCGCGCAGGCCACCTCCACCGAGATCAAGGTGGACCCGGACGAGATCGCCGAGGCCATGTGGCTCACCCGGGCCGAGCTCGGCGCGGCCGTCGAGAACGGTGACATCCGGCTCCCGCCGGGCGTCTCGATCGCCCGCCGCCTCATCGAGACCTGGTACGGCTCCTACCTCCCCGGCGACTGGTGATCTCTCCGCCGTTCTTTTCCTGAGACGCCGAGCGGCGCCGCCCCGGAACCTCGGGGCGGCGCCGCACGTACGTTGGAGTGCTCAGCTGGAGGCGGCGAGCAGGCCCTTCAGCTGGAGGACGGAGGGGTTGGTCAGGGTCCTGCCGTCCTGGAGGACCACGGTGGGCACGGTCTGGTTCCCGCCGTTCACGCTCATCACGAACTCTGCGGCGGCGGGATCGGTCTCGATGTCGATCTCCTCGTACGAGATGCCTTCCCGCGTCAGCTGGCCCTTGAGCCGCTTGCACGGACCGCACCAGCTGGTGGTGTACACCTTGAGCGCCATAGCGTGATTTATCCCTTCACGTCCTCCGACTGGCGTTGGCACTAGGTGGCAACACCTTCCGCATTGCGCATGTTCCCTACCCCGCCGTGGTACCCGCGACGGTCAGTCCCGCGAGGTGCTCTTGGGCAGGGGCGAGCGCTGCGTGGAGGTCGGCTGGGGCGTCGCGGTGGACCGCGCCGGCGCCGCGAGCTTGCCCGCCACCCACTCCTGGACGCCGGTGGCGACGCCCGGCTCCCGGTACAGCGGGCTGCTGTGGTACGTCCCCGGCACCACGCGGATGTTCATCGCCACGCCCACCCGGTTGAGCCGCTCCTTCAGCAGCTCGCTCTCGTAGGAGGGGACGAACTCGTCGCTGGAGTGCACCGTCAGCACCGGCGCGTCGTGCCGGCTGGCGTGCCACGGCACCTCCATGCTGGCCCAGACCTTGGCGCACGCCCCCTCGGGGAGGCAGCCCCCGGCGAGCGCGATGGCCGCCTGGCGCAGCTTGCGCCGGTCGTAGTCGGCGCCCTCCTCGCCGTCGTTGAACGCCGTCAGCGGCGACACCACCGGGGAGATCCCGACGACCCCGCGCAGCCCGGGAAGGCCGTCCTTGTAGGTGCCGACGGCCGTGGCGAGGTGCCCGCCCGCCGAGAAGCCGATGACGACGTACCGGTCGGGATCGAAGGAGAAGAAGTCGGCGTGCCGGCGGGCCGTCGCGATGGCGTCGAGCGTGTCGGTGCGCTGCGCCGGCCACGCGGCCTCCTGGGAGAGGCGGTAGTTGATGTTGAAGACGGTGTAGCCCATGTCGGCGTACGACTGGCTGACCGCCTTCATGTACTTCTTGTCGCCGCCGCTCCACCACCCGCCGTGGATGATGAAGACCCCCGGGCGGCGCCCGGCGTCCGGCTTCCACCACACGTCCATGCGCTGGTGAGCCGACTCCCGGCCGTACGAGAAGGTGCGCACGACCAGCGAGGACGACGTGCTCTCGGAGGAGGTGGGGGAGGGGGTCGGGGTCGGCGTCGGCGTCGGAGTCGGCGCGGCCTCCGCGGCCACCGGCGCCAGAAGAACGGCCGCCAGAGCGAGCGCACTCAGGGTTACCGCACTTCTCACTGTTCTCTTTCCTTCCCCGGAGTCACAACGCCCCCATTGTGGGGCAAGCCGCCTAAGTTCTGCATACGCCATCCGATTCGATCATGCATGATCCACGGGGCGTGCGACCGGTTGTCCACAGGCGGAGCGACGCCGCAGGCCGACTGCTGGGAGGATGATGCCAGCACATCCGTCCGCACGGCACGTTAGGAGGCCCCGTTGACGCACGACGTCCTCGCCGGGCTCGACCCCGAGCAGCGCCAGGTGGCCGAGGCGGTCCGGGGTCCGGTGTGCGTGCTCGCGGGGGCGGGCACCGGCAAGACGCGGGCGATCACCCATCGCATCGCCCACGCGGTCACCACCGGAGTGGTCGACGCGCAGAGCGTGCTGGCCGTGACATTCACCACACGCGCGGCGGGCGAGCTCAAGCAGCGCCTGCGTGCCCTCGGGGTGGGCGGCGTCCAGGCACGCACCTTCCACGCCGCCGCGCTGCGCCAGCTCACCTATTTCTGGCCCCGCGTCATCGGCGGCGATCCCCCGAGGGTGGTCGAGTCCAAGCTGCCGCTGCTGGTGGAGGCCTCCCGCGTGCTGCGGCGCAACCCCGACCGCGGCGAGCTGCGCGACGTCGCGAGCGAGATCGAGTGGGCCAAGGTCACCCAGGTCATGCCCGACGACTACATGGCCGCCGCCGCGAAGGCCGGGCGCACCCCGCCCGTCGCCCCCGAGGAGGTCGCGCGCCTCTACGACGCCTACGAGACGCTGCGGCGCGAGCGGCACCTGGTCGACTTCGAGACGATCCTCGAGCTCACCGCCGCGGTCATGACCGAGCACCGCGAGGTGGCCACCCAGATCCGCCAGCAGTACCGCTACTTCGTCGTCGACGAGTACCAGGACGTCAACCCCCTGCAGAAGCTCCTGCTCGACACCTGGCTCGGCGGGCGCGACGACCTGTGCGTGGTCGGCGACCCCAACCAGACCATCTACTCCTTCAGCGGTGCCACCCCGCGCTACCTCACCAGCTTCGGTGTCGAGCACCCCTCGGCCACGGTGATCAAGCTCGTCCGCGACTACCGCTCGACCCCGCAGGTCGTCGGCCTGGCCAACAACCTGCTGGCCCGGGCCCGCACCCCTCACCGTCTCGAGCTGGTAGCCCAGCGGCCCGACGGGCCGAGCCCGGTGTTCGCCGAGTGCGACGACGAGCCGGCCGAGGCCGAGCTCGTCGCCCGGCGCGTCAAGGAGCTCGTCGCCCAGGGCGTGCCCGCGCGCGAGATCGCGGTGCTGTTCCGGGTCAACGCCCAGTCCGAGGTGTACGAGCAGGCCTTCACCCAGGCCGGCGTGCCCTACCTCCTGCGCGGCGCCGAGAGGTTCTTCGAGCGTCCCGAGGTACGGCAGGCGGTGGTGCTGCTCCGGGGGGCCGCCCGCTCGGCGAACGACGACCAGCCGCTCGCGCACACCGTCCACGACATCCTCGGCGGCATCGGCCTCACGCCGGAGGCGCCCGCAGGAGGCACCGCGCGCGAGCGCTGGGAGTCGCTGAAGGCCCTGGCCGACCTCGCCGAGGACATCGCCGCCGAGGGCGGCGACCTGCCGCGCTTCGTGGCCGAGCTCGAACGCCGGGCCACCGAGCAGCACGCCCCGCCCATCGAGGGCGTGACCCTCGCGTCCCTCCACGCCGCCAAGGGCCTCGAGTGGGACGCCGTCTTCCTCGTCGGCCTCACCGACGGCATGATGCCGATCATCTACGCCGAGAGCCCCGAGCAGATAGAAGAGGAGCGCCGCCTGCTCTACGTCGGCGTCACCCGGGCGCGGGCCCATCTCCACCTCTCCTGGGCGCTCGCCCGGTCCCCCGGCGGGCGCAAGGCCCGGCGCCCGTCCCGTTTCCTCGACGGCCTCACCGGGCTCGCCGGGTCCGGCGGCTCCGGCGGTTTCGGCGGGGGCGCGAGCCGTACGGCCGGCGGTGCCCCTCGGCGCGCCGTGCAGACCCGCGTCGCCACCCCGATCCTGTGCCGGGTGTGCGCCAAGACCCTGACCGCCGGCGCCGAGCAGAAGCTCGGCCGCTGCGCCACCTGCCCGGCCGACTTCGACGAGAACCTGCTCGAACGCCTTAAGATCTGGCGTGCAAAGGCGGCGAAAGACGCGAAAGTCCCCGCCTATGTCGTCTTCACCGACGTGACGCTCCAAGCGATGGCCGAGCGGGTCCCCACCACTGAGGAAGACCTGCTCGCGATCGCCGGGATCGGTCGCGTCAAGCTGGAGCGGTACGGCGAAGCCGTTCTTTCGATCTGCCGCGGAGAGGAAGTCACGTGAACGAGGCGCTCAAGGAGGTGCTCGATCTGCTCGACCTCGAGCAGATCGAGCTGGACATCTTCCGCGGCCGCAGCCCGGAAGAGCGCATCCAGCGAGTCTTCGGAGGGCAGGTCGCGGCACAGGCGCTGGTGGCCGCGGGCCGCACGGTGCCGTCCGACCGCGCCGTCCACTCCTTGCACGCCTACTTCATTCGGCCCGGCGACCCGGCCATCCCCATCGTCTACAACGTCGAGCGGGTCCGCGACGGCCGGTCCTTCACCACACGCAGGGTCGTGGCGGTCCAGCACGGCAAGGCCATCTTCACGATGTCCGCGTCCTTCCACATCGTGGAGGAGGGCGTGGCCCACCAGGCGGCCGTCATGCCCGTCGTGCCCGATCCCGAGACCCTGCCGCTCTTCCAGGACCGCATGCGCGCCGTCGTGGGCGACGGGGAGCCGTGGCGCGACTGGCTGGCCAGGCCGCGTCCGGTCGACGCCCGCTACGTCACCCCGCTCACGTGGGAGGCCAACCGCGACCCGTCGCTACGCGGATCGGAGACCCAGGTGTGGTTCCGCTACGACGCCGACCTGCCCGACGACCCGCTGCTCCACGTCGTCCTCGCCGCCTACGCCTCCGACTACACCCTCGTCGACACCGTCCTGCTGACCCACGGCCTGGCCTGGGGGGCGTCCAACGTCAGCGGCGCCTCGCTCGACCACGCCATGTGGTTCCACCGGCCGCTCAAGGTGGACGACTGGGTGCTGTACGCCCAGGAGTCCCCGTGGTCGGGCAACGCCCGCGGTCTCGCCCAGGGACAGATGTTCAGCCCTTCCGGAGAACTCGCGGTGTCGGTCGTGCAGGAGTGCATGATCCGTGTCTCGAATCCGTGAAATCGCAGGTAGAAAATAAGTTGCCCGGCTCCCGGGTACACGTTTAGAGTCATGCACAAGCCGGTCGGACGACCCCGTCCGACCCCGCACTCGATTGGGAGGTGACCACCGTGAAGCAGATCCTGATGTCGATGTCCGCCACGCCGTGGCTCGCTTCCCTGCGCGCTGACGACACCGCCGTTCTCGCCGCTGGTGGCCGGGGCATTCTCGCTCCGATCACCATGCCCGCCATGCTCGGCCTCGCGGCCAGTGGCGAGCGCAAACTGCGGCAGGAGAAGACTGCCCACGTCCAGGTCCGTCTGGGCGCGGCTGCCTTCGCCGCCTACGGCACCACCGGCATGGGTGTGGACCAGCCGGCCGCTCTCGGCCGTCGGGTTCCCAACCCGCAGACCACGAGCACCGCCAACGGTGGGGTGCAGGGTCCGCAACCCTGGAGGCAACCGGTCACAACCTGACCGGTTGGAAGAGCCTCCAGGCCGCGGATCCGTACCAGGATCCGCGGCCTTCTTGTTTTACAGCCGCCACATCCACCACCCACGAGGTAACCGACCAGATCAAGACAGCAGACAGAAAGGTGACGCAGATGGCGGTTTGGACGACCAGGGAGCTGGTCGACGAAGCCGATATCCCGTGTCGTACCGACCCCGACCTGTGGTTCGCCGAAGCCCCTGAAGACGTCGAGTTCGCCAAGGCCCTCTGCGGAGGGTGCCCGATCCGGGAGGCCTGCCTGGCCCGCGCGCTGGAGCGCGAGGAGCCGTGGGGCGTCTGGGGCGGCGAACTGGTCCTCCGGGGAACCGTCGTTCCGAGGAAGAGGCCGCGGGGTCGTCCCCGCAAGACTCCGGTCGCAGCCTGAAAACCGGCTTATTCACTAGAGCTTCACCATCTGAAAGGACGAATTCCATGAGCTTCATTCCTTCCTGGACCGCCGAGCTGCCGTGTATGCATGAAGAACTGGTCCGGGACCGAATACAGACGCTCCACCGCGAGGCCGAGGAGCAACGCCTCATTCACCGCATGAGGCAGGTGCGACGGGCCCGCAAGCAGGCGGAGCGCGCGAGCGTACGCCTCCGCCAGGCCCTCGCCCGCATGGCGTGACACCCGCCCCAGCTCCCCGCCCACCCACACCGTGACCCGGCCCTCCACACGCCACTCGAGGTAACGGAGGGCCGGCCCTTCACCCGTTTCACGGCGAACGGGGCCGGCCCCTCAAAAGGGGCCGGCCCTTCACGCGTTTCAAGGTGTACGAGGGCCGGCCTTTCCCGAGGGGGTCGGCCCTGTAACCGGGCTGGTGCTCAACACCACGTCGGCCCCGCTTCCCCAAAGGAGGCGGGGCCGTTGGCGTATGTAGCGAGTTCGCGGGCCAGGGCGCCTCTTCTGGTGCTGTCCTCAGCAGATCCCAGCGCCGCGGCAGTGGGATGGAGGTGCGGCATCGCCTGCTGCCCTGGTCCGCCCCGCTGTCCTGGCGACGTCGGTACCCCGCCCCGCGCCACCATCTCGGCGTTGTCCGTGTCCTGGTCTGCGCTACGGTCCCGGTGTTGGCCGCGCCTTGCTCTCGCGTCAACACCTCGACGCCGGTGTTCTGGTCTGTGCCACCGTCTCGGCGTTGTCCGTGCCCTGCCCTCGCGTCACCGGTCTCGGTGTCGTCGACGGTCGTCGATTCGGTCCTGTCATCAGGAGCTGTTCATCTGATGAGAACCAGGAGAGGACGGCTGCTCGTATCGCGTGGTCAGTCATCCGAAGGTAAGCAACCCCACCCCTACGACGCCGCTGCCGCCCGGTACCGCCGCCCGTCCGTTCGGAACCGCGGTGCCCGACGAGAAAACAGAACGGCGACCCGGGCCCTTAGGACGATTGTCAGGGACAGCCTGACGTTTTAGACTCGGCATGGCTGTCAGGGAAAGCCTGACAAGTGACTTCCGGGAGGCCGTCCATGGCAACGACCGTCGAAACGACGCCCACGGTGCGCTGTTCGTTCTGCGGCAAGGCGAACACCGAGGTCCACAAGGTGATCGCCGGCGCCGGTGTCCACATCTGCGATGAATGCGTGCAGCTGTGCTCCACGATCCTCGAGGCAGAGCAGTCCACGTCCGAGCCGCGGATTCCGGCCTGGGAGACCATGACGGACGAGCAGATCCTTGACCATCTGGTGCGGATCGCGGCAGTCGGGCAGCAGGTGGAGGAGAGCCTGCGCGCCTGGGTAGAGCGCGCACGCGAACGAGGAGTGACCTGGGCGCGGATCGGGACGACCCTCGGCATCGCCCGCGAGTCGGCATGGGAGCGATTCTCCGGCGAGGAGTGACCTTCGGGGCGTCCCTGTGCGGGACCGCCCCGGCGGCACCACGCCCTACTGGGACAACGGCCGGCTGCCGCCGCTCGACGCGCTCGTGCGCCTTGGCGTACATGCGGCGGAAGGAGCGGGGCCGCTCACGGGTCGCCGGGAACGCGGGAGCCGTCCAGCCCTCTCGCCCCTTGCGGAGAACCGGCACGAACCCGAGTCGGAGCCTCGATGTACCGGGTCGGCGGCCCTCAGTCGTGGTAGGGAATTCCCTACTGAGAAAAGGGGGCCGGCGGGAATGATCTAGAGCGTGCCGACCTGGAGACTCTGGTCGTAGGTTTTCCGCCCTCGACCCTTCAGAGGTTCCCCATGCCGACCCGGCACGCATCACTGCCCGTCAGCGCCCCGGCGCTCGTCCCCTCGACCGTCAGGTCGGCCGCCCTGCTCTGGTTCACCGCGGTCGGTGCCGGCGTCTTTGAGGCCGTCATAGCCGTCGCCGGCATGATCGTCGACGGGACGGCCTCCTTCGCGAACGTGGCCGCAGGGCTCGGCATCCGATTGGTCGTATTCGTCGCCGCGATCTTCATGGCGGTGCGCATGCGTCAGGGAGGGAACTGGGCCCGCGTCGCCCTTACCGTGATCTTGGGTGTTTTCGGCACCCTCTCCCTCGTGATCGGCCCGGTCCAGTGGCTACTCGCCGGGCACACCGTAGCCGAGGCTGTGGCGGGTGCCGATGGCATGACCCTTGTCTTCACCATCAGCCGGATCGTGCACCTCGCGGCCGTCCTGTCCGCTGTCGCGTTGATGTTCACAACGACGGCGAACGCCTATTTCCGGCGCCCCAGGAGCCTGAAGAGGTCCTCGGCCACAGTAGAAGCATGACGGAGGAGATCCCACTGGCCGGGGGCTTCGTGAGCCCGGTCGTCCGGGTGGACGACACGGTGCGGCGTCCCGCGCCTGCCCGGGCGGCGTACGTTCGTGACCTGCTCAAGCTGTTCGAGCGCCACGGGTGGCCGGGGGCGCCGCGCTGGCTCGGTCTGGACGACCGGGGTCGCGAGACGCTGAGCTTTCTGGACGGCTTCGTGGCGTGGCGGCGGCCGTGGCCCGCCGCCGTCCGGTCCCGCGAGAGCCTCGTGCGGATGGCCGAACTGGTGCGAGAGTTCCACGACCTGACGGCCGGGACGCCGCCGGCCGAAGGCCACGAGGTCGTCTGCCACAACGATCTGTCCCCGAAGAACACCGTGTACCGAGATCCAGGGTCGGGCCTGCGTCCGGTGGCGTTCATCGACTGGGACCTCGCCGCGCCGGTGGCCCGCATCCACGACGTGGCGCACGTCTGCTGGCAGTACCTCGATCTCGGGCCGTCGGTGGACGACGCGCGGGAGGCGGCCCTAGGGGTTCGCCTGATCTGCGACGCCTACGCGCTCTCCGATCGGGACGAGGTCGTCGAGACGATCCTGTGGTGGCAGGACCGCTGCCGGCGGGGCATCGAATCCGGCGCGGCGGACGGGGATCCGGCCATGATCGGCCTGCGCGATCTCGGCGCCGCCCAGGCCGTCCGATCCGCATACCAGTGGGTCACCGACCACCGCTCGACACTGGAAGCCGCCCTCCGATGATCCCCGATTCCCGGCCGACCGATGTGGGGGGTGTGCGCCGGGGGCGGGGGATGGGTCAGGAGGTCGCCAGGGCGGTGGTGTGGCCTTCGGGGTCCTGGTCGGCGAAGCCGGGGACCCAGCGGATGACCTCGTCGCGGAAGCGGGCGGTCGCGCCGAGCTGGCACAGGACGCCGACGCCCGCCGCGTGGACGCGGTTGATCAGCACGTATGACGGCGGCAGGTTGAGCTGGCGCACGACGTTGGTGGGACGCAGATCGGTCACCGTCGCGACCTGCTGCTGGAGCCACTCACGAGTGAAGGTGAACTCCTCGACCCGGGTCGGCTCGACGTACGGCGCGAGGAAGGCGCGCAGCGCCTCGATGTCGACGTCGATGTGGGGACGGATGAACCCCTCGTCACGCAGGCCCTGGACCACCGTCTCCATGTCGCCGTTGATGAAGATGCGGGTCAACGTGCCGAAGACCTCGGGGTAACCGTCGGGCATGCGGTTGACGGCGCCGAAGTCGAGCACACCGAGGCGGCCGTCGGGCAGGACCCGGAAGTTCCCCGGATGCGGGTCGGCGTGCAGCATGCCGGCGCGGGCGGGGGAGCTGAACAGGAACCGCACGAACAGCAGCCCGGCACGGTCGCGCTGCTCCTGTGTGCCGTCCGTGATGATCTTCGAGAGCGGTGTGCCGTCCATCCACTCGCTGACGAGGATCTGTTCGTTGGCGGCGATGACGTCAGGGACGCAGAAGTCGGGGTCGTCGTGGTAGGCGGTGGCGAACCCGTGCTGTGCCTCAGCCTCGCGCAGGTAGTCGAGCTCCTCGGCGACGCGCTCCCGTAGCTCGCCGAGGACGGCCTTGATGTCGAGCCCGGGCAGCAACACCCCGAACAGCTTGCCGAGCCGGGCCAGCTGGTTGAAGTCGGACAGCAACGCCTTGCCCGCGCCCGGATACTGGATCTTGACGGCGACCTGCCGGCCGTCGTGCCAGACCGCCTTGTGCACCTGGCCGATCGAGGCGGCCGCCGTCGGGGTGTCGTCGAACTCCAGGAAGTTCTCCCGCCAGTCGTCACCCAGCTGCTCGGTCAGGACGGCGTGCACCGTCGAGGCCGGCAGCGGTGGCGCGGCGTCCTGCAGCTTGGTGAGCGTGGCGCGGTACGGCCCGGCGATCTCCGGCGGGAGCGCCGCCTCGAAGATCGACAGAGCCTGGCCGAGCTTCATGGCACCACCCTTGAGCTCACCCAGGACCTTGAAGATCTGCTCGGAGGTGCGCTGCTGGATCTCCTGGGCCACGATCTCCGCGGACTTGCCGCCGATCCGTTTGCCCAGTCCGAGTGCAGCGCGGCCGGCGAACCCCAAAGGGAGCGTCGCCAGCTTGGCGGAACGCGTCACGGCGTGTTGGGGGAAGTCGCTCACGCGACCATTGTTAGCGAGCTGAACTGGTTTCGACTACAACGACATTGCGGATGAGCGCTCCATGTCCGTTTTTTCCAACCCCAATCAGGCATTACGTCGACTGTGCTGTTCGTCACAGTGGGCTCCAGGCCGTCGACAAAACCAAGAACATGACCCGTCGCCTGTGCCGCGACCAGCGTTGACACCACCGTGTCACAGGCGATCTCACCCGCCGGAAAGCCGCCGAGGCGGATCCTGATCACCGGCCAGGAGGGGTCTCGGTCGCGCCGGATCAACTCGAGACAGTGCAGGCACGAAGTGTGGCCCGGAAGCACCAGCGGCCCCACCGACCCCACACCCTCGCCCGCCGTCGCGAGGAGATGAGGGATCTGCTGGGTGACGAGCTCCCGGGTCACCACGCCGTCGAGAGGGCCGACCGGCGCGAGGACGACCAGATCGGGACGGCTGCCCCCGTCACCGAGGTGCGAGGCGGTGCGGCCGGGCCAGGCGTTGACGCTCGGCGCGACCCGGCGGGCGGCCGCCACCGTGCCGTCTTCTCTGGTGAGGCCGACCTCGGCGAAGGTGAGCCCGCCCGGCACCACGTCTTCGGGCCGGGCCCGCCCCGGGTCCACCACGCAGATGTTCCCGACACCCGAGGCCGCGAGGAGCACGGCGATCTGGGCGCCGACCCGGCCGGCGCCGTACACCCGGACGTGGGCCGCGCGGCGGCGCTCCAGTGCTCTCAGGCCGCCGTCACCCGCGTCGGCGGCGGACAAGGAGAGCGCGTCGAGGTCGGGCGCGAGGCGGTCGCACTCGGCGCGGGACAGCCCGCGCAGCGGCGAGGGCCGCACGGAGGCGTCGTCGAGCACGCCCCGCTCGGTCAGCCTGCGCACGAGCTCGCGCACGGTGGTCTCGTCGAAACCACTCTGGGCGATCAGCTCGTCGAGGGTACGGGTGCCGTCGAGGCTCTCGACGAAGCTTCGCATGGCGGGCTCCAGGTCGGTCAGCACGACGGCCCGCAGGGGATGGACACCGAGCTGGAGCGTGTGGTCGTCGCGGTCGAGGCGGCGCAGTGCCGGCTTCAGCCGGGGCCGGACGGGGGAGGTGGGCTGCTGTCGGGAGGTCATGGCCGGAACCCTGGCACATCGCGCGGCGGCCCCGGGCGGCGTTGTCCCCGCCTGTGGATAACTTCGAGGCCAATCCCGGACGAAGCGACCTTCCTGTGGACGGGCGGGCGAGGAGTCGGTCGCCTGTCATGAGGCCGAAGGACGTGCGCGCCGCGGCCGACTGATCAAAAAGACCGACAGGCGCCCCGCCAAGAATTGGAACCGTGCGTCGCCGATCAACGATTAGGGAGACCGGTGGCTCGCGCGTCACCCGCCGCCGTTCAGGGCCGAGGAGGCGCACCTCAGCCGGGAGCTGGGTTACGGACAGGAGAGAGGGCGTCGCCAGGCAAGGTCGAAAATGATCCCGACGGAAAAGATCTCTTTATGATCTCCGATCAGGTAGTCGCCGCGAGCCTGCTGCCTGCGATGACGTCGGCAAGGGCCCGTATCCACCGCCCTGGAACGGTCCGCTGACAGTGAACATCACCGGCCCGCGAAAGGCGCTGTGCGCCGTTATTCGCCCTCCCCTGGGGCAGATGTGGTCAATGTGATTTCTGAACACGGGGCTAACAGGGATTGACCAGCGAAAACGCGATTCACCCCCTGTGGAATCGCAGCGCTCTCGGCTAACGTGCATATGTGCCCCCCGAGACAGTCGAGGTTCGCCGGAGTGCACGCCGACGGCGGACCGTTTCCGCGTACCGCGATGGCGACAAGACCATCGTGCTGCTCCCTGCCGGTCTGAGCAGTACCGATGAGGAACAATGGGTGCGCCGGATGCTCGATCGTCTCGCCGCCAAGGAGCAGCGACGACGCCCGAGCGACGACGACCTGCTCGAGCGGGCCCGCGATTTGGCCACACGCTATCTCGACGCCAAGGCGCACCCCACCAGCGTGCGCTGGGTCGAGAACCAGCGCCACCGCTGGGGGTCGTGCACTCCCGACCACGGCACGATCCGCCTGTCCACCCGCCTGCGCGGAATGCCTTCCTGGGTGGTCGATTATGTGATCATGCATGAGTTGGTACATCTGCTGGTGCCCAGTCACGGCCCGCGCTTCTGGACGCTCGTCGAGCGCTATCCCAGGGCCGAGCGCGCCAGAGGCTTCCTGGAGGGGTTCTCGATGGCGGCCAATGGGTCCGTGGAGGAGTGTTGAGGCTGGCCGCGGTCCTGGTCACGCCGTCCATGGGGAAGGCGGCGCCGCCCGGGGTCGATCCAGGAGAGTTCCTGCTCGCCCTCGCCGAGGACACCTACGAGATCGTCGCCGGGCTCGAACTGGTCGAGCCGGTGATCCTCGCCGCCGGCGTCGACGGGCTGGACGACCTCGCCTGGCCCGGCACCCGGGTCATCCCGATCTCCGACTCCCCGGGGCCCGCCGAGGCCTTCGCCGCGCTCGAGCCCTACGGCGAGGAGGCCGTGGTGATCAGCGGCGACGCCCCCGACCTGCCTCCGTTGCTGATCGGCAAGCTGTTCCGCGAGCTCGGCCGCGCCCCGATCGCCCTCTGCCCGTCCGAAGGCGGTGGAGCGGTCGCGATGGCCGCCCGGCTGCCGTTCCCCCAGTGGGCAACGGCCGGGCTCGACGAGCCCGACATCGTCGCACGGCTCCGCGGCCAGGCCCCCGGTAGGCGCATGGTGGCCACCGGACCCGGCTGGCACCGCCTCCGGGCGCCCGCCGACGTCGCGCGGCTCGACCCCGGCCTCGAAGGCTGGGACAACACCCGCGCCCTGCTCAGCGCCTAGCGAGAGGCCGGCAGCGAGAGCTGGGCGAGGACGGCCCGGTGGTCGGAGCCCGGCACGTCGTACACCTGGTAGCCGCGCACCGAGACGCGCTGGTCGGCCAGCACGTGGTCGATGGTGATGCTCGCAGGGATGCGTTTGTTGGCAGGCCATGTCGGCGTGAGCCCTCCACCGGAGGCGTCGCCCGCGTCCCGATAGCCGCGTGCGACCAGCCGCCGCAGCTCCGCGTGGTCGAGGCTGGCGTTGAAGTCGCCCGCCAGGATACGGAACGGCCCCGACGCCGGCCCGGACGGCAGCGCCCGCAGCCCTTCGGCCCATCCGGTGATCTGGGGCCCGAGCGGAGTGAAGGTGTGCACGTCGACGAGCTGGAGCCGGGCGCCGCCCGGAAGGGTCATGCCGACCGCCGGCATGTTGTGGCCGATCGGGTGGAAAAGCCCGTCGAGCTTGGTGAGCGGGTGGCTGGAGAAGACGCCGCTGCCCGTCGCGCCCCAATCGTCCTCGAGGACGCGGTAGGGCATGAGCTCCTTCAGCCCCGCGGCGTCGAGATCGGCGACCGCCGCCGGGGTCAGCTCCTGGGTGTTGAGGATGTCGGGACGGTGCCGGCGCACCAGGCCGACCACCGTCGCCGCGTCGCCGCGGCCGAAGAAGAGGTTCACCGTCAGCATCGAGAACGGCTCCCCGGCCGCCGTCGCGGAGCCGTCGCCGATCGCCCGGGGCAGCACGGTGAAGCCGAACGCCACGGCCGTCGCGACCGCCACCACGGTGACCGCCTTCTTCCTGGCCAGCAGACCCAGGACGAGCGGCACGAGCGAGCCCGCGGCGGCGTACGGCGTCAGCGTCATGATCTGGGTCGGGAACGATCCACGTTCCAGGCCGCCGAGCCGTACCACCGCCCAGGCCGTCAGAGGGGTGACCGCGACCCAGGCGAGTTTCCCCAGAGCGCGCCGACGCGACCGTCCTGATCGGGACGGCGTCGCGATGACGCCGCCCACCGGTGTGTCTGTCGTGCTGTCCACTCCGTCACCCCGGCTCGCCTCGTGGTGTCCGACCTCGACCCTACCCAGCGGCCGTATGGACGGTGTGAAGAATCCGCAGGGGGACGGTCAGCCGAGCAGCACCGCGCGGGCCCGGCGGGCCAGGCGCCGCGTCGCCTCGTCCGTGGGCTCGGGGATGTCGTCGACGGGAACCCAGCGGAGCTCCAGCGACTCGGCGCTGACCACGTACTCCGCCCCGGGCGGCGCCACCGCGCCGTACTCCACGTCGAGGTGCCAGCTGTGCGGGGGATGGCACCAGACCTTGTGCCTGTCGAGGGCGAGCGGGCCTGGAAGGAGCCGAAGGCCCGGGATGCCGGACTCCTCGGTGGCCTCGCGCAGCGCGGCGGCCTCCAGCGACTCGTCCGAGATCTCACAGTGGCCGCCCATGGGCAGCCACATGTTGGCCTTGGTGTGCAGCGTGAGAAGCACCTTCGCGCCGTCGTGGGACAGCACCGCGGTGGTCGCGGTGAGATGCCCCGGCGCGCAGGTGCGCCACATCGCGTCGTCGTAGGTGTGCAGGTGCTCCACGAACTCCTTGCGGAGCGACTCCTCGGCGGCGGTGGGCGCGGTCCACTCGGTCAGCGCCGAACGCGCCCGGTCGTGCAGCGTCATTCGGCGCCGGGAGCCTTGGGGCCGGAGTCGTCACCCGGACCGGTGTCCGGCTCGCCGCCCTCACCAGGCTTCCCGCCGGACTCCCCGGCCTCGAACGCCGAGAGGTCGAACTTCGCCTCACCCCGGACGAACGCCTCGGGGTCGTCCAGATCGGTCGCCGTCGGCATGAGGTCAGGGTGGGACCAGACGGCGTCACGACCCTCGATGCCCCGATCGGCGGCGAGGGCCTTCCACAGCGTGGCGGCCTCCCGCAGGCGCCGCGGGCGCAGTTCCAGCCCGACCAGCGTCGCGAAGGTGCGCTCGGCGGGACCGCCGGTGGCGCGCCGCCGCCGGATGGTCTCCGACAGCGCGGCGGCGGAGGGCAGCTTGCCCTCGGCGGCGGCGTCGGTCACCGTGGCGACCCAGCCCTCGACCAGGGCGAGAATCGTCTCGAGCCTCGACAGCGCCACCTTCTGGCGCTCGGTCTCCTCGGGCTTGAGCAGGGCGCCCCCGCTCAGCGCCTCCTGGATCTGCTCCGGGTTGCTGATGTCGAGTCCCCGGATCTGCTCCTCCAGCGCGCTGGCGTCGACGGTGATGCCCTTGGCGTACTCCTCCACGGCGCCGAACAGCTGCGTGCGCAGCCACGGGACGTGCTTGAACAGGCGGTGGTGCGCGGCCTCTCGCAGTGCGAGGTACAGGCGGATCTCCTCCGCGGGGATCTCCAGGCCGTGGCTGAACGCGGCGATCCCCCCGGGCAGCAGGGCGGCGGTCTCCGAGAGCGGCAGCCCGATGTCGGACGAGCCGATCACCTCGGGCGCCAGGGCGCCGAGGGCCTGGCCGATCTGGCTGCCGACCATCATGCCGCCCACCTGGCGCATCATGCCCATCAGCGGCCCGAGCTGGGCGGCCATCGCCTGTGCCTCGCCGCCACCGAGGCCGATCGCGCCGAGGCTGCCGCCCATGGTGTCGACCATGCGCTGGGCGATCGGCTCGCACAGCTGCTTCCAGACCGGGACGGTCTTCTCGATCCACTCGGAACGGCTCCACGCCTCCGGAGTGGTCAGCCCGCTCGGCAGCTCGGTGACCTCGTTCAGCCAGAGATCGGCGAGTTGGAGCGCGTCGACGATCTGGCGACGCTCGCCCTCCATGACGCTCGGGTCGCCCGTGGCGACCACGGCGTGACGCGCGATGTTCTTCGCCATGTCCCAGTTGACGGGCCCGGAGCCCGCCGGAGCCGAGAGCATGTCGGCGAACTGGCGCATGGCCGCCGCCATCTGCTCCGGATCGCCGAACATCGCGAACGGGTTCTCGTTGGGGTCGTTTTCGCGACCTGGCAGGTCAGTCACCGCTCTACCTCGTGCAGGATGGAGGAGTCCACATCCGCCACGTTATCCGTCGCAGGGCGGATCAGTGCAAAGTGAGGACCCCGTGCCTACCTCGAAACGTCTCCGGCCACCGGTCATCGCCGTCACCGGTGCGGCCACTGGGTTGGGGAGAGAGTTCCTCTCCCGGGTCGCCTCGTCTGCGGATTTCCGCCGCGTGGTGGCGATCGATGATCACCGCGGCGACGTTCCGGACGTCACCTGGCGGGTCCTCGACGTCCGAGATCCGCTCTTGGCGAACCGCATCTCCGACGTCGACGTGCTGGTCCATCTGGCGACCGACTACACGCTCGATTCCGACCCCGCCGCGCGCCGCGCGTACAACCTCAGGGCCGCGCAGACCGTGCTCACGGCCTCGGCCGCAGCACGGGTCCGGCGGGTGGTCCTCGTGACGAGCGCGATGGTGTACGGGGCGACCCCCGACAATCCGGTGCCGCTGCCCGAGGACTCGCCGGTGGCCGCCGAGCCCGATTCCGGTGTCGTCGGCGACCACCTGGAGATCGAGGCCCTGGTACGGCGGTGCCTGCGCACCCACCCCGGCCTGGAGGTCACCGTCCTGCGGCCCGCCGCCGTGGTCGGGCCGGGGGTGGACACCGTCGTCACCCGCCACTTCGAGGCGCCGCGCCTGCTGACCGTCAAGGGTTCGGCGCCGCGCTGGCAGTTCTGCCACGTGGAAGACCTCGTCTCGGCGCTGGAGGTCGCCGCCCTCGGCCTGGTCTCCGGGGTCGTGACGGTCGGCAGCGACGGATGGCTGGAAATGGAGCAGGTCGAGGAGCTGTCCGGCCTGCGGCGTTTCGAGCTGCCCGCCGGGCTGACGTTCGGCACCGCGCAGCGCCTGCACCGGCTGGGGATCACCCCGGCCCCCGCCACCGACCTGCACTACGTCGTCTACCCGTGGGTGGTCGACTGCGCGTCGTTGCGGGCCGCCGGGTGGAAGCCGGTCTGGACGAACGAGGCCGCCCTGCGGCAGCTCCTGGAGCTGCGCGAGGGCAGGCACGCCGTCGTCGGCCGGCGCCTGTCGGGCAAGGAGGCCACGATCACCGCCGCGGGCGCCACCGTCGCCGTGATCGGCACCGCCGCCATCGTCCGCCGGGCCCGCCGCAAGCGCCGAATCTGACCTCCTCCAGCGGAGCGAAGGTGAAGGAACGAGCCCGTACGACGACGAAAGCCGCCGCCTGAAGGAGGCCCTGAGCCCGCCGAGCGGAGCGAGGCAGACGGACCGGCTCGGGGCCGGTGGTGGCTTGAGGAGGAGGGAGGGTGAGGAACGAAGCCCGTACGACGACGAAAGCCGCCGCCTGAAGGAGGCCCTGAGCCCGCCGAGCGGAGCGAGGCAGACGGACGCAGTACGCTCGTGGCGTGAACGCCATCCGATTGCTTGGCATTCGTGACACCCCGCTCTCGGTGGACGAGGTGCTCGCCGCCGTCGGCGACCACGCCGCCGGCGGCACGACGCTGTTCGTCGGCACCGTCAGAGATCACGACCACGGCAAGCCGGTCACCCTGCTGTCGTACTCCGCCCACCCCAGCGCGGAGGCGGAGCTGCGCCGGGTCGCGGAGAAGGTCGCCTCCGACTTCCCCGTGACGGCACTGGCGGCCGTCCACCGGGTGGGCGAGCTCAAGCTCGGCGACATCGCGGTGATCGTCGCGGTCGCCTGCCCGCATCGGGGGGAGGCGTTCGAGGCGTCCAGGCGCCTGATCGACGACCTGAAGCAGGAAGTGCCGATCTGGAAGCACCAGATCTTCGCCGACGGATCCACCGAATGGGTAGGATCATGCGATTGACCTGGATGTCCGCTGTGTGTTCCGCGCAAGTACGGTCCCGGTGAGCGCATAGAGTTTCCACCATGTCCCGACGAGGTCTGACGTTGATGGTGGCGGGCGTTCTCACGCTCGCCCTCGGGGGCGCCGGCGCGCTGCTGCCGGTCCCCTACGTCGCGCTGAGCCCAGGTCCCACCGAGAACACCCTCGGCGACGTCAAGGGCAAGCCGGTGATCAGCATCAAGGGGCACCAGACCTATCCGACGACGGGAAAGCTCAGCCTGGTCACCGTCGCCTACCGGGGCGGCCCCGGCGCCCGCATCGATTTGCTCACGGCGCTGCGCGGCTGGATGGACCCGACCGTCGCCGTCGTCCCCGAAGAGACGATCTTCCCCAAGTCGGTGTCGGTCAAAGAGGTCGATCAGCAGAACATCCAGGAGATGACCAGCTCGCAGCAGGACGCCACGGCGGCCGCGATGAACGAGCTGAAGATCCCGGTCAAGGTCGTCGTCCCGGTGGGTTCCACGCAGAAGGGCAAGCCCGCCGAGGGCAAGCTGCGCGCGGGTGACGCGATCACCGACGTCGACGGCGCCCCGGTCCAGAGCATCGAGGAGGTCGCCGCCGGCGTGCGCAGGCACAAGCCCGGCGAGCAGGTGCGGTTCGGCGTCATCCGCGACGGCAAGCAGCTCACCGTCGACGTCGGCACCGTGGCCGGCAAGGACGGCACCATCGTGGGCGTCATGATGGCCAACCCCAAGTTCACCTTCCCCTTCACCGTCGACGTCAATGTCGGCGACGTGGGCGGCCCCAGCGCCGGGCTGATGTTCTCCCTCGGCATCTACGACAAGCTGACCCCCGGCGCGCTCACGGGCGGCATGTCCATCGCGGGCACCGGCACCATCACCGCCGACGGCAAGGTCGGCCCGATCGGCGGCATCCAGCAGAAGATGGTGGGCGCCCGCGACGCCGGCGCCACGATCTTCCTGACTCCCGCCGACAACTGCGACGAAGCCGTGCAGGCCGTGCCCAAGGGCCTTCGCCTCGTGAAGGTGAGCACGATGCACGAGGCGGTCCAGGCGATCGACAAGCTCCGGGCGGGGTCGGGGCAAGTGGCTGGTTGTCCGGCCCGGTGAGCCTCCCGGCCGATTCCGATCTTCACCCTCTCGACCGGCGGGGCCGGCGGGCGGGGAACCCGCGGCACCCCCGAGCCGTTGGGCCACGTGTACGCGGGCGTCTCATCCGGTGGCGACGCGCGTGCTGCAGGCCGTTCCCGCAGCCGTCCCCATCGGTGGCGGCGGGCCGCACGTCGCGGCCCGGACGCCCCGAGGGCTCGGAGCGTGACCGCGCCATCACCGGTGTAGGTTGCCATGACACGGACCGTTACTCGTGAAATTTAGGGGTGGGCCTTGACCTTCCGGAACCCCGGCGCGGGTCGGGCGATGCGATTGCCCCGCCGGCCGCGGCTTCTCATTCCCGTCGCGATCGCCTTGGTGGCGATCGTCATTTTGTTCTTCGTCTTCGCCGGTGTCTTCACCGACTGGCTGTGGTTCGACTCGGTGGGGTACACCTCGGTGTTCTCCACGATGCTGGTCACCCAGCTGTTGCTGTTCGTCTTCGGCGCGCTCCTGATGGGCGTCGTCGTCGGCGGCAACATGATCATCGCCTATCGCTCACGTCCCCTGTTCGCGATGACGATGTTCGAGAGGGGCACCTCCGGCGCCGACCGCTACCGAGCGGCCATCGACCCCCACCGTAGGGCGATCTTCCTCCTCGGGCTGGCGGTGCTGGGCCTGTTCACCGGCTCCTCCACCGCGGCGCAGTGGAAGACGTGGCTGCTTTTCGTCAACGCCACGCCTTTCGGCAAGAACGACCCGCAGTTCGGTCTAGACATCTCGTTCTTCATGTTCACCTATCCGTTCATCCGGATGGTGCTGAACTTCCTGTTCACGGCGGTGATCATCTCGATCGTCCTCGCGGCGATCGTCCACTACCTGTACGGCGGGTTCCGCCTGCAGTCGCCGGGCCTGCACGCCACCCGCGCCGCCAGGGTCCACCTGTCGGTGCTGGTGGGCCTGTTCGTGCTGCTCAAGGCCGTCGCCTACTGGGTCGACCGGTTCGGTCTGGTCTTCTCCGACCGCGGCAAGACCTTCGGCGCCTCGTACACCGACATCCACGCCGTGCTTCCCGCCAAGAGCATCCTGGCGATCATCGCCCTGATCTGCGCCGCGCTCTTCTTCGCCGGAGTCGTACGGCCCGGCGGCATGCTCCCCGGTGTCGGCCTCGGGCTCCTGGTGCTGTCGGCGGTGCTGGTCGGCGGCGTGTACCCCGCGCTCGTCGAGCAGTTCCAGGTCAAGCCGAACCAGCAGAGCAAGGAGCAGGAGTACATCGGGAAGAACATCGCCGCGACCAGAGAGGCCTACGGCGTCGCGTCGGCCAAGGTGACGCCGTACGGCGCCAAGACTCAGGCGCAGGGCAACCAGCAGTCCCTGCAGAGCGAGGCCTCCACCATCCCGGGTGTCCGCCTGCTCGACCCCACCGTGGTCTCCCCGACGTACGAGCAGCTCCAGCAGATCAAGGGCTACTACCAGTTCCCCGAGCAGCTCGACGTCGACCGGTACACCATCGACGGTGTCTCTCGCGACACCGTGGTCGCCGTCCGTGAGATCGGCACTCCGCCCGAGAGAAACTGGATCAACGACCACCTGGTCTACACCCACGGCTTCGGCTTCGTGGCCAGCCCCGGTAGCAAGATCGACCAGGGTAAGCCCGACTTCGTCGTCAAGGACATCCCGCCCACCAACGGCCTCGGCGACTTCGAGCCGCGCATCTACTTCGGTGAGCACTCTCCCGAGTACTCCATCGTCGGCGGCCACAAGGAGCTCGACTATCCCGAGCAGAGCAACAACGGCCAGGGCAGCGGCCAGGTCGACACCACCTACGCCGGCAAGGGTGGCGTCTCCATCGGGAACTTCTTCAACCGCCTGCTCTACGCCGGCAAGTACGGCGAGACCAACCTCCTGCTGTCGTCCGCCATCAACGACCAGTCGCGCATCCTCTACAACCGCGACCCCCGCCAGCGCGTCCAGCAGGTGGCCCCCTTCCTCACCCTCGACGGCGACCCGTACCCCGCGATCGTCAACAAGCGCGTCCAGTGGATCGTCGACGGCTACACCATGTCGGAGGACTACCCCTACGCCGAGCGCCGCAGCTTCGGTGACATGACCCGCGACACCTCCACCGACAAGTTGCTCGCTCCCCAGCAGCAGCAGCCGCGCGACCAGATCAACTACATCCGCAACTCGGTCAAGGCGACGGTCGACGCCTACGACGGCACCGTCACGCTCTACGCCTGGGACGACAAGGACCCGCTGCTGCGGACCTGGGAGAAGGCCTTCGGCGGGATCATCCAGCCGAAGTCCAAGATCCCCACCGAGCTGAAGAACCACTTGCGCTACCCCGAAGACCTCTTCAAGGTGCAGCGCGACATCCTCAGCCAGTACCACGTGACCGACGCCAACGCCTTCTACGGCGCGCAGGACTTCTGGAAGGTCCCGGAGGACCCGGCGAGCACCAAGACCAAGCAGCCGCCGTACTACGTGACCCTCAAGATGCCGGGCGACCAGCAGCCCCGCTTCTCGCTCACCACCACACTGGTGCCGACCAGCAGGGACAACCTGGCGGCGTTCATGGCGGTGGACGCGGCGGGCGAGGCCGACGCCCAGATCAGCATCTTGCAGTTGCCCAGCGACACCACCATCCCCGGCCCCAAACAGGCGCAGAACACCTTCGACACCAAGGCCGCCAGCGTCCTGAACGAGCTACGGATCGGCGGCACGACCGAGACGCTGAACGGCAACCTGCTCACCCTGCCGTTCGGCGGGGGCCTGCTGTACGTCGAGCCGGTCTACGTCCAGCCCAAGGTGCAGAACTCCGCGCGCTACCCGACGCTGGCCCGTGTGCTGGTGATGTTCGGCAACGACGTGGGAATCGGCAACACGCTGCAGGACGCCCTCGAGCAGGTGTTCGGGCAGGTCGGGCAGCAGCCCACCACGCCGAACGTCCCCACCCAGCCGAACACCCCCGGGACGTCCACGGAGCTCACCCAGGCCTACGCCAACGCCCAGAAGGCGTACGACGACGGCCAGAAGGCGATCAAGAGCGGTGACTTCGCCGCCTACGGAGAGGCGCAGAAGCGGCTCGAGCAGGCGCTGAAGGATCTCCAGTCGGCTCTGGGACAGCAGAAGGCGGCGCCGTCGCCGACGGCCACCCCGGCGCCCTCGTCGGCGTCGGCGCTCACGGCGACGCCCACGCCGACACCCCCACCTTCATCGACGCCCAGCTCGAAGTCATGACCACCGGGTGGGGGCGGCCGGCATCGGCCCCCCCACCGAACGCGATTTGCCACTGCTCCACCGGGTCGATAGTCTTGCAACGCAAGCCGACGCGGGGTGGAGCAGCTCGGTAGCTCGCTGGGCTCATAACCCAGAGGTCGCAGGTTCAAATCCTGCCCCCGCTACCACGAAAGGCCCTGATCATCAGATCAGGGCCTTTTTGCTGTGCTCACACCAGCCGCCCCCCTTGGGCGACGAACATCACCAGGTCGATCAGGGCGACCGCGACGATCACCGTGAACGCGGCCCGGCGCACCGAGCGCCGCGCCATGACCAGCCCCGCGATCAGCGCCACGCCCACCGCCGCCAGGCCGGTCACCGTGATCGGCCCTCCGCTCCGCTCCGGAGCGAGGGCGATCACCATGGACGCGGCGACCAGCAACAGGGCGGCGCCGAGCCTCGCCCACGTCGGGCCGAGGCGCTGCGGCAGACCTCGTACGCCGAGCGCGAGGTCATCCGGAAGATCCGGCAGGACGTTGGTGAAGTGGGCGCCCGTACCCAGCAGCGCCCCCGCGGCGAGCGCCCACCACGCGGGCCAGGGATGTCCGGGCAGCCCCAGCGTGACGAACGCCGGCAGCAGGCCGAAGGCCACGGCGAAGGGGAGCGGCGACGCCGCGCCGAGCTTGAGCCGCAGGTTGTACAGCCAGCCGCAGGCGACGGCGAGCAGGTGCACCGTACCGGCCAGGAGGCCGCACGCCAGCGACAGCGCCGCGCACAGGGCCAGCGCGGTGAACGCCGCGACGGCCACCGTCCGCGGTGCGACCGAGTCGCCGGTGAGAGGTTTGTCAGGCCGGCCGATGGCGCGGTCACGGGCGCGGTCGATCCAGTCGTTGCTCCAGCCGATCGACAACTGCCCGGCGAGCACGGCAGCGCCCACCAGAAGCGTGCCGCCGGGGCCTCTGCCGGCGGTGGCCGCGATGGCGCAGCCGGCGGCCGTGACGACCGCGGTCGGTCCGGGATGGCATGCCTTGATCAACGCGAGCATGGGTTCAGCCTCGGCCATCCGTCCGGCGGACGCAACGCCGTGACCGGCAGGGGTGTCGCCCGTTCACCCGCAGTTCCGGGGTGCGCCTGGACTCGAACCTCTGATCGAAGGATGTCGGTGTGCTTCGATACCCTCGCGGTATGCGGATCGCGGTGACTGCCGACGGCTCCGGCGGCACCCTGCGGCCGCTGGATGAGGGCGTCACGCATGTCGCCGATCTCCCACAGGCCATGGGCGAGCTGGAGCAGGCCGGCCGCCCCCGGTGGATCTGGGCCGACACGCGCTCGGTCTATCCGGCGCTCCTGGCCCGTGGCGTACGACTGGCGCGGTGCCACGATCTGACGCTCACCGAGTCGTTGCTGCTCGGCCACGAGGGCAGGTACGGCGAGCCCCGCTCGGCGGAGGCCGCCTACGCCAGGCTGCACGGCCTTCCGGTTCCCGACGAAACGGCGGGCGTCCACGTCGTGCAGGACACCCTGTTCGAGCCCGAGCCCGCCCAGATCGACGTCACCGAGGTCTACCTCGACCAACTCGCCCGGATCGACGCCACCGAGAATCCCGCCCGTTTCCGGCTGCTCGTCGCCGCCGAGTCCGCCGGAGCCCTGATCGCCGCGGAGATGAGCCACGACGGCATGCCCTGGCGTGAAGACGTCCACGACGCGCTCCTCACCGAGCTTCTCGGGCCCCGGCCCGTCCACGGCATGCGTCCCGCGAAGCTCCAGGCGCTCGCCGACCAGATCGGCGCCGCCTTCGGCACCACCGTCAACCCCGACTCTCCCCAGCAGATCGTCAAGGCCTTCAAGGCGGCAGGGCTCACCGTCTCCTCGACCCGGTCACACGTGCTCAAACAGGTCGACCATCCGGCGGTCGCGCCGCTGCTGGCCTACAAGGAGCTCGCCAGGCTCTACAGCTTCCATGGCTGGACGTGGGCGCAGCAGTGGGTGCGGGGTCACCGGTTCCGTCCCGAATACGTCGTCGGGGGCGTGGTGTCGGGCCGCTGGGCCACCAGCGGGGGAGGCGCGCTCCAGATCCCCAAGGTGATGCGCCGCGTGGTCGTCGCGGACGACGGGTGGCGGCTCGTCGTCGCCGACGCCGCGCAGTTGGAGCCGCGGGTGCTCGCCGCCATGGCGGGCGACAGAGGGCTCGCCCGCGCCGCCGGAGAGATCGACCTGTACGCCGCTCTCGCCCAGGCCTTCGGGGGCGCGCGCGACAACGCCAAGATCGCGATGCTCTCGGCGATGTACGGCGGCACCAGTGGCGACGCCCCCAAGCTGCTGGCCATCATGCGCCAGCGCTTCCCCCAGGCCTACGCCTTCGTCGAGGACGCCGCGAAGGCCGGCGAGGAGGGCCGCCTGGTGCGCTCCTGGCTCGGGCGTACGTGCCCGCCGCCGTCCGCCAACTGGTCGCGGCTCGTCTCCGGCCCCGAAGGAGGCCGTGCGGCTCGCGACCGCGGCAGGTTCACGCGCAACTTCGTCGTCCAGGCCACCGCGGCCGAATGGGCGCTCACCCTGATGGCGCTGCTGCGCGGATCGCTCCCCTCACCCGCCAGGCTCGTGTTCTTCCAGCACGACGAGGTGATGGTGCACTGCCCCGAAGAGCTCGTGCCCGAGGTGTCGGCGGCGGTGAGCCGAGCGGCCGGGGACGCCACCCGTCTGTTGTTCGGCGACACACCGGTCCGCATTCCGATGGAGGCTGTGGCGGTGTCCTGCTACGGGGACGCCAAGTAGTTCCACGTGAAGTGCTCCGGGTCCCGTCGCTGCGGAAGGGGAGTCATGTGGATCTGATCAGGAACACCGACTTCGCGATCGCCCACGAGATGAGGGCGAGGCTGAAAGCGCCTTGGACGACGCGTAGCCATGCGGGCGTGGTGGTGGCCGCGAACACCACCACACCCAGCCAAAGTAGGCCGAACACCGCTACCAGCGCTACAGCTGCCCAGTTCAGCCCTATCTTCCCCATGGGGGAAGTCTCCCAGGATGACCCTCATATCAGGGCAAAGGAGTCATCCCGATAGCTCGGGCCGGTTCCGCAAGGTGAGTCAGCGGGGGAGCCTGCGAGCGGGCCCCGTACAACGGCGCATCCTCGAGGCGGTGTGGTGATGGTTCGGGGGCGTCTCGTCCATCTGGGCAAGCAGGGCCTCCGCCATGTGGGCGTCGGACAGGATGCGGGTCACGTCCTCATCTCCGGTCGGCAGCTGCCCGCGCTTGGCGAGCTCGTGCCGAAGGAACGTCAGCGGATCGGGATCGCCGACGGTGCCGGCGGCCATGGTGGCCCGGGCGGCCGTCAGCAGGTTCAGGTAACGCGCACGAAGGGTCGCCTCGCGCAGACGTGCCTGCTCCAAATCGTCGAGCAGGGTGCGGGCGATCTGCAGGAGATCGTCCGAGTCGCCCTCCTCGGCCGCGATGTGGGCGCGGATGTCGTCGAACTCCGACCGCGTCATGATGACCACCTCCACGGGTGGGGGCCCAGGCACCGGGGTGGTGCCTGCGGGTCCCGCACCCTCTTCGTAACGGCTGGCGATTGCGGATGACTTACCGGCGGGTTGCCCCGGCGCGAATCGCCCGCTGTTTGGGATGGCTGAGAGGGGGGAAAGGTTTACCTCACACCAAAGTGGCGTCGGGCACTCCCGAGATGCTGCTAGAGTCTTCCCTCGTTGGGCGGCGATCAGGCCCCGAGAGATCCAAACAATCTTGAAGGCTCTGACGCATGTCCGCGCCCGCGCTGACTGTCCCGACCATCCCGGCTGGTGCACTAAGATTGCATCTGTCCGAATGAACGGGTAAGTTAGAAGGGTTGCTCTGGAGACAGGGCGGTCCGGAACCTGTCGGTTCGGATGATTCCGAGAAGATCGAAAGATTTGACCGGGATTGACCGGATCTGATAAGATCAGAATACGAAATGTACGCCCTGGAGGGGGCGAGAGTTAGCTCTCGACTCTGACAGTGTACGCGTCCGTTTCTTGAGAACTCAACAGTGTGTTAAAAGCCAGTGCATGAATATGCATTACCTCCGTCTTCCACGCCCTGTGGGGTGTGGGGATGGTTCCTTTGATTGGCGCCACGGTGTGTGGTGTCTGTCGGGATTTCTTCAGACATTGTTTGGAGAGTTTGATCCTGGCTCAGGACGAACGCTGGCGGCGTGCTTAACACATGCAAGTCGAGCGGAAAGGCCCTTCGGGGTACTCGAGCGGCGAACGGGTGAGTAACACG